>CAWIQF010000013.1:0-127389 GCA_963838205.1 Terriglobia bacterium | reverse complement strand
CTAACTTTCTCCACGGGTTGCGCAACGGGAATAGTGATACCCTATGTGCAGAACGCGCCCTGGCAGGGCACGCCTGGTACATGAGGCAGAACCAACAGTTGAAGACCGTGGGGCCGCAGACGGCGCACCTGATCGCCGCACTCTACGACCGCGCCCAGACTACCTTCACGAATTCGGACGTTACGGCGATCACTGGCCTCGAAGCGAATTCCGCCCGCAGCCTGGTGCGCAAAGCCGAGGCGCGCGGCCTGGTCACTCGCCTCAAGCCCGGCCTGTTCGTGCTGGTTCCCCCCGAACTTGGGAGCGCAACCGAGTTTTCAGGAAACCCGTATCTGACCGCGAGAGCCATCGCGGGCGGCACGGATTACTACATCTCCCACTCGTCCGCTATGGAATTGCATCGGATGGTGACACAGCCGCAATTCACCGTTTTCACGAGCACGCCGAAAAGGCTCCGAGCCCGGACCATCCACGGCACGGAGTTCCGGTTTGTGTTCGTGCGAGCAGAGCACATTTTCGGTGTGGGCATGCACTGGATTACCAAGCAGGATTCGGTTCGGATCAGCGACCTTGAGCGAACGCTGATCGACGGCCTACGCCAACCCGAGTACTGCGGCGGCATCGCAGAAGTTGCCAAGGGTTTGTGGATGCGACGCGGGGATCTGAAGACGAGCCGCGCTATCGAATACGCGCTCCGGTTGCGGGTGGGATCTGTCATCAGAAGACTTGGATACCTGCTCGAACTCTACCATCTCGCGCCCGAGCCGGAATTACAACGGCTGCGCTCTGCTCTGACCGTGACCTATTCCCTTCTCGACCCGGTCATGCCGAAGGAAGGTCCACGCATGGTGAAGTGGCGGCTTCGCCTGAACGTGGCCCCTGAAGAACTCGAAGTAATCCGGAGCACCTGATTGATTCCACAACGGGACCTTTCTCTGTTGGCAAATCGGCTCGCCAGAGCGGGCGGCCGCCGCATCCCGGAGAGCGTCCTCGAACGGGATTACTGTCTCGCCTGGCTGCTCAGTTCTCTGGCGGAAAGCGATCTCCGAGGCAAGCTCGCCTTCAAGGGAGGGACGGCGCTCAAGCGCTGCTTTTTCGGCGACTATCGTTTTTCGGAAGACCTTGATTTCACGCTGTTGGAGCCAACGCCCTTTGAGGACCTGCGCCTCGGGCTGGAGCCGGTCTATGCTGGCGTGCGCGAGGCCTCCGGGATTGAGTTCGCGTTCGACCGCGAGGACCGCCACTCGCACGCCAACAGCCACACATTCTATCTACGGTACATCGGGCCACTGCCGGCGGGCGGCAGCGTCAAAGTGGATATCACGATTCGTGAGCTGCTGGTTTTTCCGCTCGAAGCCCGGCCAGTGCTACGAGCCTATGAGGAGTTTGCCGACCTGCCGGACGATCGAGTCGTGCAGGTATACGCGCTCGCAGAAACCGCCAGCGAGAAAGTTATGGCCCTCGCCGATCGCGCACGGAACGAGCCGCGGGACCTATACGACCTCTGGTATCTTGTTTCCTGTGAAGGCATGGATCTTTCAAGGTTGGCGCCGGCCATCACTGAGAAACTCGCTTTTCGCAAGCAGGAGGCCAAAGGAATCCAGGAGGCGATCTGTAAGAAAGAGGCGCGACTGAAGGCGCTATGGTCCGCGCGCCTGTCAAATCAGATGGCCGTCTTGCCGCCATTCGACCAGGTCTTCCGGGAGTTCCGTCGAGCGCTGCGCCAGTCGAATCTGCCGTAAAGGCGAGGCGGCACGGGTCCCGAAGAGCGCTCACAATTCGGACAGAGGGATTCTCCAGTTCGAAAAAGCCGTCAACTGAATTGGCTCCCCTCTCTCATCCCTCCTCGAACTTTCTCCAGCCTTTGGGGGGCGTGCAGCTCAGTCAGCAGCCAACTAGAGCGCTTTCGAACTTTCTATAATGCATAACCGCAATGGCGGAAGAAGGCAGCGGTGTGCTCGGCGGTGACTAAACGCAGGGCTTCGGCGATGGCTTGATCGAGGGCCTCAAGCGTTCGGGCGCGCAGGCATCGAAGTTTCTGTTTGACCATCGACCAACACGCTTCGATGGGATTGTAGTCGGGCGAGTAGGGCGGCAGATAGCGCAACTCCGCCCCACGCGCCTCGATCAGTGCGCGAACGCCCGCCACCTTGTGAGCACTCAGATTATCCATCACCACCACGTCGCCGGCGCGCAGTTGCGGACCCAGCACGTCTTGCAGGTAGGCCAGAAAAACGTCGCCGTCGGCGGCACCCGCGATGCTCATCGCCGCCTTCCATCCGGTCACGCCTACGGCCCCCAACAATGTGACGCTGTGCCAATGGCCGCCGGGGGCACCCTCGCGCACTCGTTGCCCGCGCGGAGCGCGCCCGTAGCGCCGCGTCAAATCGGTCGTAACCCCGCTTTCGTCCAGGAAAATCAGGCGTTCGGAGTCAATCTCCGCGATTTCGCGCCACCACTGTTGGCGTCGCGCCCGTCCGTCTGGAGTGTCCTGCTCGGCTGCGTGGAGCGACTTTTTTTAAGCCGCAGTCCCAGCTCTTGCAGCACCGTGCACAGCCGCGAAACGCTCACCGCCACGCCATGCTGCTCGCTCAACCACTGCCGCAACTCGGCCAGCGTTGCGTCGGGCCGCGTTTGAATCTGAGTGCTCAATGCGGAGCGCAACTCCGGCGTCAGCCGACTCGGAAATCCGCGCTTGGCACCCGCCGGCCGCTCGACGCTCCCCGTGCGCCGTCGCGTGGCGGCCACCTTCTGCGCCCAGCCGTAACTGACACCGAACAACGCCGCCAGTTTCTCCAACCCACCCCGCCCCTGGTCGTAGGCCCCCAAGAGCTTACGACGCAGATCGTCTGCGTATGCTTGCGGCATAACGGTTTCGGCAGAGAAATCGCCAGGGCACTTATAGTATGTCAAAAATTGCTCTAGGGTGCTTCGATCGCGGCATTCTGCACGTCGCGGAGCACCATGCCAGAATCGGTCTTCCAAGCCGTCCTACCGTTTACCTCGTTTCCACAGACGACTTTCGCCGCCGTCGAAGGGGTGTTGAAGGCATAGTCCTGCGTGAACAGGAGATGATCACCGGCGTCCTTCAACACGCCAAGTTCAACCAACTGCTCACGAAGCTTCACTGCACCAGGCTTCAGAGTTCTGCTAACCTCTTTGACTGCTGCGGATTGCGCACGAACGAGGAAGCCCTCCGGGGACTCCATCCCGATCGCTTGCCCTTGTCTGAAGGTCAAGCAGTACTCGATTGCCCCCTGAGGCGCGGCGACAGGAGTTTGAAACAGGTGGACGCCGGCAACTGGATAGATCTGCAGCATGTGGGCGAGGAATCCTTCCATCTCCGCTTGCTCCATCTCTGACAGGCTCGGCTCTGCGAGCCGCCGCGGCCAAAGAGACTCAGATCGCACGCCAGGTTGAGCTGAACCTGGAGATCCAGACGTTGAACGCCAGGATGAAGATGCTCTGGATGAGTATCAACGCCGGTCGCCCGACCTGAAGGGGACGAGTTTGCGCGCGATGGAAAAACGCGCGTAAGGACATCGAAGACGGGCATTTGCGCGTTATGATCCCGTGTGGGTAGCTAATCTGGAGGTTGACCATGAAGAAGCTGACTGCCGAAGACCCCGAAAGCCATTCCGCCGACCTGGTGGCCGAGAACATCGAGACCCTCAAGGCGCTATTCCCTGAGGTCTGCACCGAAGGCCGGATCGACTTTGAGGTCCTGAAACAGCTCCTGGGCGGCGCGGTGGACGAACGCGAGGAGAAGTACGGCCTGAACTGGCATGGCAAGCGGCGCGCCCGGCAGCTTGCGCTGACGCCCTCCACCGGCACGCTGCGCCCGTGCCCCGAAGAGAGCGTGGACTGGGACACGACCCGAAACCTCATGATCGAAGGGGATAACCTCGAGGTTCTCAAGCTCCTGCGGAAGTCGTATTCCGGCAAAGTGAAGCTGATTTATATCGACCCGCCGTACAACACGGGCAAGGATTTTGTTTATCCGGACAGTTTTCAGGACAGCATCCGCAATTACCTTGAATTGACTGGCCAGACCGACGATGGCGGTCGAAAGCAGAGTTCTAACACTGAAGCCTCTGGACGCTTCCATACCGACTGGCTCAATATGATGTGCCCGCGCCTTAAGCTGGCGCAAGATCTTCTCGACAAAGATGGTGTCCTATTTGTCAGCATTGCTGATCACGAGATCCACAACCTGCGGGCACTGCTCAACGAAGTCTTTGGGGAGGAGAACTTCGTTGCATGCGTGATTTGGCAGAAGGTTTTCTCCCCAAAGAACTCCGCTCGCCACTTCTCTGAAGATCACGATTATGTTGTCGTCTACGCGAGAGATGCTGAGGCATGGAAGCCTCGCCTCCTGCCGAGAACAGAGGAGATGGAGGCGCGCTACTCTAATCCGGACAACGACCCACGCGGACCTTGGACATCCGGTGACCTCTCTGCTCGGAATTTTTACGGCGAAGGCACCTACCCTGTCACGTGCCCCTCAGGACGAGTGATTGATGGTCCGCCCCCTGGCACTTACTGGCGAGTGTCGCCAGCGAAATTCAAGGAGTTTGATACCGAGAATCGAATTTGGTGGGGTAGCGACGGCAACAATACGCCGAGGTTGAAGCGCTTTCTAACCGACGTAAAATCTGGCCGCGTACCACAGACGCTTTGGACCTACGAGGAGGTCGGCCATACGCAAGAAGCGAAGAAGGAGCTCATCTCGGCCGTCACGTTTGATGACTCCGACTCCGTTTTTGAAACGCCCAAGCCCACTCGCTTGATCCGGAGAATGCTGGAACTCGCGACCGAAGCGGAGGAGGGCGCGCTTGTTGTAGATTTCTTCGCCGGCTCGGGCTCGACCGCGGATGCGGTCTACGCGCAAAACGCTGCCGACGGAGGCAACCGACGTTGCATCTTGGTTCAGCTTCCGGAACCGTTGGCAGAAGCCAAGGGCGGCAAACTTAAGACGATTGCCGACATCACGAAAGAACGTCTCCGAAGCGCGGGGCGGCGGATTCGCGAGGAGAATCCGATGTTCTCTGGCGATCTCGGGTTCCGTGTCTTCAAATTGGACAGCAGCAATTTGCGCGTCTGGGAGCCAGCGGGCGAAAACCTGGATCAGATGTTGCTGGACTCGATTGAGCACATTAAGGCGGACCGCTCCGAAGCGGACATCCTCTATGAGTTGCTTTTGAAGCTCGGCCTGGACCTGTGCGTCCCGATCGAGACGCGGCACGCCGCCGGCAAAAAGGTGCACGCCATCGGGGGTGGGACTCTGTTTGCCTGTCTCGCCCGATCGATTGACCGCCACGAGGTCGAGGCGGTAGCGCACGCCATCGCGGATTGGCGCGCCGAATTGAATCCGGCCGGAGAGGTAACCTGCGTCTTCCGCGACAGCGCGTTCGCCGACGATGTCGCTAAGTCCAATCTCGCCGCGATCCTGGAACAGAATGGGATCGCGAAAGTGCGCAGCCTGTAGGGGGACCGGTTATGCCTGATCAACCACCACTGACCGGCGAGGTCATTCTCTATCCGACCGAAGACGGGCGGACTCGGGTCGAATGCCGGTTTGCGGGCGACACGGTGTGGCTCACCCAGGCTCTCATGGCAGAGCTTTACGGGAAGGACGTTAGAACCGTCAACGAGCACATCCAGAACCTCTTTGAAGAGGGGGAGATCGATCCGACGGCAACTATCCGGAAATTCCGGATAGTTCGCCGGGAGGGCGACCGGGACGTTGCCCGGCTGATTGACCACTATAACTTGGAGTGCATTCTGGCCGTGGGATACCGCGTCCGCTCGCCGCGGGGCGTAAGATTCCGCCGGTGGGCCACAGAGCGGCTGAGCGAGTACCTGGTGAAGGGCTTCACCATGGACGACCAGCGGCTGAAGAATCCGCCGCTGGAAGGCTCGGGCATTCCCGATTACTTCGATGAGTTGCTGGAGCGGATTCGCGATATCCGAGCCAGCGAGAAGAGAATGTATCTGCGTGTGCGGGACCTCTTCGCCCTGGCCGGCGATTACGAACCGGCGGCGAAGTCCACGCACGAGTTCTTCCAGACCATCCAGAACAAGCTCCACTTCGCCGCGACGGGCAAGACCGCTCCGGAGCTGATCACTGAACGCGCCAATCACGCCAAACCCAACATGGGACTGACGGCATGGAAAGGCGGCGTGGTTCGGAAGGCCGACGTGACGGTGGCGAAGAACTACCTAAGCCAAGACGAGATTGACGGCCTGAACCGGACTGTGGTGATGTGGCTCGATTTCGCCGAGGACCAAGCGCGGCGCAGGAAACAGGTGTTCTTGCGGGATTGGGAAATCAAGCTCAACGAGTTCCTGCGCTTCAACGAGCGCGAAGTGCTTGGAGGGAAGGGCCGGGTGAGCAAGTCGGACGCTGACGCCCGCGCCGAGTCCGAGTATGAGCAGTTCGCGGCTCGCCGGCGTGCGCTTGCCGAGGCCGAAGCCGAGCGCGAGCAACGGAACAGCATTGAAGATGCCGCCAAGGGGTTACCCGAGCGGCCGAATCCGAAGCGGAAAAAGTCATGAAGCTGCATTTTGACGCGGGCCTGGAGTATCAGCGTCAGGCGATCGACGCGGTCTGCGACTTATTCCGCGGCCAGGAGATCTGCCGGACCGAGTTCACTGTGACCAAGGGCGCGTTGGACGGGGCGTTCTTGCCAGGCATGGAGAGCGACCTCGGCATCGGCAACCCAAGCGGCGAGACAGGGCTCCAGCCATGAGGCACGGTGGCGGAAAGGTCCATGCCCGCGTTGTGCGCCGACGAGCTGCCAGTCAGCGAGACGTTGTTGCTGGCCAACGCGGCAAAGAGCGGATCGCCCGTCTTGTCCTGCGCGCCGGCCTGCCCCCACGCGGCGAGTGTGCTGTAGTACGTCCCCTCGGAATAGATGAAACTGCTTTGCTGCGTGCCGTAAATGTTGAAGTTCGACGTGAAGCCCGTTCCGGCCGAAGTGAAGATGACCTGTGCACCTGGAACCGTCGTCCAGAAGATGTTGTTTTCGACCACGCCGAACGTGCCGCTATTGTTGGCGAAGCCGCGGTAAGAGAAGCCGGCGAAGGTGTTGTAGTAGAGATAGTTTCCGGTGGCGCTTGTCGCGACGACGCACTGGTACTCATTCACACTGATGTTGTCGTAAATGGAATTGCCGGTGGAGCCGCCGATCAGGTCCGTTGTCAGGCTCAGCAGTCCCTGCTCGCCGATCGATCGACTATAGCGGTACGTGTTGTAATTCGAGGCGTCCTGAAGCTGCGTGCAGTAGTTGCCATTGTTCTGGCAATCGCTGTATTCGATGAGCGTGTTTGTGCATTTCGTGCAATAGACGCCGTGCCCGCTGCCACCCTGATAGACCGTGGCTGCCGTGTGGATGTAGTTACGGTAGAACGTGTTGTGGCTGAACGTATATGAATCAATGCCGTAGATCGTCCCGTCCTTGTTGACGTAAGAGCCGCTGCCGTTGTTATCCCAAAAATCGCAGTACAGGATCTGGTTGTGAGAGGGCTGCGAGTTGGTTCCGTGGTTCATACCGCGCACCAGCGCCCGCATGAACATGAGGTTTTGAAACGTCAGATAGCTTTGGCCATAGACCCTTACGTCGTAATCAATCGTCGGCCACTCGACCTTGGCGATATTGCCGGACGTCGCCACCCAGACGATCGAGGACAGGCCGGCGTTCGATCCGGTGATGTCCCACTGGCCCGGGCTAACGCCGCTGCCCGCGCCCGCGTTCTGGGGGTACTCCAAGATGGTGGCGATATTGTTCCCGTACCAGACGCGGGTCAGATTGATCGGCGCCGATGTGGGCGGATTCGTAGTCAGGGTTGAGAACAGATAGGTCGTCGAGGGAAGCGATGGGTCCGTGGCCGCGATCTGGAAGTAGTCAAAGTAGGTGCTCTGGGTGGCGACGCTGCTATAGCCCATGCTCACGCGGGTGATGCTGGCTGAGCCTGTGTTGACGCCGCTCTGCGCAAACTCCAGTGTCCAGCCGGAGCCAGTGTTTAGCCAGACGTCAATCTCGCCGGCCGTCGCACTGATGACTAGGCGCGCTTTCACCTTGTACCAGGTCGAGGCTGCGATCGCCGTCGTCCCGTAGAACTCCTGGCTGCCGGCCGCCGCGGCGTAGTTGTAGATACGCAGCTTATTCGGCGTCGGGTCGCTGCTCGACGAGAACATGACCGCCACGATCGGGCTGCCGCCGCTTCCGAATTGCCCGACGTAGGTCCGCGCCGCAGCGGAGGCGCCCGCCTGGACCCAGGTCTCGAACCAATATTCCGAGCCGTTGGCGCCATTCCAGGCACACTGCTGGGCCGATCCTAGACCCGCGCCATAGTTTCCGCCGCCGGAGGGCCCAGTAACCCCGAACCCGGCCCAGGTATTCACACTGCCCTGCGTCGAGCTCCAGGACGCGCTGTAGGCGCCCGACTCGAACGTGTCCTGCAGTGCGTACGAGCCGCCGCCGCGCCCCCAATGCGCCGGCGCCGTCGCCCCATCTAGGATCGGTTTGTTGCCGCTGCCGTAGTCGGCGAAGGTGATCTGGTTCGCGCTCGAGCCGGAGGACGGCGGTAGGAGCTTCTCGTGCCAGATGCAGCCGCGCTGAAATAGGATCGAGTCGCCGGGGTTGAAGGTTTGAGCATTGACGTGGGCGATCGTCAACCAGGGCGTCGATGTGCTCGTGCCATTGTTCGAATCGCTGCCTGGGACGACGCAGTTGTTGACGTAATAGGTGGCCGCATGGCTGGCGGACATAGACATCAGGAAAATGAGCAGAATCTTCGTCATCGGTTAAGGCTCCAGCATCACCGCGGCCACGTTAAAGGCCGATGTCGCAGCGATCAGGGTCCCGCAGAAAGCGGGCAGCACACCGGCCGTCGCCGTGTTCGTGCAGGTGCCGTACTTATAGCTCGACCCCGACGCGAGCAACTGGTACAGACCCGTGTTCATGTTCCAGGTGTAGATCTGGCCCGCCGTGCCGCTTTCCGTCCAGGCGAACAGGTAGGATCCGGCTGCGAGTGCGACTGTCGTGTTCATCGCCGACACGATGCCGGTGCTCCCGAGACTGATTCCGCTGCCGGACCCGATCGACCACAGCTTGGACGTTCCGGCCGCATTGTAGAGACCGAAGTCCATGGTCTGGCCGGCGTCGCTCGTGGACACCTCGATGGATGCTTTGCTGATCGTGGTGTTGAAGGGCATCGTGAAAACGATAAACCGCGCCGTATTGGCGAGCCCCGTCCCGCCGAGGGGCTGATTGCTCCCGTTGGTCGGCGGAAGGACGGTACCGGGGAACCAATAATTGAGCGCCTGCGTCGGCAAATCCGCCGCCACGATGTTCCGGAACGTGGGGTTGGCTGCCGAGCCTGTCGGGGGCCCCATCAATGCCGTGTTTTTGGTCTGCGTGTTGAGTGTCGCCGCGACCGTGCCGCTGCCGGTATCGGCGGCAGAGGGAGTCGAGCTCAGGACCGTCCCGTCGCCGGTGAAGGTTACGCTCGTTACTGTCCCGGCATTGGCCGGCGTACAGCCGGTGGCATTACCATTCGCGCCGACGCCGCGGGCATAATTGCCGGAGTTGCAGGTCGTGGGAGCGCTCGCCAGCGCGGTCGCCGTGGCTGCATTGCCCGTAATGTTGCCGTTCGGTGTTACGTAATCCGTTCCGGCCACGGCTGCGACAAGCTGGCTGGCGCTGTTGGTCTTGGTAAGGGAGCCTGCCGAGGGCAGGAATGCGCCGCCAATCTGCGCCACCATCGGATTCGGGTACGAGCCGCTGAGGTCGCCACCCGCCTGTCCATCGGGCGGTAGCGCGGTGGGAAGCGAGGACCAGGACATGTTCCCGTTGCCGTCCGTCACCCAGGTCTGCCCGTTGGCTCCAGAGGTGTTCGGAAGCGTCAGCCTCCATGAGCCAGCCGCCGACTGGACGGTGACCGTCACCGCCCCGGACGTTGTGCCGCCCATCTGTACGAATCCGCTCCCCGCTCCGCCGCTCTTGAACCCGGCCGGATTGTTCAGTATCCATGAGCTGTCGAGATAAGGCGTTGACACCTTCGCGTCCGGCCCGCCGTTGCCGATCAGCAGGTATTGGGGAGTGAACGCGCCCTCGTTATTCGTCACCGTGCCCGTGGCGGCCGGGGTGCAGCCGGTGGCATTGCCACTCGCGGCGATCCCCAGCGGGTAGTTGCCGGCTGAGCAGGGCGTCGGCGTTGACGCCAGGGCCGTCGCTGTGGCCGCGTTGCCGCTTGTATTGGCTCCATTGTTCGGAATGTCGGCCGAGAGCAAGGCCGGAAGGCGTCCATGCCCGAGCGTGCCGCTGATGATATTGGCCGCGTTCGTCGTATCGGTCGTCGCCGAAGGCGCGAATGTGGGCCAGGTGGTGGGCGCCCCATTGATGAGGGACTGGCGGCTCGTGTCGGTCGGATGGACGTGATCCGCCCGCGAGTAACTTCCAGACGAGCCAGCCGCGCCGGCGCCGTCCATCGCCGGAGTGGCGGCGGAGGCCGCGGGGATCGCCGGCGCGCCCGAGAGCGAGCCATACGGGTAGCCACCCTGCTCGACCATCGAGGCTTTCTTGTGTTCCGGAATCAGCGCCTTGCAGTGGCGACAGCGATACTGCGCGGCCTCAGGATGCCCTTCTGGCCAGGCCAGCCCACCCTCAGCGCCGTCGCCCAGCTCCAGCACCTGGAACTCGCCGCAGTGCGGGCACGGCACGAAGTATTCGCGCTGATCGCTTTGCAACCAGGCCAATTCGATCCGGCTGCATCCTTTTATAGTGGGCGTCGAGCACAGCAGGATCTTCTTGTTGTGCTCGAACTCCGCCGTGCGCTGGATCGCAAGTGAAACCGGATCGCCCTCGGTACCGGCCGACGCGGGGTACCGGTCCACCTCGTCGAGCAAGGCATACCGGATCGGCCGCATGGCCAGGCCGCTCGGGCTGATCGCACCCGTGAACGTGACGTGGCCTGAGCCGTTCGTGAACGCCTTGTGGAGAACGGTGTTGTCGGAGTCGCGGCTTTTGACCGTGGCCAGCTTGCCCCGCAGCACGGGCGTCGCGCGAAACATCGGCGCCACGCGATCCTTCGACAGCGCCTTGGCGTCTTCGATGCGGGGCTCGACCACTAGCGCCGGGCCCGGATCGACGTCGGCGATGAAGCCCAGGAAGTTGAGCAGGCACTCCGTTTTCAACATCTGGGCGCTGGACAGCAGGACGACCATTTTGGCGGGGTGCGCCGGGCTCAACACATCCATCGGCTCACGCTGGTAGGAGCGGCTCCGCCACTGGCCGCGCTCCGCCGACGCGGCCCCAGTGAGCACACGGTTTTCGTCTGCCCACTGGGAAACCGTCAGGTCGCGCGGCGGGAGGAGGAGCGCCGCGCCAACTTCGCCGAGGAAGGAAGACATGATTAGAATCTGCTGTCTGCGACCGCCTTGCTAAGCCGCACTAACATGGCCTTGCAGTCGTTCAACAGAACTTTATGCGCCGAGGCGATGTCGCTGATGGCTGCCAGCGTGGGCGCGAGACGATCCGGCTGCGCGAGCACATGCTCTTTCACCATCTGAAAGAACGCGGCAGCCCACTCCTTGGGAATACTCTTGTCGATCAGCTTTCCGGCGAGTTGCTCATATTCAAGCTGGGCCCGCTTCGCGAGGAAGGTCTCCTTCACCGCACGCGCCTTCAAGTAAGCATGGAGTGGATCGCCGGCTACAGTGGCCGGCGCCGGCATGACCTCCGGATCGGTGGCCATGCTCCTGGCCGTCCGATACGCCTGCTTCTGGCCGCCGATGATGTTGGGCAGGACCCCGGCGACGTCGCTATTCGCCGTCCAATCGCGATCCGCCCGCGCAGCATCGACCGATCCGTCCGATTCCAGCTTGATCCGCTTGCGCGCAACCGCCTTCTGGACCGCTTTCAGCGTGACGCCGCGGTGCTTTGCGTACCCCCGGAGTGAGATGCCCATATTTGTTTGCGAATCGGAATGAATCGCCTTGCTATTCGCCGGAAGTGAAGTGATTGATAGGGTCGATGGCACGCACCAAACAGACCACCAAGCAAACCGCCGCCGCCTGCTACGCAGAGCGCCTCGCGGAAACCAAAGAGCTTCTGAAGCGTATTGAGTTCCGGCTCCAGGTCCATGAAGGAACACAGCGCCAGTTCCAAGGCGACTGGGGTTTCCCCGGCGACCTTGGCCACGTTAACGAGGAGCTCGCCTACGTGCTCGCCAGCCTGGGCGACCGCAGCGCGGTGGATGCCAAAGGCCTGGATTGCTAACGCGCCATCGACTCGAACTAGGAGACTAAACATGACTACCTTTACAATCGACACCGACAACAGCATCACTGCCTTTGCCGCCCTCGAAGATGCTCTCAACCATGGCATCGGAACCACCGAAGGAACCTTCTCCACCGAGAAGGAACTCACGAAACTCTCGGCCGCCTGGCCGATCGCCCGCTTCGCCGAAGTCTGGAACGGCTTCGCCGGTGTGGTGCCTTTCGACTCCCTGAAGCCGATCAAGAAGTTCACGGACCGCAAGACGGCCATCGCGCGGATCTGGAAAGCCATCCAGGTCCTGACGCCCGCCCCCGCGCAACACGCGGCGCCTGCCGCGCCGAAGAAGGCCAAGGCGACCAAAGAGGCCAAGCCCAAGGACGGCGCGCGCCCGCCGCGCGAGGGTAGCAAGAAGGCCATCGTCCTCGACCTGCTCAAGCGCGCCGAAGGCGCCACGTTGAAAGAAATAATGTCCGCAACGGCGTGGCAGGCTCATAGTGTCCGCGGGTTCATCTCCGGCAGCCTGGGGAAGAAGATGGGCCTCAAGATCGAGTCGGCCAAGCGCGACGACGGCGAGCGCGTTTACAAATTATGTGGTTCACCACATAAGCGGTAGTATGCGGAGCTTATCGTTATGCGGAGTTGGCGGCGCCCATTAGTGGTTGCCGCCGAATCCAAGCGGTTGACGCTTTGCATAACTACACGGGGCGTCCGACCTCCTTGAACATCGCTATCAGCTTGTCGGGCACCTGGAACTTGCCCCGTTTGAGCATCGGTGGTACTCCCATGGCGAGAGCGTCCAGCTTCTCGGTCGGATCTGCTCGGAGATAGATTTCTGTACTCTGCATGCTCGCGTGCCCCAGCCAAAGCGACACCTTCCTGACGTCGCCGGTGGCCTGCAGGATGTGCATGGCGCAGCTGTGGCGAAGCACGTGAGGCGTGACCCGCTTCTTTGTGATGGACGACTGTTCCTTGCTGGCGGTACTGGCGTGCTTATCGAGGATGTACTCGAATCCAGCGCGGGTCATGGCCCGCCCGCAAGCGTTGGGGAACAACTCGGGGGCACCGTCGGCCCGACGTACTTTGAGCCAGGCATTCAGGGCAGCGGCGGTTACCTTCCATAGCGGCAGCACGCGTTCTCGCCGCCCCTTGCCGATCACGCGGATGGATGGCGGAGTTCGGCTGTCGAATTGATCCAGGCGAAGCGACACAAGCTCTGTGACGCGAAGACCACAGGCGTAGGCCACGTGCAACATGGCGCGATCTCGCAAACCGATGGCTGTCGTAGCACCAGGCGCATCAAGCAGGGCTTGGATCTCCTCCCGGTTCAGGTATGCGACCAGGGCCTCGTCGGCCTTCTTCATCGGGATGCCGTGAATTTGTCGAGCCTGCTCGACACATTGCGGCTCACGATATTCGAGATACCGGAAGAACGACTTGATTGCCGCCAAACGCGCGTTGCGGGTTCGCGCCGCATTGCCACGGCGCTCCTCGATGTGTGTCAAGAACCCCAGTACGAGGCGGGTGTCGATCTGAGCGAGGTCGATTTGCGAAGGCTTTACGCTCAGGCGCTCGGCCGCAAACCGCAACAGCAGCATCAGGCTGTAGGCGTAAGTCTCGCAGGTGTGCGTGCTGGCCGCGCGATCTCTTGGCAGGTACTCGCGCAGGAAGGTGCTGAGGTGGCCGGCCAGTGTGGTCATGCGTCACCTCCCTGGTGCATTGCTTCGCCCGCCTTGGCGATGCCACCCATGATGATGGGGGTCGCTTCGAGGTACCAGTAGGTACAGGAGACGTGCGTATGGCCAAGGTAGGTGCTGAGTGCAAGCATGTGTTGCGCAACAGCCTGCCGATCAGTCTGGCATTGCGCCAGCGAGCGCACCGCGAAGGTGTGGCGCAAGTCATGCATGCGCGGGCCGCTGCTTGAGGACTTCGGCCTCAGTCCGGCGTATGCCAGTAACCGCCGGAACGCGGCCAGAACGGTGGCGTAAAGGAGCGCTTGCCCGTTGCTGGACACGAACACCGCCTGGGTATAGACCGGCCGACAAGCGCGCTCGATCAGGTGCCGTCCCAGTGCGGCCTGGGTCGTCTCATGCAGCGGGATGAGACGACTCTTGTCGTACTTGGACTTGCGAATGATGAGACCATCGTCCCCAACGTCCGAGCATTGCAACGACAGCGCCTCGGAAATACGCAAGCCAGTCGATGCCAGAAGCCCCAACAGGGTGGTGAGCGTTTCGGGCCCGATAAAGCCCTTCGTCGGCATCTGGCGCGCGGCGCGCATGATGCGGTCGATGTCGTGGGCGGTGTAAATGTGGGGCGGTCTCCGGGCTACCGTGGCACGACCCACGCAATCTCTGGGTGGTACTTCGTGGCGCGGATTCTCGGCGCGCATGGCAAGCGCGAATCGGCGTACCTGCGCAACCAGCCTACGGCGTTGCTGTGCTGAAGGTGTTTGTGCCGCCCAAGCCAGCACGCTTGCAATACGGACGAACTCGTCTCCGTGGGCCATGGCATAGTTGGCAAAGTGCTTGAGCGAGCGGGTTTGGTCGCCGAATTTGTGTCCAAGGATGCATTGCAAAGCAGCATAGCGTTCCACATCCTGGCTCAGCATGACGCACCGCCTGGCCAGGGCTGGGCAATCAGCTTGAGTGCCTGGACATCGACCTTTGCGTACTGTGCCGTCGTATCGATGCATCGATGCCGCAAGACCGTGCCAATGGTGGCAAGTGGCATTCCGGCTCGTAGCAAGGTCGTGGCCAGCGAGTGTCGAAGCAGATGGGCTCCGCGCGAGGGCGCATCATCAATACCCGCGCGGGCCAAGGCCCGAGAAACGATCGAGGAAACTGTGTGCGAGTCAGCAAACGGCCGCTGCGGTGCCAGTGAACACAAGAAGACTTGGGCGACGGGAACATCAGGCCGTGCCTCGGTCAGATACTTCAGTAGCGCATCGCCGGCGTCCTGCGGCAAAGGGAGATTCGCTTCCCTGCGCTCCTTGCCGCAAACGCGTAGGCTGCCATGCTGCCAATCGATGTCGTCGATGCGTAGCGTCATGATGTCTCCCGCCCGCAGACCAAGACGCGCCAGGAGCAGCAAGATGGCGCGGTCGCGAATGCCAGTTGCCGTCGTCGTATCGCACGAGTTGATCAACGTCTCTACTTTGGCCGCCGGGAGATACTTGGGAAGGTTCGAATGCCTCCAGTGGGCCACACTTGGCACCGCCTGATCCAGCGATGGCAGGCACTCACCATGAATCATCAGATAGCGCAAATAGGATCTCGCGGCTGTCACGATGCTCTTCATATTGACCGCACTTCGGCGCTGGGACTCCGCCACGATTACGCTGCGTACCCCGGCCGCATCGTACATACAAGGATCTGGGCCGAGCAAGGGCACAAGCTGGTTCATGAGCTTGCGGCGCGCCTCGATGGTGTACTCAGACAAACCTAGATGCTGCCTCAGCCAATCCAGATAAGCCTGGATGCGAGGATCGCCGGTTATACGAGCAGGGAGGTGCACGACTTGGGATTGTCCGAGGAACTCGACGAACTGCCGAACACTGCCGACATAAGCCGTGCTCAGAATGTCTGACGCCCTGCCCCCAGGACACTGGCACCTATGCGCTGCAAACCGATTGAGGACACCGTCGTCGATGTGGGTGACGGCGATGTCCGACCGATTGAGCCAATAACAGAAATGCCTGGCGCGTTTCTCCAGGCAGTGAATGGTGGCAGTCCGATAACCACGGGCGACGAGATGATCCGTATACGACTGAACCAATGGCTGCAACGCGCCAGGGTCGATAGCCCACCGCTGCCGCGGCACTGAAAGTGTTGATGTAGACATGAGAATTCTCCATTGACGATGCCAAATCGGCACCATGGACAATCCTCGCAGCGTCACAGTTATGCAAAGCGTCAACCGCTTGAATTCGGCGGCAACCACTGATGGGCGCCGCCAACTCCGCATAACGATAAGCTCCGCATACTACCGCTTATGTGGTTCACCACATAATTTGTAAGCGCGCACGCCGTCGGCGCGCTTCTCCGACTCGATCTTGAGGCCCATCTTCTTCCCCAGGCTGCCGGAGATGAAGCCGCGGACGCTATGAGCCTCCCAGGCCGTTGCGGACATTATTTCTTTCAACGTGGCGCCTTCGGTGCGCTTGAGCAGGTCGAGCACGATGGCCTTCTTGCTGCCTTCGCGCGGCGGGCGCGCGCCGTCCTTGGGCTTGGCCTCTTTGGTCGCCTTGGCCTTCTTCGGCGCGGCAGTCGCCGCGTGTTGCGCGGGGGCGGGCGTCAGCACCTGGATGGCCTTCCAGATCCGCGCGATCGCCGTCTTGCGGTCCGTGAATTTCTTGATCGGCTTCAGGGAGTCGAAGGGCACCACGCCGGCGAAGCCATTCCAGACTTCGGCGAAGCGGGCGATCGGCCAGGCGACCGAGAGTTTCGTGAGTTCCTTCTCGGTGGAGAAGGTTCCTTCGGTAGTTCCGATGCCATGGTTGAGAGCATCTTCGAGGGCGGCAAACGCGGTGATGTTGTTGTCGGTTTCGATCATAAAGGTAGGCATGTTTAGTCTCCTAGTTGAGTCAATGGCGCGTTAGCAATCCAGGCCTTTGGCATCCACCGCGCTGCGGTCGCCCAGGCTGGCGAGCACGTAGGCGAGTTCCTCGCTGACGTGGCCAAGGTCGCCCGGGAAGCCCCAATTGGCAGGCGCGGCGGCCTGTTCTTGCTGGTGCCGGACAAGCTGCTGCGCGATGCGCTGCAGCAGGTCCTGGCATTCGGCGTGGCGCTCCGCGTAGCAGGCGGCGGCGGTTTGCTTGGTGGTCTGTTTGGTGTGTGCCATCGACCCTATGAATCGCTTCGGTTCCGGCGAATAGCAAGGCGATTCAATCCGATTCGGAAACAAATATGGGCATCTCACTCCGGGGGTACGCAAGGCACCGCGGCGTCACGCTGAAAGCGGTCCAGAAGGCGGTTGCGCGCAAGCGGATCAAGCTCGAATCGGACGGCACGGTCGACGCGGCGCGGGCGGACCGCGATTGGACGGCGAATAGCGACCTTGCCGGGGTCTTGCCCAACATCATCGGCGGCCAGAAGCAGGCCTACCGGACGGCCAGGAGCATGGTTGCAGTTCCGGAGGTTGCGTCCGTGCCGACCAATCTGGCTGGCGATCCGCTCAGTGTCTACATGAAGGCGCGCGCGGTGAAGGAGACCTTCAACGCCAAGAAGGCGCAGCTCGAATATGAGCTACTCGCCGGGAAGCTGATCGACAAAAACATTCCCAGGGAGTCAGCTGCAGCGTTGCTTCAGATGGTGAAAGAGCATGTGCTCGCGCAGCCGGATCGTCTCGCGTCCACACTGGCGGCAATTAGCGACACCCCCTCGGCGCATAAAGTCCTGTCGAACGACGGCAAGGCCTTGTTAGTGCGACTCAGCAAAGCCGTCGCCGACAGCGGATTCTAATCATGTCTTCATTTCTCGGCGATGTCGGCGCGGCGCTCCTCCTCCCGCCGCGCGACATGACGGTATCACAGTGGGCAGACGAGAACCGTGTGCTCACTGGGGCCGCATCGGCGGAGCGCGGCCAGTGGCGGACCCGCCCCTACCAGCGTGAGCCGATGGACGTGTTGAGCCCGGCGCATCCGTCCAAGATGGTCGTCCTACTGTCCAGCGCCCAAATGCTGAAAACAGAATGCCTGCTCAACTTCCTCGGCTTCATTGCCGATGTCGATCCGGGCCCGGCGCTGGTGGTGGAGCCCCGCATCGAAGACGCCAAGGCGCTGTCGAAGGATCGCGTGGCGCCGATGTTTCGCGCGACGCCCGTGCTGCGTGGCAAGCTGGCCACGGTCAAGAGCCGGGACTCCGACAACACCGTTCTCCACAAAGCGTTTACGAACGGCTCGGGCCACGTGACCTTTACGGGCGCCATCAGCCCGAGCGGTCTGGCCATGCGGCCGATTCGCTACGCCTTGCTCGACGAGGTGGACCGGTACCCCGCGTCGGCTGGTACTGAGGGCGATCCGGTTTCGCTGGCCATCCAGCGCACGGCGGAGTTTGAGCACAACAAGAAGATCCTGCTGTGCTCGACGCCCACTATAAAAGGATGCAGCCGGATCGAGCTGGCCTGGCTGCAGAGCGACCAGCGCGAGTATTTCGTGCCGTGCCCGCACTGCGGTGAGTTCCAGGTGTTGGAGCTGGGCGACGGGGCGGAGGGTGGGCTGGCCTGGCCAGAAGGGCATCCTGAGGCCGCGCAGTATCGCTGCCGCCACTGCAAGGCGCTGATTCCGGAACACAAGAAAGCCTCGATGGTCGAGCAGGGTGGCTATCGGGCCCAGAACCCGGGCTCGCTCATCCCCGGCTTCCGCGTCAACCAGACTCATTTCGCCGAAACGAAGCTGGGGCACGATCGCCACGGAGTTTCTGGCGGCGAAGCGCTCGCCGGAGACGCTCAAGGCGTTCATGAACACGGTCCTCGCCACGCTGTGGGAGGAGAAACACGAAGTCGTCGCCGACGCGCACGCGCTGTGGAATCGCTGCGAGCCGTTCGCGGCCGAGGTGCCGGAGGGCGCCTGTCTGCTCACCGCCGGCGTCGACGTCCAGGCCGACCGCATCGAGCTGGAGATCGCGGGCTGGGGCAGGGATGAGGAGTCGTGGTCGGTCGCCTATCACGTCATCCCCGGCGACATCCTGCGCAACGAAGTGTGGGCGGCGCTGGACGAAATCCTGCTGTCGATTTACACGCATGAGAACGGGCAGCAGATGCGGGTCCAGGCGGCGTGCATCGATTCGGGCTACAAGGACGCCACCGTGCTGCGCTTCACCCGCGACCGTTACAACCGGCGCGTCTTCGCGACCAAGGGGCGGTCCGGCGACGGGACGATCTGGCCACACAAACCCAGCCGCAAGAACCAGACGCCGTTCTTCATGATCGGCGTCAACGCCGCGAAGGACGCGATCCACGATCGCTTGAAGGTAAAAGAGACCGGCGCCAGCTTCTGTCACTTCCCGCTGGGGCGGGACCTCGAGTACTTCGAGCAGTTGACTGCGGAGAAGAAGTTCATCCGGTATCACAACGGCTTCGCGAAGCACGAATGGCGCAAGGGGGACGGGGCCCGCAATGAAGCGCTCGACTGCCGGGTCTACGCCTATGCGGCGCTGAAGTCGCTGGGGCTTTCCGGAGCGCAGTTGAATCTGTTCTGCGACCGCTTCGCGAAGCATGGCCGGCGAATCACCAGCCGCGCCGCCGCCGAAGGCACCGCAAGAGCAAAGCGCGGAGCAGCCGCAGCCGGCGCCGCGGAGGGACTCCGGCGCCAACGCGCGGAATCCATTTCTCAACGGGCCGGGTGGTCACTTCCTGGGCGGCCGCCCCAACTGGTTCGGGCGTTAAACGACATGGCCATCGCACTCGCAGACCTGCAGGCACAGCGCGACCAGCTGACATGGATGATCGGTCGCGGCGTGCTGAAGATGACCGTCGACGGACAGCATGTCGAGTACGCCTCCACGGACGCGCTCTTGAAGGCCAGGGCGACTCTCGACGCAGAGATTGCGAATTTGCAGCCGAACGCCCCGCCCAGTTTCTCGCTCGGCCAGTACTCGAAAGACGGTCGCGGCAACTGGCCGCGCGACTAAGCCTATGAATTTCATCGACCGGGCAATCGGGTGGGTGTCGCCCGCGGCGGCGTTGCGGCGCGTGCAATACCGGCGCGCGCTCCATGTCGCCGAGAAATTCTCCTATGACGGCGCGATGCGGGGGCGTCGGACAGGCGGCTGGATCACATCGAACTCGGATGCCAACCGGGAGACCTTCGGCTCCATGGTGTGGCTGCGCGATCGCGCCCGCGACCTGGCGCGCAACAATCCCTATGCCACCAAGGCTCTGTCGGAGCTCGTCGGTGCCCAGATCGGAACGGGTATCATCCCGCGCGCCAACACGGGCGACGATAAGCTCAACGTCCTGATCGATCAGAAGTTCGAGCGCTGGGCCACGGATTGCGATGCGGATGGGCAGTTCGATTTCTTCGGGATCCAGTGGCAGGTGGCACGGGCCGTGGCAGAGAGCGGCGAGTGCATCGTCCGGTTCCGGCCACGACGCCCGGGCGATGGAATCGACGTCCCGTTCCAGCTCCAGGTGCTGGAGCCTGATTACCTCGACCACAACAAAACGCTGTCTCTCGACACCGGCACGATCATCGAAGGCGTGCAATTCGACAAGATCGGGCGGCGCGTCGCGTATTGGATGTTCGGGAATCACCCGGGCTGCCTGACCCTGACAAACTGGCAGGCCGGTTTCATCTCGAAGCCCATTCCGGCCGAGTCGGTGCTCCACGTATATAAAAAGGACCGGCCCGGTCAGGTCCGCGGCGTGACGTGGCTGGCGCCGGTGATTCTGAAGCTCCGCGACCTCGACGAATACGAAGACGCGGAGTTGGTCCGGAAAAAGATCGAAGCCTGTTTCGCCGCGTTCGTCATCTCGCCGGACGGCTCGATGATGAACCTGACGGAAACGAGCACGGACCCGATCACGAATCTGCCGACGGAGTTCCTGGAGCCGGGCGTGATCAAGCGGCTGCGCCCGGGCGAGGATGTGAAGTTCGGGGCGCCGGCCAACAGTGCGGGTTATCGGGATTACCGGGCCACGCAGTTGGGCTCGGTGGCGGCCGGCCTCACACTCCCCTACGAGCTGCTGACGGGCGACATGAGCGCCGTCAACTATTCCTCGTTCCGCGGCGGCATGCTGGGGTTCCGTAACACCATCGAAGCCTACCGCTGGCTGTGCCTGGTGCCGCAGCTGCTCCTGCCGGTCTGGAAGAGGTTCATCGACATTGCTTTCATCGCTGGCGAAATCCCCGAGCAAAACTATGGCGTTCGATTCACTCCGCCCAAGTTTGAATCCGTGGATCCGCTCAAAGATGCGATGGCCGAGAAGGTATCCCTCCGCACCGGGGCGCTCACCTGGCCGGAGATGGTGGCGAGTCATGGCCAGGATCCCGACGGCCAGTTGAGAGAGCTGATCGCCTGGAACAAGAAGTTTGACGACGGCGGGGTGATCCTGGACGGCGACCCGCGGCGGACCAGCGACAGGGGCCAGATCAATGTGCCAACCAAAACACAAAGCCCAGAACTAGAGAAAGACAACAAGTCGTAAGGGGCAATTCCGAAGTCCTGCGGCAGCTCGCACACACACGCGTCACACCCCCGCCACCCCCTCTTCTTTTGCGGACTCGGCGAATTCAACTTAGCGATCAGGAGGGTCCACGTTCATGGAAGACACCACTACTGCGGCCGAATTGACTGGCGCCCCCTTGGGGCCACCGGCCCACACGCAGGTCGAGACATTTTCTGCTTCCTTCGCTCCCGACACCTGGGACGACGGGGACTCAACGGTCGACTGCATCTTCTACAGCGGTGCGATAGTACCGCGGGTCGATTTCTGGACCGGAGAGCCCTACGACCTGGTGCTCAGCCTCGATCCCGGCGCCATCCGGATGGACCGGCTGAACAACGGCGCGCCGGTCGTCGACAACCACAATACCTTCGGCAGCATTCGCGATCAGTTGGGCGTCGTGAAGCCCGGCACCGCGCGGGTCGAGAAGGGCAAGGCGGTCGCGACCCTGCAATTCAGCCAGCGCGATGAGTTGGCCCCGCTGCGCGCCGATATCAAGGCGGGCATCGTCCGCAACGTCTCGGTCGGGGCGCGGATTGTGACCAAGAACGAGACGACGCCGAAGGGCCAGGACCGAAAACAATTCACGGCGATCGATTGGGAGCCGTACGAGATCTCGCTCACCATGGTGCCCGCCGACGCCGGCGCCGTTTTGATGAGCGCCGCGGCCGCAGGGCCGCAGAACGAAGTCGTTGAAGCCACGGCATCCGCTGCGGCAGCGACGCGGGCAATCAGCCCAAAGGAGCAAAAGCCGATGGAGAATGCAACCATCACTGCGGGTGCCGGTGCCCGCTCGGAAGAGTCCGCGGCTGTCGTGCAAGCAGTGGCCCAGCCGGCCGTGGATGAACAGAAACTGCGGGACGAAGCCGTCCAGGCAGAGCGCTCGCGGGTCGCGAAGATCCGCGAGATGACGCTCCCGTTCCAAACCCAGCTTGGCGAGCGGTTCAGTTTCGAACTGATCGACAGTGGCGCTTCTAGCGCCGACGCTGGCGTCCGCATCCTCGAGCGCCTGGCGGCCCTCGGGAGGGCCGAGCCGCCGACGGATCCGAATCAGCCCGGCAACGCCACCGTCACCCGTGACGCGGGCGACACCATGCGCGAGAGCATGGCGGCGTACCTGCTTTACCGCGACAATCCGTCCTCGGTGAAGCTCGAAGAGGGCAAGGGCCGCGAGTATGTGGGCATGCGGCTGAGCGAGTTGGCGCGCGAGTGTTTGGAGGTAAAGGGCGTCCGGACTCGGGGCATGAATCCCGACCGGATCGCACTGAGCGCGCTGACCACGACCGACTTTCCGGCAATTCTCGCCAACGTCGCCAACAAGACGCTGCGCGAGGGCTATCTGGCGGCGCCTCGAACGTTCACCCAGTTCTGCCGCCAGGTCTCGGCGGTGGACTTCAAGCCGGTGAACCGCGTTCAAATGTCCGACCTGCAGGCTCTGCAGCCGCTCAACGAGACGGGTGAATACCACCGGGCTCCGCTGAGCGATTCCGTGCAGACCTATGCGCTCGCCACCTTCGGCGAAGTCGTGGCCATCGACCGCAAGGTGATCATCAACGACGATCTGCAGGCCATGACCCGGATCCCGTTTCAGCTTGGCGTAGCCGCGGCGCGCCTCGAGTCCGACACCGTGTGGGCCGTGATCACCGGCAACCAGGTCATGATCGAGGACGGCAACGTCCTGTTCTTCGCCGCCCACAACAACCTGTTCACCGGCGCCGGTTCCGCGCTCTCGCTGACTTCCCTGGCCACTTCGCGCTCCAAGTTCCGGCTGCAGAAGGGCCCCAAGGGCACGTACCTCAACCTGGAGCCCACCTTCCTGATCGTTCCGACGGCGCTTGAAACGGCTGCCCTGCAGTTGATCGCGCCCATCAACCTGGTCGCAACCACCTCGGTCTCGAACGTGATTCCGGAGTGGATTCGCACCTTGAATCCGGTCGTGGAACCGCGTCTCGACGCCGCCTCGAGCACGGCCTGGTATCTGGCCGCCAAGCCCACGATGATCGACACGATCGAGTTCTGCTACCTCGAGGGCCAGGACGGCGTGTACATCGAAACCCGCCAGGGCTTCGACGTGGACGGCTTCGAAATCAAGGCTCGTTTGGACTTCGCATCCGCCGCGATCGATTTCCGCGGCCTGCAAAAGAACGCCGGCGTGTAGGGGCGGGCGAACAAGCAACCGGGCCGCCCCGCGCGGAGCGGCCCACAGACATTTCATGGGAGACAGAGGATGAACAATTACATTCACAAGGGCTGGTCCCTGACCCTCGTCCCGCCCTATTCCGGTGTCGGCGGGGGCGGAATGAAATCCGGAAACGTGTTCGGCGTCGCGGCCGGCACATTCACGATCGGCGTGGCCTCGCAGTTCGATGTCGTGGGCGTGTTCGCGCTGGTCAAGGACGCGAGCACGTTCGCGCAGGGCGACTTGGTCTACTGGGACGACGTGAACAAGGTCGCCACCAGCACGGTTGGGAGCAATCTGCTCATCGGCGCCGCCGAGCTCGCTGCGCTGACCGGCGATGCCACGGTCCAGGTGCGCCTGTTCGGCGTGCCCGGCTTCAGTGGCCAGGTGAACGGCGTCAAGGTCGCCCACATGCTGTATAACTTTGCCGTCGACGGCGGAGCAAGCTGCACGCCGGCGAACAGCGACACCATCCCGAAGGATGCGGTCGTCTTCGGCGGTGTCGTGAACTCAACCGCGGCCGTCACTGCCGCCGGCGCCGCAACCGTGGCGATTGGCACTTCGGCCGGCTCGGCGGGTAACTCCATTCTTACGGCCACCGGCAAGGCGTCTCTTAGCCTCGACGCCGTCCTGGCCGTGACCGCCGCGGCCACCCCGTTCAAGATGAGCGCGGCTGGCCAGCTCGCCATCGCCGTCGCCACCGGCCCCCTGACCGCCGGCGTGATCGAGGCGTGGGTGCTCTACGCCGTCGCCTCCAACGACTAACCGTCAACCACCTGAACCAAGGGGCCGGGCCCGCGCCGGCCCCCTATCGGAGGAACCGTGGCTGGCTACAAATATCCGGATCTCGTCCCCGACATGGAGTTGGCGTCCGTCCTGGACGCCGCGGCGATCACACCCGACGACAACAATGACTTGGCCTATGCCACCCGATCGCTGTGGGTCGGCGGCGCCGGCAATGTGACGGTCATGCTGGCCAAGGCTTCCGCTCCGGTCACGTACTACAACGTCCCGGCCGGCACCCGCCTCATGGTCAGCGTCACTCGCGTGTATGCGACCGGCACGACCGCGACCAATCTTCTCGCCGAGTACTGACCGATGAGCAGCTTCGTCACGCCTCAGGACACGCTCGCCCAATCCTGGCTGCAGGCACTGCGCAATCAGATCGCGGCCTGGGGGCAGCCGGTGCTGTATCAGCCGGGCGGCCCGGCTGCGGCGCCGCAGACCGTGCTGGGCATCTGGCGCGACAGCACGGAGATTCAACAGGCGACGAGTGGCATGTTTGGCACCCTGCTGGTCTGCCTGCCGGACCTGAGCTTCGATCCGGCGAAGGGCGATCTGATCACCAAGGACGGCCACGTTTACCAAGTCGCCGACGCCTCCGTTGACGGCCGCGGCCGCGCGCGACTTTATTTCAGGTCCATCGAATGATTCAGACGCGGATCACATTCAACGGCTCCAAGGTGCGGCTCGGCCCCGGAATCGGGTTCAAGAAGTACCAGATGCTCACGCTCGGCCAGTACGCCGTGGACACCATCAAGGCGCGAGTTGACTAAGGGCATAGGCTCCGACGACGCGCCGATGAAGCCACTGACGGAACGCTACCGGACCTTCAAGGAACTCATCGGCCTTCAGCCGATTCGGGATCTGCACGGTCCTGGCAAGACCACTTACATGGCTCGGACCTACGTCAAGGATGCGGCACAGCATTTTGGCGGCAAGGTCAGGGGCTGGAGGAATGGCCTGGTCAATCCTTTTGCGTTTAACGCCCGGAACAGACTGCCGCATGCCGGTGGCCGCCCCTACATCACAACCCAGAAGGACATCCGCTTCCGGAGCGTCGGCGGCGGGGCGCACATGCTCGACAACTTCACTGTGCGCTATGCCGATGAGCTGGTCGTCCGCATGGACATCACGGCGCAGTGGGCGCGCGACCGTGCTCGCGGCAACGAGATGCGTGCTCCGTGGTTTGGCATGTCGCCGAACGACGTCCGCGCCATTGCGCTTTTTGCGCAGAGTCTTTTTCACGCCAACGTCACCGATCTGGCCGTGCGGCTACAGTTCCAGACCGGGCCGGCGGTCT
The DNA here is from genome assembly GCA_963838205.1 of Terriglobia bacterium. Lineage (GTDB taxonomy): Bacteria > Acidobacteriota > Terriglobia > Bryobacterales > Bryobacteraceae > CAIVVT01. The sequence continues at coordinate 101,681 of CAWIQF010000013.1, read as the reverse complement.
GGATGAGCCCACTTGGGTCGCAGGACGAGATGCTGCGAAAGGTCGCCTGATGCCTTCCACACGCAAAGTGGTACGCGAGACGCTCCTGGCCGTGCTCGCGGACCCAGACACCGGCTTCAATGCGAACCTGGCCATCGTCGGGGCGGCCTATGGGATCGACAGCATCTTTCAGATTGACTGGACGACCGGCTCTCCCAACTTCTTCCAGGGCAACATCGCCCCCGACCAGATCGTCTCGGCCGATCTGATCCCCGACGAGGCCGGCGTGTGCGTGGCTCTCTACACGAGCGTCTCCCAGACCAACTCGGGCGATGAGCGGCAGAAGCCCTCGATCTTCTCAGGCAAGATTCTGGTCCACGTCGACTTCTATCTGCGGCGGCGCAAGCTGCACATTCTGCGCCAGGGCGACTCGTTGCCGCCCGACGGGACCGGCGACATGGAGATCCTGCCGGACGCGATCGAGGATGCGTTTTTGACCACGGTGATGGCGCCCGACGTCGATTGGTTTCCGGTGAGCTTCAACGGCGACTTTCAGTGCTCGCGCGAGCCGTTCCTGTTCATGGGCGACGGCTGGCAAGCTCGAATTCCCTTTCAACTGATGTGCGAGGTGCATGTATGACGTTTCGCTTCCTGGGCTCCGAGTCACTGGTCGGTGATTCGATCCGGCTCAATCGTTTCGGCCAGTCTGTCGATCTCACTGAGCCGCAGGCGGCCAACGCCATCCTGGGCGGCTGCCCGCTCGTCGAAGATGAGACGTTTTGCCAGATCGGATTCGCCAAGGAGGACCTGAAGAGGTTCGCTTCCTCCGGATCGCATGGGCGGGCGCCGGCTGAGTTTCAGGAGAAGAAGAAGGCTGCCCTCCTCACGGCTCACGCGCTGCGCGAGCGGTTGGAGAGCGGCGAGACGTTGACGGCTGCAGAGCCGAAGGGAGAATAACCGATGTCCAACTTTTCAAACACGCGGATGCAGCGGCTCTACGTCCAGCCGGAAGCGACGTGGGCCGTCATTCCAAACACCGGGGGCACAGCGACGCTGGCCGGCTCGAACTGCTGCCGCATGTCGTCGCTGGTCATCAACCAGACACAGCAGGAAATCGTCCGTTCCGATAAGACGGGTTCCCTGGGTCTGACGATGGGGCTACTGGGTCGGCGTGCGGCAACCTGGAGCGCCAAGATGTCCCTGGCGCCCAACGGCGCGGCCGGCGTGAAGCCGGACATGGACCCGTTCCTGGCGGCGATCATGGGAAAGCTCGCCGTCGTGAACACGGGCGTCTCCGTGGTCTATGGGCTGGACGACAACAGTCCGAGTGTGACGATCTGGGACTTCAATACGCCCGGCACCATCACGCAGCGTTGCGCATTGGGCGCGGTCGCCAGCAAAGCCAAGTTCGATATCGGCGTCGATGAGCCCCAGGTGGAGTTCAGCGGGCCAGGCCGAGGCCATCCTGGACACGGACATCTACGCGACGGCGGACACCGTCAGCAAGGGCGGCCTGACCCAAGCCAGCTTCCCGACAGAGCCAACGACGCCGGTCACGAACGGCGTCGCTCCGCCCGGATTCACCGGCAGTCATCACGCTCGACGGACAGACCTATGCGACGTTCCGGACCGGCTCGATCTCGGTCGACGTGGACCGCGAGTTGCCGATGGACGGCTTCAATTCCTACTACGGGCTGGCCCCAGCGGCCGGCCTGCGCAACGTCGCTGCGGACTGGTCGATGTATGACGACGACTCCGCGATCCTTTCCGCCCTCAAGCTGAAGGCCTATGCCGGAACTCCGGTCAACCTCACCTTCCAGATCGGCACTGTCGCCGGCTCGATCTGGGTCTTCTTGCTCAAGAACGTGCTTCTGCCGAAGCCGCAATACGACATGAGCGGCAAGCGCCGCTTCGTGACCTTCACGGGGTCGCGCACCCACGACACGACCATCGGCGCGAAGGACGCCTTCCAGATCACGGTGCAATAGCCATGAACATCAAGCCCACATTTACCCAGGACTCCAAGACCAGCCCCGGAGTCCGTTTCACCATGCGGGTGCTCAACCAGATCACGCGCGTAGCGCCGTTGTCCCCAATGCTGAGGTGTTCTCGGCGATGCCTTCCGGAAGTCTTGCTTTGCTGATGCGCGGCTGCAAAGCGTGTTTATGCGGCCTCGCTCTTTTCCTCGCCCCGGTGTTGACAACGGCAGTGTCAACGAGATCCGCTGGTACGGAACTCGCGGGATCATCGATCCCCGCGCTCCACGGCTGAGTTGGACGAAGCCGTATCGCTCCATGGTCTTCAGCGTCCGGGAAGATTCGATTTTTTCCGCCCGGTTAGTTCCGCCAGGCGCGCAAGGATTCGGGGGTGGATTCGGCGATGATCCCAAGCAGGGCACGATTGCGGTCGGATAAGACCCTGGCGAAGCTCTCAGCCGATCTGAACCAGACCTTCGGCTCGCCGGCCGCCGGCCTGTACTCGCCTCGCGCAATCGCAACCGTCCGAGCTTTCATCTGCTCGTAACTGGCAATCCCTACGCGCAGCGTCCTCATTAGATGACTCCCTTCTCTTTCAAGAGTTTATCCACCTCGGCCCAAAAGTCCTCCAGCAACGTGGCCGCGTCTTTGAACCGATAAGGTCGAACGGTCTCCATCCGGTGCCTGTGGTCAAGAGGGCCTCGGCTCTTGCCGCCGGGCCCGTGCGACTCCCGGACGGCATGAGCGTTGTCAAATCCAACCAGGCGGTTGCCGTCCGGGCCGTGCAGTGTCAACGAGTAGTTCAGCCCATGCGGCCGCTCGGGGGTAGACAGCCACCCGGCTGGACCGAGAACCGAACCCAGTACTGGCCCTTCGTATCGACCACGAATACCTGGCCGTCGAGATCCAGCAGCACCTCTGCGCCGGGATCCCGATCGTGCCCTTTCATCGCTCACAAGGTTATCATCTATTGATAATCTTTTGCAACCATGCCAAAGCCCCAGTACGACCTGAGCGGCAAGCGCCGCTTCGTGACCTTCACTGGGTCGCGTACCCACGACACGACCATTGGCGCGAAGGACGCCTTCCAGATCACGGTCCAGTAGCCATGAACATCAAACCCACGTTCACCCAGGACTCCCAGACCAGCCCCGGAGTCCGTTTCACCATGCGGGTGCTCAATCAGATCACGCGCGCCGAGCGCGATGCGGATCTGGTGGAAGCCCGCGCCAGCATCGCGGAGCTCGCCGCCGAGATGCAGCGGCTGCCCGATCCGGATGAACCGATCCGGCGCATTGAGGCAGCCGCGAAGGCGGAGGGGCGCGAGGCCACGCCCGAGGAGCAGACGGAGATTCGAGCCATCGAATCGAAGCCCGAGACGATTGGGCAGCGGGTGGCCCGCAACAAGCTCGACCACCGCATTGGCCTGATCATCAATCGCGAGCTGAAGCCGGCGTATATCCGGGCGAGCCTGGTCTCCATCGAAGGCTTCGAAGTGGAGGGCAAGCCCGCGGCCAAGCCCTGGGACAGCTCTGATCCGCAACGCGCCGGATGAATTGATCGATGAGCTCTATCTCGCCGCGAACCTCAACTCCGGCCTGACCTCGGAGCAGGAAAAAAACTCGCAGTCGCCCTCGCCTTCACCCGCAGCGGAGGATGGGGGCAAGAGCAGTACGACTGCCAGCTCTGCCGCGAGCGCTCCCACCACATAGATCGCAATTGCCGGAAGCACTTTCCGGCCGATGTCGACCGCAATGCGCAGGGGCGCTATGAGCCCCGCCGCGATTGGTGGTTTCCCGAATACCACTGGGGCGATGTCACGTTCCGGCTCGATGACATCTCCTCCGCCGAGTGCCCCGTCTCTCTGATCACACCGCGCAGCATGTGGCTGGTCCAATTGCTCTGCTCCCAAAGTCGAGTGAAGGAGGCTACTGGCGCGGCGCTGTTTGGGCCCCATTCCGGACGCTGGCCCGCCTGGTGGTTCGACGCCGTGGACGTCTTCCAGCGTGTCACCGGGATGGAGAAGGAAGCAGCCGAGCATGAGCGCATATGTCAGCGTCGATGAGAACGCAGCCAACCGGCGTCACAGGAAACGCTGATTGAGGAAGGCCGGGATGTCGCGGGAGCCTTGCGTCACCGCCACAATCTGCAAGGCCGATGGGGCGAGGCGGTAGATGATCAAGTAGGATCCAACCGGCCAAAACAGAACCGAGTGCGGTGTGAGGTCCTCCCGCTTGTGCCCAAGCTGGGGATGCTGGGCCAGGGATTCGAAGGCGTCAAACAGCTTCTTGATCCAGCGATCGGCGGCGTCGATGCTATCGGCGGCGACGTAGTCCCAGATATCGGTCAGATCCTGATCTGCGTCCGGGCTTAAGATGTAACCGCTCACGCGGACTTCTTCCGGCGCTGGGCGGATCTCTGCTGCAGCCGCAGACGGGCCTGGGCAGGATCGACCTGCTCGCCGCGGTCCAGCGCGGCCAGGCGCCGGGCGAGCTCTGTGTTGAACTCCCCGAGTTGCGCCGCGCGCGCCTGTTCATGCTGCTCCAGCAGGCGCAGGGCCTCACGGACCACTTCGCTGGCGGAGTTATAGCGGCCGGTCTGCACCTTGCCGTTGACGAAGCGCTCCAGCTCCGGAGTAAGGGATACGTTCATTGGTGGCCTCGCGGGCGTTGCTACTGAACACAATAACGCCACTAGCAAACAATGTCAAACCTTGCTATTGCTGACAGCAACCCGCGATGCGCGCTTCCGCTCGCTTAATTGAGCGCCAAATGACCGTCCGGTAACCCCATGGCAGTCGCAGATCTCTCCCTGGCTCTCAATGTCCAGTCCTCGGGCACCGCCGAGATCGACAAGCTGATCTCGGCCTTGAACAAGTACTCGGACAAGATTGACCAGATCCGCAACCAGAAGCCGCCCGAGGCGGCGCCGTGGGAGAAGTTCGGCCAGGACGTCAAGAACGCCATTGAGAACCCCCTTCAGGCCGCCGGCAACGCCGCCAAGGGGCTGCTCGACAAGCTCGGGCCAGTCGGTACGGGAGTGGCCTTATTCGGCGGAGCGGCCATCGCGGCGGGCGTCGCGACCGTCAATATCGCGCGCCAGATGGGGGAGCTTGGGCTCTCGATCCAGAACACCGCGCTGCGCATGGGGCTCAGCACCAAAGAGGTTGGCCAGTTTACCTATGCGGCCAAGCTCGCGGGAGGGGACATTGGCTCACTTGAAGGCGCCATGCGCAAGCTTTCGTTGGGCCTGGCCGATTCAGGCGCAGATGGCGAGAAGGCCCGGCGCGGCCTGGCCGCGCTCGGCGTGTCCGCGCGGGACGCCAATGGGGAGATTCGATCGACCAATGACATCTTTCTCGATATCTCGCGTGGCTTGAACTTGCTTGGCAGCGCAGCCGAGCGCAATTCCGCTGCCGTGAAGATCTTTGGACGCGCCGGCATTGAACTGATCCCGATCCTTGTAGGGCTATCCGAGAACGTCGCCAAGGCGAAGGAGATGGGCCTCGGGCTGGATGAAAAGACGGTTAAAGGGCTCGACGACGCTCACAAGGAACTGGCGGAGATTGCAGCGCGGTGGACTGAGCTGGCCCGGCAGCCGAAGATCATTCTGACGCTCGAAGTGGCCGCCCTCCTGAAGTGGATTCGCGGCGATGGCGGCGACAAAACGGGCGACGGCCACGGTGACAACAAAGGGCCGATGACGCCCGGGGAGAAGGAGGTTCAGAGGTATTGGGGGGAGCGGGAAGCCAGTCCCCAGGGCAAGGCCGACGAGTTGAGAGCGCAGATCGCGACATATGGGAATCGCACGGACCCGGAGGCGCTGTCCCACCTGGCCACGCTGTGGAATCAACTGGCCGTGCAGGACGATCTGGCGGGAGGAGGCGGAAAGCGCATCCTTGACAAAGCTCTCGCTGGCACTGGTGGCGGCGTAGATGCGCAATTGGCGGCGGCGCGCAAAGCACTGGAAGGCGTCCAGGGCGAAGCGCGCGGGATGGATGAGAACAAGCAGGGCGTTACTACGGACGCGGCCAGGGACATGGCCTTGCGGCTCGCGGACGCCCAGCGCAGGGTCAATCAACTCGAGGCCGAAAAGCAGGCCTTCGAGGATGAAAAGAAGGCCTCCGCGAATGCTTCTAGCCGAGGAGAGGAAGCGCTCGACGGGAATCGGCGCCATGTCTAAACGCGCGGACGAGCTCGGCATGTCGCCGATCCAGAAGGCGATTGCGGAAGGATCGGCGCTGGGGCTGACTCCGCTCGGCGGAGGACCACTCACCAGACTGCTGTTCGGCCAGGGATGGATGGAAGGCCCGGCGAAGGGCGGCATGATCGGCGATCTGCAGAAGCAGCCCGTGGCACTCGCGGAAACGGACTGGGATGCGCGCCAGAAAACTACATCGGAGCAATTCGTCAAGGATCTCAAAGCGGCGGCCAAGCCCGACGAGGAGGAACTACGCAAATCGATGGGCGTCTATGACGTCCTGGCCGGGCTTCAGAAGACCGAGATCGAGAGCGGCTTGTCGAAAACGCTGGCTGGCACAAGCGCCAAGTTTCTCGGCAAGGTCGAGGATCCAGAGGCGGCATTGGCCTCGCGGAAACAGGCCGCGAACGACGTCTACAAGATAGAAGTCGATCGGGCCATGCTGGCCCAGACCTCGGGTGAGCGCGAGCTGGAGCTGGCACGGGCGCTCGCCGAATTGAAGCGCAGCCTGTGGAGCGCGGAGGATCAGCATCAGGCGGATCTCGAGAAGGCCGAGCAGGATGCGCAGCAACGCGCGGAGGAGTTGGCCGGCGGCGTCTTTGCCGGCCTGACAAACAAGAAGGGACCGGGCACCGGCTTGCGGGAGTTCGGGCTGGGGCAAGTCAACCAGCTGGAGAAGGGCGTCTTTACTAACCTGACGACCCCCTATTTCCAGGACATCGGAAAAATGTTCGGGAAGATCGGAGCCGGCGCCACGGGCGGCTCTTCATTTCTCAGCGGGTTACTTCAAGGTACGATCTTCGATCCGGATCACGGGAAGGATCCAGTCAAGCCCTCGATTGACGCGGCAACGAAATCGGTCGTCGCATTGACAAGTTCGGTCGATGCGTTGACCGGCGCCCTCGGCGGCGCGGCCCCTGCCAGCACCACTGATCTGGGAAGCTTGCTTCCGCTCGTCGCCGGCGGCGGATTCGGCAGCACGGCCGGCGCTGCCGACGCTGGCGGCGGGATCCTAAAACTCCTCACGGGCTCAGGAGGTGGCGTCGGTTCTACCGGCTTGCTTGGCGGCTTGTTCGGCCCGAGCGTTTCCGGCTCGCTCCCTGCGGATGCGCAGGCGCCGGGCATAGATTGGGCGTCATATTTCGGCATTGGCCCAACCGTTTCCAACGGTTCCATCGGCGGCCTCAATCCCATCGATTCCTTCTCTGCGATGGCGGACAGTGCCGCCGCGGGCGGCGCGTTGCCCGGTCCGACGTCTCTCAGCGGCGCCTCAACCGTGAACGTGGGAAACATCGGTAAGCAAGCCGAGTCCGCAGTCAGTGCGATCTCCAAGCTCTTTAAGACGCCATCCTCCACGGACACGTCGGCCCGCTCTCAGGCCATCGGGGATATCGGCAAGGGCGTTGCAGCGGGATTTGAAATCTACAACGGCATCAAAACCGGCGGCGCCAAGGGTGGCGTGGAGGACGTCGCCGGCGGCCTGATGGCCGCATCGATGTTCAGCGGTCCGGCGGCTCCGTTTCTCGCGGCAGGCGGCGCCATTCTGTCCATGGTTTCGTCGATGTTCGGCGATCCGAAGGTCGCGCGCCAGAACCAGCTCAATAAAGAACTGACAGATTGGCACTTTTTCCAGCCACAGGCGCTGTCGAGCATGATGGACGGCTCGGGCGAACTCACAAACTACGATGCGCGCGGCAACGTGCGCGCGACGCCCTATTCCGGCTGGCGGTTTGACGTGACCCAATCGCACTACGGGCATCCGATCGATGGTCAGCCGACGCCCATTCCAGGCAGCGCGCAGCCGGTCTACATCTACGCGATGGACGCGCAGAGTTTCTCCCAATTCGCAACCACCAATCGCACCGCCATTGCGAACTCGCAATATCAGGCCATCCAGGAAGGCCATCCGCTCGTGCAGGCCATTCGATCCGCCACCGGCACCGCGTAGTCCATGTCGCAGTTTCCGACTCTGACCACGGGCGTCATCTGCATGACGCCGGCCACGATTGGCACCGGCTTCGATACCCGCGTCATGCGATTCTGCGACGACACGGAGCAGCGCTGGGCCGCGCGCGGCCAGTATGGCGTCTTCGTCCTCACGTTCACCAATATCTCGGGGTTTGACCTGGCCAACCTCCTCGATTTCTTCCGGTCGGCAAAGGGGCGCTTCGATGCGACCTGGACGCTCACGATCAACGGCACGACGTACAGCAACATGGCGCTCGACTCCGACGACTTCGTCGTCGTGGAGCAGAGGCCCAATTGCTTCACGCTGCAGGTGAAGTGCAGGCAAGTGGTTGACCAGCCACAGACAATTGCGGGAAACCACCGCAGGGGTCAATCCAGCTGATGATTTACTTCCCGCAGATCGGTCAAGAACGGGATGACTGGTTCAACTGCCGTACGGTCAGACGTTCTCGCACCTGACCTCGGTGAGCGAACTGAAGTCCGGCCGGCGCCAGAGCTATGCCTGGCGGCCGAACCCGCTGATGGCCTGGGATCTCACCTACGCGGCCCTCGAGCCCATCGAATACGAATCCCTTCTCAACTTCCACCTGGGCCAGCAGGGGCGTTATGCGGAATTCAACTTCCTCGATCCCGGCGGGAACCTGGTGCCGGCGTCCGAGAACTTCGCCGATGCCTCGTGGCAGCAGTATTCCGTGGCGTTGGGCGCGAGCGTTGCCGGGCCGTTCTCCGGATCCCTCGGTACGACGATCACCGGCACGACCAATGGCATGCTGGCAGCGGTCATCCTGCCGAGCGGCGGCGCCGCGGGTTTCTGGCTCTGCGGGTCCGTCTACGCGCTCGCGCCGGCCGCCTCGTCGCTCGTGATCGGCTTCATCGACTCGGGCTTCACGCTGCTGGCTTCCCAGACATGCGTGCTGCCGGCCGGCCAGTGGACCCGCATCAGTTGCGCCACGCAACTGGCGACGGAGTTGCCCATCCGCTTTCTGATCGGTGGTCTCGCATCCTGGAATGGGCCGCTGTCCCTGTTTGGAGCGCAGGTCTCGCCGATTGGCGCCGCCGGCCCTTATGCAAGGACGCCGGGAAGTTACGGCTCCCACGAGCACACCCGGTTCGACACGGACATTCTGGAGCCGCAATATGTCGGTCCGGGGCAAATCGCGCTGAAACTGCGCCTGGTGGAGCACGCCTGAATGAGCAGCCTCGGCCTCATCAACGGTCTCAAGGAGCAGCCGCAATCCTACCAGCCGCTTATGCTCGCGGAATTCGCGATGCCGGACGGGATCACTATGCTCCGTCTTGCCACGCAGGACCTGACGCCGAGCGGCTTTCAGTACAACGGCAACGGCTATCTCCCGCGCATCCTCAACCAGGACATGGCGGCGTTCCAGCTGGTGAGCCAGCAGGGCATCTCTGTGCCGCCGACGGTCTCGCTGAAGTTGGCCGACGCGGACAAACTGCTGTGGGGCTACGAGATGAGCATCGGCTTCCGCGGCGCCGTGCTGCACATCCGCTTCGTTTTCTGGAATGTCGGCACGGGTAGTTTCTCTGCCGACTCGGTCGTCTACGGGCCATTCCTGTGCTCGGCGGCTTCGAACGTCGATGACACCTCGCTGACCATTCCCGCCGGCTCGAAGCTCAACATGGAGCAGATCCAGGCGCCGTTCATCCACATTCAGCAGACCTGCCCCTGGTCGTTCCCCGCGACGGCGGCGCAACGGCTGGACGGCGCCACCAACGAACTGAGCGACTTCTGGCAGTGCGGCTATTCGCCCGACGTCTCTTCCAGCCAGGGCGGCTGCGGGAACTATCAGAGCGGGAGCACGCCCTACACGACCTGCGGCTATACCAAGGGCGACTGCGTCAACCGTGGCATGTACACGAAGGACTCCGCCTCCAACAAGACGGGCCGCTTCGGCGGGATGCAATTTCAGCCGCCGACGGCGCTCAAATCGCGTTCCTACCTCACGGGCAACTGGCAGGAGATTTACAACAATCTGAACGAGAGCGAAGTACGGAGACTTCGTCCCGATGCTGTATGGCACGCAGTGGGTCGATTGCCCGGTGATCGTCTCGACCGGCGATGCCAATGAGGCCAAGTTCGAGGTCATCGTTTGTTACGGCCAGGCGCAGGGCATCTCGCAGGTGGTCCTGAATGACACGCTGATCCCTTGCGCGCTGGGCGTGGACGGCACTCCGTACGCCGTGCAGGATGTGGCGTTCTGCTGGCGCTGCATCAACAACGGCGGGCGCAGCGGCGCGCCGAACATGGACACGCTTTTCAACGGGCTAGGCGATCCTTACGGGTCGTATTGCGCGATCGAGATCGTCGTCCCGGTGGCACTGGCCACCTCGGCGTCAGTGCCCCACGTACGCGTAGAGACCAGCGGGCCGATGGTTCAGGTCTTCTCGGGCGTCACGGGCGTGAGCTTTGATGGAACCTATGCTTATGTGACCATCGCGGGCAGTATTCCGCCGTTGACGTTCAACCAGGCAGTCCAGTTCACAATTAGCGGTACTGGCGTTGCCGGCCTGGATAAGATCTGGCTCGCGCCGCTCCTGGATTGGAATTATGTGGGCGGCGTGTGGATCGTTCGCTTCCCATGCACGCTGACCGGCGGACCCTACACCGGCTTGGGCGGCATGATCGAATATCCCGCCGGCACGAGCCGGCCGCCATGGGTTCTACTGGATTTCCTGCTTTGGTGCGGCTGGGACATCGCCGACATCAACATGCCGAGCTTCATGGCGGCGGACGCGGCTTGCGGGGTCCCGGTCAGCTACGCCGACCAGAACGGCAACACCCAGACAAAGGACCGCTATAAGTACCAGAACGTCTTGCGGCAGCGCCGGAGCGCGGCTCAGGCCACGCGCGGGATGCTCGGTTCCATGAACGGGGTCGCCGTGCCAAACTCCGGCGGCGCGCTCACGCTGGTCGTAAAGCAGACCCTTGCGGACCAGCAGCCCACGCTGCCCGATGGATCGAACTATTCGACGGCGGTTGCCAGCGTGCATGCCGATGGCACGGCCGGAAACGGTTACGTCGCCTATGCCTTCGACGAATCGAACATCATTCGCGACAACGAGGGCCGCGGCAAGCCGAAGTTCAACATCGTGCAGCGCTCCAACCCGGATCTACCGGCGCTGGTGACCGTCAACTGGCAGGACGAGGACAATCAGTATGTCGTCGACTCACTGACTCTGGCGGACCTTCCGGCCCTGCAGCGGGTCTCTCAGAATACGACCGCCGCGCCGCCGGCGGAGGGCTTCGCCAATTACGACCAAGTCCGCCGCATCGTGAACACCTGGTTTGCGGAGAATGCGTGGGGTAATCCGCGCAATGATCCCGGCGGGACGTTCCAGATCCAGATCACGACGACGTTCAAAGGCGTCAAGCTTCAGATCGGCCAGATTGTGATGCTCAGTTGGGCCCAGGCCGGCATCAGCCAGCAGTTATTTCGCATCCTGCAACTCAAGCCGAGCACGGATTTCGAGACCGTCGATCTGCTACTGCAGTGGCATGAGGATGACTGGTACACGAATGCTTACGGTCAGGCCACCACGCCCGGCGGCAATGGCTCCGGATCGATGCTGCCGATGCGGCCGCCCTATCCGATCATGATCGGAGACTGCGGCGACGCCATCAACCCGCTCCATCCGGGCGCAAATAGCCGCCTGGCTCTTTATTCTTCGACCGGATGGTATAGCCTGGCGCCGCAGGAGCGGATCTTCGGCATCCAAGGTCTGTTGCCGGTCAATACTTTCTCGCAAAACACGCGGCCTCCATTCGTGCCGGCGCAGGCTACTACGTCGTCCACTGGCGGGTCGATGGCGGGAGGTCAGACCGTCTGGTGCGCGTTCGCGGCGGAGGACGCGAGCGGCGCGGTAACGCCGTTGAGCAGCTTCGTATCCTGCTACATCCCGGCCGGAACGAATACCAACACGGTAGCGGTCTCCGGCATCCAATGGGCGCCGGGCACAGTGGCGTGTCACGCCTGGATGGGAAGCAGCCCACAGACATTGTTCTATGCCGGCCGCAGCGCCGCAGTGCTGGCCGCTTTTGAGTTGTCTCATGGGCTGGAAGCATCTTGGATCGACACTCCCATGCCGGATCAGTGCTTCCAGACCCTGCGGGTGCGCGTGAAGCGGCTGATGCACCCAGGTGTTTGGGCGGGAACGGTTACCGGTTGGACGGGCGGGTCGACCGGAACATTTATCGTCCTGGGCGCGGGCTGGACAGTCAATGAGTTCGCCGGGCGCTTCTGTTCCATCGTCGGCTGGAAGAGCACTCAATACGGCGGCGCCGACATGCCGCAGTGGATGAACGACTACCTCATCGTTTCAAATACTTCAGACACGCTCACCGTTGGCGTGGGTTGGTTCGGGTACGCCGCCGGTGATCTTCTTCAATTGGTGATTCGCGCCCAGAACACGGGAAGCGGGCTCACCTCCGGCATCGCCGATTCCAGCCTCAGCCTGACCGTCAATTCCGAAATCAATCGTATCGTTCGGATCATTGCGGGAACCGGGCGCGGACAGGTGGCCACAATCGCGTCGAACGATGCGCGCGGCAATATCGTCATTAGCGGGACTTGGGGCATCACCCCCGACGCCACATCGGTGTTTTGGATTGAGGAGGCCGGTTGGGGCGTGGGCACCCAGGATATCAATCCCGGACGAGTGACGACCCTGGCAACCATGGATATAGGGCCATGGTGGGCCATCGACGTCGCGGGCTTCGCCCAGCAGTATCTGATGATCGAGCCGGTGGCGGTCAGCGCGTCCGGACTGGAGGCGCTGCCCCTGCCCCAGGGGCTGGCGATCCGAGATTTCTATCTCTTCGTTGAAACCGGCGGTGCTGAGGGTACCGCGGCCGCCCCGGCCGCCGCGATCGCGAGTTCCGGGGACATTGGCGATCGGTTCCGACCTCGGGCCGATTGCCGCCATGCCCCAGACCAGCACGCCGGCCAATATCACCGTTCAACTGAAGCAAGCTCCGACCGGCGCGGCCCTGGTGGTCGCCGTGTTTGTGAACGCGGCCGCATATGCAACCGTCACTGTCCCGGCCGGCGCGACCTCCGCTTCCGTGGCAACGTCGACGCAGATCGTGGCCGGCCAGCTTATCCGCGTTGATGTGACCGCCGTCGGGACGACGTATCCCGGCAGCGACATGACTGTCTTTATCAACCCCTGATGCCAACAGAAGCGACTTTCCAAACTGCAGCCGCATCGCACGATGTATCTGCGCGGATTCGACCGCCGCGGCTGCTTCGCCGCGATGACTCAAGCCAGCGCCTCGGGATTCATGGTGAGCGGGGCGTGGAGCGACCAGGCGGATTTTGTCGTGCTGATGCTTTTGACGCCGACGATCAGTTCGGCCACCTGCTCGCCAACCGCTACCTGCCTGACTTTTCTCTGGCCGGCGTGACGCTGGATTTCGACTTGGCCGTCCGCGGCTGCATGTCGCCCATCGGGCCGAAGTACCAGTCGGTTCCGTGGGGAATGCTCAGCTACATCAATTCCAGTGAGGCTTCGGGCGTCGTGCCACTTCCGGCGCCCACTTCGACCACCGGGGGCGCCGCAGCGATCGTGTTCTTTTCCCTGGTGGGAACGCCCACGAACTACGACCGGATCCAGCTCGTCTTCCTGGGTAACGAGGTGTTCGACAGCGACAACGGCGCCGTTATCGCGACCGGCCAGACGCTCGCGCAAGTGGCCGCGAACATGGCGGCGCTCATCAACTCCTGTCACTTCGCCGACCGTTCCGCTTTCGGCCACCAGCGCGGGCATCGCCACCACCGATAGCTGCCAGCATCGCCACCGGAGCGCAGACGGTCACACCCGCGGCCATGACGGACATCGTGGTCGGCATCGCCCTGACGATGGCGAATTCGGACGGTTCCAACAGCGAGATCGTGACCGTCACGGCCATCACGCCCACCACGTTTACGGCCGCTTTTGCGAGCACCAAAACCGGCCCGGGGATCACGGTGAATGGCGGAGTTGTCGCTGTCGCCTGCACTCAGGCGGGGCGCGACGGCAACGGCATCGAGCTGCTGTCGATGTACAAGACTGCGGGCAATACCGGAATCTACCCGTTTGGGCGCCCCTCCATGGCGAGCGGGCAGACGGCGAAGCTGACCGGCGGCGTCGATCCAACTTCGATGCACTTCCACCTGGATTTCTCGGCGCTCGCTCTGGCGAGCTGCCGCCAGATCTGGCTGACTCTGGCACCGGGGATGCCCTACGATGCGAGCAGCCCGTCCACGGTGGCATTCGCCTTTCTCAATTCTTTCGGGACCGGCTACAGCCACTTCGTCACCATCGGGTCCAACACTTACACCTACGTGCAGTTGGCCGGGGACACTTCCGCCAGCATCGCGGCCGCGCTGGCTGCGCTGGTGAATGCTGGCGTCGACCCGAACGCGACGGCGTCGACGAATGGCGGCAATGTAGTTCTCACCGCGCGCACCAACAGCGGCGCGAGCGTTGCCTGTTCGGCGTCGGACGGCAACACTGCGGCGAACGCTCGTCGAGTCGGGCCTGTGTTCGCTGGTGGCCTTCGCCTCCACGGAATTCTCGATGGTCTTCTCGAACTGGACCGTCGTAGGATCCGGGCGGCGTCACGCCGCTGAAAGTCGCCGGGCCCGGCTCGGTGACGGTCGGCAGCCAAGACGCCTGGGCCGCATACTCGGGCTCCGGCTGGTCTTTGCAGGTGGGCTCCTATTTCCACGGCTTCGCCCGAGCAGTCGGGCCATGCTACCGATTCGGTGACGGTGACCTACTGGTGCCAGCAGGTCCACCATCTCTATCTCGGAACGCAGTTGAGCACGATCCGGCGGCGAGTTCAGTATTTCAGTGGACGGCGCAGCGGCAGTCACCATAAACACCGACGCCGATGCCTTTTCGCCGGTGTACGCGCGCCGATTGATTGCGGCAGGAGTGGCAGCGGGTAATCACACCGTCGTGCTCACGGTGGCCTCCGGAACCTGCCTTTTCGATTACCTTCAGGCGGCTGTGCTGAGCGATCCGGTCGCGCCCGCGACGACCTATCCGAATGTCAGCGCGGCCGCGGACTTCGACACCGACCAGACCTATAAGATCCCGCCGGCGCGCGTGCTCTGGAACTATCAGCAGCTTGGTCTGCTCGGGGATCTCGACTTCTACGCAGGCGTTTTCTTCGCGTTGAAGCGCGTTCGCAATGGCGGATCGTTCCACTCGGCCACGGTGACGCTGACCGGGCCTTTCGGCAGTGGGAGCGGATTCGGCGACGGAGACGTTTTCTGGCTGGACATCTCTGGAACGAGTCTCGGGGCCGCCATGTACCCCGCCGACAATCCCGATGGATCGACACTCGCGCAACGCCTGATCAACGCCGTGAATGGGACGTTCGTGGGCATCCACGCGGCGCCGACCTCCACGCCGGGTCAGTTCACCGTGACCTCGCTCAGCCCGATCAATGGGTTTACGATGAGCGTTTCCGCGGGCAGCGGATCGACCGGGACCATTGCGATGACCGGCGACATCGGGGCCGGCACCGAGGGGACGTGGCAGGTGGATGCGAGCCAGGCCAGCCCGCTCAACCGGGCGTTCCAGGATTACCTGGCGGATCTGTGCGCGCTGTGGCACGCGGCGGGGATGACGTTGACCGTGGCGTTTTCGCAGGAACTGCTGGCGCCTCCGGACGCGAACACGGCTGCTGGTGCGTGGACGCAGCGCTTCGCTGATGGAACGCAGGTGCTTACGGCGACTGGATTCGGCACATGGGGCGCCGGCTTCGTGGAGGCCGTGAATGGATCCGACGATCCAGGAAGACCGGGCATGGCTATATTACCGGCAACACATGGCATGCCGCGGGCGCCTCCGGATCGGGCGCGTGGCTGATCACGGTGCTCGACGCGGACCACTTCTCGTTGACCACCGAGCTCAGCAACTCTGGCGGATACACGCCGGGCGTGACTGATGCGGCCTACATCGAGCTGCAGACTTCGCAGTGCTGTTTCAACCCGGCGACGGTGACGGCGTTTTTGGCCGCGTGTTACGTCCAGGCGGCGTCCATTCTGAGCGCGGCCGGGCTCACCCCCTGGCTGCAGTTTGGCGAGTTCCTGTGGTGGTTCTTTGACTGGTGTACCAGCACTAGCGATGGGCATCACATTGAGGCCGGAATGGCGTATTACGACGCCAACACCGCGACGGCGGCGCAAGCCGCGCTGGGGCGCGCGCTGGCCACGTTCAGCCATGCCACCGACGACCCTTCCATCAATGGCTATGCCGACGCCAACTTTCTGCGCGCCCGCCTCAAGGCTCACATCGATGGGATCCGAACCGCCGTCCTGGCCGTGGTTCCGGGCGCGCAGTTCGAACTGCTGTGGCCCTATGACGTGAATTATCCGACCCAGAATGCGTATGGCGTCGGCGGCCAACTGAACCGCTACGTGAATCTCCCCATCGAGTACCAGCAACAGTCCGGCAGCGGATTAAATCGGCTCAAGATGGAGGCGCTTTCACTTCGGCATCGCAGGAGCGCAACTTCGCGAAAGCCTATGAAGCGATGACCTTCCCTTGGACGGCGCCGATGGCCTGGACGCGGGCCACGTCCGCCTATCTGATCCCCTGGTTCAACGGCGGGTGTCCGTGGGACCGGGAATGGCTGGCGGTTTCCGATGCGGCGGTGAATCCGTCCTGGATTGGTTTCTGGGCCATCGACCACCTGTGTTCGTTCGGGTGGCCGCTGCCCCTTCCTGTTCGCCATTCGACCTTCCAGATTCAATAACCCATGCTGACATCCCAACAACTTCCACGGCTTGCAGCCGCGGCGAAGGCGGCCTGTCTCTGCGAGAAGGCTACCGGACTCCCGGCTGAAATCACGGTTGCGCAGTGGGCGCTCGAAAGTGGCTGGGGCGCCAGCGCGCCCGCCAATAATTGCTTCGGAATCAAAAGCTTTCCTGGCTGCCAAACGCAGACCCTCGCGACGAAGGAATACATCGACGGCGCGATGCAGGAACGCCGAGTCCTCGAGTTCGCGGCGTTCGATTCGCTCGCCGATTGCTTCGAATGTCATGCGCGGCTGATCACCGAGGGAAGTCTTACGCCGCGGCCTGGGCGAGCTACCTGGCAGCCACGATCTCCAGGCGCTCATCGCCGACGTGGCGACGATCTATGCAACCGACCCGGGCTATGCAGCCAAGCTGAGGTCGATCCTCGCGATGGCTCAGGTTGAGACGGCACTGGCACTCGCGCGGATGGGGAACGGTTAGGGGGAGCATGCACATGAAACACGCGCTTTGCATTGTTTTACTGCTCGGCTTCGCATTGGCAGCCGCCGGGCAGAACGCAACGGTGGTGGCCCTGGAGCCGAAGGACGCGAAGGAGCTGAAGGCGGCATACGAGAGGTTGCAGGCCGCGCAGAAGGCATACGACGATCTGAAAACGGCCGCTGTCCGCAAATATGCGGGGCCGGAGGAGAGTCGTGCATTCCGCGGCTTGCTGATGCCGGATGCGTGGGAGTTCTCTGCGGACTTCAATGTGCTGGTCCCCAAGGCAACGGCGACCACCACAACCGGGAGACCGGTTTGCCCGTGTTGCAGGGCGGTGGTGCATTGATGCGCGGGCCGATCCTATACCTCACCGGCGCCGCGCTCGTCTGCCTCATCGGCGTGCTCAGCCTCTGCGGCTGGCTCCTGACGGAATCGGCGCTCGCCGTTCACAACGTGCGCCCGGGCCTGGAGCAGACCGCCTGGACGCTGCGCTATCTCAACGACTGCAAGGCGAATCGCGCCTGCCTGGCATCGCAGCTCCTCGCCACGACGGGAAGTATCAAAGCGGCAGCCGCGCAGAGCTACCAGACCAGCCGTTCGGTCGAGGCGACGGCGCGCGAATCGCTCGATCTGGTTCGTGGGCTTCGAACCGACACCCACGACCTTTTGATCGAGGCGCGGGGCTCCTTGCATGAGGCGACGGAGCTGGAGCGCGCGTTGCGACAAGACCTGGATCGGATCGCCGGTACTGCAGATGTCACTGTGGCGGCGGCGCGAGCGCCGCTGCAGCAGCTCGACCACCTCCTGGCGACCGCCGACGCGCAGCTCGCGGCTAATGGCCAGGTCACACAGAAGACGCTCCAGGACATCGCCGGTGCCGCGCGCGACCTCGATGTGCTGTTCGCGGATCCGGACGTCTCGGCGACGCTGGCGCATGTTGCCGGCACATCGGAGCACCTCGAGGAGTCCGCGAAATCGATCGATATTGCCATGCGCCCCTGGCGCGAGAAGGCAAGCATGCTCAAGACCGTAATCAGCAAAGCGCTGGACCTGCTGAAGTTTACAGTCCCGATCCCGCTTCCCTGAAACCGACAGACCAACAACCGCGCGCCCTGCGTCAAGGGCGAGAAAGCCAAACCATGTCTCTCATTCTGACCCTCAGCCACGCCTATGCCGTGGCCATCGGCGACATCAAGAAGGTCGCCAGTTTCGTGGAAACCAAGGCACTCCCGGTGCTGCAGGCCGCCAAGGCCGACGCACCCACGGTCGAGGCCATCACGGCCCTCGTCTGTCCGCAGCTCGCCAACGTGGAGCGCGTGGGCGATGCCGTCCTCGGTGTGGTCATCCAGGCCATCGAAGATGCGGGTGCGGCTGTCGGAGCCGGCGGCATGAGCGTCAGTCTCGACGCAGCGCTCGTCGCTGACATCAAGGCCATCCTGCCGGCTATCAAGGCCGCGGCCAAGCCGGTCCCGCCCGCGGTTGTGGCTCCCGCTCTCGCGGCGGCCTGAGCATCGAGGTGTCGCCCGTGGATCCCATCACGCTGCTTCGCAATCCGCTGGTCCAGGTGTGGGCGGCGGTTGCCGTCCTTGCGGCGGCCGTGCATGCCCTGCCGGAACCGACCACGACCAGCGGCCTCTTCTATCGCTGGTTGTATGGCTTCGCCCATGCGCTGCCGGCGAATTGGGCTGAAGTCCTGAAGGCGATCTCGCCGCAGGCGGTAGCGCCTGCCGATCCGCCGGCTAGATAGTCGTGTGGCGGCGCCGCCGCGCCGCCACTCATTCCACGCAGAGAAAAATCATACTCGCAGTGCCTCGCCACTGAGCAAGGAGCCCCGCCATGCTGCCCCCGCAACCAGAGACCGCGATGTGGACACGCATCCTCGATGACCTCAAGGTGCTCAAGGACGATCTCACAACTCTCAAAACCGACATCGGAGAGCTTAAGACCGGGAGCGCTGTGCATGACGAAAAACTCAGCAGCATTGCAGAGCGCGTGGGCGTGCAGAATGGCAGGGTTTCCAAGGCCGAGGGCAGGCTGCACCTGATCGAAGTGAGCGGCGCCGTCCAGGAGGTCTCGGTCGCCAGGGCCATGGATCTCATGCCGCGCGTATCGGAACTGGAACATGCGCACGCGGAGGAGGCGGGTGAGAAAAAGGCCAACACAGACTGGATCGACCGGCTGCTGCCGATTCTGAAGTACGCCGCGGTGGCGCTTCTGCCTTTGATCGGTGAGCACTTCAGCAAGTTCATTCATTAAGCGATTGGAGCCCATTCAAATGAAACGCCTCGTTCTTCTTTCTTTCCTTACGCTCTGCGCTCCCGTTGGGCTCCCCGCGCAGTCGCCGGTGACGATCACGGGCCCAATCAACACGCCGGAAGGTCAGCCCTGGACAGGCACCCTGTCCATCCAGAATCCGACGGTCGTCTGCGGCAGCGTGAAAATCCCCCAGACGACGACCACGCTCACTGTCACGGCCGGCGCATTCCAGCGGCAGTTAAATCTCTATCCGATCGCGGACTGCGGATTCGGTGGGTACACCTATGCCATACGCTCCATCGGATTCAACGCCAACCGGCCGCTCACCTATTGGGTGATCCACGCCTCGTCCGTGCCTGAGACGGTGGCCCAAGTCGAAGTGTTGCTTCCACCCGCCATCGCGGCCTACGTTCTGCCGCCGGCGGCGTCCGGGGTGCTGGGCGGTGTGCTGGCCACGCCAAACCCGGGCGGCCAGGTGGTCGTCGGCATCAACGGCGACGGCTCGCTGATCTATGCGGCGGCGACCGGCGGCATGGCGCCCCCGAGCAGTGCGGGGCTCACGTATTGGACCGGCTCCGCCGTCCGCGTCGCAACGTATCTGGACCTGGTGGCGCTGCTCGGGACTGGCGCGACCGCAGTGACGAACCTCGGCCTCGGCTCGCAGTTCCAGGCTCCCATCAATGGAGCACCCGGAACGTGGCCATCGTTCGCACCAGTTGCCACCAGCGGGAACTATGCCGACCTCAGCAACAAGCCAATCATCCTCACCGATCCATTGGTGTCAGCCGGTGATTTCCTGATCGGAGGCGCGGGCGGTGTATTCGCACGTCTGGCAAACCCTGGGAATGGCACCTGGTGCATCAACGAGTCGAACGGAACCGTGACGCTGATTACCTGTCCGGGCGCCGGCGGCAGCGGCCTCACGTATGTCGGATTGACGATGCCGGCCGCCTTCACGGTAACCGGCAGCCCGCTCCTGGCGAACGGAACGATTGCGGTCTCCGCCAACGGGACGATCCTGCAATACATCCGGGGCGATGGCACGGTGGCCACCTTTCCGACGACCTGGCCCTGGTCTGCTCTCTCCAGCGTGCCCTCCACTTTCGCGCCGAGCCTGCACGCGAGCACGCACGCCGCGGCCGGTAGCGACCCGCTGAGCCTCTCGGCATCGCAGATTGGCTCCGGCTATCCCTACGGCTCGCTTTCTGGCGCGCCGGCGATCCCCGCGGCCTCCGCCGCCACTCCGGCCATGGACGGCACCGGCGCGGCAGGCTCGTCTGCCAATTACTCGCGGGCGGATCACGTCCACCCGACCGACACGAGCCGTCAGGCGGCTTTCGGATCTCAGGGGCTGAATAGCGTGTACGCGGGGCCGGCCACCGGGGGCAGCGGGGCGCCCACGTTCCGCGCGCTGGCTTCAGCCGACATCCCAAACAACGCAGCCAACACAAGCGGCAACGCGGCCACAGCGACAGCCTTGGCGTCCACGCCGACGCCCTGCTCGGCTGGCAACTATCCGCTGGGGATCGCCGCGAGTGGCAACGCCGCCGGCTGCACCCCGGCCGCCACGGGCACGGTGACGAATAACGAGGGCGCTTTCACGCCCCAATACCTGCTGATCGGGAACGGTGGGCCGGACGCGAAGGTGTTGACGCCCTATCTCGACAGCTCATGGATCCTGAACAATCCGGCCGGGTTCAAGAGCGGAGGGGCCGGTAGCGGATTTGTGCAGATGGGCGGCGCCACTTCCGGGGCGGTGACGGTCACCGTGCAGTCGGCGGCTGGCTCATGGACTCTGACGCTGCCGAACACGTCCGGAGTCAGCGGGCAGACTTGGGTGACAGACGGCAACGGGAATATGAGCTGGTACTCGCTCCCCACCGCGCTACCGCCCAATGGACAGGCGGGCGGCGATCTCAGCGGCTCCTATCCCAATCCGATGGTGGCGCAGATTGGCGGCGCGGCGCTGCCCACATCCAGCTCCATCACCAAGACCAACAGCGCCGGCCAGCTTGTCGCGGCCGTGGCGGGGACGGATTACGTGGCGCCGAGCGGCAACATCACGGGCAATGCAGCCACGGCGACCGCGCTGGCGAGCGCTCCCACGACCTGCAGCTCCGGCAATTATGCCCGCGGCGTGGGCGCGAATGGCAATGCGACCGGCTGTACGCCGGCCAATGCCGGAACAGTCACGAGCGTCACCTTCTCCGGCGACGGGACGGTCCTCAGCGCGACGCCCTCCGTCGCCGACACCAGCAGCGGAACCGTGACTGCGAGCCTCAACACGCAGACCAAGAACACGTTCCTGGGTGGGCCGTGTTCAGGTTCAGCAGCCAACCCCACATTCCGGAACATCACGGCGCCGGACCTGCCGACGCAGACCCTCAATTACTGGTTCCCCGGTACCGTCCTTCCGCCGACCAACGGCAGCAGTCAGCCGCTAGGAGGAACGGGGCTTGCCAACACGGTGCGCTTCATCATTTTCACGCTGCCCTTCAACACGTCGATCAGCAAAGCCTCCATCGACATATCAACCATCGACGCCAGCCAGACTGCCGATTTCGGGCTTTACAATGCGGCCGGGTCTTCAAAGCTTTGGTCAATCGGTTCGGGCAATGGAATCAGCCTTGGGTCCGGCGGCGTCGTGTCGGCAACGAACACGACAGTCACCCTGGCAGCCGGTTCGTACCTGTTCGCCTGGACGGAAAGCGGCACGGTCGGAGTCATCTACACCTGGAACATGAACACCGGTCTGTACCAGTTGCTCGCATCAGGGTCGAGCTATAAGTACGGCACCTGCACGAACACGGCGACGGCCGGTGTGCTGCCCGCCTCCTGCGGGACCCTGATCGCCGCGGCCTCGGCCTTTAACGTGGCCGCGGTCATGCTGGAGCCTTAACCGATGAAGAAAACTTTGCTCCTTCTGCTGCTGGCCACGTCGGCCAGGGCAACCACCTATTACGTTGACAACTGCGTCGTCACCGGCAGCGATTCGAACAACGGCACGAGCACATCGACGCCCTGGCTGACAATCGCACACGTCAACGCGCAGACCTTCAGCCCCGGAGACTCCATCCTATTTCAGCGCGGCTGCATCTGGCACGAGAAGCTCCTGCCGCCGTCCTCCGGCACGAGCGGGAGTCAGATCACTTTCGCCGACTACGGCAGCGGCAACAAGCCGATCCTGGACGGCGCGACGGCGCCGGCGCATTGGGGCCGCGGCGGCGGCTCCTATGCCCTGCAGGACACATTCGAAGTCGGGCGCCTACAGCGCCACCTGGAGCGCGACGCAGGGCAGCGTGAACACTTGGGCCGGGTTTGGGATTACGGGGCCCTCCGGCGGCGGCAGTTATGGCGCGGCTCTCGGGTCAGCCCAGCAGTGCGCCTGGAACGGCGCCAATGGGACGGAGTACTGGTTCGAGACTTGGGTCCAGGCGGGCGCTTCAGCCGCGGCGCGGACCTATGTCGGGCAATTTGGCAACGGCGGCAGCCCGATCGTCGCGGTCATGCTTCTCATCGAGTAGCGACCCGACGCCGAACAGACTGCGCATCTATAACTACGCCGCGGCAGCAGGCAGCCAGGAATTCTACGGGACGACAGCGATCGCGTCATCCACCTGGTACAAGGTAAAAGCGCGGGTGGTGATCAGCGCAACCGTGGGCGAGATAGATATCTGGCTGAACAGCGGGAGCGGTTGGAGTCTTGAGTTTGCCCAGAGCGGCGTCAACACAGGCTCGGCCAACATCACCCGCGTAAGCATGGGCTACAGCGGCGTCGCCTCCCAGACCTCATACTTCGACTACTTCCAGATCTCGGCCACGGACCCATCTCTCCCGGCGAGCACCTATCTGTTCTCTACTCTCACCACAAATCCTCTCACGTCCGCCCCAATCAACCTGACTCGCGTGTGGTACGGAAATGACATATCCAGCATCACGGAGTACGCGCAGAATTCCGGCGCCGGCAGCAGCGTCAGCCCGGGCCAGTGGGACATCACCGGATCGAACGCCGGCCTGTCCTCGATCGTCTGGGTGGCGACGTCCGGCAATATCGCCAAGGTCGAGTGGCCGACGATTGATTACGACGTAAGGGTCTATGGCCAAAGCTATCTGACGTTTCAAAACCTCATGTTCATGCGGGCACTGGTGCGCGGTATGAACCACGGAACCAACTCGCGGCCCGCTCACAACCAGATCCTGTACTGCGACTTGTGGGATAACAACGGCAGCGGCTCATACGTCAACAAGGACGGGACGATCTACGGCATTGATTCATATACGTTCAGCCACAACACGTTCTACCGTAACTACATCCACACGGCGGCCACGGTCTATCAGGGTGGCAGCGGGCACGGCGTCTATTGCACGAAATGCACAAACACGCTCATCGAATACAGCGATTGCCAGAACAATGGCAACTACTGCACGCAACTTCAGGACGCCTCGAATTACAACACGTACCGCTACAGTCGTTCCATCGGCGAGCAGGGACTGCTGAGCCTTACAACCGACCTGATCGGCGGCTCCACTGGTAATTACATTTACGACAATATCAGTGTGAATGAGTATCAGTGCGTCATCGCAACGAATGCCACCGGAAACTATCTCTATTACAATACGTTCGCCGGCTTCTCCTACCGTGGCTTCGCCAACAATAGCGGCACGTTCGGCGTGGTCGAAAACAACATCTTCTGGACGACGGTTCCGGGCGCCCAAGTCATTTTCACGTCGGACGGAACGGGCTTCACGTCGAACTTCAACATTTACGGCACGCAGCAGAGCAATTTCATCTATTCCGAGGGGTCGTATTACAGCACGCTGTCAGCTTGGGGGCAGGCCGGCGCGCAGGACAAGACGGGTGACCCGCTCTTTGCCGCGTTGGCTAGCAACAATGTTACACTCGCGAGTTCATCGCCCGCGCATAACGCCGGGGCAGACTTGTCATCAACCGTCCAGTACGGCTGGAGTCCAACATCGCCGCTCGCGTTCCCGGCTGCGCTATTGAATCGGAGCATTCTCGGCAAGAAGGATATTGGCGCGTTTATCTACCTGCCGAGCGGCCCTGGGACGCTGATGGGTGGAAGCGTCGAGACAGGTGGAGAAGTTACTGCAAAATAAATATGTCCCATTGACTGAACAACGATTACTAGGCTGGCGGGCCGTGCCGGGGTGTGCGAACATGCGTGCGCTTCCAGAGCTTATCAGGTGTCGTAAAGAAGAATGAAACAGCAAACAAGGCTGCCGTTAACAGGACAACGAATGCGCGGATGGGAGTTGTCGCGCGTTTAAACAAACTGCCTTCCGGCACAAAGACATCGAGCATCGCCAAAGCGTAGAAAAGCAACTGACCCGCTGAGATGAACCAGCGCAGGGGCGCCGGCAACCAGAAACTGACCAAAAGACAAGTCAGCAGAACCTCGGGCATAAGCAAGCGGCCAAATTTCAAGACGCAGAAGGGCCAGCGCAGTCGATTGCGCACAGAAAACAGACCCGGCAGTTGCCAAAGAAGCTGAAACACACCAGCTTGTGTTCTCACCTTCCGGACAAACTCCTCTTGCAGACCAGTGGGGAAATCCCAAGCAATCGCACGCTCGTTCCAAACGGAGCGGTATCCAGCGAGCACTGCCTGCATGGGTAGCCAAACATCGTCGAGAATGCAGTCCTTCGGCATAGAATGAGCCAGGGCGCGACGAATGGCATAGATCGACCCGGTCGCGCCCAACAGAGAATCGGTGGAGCTTAGGTTTTTGCGAATCCAGCTTTCGTAGCGCCGATACAGACCGACGTTGGATTCTTCGGCGGATTCCCCGGCCAGGATCAGCAGATCGCCGCTCACCACGCCAACCTGAGGGTCGTGCATTGGCTCCGCCAGATATCGAACGCAGGCGGGGTCCAACCGCTGGCGGACATCGGTGAATAGCAAAACGTCGGAACTCACTTCGGCCAAGGCGACATTCAGGGTTGCAGCCTTGCCGGCGCGGGCAAGCCTGAGGAAACGGATTCTATCTGGAAACTGACTTGCGAAATCTGCCGCCAAATCATCTGTCCCATCATCAGAACCGTCCGACAGAATCAGAATGTTGAGTTTATCCGGCGGGTAGTCTGAACTTAGGACGCTTTCCAATTTGGCACTAAGGAATCGGACGCCATTGTGAACCGGGATGACGGCCGATATTGCGGGCGCGAAGGGACCGGTGCGCGGCGGGCGGCTCCAGAAATGAGCGCGCAGCGCAAGCCAGAGCGGGTAGCCGGCGATTACCCAGAGTACCCAGGCGAGACAAGAACATAAGATCCAGGCAGCAGCGTTCACTTACCAGTCCGATATAGCTCAAGGTATCTGTCAGCCATGCGCTCCGCAGTAAAGTGTTGGAGATAGTGGACGCGCGCCGCCGCTCCCAGGGAGGCACATAGAGATGGATCGCCTGCGAGGCGCAGAATCGCTTGCGCAAAGCCCTGGACGGAACCAATTGGGACGACGAAGCCACATCGGCCCCCTTCGACGATCTCCGGAACGGCGCCGGGCGCTGCGGCTACGACAGGCCGGCCGGCGGCCATAGCCTCCAGCAGAGAGATCGGCAACCCTTCGCTCTTGGAAGAGAGCACACAGACGTCGGCCGCATTGAAAAAGGCGCCCGTGTCGGCTCTTTCGCCCCAGAAAGTAACGGCCTCGTTCAAGCCCAATTCAGCGCATAGCTTCTCGACCGAGGGCCGCAGAACACCGTCGCCGACCACCCACAGAAAAACGTCCTTTCTACTGGTCCGGACCAGGGCCAGAGCCTTGAGCAACGTCGGGAAGTCCTTAGGCGCGGCAAGCCGTCCAACGTATACCAATGTGAAACCGCGCTTCGGCAAGTCGAGCGGCGTAACCGGTTGCGGAGCAGGTGAAGCGCCGTTGTAAATAGTGATGAGTCGATCGCGGACGGCGAACGGCGCCAGGGCGAGATTGCTGGTAGTGGCCTGGCACACTCCGACGACGGCCTTGACCCAGTGGGACGCACAAGCGAATTGCAACTCTCGCCAGAATCGAAACGGGGGAGGAACCAACCCATGGCGTGTGCTGACGATCACTGGAACTCCGGCCCAACGCGCGGCGGGGACAACCCAACTGGTAACCAATGCGTTATGGCAATGGACCACATCGGGGCGGCTGCGGCGGAACGCCCGAATCAGACTCCGAGTGGCATGCCAACGGGACCCGGGGCCATGGACAAACACCGGAAAGCCCTCCCGACTCAATCGATCGCCGATGATGCCTCCGTATTGGAGACCGTGCACTTCAACGGAGTGCCCGCGCTCACGATAGAGGCGGCAAAGCTGCGCGATCAGAACCTCCGCCCCGCCGACCTTTAGCGAATAATTTACGTGGGCAATCGTAAGACCCAAGAAGATCTGCCGCCTCCTTACTTATCATAGCGGGAGCAACGTAGAACGAACGTCGGTGGAGTCACGGTTGGAGTCATTTCACGCCGGAATGCGGCAGGCATGCCATACAAATCGCCAGTGTTTCCCTGGCCACATCCTCCCAGCTTCGGCTAAAGCTAGCGGCAATGGCATGCGGCTCCCACACCGTTTCCAGCGCTTGCGAAATAGCTCTCGCCAAGGCCGACGGGTTCCTGGCCGGAGCTAACAGCCCGCATCCCTCAACGACCAGTTCCGGGATTCCTCCGACATCTGAGCCTACAACGGGCCGACCGCAACAGAGCGCTTCGATGACCACATTCGGGCAGCCTTCGCCATGGCTGGCGAGGCAGACTACGTTCGCTGCATTGAGCCACAATGCGATCTCCGCAGCAGGACGAGCGCCGGGCAGGAGCAGATGTTGGATGAGCCCCGACGCCTTGGCCCGCTCCCGGACCGCGGCTTCGGCGGGCCCCTCGCCGACCAAGGCCAGCCGCAGGTTCGGGTAACTCGCCGCGAGCATTTCGAAAGCACTCCATAGGTCGAAGATGCCCTTGCTCGAAATCAGGTTTCCGACCTGGAGCAGCAGTCTTCCATCAACCGGCAAACCCAAGGCGCGGCGTGCATCGATCCGCTCGATCGGGTGAAAAACGCGAAGATCACACCCGTTGGGGATCGAGTGGGTGCTGGCGGGACTGGCACCCAGACGGATCGCCGCGCCGCGCAAATCTTCGGTCACCGTAATGACCGCATCCGCGTTCCGCAGCGTAGCCGATGTCATCCGGCGGACCAAAGCATCCGGCATGCGATGCAGGTCAGAGCCGCGAGATCCCACGATGACGGGCACACCGAGGCGGCGTCCAACGCGCAGCGCGGCCCACGCGGTTGGGTACAACCAATAGGACAGAATGACATCCGGGCTCCATGCGCGCAACGCCGGTTCGAGTGCCCTTTGGGTCCACAGCCCATTGAACGCGCGTCCAATCCCGGGAACCGTAGAGTACTCCAGATAGTGCGTTTTCAGGCCCGGCGGAGCCTGTCCGGGATCAACGCGATGGTAAGCGAAACGAGCCGGTTGGAGCCAACGCGGCCGCGGGTAGCGAGGAGCTGGAACGAAGACTTCGATCTCTACTGCATCGCGCAGCCGCAGGGCCGTTTCATAAATCGGCTTTCCGGCATGCGGTGCGCCTGGCACCGGCCAGAGATGGGTAACCAGAGCGAGGCGTACGTGGCTCATTCCCAGCCTTGGAATAGCAATGCTTACATCCTTACCTATCGGCCAGCCGGTATCATATGGAGTCTTTCCACATGCCGGGCCAGCGACTTGCTTGTTCCTGTCTCTATGAATACGTTACTATCCGGCAAACTGCTCCTTTCGGTCACGGCTCGGAGCGGTTGTGGAGCGGTGCGGCTACCGCTCCTTATAGTTACAACTCGATGACGTTTCCTCCGCGACAAGCCACTAGCCCCGCCCGACGCTATGTGGCTTGGATAATGCTACAAGTCGAAGTAGGTTCCCAGTCGCGCGGGGAATGGGAGCTGACTCAGCCAATCCTTCTGCAGCAGAACTTCTTCGTAAAGCCCCTGCGGCGACGTGGCGCCGGGATGCACCATGAGTTCGATCGACCGCCAATCGAAACTCATCCGCTTTTCGTGCCGCGTATAAAAATCGATGAAACTCCCCATTCCTTCCGGAATCCGCGCCCGAACCACCGTTCTCATGAGGAACCCAAATAGAGCCTTCTTGATCCTTCTTTTTCTCGCCATGCTCTCCATGGGCAGGATGTTGATGGTGCCCCTCATTCTCGACACGCCGAATCGATCTCGAAGTCCGACGAGAACCGGAAGAAGCCATGGAATTGTGTGGGTGTGGTGATGCGAGTCGAAATGGCTTACGATCATGCCGGCTTCCAGACACCGCTCAACCTGGGCCGAGAGTTCCACGTACATCGCGCGACAAAGAGACGGAGTCCAGCGAACGCGATCCAGCCGCGCCTTCGACATATGCCCCGCCGCGTCCAAAATGGGCGCCAGGCCTGGGGTAGGGTGGAGGGGCGGGAAGACGCTTAGATTGAGATGGACCCCGAAGGAGCACCGGGGATAGTTCTTCAGACGCGCAGCAGCGTCGGTGAACGCAGCGCCGTTGGCGAGAACTGTGGCCGAAGTGACGAGTCCCCGATCCATGAGCGAGAAAATCGCATCGTTCACGGGACCGGTAGCCCCTAAATCGTCGGCGTTCACAATCAGCAGTGTGCCCTTCACGGCGTTAACTTAGAAGAGATCCGCCGGGCAGTCGCTCGGATTCCGCCACAACACTCTTCCTCTGCCCGGTCCGATGAATTCAGCATACACCGCGTGCGACGCCTGCGAACGCGTCCACACAGTCAGATCCCGGCAATGTGGATCACGGACCGACGGGCAGACCTTTGGCCGCATTTTCCAGCGCGCTGGCTACAGCGTCGATCCGGTCCAGGTCCTGCCTTTGCAAGTTGCTATCATGGTGGGTCGCTCAAGGATCCGCGCAACGAAATCAGGCGGCCAGCCGGGGATCGGCGTGGCGAGTAAGGATGAGAGCCAGTGGACGTGCGTAGCCTCTATCTCGGGATCACATGCCCGATGGCGAACGAGGCGGACAATTGCGTTTCATTTGTGCGGTCGTTGCTTAACCAATGCGAGCGGTTCCCGTTCCGTAAGCTGCGGCTTTTTGTAGTCATCGACAGAGCGAGCACCGATGGAACGCGTGCATTACTGGAAGACGAGGCGCGCACGGAACCCCGTCTCGAAGTGGTCTGGGCACCGGAGAACCGCTGTGTGGTTGACGCATATGTGTGCGGTTATCGGGCCGCACTCGCGGCAGGGTGCGACTGGATATTGGAGATTGACGCCGGATTCTCGCACGATCCGGCCGATGCGCCGCAGTTCTTCGAGACGATGTTGCAGGGTTACGATTGTGTTTTTGGGACACGGTTCGGGCGCGGTGGACGATGCGAAGAAGCTTCGTTCAAGAGGCGGTTCATCTCGCGCGCGGGGACGGTGCTGACGAACCTGCTGCTGGGAACGCGGCTCACAGACATGACCAGCGGATACGAACTGTTTACTCGGGACGCGCTGAAGATGGTGTTGGCACGCGGGATTCGCAGCCGCGCGCATTTTTTCCAGACCGAGATCAAGGTCTTCTGCCGCCGCTTGAAATGCGCGGAGGTGCCGATCAAATACAGTTTCCCCAGCCCGCGCCTCTCCTCCGCGGCGGTACTGGAGGCGCTGGGCAGGCTAGCGGGATTGTTCTGCGAACGCCTGGCAGGTGTGCTGTGAGCAGTGTGGAGAGGGCCCCGGTAATACCGCGCGAAGAGCCGACCGCGCTAGTGGTGACTTCGATTGCGGCGCCGAATGCGGCGCTGCGGTCCCTGGCTCATGGGGCGCAGCGGCGCGGATTGCGATTCGTGCTCGTGGGGGATTCGAAAAGCCCGACGGACTTTGAGTTGGAGGGCTGCGAGTACTACGGCCTGGCGGCACAACGGGAGAGCGGGTTGCAGTACGCGGCCGTTTGCCCCGAGCGCAGCTATGCGCGGAAAAACATCGGTTACCTGTTGGCGATCCGCGATGGGGCGCGCGTACTGGTTGAAACGGACGACGACAATTTTCCTCGCGATGCGTTCTGGGCAGAGCGGCGGCGGCACGTCGAAGTGAAACGCGTGGACGCGCTGGGCTGGGTGAATGTGTACCGCTACTTCACGGACGCGATGATATGGCCGCGGGGCCTGCCGCTCGAAGCGATCAGGAGTGAGCCGCCGCGGTTTGAGGACCTGGCGCTGGCAGAGGTGGATTGCCCGATCCAACAAGGGCTGGCGGATGAGAATCCCGATGTGGACGCAGTGTACCGGCTGGTCTGCGAACTGCCGCAGAGCTTTCGCATGGACCGGCGGGTGGCTCTGCAGGCGGGTGCGTGGTGCCCGTTCAATAGCCAGAACACGACGTGGTGGGCGGATGCGTTTCCGCTGATGTATTTGCCGTCGCAGTGCTCGTTTCGGATGACGGACATTTGGCGGAGTTTCGTCGCGCAGCCAATTGCGTGGGAGAACGGCTGGTCGGTCCAGTTCCACGAAGCAACGGTGTGGCAGGAGAGGAACGAGCATGACCTGCTGCGGGACTTTCGAGACGAAGTGCCGGGATACCTTTTGAACAGTGCAATAGCCGATCGTTTAAAGGCACTGAGCCTGAACGCCGGCGTTGATGCAATCGCCGATAATATGAGGCGTTGCTACAGCGCGCTGATTGAGATGGGCGCGGTGGCAAAGGAAGAAACGGGCCTGCTCGAGGCGTGGCTTGGAGACATCACTGAGATGCACGTTGAATCACTACAGCGTGACTGACTCTCAGTGCTCCAACTTGTCATGCAGCCTTCCATACTACCCGAAGAATCGCGCAACAGGCGTTGATCCAGTTCCGACTCCGCGTTACTTCCGATCGCCATCTGCATCGTCCTGCTGATCGGGTTCTGTTCCTTCCTGCCATATCGCTAAAAATACCCTGAACCCTACTTCGCCGAAGCGGCCTTCAACAACCCGGCCGTCAAGAGTCCATGCGGAAAGGAACGCCCGGCGCCGTGACGGCGGCGATCATCCGCGGTCTGGGCTGGAGCGCCCTCACGCCGAATGGCGTCGCTTTGGGAATCTATTCCCGTCCCCGATGAGATTCGCCGGCTCAGTCCGCCGTCCGCGCAGCGGTGCTGCTCCGGTTCGGCTCTTCGGCGGGTGAGACATTGAACGTCCGCGCCACCAGATAAAGCGGACGCCCCTTCGACTCTTCATAAATCTTCCCGACGTACTGCCCCACGATCCCGATGCCGATCAGCACAGCGCAGCCGAGGATACTGATAACGACCATCAGCGAAGTCCAGCCGGGCACTGTGCGGCCCGCCAACAAGGCCACAACCGCGCGCACGGCCTCCTCGATGCCCAGGAGTCCCGCGAGCAGGCCGAGAACTATGCTGATCTGCAACGGCAGCGTGGAAAACGAAGTGGCTGCCGTCCAGGCGAACCGCAGCATTTTGCTCAGGGGGTACTTCGTGCTTCCAGCCACGCGCGGGTCGCGCCGGTACTTCACTGCGCACTGCGGGTACCCAACCCAGGCCACCATGCCGCGCAAAAACCGATGCTGCTCCCGCATCTGCTGAAGGCCGTCCAAACACTCCCGGGAGAGCAGCCGAAAATCTCCGGCGTCAACTGGAAGATGCCGAGCCACGATCGTCCGCATCAGTCTGTAGAAGGCCCAGGCGCTGAATCTCTTGAATCCGCCCTCACCTGGGCGGGCCTCGCGCTGTCCGTAGACGACGTCGTAGCCCTGGCGGTAACGCTCCACCATTTCGTGAATCACGGACAACGGGTCCTGCAGATCGGCGTCAATCAGCACGATGGCGTCCCCGTGCGCATAATCGAGACCCGCGGTCGCGGCCAGTTGGTGTCCGAAGTTGCGGGAAAGGTGGATCACCTTGACCCTGGGCTCAGCGGCTGCCCATTCAGCGGCTTTCACCAGCGTGGCGTCCGTACTGCCGTCATTCACTACAATGACTTCCGCCTCAACGGGGAGATCGCGCAGGAACTCGGTCACCGCCGCGCGAAGAAACGGGATTGTCGCTTCCTCGTTGTACATCGGGATCACCAGCGAAAGCCGGATTGGATGAAGGCGCGGCCGCAGCAGGTGGTAGACCTGTTCAGGCGAGGGCATGCGCCTAAAAGGCTAACATGGCGTTGGCGACTGCGTTCGTCACTGCGAGCCGGCCTACACTGGCGGTCCTGGCCAGCCCAAAAGCCGCATTGGTTACACTGGGATGGTTGGCTATCTCATGAATCCCAGAATGCATGGCACGACGATCCTGGTTGTGCGCCGCAACGGCAAGGTTGTGATTGCCGGCGACGGCCAGGTCACGATCGGTAACGAGGTGCTCAAGGCCGGCGCCAACAAGCTCCGCCGGTTGCACAAAGACACCATCCTCGCCGGCTTCGCCGGTTCCACCGCGGACGCCTTTTCGCTGTTCTCCCGATTTGAATCCAAGCTCGAGCAGTTCAACGGTAACCTGGCCCGCAGCGCGGTCGAGATGGCGAAGGACTGGCGGACCGATAAGGTGCTGCGCCACCTCGAAGCCCTGCTGCTGGTCGCCGATCTGACGAACACGTACATCCTCAGCGGCGACGGCGACGTGATCGAGCCCGACGAGCCCTGCGCCGCCATCGGTTCCGGCGGCGGCTACGCCAAAGCGGCAGCCAAGGCGCTGCTCGAAAACACGAAGTTGTCCGCGCGTGAGATTGTCGAGCGGGCCATGAACATCGCCGCCGACACCTGCATCTACACCAACCGCAACATCACGTATCAGGAACTGGGCTGAGCCATGGTCATTTATTTGCCCGGCGACTCCAATCGCGACGAGCCCCTGCTGGACGAACTCACGCCGCGCCAGATCGTCGCCGAGCTCGACAAATACGTCGTCGGACAGGCCGATGCGAAACGCGCCATCGCCGTCGCGCTGCGCAATCGGATTCGCCGCCAGAAGCTCGACGCCGAGATGGCCGACGAGGTCGTCCCCAAGAACATTCTCATGATCGGCCCCACCGGCGTCGGAAAAACCGAGCTCGCGCGGCGGTTGGCCCGGCTCGCCAATTCGCCCTTCTTGAAAGTGGAGGCCAGCAAGTTCACCGAAGTCGGCTACGTCGGCCGCGATGTCGAATCGATGATCCGCGACCTGGTCGAAATCGCCATCGACATGGTGCGCCAGGAGAAGCTCGAGGAGATCGCCGAGCGCGCCGAGTTTAATGCCGAGGAGCGGTTGCTCGACATCCTGATGCCGCCCTCGCCCGAGCCCAATGAATCGGTCGAACGGACCCGCGAGAAGTTGCGCGAGAAGCTGCGCGCGGGCCGGCTCGACGATCGGCTGGTCGAGATCGACGTGAAGGACCGCGGGCCCTCGATGGAGATCTTCACCAACACCGGCAACGAAGAAGTGGACATGAATCTGCGCGAGTTTCTGCCCACTCTTTTCGGCGGCCGCACCAGGAAACGGAAGATGCGGGTCGCCGAAGCGTATGAGTATCTGCTGCAGGAAGAGGAGCACAAGCTCGTCGATCCAGATCAGGTGACGCGCATTGCCATCGATCGCGTGGAGAAGAACGGCATTATCTTCCTCGACGAGATGGACAAGATCGCCGGGCGCGAGTCGGGCCACGGTCCCGATGTCAGCCGCGAGGGCGTGCAGCGCGATATTCTGCCGATCGTCGAAGGCACCACCGTCAACACGCGCTATGGTTTCGTCCGCACCGAACACGTTCTGTTCATCGCGGCGGGCGCGTTCCACGTATCCAAACCCTCGGACATGATCCCCGAGTTGCAGGGGCGCTTCCCCATCCGCGTCGAGTTGAAATCGCTCACCGAGAACGATTTCGTGCGCATCCTGACGGAGCCCAAGAACGCCCTGATCCGGCAATACGTGGCTCTTCTGGAGACCGAGGGAATCCAACTCAAATTCACCGACGATGCGGTCCGCGAGGTTGCGCGAATGGCCTGGGAGGTGAATTCCGCGACCGAGGATATCGGCGCGCGGCGCCTGCATACCATCCTCGAAAAGGTGCTCGAAGAACTGAGTTTCGAAGGTCCCGACATGAAAAAGAAAAAGGTCACGGTCGACACGGCCTACGTGCGCAAGCAGCTCGCCGACGTGGTGAAGAACCAGGACCTGAGCCGCTACATCCTCTGATGCGCACTTTGCTTGTCGTCCTGGCTATGGCTGCCGCGTGTGGATGCGGCTTCGTCGGCGGGCCGCTGCCCCCGGCGCTGAACATTCCCGAGCGCGTCACCGTCTTGAATGCCCGTCAACACGCCGGTCAACTCGTCATCGGCCTGGTCGTCACAGGCAAAACCACGGATGGACTCGTGCTCAAGCGTTTGCGGGAAATCGAATTGCGTTATGGTCCGCCCGGCCCCTCGATGGACCACTGGGCCGCCGCCGCCACGCGCATTCCGATCGAGCCGCCGCAAGCCCAGGGCTATGAATTCAAGGCGCCCATTGCGGGCTTGGAAGGCAAGGACATCGTCATCGCCGTGCGTGTGGTCGGGCCTACTGGCCGCCGCGGGCAGTGGAGCGAACCGCTGAATCTGCATGTTGTGCCCGTGCCGCCCGTGCCCATTGTGGAAACCGCAGCCGGTCCGGGCGGCATCACCTTGCGTTGGCCTGCCGCCGGCGCGCCGCCGGGAACCAGTTGGCGCGTTTTCCGTCAGATCAAGGGCGAGGCGAAGGCCCAGGCCGTGGCCCTCGCCACCACGCCCGAATGGCTCGATGCGGCCGCGATCGAAGAGGACCAGAATTACACCTACCAGGTTCAGGCGCTCGTGCCGGCCGGAAAGAGCTTCGCCGAAAGCGATTTGTCCAAGCCGGCCGGTCTCACTTACAAAGATGTTTTCCCGCCCGAACCCCCGTCCGGCCTGACCGCGATTGCCGGAGTGAACAGCATCGAATTGTCTTGGGAGCCTGGTCGCGAGCCCGACCTGAAGGCTTACCAGGTGTGGCGCGCCGAGGGTTCCGGCGCGCTGGTCAAGCTGGCCGAAGTGGCCGGAGACGTCACCTACAGCGACCGCCAGGTGAGCGCGGGCAAGCATTATCGCTATGCCATCTCGGCCAGCGACAGCAAAGGCAACGCGAGTAAGCCCGGCGTCGCGATTGAGTTCGTGGCGCAGTAGATCGAGATACAGTTCGCAATACAGAATGCGATACAAATCGCGATACAGATGAACGATACGCGCCGCTCCGGCGCTTGTACAGTTTGGAGAGTCATGACCCGCTACGTTCGTTTTTCACGCGATTCCCTGGTCCCGATCACCGCCCCGGACGCCGATCGCCGCGTGCTTCAGGGCACAGTGGACGGCGACACGATTCGCGCCTCCGATGGAAACACATACCCGCTCCAGCGCATCCGCCTGCTGCCGCCGGTGTCGCCCTCGAAAATCGTCTGCGTCGGCCGCAACTACGCCGAGCACGCCCGCGAACTCGGCAACGCACCGCCCGCGGAGCCGCTCATCTTCCTCAAGCCACCCTCCTCGTTGAACGCTCACGGCGCGCCCGTGATTTACCCGGAAATCGCCGAGCGCGTCGATTTCGAGGGCGAACTGGGCGTCGTCATTGGACGCCGCACGCGCCGCATCCGCGCCGCGGACTACCTGCGCCATGTCGCCGGCTACACCATTGTCAACGACATCACGGCCCGCGATCTGCAGAAGAAGGACGGCCAGTGGACGCGCGCCAAAGGCTGCGATACGTTCTGCCCCGTCGGGCCGTGGCTGGTGTTGAAGGAGGAAGTCGACTTCGACGCGCTGCGCATTGTCACCCGCGTCAACGGCGCGGTCCGCCAGGACGCGGCCGTCTCGCAGATGATCTTTTCCGTGGGTGCTATTCTTGAGTTTGTTTCCCAATTCATGACGCTCGAACCGGGTGACCTGATCGCCACCGGCACTCCGCCGGGCGTAGGTCCGGTGAACCCGGGCGACCGCGTCGAGGTGGAAATCTCGGGGCTGGGAATACTCGAGAATTCCATCGAACGCAGGTAGCTGCCGGCATTCCGCAGGGAGGGGCCAATGAAGTTTTTTCTCGATACCGCAAATCTCGATGAACTGAAGAAGGGCGCGGCGTGGGGCATCGTCGACGGCGTCACCACCAACCCGTCGCTGATCGCCAAGGAAGGTAAACCGATCGAGGAGCAGGTCCGCCGCATCTGCGACATCGTCGACGGTCCGATCAGCGCCGAAGTGGTCGCGACCGAATTCGACGGCATGGTCAAACAGGCGCACGAGCTCAGCGCCATTCACCCCAATATCATCGTCAAAGTGCCGCTCACGCGCGACGGCATCCGTACCTGCGCGACGCTCTGCAAACAGGGCATCCGCTTCAATTTGACGCTGTGCTTCAGCGCCGCCCAGGCCTTGCTCGCGGCCAAAGCCGGCGCTACTTTCGTCAGCCCGTTCGTCGGCCGCTTCGACGACATCGCCGAAGAAGGCATGGCGCTGGTCGACACCATCTGCGGCATCTATGCCAACTACGGATTCAAGACCGAAGTGCTGGCCGCTTCCCTGCGCTCGCCGTTGCACGTGGTGCAGGCCGCCCAAGCTGGAGCGCACATCGCTACGATGCCGTTCAAGGTCCTCGACCAGTTGTTCAACCACCCCTTGACCGACCGCGGGCTGGAGCAGTTTCTTAAAGATTATAAGAAGGCTTTCCCCGATACAGGCACGCCACGCTGATTCGCGCGGACAGGGAGTGATGCGAGTTCTTTCAATTCTTACGGCGTATCCGGTCGCCTCCCTGGCGGTGGCGGGCGTGCTCGTAATGACGGCGGGCGTGGCGATTATCTGGCTCGCCGGCCGGCGCATCACGCCCGAGGAAATTGAGAAACGCCGCCGCCTGATGGTCAACCAACTGGGCCGGACTATTGACGGCGTCATTGTCGAGGCCGACGCGCAAACCCTGTTTTACACCTACGACGTGCACGGCGTGCAATACGCCGCCACGCAGGACATTTCGGCTCTGCTCGAGTTGCTGGGTAGCGATCCGACTCGCCTGGTCGGCTCCGTGAGCATCAAACACCTCCGCGACAACCCCGCTAATTCGATCATCATTTGTGAAGAGTGGTCCGGCCTGCCGGCTCGCTCCCTTGCACTTCAGTCCGAACCGATCCAGGAGTGATTCCAATGCATCTGAATCTGCGTCTGATCCAGGCCGTCGCCGCCGCGTCCCTGCTGGTCGCCCTGGGCGCCGCCGCCGGCTTCGCCGCCAATAGATTTGGTAAACCAAAATCCGTGATCCATGTTGTGACCCTGTACTACAAGGACGGCACGACGGAGGAACAAAAGAAGAGCGTGCTCGACGCCATCGAAAAGATGGCCTCTGCAGTGCCGGGCATCAAAAACGTCTGGCTGAAAAGCACTAAGGTGCAGGGAGTTTTCAGCGAAAAACAGCCCGACGGCACCGTCAAGCCGCGCCCCTTCACCGACGCCTTCGTGATCGAATTCGAAGATCAGGCAGCATTCGACAAGTACACCAATCATCCCGCGCACAAGGCCTTCGAGGAGGTTTACATTCCCTTGCGCGGCCACAGCGGCACGCACGACATCACCAACTGAAGTCCGGGCTCGGTGGTGCGTCATTCGTCAGTCGGGCGCGGCGACGGTTCGATGCCGCGCACGGGGTGAGCATCCCGCTATCAATCCGAGATGGGATCTGAATAGATGATGCCCGCGGCTCCCGTGCGCACCGCGGTGCAAAAGCAGCCAACAACGACAGCGTCATCGAGCGATTCGTTCGCGCCAGAATCCAGGCCGCCTCTTTACATGGGCTACGGCGAGAACTTCGGTCCTCGTTTCGTCCGCCCGGAACACGAGGTAGTAAGGGAATCGGCGGAGCCCCGCCCGGCGCAGGCCGGTATCGAACGGCTGGAAACGGCCCGGAGCGGCGGCGATGAGTTCGACTAAGCGATCCAACTCATCCAAGAACCGGTCTGCCGTGCGCAAACTGCGCTGGGCGTACCATTTGACGGCTTCCTCGGCATCCCGCACGGCGGCCGGATGAAAGCTGACTGCTGTTGGCATCAGGCGCGTGAGCGGGTACGAAGCTGACGTCGAACCTCGTCCCAGGCGACGGTTGGCACTGCGCCTGAGTCGAGTTCCTGAAGCCGGCAGGCGACCTCATGCCTCCACGCCTGCTCGGCGTCCTCATCCACGGGGCCGTCGAGGCTGTCGATGAGTGAGTCTGCCAGCGCCGCCCGGGCCGCCTCCGGAAGCGTCAGAGCCCGCGCCAGTAATTCGGCCGCATCTGTTCCCATGCCCACAGTCTAGCCCCACTTTGCGCCTGGATGCTCACGCCTCCGGAGACATCCAGGCCGAAGGACGGCGTCACCGGAAACTCACCTATAGCCGCAGCCGCCTCGCCGTCCCCATTCCGCGGTCCCCACACGGCCTGAGCCGTCCTACTCTCAATGTGCCCCTGGCCCCCTTTGCGAAGATCGTCGGCAGGACAACAAACGCAATTAAATCAAATGGTTGCGTGGTCCATGGAAATGGTCTTGACTTGCTTGTCCATTTTCGCTTAAATACGGTTGACACCGCATATAAGAGAGTTTATCCTCGGATTAGCCGATGTTATAAGCACCACCATAAGGTGGTGGGCTCGGCACGGAGGCGACTCAATCATGCCCTGGAGAGAGGAATACCGCCGCAAGCTCAAGACTGCGGACGAAGCACTCAGCCTGCTGCGCTCCGCCCAGCGGGTGTGGGTCCAGCAAGGCAACTCGACCCCGCAACCCTTGATCGATGCCATGATCCGGCGCGCGCCCCTGCTACGGGACGTCGAAGTGATATCGATGCTGACGCTCGGCGACGCCCCCTACACGCTCCCTGAGTTCGCAGGCACTTTCCGCCACGGCGGCCTGTTCCTCGGCGGCAACGTCCGCCAGGCCGTGCGGGAAGGACGCGCCGACTACACGCCCATTTTCCTCAGCGAAATCGAAGGCCTCTTTCTGTCGGGCGAAATGCCGCTCGACATCGTCCTGCTGCAGGTGGCCCCGCCCGACGACCACGGCTACCTCAGCCTCGGTACCGGCGTCGATTGCACGCTCACCGCCGCCCGCACCGGCACGCTGGTCATCGCCGAAGTGAACGATCACATGCCGCGCACCTGCGGCGACTGTTTCCTGCATGTCAGTGAGATCGACGCGCTCGTCGAAACATCCCGTCCATTGCTTGAGCTGCCTCGCGAATCCTGCGCCGACGACCTGCACCACCGCATCGCCGCACACGTCGCCGCCCTGGTGCCCGACGGCGCGACGCTGCAGCTCGGCATCGGCGGCATTCCCGACGCCGTGCTGATGGCGCTCGAAAACCACCGCGATCTCGGCATCCACAGTGAGCTGGTCTCGGACGGCGTCATCCCGCTGATCGAGAACGGCGTGATCAACGGCGCGCGCAAGAACTTGCACCCCGGCAAGGCCATCCTCGGCTTCGTCCTGGGTACCCACGAGTTGTTCGACTTCCTGCGCGACAATCCCTTTTTCGAATTCCATCCCATCCGCTATGTCAACGATCCGTTCGTCATCGCGCAGAACGATCGCATGGTCGCCATCAACTCCGCTTTGCAAATCGATCTGACCGGACAGGTCTGCGCCGACTCCATCGGCACGCGCCCCTATTCCGGCGTCGGCGGGCAGACCGATTTCATCCGCGGCGCGGCCCGCTCGAAGGGCGGCGTGCCGATTATCGCCCTGCCCTCGACGGCGAAAGGCGGCACGGTTTCGCGCATCGCACCCGTGCTCGACCCCGGCGCCGGCGTCGTCACCTCGCGCGCCGACGTGCACTACGTCGTCACCGAGCACGGCGTGGCCTATCTGCACGGCAAGAGCATTCGCCAGCGCGCCGAAGCGCTCATCGCCATCGCCGCGCCGAAATTCCGCGACGAGCTGTACGACTTCGCCTGCCGAAGCCATTACCTGGAAC
This sequence comes from Terriglobia bacterium, assembly GCA_963838205.1. GTDB lineage: Bacteria > Acidobacteriota > Terriglobia > Bryobacterales > Bryobacteraceae > CAIVVT01. The sequence continues at coordinate 61,129 of CAWIQF010000013.1, read as the reverse complement.
CCCTGCCCGCATTGGTAGCCTAGAGGTTCATCCATCCATTCATCGAGAAAGGAAACACCAAGCTCCCATGGAACCCACCCCCAGGCCCGACAAGGGCTACACCGTCGTCAGCCCTGAGGAATGCAAGGGCTGTGGCCTGTGCGTGGAGGCCTGCGTGATGAAAGGGCTGCGGCTCTCCGAAGGGCTCAACCGCTACGGCTATCATCCGGCCGAGTACATTGGCCACGGCTGCAACGGCTGCGGCCTTTGCTTCTACGCCTGCCCCGAGCCCGGCGCCGTCACCGTCTACAAACGTTCCTCGGAAGACCAGGCCGCCGCTTGAGGTAACCACGATGCCGAAGCAACTCATCAAAGGCAACGAAGCGATCGTCAAGAGCGCCATCCTCGCCGGCTGCCGCGCCTTCTACGGCTACCCCATCACGCCGGCCAGCGAGATCGCCGAAGCCGCCGCCAAATACATGCCTCTCGTCGGCGGCGTCTTCCTGCAGGCCGAAAGCGAAGTGGCCTCCATCAACATGCTCTACGGCGCGGCCGCCGCCGGTCTGCGCACCATGACCGCCAGCTCCGGCCCCGGCATCAGCCTGATGCAGGAGGGCCTCAGCTACCTCGCCGGCGCGGAGCTGCCGTGCGTCATCGCCGACATCATGCGCGCCGGACCCGGCCTCGGCAACATCGCTCCCGAACAGGGCGACTACAACCAGGTGGTCAAGGGCGGCGGCCACGGCTGTTATAAGACCATCGTCCTCGCGCCCGACTGCGTCCAGGAGATGGCCGATCTCACCGCGCTGGCCTTCGATCTCGCCGACGAATATCTAAATCCCGTCTTCGTCCTCGCCGACGGCGCGATTGGACAGGCGATGGAGCCGGTCGAATTCATGGCCACTCCCATCGAGCCGCGAAGTATGAGCTGGGCCGTCGAAGGCACCGCCGCTACACGCGCCAACATGGTCACCTCGATCTACCTCGAGCCCGACCTGATGGAGCGCCACGTTCGCAAACTCGAAGCCAAGTACAAGCGCTGCGAACGCGACGCTGTGCGCTGCGAGCAGTATCAGACCGCCGGCGCCGAAATCGTTCTGATCGGCTACGGCATCACCGCCCGCATCCTTAAGGCCGTGGTCGAGCAGTTGCGCGCCGAGGGTCTCCCCGTCGGCCTGCTGCGCCCGATCACGCTCTATCCCTTCCCCGTCGAGGCCATCCGCGCCCTCGCCGCGCAAGCCAAGGTCTTCGGTGTCGTCGAGCTCAGCACCGGCCAGATGGTCGACGACGTGAAGCTGGCGCTCAACGGCATCCGGCCGGTGGAGTTCTACGGGCGCGTCGGCGGCAACGTGCCCTCGGCCGAGGAGGTCGCCCAGGTCGTCCGCAACATCGCCGCGCGATACGCCGTCACCGCACGCTCCGCCGAGCCGCTGGAGGTTGCCCATGTCTGAATTGCCAATGCCCGGCTTCAACGTTCTCCAGCACCGCGCCCAGTCCTTCTACCGCAAATTCGAACGCAAGGGCGAGCTGCAGCACCAGACGCATTACTGCCCCGGTTGCGGCCACGGCATGGTGCATAAGCTGCTCGCGCGCGCCATCGACGAGCTCGGCGTCCAGGATCGCACCGTGCTCATCAGCCCCGTCGGCTGCGGCGTTTTCGCTTACTACTATTTCGACGTCGGCAACGTGCAGGTGGCCCACGGCCGCGCACCCGCAGTCGCCACCGCCGTCAAGCGCGGCCGCCCGAACTCCATCGTCGTCAGCTACCAGGGCGACGGCGACCTCGCTGCCATCGGCACCGCCGAAATCCTCCACGCCGCCAATCGCGGCGAGCCGATCACCGTCATTTTCATCAACAACGCGATTTACGGCATGACCGGCGGCCAGCTCGCCCCCACCACGCCCATCGGCGTCAAGAGCACTACCAGTCCTTACGGCCGCAGCATTTTCAATGAAGGCTACCCGCTGCACGTTTGCGAAACGCTGGCTTCGCTCGAGGCCCCGGTGTACCTCGAACGCGTCACTCTGGGCAACGTGAAAGGCATCATGCAGGCCGGCAAGGCCATCAAGCGCGGCCTCGAAAATCAGGTCCGCGGCCTCGGTTTCTCGTTGATTGAAGTGCTGTCGCCCTGCCCCACCATCTGGAAATTGAATCCGCTGGACGCGCAGAAACGGATCCGCGAGGAGCTCTCCAAAATCTATCCCGTCGGCATCTTCCGCGACCTCACCAAGGACCGCGAGCCCCGTCCCGCGCCTGCCCCCGCGCCCGCGCTGAGCGAGTTCGCGCGCCTGCTCGAAATCGACGCCGCCCACACCTCGGAGCCGCCCGCCATCGCGTCCGCGCCGCCCGTCGACTGGCGCATCCGCGTCGCCGGTTTCGGCGGCCAGGGCGTGCTCATGCTCGGCGAAGTCCTGGCCGAAGCAGGTCTGGCCGCGGGTCTCGCCGTCTCGTGGCTGCCTTCCTATGGCCCGGAGATGCGCAGCGGCACTTCCAACTGCCACGTGCGCATCGCGACCCACGCCATCGACTCGCCGCTCATCTCCGTGCCCAACGTGCTCATCGCGCTCAACGAGCCATCGCTGCGCAAGTTCATCCACACCGTGCAGCCCGGCGGCTGGGTGCTCTACAACGCCTCCGCGTTGCCCGAAGATTGCCGCCGCGACGACGTGCGCTTCCTGGTCGCGCCTTTCACCAAAATCGCCGACGAACTCGGCGATTCGCGCGTTGGCAATATCGTCACGCTCGGCGCTTTGCTCGAAGTCGCCGGCGTGGTTGACGCGGCGCAAATCGACGCCGCGCTCGTCCGCACCGTCAAATCGGCGCGCTGGCTGGAGTTCGACCGCAAGGCGCTCACCGCCGGCCGCAACGCCGCCCGCCAGGAGGTCACGCATGCCATCCAGTGAACCCGATCCTTCGACGATTGTCTTCTTCGACAATCGCTACGTCCCGCTGGCCGAGGCCCAGGTCGGCGTTCTCACGCACGCGCTGAATTACGGCACCGGCGTCTTCGAGGGCATTCGCGGCTACTGGGACGCCGACGTCCAGGAAGTCATGCTGGTCCGGCCCGCCGACCACTATGTGCGCTGGAAGCGCAACGCGGGCATCCTGCATCTTGAAATCCCGCCCTCGCCCGACGAGCTCGTCGAGATCACGGCCGAGCTGCTGCGCCGCAACGCCTTCCACTCCGACATCTACGTGCGCCCGCTGGTCTGGAAATCCGCCCAACGCATCGGCGTCCACGCCGACGCGCGCGACAGCTTCACCATCGTCGCCGTGCCCTTCGGCGTCTACATGGACAGCGACAAGGGCCTGCACGCGGGTATCACTTCCTGGCGCCGGCTTGAGGACAACGCCATTCCCGGCCGCGCCAAAATCTGCGGCGCCTACGTCAACAGCGCTCTGGCCACCGACGACGTGCGCCGCTGCGGCTTCGACGAGGCCATTTTCCTCAGCGAGAACGGCCACGTCGCCGAGGGCGCCACCTGCAACATTTTCATGGTTCGCAATGGGCGCCTGATCACGCCCGGGCCCGCGGACAACATTCTGGAAGGCATCACCCGCGCCTGCATTATCGAATTGGCGCGCGACGTGCTTCACCTGGAAGTTGTGGAGAGAAGCATCGACCGCAGCGAGCTGTACGTCTGCGACGAAGTGTTTTTCACGGGCACCGCGGTGGAGCTGGCCCCGGTCACCATGGTGGACCACCGCCGCGTCGGCGCCGGCGCCATCGGCCCCATCGCCTCGCAGTTGCGCCGTCTTTACACCGATGCCACCCGCGGGCGTTTGCCGGAGTTTGAGAACTGGATCCGGCGCGTGAGCGTGCCTGTCGCGATGCCCGCCTGAAAAGGAGACTGCCGTGAGAGTTCATGTGCTCGATACGACGTTGTCGGAGCTGGCGCTGTCGCTGAACACGCGCATTGCGCCCGACGACCGTCTGCGGGTTCTGCGCCAGTTGGATGAACTGGGCCCCGACTTCTTAGAAGTCGCCCCGGCGACCTACGCGGCCCTGGGCGGCTATGAGCCGCGCGAGGCGCGCCTGAGCGTTTTCGTGCGGCGCATCGAGGACCTGCCTGAGCACGCCGGCGTGGTCAGCTTCGCCGCCGATTCCGTCCCCGCGCACAAGGAGCCGATGGTGGAGCAGGTGCGCCGCCTGGTCTCCGAAGGGCGCGTGGTCCTGCTGATCGCCGAGAACTTTTTCGACGCGTTTTCTTCCAATGCCCATCACGCCCTGGACGGGCTGGTGGCCGCGCGCGAGGCCGGCGCCACGGCGCTGATCCTGGACGACACCCGCGGCGGCGTTTTGCCCGCGCGCCTGGCCGCGGTTTGCCGCAGCGTGCGGCAGCGCACCGACGCACCGCTGGGCATTCGCGCGCGCAACGACTGCGGGCTGGCCGTGGCCAACTCGCTGGCCGCTGTCGAATGCGGATTCACCTGGGTGGCGGGCGCAGTGAACGGCTACGGCGAACGCTGCGGCGCGGCTGACCTGTGCCTGCTGCTGCCCGATCTCGAGTTGAAAATGGGCGTCGAAACCGTGGGCCGGGAGAAGCTGCGGCGCTTGTGCGCCATCTCGCACGCGGTGGCCGATGCGGTCAACCAGCCGCTACCCGAAAACACGCCCTTCACCGGTTCCCTGGCCTTCGGCCACCCACTGCCGGCCAGCGCCAGTTCGGTGCTCGATTCTCTGGCCAGCGTGCCCCACGTCGATCCCGAATCAGTCGGCCGCTCGGTGCTGAGCGCGCCGGCGGGCGCCCTCGACGGCACGACGTCGTCGTGGCTCGATGGCGAAGACTTTGAGCTGGACCTGGCCGACGGCAGCCAGGAGTTGCAGCGGCGCCAGGCCCAGCAGCCCGACTTTCGCGGCTTCGAAGTCCTGAGTTGGGAGGTCTCGACCCGCTGTTCGGCCTCCGGCCCGTCGCTGAGCACGGCCACCGCGACCGTCAAAGTCCGCGATGCGGTCTACTCCGGCTCGGCCACCGGCGATGGTCCGGTGCATGCCATGGACCTGGCCTTGCGCGACTGCCTCATGCCGCTCTATCCGGCGCTGGCCCGCATCCGCATGGCTGATTATCGCGTGCGCGTCATGCAGCCGCGGCGCGGTTCGGCCTCGGTCGGACGCGTGCTGCTGGAATGGACCGACGGCAACTCCACCTGGCGCACCGCCGGCCTGTCCCGCAACCTGCTCGAAGCCAGTTGGGACGCCCTGGTCGACGGCATCCGGCTCGAACTCCTGCGCCTGCTCGAAGCCCAGGAACTGCTCCCGGAACCGGCCGTCGATTCCTCCTGGGCAGTCTGAATGGCGGCGCGCGCCGGGGACCTGGGGAAGCGCCCGGCTGAGCGCGCCGCAGGTCCAATTCCGCTCTCGCGCATCCCCTGCTTTTACTGCCAGTGCCCTTCCACCAGGACCCAGCCTTCTCTATGGTGCACCCAGCGATGGGCCACCCAGCGCGAATGCCCCTGTGGCGGGACATCCCAACGGCCTGCGACCCATACATGACGCTGGCCGTCCCAATTGTGGTATCCCGATACCCACACATGCCGTCGGCTCGGGCGCGGACCCCGATGCTCGACAACCACACGCGGAGGCGCGATGTTAACGTAAACCTCTGCCATCAGGGGGGTTAACACCAGCGCGCCGGCGAAAACCAATCCCAACAATCCCTTAAGCAACATATAGACTCTCTCCTGACATCTTCAATTCACAACTCACCGAACTGCAGCAACGCACGTTTATGGCCGTGTGCCAAAACGCACCACACGCCAGGGAACGGACGCTGATTTACCGGAAAAGCCCTAACAGGTAGGCTACGAGGAGAATCAACAGTATGGTCCCCAGTCCGATGCCGGCGCCCCCGCCGTAGCCCCACCGGCTGTGGCCGTAGTAGCCTCCACCAGCGCCTAAAACCAGCAACAGAACGATCAGTATAATCAGCATTCCGATTCCTTACTTGTCCAGGACGCGTTCGATCTTTCCAACGTTTTTCTGCACTTTTCCGACGATCTTTTCGTTCGTGCCCTGAGCCTCCATGCAAGGCTTGTCGAGGACCTTTCCGGCCGTTTCTTTCACCTTGCCTTTGACTTCATGCATCTTGCCTTGCAGCTCGTCCTTCGTACCCTGCTTCATCGCTTTTCTCCTTAGTCTGCAAACTGGGCCAATCGGCACGCAGCCGGGGTTGCGCCGAACGCCTCGCCGGTCTCGACATCCGATTCGTCACTGGAGAAACGTAAGCAGATTTGGGTCCAAAGCAGAATGGGCATGGATACGGGCAGAAAGCGGGTGGCGCCTGCCTGTTGGTGCAAATCCTGCCGATCCCCCGGCAAGAAATGCCGAACGCGACGTGTTTGCAAGGCGCAATCGGCAAGCGGATTTGACATTCGCTTTGTCCCTGTTGCCGCGAGTCGAAACCCGGCGCGCAGCCACAAGTCCCAAACCCGCACATCCTGTCTGGCGCAGCCACCGCGATGGCCTCCGCGGACCGTGGCGCGAACCGTGGTTTCACCATGCGGCGCGCGCGATTAACGCGTCGCAACACCACGTTTGCGCGGGGAAAACACGGTTTTTCGCGGGGTTTTTACGGTACCGCGTAATCATGGTTTTCTAAAGGACTTAGGCGAATTTCACCGCAAATCGCCGCGCGCACTCGCGCTCGCGCTCTGCGCGGCACCGTGTAAGTACGGTTTTCTAAAGGACTTACGCAAACTCGACTGTGCGCCACCACGTATCTATGGTTTTCTAAAGGACTTAGCTGAAAAACCACTCATTTGGGCCTAAAACCGTGCCTCGCCATGTATGTATGGTTTTCTAAAGGACTTAACGAGAGCTTCAGCGTACTTCACGAACGCGTGAAATCACGGTGTTTTTGCGCTGCGGAGCAGATGTTTTTAGAGATCGAGGATGTGGCCCATGCGCTCCTTTTTGGTGCGCAAGTAGTCCTCGCTCTGCTCGCCGCGCGATTCGGCCTGGCAGGGAATGCGGGCCGCCACGCGGACGCCGCAGGCTTCGAGCGCGGCGATCTTTTCGGGGTTGTTGGTCAGCAGCCGAACCGATTTGATGCCCAGGAAACGCAGCACCTCGGCCGGGGCTTCGTACAACCGCAGATCGACTTCAAAACCTAGCTGCTGATTGGCCTCGACCGTGTCCGCGCCGGCGTCCTGCAACTCGTAGGCGCGCAGTTTGTTGAGCAGCCCGATGCCGCGCCCTTCCTCGTTCTCATAGACCACGATGCCGCGGCCTTCGGCGGCGATCATCTCCAGCGACAGCTCGAGTTGCGCGCGGCAATCGCAGCGCAGGCTGTGGAATACGTCGCCGGTCAGGCATTGCGAATGGATGCGCACCAGCGGCGGCGCGGGCGCGAGCACGTCGCCCATCACCAGCGCGACGGCTTCTTCGGCGACGCCGTTCTTGCGAGCTTCGAAACCGTAGATCCGGAAGTGACCGTACTCGGTCGGAAAATCGGCTTCGGCGACTTTCCGCACTTCCAAACGCGTGTGGTCTGCCATGATGCGGGGAGGTCTAACTTCTATCTTACTAATGCGGGCGTTGACACGCGAGGGCCGGAGGACGTAGGGTCAACTTGCGACGGTCGCGCGCGCCGGCGGCTGCGTCGCCCGAATCGAACATGGATCGACTGCTCATTCTCCTGCTCGTCAAGGTCGCGGCGGCGGCCTCGATCGCGAGCATCCTGTCGCGCTCGGGCAGATTCCTGGGCCTGCTGATGCGCGACACGCGGTCGATCGCCGAAAACCTGCAGCTATGCCTGACCTTATCGGTGCTGTGCGCGATGGGTTCGCTGGTACGGCTGCACAGCACGTACTCGGCGGCCGACATCTGCTTCGAGGCGGCGCTGGTGTGCGGCATTGTGGGCGGGTATGTGTCGGGACTGGTGGGCGGCATAGTCTGCGCGCTGCCGGCGACGCTGACCGGCGAGTACCTGGCAATGCCGCTGTACGCGGCGGTGGGCGTGCTCGGCGGATTGCTGCGGGACCTGGCGCCGGACGCGGACGACGTGTGGAGCTTCTCGCCGTTTTTCGATCTGAGCCTATGGCGGCTGGTGCGCCACAAAGAGCACCGCGCGCGCAGCGTGTACCACCTGGGGATGCTGCTGGCGCTGGTGGCGGCTGAGTTCATGCGCTACCTCTGCCTGCAGGGTTTCGACAAGAAACTGGTCTTCACGCTGTACCAGAAGCAATCGGACCTGGCCACGGTGGGCGCGGTGTGCATCACGACGATATTCACGGTCTCGGTGCCCTTGAAGATCTGGAACAGCGCGCGCAACGAACGGCTGCTGGAGGCCAAGGAACGGCTGCTGGTGCAGGCCCGGCTGGCGGCGCTGGCGACGCAGATCAACCCGCATTTTCTGTTCAACACGCTGAACACGGTCTCGTCGCTGATCCGCACCAACCCGGACAAGGCGCGGCAGGTGGTGTACCGGCTTTCGAGTATTCTGCGGCGGCTGCTGAGCAAAGGCGACAACTTCGCGCCGCTGCGGGACGAAGTGGCGTTCATCGAAGACTACCTGTCGATCGAGATCGCGCGCTTCGGCGACAAGCTGCGCTTCTCGAAGCAGATCGACGAGGAGGCCATGGACCGGCTGGTTCCGACGATGATTCTGCAGCCGCTGATCGAGAACAGCATCAAGCATGGGCTTGCCGGCAAGGTGGATGGCGGGTCGATCCGGCTGAGCGGGCGGATCCGCGACGACGACGACCAGAAGCGACTGCAGTTAGTGGTGGAAGACGACGGGGTGGGCATTGAGGAAGAGCGGCTGGCGACGATTCTAGAACAGGCGGGGATCGGCGTCTCCAACGTCAACGAGCGGCTGCAGGTGCTGTTCGGCAGCGCCTACCGGCTGGAGATCTTTTCGCGGCCGGGCGCGGGGACGCGGACGGAGATCGAGATCCCGGCGTGAACCCTTGGGCGGCGCGACACGGCGTTAGACGCCCCTTCCGCCTCCTGTGCCGCTACAGCGCGCGATTGCCGGTTCAGTGAGGCTGGTTGTGGTTCTCGAAGTACCGTTGGTCCTCACGCTCCAGGCGTTTGCGCACGCTTTCGGGTACCGGCCTGTCCGGCCCACCAACCTGCTGCAAGAAGGCACTCTCCATCTGTGAAGGGGATTTCTCGATATAGTCCTGCGGAATCTTGAAGAGCTCTGGTGCGGGGGGCCCGACCGCGACCTTCTCCGCTTCGTAGCGATACTCACCCGTGACCGCACCGGACGCATCCCGCCGAACCTCAGTCATCCTAAGAACTGCGCAGTCGAGATCGGGAGCCCTCCATTCCTTTGTCAGGAAGGATTGGTCCGGTCCCTGCATTTCGGTCTGGATGCCGATGGTGGCATAGCCCAGGACCTCTTCTGGATCGATGTAAGCCGGTTTTGCACCTGGCGATAGATGGGAGATGCCACACCTAGAATCGAGGGCCGCCGCGTGCGAGGGCGCTGGGCCATGCATGTACATCGTGGTCTTCGCCTTGAGCGCGTCATCTACCCGCACCTTCATCCGTTCAGGCACCAGCGTAATGTCCCGGAGAGTGGGCGGAACGATCTCATCGCCTTTCAGAATCACCTCGCCGCGGACCCGCGAGCCATCTGCGCGCTGCGCTTCGATCACCTTCCGCCCTGCCGAGATAGGAGCAGGGCTGTCGCTCAATTCCGAATGGACGATCGTGAACTCGCGGAACGCTGGCGTTGTGGCGCCGGCATTCTGCACTTGAGGGAAGCATGCCATCGAGCCGAGCACCAGACATGTGCTCAGCCAGAGCATCGTACGCCGCAAGGGTTTCATTGAACTGCCCTCCTATAACGTCGCCTAAGATGGAACATAGCGCCGACCGGGTCGAGATGCAATGGGGGTGGAGAATGTCATCTCTGACCTCAGACGAGAAGGCCGAACGGCGCACACAAATCAACCAATCTGTAACAACGCAAGACCGCTCCCACGGTTCTTCGCCTTCGGAATTTTCAATGCCCGCGCCGGACCAGTTGGGCAGTTTTGCCCAACTCTGTTTCTAAGTAATTGATTCTAAAAAGCGTAAAATGGCCAATTGGGAAATCGTTGCCCAATCGCTCCCGGCCATGGCCCATGCGACATCCCTTCCTCGCAGCTCGTCACAACGCGAAGAACCGCTCCTTTCAGTCGCGGCTCCGTCACGGTCGTGCCTCTGATACGAGCGGCTCGGAAACACACGCGGCGCAACGGAGCCACGACCGTTGTTTCTGAGCCGCGACCGTAAGCGGTTCTTCGCGCTGTTCCGAGCTGCGACCGTTCTCACTGAGCCGCGACCGTTTGGGGGCGACGGCGTGAGGGAGCTGTGGCGTGAGGGAGTCGCCATGTCGCGAGCGAGCCTCCCATAGAGAGGAAAGTCGTGGCGGGCGTGGCCTAACAGCCCGCGGTAATAATCGGCGTGGCCCAAAAAGCCGGGACAGTCACCATTTTTCGCGGGCGTTCGTTTTCAATCCAAAGGAGATCCTTCGAGCGAAAAGTGGTGACTGCCCCGCTTTTTGGGCGCGGAGCACTTCTACCACGGGCTGCTGGAACCAGACCCACGGGCCGCGAGATCGGATAGAATCCTGGTTTACCTATGATGCAAAGTCCCAGTGTGCCCGGCTTTCTGCTCCCATCCGGCGGCGCGATTCTGTCGCTTGACGGCGTCGACCTGCTGGTGATCTGCCTGTATTTCGTCGCGGTCATCGGCATTGGCCTGTACCTGAAGAGCCACACCAAGACCGGCGAAGACTTCTTCATGGCGGGGCGCGAAATGACGGCGTGGATCGCCGGCTTGAGCTTCCTCGCCGCGAACCTGGGTTCGCTGGAGTTGATGGGCTGGGCCGGCGCGGCCTATCAGTACGGCATCCTGGCGACGCACTGGTATTGGGTCGGGGCGATCCCGGCGATGCTGTTTCTGGGCCTGGTAATGATGCCGTTTTATTACATCTGCAAGACGCATTCGGTGCCGGGCTATCTGCAACTGCGCTACGGCGAAGGCAGCCGCACGCTGGCGGCGGTGAGCTTCGGTTTTATGACGGTGCTGATGTCGGGCATCAACATGTTCGCCATGGCCAAGGTGATGCAGGTGGTGCTGGGCTGGGACCTGCACTTCAGCATCTGGATTTCGTCGCTGACGGTGGGCGCCTACGTGGTGCTGGGCGGGCTGCTCTCGGCGATTTTCAACGAGGTGCTGCAGTTCGTCTTGATCTGGCTGGGCGCGATGCTGATCCCGATCGTGGGGCTGATCGAAACCGGCGGCTGGGGTGGGATGGTGGCGCGGATTCATAACAACCCGATCGTGCAGAGCCACGTGCAGGGCCAGGATTTCACGCACCTGTGGTCGACCATGGGCACGTTCAGCGGCAACCCGATGGGGATCCACTGGACGGGGATCGTGTTCGGGCTGGGGTGGGTGATCAGCTTCGGCTACTGGACCACGGATTTCCTGGTGGTGCAGAGGGTGATGTCGGCCAAAGACCTGCGGTCTGCGAAAATGGCGCCGATCATCGGCGCGGCGTTCAAAATGTTCGTGCCGTTCATCGTGATCCTGCCGGGCTTGCTAGGGCTGGCGGTGCTGCCGGAGTTGTTGCACTCGGAGAAACTGGTGCAGGCCCATCCGGGCTGGCACAGCTACAACGACGTGCTGCCGCTGATGCTGGCGCGATACCTGGGGCCGGGGCTGCTGGGGCTGGGCGTGACAGCGCTCATAGCGGGCTTCATGAGCGGCATGGCGGGCAACGTGACGGCGTTCTCGACGGTGTGGACCTACGACATTTACAAAGCCTTCCGCAAAAAGGAACTGACGGACGCGCACCTGGTACGGGTGGGCCGCTGGGCGACGATTGTCGGCGTGGCGATCTCGATCGGCGCGGCGTATTTCGCGATGCAGTTCCAGTCCATCATGGACTACGTGCAGGCGCTGTTCAGCTTCTTCATCGCGCCGTTGTTTGGGACCGTGATCTTCGGCATGTTGTGGAAGCGCGCGACGCCGGCGGCGGGCTTCTGGGGCTTGCTGGCGGGCACGGCGTCGTCGATCGCGATGTACGTGTGGGTGAAGGTCGATCCGACGGCGCTGCGCTACATTGCGCTGTCGCCGAACGCGAAGGACATGGCCGAAAACATGTACCGCGCGCTGTGGTCGTGGCTGATCTGCGCGGGCGTAACGATCGTCGTCAGCTACCTCACGCAGCCGAAGCCCGAATCGGAACTGGTGGGGCTGGTGTACGGCATCGGAGCGATGCCGCACGAGGAGCCAGTGGCGCTGTGGAAACGCCCGATTTTCTGGGCCGGCGCAGTGATCGTGGTGTTTTTCATTCTGAATCTGCTGGTGTGGTAAGGAGCCTCGCATGATCCACGGAAGAAACATGATTTCGATCTGGTTTTTCATCGGATTGCTGGTGCTCATTTACGGCGTCATCATCCTCGGCTGGGGATTGATCAGCGGCGGCCACGCCGCGTCGGGACGCCCGATCATGCTGGTCGAACTGCGCACGGATCTGTGGATGGGCGGCTTCATGACGCTGGCCGGAGCGTTCTATACGTTCAAATTCGCGCCCTGGCGCAAAGGCGAAAAGTAGCACGGTGCGGGCGCGGGGCCGGCCCGGAACGATCATCGACCCCAGGAGGTCGCGTATGCGTACTGCGTTGAAAAGTCTGTTGCCGGCCCTGATTACGGGCCTTCTGCTGAGCCTGGCGATGCCGGTTGCGCGCGCGGCCGAGACGCCCAAGACGATTCTCTACGGCGCGTCTTACTACCAGGAGTACATGCCGTATGAGCGCCTGGCGAAGGATATCGAGCTGATGAAGGCGGCGGGCTTCACCTGCGTCCGCATGGGCGAATCGACGTGGACCTCGTGGGAGCCGCGCGACGGGGAGTTCGAGTTTGCGTGGATGGACCGCATCGTGGCGGCGATGCACAAGGCGGGCATCCAGGTAATCATGGGGACGCCGACATACTCGATCCCACCCTGGATGTACAAGAAGCACCCGGAGATTCTGGTGCTGCACTATGGCGCCTCAGGGCCGCAGTGGGACCCCTGGTCGGGAACCTATCCCGGGCCGATGCGGCCGGGCTACTACGGTCCGCGGCAGAACATGGACCTGACCAACCCGGACTACCGGCGCTATTGCGAACGGATCATCCGCAAAATCGCCGAGCATTACGCGAATAATCCGGCGATCATCGGCTGGCAGGTGGACAACGAGACGGCGCCGAACGGCATCGCGCTGCCGAATGTGCAGCAGGCGTTCGTCGATCATCTCAAGGAGAAGTTCGGCACGCCGCAGAAGCTGAACCAATTGTGGGGCCTGACTTATTGGGGGCAACTGGTGGATAGTTGGGAGGATTTCCCGGCGCGCGATGGGATTCTCAATCCGGGCTACAAACTCGAGTGGTCGCGTTTTCAGCGCGGCATCGTCACCGAGTTCCTGGCGTGGCAGGCGAAGATCCTGCGCGAGTATATTCCCGCCCGCCAATTCGTCACTCAGGATTTCGGGGGATTCGGCCCGAGCGTGGACCACTGGGCCATCGGGCGCGCGATGGACATCGCCGCGACCAACATCTACTTCACGGCGCAGAACAAACTGGACGGGATGGACATCGCGCTGGGCGGCGACTTCTTCCGATCGGTGAAAAACGCGCCGTACCTGGTTACCGAGACCAACGCGCAAACGATCGGCTGGGACTCGCGGGCGCAGTATCCGCCCTACGACGGACAGTTGCGGCTGGAGGCGTTCGCGCACGCCGCCAGCGGGGCGACGCTGGTGGAGTACTGGCACTGGCACTCGCTGCATTACGGGCAGGAGACGTACTGGCGCGGCGTGTTGGGCCAGGATCTGGAACCGAATCGGGCGTACGCCGAAGTGGCGACCATCGGCGCGGATTTCAAGCGCTTGGGAAGAGACATCGGCAACCTCAAGAAGAGCCCGCGGGTGGCGATTCTGTTCAGCACGGACTCGAACGACACGATCGAGTCGATGCCGTTCAGCGATCACATGAATTACATGGGGATGCTGCGGCAGATGTACGCCGCGGCGTACGCGTTGAAGACCGAAGTCGATTTCGTCACGCCCGAAACGAAGGATCTGTCGAAGTACAAGGTGCTGCTGGTGCCGCCGTTGTACTCAGCGTCGGACGAAGTGCTGAAGCGCATTGCCGAGTTCGTCGAGAACGGCGGGCACGCCATCGTGGCGTTCAAGAGCGGCTTCACCAACGAGTACTCGACCGTGCGCTGGGAGCGTGCGCCGGGGCCGCTGCGGAAGGCCGCCGGATTCTCATATCAGGAATTCTCGAACCTCGCGCAACCGGTGGCGCTGAAGCCCGACCGCTACGGAGTGGGGGCCAAGAACCAGGCCTCGACGTGGGCCGAATTCCTGCTGCCGGAAGGGGCCGAGACGCTGCTAACTTACGACCATCCGTTTTTCGGCCGGTACCCGGCGCTGACGCGCAATCGCCTTGGTAAGGGCACGTTGACCTACGAAGGCACGGTGCTGAGCGGCGAATTGCAGCAGGCCGTGCTGCGCGAGGTAATGCAATTGGCCGGGCTGGAGAGTCAGGACTGGTCGCTGCCGGCGCCGGTGCAGGTGCGCCACGGCGTGAATGCGCGGGGCCACGCTGTGCATTACTATCTGAACTACTCGGCCGCGCGGCAGGAGTTCGTTTACCCGTATGTGGGCGGGCGCGAACGGCTGAAGGAGACGCCTTTGGCGACGGAGGCGAAGGTCGCGCTGGAGCCGTGGGGCGTGGCGATTATCGAAGAGGGCATCGCGGTGCAATAGGCGCGGAGGCCGGGTCGGGCGGAGCAGCATCGAAATCAGGTACAGATAGGGAATCAAGCGGAAGTGGCAGAGCCGACCGGTGCTTTGGTCAGAATCGCCAACCGCTCGTGTCAGGCTGGCCCGTTTGCCGTGTCAGGCTCGTTTGCCAGAGACGGCGGCAGCCTACTTGAAGGCCAGCGGGCATTGGCGTACGGCCGCCGCGGCCTGAACGGCGCCCTGCGCGTGTGGTATCCTTCAGACCCGGATGTTCCTGCTGGCCTTCCTGCGAAGCCCCGCATCGCCGCCCACGCGCGAAGAGTTCGAGCGCGCGGCGCTGCCGCACCTGCCGGAGATCTACCGCACCGCGGTCGGACTGTTGGGCGGCAACCGCACGGAGGCCGAGGACCTTTCCCAGGACGTTTTTCTCGAAGCCTGGAAATCGTTCCACCGCTTCGAACCGGGGACCAACATCCGCGCCTGGCTGCACAAGATCCTGGCGCGGCGGGCGTCGCGCTTCCGCCAGCGGCTGAGCCGACTGCTGCCGTTCGGGAATAAAGACGAGACGCGCGATGATATACCGGCAGAGGAGATTGCGGTCGAGGTCGAAGTGCCCGACCATCTCTCGGACCGGCAAGTCGTGCAGGCAGTGGCGAACGTCCCGCCGCCGTTCCGCGAGGCTCTGATCCTCGCCGATGTGCGCGGATTCTCCTACCAGGAGATCGCCAGCATGACCGGCGCGCCGGTCGGCACGGTGATGTCGCGGCTGAACCGGGGGCGTAGACTGCTTCGAGAGGGCCTCGCGGCCGTGGCGGAAGAACGCGGCTTAGGAGGCGGAAAATGAACCAGCGCCTCCAACACGCTTTCGAAAACGAGCTGGTTCCGCGCGACCTGGAAGCGCGGGTGCGCGCTCGGCTGGCGGGGAGCGGGGCGGGCGGCCGATGGGCCGGCTGGCGGACGGCGCTGGCGGGCGTGGCGGTGCTGGCGGTCATGGCGGGGTTGTGGCAGTACACGGCGCACAGGCGCCTGGACGAGCTGCTGCGAGTGGGGCTGGACGACCACGTGCACTGCGGCATCGCGGGCGGGTATCCGCACATGAAGCAGCGCCTGGAGATGACGGAGGGGCTGGGACCGGAGTTCGCGCCGATGCTGCAGCCGGTGATCGACCGGGCCGCGGCCGGCCGCGCGACGCCGGATACGGTGGAATCGGCGCACCGCTGCACGGTGAACGGGCGGGCGTACGTGCACATCATTCTGAAGCGCGGGGACACGCTGATCTCGGTGATCGTGACGCGGCGGACGGTGGACGAGGCGTTTCCGCGCGGGCTGGCGGCGCGCTTGATCCGCGCTTCGGGGGTCGAACTGCACCAGGAGAGCCTGGAGGGGTACGCGGTGGCGGGGTTCGAGTCCGGCGGCTGGCTGGGCTACGTGGTTTCGGGCCTACCGGCAAGCGAGAACGAGGCGCTGGCGGCGCGGCTCGCGCCGGTGGTGCGGCGATTCGCGCTGTAACCGGACGGCCTGGGTCCGGACAGTTTTCATTCCTTTTCGTACGGTTTCGGGAATAGAGCGGCCGGCAGGCCGCATATACCGTTGCGGCCCATGAGGCCCAAAATCGCAGCGAATAGGAGATTCCCGTGAAAATACACGCTAACCTGGCCAGCGGAATGCTGGCCCTTATGTTTCTGGCGGCGACGTCCGCCCCGGCCGTGGATTGGGGGAGGGACACGCTCGTGCTGACCAGCACCAACGACCCGAGTGGCAACCACGTAGTGGTGTTCCGGTTGACGACGACGGGAACGCCGGCGCTGTCGGTGGCGACGATGCTGCCGACCGGCGGCAACGGCGGCGCAGGCGGCAACGCGGGGATCGTGCAATTCGACGAGGAGATGGGCGCGGTGGCGAACTACGGTTCGAACACGGTCACGGAGCTGGTACGGTACAACGACTCGATCAATACCGGCAAGACGATCAACCTGGCGGCGGGGTGCACGGGGCCGGTGTCGGTGGCGCTGAAGGGCGGGCATCTGTACGTAGTAGGCGTGAATTGCGCCGAAAGTCACGCCTGGCCGTCGGGCGCGTTGGACGGGACCAAGGTCGCGCTGAGCGACAGCTCGGCCGGGCAGATCGTCGTCGGAAAAACGTGGGCGGGCGTCACGATGAAGTCGGGGACGGTGCAGCAACTGGCGCTGACTCCGTGGGGTGCGCTCGCCGGGACGAGCAGCTCGGTCACGCTGCCCAGCGACGCCAACAACACACCGCTGGGCGCGGCCTTCTGGGGCGACATTATGGGCTTCAACCCGGCGCACAGCGCGGACAGCTTCGCGCTGGTGGACAAGACTGGCGACGTCTACCCGGTGCTGGGGCCGCAGCCGGCCTATCCGAGCAACGCGCCGTGCTGGCTGGCCAAGGGCGCGGGCAACGTGTGGTACGCCGGAAACTCGCCGGGCCAGGCCGTCTCGATCTTCTTCACTGACGACCAGGGCGGCGTCTTCTACAAATCAGTTCCCGTGGCAGGGGTGCCGACCGACCTGAGCGTGTCGCCGGACGGCAAGTGGCTAGCGGTGATTTACACGGCGTCCGACAGCAGCGGCGGGCACGTGGCGGTCTTCTCGATCGATGCGTACGGCGGCCTGACGCTGGCGGCCACGTCGGCGCCGTTGGGCATTGCCAGCTTCAACGGAGTCGCAATCAGCCAGTAGCTCCCGCAGAGCGAAGCAGCGGGCGTTGGCGGATCCTCCAATCCGCCAACGGCCGAATAGCCAACTGCTCACTTCAGGCTGTCCCGCCCGTATCCGGGTCTTTCCGAGCGAGAGGGCCACTCCTGTTAGAAAAGCGCGTTACGCCAGCCGCGTCTCGTACGCCGGCAGGCCGTGGACGCCGGGGCGGGTACGGTAGAGCGCGCCGCCGAACGAGCCGTTGACGGCGTCGTAGCCCGGGGGCATCACCGGCATGGGCTCGGAGTGGGCGGCCGAAGTGATGTAGAGGTCGCCCAGATCCGCGCCGCCGAAAGTGGCGCAGGAGGTCTGCTTGGCGGGCGTCTGGATGCGGCGTTCCACTTTGCCATCGGGGTCGTAACGCACCACCGCGGAGCCGTACCACTGGGCGGACCACAGATATCCTTCCGCGTCCACGGTCAAGCCGTCCGGAAGCCCTTCGTCGGGCGGCACGGCGACCAGCACGCGGCGGTTGCGCGCGGCGCCGGTCGAGAGATCGTAATCGTAGGCGTAGATGCGGCGGGCGGTGGAGTCGGTGAAGTACAGCGTGCGCGAATCGAGCGAGAAGGCGATGCCGTTGGAGAGTTCGAAGCCTTCGTCGAGGATGGTGACGCGGAGGTCGGTGTTGACGCGGATCAGCTTGCCGCGCTCGTAGTCGCCTTGGGGCGCGTAGAATTTGGAGCCGGCGAGCAGGCGGCCGGCGGCGTCGGCGGCACAGTCGTTGAGCTTGAGGCGTGCGCCGTCCACTTCGGAAGCCACCAGGCGCGGCGCGCCCGCACCATCCCAGAGCCAGATGCCGCCGCTGTTGATGAGCGTGAAGCCGCCGCCCGCATTGAGCCGGAAGCCGCAAATCTCCAGCGTGTCGTCGATCACCTCGTGGACGCCAGTGGCCGGCCGGTAGCGGTAGAAGCGGTGGCCGGAGTTGTCGGTCCAATAGAGGGTTCCAGTCTCCGGATCCCAGACCGGGCACTCGCCGCACACGTCCTGATAGTCGGCAATGACTTCCATAGTTGTCTCTCTCGAATAGCATGCACTGCTTACGCTCCGGGTTGCAACGGAGCTGGCCGCAGCGTCGGATTTGCGCGCAGGGCCCGAGCGCAGGCGCGAGCGACCAGGTTTTTCTGGCGTGCTGCAGCCGGAAGAAGGACGGGCACGCGCTCGGGAGATGGCCGTTGGTACAATTGCATTAGAGACTGCGATAGCGACGGAGCGACGGATGCCCATTTTCGAGTACAAATGCGAAGAGTGCGGGACGAAGTTCGAGAAGCTGATTTCCCGCACCGCGGACGAAGCCGCGCTGAGCTGCCCGGAGTGCGGGAAGCAGCATTTGCACCGCGAGCTTTCAACCTTCGCCGCGCACAGCCACGGGACGGCCGAAGCCGGCCCGCGATGCCCCTCCGGCGGCATGTGCCCGACGCCAGGCGCGTGCGGGCTGAACTGACGGCCGGAGCGCGCTCGAGTTTCTTCGAAGCAACCGCTCCCTGACGGTCGCGGCTCTGAAACAACGCGAAGACCGTTCTCTCGAAAGTCACGTTAAAGAGCAGGGCGCGGAGGTGGGGCTGACCTCCAGGTCTGCGGCCGGCGTCCACGCCGGCCTCTCCCCTGCACCTAACCTGAAGCCGGACCTGGAGGTCCGGTGCAGGTCTGGAGACCCGCCCCACCTGCGCCGCCGCGACTTTCATCTCTATGGGTGGCCCGGAGGGCCATGGCGACTCCTTGCAGTCGCGGCTCCGTCAGACGGTCGCGGCTCAGAAACAACCGCGGCTCAGAAACAACGCGAAGAACCGCTCCTTGCAGTCGCGGCTCCGTCAGACGGTCGCGGCTCAGAAACAACCGCGGCTCAGAAACAACCGCGGCTCCGTTTGGAGTAGTGGTGCGCGAGGCCCACGCTACACTGGAGGGCAGTGGAAGAGCGGATCTCGACGAAGAGCTATGACCGGCGCCTGTTAGGGCGGCTGCTGGCGCTGGGGCTGCCGTGGTGGCGGCCGGTGGTGGTGGCGACGCTGTGCCTGTTGGTGGGCTCGTTTCTACAGGTGGTCACGCCGCTGCTGACGCAGATCGCCATCGACCGCTACATCGCGCCCACGCACAGCTCCATTTCGCCGTGGCTCGAACGCTACCTGGCGGCGGGCCGCGAGATGGGCCTGGCGCAGATTGCGCTGCTGTACCTGCTGGCCCTCACCATCGGGCTGGCGGCCGATTTCACGCAGCAGTTCCTGATGCAGCGTACCGGCCAGCACGCCATGTTCGAACTGCGGCGCCGAGTGATGGCCCATCTGCAGGCGCTCGACATCGCGTTCTACGACCGCAACCCCGTGGGGCGGCTGGTGACCCGCGTCACCACCGACGCCGACGCGTTGAACGAGTTGTTCACTTCGGGCCTGATCACCATCTTCGGCGACGTGCTGGTGCTGGTGTTCGTGTTCGGCGCGATGCTCCGGCTGAGCCTGGGACTGACGCTGGTGATGCTGGCCATGATGCCACTGGTGTTCACCGTGACCGTGTTTTTCCGGCGCGCGGTGACCGCCGGCAACCGCCGCATCCGCGTCGCGGTGGCGCGCATCAACGCCTTCCTGCAAGAGCACATCAACGGCATCACGGTGCTGCAGCTATTCAACCGCGAGCAGCGCGCCGCGGCGGACTTCGAGAAGGTCAACCGCGAACACATGGATGCCTACAAGACCACCGTGATCGCGTACGGCTGGTTTTACCCGGCGGTGGAGTTTCTCTCGCTGCTGGCGATCGCCAGCATTCTGGCGCGCGGCGGCTGGCAGGTGCGCCACGGCGCGATCTCGATCGGCGTGCTGGTGGCGTTCTTCCAATACGCTTCGCGCATTTTCCGCCCAATCCAGGATTTGAGCGAGAAGTACAACGTGCTGCAGGGCGCGATGGCGGCCGCAGAGCGCATCTTCGCGCTGCTCGACGAGCCCGTGCGGGTGACGCCGCCGCGCGCGCCGAAGCCGTTTCCGAGCGGGCCCGCGGCGATCGAGTTCGACCACGTGTGGTTCGCCTACGTGGACGAAGAGTGGGTGCTGCGCGACGTGAGCCTGCGCATCGAACCGGGCGAAACGCTGGCCGTGGTGGGCCACACCGGGGCGGGGAAGACGACGCTCACGAATCTGCTGCTGCGGTTCTACGATGTGCAGCGCGGGGCGATTACGATCGGCGGAATCGACATACGCGAATTCGACGCACGCGAGCTGCGGCGCCAATTCGGGATCGTGCTGCAGGATCCGCACCTGTTCACAGGGACGCTGGCGGCGAACATCCGGCTGGGCGACGCGATTGAGGCCAGCGCCGTCGAGGCGGCCGCGGGCCAGGTGAATCTGACCGACTTTCTGGCGAGCCTGCCGGAGGGTTTGAAGCACCAGGTGCGCGAGCGCGGCGCGGGCCTTTCCACGGGCCAGAAGCAGCTGATCAGCTTCGCCCGCGCGCTGGCGCGCCAGCCGCGTTATCTGATTCTCGACGAGGCCACATCGAGCGTCGATACGGAGACCGAGTTCAAAGTTCGCGATGCGCTCGACCGAATGGTGGCGGGGCGCACCTCGATCGTCATCGCCCACCGGTTGTCGACGATCCAACGCGCCAGCCGCATCGCCGTGCTGCACAAAGGCAAGCTGCGCGAGACCGGCACGCACCAGGAGCTGCTGGCCGAGCGCGGGATCTACTGGAAGCTGTACCTGCTGCAGTACAAGGACCAGGAAGCGCGGCTGCGGACGACGTAGCGCGCACGAGAAGGAGGCTCATATGGTCACGCGTTCCGATGCGGCGAAGGGTGGAATCGGCCTGGGGTCGGCCATTGCGGTGGCGATCTCATGGTCGCTCCACAAGTCCATCCTGTGGGCCATCTTTCACGGTTTCTGCGGATGGCTGTATGTCGTCTTCTATGCGTTGACGCGGTAACGCGGGCAATAGTAGCGACGCGGGCGATCTCGAGCTCTGAGTGGCCTGACCGGTGTGCGCCGCAGGGACCCTATCTGGCGACGTTATGGCCCCACTGGACGGCCGGGCCGATGGAGAAGCGGACCGTATTGCGGCCATCCTTGAGCAGATCGTTGAACAGGTGGTCGTGCACGAGGTCGGCTTGAATTCGCACGCCGAAGTGTTTGGTAATGCCAACGTCCACGCCGCCGCCGAAGCCGTAGAAGGCGACCCAGTCCGTCTTCTTGCCGCTGGGCGCGAGTTGCTGGACGATGGCCTGCGCGACCGGGTCGGTGGCGTGCGGTATCGCGGTCTCGTGCATCGCGCCCAAGTCCGGACGGATGAACAGCGTCACAGCCTTGAAATGGCGGTAAGAGATCTGCGGACCGGCGGAGTAGGTCTCGGTCTTCGAAGCGAGCGGCACGGTGAGCACATAAGTGGAAGGGATCACACCGCCCGCAATCAGCTGGGCCAGTTGCGCGCCGAGTTGCTGCTGCAGGGCGGGCGTGAGCAGGGGGCCATTGATGCTCGTGTTGCCGGTGCCGATGCAGTAGTCAAAACCGAGGGAGAGCCAGTTGGTGACGCGGGCGCCGACCTGGGTGTGAAAGCCATTTTCCGCCAGCTTGATGTGCGGGCTGTCGAGGTACATGTAGCCCGCGTAGGCGTCGAAGCGGCCGACGTAGCTCTGTTGGGCGAAGGCCGAGGACGAGATCAAGAGCACGGAAGTGGCCAGCAGGAAGCGGGTCGTGCATACCATTCGCCCTGCATGACGGCCGATTGCGGTTAGGTTTCGCATTGATAACTTCTGGGTAGTATATCGAGAGAAGAGGATAAACGGATAGCGAACTGTACAAATTTTTAGGATTTTTCACAGGCTGCCACTTATGCTCGCCGCTTCTGAAGGCCCGGCTGGGCCTGCTGGGCTGGGATTCGGATGAAAGCCGAAAGGGACAGCCTGACCCGTCCCACTGGGGTTTTGCCGAGAAAAGTGCCGTTGCGCGAGCACTGAATTGGCAGAATGCCTAGAATCGCTCGCTACGTCGCGCCCGGTGTGGCGCACCACATTACGCAACGCGGGACCGGTCGCCAGCTCGTATTCAAATCGCGCGCGGACCGCCGCGTGTACCTTGATTTGCTGCGGGAACAAGCCCGGCTCACGGACGTCCTCGTGCTGGCTTACTGCTTGATGCCCAATCACATACACCTGATCGCGGTGCCCTTCGAAGAGGACTCGCTGGCGGTTCTGTTGCGTCGCGTGCACGGCCGCTTCGCGCAGTACTTCAACGTGCGCCGCACCCGCTGCGGGCACCTCTGGCAGAACCGTTTTTACTCGTGCCCCATGGGGCCGGGCCACCTTTGGACCGCGCTGCGCTACGTGGAGTCGAACCCCATCCGCGCCGGCCTGGCCGCCGAGCCCGCCGAATATGAGTGGTCGAGCGCGCAGGCGCATTGCAGTGGAAACGACCGTTCCCGGGTGCTCGATATGCGGTTCTTCGAGGGCGAAGGCGGGATCGCGAACTGGCGCAGACTGTTCGGCGAACCAGAAAACGAGGCCGCCTATCGCGTCCTGCGCAAAGCCACGCACGCCGGTCAACCCTTTGGCGATCAAGCGTTTCAAGAGAGGCTGCGCGCCGAACGCCCGCCACGGCCCGGCCCCGCCGGACATTCACAGCTGTACAGTGCCGCAAACGCGGCTCTGGCGGCCGGGGAGTGATGCTTCGCCCAGACCCGCATCCCGGGAGGCCTGAGGCGGTGGAATACGTACAAATTAGAATTGATAAGAATGAAGCAAATCCCCTGTGTGACGGGTCAGGCTGTCCCTTTGACCTTTGACCTTTGACCGTCAACGGGCACCAGAATGAGGTGGATGTGGTTGTTCATCAAGCAGTAAGCGAGGATCGGCAACTCCGCCAGACGGGCCTGCTCGCGCAACAAGCCAAGGTATACGCGACGGTCCATGCGCGTGCTGAAGACCGTCTGACGCGCGGTCCCGCGCTGCGTAATATGGTGCGCCACGCCGGGCACGACGAAACGCGCAAATCGAGGCATCTCAGCGAATCAGTACCCCGAATGCCACGCAAATCTCTCACAAAACCCCACAGCGACACATCAGGACGTCCCCTTTTCCCTTTTCCCTTTTCCCACGACGAAACGCGCAAATCGAGGCATCTCAGCGAATCAGTACCCCGAATGCCACGCAAATCTCTCACAAAACCCCACAGCGACACATCAGGACGTCCCCTTTTCCAGCGACACATCAGGACGTCCCCTTTTCCCTTTTCCCATCAGGACGTCCCCTTTTCCCCCTTTTCACCTTTTCACCACAGCGACACATCAGGACGTCCCCTTTTCAGTCGAGCCATGTTCCAGATTGTGTGAGACAGCCCACACAAAGAGTACAGGCCTGCACAGGTTCCCGGTTCGTGCGGCTTTCCGGGGCCGCGGCGGTTGAGCAGGCGCAGCGCGAGCGCGTGGAACTCGGGCGCTACTCCTTTGCAGCGGGGATTTCGCCGAACCAGTAGCCGGAGCGGGCGCGGATGGTCAGGCCGCGGCGGTTCAATACGCGCACCGCCAGCGTGTGGAAGCCCGGCTCGACCTGCTGGGCCGGGAAGCTGAGCAGGTATTGGCTGTGCAGTTCCTCGCCCATGCGGGAGAGGGACTTCTCGAGGCCCTTGAGCGTGGCGAAGCTGAGATCCTCGCCGCCGGTTGACTTGACGAGCGCTTTGGCCGAATCCTGCTTAGCTAACCGCGCGATCTCGCCCAGGCCGGCCAGCAGATCGGTGGTGTTGCCGGTGGTCTGAGGCGTATCGGTGCCTTTCGTCGTGAAGGCGGTTTCGTAGGGCGACCAGGTGGCGGCGAACACCGTCACGGCGTCGCGCTCGAGCAGTTTGAGCGCGTCGGCGAGCTTGGTCTTGCTGCCGCGATCCTTGGACTCTCCCACCACAATCAGGATCTTGCGCTCGCTGGCCGGGCGCGCCGCGAGCATCCGGGCGGCGTCGGCGACGGCATCGAGTCTGGCGGGCGGCGTTGCCGCCCTGCGAGGCGGCGGTGCGCTGAAACGCGGCCCAGATCACGCCGGGGTCTTTGGTGAAATCGGTCAGCACCACCGTGGCGTCGCCATAGCCGATGACCGCCGCGCGGCCGCGGTCGCCGGTGATCAGCGGCTGAATCAGGCTGCCGACTTTGCGCACCTTGAGATTGGCAGTGGCGGAGAGATCGTTGGTCTGGACGGCGATGACGATGGCCAGCGGAGCGACCACGGCATCGGCGGCGTCGAGGCGGAACTCCTGCTCGCGCCCGTCAGCGAGCAGAGAGAAGTCGGCACTCGTCAGGCCGTCCACGAACCGGCCTTTGCTGTCGGCGACAGTGACCGGGACCAGCACGACCGGGACATTGGCGCGGAAGGTGGGCACCTGGGCCGCCAGCGTCGCCGCAAACAGGGCCAAAGCGATGGGGATTCTCATGGCTATTGCAGCTTGCCGCGGGCTTCGACTTTCCAACTGGCGACGACTTCCTCGCCGCGCACGGCCCACACCTGCTCGTGCAGGTTCATGGCGGCGCAAACGTGGTTCATCAGCACACGCACGCGGTCGCCGGGGCGGTAGTTTCGTTCGGCGCGCGCCAGGTCGATGTAGCCGTGTTCCTCGTTCATTTTGTGGAAGCGCGCCCCGGCGTCGCCATCGATTGCGCCGTACAACACGTCGCCGCCGTCGGAGGCGCGATCGGACGAAAAGGTCTTCGAGCCGCCGTCGATCATCATGCGGTCGTCCTGCGCCGAAACGACCGTGCAGACCACCGTGGCGGCGCAATCCGCGCGGCCGCAGGCGCCGCTCAACACGGTATTGCGGTCGTTGAAAATGTAGGTGCCGGGCCGAATTTCGTTCACTCCGGCGATGGTGTGCGAGTCCCACAGCAGGGGCGTCGAACCGCCGCTGACGATCTCGGGATCGAGCCCTTCCTTTTTGAGCGCGTCGAGCATGGCCGGCACGGCGTGACGCAGGCGCTCGAGGGCGCCCAGGCTTTCGGCGACGTGGTCCTTGATGTGGCCGGGATAGAACGCCACGCCGCGCCAGCGCAGCGCCGGCAGAGCCAGCACGTTTTTCACGAGAGCGAGCAGCGCCGGCCCCGGCGTCACGCCCACTCTCAGCAGGCCCAGGTCGGCTTCGGCCAGAATGCCGATCTCGACGCCCGCGCGCGCCGCCGCCGCGCTGATGAGCGCGGCCACCCGCGCGTCATCCAGCGCCACGGTGACTTGCACGCGCCGCGCGAGTTCGATGAGACGCGCCAGTTTCGCTTCGCCCACGACCGGATAGGCGATCAGCAGATCGGGCGTGCCGGAGGCCAGCATGACCTCGCCTTCGGTGGTTTTGGCGACCGTCAGGCCGGCCGCGCCGAGCTCGATCTGACGCCGGCCCAGCGCGGGGATCTTGTGCGTCTTGGTGTGCGGACGCAGGCGCAACCCATGGCGCTGCGCGTAGGCGGCGGCGCACGCCAGGTTGCGCTCCATCGTATCGACGTCGATGACCAGCGCCGGGGTGTCGAGATCCTGAATGCGGCTCACTTTTTGTTGGGATCCTTGAAGCGCAGGCTGACGCGCGGCGGCGCTTTGCGGTAGACCAGTTCGAGCTGCTTGGGCTTCACTTTGCCGTCGATCTGGAAGTATAGCAGCCCGGTCACGGGGTGGTCGATCTCGCCGCCCTGGAGCACTTTGGCTTTGAGGGCGTCGAGCAGCGGATTGGGCTTGCCCGCGTTCTTGTCTTCGATGCTGGCCGACGCCTCCGAAGTGTCGGCCGTGGCGCTGCCGCCCATCGGAGCGCCCATGGGGATGGTCGAGGGCACGCCGCCGGGATACCCGCCGCCCGGGTAGCCGCCGCCGGGATAACCCCCGATTGGAACGCGCTGCTGGTCGGCCATGCCGCGGCCCTGCTGGCCGCCGACCGACTTGACCACCATCACCGCGCCGCCGGCCACCTGCGAGGGCGTCAGCGGCCGCGAATGCTGGCCGTCCTTGTCGCTGCGCAACAGGAAGTCGTCCACATCGAGGTCGAGCTTGTCCTCGCCTTTGGGCGTGACCGTGACTTCGACGATCAGGTAACCCGCGCCGAGGTCCCTGCCCAGCGCTTCCTTCATCGATTCCTTGTCCAGGAATGCCCGCGCCGCGATCTCGATTTTCTCGTCGGAGGCCGATCCGGAGGCCACCGTTTTCGGCTCCGGGGCGGTCTGTTTCTTGTCACCGGTCCGCGCCGCTACGAGGCCCGCCAGGGCCAGCGCGGCGAGCAGGCCGGCCATCGGAGTTCGCCTCATTGGTTGCCTTCCATTCATCGGACGATTCAACGCGCATTGCCATCCCGACGCCGTCCGCTTCACAGCGCTTGCGCCGCGGCGCAGGCCGACGCCCAGGCCCATTGAAAATTGTAACCGCCCAGGTGGCCGGTTACATCCACTACTTCACCGACGAAGAATAGCCCCGGCGCGTTGCGCGCTTGCATGGTTTTCGAGTCCAGATCGCCGGTGGAGACGCCCCCGCCGGTGACTTCGGCCTTTTCGAAGCCTTCGCTGCCGGCCGGAATCACGGTCCAGGCGTGCAGCCGCTCTTCGAGCCGGGCGAGCGGCGGCGTGGGCTGGCCGAAGCCCTCGAGGTCCAGCCAGCGCTCGGCCAGCCGGCGGGGCAGGCTCTCGGCCAGAAGGGTTTTCACGGCCGACTTGTCGCCGGAGGCGCGGCGCGCCTCCACGATTTCCCTGAAGCTGCGACCGGGCAGCAGGTCCAGCCGTAGTGCTTTCGCCGTGGAGTCGTGGGCTGCGTGCTTGAGAATCGACCCTCGGCAAGACCGCTCCGTGTGGTCACTGCTCGGTAACAACACAAGACCGCTGGCCTGAGAATCAATCGTGCCCGGATTCTCATGACCAGCGGTGGGCCGCAGGCGCATGCGGACTCCCGCTGCGCCGCCGGGCCGGTTCCAATACGACGAGATCTGCAGGATCGCCGGGCCGCTCAAGCCGCGGTGGGTGATCAGCATCTGCTCGCGGAACGAGTGGCCGCCGAAGCGCGCGTTCACCTCCGCCGCCACGCCGGCGAGGTCGCACCATTGGCGGCGGTGGTCCGCGTCGAAGGTCAGCGGCACCAGCGCCGGGTACGGTGGTTCGACCTTCAGGCCGAACTGCCGCGCCAAGCGGTAGCCCAGGTCGGTTGCGCCGAGTTTGGGGATCGAGAGGCCGCCCGTGGCTACGACTAGCGCCGTGGATTGGTAGGTTTCTTGCGCGGTTTCGACTGTGAAAAGCGTGGTTTTCCGCGCGCTTTTCACGCTGCAACTGAGTTGCATTTCGACTCCGCCGGCGCGACATTCCGCTTGCAGCATGGTCAGGATGGCCTGTGCCGGGCCGTCGCAGAAGAGTTGGCCGGCCGTTTTCTCGTGGTACGGAATGCGGTGCTTCTCGACCAGCGCGACGAAGTCGGCCGGCGTGTAACGCGCCAGCGCCGACTTGGCGAAGTGCGGGTTGGCCGACAGGAAGTTCGTCGCCGTCGTGCGCAGATTCGTGAAATTGCAGCGGCCGCCGCCGGAGATCAGGATCTTCTTACCGGGCCGTTCGGCGTGCTCGAGCACCAGCACGCGCCGGCCGCGTTGGCCGGCCAAGGCCGCGCAGAACAGGCCGGCGGCGCCGGCTCCGAGGATGATGGCATCGTAGGTCAAGGCGAATCCAACAATGCGCGAATCAGACGGCGGCAGTGTGCCGAGATTCGCGCCCGCTACGCGCTCAGGATCGCGTCGATGCTCTGCAGCTCTTCGGCGCTGAAGGCCGCATTGTTCAGCGCGCCGACGGCGTCGTCGATGTGCGCCGCGTGGCTGGCGCCGATGATGGCCGAGGTCACTTGCGCGTGGCGCAGCACCCAGGCTACGGCCATTTGCGCCAACTTTTGTCCGCGCCGGCCGGCCAGTTCGTTGAGGCGGCGGATGCGGTTGCGCTTGTCCGCGGTGATGTTTTCGGGCTTGAGGAAGTGGCCCCTCGAAGCGCGCGAGCCTTCCGGAATCCCGGTCAGATACTTGTCCGTGAGCAGGCCCTGGGCGAGCGGCGAAAAGACGATGCAACCGATGCCTTCGGTGTCCAGCACCTCGAGCAAACCGCCCTCCAGGGTGCGGTTGAACATGGAGTAGGAGGGCTGGTGGATCAGGCACGGCGTGCCCAGCGAGCGCAGTATTTGAGCCGCGCGGCGGGTCAGTTCGGGCGAGTAGGCGGAAATGCCCGCGTACAGAGCGCGGCCGCTGCGCACGATGTGGTCGAGCGCGCCCATGGTCTCCTCGAGCGGCGTGCCGGGATCGGGGCGGTGATGGTAGAAGATGTCGACGTATTCGAGGCCCATGCGCTTGAGGCTCTGGTCGAGGCTGGCGACGAGGTACTTGCGCGAACCGAGGTCGCCGTACGGGCCGGGCCACATGTCCCAGCCGGCCTTGGAGGAGATCACCAGCTCGTCGCGGTAGGGCTTGAGGTCCTGCGCCAGGATCCGGCCGAAGCTCTCCTCGGCCGAGCCGTAGGGCGGGCCGTAGTTGTTGGCCAGGTCGAAGTGCGTGATGCCCAGGTCGAAGGCGCGGCGCGCCATCGCGCGGCCGTTCTCATAAACATCGTCGCCGCCGAAGTTGTGCCACAGCCCCAGCGCCACGGCGGGCAGCTTCAGGCCGCTGCGGCCGCAGCGGTTGTAGCGCATCGTGGCATAGCGGTTCTCGGCCGCGGTGTAAGGCATGTTGTCGCTCCTTTGAACAGCATAGACGAACGCCGGCCGCGATCGCGGGGAGTTTGCGAGTGGTTGTTGCAGAGGGCGTCGAAGTCAAGAACCGCTCCTGCAGTCGCGGCTCAGTAACAACACGACCGCTCCTTTCAGTCGCGGCTCAGAAACATCGTCGCGGCTCAGAAACATCGTCGCGGTTCAGAAACAGCGGTCGCGGTTCAGAAACAGCGGTCGCGGTTCAGAAACAGCGGTCGCGGCTCGTTGTGCAATCGTGAAGCAACCGCTCCTTGACAGTCGCGGCTCAGTAACAACGGTCGCGGCTCAGAAACAACGGTCGCGGCTCGTTGTGCAAGCGTGAAGCAACCGCTCCTTGACAGTCGCGGCTCCGTCAGACAGTCGCGGCCCCGTCAGACAGTCGCGGCCCCGTCAGACAGTCGCGGCCCCGTCAGACAGTCGCGGCTTGGTAACAACGGTCGCGGCTTGGTAACAACGCGGAGAACCGCCGGATCCGAGGTAAATGGCAGGTTAGTCAGGCGCTATCGCGTCTGTATTCCCTACTGAAGTTCGGCATGGCTATTTTCTGGTGAGTTTTACTCGCGCAAAAGGACGCAGTTTACCGCCGACTTCACCATCCATAATCCACTGCCAGGTGTCTGTACTCTTGTCGTAAGCGAAGGTAGTGTGGAATATGTCGTCCTTGTAATTAAACAGGAACGCGATCTCATCGCCGCCGCGCCTGGCATGGCCGATCGCCTCGGCCGAAAGGCCATCACCGCCGGTTGTATCGAGCCACAGGCAGGTGTACTGGTTCAACGCCTGGTCCCAGCCGAGGAAAACAATCGCTTGATACGCCGGCTGGCCTTGGGCATCCTTCTCGCGCGACACTTCGTGGAGTTGTATGTACTCATGACCCAGCACCCACTCGGCTTCGATATCGTGCGTCGTCGTTTTTCCAGCAATAGTGCCCTGAAGAACCCATTTGCCCGTCATATGATCGGGTAAGGAATCCTTAAGCGCATGTTGTTGTGCCAAAGCTGAGAATGACATGAGCGCCATTGAGACGAATGTCCTAAAGATCGTGGTCATTGGTGAATAGCTCCGCATGGTGTGATATCCCAGTTGTTTGTCTTGCGTACCTCGTTGTTACTCCGGCGCGGCGACGAAGCGATAGCCTACGCCACGCACGGTGAGCAGGTGCCGGGGCGTGGTTGGATCGTCCTCGATGTAGCGCCGCAGCCGCACGATGAAGTTGTCGATGGCGCGCGTGTCGGTATCCTCGTGCAGGCCCCAGACGTCCTCCAGCATGGCCTTGCGCGAGACCGGTTTGCCCTCGTGTTCGATCAGGTAACGCAGCAGATTGGCCTCCATCAGGGTCAGCGGGAACACCTTGCCGCGTACGCACAGCTCGAGCCGGTCGAAGTCGACCGAGATCTCGCCAAACGCGTAGCTGTCGGGGGGCTGGCTGGCGGCGTCGTCCGTCGCGGCGGGGCTGGCCCCCGGCACGCCGGCAGATGCCGCGCGCAGCCATTCCGTGCGCCGCAGCAGGCTGCGCAGGCGCGCCAGCAGCATGGCCAGCTCGAAGGGTTTGGTGAGGTAGTCGTCGGCGCCGGCGGTGAAACCGCGCAGCACGTCGTCGGGGTGGTTGCGCGCGGTCAGCATGAGGGTCGGAATGAACTGCCCCTTCTGGCGCAGCTCACTGATGACCGTGAAGCCGTCGATGCCGGGCAGCATGACGTCCAGCATGACGACGTCGAAAGGCGGAGACGGCGCCAGCAGCAGTTCCAGGGCGGCCTCGCCCGTGTCCACCACGTGCACCTGGTAGTCCTCCGCTTCGAGGTTGAAGCGCAGGCCGTCCGCCAGGTGGTGCTCGTCTTCGACAATCAGAACGCGACGCATCGCTTCACCGCACGCGCGGGAGCTGCAGCACGAAGGTGCTGCCGTGTCCCGGGCCCTCGCTCTCGGCCCACGCCCGTCCGCCGTGCTGTTTGGCCACCGCGCGCACGATGTACAACCCCAAGCCCGTGCCTTTGACGCGCGCGGCGAGCTGCCCTTGCACGCGGTAGAAGCGCTTGAAAACGCGCTTCAGCTCGCTTTTCTCCAGGCCCGGCCCCTGATCGCGCACGCGCAGCGTGACGAAGGTGTCGTCCACCACCGCCGTTTCCACCACGATTTTCGCCGTATTGCCCGAGTATTTCACGGCGTTGTCGATCAGATTGGCAACCGCCGCCCGTACGTCGTCGAGATCGCCCAGGATTGTGACGGGAGGCCCGGGCGAGTATTCAAGCGCTCGCTCGGGGACGTGATGCAACTGTCGCGTACGCTCCAGACACTCCTCCACGAGAGCGTTGATTTCGATGTTCGTCAGATTCAGCTTGGGGCCCGACTGGCCCATGCGCCCGGTGCGGAGCACCTGCTCGATGGTGGCTAGCAACCGGTCGCTGTCGGCCAGCATGATGCGGTAAAACTCGGCCCTTTTCGCCTCGTCGACGGCGCGCGTCTGCAGCGTTTCCAGGTACAGCCGGATCGAGGCCACGGGCGTCTTCAGCTCGTGCGTGACGGCGTTGATGAAGGCATCGTGCTGCTCGTTGCGGCGGATTTCGCGGACCAGGAAGATCGTGTTCAGGACGACGCCGGTGATGATGAAGGCCAGCATCAGCACGCCCAGGAACAGCAGAATGCCGTTGCGCCAGTTGAGCAGCACCCAGCCGATGTAGAGGATCAGGATGACGAGGATCAGGCTGGCGCCGAGAGTGATGAACAGCGCCATCGATTTGCGGCGGCTCTCAAGCACCATGACTCCAGCTTAACCCTGCCGGCGCGCGAGCACGGCCGACGGGAGGAGTAGTGGGGTATTGGACGAGAAGCGCGGAGCGGGCGCGATGGAGTGGATGAGCCGATTCGGCCTGATCGCGCGCGGCTCAGGCCGCCTGCCGGCGCGCGGCGCCCGGTTGGCCGGCGGGAGCCAGTCGCGCGACTTTCACGGCGCGGGCCAAGCCCAGTTTCTCGCACAGCCGAATCGTCATATAGGTGATGTCCAACTCATACCATGCCAGGCCGTGCCGGGCCGAGACCGGATGGGCGTGGTGGTTGTTGTGCCAGCCTTCGCCGAAGCTCAGCAGCGCCACGAACCAGTTGTTGCGCGAATCGTCGCGCGTGGCAAACCGGCGCGAGCCCCAGATGTGGGTGATGGAATTGACCATCCAGGTCACGTGCTGGCCCGCGGTGACGCGGAAGAAGATGCCCCACAGGACGAACGGGATGCCGCCCACGGCCAGCAGCACGAGTCCGAGGAGCGTCAGCGGGACCCAGTGATAGCGGCTCAGCCAGACATAGAAAGGATCCTTGGCCAGGTCGGGTGCGTAGCGCGCGCATTCGGCGGTATTGGCGTTGGTCGGATCGCCGGTCAGCATCCACAGAATGTGCGCCCACCAGCGCCCGTCGCGCGGCGTGTGCGGATCGCCGGGCAGATCGGAGAACTGGTGATGCACGCGGTGCGTCGCCACCCATGGGATCGGTCCGCCCTCCAGCGCCAGCGTGCCGCAAATCGCCAGGAAGTACTCAAAGTAGCGCGGCACTTTGTAGCCGCGGTGGGTCAGCAGCCGGTGGTAACCCATGCCGATGCCCAGGCTCAGCGAGAGCCAGTACAGTCCCAGCGCCGTGAGAAACGCCGGCCAAGTGAAGAAAAACAGCGCGGCCAGGGCCCCGATGTGGAACGCGGTGAAAGCAGTCGCCGAGATCCAGTTCACGCCCTCCCGTTTAAGGAAGGGTGCGGAGTGTTTGACGATTGGTGCGGTGTCGTTAACGCTAGGTGCTGTGTCGATGTGCAAGCCAGTCCTCGCCCAGTTCATTCCAGCGGCCGCCCCTCTGAGGACAACCATCTAGATTGAAGGTATCAAGGGCACCGCCGGCGCCACGTAAGAGTTGTGTAATAGCGGCGTGTGGAATGGCCGCGCCTGGGCCGGCCCTCGCTGGAGCCCTCGCCCCGCGCTGAATCTGGAGCCATCGCCGCGGCCCGCGGTTTGACAACAACGGTCGGGATTCGCTACAAAGAAAGGGTCAAAGACTGCTCCTCAGTAGCTCAATGGTAGAGCATTCGGCTGTTAACCGAAGGGTTGTAGGTTCGAGTCCTACCTGAGGAGCCAAATCCTTCCCCTGCAACGTTTTCCCCGCAGTTCGTTAACGCCTTCCCTGCGTCCGCAAGTCCCCAACTGGCCGTGGTTTAACGACTTCCGACTCTCTCTGGTTGTCGCCGTGTTCGCCTTGGTAGCCCAGATATGCACGCCCGCAACGGTCACCGGAGGCCATTTCTCCACGTCTCCACCCCGATTGTCGGAGTTGGTTAACTGCGGGCCAAACATGTCAGACCTCAAGCCGGACGATCCGAACTCGATCGTCGTGCGCGGTTAACGGCTGGGTTCCTTCGCGATCGTTGGCTACACGTTGCCAACTGGACAGCCGCACCTCTGGAATGGCATTCCGCGCCCAATGAAGGGGCGCGGCGCGATCCAGGAGTAAAGGAAGAGCAGCGTGCGCAGCCCCAATGTCCGGAAGCGCCACTTTCCTGGCACGATCCTCGGACGTGCTCGCCAGGACCACTTGTGCGGTTGGCGCGTCAAAGTGAGGTCCTATTGCCCAACTTGCGAGTGCGCCGTCGACCTAGCGGAACCGTCACCCTGCGTGTCTGGAAGCCGGTGAGGCGCGCTACCGTCTATTGGCGCTCGCCAGTTGCCGCAGTCTAGTACCTGAAGGTGGCGTTACAATCACGGCAGGCGGACCTCAAGTACCGGAGGCTGATGGAATGAAACCACTCTGGAGAATCGCGCGACTGACAGCTTGCGTAGCTGCGATCCTGCTAATCGGATGCAAGAATGCCCCCCTCAGCGAGGCGCGCCAAGCCGCCGAAATGGGCGATGCGTCAGCTCAACTCGCGCTTGGCGCGATATATGACACGGGCGAAATGGTGCCTCAAGACTCCGCCGAGGCCGTCCGCTGGTTCCGCAAAGCCGCTGACCAGGGGAACGCGAAAGGTCAGTGGAGCCTCGGCATCATGTATGACCATGGCCGCGGAGTCTCACAGGACTACGCCGAGGCCGTGCGCTGGTACCGGAAAGCCGCCGACCAGGGGATGGCGGAAGCTCAAAGCCGCCTCGGTTTCATGTATGACCTTGGCCGCGGAGTCTCACAGGACTACGCCGAGGCCGCCCGCTGGGACCTGAAAGCCGCGGAACAAGGAAAGGCTGACGCTCAGTTCAGCCTCGGCACCAAGTATGAACTAGGTCTCGGAGTCCCGAAGGACTACGCCGAGGCCGTCCGCTGGTACCGCAAAGGCGCCGAACAGGGGAACGCCCACTGTCAGTTCAGCCTCGGCTCCATGTATGAACTAGATTTCGGAGTGTCACGGGACCACGCCGAGGCCGTCCGCTGGTACCGGAAAGCCGCCGACCAGGGGTACGCGGACGGTCAGTTCATCCTCGGCGAAATGTATGCCAAGGGCCAAGGAGTGCCGCAGGACTACGTCCAGGCATACATGTGGCTGAACCTTGCGGCTTCGCGAGCCATTGGTGAGGACCAAAAGGAGTACGCTGACATCGGGATCTCGTTGCCGGGAAGATGACCGCCCAACAGATCGCGGAGGCGCAGCGTCTGGCGCGGGAGTGGAAACCAAAACCAGAGGGTCAAAGGTGACGCTCTATCGGGCGACGCACTCCTCACGCCGCGACTACTACGGAGGTAACGTAGCCGCGTTACCGCCAAATACCCGCAATGGCAATTCGACGTCGTGCTCCACTGCCGCGACTGGCTTTCCGAGCGGAACAACAAATCGCTGCTGGAGCACATGAAAGCGGAAGGCATAGTGTAGAGCCTGCTCTCTGTTGTGGGACAAAATGACGAAACCTATGTCGCAGAGACGTTGCTCCAGTTCATGGAGCGGCTGAAGGAAATTGAAAAAGCATGGAAGTCGAAAAAAGACGGCGAACCCGGCCTTTGGTATCGCGGCGCGCGGAAGTCCACGTGGCCCCTGATCCCGAAGCTCTACAGGCCTCGGCGCAGCATAAAGGAGTTGCTGTCCGCTGAGGATGAAATAAGAGAGGAATTTGTGAGGCGCGCCCCCGGCCTGACCACCCACAAGCCCGCCAATGTCTGGGAGTGGTACTTCTTGATGCAGCACTATGGTTCACCAACGCGCTTACTGGATTGGACCGAAAATCCCCAAATGGGCCTCTATTTCGCCGTCAAGGACGGCGACGGCCTACATGATGCGGCGGTGTGGGTCCCGATCCGTGGTGGCTGAACGGGCGCGTGCTGGGAAAGAAATACTCCGAGGTGCTGCCCGCCGGCTCGGCCGGCCTGTCCGAAGCGGATGCTCACAGATACCAGCCTTGGCTTCCGGATCAGCTTCGCCGCCAAGGCTAAGCTCACCACGGAATTGCCCGTTGCGATCTACCCGACCCAGTTTGATACGCGGATTGCCGCCCAGCGATCTTGTTTCACCGTTCACGGACATCGTCGCGCGGCACTGAACGAGCTCTTTCCGAAGCCCACGGACCATTTGGCGAAAATCATATCCCGAGTTACGCAACCGACGCTATACGGGATGAGCTCGACGACTATGGTACCGACGAAGCCGCCATCTATCCGGACCTAGAGGGCCTTGGGAAAGTTGTCAGTAGGAATTGGCTGTCCGATGATGACGACCAAATGCCACACAAAGGCGTACTTACTAGGCTCAAGCCATCTCTGATTCACGGGGTTGGGGTGTTTGCGATCCGCCCGATTAAGGAAGGTACACGACTGTTCGCCGAAGATTCGGACGAGATGAGGTGGATAGAAGCGGATCGTCTACCCAAAGACGAACAGCTTCGGAAGCTCTACGAAGACTTTGCAGTCGTCAAGAAAGGAAAGGGTGGGCATGCCACGCGATATGGCTGTCCTCATCATTTTGATTGCCTGACGGTGTCCTGGTATCTAAACGATCCGAGGCCCGGCAAGAGGCCGAACGTCAGGTGTGACGAGAACTACGACTTTTGGGCGCTGCACGACATCCAAGCCGGCGAGGAGTTAACCGTCGATTCCAAGACCTATAGCGACCACGCAGCATTCAAGCCGGCCGATGCCAAAGCTTCAAAACCCAAGAAAGGGAAACTCTGAAGCCCGGCGCGCAGCCCCGAATCATGTCACAGCACCTTTTTTTTCGACTTCGCGCGGACGAGCAGTAGCCTGATGCCAACGAGCGAATTCCCGCGCCATCCCGAGGCCGAGATCGGCCATTCCCTCCGACCTTCTCGTTGTGCCGCCCAGCCCTCCGCAAAAGGCCAAAAGGCTGAGACGATTTCCCGAACGCCGTTTGGAGGGAAATTGATATGGGAGGGCGGCAGTTCTGCGGGCAGGCGACCACATCGCCAAACGGCCCGCCAAGAGGCGTAACAAACGCTCCGATTTACGCCTTATCCATAAAGATGGAGCCGAGCCCGATCTTGTGTCTGTACTGCCAACGAAGCTGTTGTCCCAGGCCTTCCGCGTCGGGATACACGCTCCAGGGGTCCACACCGTATTTGAAGAGACGTCTTTGAAATTTAGCGACGTTTGAGTGAGGTATGTAGATCACCCGCATACCATGACTGTAGAATGTCTTCGTCGGGTCGGGGTGAATTGTGAAGAGCCCCCGTTGTGCGCGAATTCGGTCAAAAACCAAGGGAGGAGTAACCGCCCTTCGCCAGTGCACTCAAATGGAGACTTGCCGGCTCGATCGACCTCGTGAATGTAACGGGAGTACTTCACGCAGAAGATGGCCCGATCCGTCTCGTCGGTAGCCTGCAGCGCAAAAAATGCTGCGACCAAGGGGTTAGTCGTCCAGTCAAGCAGCCGGGTTGGAACTCCGAGGTGTTGGGCATATGCAAGCCAGTGCCAATCATCGAAGCCTCGCCCTTCTATCAGCGAAACCGCACGGTGCTTGAATTCCTGTAGCAAGCGTTCTTCTTGGGCTCTCTTATACGGCCCGTATATCATCTCTCTTCCTATAGACGGCACTGGATAATAGTCCGGCGATGAAACACCGCGGAAGATCCAAGCGGTATCTGACATTCGACCCAGCGCGGTGTGAAGTTTCTCCCACGTGTCCACGACAGTTCTGCTCGCGTCAATCCGGTTCCTTATTTCGATCTGTGTCAATCCGCTAGACATACGGTTCAGCTCCGCCTGGTAGTGTAGCACCGTTCTCGCAGAAGTTGGTTCACGCGCTCCCCAAGTCCGCTTCTGGGAGATCGGCCGCCGGGCGACGGTCAGTGGCTATCGCCGACTATTACTGAACAACGACCGATTGAGAGACGAGCGCAGCCTGCTGCCGCCCGGCGATTTCCTGCTGACGCTTCTCGTCGGCTGTCCGCTGGCGCGCTGCAATCTCGTCGAGGGCGCGACGATTCTCCACCATCCGCACGTGGGAGTCAGTAAGAATGAAACAATCAGAAGGCACCCCGGTCGCTGAAGGAGAGAACTATGAGCAAGCAACCCGAGCGAGAACCAACGCAGCCGGGCACTGTGGAGGTCTCGTACAAGTGCCGTGACAACGGCACCGGCGTCGAAGAGGGCGTAGTGTGCGGTCACTGGACCGGCGAAGTCGATACGTGGGGCAAGCGCACGTTTCAACCGTGGGACGGTTCGCCCGCAATGTATTTTTTTGACGATGAGATTATCATCGAAGGGGCACATGGTCCAAGTGGTGGGCTGAGCGATGGCAGTCTACCGACCGAGATACACTGACCCGCTGCCAACGTCCGAATCTACTGAACCAGCATTGCTTGAGGTACTGACCGCCTCATG
The DNA here is from genome assembly GCA_963838205.1 of Terriglobia bacterium. Classification (GTDB taxonomy): domain Bacteria; phylum Acidobacteriota; class Terriglobia; order Bryobacterales; family Bryobacteraceae; genus CAIVVT01. The sequence continues at coordinate 23,241 of CAWIQF010000013.1, read as the reverse complement.
CTGTTGCCGCTCGGTTTCGACCTTGCGCTTCTCGTCGGCCGCGCGCTGGCGTGCAGCGATCTCGTCGAGAGCGCGCCGCTTCGCCTCCATCCGCACATGGGAGTACCGCGAGAGCATAGCGCGCGAGACGTGCCCGGCGATGCTCATAATCACCTCGTCGCCTGCATTCTGGCAGTCCAACTCGGACAACTCGAACCGGCGCGGCGTATATAGTTAACGGACGCGGCACAACGCCGCGTCGATCACATCCACCAGACGACGGCTCAACCGCCAAGCGGAGATCGTCGTGGGTGGTCTTCAAGGAGACCGCTCATGCGCGATCGCGATGCTGCCCTCGACAAGGCCATTCTCGAAGTTGCCGCCATCCTCGGCGATGCCCTGGTCCGCCTGCTCTTCTCCGCTCCGGCCAGCCCCCAAGTTGACTCGCCGGAGACAGAGAGCCCTCATGTGACTGCTGGCTAACCCTATGAAAAACCAAACCACAGTCAATCCATCACGAATCAGAGAAGAGATCGAGGGCCTGCGCCACCTGACCACAGCACAACTGAAGGACAGGTACCGCGAGGTCTTCGGCGAGGACTCTCGATCCAATCACAAGCAGTTCCTTTTCCGCCGCGTCGCCTGGCGCATCCAGGCGAATGCATGGGGCGGGCTCTCGGAGCGGGCGCGCCGCCGTGCGCTCGAAATCGCGGACGACTCGGACCTGCGCATCCGCGCGCCGAAGAACTTCCTTCGGAACGCCATCGACGAATCACGAACGGCAGAAGCGCGCCTGAGGCCGTCGCTCGACCCGCGGCTGCCGCTCCCCGGCACGCCTCTCATCCGTCGCTACCAGGGGAAGGACATCATCGTCCACGTCCGGGCAGACGGCGGCTTTGAGTGCGCCGGCAGGATCCACAAGTCGCTCAGCAAGGCCGTGACCGATGCCACGGGCACGCGCTGGAACGGCTTTGCCTTTTACAACCTCGGACACCGGCCAGGAGTGAAGCATGGCGAACAAGAGTAACGGCGAGAAGACGGGGGCGCCGACGACGATCCGGTGCGCGATCTACACGAGGAAGTCGACGGAGGAGGGCTTGGGCCAGGATTTCAACTCGCTGGACGCCCAGCGGGACGCCGGCGAGGCGTACATCCGGAGCCAGACCGGCGAGGGATGGACTCTGCTGCCGGATCAGTATGACGATGGCGGCTACACCGGCGCCAACATGGAGCGGCCGGCGTTGCGGCGCCTGCTGGCGGATGTCCAGGCCAAGAAGGTCGACTGCGTGATGGTCTACAAGGTGGACCGGCTGAGCCGCTCGATCCGCGACTTCGCCAAGATCATGGAGATTCTGGATAAGCACGGCGCGACGTTCGTCTCGGTCACCCAGCAGTTCAACACCACCACATCCCTCGGCCGCCTCACGCTCAACATCCTGCTGTCGTTCGCCCAGTTTGAGCGCGAGATCATCTCCGAGCGCACGCGCGACAAACAGGTGCTGGCACGGAAGCGGGGCAGGTGGACCGGCGGCCATCTCCCGCTGGGCTACGACCTGGAGGCTGGCTGCCTGGTGATCAACGCTGAGGAAGCCCCCCGCGTGCGCCAGATCTTCGAATGGTATCTCGAGGGACAGACCGTCTACGGCATCGTGGCGAAGTGCGGCGACCGTGGCTGGCACAACAAGCAATGGACGACCAAGGACGGCAAGGTCTACGGTGGCCACCCCATGCGGAAGTGCCACGTCTACAAGATGTTGGCGAACCCGCTCTATGCAGCGCGAATCCGCGCGGACGCTGAAATTGTCGCAGCCAACCATGCCCGGACAGTCGATGACCGGACCTTCGACCTGGTCCAAGAGAAGTTAAAGGAAAACACCCGAAATCCCGGGACCCAACATCGGCCGAACGTGGAGGCTCTGCTTCGGGGTCTGCTCTACTGTTCATGCTGCGGGTCTGCGATGTCGCCAAGCTACTCTTCCAGCAAGCATCGCCGGTACCGCTACTACGTTTGCCTCCGGTCAACCCAGCGGAACGGCGACGGGTGCACGACGCGGGCGGTGTCGGCGCCGGTAGTTGAGGAGGCGGTGATTGAGAGTGTCCGCCGCTTCGCGCTGGCCCCGGAAGTTGTCGAGGAAGCCGCCCGGGCCGCGCGCCAGCGGCTGACGGAGGAACTGAACCGGTATCGGGAGGAGTTGAAAGGCGTGAACGTGCGGGTCCGCAACGCGAAGTCGCAGCTCGTACGTGCGGCCGAGCCGGACGCAACGCGCGAGGCTGGACTCCGGGAATTGATCGTAGTCGGCGACGCGAAGGCCGAAGAACTGCGAAAGGCTGTGGCTCGCGGCGAGCGGCTCCGCTTTGACGGCTCGATGGTGCGCCAGCATCTGGGCAACTTCGACGAGGTCTGGAAGAAGATGACGATCGAGGATCAGTGCCGTCTCTTGCGCCAACTCGTCGAGCGGGTCGGATATGACGCCCGCGGCGACAAGGTAAAGGTCACCTACAACTCAAATGGCATCAGCGAATTCTGCCAAAAGGGAGCGTCCAAATGAACGACAAACACGAAGAAGAAGTCTCGCTCAATTGGGCCCGGCGTCGCGGCCGCCCCGCTACGCCGAAGCCGGCAACGGAAGCGCTGCCGCGTATTCCACGGATTACACGACTGATGGCGCTCGCCATCAAGTTCCAGGACATGGTTGACCGCGGGGAGGTCCGCGACTACGCCGATCTGGCCCGCCTCGGCTTCGTCACCCGGGCTCGGCTGACGCAGATCATGAACTTGCTCATGCTCGCACCAGACATCCAGGAGGAGATCATGGGGATGGGCCAGGCGACCACGGGAACGCCACATGCCGAACGACACGTGAGGTCAGTCGTCAAGTTCGTCCTGTGGGACGCACAGAGGCGAGCCTGGGCCGCGACGTCTTCCTAAGCTGGGCCCACGACCTTTTCCAGAAGTTTGCGAATGTACGTGTCCGGGTCGTCTTTCTGGAAAAGTACGTTACACTCTTCGAATTCGTCCTTGGTCATGCCGTCAGACCACCACTTCACCTGCGCGTGAGGCGTGTTCGCCACGATGAACGACGCGAGGGTAACAAGCGGGTCGCCGAAACGGACCTCAAGTTCTTTGATCGTCTTATGGAACGCGATCTTGGGGTCGCTGCGGCCTTCCAGGTTTCGTATGCCCTTGGGGTCCACGAACGTGATGTATTGGCGCTTGCCGACGAGCAGCCAGAGAATGAAGTCCGGGTGGAAGTTGCCGGCCTCAAAGAAGCCCACGCCGCGCCCGCGGCTGAGATTCCGGAGCAGGTACATCTCGCGCTCCGAGAAGAAGGGCTTGTTGGCAATCGTAGAAACCACGCAGATCCTGGACGAAGTCCTTTTCCCCTTCATTCAGTTCGACGGGGCTGATTTCAATTGCGCTGCTCGTGCAGTGCAAAAGCGGGTAATAGAGATGCTGTCCGAACCCGATGGCATGCAGGCTCTGGAAATTCCAATCCTGGATTGTCTTGGATTCGATCAGAATCTTGAGTTCGCCCAGCCTCTCTGCGATGTCCGCCGCCGACTCCTCGATCAAGAGGCGGTATTCGCGAATGAAGTTGGGGTCGTCCTCCGCAAGTTCGCGCAGCTCCAGAAACTGCTGCTCGTAGGCGCTTTTCGCGTTCTTGTAGTATCGGTCCGCGTACTTTTTGAGTAGCGCCGTGGCGATCTCCTGCCACTCTCGGACTTGGTCGAAGCTCCGGAACTCCATCTCTTCCGGTGGGATATAGAGCGTATACCAGTCGTGGCGGCGAAGCAGTTGTTCGATGCCTTGCTTGGAAAGATCCAGGTTAAACCAAGCACGCTCGGCCTTGAAACGCTGCAGTTCGAAGTAGACTTCATCCAGATCCAGGAATGGCAGGTGACGATCCAGCCGGAGGTGGTTCTCTTCACGGATCGAAACTTCCTCGGTGCCAGATCCACGGGCACTCGCCATCGCCTGGAGCCGGGGGTACCAATCGAGAACAACCCTCGACTTGAGGAGTTTCTCCGGCGGGGGGCCAAGTTCGGGCTTCGGGCCATTGCGCTTGAAGTCGATTCCCTCCCTCAGTTTCACCGTCTTGAGCTTCCTGCCATTCAGGTTTCGCACGACCGGCAGGATGAACTGGGTCCGCTGCTCGTTGGCCGGGAGCCCTTCCTCCTCCAGGTATTCCTTGAACTGCTTCATGTAATCGGCGTGCACGCCAATGACGTTCAGAGTCTCCAGAATGCCCACATGCTCCGGCGCCTTCACGTCGCTGAGCCTGGTACTCCGTTTCAGACAAAACTCGTATCCCTTGAGGCGAACACCGCGCCCGAAGAGTTGGATGATTTGGGAGCCCTCACTCTTGCCGATGTTCATCAAGCCCATCGTGCTGACCCGCCAGCTGCTCCAGCCTTCGCTGAATTTCCGGGAACCGATGAGAAGGTTGACCGGGCTATCGCCGCTATTGAGGTCCGCAAACAGTGACTTTGAGAAATCTTTGTCTTGTGTCGGCAGACCCTGCTCCTGGCAGAGCTTCAGGAGCTTCGTTTCGTCGCCGACGTTGATCACGCCGAAGTAGTCGTTCTCGCCGACCCGGATGCCCAGTTCGCCTTCGGCGCCCTTCAGATTGTCGACGTGCAGCGCGGCCTCGCTGTCCGAATTGAACAGCGTCTGAAGTATCCCCTCATAGATGGCGGCCGGCGTCGCGTGCTGCTTTATCAGGTAGGCGAAGGCGCCGGCGAAAATCGGGCGCCCTCTCTCATCATTCAGACCTGGGTCCCCGTTGAGCAACCGATCGATGAAGGCGACGCTCTCCTGGCGTTCGCGGACGAACCGGTCGAAGAACAACAGCACGTCCAAAACGTCCGAGACGGCGCGTTTGTTCTCTGTGCGCACGGCGTTCACGCTTCCGCCGACGAAGATCCACAGCGGCTTTTCGATCAGAAAGGGAGCAAAGATTGCCTTTCGGTCAGCATACAGCCGTTGTTGCTGATAAAAAGCGAGTAGGCCAGCCGTCAAGTAAACTCGCCGCTGCTCCTCGTTTTGCTCCTCGGAAAGGTTTCGAATGTGGTAGTCCTTTCCATAACCGTCCTCGTAGAAGTACTTGTAGGAATAATCAACGAGGATGCACTTGGCGTACTCCTGGGTCAGGGCCGGCTTGTTTGCAGCCTTCATCGCCTGGCCGAACGTGGCTGAGTACTCGAATGAAAAGCCGCTTTCACTGAGGCGGTTCCGCATCCCCATCCACTCCTCGCCGCCCGCGCCGCGATGGCCTTCGTCAACGAGAACCAGGTTGTCGCCCTCAAAGGCATCAATGGCTACCGTCTTGGCTCCCATCTCCTCCTTGAGTTTGGTGACCTCGATGATCTCAACGCTGTGGCCGGTAAAGAGTCCCCGACCATCCTTGTCAAAGATCTCCGCCGGCATGCCTGAAGCTTCAAACTCCTGGAGGTGCTGGCGGCTGAGCCCTTCGTTGGGAGTTAGGAGAATCGTTCGATTGAGTTCGCCTGCGCGCCCGTTCTGCTCCAGATAGTGCCGGTACTGGAGGATATTGACGTGCATGAGGAGGGTCTTGCCCGAGCCAGTCGCATTCCAAAAAGCGAGTTTCCGCAGATCTTCAGGGGCGTATTCAGTAACACGGTCACCCTGTGGCTTGTCGGCGTTGAATGCCTCAACGTGAGCGTTCAGGTCCGCGAGTAGCTGATCCGGATCGCGGAACCAGCGGTCAAGATAAACCTCCGTGAACAGGAGCGTCAGATATTGAAAATACTTGAATTTCAGTAGCCGCTTTTCTTCGACGTTTCGCCGCGCGGTGATCTGCCTCCAGTGTCGAACGATATTCTGGTCGTACGCGAGAAGAAGGTCATGCGACAGTTCCTTCCTCTCAAACAATCGCAGCCTGAGTGCCTGGTGAAAGTTCGAGACATTATCTTCGTCCAGTCCCTCTAGATGAGCGCCCTTGAGGTCGGCGGCCAGTTCTTCAAATCGAGTGACGCCAAACAGTCCCAGCATCCATTGGGAAAGCACCAACCTCCGGTGGAACTTTAACGGCTGTTGCGCCCTGCGACTCGCCCTCACCACCCTAGCCATGGGCCGCCCCTACCGCAACGAAGCTTTCGCCCATCGCGTTCCACACAAGCAGGCGTGCAGTGCCAAACGAAACCGATAGCGTAATCACTGCTGGAGACCCCACCGTCGGCTGTCTTCTCGTGTCTGCTCAGAGCATCTCAGCCGTAGTGTTCGCTGATATTGTGCCGCCGTTACGACTTTACAGTCATAGGTGCCAGCCTCCGCACCTCGCTCGAACACCACAATGGCGGGCCGTGGGATCTCCTTCAACGGACGGAGACGTACCCTGTAGGTGTGATTCTCAAAATGCGTCAATTTCACTGAGACCTCCTCAGAGAGCGAAGGGAACCGAAACACCACGTCTTTCGACTCATCCTTGCCTACGCCGAAGAACGCCCCGAGAGTTGCAACAGGCAACTGAATCTGGTGGCCGCCGCCAGTCTCATGTTCAAGAATCTGGAGAAAGAGCCGCGCTGGCTTTTCCGTTAGCGAATCGGCAGCCGCAAGTACCTCGTGCCTAACTTGGCGCGCGGGCTCGTCTTCAATGAGATGGCGGAACAGCGGCTTTTTGGCTCTCGGAAGCCTCACATCCAGAAACTGCGACTTGCCACTTCCTCTCGCCTTTGCCTGCTCGGCGCCCAGCGCATTAGCGTCACGGAGCGCTCTGATTTGCTCCGGGGTGACGTCTTGGCTTCTCTTCCACAAACGCTTCCATCCGGCGTCACATGACCGCCATATGGCCGTGACAGGTGGTGCCGTGACCGAGACCGACAGCTCATGGTTCATTGCCAGCCCACCGTTCGTAAGATTTGACGATCCGATCACCGTCACAAGACGATCAGGATATTGAAACTCGTAATACTTTGGATGAAACTCCGAGTTGCCGTATCTCCACTCGAACGTTCGAGCTCTCTGCTGCTTCGGATACCTTGTCTTCAAGTACAGCGCGTACAAGAGGGCATCGGGAGTCGTTATCGTGTTTCCGATGCCAAAGACCGTCTGAAGCTTCTTGCCCCTCCGCAAAAAGTCCTCGAGGGCGTCCGAGACCAACGACAAGCCGCCCCAACTTGCATAAGCGGCGGCAACGCGGCACTGGAGAATGTCGTGGGAGGCAAGATGCTCCTCGACCACCCTATAGAGATGGGAGGATGGCTCCTTAGGGTCCTGCCATAGCAATTCAGCAGCCAACTCAACTTTAGTCATTTGTGATCACCGTTATTGTTCTCTGCTGCATGCGGAAGGGGATTACTCTACGCCCATGTCGAACATCAATCGCTTGAATTCCTCTTCGATGAGGCGAACCTTCCACGTATCCTCGTCCTTCTTCAGATTCTCAAGATTATTATCGCCATTGACATAGATAAGATCGAATTCCATGTCCTTGGTGCTGTATCCCTGCTTTTGAAAGAATTCATCGAGCTGCGGGCTAGGCGTTTCTTGAATGTTTCGCCAGATCACGAGGACTTTCTCGTTCCTTCGATTGACTCCATGGACAGTAAGAATGCCTCGAATCCGGTCCACCTGCTTTACGCGGAGTCCCAGCAGGTAGCTAAACGTCTCAACTAGATCTACTTTCATCGGTACCGTCTCGCCCACGGCAGACGTTGCGATGCGAAGCGTGTAGTCAAAAGGATCCTTGAAGGCTTGAATGTCTAGCAGAGGAGCGCTGCCTCTACTCTCAACATCAAGCATGTAATGGAGCATGTACTCCTCGTGGACTGGGGCGTTTGCGGCCAGCAACGACTGTTGCGATTCGGTTCGGAGAAAAGCCAAATTGTTCAGCGTGTCCTCGTAAGATTCCAGCCGGATGTACTTGACGAGTTGGCTTAGGCCGCTGCTTCGCTTTAAGGGTGCGCCATCCTTCCACTCTGAAGAGTACGCTGCCTTCAGGATCCTGGGCTTTAGAACAGAGTAGAAGAAGTCCGCAGCCTCAACGAGGATAACCTTCCTGTGACCGCCATCGCCGCGGTTGAGGTTCATGATGGCGTGCCCGGTGGTCCCCGACCCGGCGAAGAAGTCCAATATGACAGACGTTGGATCGGCCGCAATCGTGGCGATGCGCTCAATGAGCTCCGTCGGTTTGACTGTCGTTATAGGTGAATCGGGGATCAGCTTCTTCAGTTCGAGATTTCCGCTCCTCGACGTGCCACTATCTTCGGCAAGCCATACCGAGTTTGGAACATGCCCTTCTTGGTCGGCGAGATAGATCTTGCGGATAAGGCGGGTCTCATCCTCAGAAAAGAAGATCTCGCCTGTCTGGATCTTTTTCTGCATCGTTTCACGGCTGTATCTCCAACCGTTTGAAGGAGGATCTATCGTCTTACCGCTTGGGGTGCTGACATCGTAGATAAGATTTGGCCGGTACAAACTATTGACGAGGTAACCCGTTCGCCACGGCCCCTTGGGATCATTGTCAGGGTTGGAGTACGAGGCATTGTGCGCCTCGGTTCTCTCCAGGACGCCGAGCTCAAAATCCTGGCTTCGCGAAAAGATAAACACGTTGTTGTGAGCAACGGCTAGCGTCCCGGCGTATCCTTTCGTTTGTACACTGTGCTGCCAAGCGATATGGCCCTGAAAGTTCTCGGACCCAAACACATCCTCGGCTAGCAGCCAAAACCGCGGTGACTCAGCACTATCGAGGGTGCACCACAGTGAGCCATCTTCCGTGAGTAGGATGCGGCTGGCCGCCAGGCGATCGAACAGCATGCTGAGCCAACATGAGTGCTGATAGGTGTCGCGATAAACGAATTCGTCGTTGCCGGTGTTGTACGGGGGGTCAATAAACACGCACCGAATCTGGCCTTCGTATCGGTCGCGCAGCAGATTCATTGCCTGAAGATTGTCGCCGTGGATCAAAACCGCATTCGTCGCCTCATCGAGGTTAGCGATTGCGGACAAGAACTGGTACTTGAACTCTGGGGAGAAGAACCTCGTATCGAGAAACAGCGTTGTGTTCGCCTTCAAGAAGTTGACCGTAAGAGGTTCGGAGTATCCAGGGTTACCCAGAACATCTGGGCCGATTTGATCTATCGCAAACAGCCGCACCCACTCTCTTCGTTGCGCTTCATTCGCTGCAATCTCCGGGTACAGGGCAACCGGGACGTGGTCGAGGGTCACACAGTAGTCGGTTGCCACGACGAACTTCCTCTTCAGCCAGAGCATCTTTTGAAACTCCTCTAGCTGAGCAATGAAGTCGATTATCTTGTGGGCGATGCTACGAAGGACCTTGATACGCGACAAATACTGTTCGACCCTAGGAGCCAACGCGCTCTGGACATCGTCCAGGTTCATCACCTCATTCTTGATGAAGAAATCGAGTTCGCGGCGAAGAAACCCACGAACGTTCTTGTGTATGAAGTAGTCGAAGCTGTTCCGCGCAGTGTAGTCCGTCAGGTGTTTGGAGAGAACGGAACGGCCCGGGTCTGAGGAGGAAGGGGCGGGTGCCGCAAGATTTGAAATCCACTCCAACGACTTAAGTGAAGCCAGGACAGTTGCGGCAGTCTGAGCGTTCAAGGCGTCTTGCCTTCGCTTCTGCTGGTCGTGCCGGTATTCAAAACGGATGACGAGGTCGGTGTTTTCTTCTGTCACCGGTTCGAGTTCGTGGAGAATGAACCGGCGGTCGTTACCGCCATTGGGGGCCTGGCTGTGTTCCTTGTCCGAGTCTGCGCAGACCAGTCGGAAATGGACACGGCGGTTGCCGGCGACCGTGAAGGAGTAGTCGCGAAGGTACTCGCTGCTCTTGACATAATACTGGTCGTTGTTGGCCCAATGCAGCTTAACTTCCTCCCCTTCGTAGGGAATCGCATAGACGCCTTCCTTGTATCGCCGAAGAGACAGAAAATCTCCCTCGTTGTAGTAACGACGGAAGAAGTTGAATAGATCGGAGAAGATTTGGTTCTCCAGAGCGGATACGTCGATGGCGGCCGACAGTTTCTCGCGAAGCTCCTTTACCTTCGGCGACAACTCGGGATCGACGCCCGCGTCTTTCAACTGCTGGATGACTTTGTCAAGCTCAGGTTTGATGTGGGCCGAATCGCTCGACTTGTACTGTAGGAACGCCTCCTTGATTTGCGGGAGGAGATCATTGTCCAGAAAGCGCTCGATCTCCGAGCGCTTCGAATTCATGATCCGGTAAATGCCGAAGTCGAGATCGGCGCTGTCAAGCTGGAACAGTTCCCGGAGTAAGGTCTTTAGTTTCGTTTGGCTGTCGGCCATGTTCACATTCCCAAATGAGGCTACTCCACCTTCCAATGGATGGTGAAGATCGTCTCGCGCTGCGTCTTCTGCGTCATGCGCGTTTCCAACTTCGTGATCAGCCGGTCGCGCTTGTCCTTGACCTCGTCCTCGAGGTCGAAAATCCGCTGGCGTTGCCGCCGCTGTTCCTTCTCTGCCTCGCGGATTTCATTTTGAACCCGGAGATGCTCCTCCGTCGTGGTCGTGAGGCGGGCCGCGCGGTTCAATGCCTTGATTCGCGCTTTGGTGTCAGCCAATTCGCGCTCTACGGCGATGATCTGGTCATCCGCCCATTTCTCCAGGCGCTCTCGCTCCTCTTGAAAGTGCTTGTTGTTGGTCTCAAGAGAATGGCTGATCGTCGCGGCGGTGTGGCGCTCAGCCTCCCTACTCAGTAGGGGCAGGACATCGGCGGCGACACCGTCGGGGACAACGACGGCGTCACAATGGAACAGCTTTTCGCAGGTCTCCTGATCGAGCGGCCGACCGTCATCGGTCAATCCGCTGAAGAGGAGGTACTCTTCACGCTCGAAAGAATCAATCGCCAGCCGATTGAGCACGAGGACGCCGGACCTGCCCTTCAGGTTCTCCACCACCCGAATGTGCACGGGATGGTTGGTGATCTGGAACTTCAGAGTGGCCTCTGGCGTCGCGCAACTCTTCGCGGCGTCGATGGCATGTTCACCCAGAGGGTGCGAGATTCGGTAGAGAAACTCTCCTTCGACGTTTTGGTGCGTCTTCGAGATCAGATGGTAGCGGCCGGGCTTGACGTCTGGTCGCGGCGTATGGCGCAAATCGAAGGCCAGGGTTGCGTCATCAAAGGTGGCAAGGTCCCCAAGGATGAACTTCGACAGTTGCCAGAACATGCGTCCAACCCAATCGAGGCGTTGGCGGGTTTCGTCCAATTGGACCCGTAGCCGGTCGTGAACGTCCTCATCGAAGTTCTCCAAAAGCTTTCGTCTCGTATCGACGAGACGGCTTTGGATCGCTTCTTCCATTTCGGCTTGCAATTGCAGGAATGCCGCATCGATTTGCTCGGGGGTGCGGCAGGTCTGGTAGATGGCGAAGACGCGTTTCTCAAAGTCGACGCCGGCTTCGAGTGTCCCCAGGATTTCATCACTGGCGCCGAAGACGCCGGAAAAGAGGTTGAACTTCTCTTTGAGGAGCTGGAAGACACGCTTGTCGGCTTCGTTCCGCTCGTTGAGGAAATTGATGACCACCACATCATGCTTCTGGCCGTAACGATGACAGCGCCCAATGCGTTGCTCGATTCGCTGAGGGTTCCATGGCAGGTCGTAGTTGATGACGAGCGAGCAGAATTGGAGATTGATGCCTTCCGCGGCAGACTCGGTAGCGATGAGAATCTCTGCGTGGTCCCGGAAGTGCTCTATCAGAGCCAGGCGCTTGTCGGCCAACTTGGAGCCACTGAGCCGTCCCAGTGGTGAATTGACGCGCGCCCATTCCTGATAAATGCGGTCCACGTCGGGTCCGGTGTTCGTGCCGTTGAACAGTACGATTCTTCCGCCATAGCCGTTGGCTTCCAGAAAGTTGCGCAGGTACTCTTGCGTGCGGCGAGACTCCGTGAAAACGACGGCCTTGCGCAGTGCCCCGATCTTCTCCATCTCGTCGAAGCCGATCTGCACTGCTGTGAGAAGAGCGCGGGTCTTGGCGTCGATTTGAATGGATCTCGCCCACTGTACGAAACGGCCGAGCTCAGCGATTTCAGAGTCCAGTTTCTTCAGATCGACAGGCGCGGGCGATGGAGGTAGCTCGGCGACCGGGATTTCGCCGCCGTTCGCGGGCTCGTCCAATAGCTCAGAATTCAGTTCATCTTCTTCGATCAGCTTCTCTGCCAGACCCTCGCCTTCAGGCAAAGCCGCACCAGCGTGGGCATGCGCCTTGAGGACCAATAGGCGTTGGCGGATCATTTCGAACGTGCCCGCCACGGCCTGAGAACTGGAGGACAACAGCTTGCGCAAAATCATCGTCGTTAGCTCCCGCTGACGACGGGGGATGGAGTAGGTGTCATCCCTGCGCAGAAAGGCGGAAACGGCTTCGTAGAGTTGCTGTTCGGAGTCGGCAGGCGTAAACGGGCGTGTAATCGGTCGGCGCTCCGTGTATTTCACGTATTCCAGGACTTGGCTACGCAGCGTCCGGTAGCAGAAGGAACGAAGACGGTCCTTCAAACCGTCCAAGTCTCCGTCCTTCGAACAGTACTGCGTTCGGAAGGCTGCCAGGTCACCGAACAGATGCTCGTCGATCATGGTCGAGAGGCCGTAGAGTTCCAGCAATGAGTTCTGCAGGGGCGTGGCGGTCAGCAACAACTTCCTGCGGTCCGCGATGGCCGTGCGGATGGCTTGGCCCATTTTGTTGCTCGTGCGGTATGCACCCCGGAGCTTGTGTGCCTCATCGATTACGACGAGGTCCCACGGTACGAGTTGCATCTCACCCGCCATCCGGCTGGCGAAGTTCATGGAAACTATGACGAGTGCATGGGCGGCAAAAGGCGAAGCGCTCCCTTCGCGGATTGCGTCCCGGTATGATGCCGAATCGAGGATGACGCTGTGCAGATGGAACTTCTCCGAGAGTTCCATGCTCCACTGTTTGCGGAGTGATGCGGGGCAAATGACGAGCAGTTTCCGGCGACGCTCGGCCCAACATTGGCATAGCACCAGGCCCGCCTCGATGGTCTTGCCGAGGCCAACTTCATCGGCCAGCAGCACGCCTTTCGATAGGGGCGACCGGAACGCGAACAGCGCGGCCTCAATCTGATATGGGTTCAGATCGACGGCGGCATCGAACAGGGAAACCGACAGTTTCTCTACGCCATCTGTGCCTGACCGGCGGGTCAACTCGTTGCCGAAGTACTTGGCATGGTAGCTGGTGGACACTTACCATTTTCAGGCCGGCGCAGCAATCGCGACAGTCCGCCATCCTTTCCCGTAATGACCATTGTCGATCATTGATGGCGTTGAAGTGTGGCCAGCTTTCCGGAATGAAGATCGGGCGCCGTTGGAGATCCAGACGAGCAATCAGATGCGCATTCAAAGGTCGGCAGCCGATGAAGATCCGCTGGTACGACTCCGCAACGAGGTCAAAACGGCACATCGTCGTCGGTTAAGCCAGTCGTCGGCGTTTCCGGTGTCCCCGGTTCATCCTCGGGGAGAGATCCGAAATCCTCGGGCGGTTCATCCTCCGGCATTTCGCTGTGGTTCAGTTCGATCAAGCCAAAGGTGTTTGGCGCGGGGCGCGTGAAGATCTCATTCCGCTTCACGTAGCCGCTCAGGGAACCACTTAGTGAGACCCGGCTATTCTTGTCTACCGGGCGCCCGAGCGATTTCAAGAGTTCCGTGACATGCAAGGGCTTGGCGGCCTTCAGGATCGCCTCGCGCGCCTTGGCCACCGCGCTTCCTGGCCGCAGGACCTGGGCGGGCGAAGCAGAACTACCGAACGGTTCCTTTGGGAGAAGCCGAATGGTTTCCTGAAGCGCCTGGAGGTAGGCATTGGCTGCCGCGAGCTGCTTTTCCAGGTCCCGGATCTCCAGCTCCTTCTTTTCTATACGCTTGAGTAGATCGTCGCGGAATTTCATTGGTTGGCCCTCAGGAAGACCCAGTATATGACCAGCAAGGGCGGGAAGTCAATAAATGGAAAAGAATGTACGAGATGGAAAACAGCTATTGTGCGAGCCCCCGCTCCTCTGTTAACCTTTGGGGGAAGGAGGTGCTTCTTGGATCAAGTCAGACCACTTCTAGTCAATCAATTGGAGGCCTGTAAACGGGTTTCTCCCAACGGGGTGGCGTATTGGATGGCGCGTGATCTTCAACCGCTGCTAGGGTATACCAGCTGGGAGAACTTCGCGTATGTGATAGAGAAGGCAAAGATGGCATGCGAGAGTGCCGGAGTGGACGCAGGTGATCAGTTTCATGAGGTCACGAAGGGGATACAGGCTGGAAAGGGAGCGGAAGTCCAGAGGACCGACTTGTTTCTTTCCCGTTATGCCTGCTACCTGATCGCGATGAACGGTGATCCCCGGAAAGCGGAAGTGGGGCTCTGCCAGACCTACTTCGCGGTCCAGACTCGCCGTCAGGAGATCCGGGATCAGCACCCCGAGCAGCGGCGTGTGGAGATGCGTCAGCGGGTGAAGGAAGCCAACCGGAGCCTGACCTCGGCGGCCAAGGATGCGGGAGTGCAGAACTACGGCCTGTTTCATGACGCGGGCTATCGCGGGCTCTACGGCATGGGTCTCTCAGATCTCAAGTCGTACAAGGGACTTCCCGAAAGGGACGACCTCCTGGACCGGGCCGGCAGGGCCGAACTAGCTGCCAACGAATTCCGCATCACCCAGGCGGAGCAGAAGCTTCGGCGCGAGCGGGTGAAGGGCGAAACCGCGGCAATCGACACGCACCGTCAGGTTGGCCAAGCCGTACGCACAACGATTGAGAAACTCAGCGGAACATTGCCCGAAAACTTGCGGCCTGAGCCATCGATCAAACAGATGACCGCCAAGCGCCGGCCCAGAATTGCGGGAGTCCCGCCGGGGCGGACGAAGGCGTTCCTGCCCGCTCCCGCTTTGGGCGGGCGGTCGATGAACCCGGAGGTTGAGCAATGAACATCGAATACAATCCGAAAAAGTTCCTCCTTCTAATCCCGATAAATTATCTTCGAGAGTACTTCCAGAAGCGGCATCTGCTCGGCGAGCTCGACTGGCAGCAATTGGGTGACAAGGATAAGAATGTGATTTTTGCTGCATGGCAGAGTCTCCCTGAACGTGAGAGGGCCAGCGTCGGAGCGGACTTCCACGACGTTGCCGGCTTGGCGACGAAACAAGGTATCCAGACGCTCATCGAGGAAGGGCGCTTCCGAAGGCACAATCTCAACATGGTCGCAGAGTTGGCCTCCGTACCGAGCCATGCGGAAAAAGCTTTCTACGTTCTGCTGAACCACCCAAGGGTCTTCAAGGTCGCCAGCCAATTCAACTATGCCGACAATCTGAAGCGTTATTGGCACCCCAGGCGTGGTCTCCCCAAGAAAGCACCCAATCTGACCGCCGAAGCGCGCAACGCCCTGAAGCGGATGGTATCAGAATACTACGTCGCCCACGAGGGTCGCGGTGAATTCAGCGACCTCGACGTCTACCTGCGCTTTGGAGTTGTGCACTACTTCATTGTCTACCTCGCGGATTATCCGGACACTTTCGTTGGATATGATGGCGACGGAAAACTGGATCGGCATCCACAACGTCCAGCCTTCGACGTGGTGTTTCAGTACGACGAGAGCCGGGGCCATCTACGCCTATACGCGGAGGGCCATCGGGATCTCCGAAGCGACCTCGAAAAGATCTTCAGTGATACGATTCTGAGTGAGGAGCTTGGCCCCGAGCCTCCAGGACCTGCATTCAACCTCGACCCACTAAAGAATCCGAACTTCCCATTCGTCACGGAACCGGCAGACGGAGTCTTCAGCGTCGCACTCCGCTCAATGCAGCTCACCATCCCGGAAGAAGGTGGCGGTCGGATCACGTTTGATCTGCCTCCGTATTCCCATGGTGGGGACATCCACCAACTGATCGACAAGGGGCTTAAACAGACGCACTGGCAACTCGAGGACCTCTCGGTCGATCGGGTGAGCATGAAGTTCACTTTCATTCATGGCAAACCCCGCCCGAAAACGGTGACGTTCAATCTTTCCAGCGGGTCCTGCCCCCTGAAGGAGGACGTGGCGGAGCACGTTGTCATTCGAACCTGTCTCAAGCGGTGGGAGATAGAGCGTGAATGACGCGCTTGCCTCCTTGTGGAAACGAGCAGACCTTCGGGATCATGTCTTCAGCGCCGACGAGGTCCGTGCCTGGTCGATTGTACTTCGAACCGCGTTGCAACGAACCAGAATCCTGCAGCGCGTGGCAGACGCCGAAGCCATGGTCTGTGACGACTGTGGTGAATCGCATTCGGTGGAAGTGATCCGCGATTCCCGTCAAAAGGCCGATCCGTACTATCGCTGCCCTCGAATTGGCCGTGTATCACTCCGGCCCGAAGATCTCCGACGCTGGGTCATTGCGTTCGACCGCCTGGCTGCATTCATAAACAAGTCTCTTGCGCTGTTGGGCCCTGTCATCGATGTCGTAGCAGGACGGGTCTGGCTGCTCGGCCGCCTGGCTCCAACACCGGACGCCACGGAGGTATTCCTCTTTCGAGGGATTTGGTGGCCTGACGCCACGGAGGTGCTGACCCGGTGCTTGCGCCTCGGGCACTCTCCGCACACGGTCGTCCTTCTGCCGCGCCGATTTCCATCCGCGCACATTTGGGAAAACCGGCAAGCGGCTCTACTCGCGTTGGCCGAGATAGCAGACGTAGATCAATCTGGACTGCTATTCTCGCACGATCTCATTCTCGCAGCCTCAACGCGGAGCAACGCTCCTCCCCAGGCCATCCTCGATTCGCCAATCAGTTCACAGGCTCTAGTGGCTCTTAAGGTCTCTCGGTCGATCGGAAGCGATGCCGCTGTCCAAGCGCTTCTGGCCTTGAAGAACCGGAAGGGCTGGACGATGGAAGAACTCGCACGACAGGTCGGCACGACCCCTCGAACACTCCAGAGCTTCAAGAAACGCGGCAAAGTCCGCAGCTCCGTTTTCAGGACCATCGCAGACAGGCTGGGAGTCGGACCAGAGGACCTCTTGGACGGCAAAGTACCGGCACGAGATAACCCGCACACCCAGGCGTAGCTTCCGATTTTCTTCCGGAACAATTCAGTTCCGGAGTGTTTTCAACTCAGACAATATCCGGCATGCTCGATGCAGGAACGGCGGGCTACACCCTGTCGCAAGCATCGAGATGAAACAAGACCTAGTCAAACAACTCCTCAACGAGCACGAGGTAGCGAGCACCTGCGGCATCAGTGCTCTGACACTGCGGAAATGGCGTAGCCTCAGGCGCGGACCGCGTTTTCTGAAGATCGGCAGCCTTGTTCGATATCGGCCAGAAGACGTCACCGCGTGGATTAACCGTCAAGTCGCCGTGCCCTGCGAGGAATTGGGGGCAACGCGATGAGTCGCCCTACGTCCACTCGTGACCTTCTTCAGTCGGAACGACGCTTCGTCGCAGCAATGACCGAACTCGGGTTTGGCCGGTTTGAATTTCTGCGGATTGAACGCGGCGAACTTGTTCTCGATCCGTGGCCGACCGTCGTGCGAGACGTCAAGTTCGGCGCGAACGACCCAGGCACCGCCAGGACCGTGCCGGCCGATTTCGAATTGAAACCACAGGTCGCGGAACTGTTCGCCTACGTCCGCGGCGTCGATGCCGGCGAGATCCGCACGCTCGAGGTAAAGAACGGGCTGCCGTACTCGATGGAAGTCGAAACGACGGGAGGGCGCCGCAATGGTTGAGGCGACCTTCGAACAGGCATATCCATTCGCGGCGCGTGCCGCGCAAGTGCGCGCGACGGCGGCGGTTGTGAGCGGCGCCATCCCCGCGGCGGACCTGGAGGACTTTGAGCAGGAGGGGCTAACCGCCTGCTGGCTTGCTCTCCCTAAATTCAATCCCGCTCGGGCATCTCTCCGGACCTTTGTCGAGCGAGTCGTGGCCAGCCGAATTGCCTCTTTGGTGCGCGCCGCCCGGCGTGCGCCGGCGCAAGTCTCCCTGGACGCAGTTTGCGAGTGGCTGGCAGATGGCGGGACGGATCGGCAAGATGCTCAGTTCGACATCGAGCGGATCGCGTCGGTGTCCGACGGCCTTGACCGCCAACTGATCTTTCTGCTGCTGAACTACTCGCCCGCGGAGGCCGGTCGGATTTTGGGCCTGCCGCGTTCCACGGTCCACGACCGAATTCTGCGGATGAGGCGCAGCTTTGTCCGCGCTGGCTATTCGCCCATCGGAGGCTGCCAGTGAGTGCCCAGCCTGTCCGCGAAGAGACTCTGCAATCGCACAGGACCTCTATGGCTCCGTCACCCTCCAAAGGCGCGTCGCCGATGGTCTCCACCTACTCGATGTGGTCTTCGTTCCGCAACTGCCGCCGAGCGGCGGAGCTGCGCTACCTCGAACAGCTGGTGCCGCTGCAGCTGGATCACAACTTGCATTTCGGCTCGCTGATTCACGAATGCCTGGAGCTATGGCATGGGCAGCGCGACCTCGCACTTGTGCTGGATCGCATCGACCGGCTCTGTCCCAACCGCGCCCAGGACGAGGACCAGAAGCGCGACTGGCTCAACGCCACGGCGATGATGACGGCCTATGCGGCGCGCTATGCGACGGAAGAGTTCGAGGTCATCGCACTGGAGAAGACTTTCGAGGGCCCAATCGTGAATCCGGCCACCGGCGCCGCGTCGCGCAGCTTTGTTCTCGCCGGCAAGATCGATGGCATCGTGCGCATCGGCGGCGAGTACTTTGTGCTGGAGCACAAAACGGCGTCGCAGCTCGATGCCGATTACCTCGAGAAGCTCTGGACCGACTTCCAGATCACGCTCTACGCCTATTACATCGAGCAGACGCTCGGTGTCCCAATCACCGGCATCCTGTACAACGTGCTCGTCAAAGCCCGCCTGCAACAGGGTAAGGGCGAGACGGTCGAAGAGTATGAGACGCGGCGCGCCGAGCTGCTGGCGAAGTCCAAGACGGGAAAGACCACGGCCAAGCGCAGGCTGCCCGAGTCCGACGAGGAGTTCGCCGCGCGGCTCGACGAGAAGTACGCCGAGCCGACGATGTTCCATCGCGAGATGCTCTACCTCTCAAGAGACCGGTTCGACATCCTGCGAAGCGAACTGTGGGAACTCACCCAGGCCTTCCTCGACGCCCGGCGCCGCGGCGTCTTCTACCAGAACACCGCGTTCTGCTTCAACTACCAGCGGCCTTGCGCGTACTTTGCGCTGTGCCGCTCCAACGGCAATCCCAACGTCATTGACAACTTCTACCAGCGCGTGGCGCCCAACGAGGAGCTCCACGTGTTGCCCCCAGCAACAACCGAACCGGCCTTCTGAAGGAGATCCATCGAAATGGCATTACTACCCAGCGCGAAAACCGCACCCAAGCCGAATCTGGCCGACCTGACCGTGCTCACCTACGGGCAGACGAAGATCGGCAAGTTGACCTTCTGCTCGAACTCAGAGAGTGCAGTGTTCCTGGCCACCGAGCCGGGCTTGAACGCGCTCGACGTCTTCCAGGTGCCGATCCAATCCTGGGACGAACTGCTGGCCACATGCGCCGAAATCATCGACGGGAAGCACCCCTTTAAGACGGTGATCATCGACACCATCGACAACGCCTACAAATTCTGCACGGACTCCATCCTCAAGAAGTTCAAGATCGAGCACGAGTCCGATCTCGGTTACGGCAAGGGCTACGCGATCGTCAACAACGAATTCCATCGCGTCCTCACGAAACTGGCGTTTCTGCCCTACGGGCTGTTCCTCGTCTCCCATTCCAAAGAGATCGAGGTTGAAACCCGCACCGGCAAGTACACGCGGATCGTACCGACACTGCCCGACAAGGCCCGCAAGATCGTGCTCGGCATGGTTGACATGGTTCTGTACTGCGATCTGGAAGTAACCGTTGGCGAAAACGGGGAGCAGAGGATGCGGCGGGTGATCCGAACCAAGCCGAGTCTCTACTACGAGGCCGGCGACCGGACCGGGCGGCTGCCGGAGACGCTCGATCTAGACTTCTCCAAGTTCTATGAGGCTTTCAATACGGCAGTCGCGCCGCTGAAGCCGCAAACTGCCAAAGCATCCGCAACGAAGTGAATTCTCAACAGGAGCAAACACGATGAGTAACAAACCGATTGATCTGTCTCAATTTGACGCCGGCTTCCGCTCGGAGCAGGCCGCCGAGCGCGGTGATTTCGAGAGCGTGCCCGACGGGAAGTACCAGGTGAACGTCGAGAAGGCCGAACTGACCGAAGCGCACACCTCGGGCAACCCGATGCTGAGGTGGACGCTGCGTGTGATCGCGCCGCAATGCGTGAACCGGCTGATGTGGCGCAATAGCGTCATCACGCAGAAGACGCTCAAGTATCTGAAGGCCGACCTACACCTGTGCGGGCTCGACCTCGAGCGGCTGTCCGATCTGCCGAATCATCTCAGGCACCTTCTGGACGTGAAGCTCGAAGTCACGAAGAAGACCAAGGGCGACAACGAGAACATCTTCTTCAACCGCCGCATCGACAATGACCGCGCGCCCGGCAATTTCCGGCAGGAGGCGGGCGACGCCCTTGTCCCGTTCTAATCCGGGACTGCCCACGATCCTCACCGACACGCGAGAGCAGGAGCCTTACTCCTTCGATCCCCGACTGGCGGCCACCGAGCGCTGCGCGCTGCCGGCCGGGGATTACTCCGTGGCGGGCCTCGAAGGTGTGGTGGCGGTGGAGCGGAAGAGCCTCGACGATTTCGTCTCCACCGTCATTCATGCCCGCGAGCGCTTCCACCGGGAGTTGCGGAAGCTGGCCGAGTACCGGGCGGCGTGCGTGGTGGTTGAGGCGGGCGTCCTCGATGTCCTGCAGAGGCGCTATCGTGGCGCGGCGCACCCTAGTGCCGTACTCGGCAGCGCGCTCTCCATCATCCTCGACTTCCGTGTCCCGGTGTTTTTTTGTTCGAGCCGCCAGGCGGCCTGCCATTTCGTGCAGGCGTATCTGCTAGGCGCACACAAGAGGTGGAGCGTATGACGGATGCCGCAGTCGCGGAGGTTCAAACGAGCCTCCGCGGCATCGTGGAAATCGTGTTCTATTCCGGCGTGACGTTTAGCGCCGGAAAATTGCGCACTCCGGACGGCGATCTTGCCACCTTTGCCGGCAAGATCTTCGTCCGCGCAGGCGAGTCCGTCCGGCTGGAAGGACGCTGGGCCAAACATCCGAAATACGGCCGGCAGTTTGCCGCGGAGAACCTTGGTTATGACCTGGAGATGGATGCGGATGGCCTGGCCAACTTCCTGGCGAACCATCCGGATGTGAAGGGTATCGGCCCGGCGAAGGCGCGCGCGATCGCCGATGAGTTTGGGTGCAGCTTCGATACGGTCATTCGTACTTCGCCGGAGCGCGTCGCCGCTATCGCCAGGATTCCCATCGAGGCCGTTCTCGTGCTGCAGCGGCTCTGGGTGGCGAACGCCGACTTCAACGCGGCGATGACATATCTGTCGCGGTTCGGCTTGACGCATCACCAGGTGACGACGCTGGTAGATCGCTTCGGCAGCCAGGTCGTGCCCATTCTGCAGCGGGATCCGTACGTGCTCGTGCGCGAGATCCGTGGCTTCGGCTTCAAGCGGGTCGACAAGATCGCCCGCAAGATGGGCACGCCGAAGGATCTGCCGTCGCGCATCCGTGCCGGGCTGGCGTTTTGCGTTGCGGAGGCTCTCGACGACGGCCACTGCTGGGTGGAGTATGAAGATCTCCTCGACCGCGCCAACACGCTACTGGTGATGGATACCCTAGATTGCCGCGAGGTGATTGAAGGCCACCTGGAAGCGCTCATTGCCGAGGCGCAGTTGGTTTGCCTGCCCTTTGCTCAGCTCGTTGTCGCCGATCCGGAGATTCATCGGATGGAGGCGGAGCTCGCCGAAATTCTGCGTGAAGGCGGGCATGCTAACCCGCACATTGTCACCAATGTCGAGGGGCTGCTCGACGCCGAGGCCGGCGAGCTGAACCCCGACCAACGGGCCGCCGTGCGCAATGCATTCTGCTACTCCATTTCACTGATGACCGGCGGCGCCGGCAGCGGAAAAACGTACGCCGTTTCGGCGATCACCTCCATCGCGGAGCGTTTGGAGCTGAATGTCGTGCTCGCCGCACCCACGGGCAAGGCCGCAAAGAGGCTGGAAGAAGTGGTCGGCCACGAGGCGAGCACGATCCATCGCCTGCTCGGCTACAACGGACGCACGTACTTGCGCGATGCGCTCAATCCGATCGAGGCCGACATCCTGGTCATCGACGAAGTTTCGATGGTGGACATCCCGCTGGCCTGGCAGCTCTTTCAAGCTGTCGACCGCAGCCGCACGGCCGTGATCCTGGTTGGCGATCACAACCAGTTGCCGCCGGTGGGCCCGGGTAATCTGCTTCGCGATCTGGTGCAATCCCGCGCAATCCCCACGACGGTGCTCACCCGGATCATCCGCCAGGCCGGCGTCCTGAAAGAAAACTCCACGGCGATCCTCGATGGTGAGGTACGGCCAACTACGGACGTGCGGCTAGGTGCGCGCCGGCCCTGGTACGTGATTGATAAGTTCACCGACAGCCTCGATGTCCGCCGCATGCTGATGCTCCTGTTTGATGAAGTCCTGAAGGAGCGCCTCGGTTACGATCTGCTGCGGGACGTGCAGGTTCTGACGCCCATGCATAAGGGGCCGCTCGGAACAGTCGAGCTGAACACCGAGCTGCAACGGCTTCTGCAGTTGAAGCTCAACGGGGTTGCGGTCGCAGACATCGAGCCCGGGCGGCGGCCGCACCTCTATGCCGGCGACAAGGTGATCCAGACCAAGAACGACTACGAATTGGACGTGATGAACGGCGCCATGGGCGTCGTGCTCGAGGCGGGCAAGGACGGGAGCCTGGCCATCGACTTCGACGGGCGCGCCGTGCAGATCGAAGCCGACTCGGATGCCGTGAACTACATCCAGTTGGCCTACGCGACGTCGATCCACAAGGTGCAGGGCTCGGAGTTTCCCTGCGCGGTTGTGATTGCCCACAAGTCGCATTCCTTCATGCATCACCGCAATCTGCTCTACACCGCGGTAACGCGGGCAATGGAATCCGTGATTCTGCTGGGCGACAGGTGGGGTATCGAAAACTGCGCCTCCAAGCGCCAAGTGGATCGCCGTAACACGTTCCTGTCATTTCTGCTGCATCCAGATCATGATTCGACCGCCCAAGCCTTGTGGCAAGGCCCGGAGAACTGAGGACAGACAATGCCGAGGTTTATTGATCATCTGCTGGCGGAGAAGAAGTGGCACGTCAGCGGGATGGGACTCCCGCCGTGGATGATTGCTGGC
>CAWIQF010000012.1:0-309027 GCA_963838205.1 Terriglobia bacterium | reverse complement strand
GCGGACGCTCCGGCTGCTTCCGCGGCTTCGGCAACGCGCTGCCGATTGCTTCGCGCACCATCCGCCGGTGCACCCCCAGCTTCTTGGCCACCCCCGCAATCGTCCCAATTCCAAATTCGTATTCTCGACGGATTCGTTCAAATAGCTCCACCTTGCTTCTCCAGTCCAACGAGTCCCCTCCGTCCGGGCTGCGCCCGAATCAGAGTACCCGTTCGCCACTGGGTGGGCCAAAACAAACCGCCGAAGTGGGCCAAATCAGAATACCGAAATCAATCCCCGGCCAGATGTCAAAACGGCCATACTCGGACGCTTACCGGTTCAACAAGTAGGTTCTGCAAGTGATTGATAATAAATAGGATCTAGTAGGGGGATCCACTGAGCCCAAGGCGGTTTCTGGCTTCGGGTACAAAGTCCCTGTTTTCAAGTACTTACGTTTCAATGAGATGCAGCCGCCCCGTTGAAATTGGTGGATTCCGGTGGAATCCGGAGGAAATCGACAGCTACAAAATTGACTACAACTGCGAAGAACCGCCCTGGTCGTGCACAAACCGTTGGCACCAGCGTCGCCAAACATATCTGAGTGTGGGATTCGTGCACGCCTCAATCGAGTCATTCGACGATGATGTCCACAAACGACGCCGAGCTGCTTCGGCGACGACTACGCACAGAAGATTCCTGTAGGACTGGGGGAGCCCAACTACAGACTGGCAGGACGAGAGTTCTCCTTGAGTGATTCCTGGATCGGCCAAGCGCTCGATAAACTCGCCGAGCTGGGCGAATACCTCCAGGGACTGCGCTCTTGAAAGTGCCAGCGAATCCGTATTCGCTATTTCAGACACCGGATGCGATCCGTAAACGTTCGGTAGATCGCGCTCATAAATGTGGAGGCTGTCGCTAAGGTGGTGATATTCACCTATTTCCACTCCGATCCAGCCAGCGACGACTTCCTGAAGAGTAGTGAATTGAATAAAGTTATACGGCGCTCCGAGCATCAGATCGTTGCTGCGAAGTATCTGCATCCAGTCAAGTCGCCCGTTCCTCACCTTGAGCAAAGCACAAACGTTGCAGGGGATGTCCGCTGCAACGGGGGTTCCGTCCGGAGAGGGTAGGTCAATAGCCGGATCCCAAAGCTGAAGCACTGCTTGCCGAGTGGACGAATTAGAACTAAGTACCTGATAGACCCGTTCCAACTGATCGAGCCCAAATCGATGCCGAAGACGGAAGCCATATGCGCCATGGTACGCCGCACCTTCGCCAGCGAACTTTGGGAGCTGGGAGTTCCAGGCGTTGAGGAATGCTGAATCTTCTCTACCCAGCACCATCCAAACAGCATCGGCTATAGCAAACGCGGGATTTACGGGCGGAAAGCGCGATACGACCCATCTTTGACGGGGATTCGTTACGCGCATGTGAGCATGGAGAACCTCACGTGTCGCCCCTGTGCGGCTGTCAGAGACGTTTAGGGCTCCGTCGGCCATGATCATATTCAGTGCTTTTTGCCAAACACTGTCTGCGCTCTCCCCCTCGATGAATGGCATTCGTACATCTCCCCTTGAATCTCAACACGACGAGTACTAGAAGTAAGTCGCACTCGCTCTTACGCGTAGTCCGGGCCCGGAGCCGCCAAGGAACGCGCGTCGTCTTCGTATATTCTCTGATTAAGTCCCCACTTCGGAGGATACCAGTAGCAAATCTGACTCGGGTTCCAAACGAATCTCTGCTTTATTCGTGTGCGCTGCCCAACTCCGCGAACATCAGGGTGCTTAATCCTGGCGTACTTGTTGACTTCACAAAATAGATTCTGACAATCGATAAGCTGCAGGGGCCGACCCCAGAGATCTTGAAACGCTAGACCTAGGCGTGAGAATTGATTATCTTGATCATCCATTACAAATCGAATCAGATCGACGTCGCTTAGTTCGCCTCGGGAGGAGAAGCATTTTTGAATGCCACTTTTTGCACCTGGTCCTGGAATCACGAACTCAGTTTCAGAAAAATCTGTAAGCGGGCTGTAGTTAATATCGGTGATGTATTGGTAGGCAAGAAAGTCGCCGATCATCGGATAGGCCTTAAGAAGGCGAAACGCTTCGGCCATACTGCGAGCATTAGCAATTCGTAGATACAGTTTATCGCTCATCATTTGGGTCAAAAGCTGGAGATGCGATTGATGCTTTCGAATACAGCCACGACTGCCACCGCCAGATGGCATGATATATGCAGCCGAGTAAATCGAACGGCCGACGGCGAGTGTTCTACTTAGAATCGTATCAATGTTATCAAAGGGATCGTTGGCGAAAGAGATCGACCCCAATGATGTTTCTAATAGCTGCCATGTTTCAATTTTATTAAAAATCTTGAATAAGAGTATGCGAAAGAAGAGCTCCTCGGCGGATTGGTTGCCTTCGTAGATAACGTGCCGAATTAGGTACTGGCTCACACGATCTGATGCCCGATATGCATTTGTAAATTTATGTGCCAAAAGGATCGGGTTGACCGTCCACGGTGGCCTCATTCCGGACAACCTCTTGAAAAAGATAGACTGTCGCTCAACGGCGAATCGCCAGTATGTGTCGAATACTGCCGAGGGGCGCGGTTTTTCTCGGGGAGCCCAGGTAAGTGGCGTTTGTTTTTTGATCTCTGCGCCTGTTGACCAAAGCGGTAATTGTGCAAATAGGTCGCGCCGTTTCCTGGCCTTGTGTTGTAAGGGAGCTGACACTTGCTCAAGTGCATGTTCCACAGTGGCATCGTTGTCAACACGCACAACTGGGTAATGCCTCGACTCATCGCCTGCCAAGTCGTTATAGAGTTCCTTCAGCCGCTGCCATTCGGCGTCGGCCTGTAAATGCAACGGCAGCGTGCGACAGATTAGGTACGCTGCTGTTGGGGTGACTTTTTTCCATACAGCCCGTTCCGCCCGGATGAGTGCCCGTAAGATGTCCAGGGGGACTCCGGCGGCGGTTCCATATACCAAGGTGGACCACCAGTAGCGATCGAGAACAATGCTTCGACCGCTGAGCAGCGCGGGCAGGATCCGAGATTCGATCGCGTCAACATGGGCCGCAACGTGAAGCAACTGGAGGCTAGTGGCTGTCATACGTTCGATGCCGAAGCGAGCGGAATCGTGGTGAATGCCATGCACAAGTTTCCCTAGCGTGGCTTCTGAGTGCCCAGGAAATGCCAAATGTTCACAGCTGACGCCGGCTCTTGCTAATCGCTCGGTGAAGCGCAAGGACAATTCCGACTTTCCGACGCCGTCCGGACCTTCGAAGACGAAGAGCCTTCCTTTCATGCGCATGATAGACCCTCGTTCAAATCACAGTCCTGCGCCTGCTGCATCCACGCGACGAAATGACTTGGCGCAATTGTCGTGTCCGTGTCTGATTGAGCGCAGAACGGCGAGCACTTAAGGTCGCGAGTGCCTCGACGAATGAGATGTGGCTTCACCCTCTAAAATTACCGCGTTCTGCAAGCCGTCCTAACCCAAGGCTTACGAGGGCTGCGATTTCGCTAGGCCGGTGCGTTGCGGCGAGTTGCCAGTTCTCATGCTCATCCAGACCATTTTCCGGAGTCCCATTGCGACCGGCGATTTCCGCCAAGCGGGCGAACCCGGATGTGCAGCCGTGGTCTTCAGCAGAATGGGTATCCGTTTCCGGTAACCAGGTGGCAGCTGCGGGAGTGAGGACCTGAATCATTCTGAGCGTAACTCCACCGAACCCGCCAGCGAGATACAGGGGTTGACGGGTTTCAATCGCGATAATCGCTTCTTCGAGGACGCCAGGCATCCTGCCTAAGTATCCGTGTCCCTTCCCTCCTATGACCACGCGGCCATTGGTGATGGACCCCATATACGTGCGCAGCCCTGTCAATGAACTGACAATCACATTTCCATCGGCTTCGGGAGATGGGTCCTCGCCCCGTCCTTCGGCAGGATCGGTTGGATCTCCCACAGGGTCAAGGTAGATAATCTGCCCATACAGGCCCAGGTCATGTTGCCACATTCGGAGACGGGAGAGGGATTCGCGACGGTGAACGAGCCACGGGAGACATATCACGAGCGGTCGGTCCCGCCTTCCATAACGCCGCAACTCCGACGCGAAGAAGGCCGTGTAGCCTTCGCTCGCTAAGTGGCCACCGTAGACCAGCCCCCCGCCTAGAACGAGGACGGCCCTGGCAATCTCACCGAGCGCAAGGCGAAAGTGCGACTCGATGAGTCCGAGACGTGCCAAATCAGAACTCTCCGAAACCGACACGCCAACCGAAACGTTATGGAGTGCGCGCGACGTCAGCATATAATCGCTCATTTCTCAAACGCCTCGGGCTGCGAGCAACCGTGGCGTCAGGACATCAACCTCGCCGTTTTGCCCAGCCAATGCGGCTATCTGAGCCAAGACACTTTGTTCCTCGAATCCGAGAGGGGGATCGGGGTGGAGAATTCGCAGGCTTGCGGAACCCACTGTAATTGAACCATTTGAGATACTTTCGGTTAGCCATTGAGCGAGAGTAATGGGTTCGGGCGCGTGAGGCGCCCACCAAGAGATGCCTAATTCCGTACGCCCAGCAGCCAACGCCTTCTGAACATCCCAAAGAGATCTCTTCAGGCATTCATCGACGAGGAGATTCAGTCCTCGCCGAATGTCAGACTTCCGGCGATCCGCCTCAAGCCTGACGGGAACTCTTGGAACGTGGTCCATTAAGAATGATCCCCGTTCTTCTCCGAGCACCGGCGCGTCCAAAATCACAATCGGCATGCCTGCGCGCTTTGCTATGAGCATTTCTCGCTGGCACCACTCACGGCTCGCATATTGGTCGGTCCGAAGAGCCAATAGGGCGCTTTCTCCCGCGCGTCTGCGGAGTTCCCTGTCCCAATCACGCCCTGGTTGAAGATCGCTGGCGTCGAAAAACTGTTGCAGCCGGGTTTCTTGCAGGATTGACCTAACCAGCCTAATGAGACTCGACGCATCGTCGCGTTCCTCATCGCCGCTGTATCTTTTGGTATGACTTATGAAAATCGTCAACCTGGCATCCGGCCCAAGAATCGTCTGCGTTATTCCCTGCGCAAGGTCCCGACAACGTGCCTCTTCGGTGGGTTCTTCTTCGCTCAACCACCCACCGGCAGCAATCCGTTGATAACGACCAAACACTTGCCCAAGGACGGTTCCGTCCAATGCTCCGGCATCCAAGAGAATCGGAAACACGCCGACTCGCGAAGGATTACTGCGCTGAGCGATGGCGATAGACTGCGAAAAATCGAACCACTCTCCCTCCCCCGTTTCCACAGCATTTGCGAAGGAATTTCCCAAGACCGGGACCACCGCGACAATTTGAGCTTCACGAACAAAATTGCACTCCGGCGCCCCGGGAAACGGCACTGGGCGCGGCGCCCCTGCATCAGTTCGCCAACCATAAGAACGCGTATATACTTCGACGGCACCACCGATCAAGCCGCTAAAACCTGATCCATGAAAATGGTCGAAGATCTGCCGCGCAACCCCCTGACCGGCGACATCGCCAGGGTGCCAAACGACGTAAACCTCAAGCACAGGAGGAATCATTGGATACTCCGGGGACTTACAGGAGTATAATACTCCCGGCTGAGGCCACTTGTGTGCCGCGGAATGCCGGTCCACCGGTCCCGCGACATCGCATACAACGCGTCGGCAGGAAATAGAGGCTGCTGAGATGAGCAAGAAAGTCATCAATGTCTTCATCAGCCACATCCACGAGGATGACCACAAGCTGAGTGACCTTAAGGACCTCCTTAGGAAGCACGGATGCGAGGTCCGCGATAGTTCTATAACAAGTGATAAACCAAATGACGCCAAAGACCCGAATTATATAATGAATGCGTACTTAAAGCCTGGAATAGACTGGGCGCGTACACTCATTGTCTTAATCTCACCGGGAACGAAAGAAAGTGCTTGGGTTGACAGCGAAATCGAATACGCGCGTCAAAAAGAAAAGCGCATCGTGGGGGTCTGGGATTACGGGGCAAAGGACTGCGACCTCCCAGCCGGCCTCGAAGACTATTCTGATGCCGTAGTGGTGGGTTGGCGGGGTGAGCGACTCGTTGATGCAGTCCTTGGTGAAGTCGAAGAGTCGGAAACCGCCTCCGGGGAGCCCGCCTTTAGGGCAATTCAGCACTATAATTGCGGTAAGTGAGCCGAATGAAACTACATTCATACGTGATAGATCATGACTTGGGGTTCGCGCCAAATCCGTTTTATGGGGTTTGCACTCTTGCCGCGTGCAAACCAAAAATTAGGGAACATGCATCAGTTGATGATTACATCATTGGCACTGGCTGCGCGAAGCGGAAGAGAAGCGGATACCTCGTCTATTTTATGCGTATCCAGGAAGTTGTCTCATTTGATGCTTACTGGAACGATCCTCGTTTTAAAGTGAAACGCCCCAATTTCTGTGGAAGCAGGATGCAAGTCTATGGTGACAACATCTACCACATAGATGCCCATAACGGTCATTGGATTCAAGAGAAATCATTCCACAGCTATCCGGACGGGAAAACGAATCAGGGTAACTTCTCCAATGATACTTCGTCGACACGTGTACTTATTAGTCGGGATTATGCATATTGGGGCGGCTTTGGGCCTGCTATTCCAAGTTGTTTTAGAGACTGCAACGGCGTTAACATATGCTGCACCAGACAAGGCCATAAGAACAGATTCCCTGATGACCTGATTGCGGCCGTTGTTGACTGGCTACGGTCGTTCGAAGCGCGTGGATTTCAAGGAAGACCACTCGACTGGAGCAGAGGGAGACCCATTAAGCGGCGTGACAGTGAAGGCCGGCCCTTCGCATTCGTGCACGAGTGAGATAGATGCCGGAGTTTCTCATAATAGAGGTGCAGTTTTCGAAGATATGAAGTTTGCGATTTTTGTGGAATTGTGGATCTGGGTTCCACCGATTGCAGGGCTGCTTGCAATTGTTGCTGGGCTGTTTGGGCTAATGTCTGCTGTGCCGAAGACGCACGACTACGACGTTACGCGCACTGACATTTACCTCCGGTCTTGCCGCGGGGCACTTTGGGGCGGCGGCTTATGCCTAGTGCTGTGGGTCCTTAGCATGATTGCGGCTGGAGTTATCATCATACTGAAGTGAAAGGGGGGGCACCTATCTTACAATGTTTCTCAGTCAAAAGCAGATCCGCGCACGACTTTTCGAATTGATTCCTGAAGGCGGCGCGGAGGGCTGCGTTGGCCAGGCCGGGTACGATCTGCGAGTGGGTGACGAAGTTTATCTATCCGAACAACATGTTCCGAATCGGCTGAGTGAGTCCAACCAGTATTTGGTTTTACCTCCGGGGCAATTTGCGCTGATCAAAACATATGAGCGTGTTAACGTGCCGCGCGATCTCGTTGCCTTTATTACAATCCGTTCGAAGTTCAAGCTCCAGGGTCTCGTGAATGTTTCTGGATTCCATGTGGATCCGACATACAATGGGTATCTAATATTTGCCGTTCAGAACGTGGGCCCCAACGATATCCGACTCCTCTACAAGGATTGTGCCTGCATGATCATGTGGGCGCGCCTCGACGAACCCTTCGATGGAGCAGCGCGGCCGCCAGGGTATACTGGTGTCACCCTTGACCAAATGTCTCAATTGGGAGGATCGAGCATTACACTCGCTGCTCTCCAGAAGCAAATTCAATCTCTAACAGTTTCAATGCGTTTTCTGGGAGCGATTTCCACAGCTGCCATTGTTGCATTGGTGGTGCTCTTGATTGAGCGATTAACAAAATAGAGCAAGTTCCAGAGTTCCACGGGGGCTCTCGGCCAATTCGACTTCCGCTTAGCGCTCTACGGGTACTTCCGATGTGCATTCGCGCGCTGCGGGTGGGCGCAAGAGGCAAAGGTCCGAGAAAACCTCCCCTTGCTGGTCTTTTTCAGTCGCGATGCTACGCGCTCCTCACCGCCTGGACCAATATTCGCGAATGCGCGTCTGGTCGATGAGGAGGTGCATGGTCGAAAGGGTGAACACCTTGCCGTCGGTCGCCTGCAGGAGTTGACGCATGTCTTCGCGCCTAACCTTGAAACCTCGGCCTGCAATGCAGGCGATCACATCGTAGGCTTGCCCAGTTTCATCGCGGAGGGTACGCAGCCGCTGGACCCGTGAGACCTTGTCTCGGGCCGTGCCGTCATCCTCGGTGAGCTTCGCCTCGATGAGCGCAACTGGATTGAACTCGTCCGGGATGATGAAGTCAGGTGCCTGGTCAAAACCGGCTATCCGCTCGGCGCGCTTCGACTCGCGAAAGCTGACCTTGCCAGCCGTGAGCACGTCCTTGATTGCGCCCTCGACGACGTCACCGACCAGCTCGCTGACCGAGTCCCGGTGCGAGGCGAATGGTTAACCGAGGAACCGCTCGTAGAGAAGAACCGGGTATGGAACCCCGAGATCGGCGACCGGCTGGAGACTTTTGACTCCCTCTTTGGTGTCGACCTTGTCGAGACGGTGGAGGACTGTCGCGACTTCCGTGTTCGCCCCCGCGACGAGCGTCCTGACGCCGGCGTCGATCATCGCCCGGATCCGCTGGTCGGTCAACGTCGTTCCGAGCGGGCGCTGCCTGAGTGGATCGACGCGCATCCTGCGGTCGATGGACCGCGCTGCCCCCTGGTCAACCGGGACGCCTGTCATTTCTGTGGTGACGTATGCCCACTCGGGAGGCGTGAATCCGAGTATCGCTCTGAGCACTACAAATGCTATCGGCGCGACTTCGACCGCAGCCTCTACGGTTGCGTTCGTCACGTCGGCGAAGGCGTCCGTTGAGCGCTTCAGCTCCTGGTAGCCCCGCTCGAACGTTGGGTAGTCAACGAAGCCGTCGCCCCGTGGCATCTCGATGAAGCTCGACTTGAGCTCGCTGAATACCTCGTCGACCAGTGGCTCGAACTCGACGGCAGGATCGTTGTAGTCCACCTCAAAACGCGACGGCATCAAAGGAACCCCTCTCTTCACGGACAAAGAGGTCGCCCGCGATGAGCGGCAGAGGCGCTTCCGCGCCCTCGAGCCTCTTCTGGACCTCGTCTACGGTGGCGATCCCGTTCATGGCCTGGCGAATGGCGGCGAACTTCTCGGCCGTGGTGCGCGTGGAATTCCACGTCGCTTTCAGGCGCCAGGCCGCCATGCGCGTGATGTGGCCCAACGCCACGCAGCGAATGTCGCCAGTGGTTGGCTTCATGCCGGCCGCGCGCAGGCTTTCCAGGTCGTCTGACATAATCCTGACGAGCCCCGCGGCATCGGCGAACAGCCAAGACCGCGGCGTCGTCCCCCTATCACGGCAGACGAAGACGGTGTCGACGATGGATGACCCGGTCCCGTGGATGTGGATGGAGCCGCCCATCTCCGCCGGGCACGGCAGCGAGGCAGAGCAGGTCAACCCCGCGTCGAGGATTGCCATGCCGATGGCGATGTACGCGTCCTGCTGGTTGTGGTGGTACGTGAACACGAGCGGCGCCCCCGGCTTCAGCGCCCCGGCCATGCGTCGGTACACGTTCGCGAGGCCCTCCGCGAAGAACGCGATTCCGCGCTCCGCAGTGTCGTTCCCCGTGAGCTCCTCGGCGTTCTTGGTCGTCACGAGCTCGAGTCCGGGGAACTTTGCGCCCATGAGCTTCCGAAGCCACACGTAGCAGAAGTGCATGAGCTCGCCGTACTGCACCATGCCGTAGTACGGCGGATCTGTGAAAACGGCGTCGAGGCTTGACGGCGGGAGCGCGGCGTCGGTGGCAGAAGCGCACCGAATGTCGATGCGCCGTTCTGGCGAGTCCGGTTGCTCCGGGTTCTTCTCCCCGATCCACTCACCGCGGATGGGGAGCGTCAGCTTCCTCTTTCCCTTGAAGGAGACCTCGAACGGCTCAGCGCAGTACCGCTTTGCCCTTGTGTACTTCTCTATGATGTTGACCCATCCGCCGGAGCCCACGGGCAGGACGTGGCCGTTGCAGATGCCCAAGAGGTTGGACTCCGCTTGAACGTAGCTCACCGGGAAACCGTGGATGGAGAATATGTCCAGCGACTTGAGCGCCATCGTGTCGTAGCGGCAGAGCATATTCTGGTAGCGCAGCAGGTCCGAGAAGTTGGTCGCCAGCGCGCGGCGCAGCCGGAGATCTTCCACGCGGTCGACGATGCGGGCGCTGGCCTCGAGCCCCAGGAGTTGCCGCGCGTTGAAGAGGTCCCTGAACCGCCGGTAGCCCCAGCGGCGCAGCCGAGAGGATTCGTCCCCTTCGGGAATCGCGTCCTCGGGCACGAACGACGAGGTCTCTCGACTCCACAGCGACTCCGCTTCCGTGACCCTCGCCAGGTCGTCCCGGTCCGGCTTTTTGAACAGACGCCCCGGCCTGCTTTTGAGGTCGGGATTGTAGTACTCGATTGCGAAGAGCCGGTGCTTTGGTGGGCCGTCCCCATGAAGGGGCGCGGTGTTGGCGTGCCCGCAGTGCGGGCACGCGCACTTGTTCCTGCGAACGGGCCCCTCCGCTGTGAGCGGCGTCCCGCAGCGGCAAGTGCCGGGGTGGACGGGGCCGTCAACCTCGTTGAGATCGCCGCACGATGGGCAGATCAGCACGTACGATGTGTGTCGCGCGTCCTCCGCCAGCACGTAGCCGGGGAAGAGGTCGAACTCCTTGCAGCAGTCCCGGCAAACCCCAGTTTTCACCCACAGGAAGTATTTGACGTCGGCGTCCTCTCTGCCGGTGATGGGACACCGGGTCTTGTAGAGGTGCCCGACCTCCCGCGAGAGCTGGTCGATCAGACTCGCGGCTTCTCGCGCGTAGGCATTGAGGTCGATACCGTCAATCTCCTCGCGGACGATCCAGGCAGCCATCGGGTTGATGTCCGTCCCGATCACGTTGCAGCCAATCCGGTTCGCCTCAAGGAGCGGAGTGCCCCCGCCCATAAATGGATCCGCGACCGTGACTCCCTCGAAGCTGTTGGTGCAGAAGTACGTCTCCTCAACCGGCTTGCCGCCAAACTCGGACAAGAGCAGCCCCCTGAACAGCGTTCCGGGCCGACGGGCGAACCACTTGTGGACGGCGATGATCGGGCGGTAGACCTGCTGAACTTGCTTCTCCCTGAGGGCAAGCGATGCAATAAATTGGACGCTGTAGTTCTGCTCTATCGACATCGCCGGCTTTCATATCTTATTGGCAAAACACACCTCGTGTGGGGTCGAGGAGAGATCGCGAAACGATTGCGTAGAGTCCCTCTTCGGCCCAACAAGGAACCGCTGGGGTCGTGCGAAGCGCTGCACTTGCCCTGCCGCACGTGTACTACTCCCTCTAGCTGCACGCGAATTCCTAGAACGCTCCCACGCACGATTGGACGCTTCCTTCGAGGCTCCCATTGTCTCGCAAGCTGAGCTGACCGTGGTAGCAATGGTCGGCTGGTGGCTCAATGGCGGGTCCATCCCCGATTTTCGTCTCTAGCAACCGCGATTGACGGCGAGGTGCTAAGGTTCAATTCTTCGGACCATGCGAGATCCGCTTTTTGCGCCGGATCCCCCGCGACCTGATCAGGTATAGCCATCGTGGTCAGCACCATGAGGATCGTAAACGCCACGATCAGCTCGATCAGCGTCAGCCCGCGCTGGGATTTGCGTTTCACTATCACTGTCCCCGCTGCCTGAATCACCAAACATCTCGGTGCGGCGCCGGCGGATCACCCGATTCTCGACAAAGTCTACAGTTATGCCGACGTCTCGGACTGTCTGCAGTATAGCCGACACGGATCATGGTGGCGGCAAAATCGTGAGTTAGTTGCGAATCTTGGAGCTCAAGGCTTCGATGACTCATGCCATGCGTCTTTTCTCAACTCTACCTGGGAAAAACTCATCGCCACAGTTTGCTTTCTGTGCGGCACGTCATGCTAGAAGTCAATGAAGATGAACTCTTTCCGGTCAAGGGCTGCGAGACCCTGGGCGCAATCGAGGGGAAAGCAACGTAGTGGCGCAGACAACAGCATGGACCGGGAGGGGTTGCCCTTTTTTGCCGCTTCCATCGCCGACAGCCAAAACAACCACGACCAGGCTGCCCTCATTGAAGGTTCACTGTAAAAGCATTTGAATCAGATGTTTCCGGTTGAGGCCAATTCGTTTCCCTGCTTCATTCGATAGACGCTCCCGGCCCCTCACTATAGACCTTGTAGTACTTCTGGCTTATGTTTTTCAACTAATGTCTATGTGTGTTCATGTCACATGTTTTTTGTGTAGCATGCTACGCGCCTCATTTGATTAGGTTTGTACTACAGCCAACCGAGCCTCTCCTGATGAATTCTTGGGTAATTCAGTTTTTGGGCTTGACAGCGTGGCAAAACAGGAGCATAGATTTTGCAGAAGATTTTTCTTCGTATCGTAAAAACATTAATTCACTCAAGTGTAGTGAAAGTATTAGCCAATTCGCTCGCGGATGAAAAGATTACAATCATGTGTCTATCACGCCAGTTTAGCGCCGTGCTTCTATTGTGGATTGCACCTGCTTTCAATGATTTGCATGCGCAGACCCAGAGCACCCAGCCGAATCCCCAGCAGGTGCTCCAGGCCTCGCTGCGGGTTCTCGGCGGCGCGGTGTCCATCACCGACACAAAGCTGCTAGCCGCGGTGAACTACACCGCGGGCTCCGATGCTGAAACAGGCACTGCCGTGTTGGAGGCGAGCGGCATTGACGAGTTCTCGTCGGTCTTGACCTTGACGAGTGGCACGCAGACGCAGGTGCGGCAAGGCACGACCGAAGCCGTAACGGGTGTGAACGGCCAGCAGCACATCGCCGCGCTTCACAACTCGTTGTATCCGGCACCCTGGTTTATGCCCGCGCTGCTGGTGCAAGAGTGGCTGCGGCCGACGAACAACGTCACCCTGGTCTCCGCAACAACCGAGGTCCGAAACGGGCAGAATGTGATCCACATCAACGCCTATCGGCTTCCAAGTGGACAGTTTGACGCACTGACAGGCAGCTACCTCCTCCAAGCGAGCACGGCGGACCTGTACCTCGATGCGAGCACGCTTCTTCCTCTCTACCTGGATTTCATGGCACATCCGGACAACGATGAGCTGACCGATTTCCCGGTGACCATTGCATTCCAGGGTTACCGCTCCGTGAGCGGCGTCCAAATACCCTTTCACATCCAGAGATTCTTGCAGCGCAGTCTGCTCCTCGATCTGACGTTAAGCAGTGCCGCGATCAACTTGGGCGTTCCGCAATCGGACTTTGCTATCCAGCAGCCGGCCATCCAGTGAGGACAAAATCATGCGATCTCTTCGAGCACTTCTAATGGTTGGAGTGTGGGCGATGGCCCAGAATATGCAGGCTCAGCCCGCCACCGGGCTGCCGCCGTTCGGAAGTTTCAGCGGGGGCGCGTTCGATACAGTGAACAACGCCAATCTGAACGTGCACTTCGAGATTCCGATCATACAGAAAGCGGGCAGAGGCATACCATTTAACTACAGTCTGACTTACGATAGCGCTGTCTGGAATCCCAATTACGGCAATTGGGCGCCAGTGAGCGCGACTTGGGGTTGGACCGCCATCCCGCAGGGGGCAACCGGCTATATATCATACACGTCAAGTCAAGGCAGTTGTTTCATTTCCCCCACTCATTACTACTTTACGATCTGGGCGGGCTGGCAATACCACGACACCAAGGGCGTAACGCACAACTTCTCGAACGCATCTATTTCGAACGTCAACACAACACCTTGCCCCCCGAGTGGTCAACCCCCGTCATCGCAGCAAGCTACAACAAACGACGGCTCCGGGCTCACTCTTTCCGTGGCCGTTAGTGGCACGAATCTGACCGGATTTCTGATTTCGCGCGCGGGGACTTTGATTGGTGCTCCACTACAGCCACAGGGCAGCGGAGGAACCATCACGGACACAAACGGCAATCAGATCACGTCCACGTACGGCAGTGGCACGACCACCTACTATGACACCCTGAGCGCCTCGAGCGCGGTCCTGACCGTTACAGGAGCCGGTACCGCATCCAGTCCACGAGTCTTTACATACACGAATCCGTCGGGTGGTTCGAGTGCCTTTCAGATGCATTACACGACGAAAACGGTACAAACGGCGTTTGGCTGCTGGGGTATTACCGAATACGGGGCGCAATCAAAGGACCTTGTGACCAGCATCGTCCTGCCGGATGGGACATCCTACACGATTAACTACGAGCCAACTCCAGGGAACCCCACGAACGTCACTGGGCGCATCGCCTCGATCACTCTGCCGACCGGCGGAACGATCAATTACGCCTATTCGGGCGGAAGCAACGGATGCACCGGGATCATGCCCGACGGCTCAACCGCCACGCTGACGCGGACGACTCCCGACCCCGGCGGCGCCTGGACATACGCGCATACGGAGAATGGCACGAACTGGGGAACGGTCATCACTGACCCGCAGAGCAACCAGACTGTGATGAGTTTTCAGACGATCTATGAGACGCAGCGGAACGTGTACCAGGGCAGCAGCAGCAGTGGGACGCTTCTGAAAACGGTGGACACTTGCTACGACGGTTCCGCCTCTCCGTGTACGTGGACGTCGGTCTGGTCGCCGTTCAACACCGTGAGCGCGATCACAACCCTTCCCGGCACGACGAAGCTGTTAGCAGAGAAGGTAAGTACCTACGACACGACCTATGGGCTGCTCAGGGAGGTGGACGAATACGATTGGGGTCAAGGGGTGGTCGGAGCACTAACGAGGAAAACAATCACCGAGTACTTTTCACTCGGGAACGGCATCGTGAACCGGCCTGCAGACGTAAAAGTCGAAACGGGTGCTGGCGCGCTTGTGGCGGAGACCGGGTACTACTACGACGGAGGGTCCGGCGTCGTGGCTACTTCCGGTACGCCACAGCACACAAGCGTTTCCGGCGCGCGCGGAAACCTTACGCTGATCGATTTGATAAACAACGTCTCAAGCTGGACCTGGATCAGCCGAACGTTCACGCATTTTGACACAGGCAATGTGCAGAAGGCGACCGATACCAATGGAGCGCAAACGACATATACCTATTCCGACGCTACCCACAGTTGCGGCAACGCTTTTCCTACCGGCGTGAACGAGCCGCTGACGATGACACGCTCCTTCATCTGGAATTGCGACGGCGCCGTGCAGAGTTCCGTGACAGACGAAAGCAGCAACACCTGGACCACGACGTACGACGATGCATACTTCTGGCGGCCTAAGGCTTCGACCGATCCAACCAACGCGCAGACAGCGCTTACTTACTCGATTAGTCCCTCCGCCTGGTCAACCGAAAGCACGCTGAACTTCAATGGCACTACCTCGACGGCCGACACGCTGACCACGCTCGACAGTCAAGGCCGCCCTCACGTGACGCAGCGAAGGCAGAGCCAAGGGTCCAGCAACTACGACTCGGTAGAAACCGACTACGATTCGCTCGGCCGGACCGCGACGGTGACAATTCCCTACAGTGGGACCGCTGGCCAGGCCCCCGGCGGTAGCGGAACGACCACGATCTACGACGCTCTCAACCGCCCCACGCAGGTGACGGACGCCGGGGGCGGGCGGACAAAGTACACCTATACTAAAAACGATGTCTTCATCGAGACGGGGCCGCTGGGAACCGGCGATGCACATTCGAAAAGACGGCAGCTCGAATACGATGGACTGGGACGGTTGACCTCGGTGTGCGAATTGAGCAGCGCCAGCGGAAGCGGAACTTGCGGACAAACCACGAGTCAGACTGGCTTCTGGACTAAATACACGTATGACCTCTTAAACAATCTGACGGGCGTAGTGCAGAATGCGCAATCGAGCAGCCACCAAACGCGCACGTATCAGTACGACCCCTTGAGCCGGCTGACCTCAGAGGCGACTCCGGAAACGAACGGCTCTGCCTACACTTATGTCTATGACACCGACACCACCTGCGGCACTTCCCAGGGTGACCGGGTAAAGCGGACTGACCCAGTGGGAAACGTCACCTGTTATGCCTATGACAAGTTCCACCGGGTCACCGAAGTCACGTATCCAAGCGGTCCCTACTCGGGTGTCACGCCGGAAAAACACTTTGTATACGATCAGGCTACCGTGAACGGTGTCAGCATGAGCAACGTAGCACGCCGCCTGGCGGAGGCCTATACCGGCCCATCGAAGACCACCGACCTTGGATTCAGCTACTCTTCCCGGGGTGAAGTGACCGACGTCTATCAATCCACGCCCAACTCGGGCGGGTATTATCATGTGAGCGCCAGCTACTGGCCCAACGGGCTGCAGAATACGCTCAACGCCAATCTGAGCGGAATGCCGAACTGGACCTACGCCGCCGATGGGGAAGGGCGCTGGAACGGGGTGTCCGCGTCCGCCGGTCAGAACCCGGTGACGGCGACATCGTATAATATTTACGGTAAGCTTACGGCTGTGAGTTTCGGATCGCTGGACAGCGACGCGTTCACGTTCGACCCCAATACGGGCCGCATGACCCAGTACCAGGCCAACGTGGGCAGCTACTCTATCACCGGCGCACTCACCTGGAACACGAACGGCAGTCTCTACAGCCTGGGCATTACGGACACCTACCAACCGACGAACAACCAGACCTGCACCTACCAGCATGATGACCTGGCGCGGTTAAGCAGCGCCGACTGCGGAAGCGGCAATTGGGGGCAGGGCTTCACCTATGACCCCTTCGGCAACATCGGCAAGTCGCAACTCTCCGGGCATACCGGCCAGGTATTCTCGGTGTCCTATGCAACCACCACCAACCGAATCACCACTACCGGCTACGTTTACGACGCCAACGGCAATCTGACGAGCGATGGTACCCACAGTTACACCTGGGACGCCGAAGGCAAGCTCGCTTCACTCGACGGCAACGCCGAAACCTACGATGCGCAGGGCCGCCGCGTCGAGCAGCTCAACTCCGGAGTCTCCACCGAGATCCTTTACGCTCCCAGCGGCGCCAAGCTCGCGCTGATGAATGGCCAGACAGTGACGAAGATGTTTGTGCCCCTGCCGGGCGGAGCGAAGGCAGTGTACGCGGGAACGAGCTTGAGCTACTATCGGCACCCGGACTGGCTCGGCTCGTCGCGAATAGCCTCCACAACCACGCAGACGGTGTACTACGACGGCGCGTATGCGCCCTTTGGCGAATCGTACAACGAAAGCGGCACCACGGACCGGAGCTTCACGGGACAGAACCAGGACCTCGGGGCTACGGATTTGTACGATTTCCCGAATCGCGAGCACAGTGCTATCGCAGGCCGCTGGATCAGCCCGGACCCGTCGGGGCTGGCCGCAGTAAACCCGAGCCTGCCACAGAGCTGGAACCGGTATGCGTATGTGATGGGCGATCCAACCATGATGACTGATGCTCTGGGGCTCGATGGGGATCCACCAGATTCTACCGATGGTTCATGCGTCGGTAGTGGAGACACCTCTGGCGATGACGACAATGGAGGTGATGACGACAATGGAGGTGATGACGACAACGGACCGGTCGACGTCTCAGGCGGCGTGGGTGAACCGATCTGGAATCCGGGCGGAGGTGGCGGAGAAATTGACGAGGTCAATCCGGGCCACGACATGTTTGACGCGGCAGTCCGCGGATCTCGCAGTAGCGCCAGGCGGACGATGCGGAAACTGAGTAATCCGGCATGCAAACCACCCAAACCTGCCACGCCACCTCCAACTGCTCAGCAGAGGCAAAGAGCCTGCTGGCAGGGTATCGGATTTGCAATACTCGGGAGTGCGGTGACGGCCGGAGAGGTCACCCTTATCGTCCTTGCAGCGCCAGAACTGGCTGCGGGTGCTAGTGCTGCTATAGCTGAGGACGGAGTCTTGGGACTTATGGACGTCGGTCATGCGGCGGCGGGTCTTGGTATTGCGTTAATGACGCCACCCTTAGTAGCAGGTCTTGGAGTGAAGCAAGCAATCGCAAATTGTGGAAACCCATAGAGAGGTTAAAAAGATGGGGCCGAGAAAACCGCTGAATGCAGGCTTGCTTCTAGGCGTAACTGATCTGATTATTGTGGCAGTGTACAGAGGCTCGCTGGACGTGTTGCTGGCGGGCCTTCTGTATCTTATGGTGGCAAATTTTCTGTGCTTTCTGGGCATGATCCTGGCCGCTATTTCGCGAAGAAATGGCACAACGATATACCGAGAAAATGCATCTTTATCCGACAAGTTCAGATCGCAGATGCTTGTTCTCGTTGCTTGGCAATTAACTGTTATAGGAATCTTGGAGATTTCTGCATCGGATATATCAGGATCTCATTTTCCCTTCATGATTGACTATTGTTTGGTAGGATGGTTTTTTCTCGGGTCTTATCGGCTGGTCTCGATAGCCGATAGCTCAAATCAGGATGGCGGCTACATCCCCCTGAGTTTCTTCGGCCGCCCCAGGACAAGACGGCTCGTCTTTGTTATGTACACAGTATTTTGCGCATTACTCCCACTCATAATTACCAGTATAGCGTATTCCTTTCAAGAAACGCCGCGACCTAATGCATTTCGCCATCCTCAGCTATGTCTTCTCATGACGGCCATAACATCCGCTATGGCTGCGGGATTCCTCTTTGAGCGCTACCATAGATCTGTGAAGGATGGGGCCCGAGGAACAAAGGTATTAATTGTGACTTTGTGCCTGTTAGCATTCGCCGCAGTCATACAGACGATTTTTGCATATGGCATATATATATACATTCTTTCTGGGGTAGCTCTCATCAGCGGCGCCTATGCAGTGTTCTGTTTGTGGAGAATTGGTGAAGGCACTCCGGCGAAAGGGGCGAAAGCGTCAGCCTACTAACACGAGCGGTCGGCTACTCGGGCCAAGGTGGCAGAGGGCGTGTGTAGCTACAGGAATTTGTCTCAGGGTAAGGGTTCACCCCGTATGGTCCGAAAACTCGACCACGCCCCACGGCGAGACAACCACTTGGGGCGGCTGCACGTCAAGCTCTGGAAGTCGAGTCGTTGCGCCGCAAGCCTGCGAGCAATTCTCGCGAGGGGGAGTCCACGATCCTAGAAATGGGGTAAACGTCCGCCTCTGGCATGCTGCGACTGAAGCCGTCAGAGCTCTCCGCACCGCCTTACCTGGTCAGGCGGCAGCGCGGTAGTAGTAGTTCAGTATGCCGCCCAGGCGCTGTCGCCGCTGGACTACGCCGCAATTACCAAGATGGCCCGTCTGGGCTGATGATTCGGTTGCGGAAAGGGGAAAGGGGACGTCCTGATGTGTCGCCATGAGGTTTTGTCAGAGATTTGCGTGGCATTCGGGGTACTGATTGGCTGAGATGCCTCGATTTGCGCGGTTCGTCGTGCCCGGTGTGGCACACCATATTACGCAGCGCGGGAGCGCGCGTCAGACGGTCTTCAGCACGCGCATGGACCGTCGCGTGTACCTTGGTTTGTTGCGCGAGCAGGCCCGTCTGACGGAGTTGCCGATCCTCGCTTACTGCTTGATGAGCAACCACATCCACCTGGTCCTGGTGCCCCAGGACGGAGCCCAGTTGGCGGCCGTGCTGCAGCGCGTGCATGGCCGTTATGCGCAGTACCGGAACGGCCGTCTGGCGCGGTGCGGACATCTTTGGCAGAACCGTTTCAATTCCTGCGCGCTGGGTCCGGCGCACCTGTGGACGGCGCTGCGGTACGTGGAGTTGAATCCGGTGCGCGCCGGTGGGGTGGAGCGGGCGGAGGACTGGGAGTGGTCCAGCGCGCGAGCGCACTTGGTGGGGCAGGACCGGTCGCGCCTGCTCGACATGGAATTCTGGCGGCGGGAAGGCGGCGCGGAGAACTGGCGCCGGTTGCTGAGGCAGTCTGCTGACGAGGCTCTGGAGCGTGCCCTGCGGCGCGCCACTTATGCCGGCCAACCGTTTGGGGATGAAGAGTTTACCAAGATGGTTCGGGCGCTGCGCAAACCTAAGACCAGCGCCATACCAGCATCGGCGCAGCAGGAGCCTGGACGGCAACTCGCGGCTCAGGCATAATGAACGCAATCAGAATTGGTTCCAGGGAGAGCAGAGCCGGGGAGGAACATGGACGCGCCGTAGTGGATTCAGCGCAACAAAAATGCCAGAGCGACACATCAGGACGTCCCCTTTCTGGGTGCAGCGCAAGAAGAAAACTTCTGTATCCTAAGTAATGCTTGCGCGCCAACGTGAGGATGCCCACGAAAAGAAATGGACTTAACACACTTGCTCTTCACCGGGACGATCACTGCGCTGGGAGTATTCCTATCGGTCTACGGTCCCATCCTTCTTTTCCGTCCCGACTTGGTTCAAAAAACCACGCGCTGGCTTCCTTCCGTCTGGACCAGACACAACGCGGCCCTCAGCAAGCAGCTCCTGCGCATCATAGGATTATTCGCCACGTTGTTTGGACTAGACATCTTTGGCGCCGGCCTGGGCCTGTTGTTCCCCACTGGACCCATTGCGGCCTGTGCCGAGTCCCTCAGGTTCCCACTTCACTTCCTGTGGAGGAATCTGCCCCACTTCAATCCAGCGGCGCTCAGCTTGCCCCCGATTCACGGCAGCCAGCCGATCTACCTGCCGATGCTGCTTGGTGGTATCGCTGTTGTGGTCGGTGGACTGGTGATGATCCTCAGCCCGGAGCGCGCCGCCACAATGTTCAAGTTGGACACCTATGCAGTCGGCGCAGCTCGCTCTCCCGAGGTCCAAAAGCTTCAACTGCGCGCCGGGGGGTGCTTTTTCTTAGTTTTCGGGATACCCGCCATTTTGTCGGGTTTGGGAATCTGGAGTCACTGAAACCGGAAAACGGAAAGGAAACCGGGACAGCCTGAGAATCTGGCGGTTCTGGAACTTGGCAGCTCCGAATTCAACGGGTACGTTCCCTTGTAACGTCGGCTATGTTGGTAGGCTCCCGATCTCATGGCGAGACGTTTTGGGGCGTATGGTCCGGCGAACGGGTCAGCCTGACACGAGCGGTTGGCGATTCTGGCCAAAGCACCAGTCGGCTCTGCCACCTTGGAGATTCTCGCACGTTTCCGAGCACTCTTGAATCAGGATGCCGAGAAACCAACGCTGTATCCTGCCAGGTGAGGCATACCACATCACCCAGCGGGGGACCAACCGTCAGCGGGTCTTCTTCAAGGATGCC
This sequence comes from Terriglobia bacterium, assembly GCA_963838205.1. Classification (GTDB taxonomy): domain Bacteria; phylum Acidobacteriota; class Terriglobia; order Bryobacterales; family Bryobacteraceae; genus CAIVVT01. The sequence goes on along the minus strand of CAWIQF010000012.1, from coordinate 287,958 downwards.
GACCGATCGGCGTATCTGCGTCTGCTGGCCCACAATCTGGGCGACGCCGGGGTGCGGGTGCTGGCCTGGTGCCTGATGACAAATCATGTTCATTTGGTTGCAGTTGCGGAGCACAACGATTCGCTTTCGGTGCTGCTACGGCGGGTCCACGGGCGGTATGCGCAGATGGTGAACGCGCGCCAGTTGCGTTCGGGGCACCTGTGGCAGAACCGGTTTTATTGTTGCCCGCTCTCGCCGAGCCACCTGTGGCGGGCGCTGGCCTATGTCGAGTGCAACCCGGTCAGGGCGGCGCTGGTGGAACGGCCGGAACAATACAGATGGTCGAGCGCGGCGGCACACCTGGGCCTGGCCAAGGACCGTTACTCATTGCTGGACAAGGAGTTTTGGAAGGAACAGGGAGGAGCGAAGGGCTGGGCGGAGATGCTGGCGACGCCGGAACAAGCGCTCGAGATGCGACTTCTGCGACGTTGCACGTATGCGGGCCGGCCGTTCGGCGAGAATGAGTACTTGGGGCTGTTCGAAGAGCGTTTTCAGCGGATTTGGCGGAAATGGGGCTTCGAGAAAGACGATCAGGTGCAGTCATTCGCGTGTTGAAAGGCCGGCCCCGGCGGAGAAGGATAGAAATCAGGCGTAGAACGGGAATCGAGCGAAAGTGGCAGAGCCGACTGGTGCTTTGGCCAGAATCGCCAACCGCTCGTGTCAGGCTGACCCGCTCACCGCTCACGGACCCGCTCACCGCTCACGGACGTGGAATGGTGCGCGCCGGCCAGGCGTCGCAACGCAGACGATTCTGGACTCTCACCACCCGTACCCCGTTGGCTGGCCGGCGCCGTGACCCGCACTGAGCGCGAGCTGAGCGGACACCGGCCCGCATCTGACCCCCATTCAACACAATTCAACACTCCTCCCAATTCTCCCCCAGGTCCCGCTCCGGCCTGCCCCGCCCGCCCTCGCCCGCACCCCCGGTGACGCCCCTCTTGCCTCTCGTATCTAATTGATTCAATGAGTAATGTCCCTCGCCACCCGCCTGAATCTCTTGCTCCCTCGTGCTACTGTTCGAACGGAAGGAGACCCCCGCGATGGCCACTCTGCCCACCGCTCCGCTGCCCGCCGATTCATCGGATCCGTTGAAATTGGCTTTGTTCCTTCAAAATTCCGCGGAGCCCCTCTCGCCCCTCCAACTCCGCGTCGCCACGGCCCTCGCCCGCGGCCGGGCTCTCGCCGAGTCCCCAGGCGCGTCGCGCTTCCGTGGCTAGGAATCGCCCCTGCATCCAGGGCTCCTCGGACCCGCTCACTACGCTCCTGACCGCTGATGAAAGGGCTCGCGGGATCTCTATCCGGCCTTCCGTGCCGGGTGATTGGGCGAACTCGAAGATCCGCTGGAGGGCTTGGCCCGGGTTGTCACCGGCACACACGGGGCAATCTCTTCGGCGGCTTCCGCGCCCTCGTCCCTGGAGACCGCGCTGAGGTGCTCAATGAGATCCTCGGGAGCATCGTCAGGCTCGAACCCGAGCTGCGCCTCAAATTTCCGGAGAGTGGCGAACTCCTGGTCCTTTCGCTCCTCAAGGACCTCGTTCCACAGGCCATGCAGTACCGTCGCGTCGGCGCCCACGGTATCCAGCCTCGCTAGTACGAGGCTCATGAAGTGGTCAACCGACCTCTCGAACTCGGGCGCACGGATTGCGGCGCTGAAGTTCGCGAGGTAGCGGACGGGCTCTCCGGAGAGCGGATTCGACGCCTCGCAGGTCGCCTCGACCGACTCGCCGTCGCACGCGAACGTCAGGCGGGGCCATAGGGAGCCGTTCCCTGCCGCAGCCAGCTCGTGCGACATTCGCCACCCGACGCTGGCGACGCCGCTGTACGAGGCCGGTTCCCATCGGAGCCGCCACCAGGACGATGCCAGCCAGGCCGCCAGCGGGTATACCGACAGCCGCACGCGGTTGTGGACCGACTGCGACCAGTCGTCCTCGGCGCGCGTCGCGACGTTCTTCCCGACGCCCATCTGCAGGAAGGCAGAGGTTTCCCTGATCTTCGCGGGGCCGCGCTCGGAAGGCGACCACTCGACGTCAAATGACAGGTTCGGCGTCATTGCGCTCCCCACCGCGTCAGTATCTCAACGCGGAATGGATCGTTCTCCGGCATCGGGTAGCCATTCAACCTAATTCAGCAACTTGGACCAGCCCTAAACTACTACGGCATACCAGTGGCAAGCCCGGTAGCACGAGCCAGCCGCTCCGCTCGTCAATCTGGCCGCTCGGTAGCCTGCGCCGCGGATAAAAGAGCTCTTCTCAACGAGAGAATTGAACGCCACGCGCTCGTCACGCCCCGAATTCCGGAAGAGCAAGTGGTCCGCACACAGCTGCAGAAAGAAGGAGAATACATCCATCTGGGCAGTTGGCACGCGCACTGTCTTCAGAATGCCATTCAAGCAATCAGTAACATGACCGTCGATCCCATAGTGTTTGTTGACCGATGCCCACATTTCAGGGTAGTTACGCATCTGGCAGTGAAATACTGGATGCCCTAGTTCATCGAGCGCGAAATCATAGTGCACTCCATAAATATGATCAGCGTTATCATTCTTTTTACGAAAATAAGCAGCTTTGGTTGTGAAACTATCAGTAACGAGGACCTTCTCCGTATTGAATTCACTGCGGCGAAATGCAAGGCGACCAGCCACTGCGACAAATAAGTTAGCGCTAACGTCAGTGGCCCTTTCGGGGACATTGAAGACCACGGGCCCGAAGTCAAACCCGACAACTTCACCAGCAGTACCAGGCACGGCACGAAAGACGTTCCAGCCGTTCTCGGGCCGAACCGTAGCTGTGGAATTCAGCCTTCCTAATGCGGTCTTCACCTCGCCCCATTCGTCAACCAAACGTTGGAGCATTAAACTAGTTTCTCTAGCCATATCGTGCACAAACCCATCGCTCAAATCCCAAGAATCGGTGCCCACTCCTCATAAAAATCGCGCTCGATGCGGCACAACTTAGCGCCGGCCGGAATCCAACTGTTCGAGCCAACGGAGCAGTCAGGCCGTTGGCAAACAGTCCTTCCACTAAATGGGCACAAGAACCCACCGTTCTTTCCGGCGCATCTTGGGCAAGAGTGGCGGTTCAGACTTCGTCCCAGACGCAGTTCGATGGCCTCCCGATTGAGCTCTCCATGAGTCTCCATGTCGATTTCTTCGGGCAGTGCCGCTATGAGGTTACTTAATATGTCATCAACCTTAGAAAGCCAGAAATACTGAGCCAAGTCATGAAATGGTCCATAATATTGAGCTTCTCTGAATAAGTTACAAATCACAGACTCTTCCGATTCGTCGGTACCCACATAGGCGATAAGTGCCCGGCTCGACAAAATTGGCCCGGGATACTTCAATACGGCATTCAGTAACATATGGCCGACGATATAGCAGAGCAATTTCTCTTTCTCAGCCGCCTCCGGCTCAACGCTAGGCGAGGTAGTCTTGAGAATTCTGTCTAGTAATGCAGAGCTTGTCGTGCTAAGGCGCGACCCGTAAAGCGCAAACTCGCTTTCGGCCGTTGGCACACCGAGCACCTCAGCGAGGACAGCGGCCGGGCTCCGTTTCTTAAGAAGTAGATCCGGACTTGCTTCCAAGGCCTGTCGGATGGTCCTAAAACCGCGAAAAACACCCGCAATGAAAGCTGCGGCAGCCGTTGAGTCCGTCGGAACCCGCAATTCGAAGAGGTTTGGCTCCTTCGGCAAGTCGCCGGTGTTGCCCCGAGAAAAATCGCCAACAGGAATGGCACGCGCCTGGCACCAGCCCACGACACTCGCCCCGAAAAGGCCCGTCCTACCCTGCGCGGTTAGGTCGTAGTCGGTTACGACGAGCAGCGTCTCTGCATCTAATTTCTGATTGAATGCAGTCCTGGCATCAGCTTCGTCCTTTGTCGGCACCCACTGGCGGATCTCGACCTCTGCTTCAGTCAAGAGGGCAGCAAGCCGCTCAACAAGCTCGTTGAGCAGCTTGGGATCGTCGTCAATAAGCAGAATTGAAGGCATTAGACCTCGGTATCTATCGGAAAACGAACGCGGAAGCATGTTGTGAAGCCGGCTGGTGGATCAACTACACCTACGCGTCCGCCATACGCTTCAACTCCCCGCTTTACCAGTGACAGCCCCAACCCCATGCCAGACCCCAGGGGATCGCGATTCGCGGCGGTTGTCGTGAAAAGAGGATCAAAAACCCTCTGACGTAACGCTACCGGAATCCCTATGCCGGTGTCGGAGACCTCAAGAAAATGCACCTGTTGCTCGTTCCAGGCGCGAAAGGCAATTCGGCGCTGTCCGTTACCCGACATTGCAGTAACGGCCTTCAGCGCATTAGTAAAGAGGTTGAGCGCGACCCCGTTGTAAAGCGACACCGGAATAAGCGGCGCCATGACGTCACGCTCGACGTTTGGCTCGACGCTAATATCTCGATCTGCCGCATATTTCCCGAATACTCGGATGACCTGCTGGATACGGGGCTTTGCCGGATATGGCTCTGATGGGCGGGTCGAGGCACCACGGATGTACCCTTGTGAATAAGTGACAAATTCGCGGAGCCTTGCCAAATGGTCTGCCATCGCGGCCGCTGGCTCCTTAAAACTCTTGTCAACACCGGCTAACTTTTCTAGTCTTTGTTGGGCCTTCTCGAGTTCGTCAAATGCAACCCCGAACTCGTGAGTCATGAACCCGGCGACGATCCCTAACAGACTCATCGTCTCAAGCGTGGTCTCGCGTTCGCGGAATCTTTCGTCATGGCGTTCAGCAAGTAGTTGAGTCTGAGCGAGGCGCGTGACTATTCGGGTCTTCTCGACGCGAGCAATATTGGGATTGGCTTCAATTTCTCGGATGGCTTCACGCGTTTCCGTGCGAAGTGTCTCCAGAATCTCATCTTGTTCAGCACGTTCCAGATCCTGCTGGAGTTCTCGGTCCGCACAAGCGATCGCCTCCACTGCGCCACGGACGAGATCGCGGAGGCTTCGGAAAGCGGCATTGTTGACGAATCCCTCGCGATCCGCAGATGCAATCAGGCCGGTGTCTTCATCTGACGAATCGTCAGACCTACGTCCTTCGACCTGAACAACGCCAACCAACTGCTGAGGATAGGGCAGACGGAGCATATAGTTCAACTGAGTGGACTGCCGAGCCGCCTCGTCCATAGGGAGGTGCTTTTGCGCAATTGAAGAACGCGGCTCTCGCGCGCGCTTTGCCGTGTCGGCGGACAGGAGAAGCCAGTCGTCGGCCTCCATGCCATAGGGATGAACCCTGAAGGTTCTGTCGAATAGGGCGACTCCAGAATGTTCCTTCACCCAAGTCTTGGCGCGCCTTCCGTCAACTGCAAGTCCCGTGAACGTGCCCTTGCGCTGCGGGAAAAAGCGAATGTCCCCGTACACTGGACCGATAGAATTCTCAAACCGATCGCTAATCTCAATGCAGGAGCTACTTGCGCCCCGTCTATAGACGTTCAGGTTCAAGCGATCACCATTTAGCTCGAAGATGGCTCGCAGCGCGAATCCGTCCAAGATAACTCGGGCAAGATCGCCATCCTCCGAGTCGTCGGGAAGCGGTTTGATTCGAAGCAAGAACCCCGGATCTTCTGACTTTTCAGCATTTGTGTCGCTGGGGTGAGTGGACTGGGCAATGGGACCTGTTTGTCTGAGAAGACTCAGGTAGGGTGTAACGATCCCAATGGATGCGGTCCGAACCGCATCCATATTGATCGACTTGGCGTTTTGTCGAAGCCCGGTGATCAAGAGACGCGTACCTGGCCGCGCGCCCTCCGCGGCGCGATTAAGCTGGTAAGGCACCTTCACGTGTCCGAGGTCTTCGTGACGATCGAATTCCGGCCAGTCGAAGTCTGCGGAGAGAATGGTCCAAATCTGTAATTTTGGATCAAATGCAACGGATTCAAGATGGAGTGCCCTCCCGAGGAATCGAACGGCAAATCTTCCGATACCCTTTTCTCCGGTGATCACGCGACCGAACAACTTGCTCGTCGGTGACGCCTCTTTCGAACTCGTGCCGATTCGCATCCAACCACGCTTGAATTCGTCCAGGTTCATGCCATGACCGTTGTCAGTAACTACAACCTGTTCAGGCGGCTCATAAGTGATATCGCACACAAGGGCGTCTGCGTCATAGGCGTTCTTGACCAGCTCGAGAAGGGCAACCTCGGGCTGCTTTACCAATCGCTCACCGAGTTCACGGAGTATGCGACTCTCAATGGTGAAGTTCAGCGTTCCTTGTTCAATTGCCACGGATGTCTTCGCAGTGCTCATTGGAACCTACCGATTTCATCCCACGTCATTTCCTCTAGGAGTGCGTTAATCTGGTGGATTTCCAGCTTTTTCAGACCATTGGAATGAGGGACTATGCGGTCAGCGAGATTCAGCCCCTGAAATGCTCGCACGAAATCTCGTCGCTTCCGAACCGGAACGCCATATATCCCGGCCACACCCCCAACCGCCCGCGCATTTATACAATTAAGCGCAACTTTTGGTCGGTCGCCTCGGAAGCCGGTGGCCGCGAGGATGGGGGGTGCCTCGGGCATTAAGAACTTCCACCACTCCTTACGCTGTAAACATGTCGCAGTTTGATATTCGTTCTCAGGTATGCCAGAAAGATAGTCAAGAAGACGTTGACTTGGCGGCTTATCCGTTCTAACTAGCCAGCACTTGAGTCCGGCGCGGCGGTACGTCTCCGCAAATACATCGCCGGTTATGGCGATACAGCTATTATCCAAATGGCGAAATGACGTTATACAGGGGACAACGTCATCGTTCATTCGAAGACCGTGGCGGACTCGCTCGCCCTCAGTTAGAACGAGGACCCGTTGTGTGCCAGGGCTAAGTCCGCGCTTCGCAAAAATCTGGGACTTGTCCATCTTCGATCGCTTCAGGTAGTCAACCACTCCATCGCTGGATTCGGCAGGAGATGGCAATGCTCGAAATCCACCGTGCTCCCTCTCTTCGAGATACTGCCAGGATCCTGTGCTACAAGCCTTGTCAATAATCGTAATAGACGAAGTCGTCAGAACTTGTTGAAAGGTCTCGTCCCTCAACCGGTAAACACTCACCCCCCAGCAATTGCGCCGAATGTACTCGCGTAGGAACCTCACCGAAGGTCGCGACACCCATTCATAAGGTATGACAAGGGCTACCATTCCGTTACATTTCGTACTTGCAAGGCCAAGGAGAAAAAAATACTGCCAGGCATTCGCCAAACCAGAAAGTCGCACGCCGGTCCTTGCAAATAGAGAATCGGCAACTTGTTGTCTCCAGCCAGTCGGCAAATCCTGATTTCGTACATATGGCGGATTGCCAATGCAAAGATCAGCGTCGTCAATCATATTTGAGAAAGCGCACTGGTGGACCAGGGACGCTCCCTCCGGCAGCGGCTCGCGCGGAAAGCGAGTCGGATCAATTTCGTAACCACGATATTGGTGGTAATGCCGATGTCGTGCAAATCTGCCATCGCCTGCTCCGAAGTCAACAACGCTCGCGATAGGCTCAGGTCGGCGCTCAAGGACGTGCTGCCAAACCTTCGCAACAGTCGCCACTGGCGTATCAACCTGGCAACGGTCTAGGTAGAGCGAAACCGCGGCTCGGCTTCCCCACGCCTCCGTAAGTCGGTGGAATGCGTTCTTGTCGATCTGGGCGCGCCTGACGTTGACGTTCATGTGCTATCGAGCGTCGTTGGCTAGGGCGGCGCCCTCCCAACTCCTGCTCCGAGCATATATTATGATGCATGTAAAATGGTGTTGTCGGCATTGGCATTCCGCGTGCTTGTACCAGCTTTCCAGAATTTGACCGTGTCATTCCCGTACACCTGCCAGCCGTCGCGCCGCTGGCGGCAGAACAGCTCCAGCTTGCCGCCCGCGCAGGTCTCCTCCACCAGGTCGTAGAACACCTCGGGCTTGCGCGAGTGCTCCCTGCGCGCCGCCTGCAGCACGGTCGTGTGGGTGCCCCTCACGAACACGGGCCTGCCGCGCACGGCGAGCAGGCAGTGCTCGGTCTGGCCACGCAGCCACTCGCCGGTTCCCATGTGGTCCTTGACCCAGGTGAGGAGCGCCCGGTACTCGAAGCCCCACGCCTCGACGACGTCGAAGGCGACGCGCAGGTGGGCGTTCGTGGCGCAGAGCCAGAGGACCGCGTCGTCGGCTGCGATGCCGCGCACGGGCATGGCCTTGATGTCGTCGGTGTCCATGGTCGGGTAGGCCCGTTCCCCCGCAACAGCCTCCTCGCTTCGAGCATGTCTGGGCGCATTGGGCGCTTCGCGAAAAACCGACACAATTCCACCTACGCTCTCTTGGGATTGCGAGCTGAACCTTGCACAAGTCGTCCACTGCCCGGCTGGTTCCACCTTCACTCCACGGCGTTCGATCCTCACCGCCTGGACCGGTACTCCCGAATACGCGTCTGGTCAATCAAGAGGTGCATGGTCGAGAGGGTGAACACCTTGCCATCGGTCGCCTGCAGGAGGCGACGCATGTCTTCGCGCCTGACCTTGAAACCTCGGCCTGCAATGCAGGCAATCACATCGTAGGTTTGGCCTGCCTCATCACGGAGGGCGCGCAGACGCTGGACCCGCGAAACCTTGTCCCGGGCCGTGCCGTCATCCTCGGTGAGCTTCGCCTCGATTAGCGCAACTGGATTGAACTCGTCCGGGATGATGAAGTCAGGCGCCTGGTCAAAACCTGCTATCCGCTCGGCGCGCTTCGATTCGCGAAAGCTGACCTTGCCAGCGGTGAGCACGTCTTTGATTGCGCCTTCGACGAGATCGCCGACCAATTCGCTCACTGAGTCCCGGTGGGACGCGAACGGCCGCCCGAGGAACCGCTCGTAGAGCAGAACTGGGTATGGAACTCCGAGATCCGCGACCGGCTGCAGGCTCTTGACCCCTTCTTTCGTGTCGGCTTTGTCCAGCCGGTGAAGGACTGTCGGAACTTCCGTGCCCGCCCCCGCGAGGAGCGTTCTGACACCGGCGTCGATCATCGCTTTGATCCGCTGGTCGGTCAACGTCGCTCCAAGCGGGTGCTGCCTGAACGGATCTACACGCATCTTGCGGTCGATGGACCGTGCCGCTCCCTGGTCGACGGGGACGCCCGTCATTTCCGTAGTTACATACGCCCACTCGGGAGGCGTGAATCCGAGTATCGCCCTGAGCACGACAAACGCTATCGGTGCGACTTCGACCGCAGCCTCGACGGTTGCGTTCGTCACGTCGGCGAAGGCGTCCGTTGAACGCTTCAACTCCTGGTAGCCCCGCTCGAACGTTGGGTAGTCAACGAAGCCGTCGCCCCGTGGCATCTCAATGAAGCTCGACTTGAGCTCGCTGAACACCTCGTTGACCAGTGGTTCGAACTCGACGGCAGGGTCGTTGTAGTCCACCTCAAAACGCGACGGCATCGAAAGAACCCCTCTCTTCACGGATAAAGAGGTCGCCCGCGATGAGCGGCAGCGGCGCTTCCGCGCCTTCGAGCCTCTTCTGGACCTCATCTACGGTGGCGATCTCGTTCATGGCCTGGCGAATGACGGCGAACTTCTCGGCCGTGGTGAGCATAGGATCCCACGTCGGTTTCAGGCGCCAGGCTGCCATGCGCGTGATGTGGCCCAACGCCACGCAGCGAATGTCGCCAGCGGTTGGCTTCATGCCGGCCGCGCGCAGGCTCTCCAGGTCGTCTGACATAATCCTGACGAGCCCCGCGACGTCGGCGAACAGCCAAGACCTCGGCGTCGTCCCCGTGTCGCGGCAGACGAAGACGGTGTCGACAATGGATGACCCGGTCCCGTGGATGTGGATGGAGCCGCCCATCTCCGCCGGGCACGGCAGCGAGGCAGAGCAGGTCAACCCCGCGTCGAGGATTGCCATGCCGACGGCGATGTACGCGTCCTGCTGGTTGTGGTGGTACGTGAACACGAGCGGTGCCCCCGGCTTCAGCGCCTGGGCCATGCGCCGGTACACGTTCGCGAGGCCCTCCGCGAAGAACGCCATTCCGCGCTCCGCAGTGTCGTTCCCCGTGAGCTCCTCGGCGTTCTTGGTCGTCACGAGCTCGAGCCCGGGGAACTTCGCGCCCATGAGTTTGCGGAGCCACACGTAGCAGAACTGCATGAGCTCGCCGTACTGCACCATGCCGTAGTACGGCGGGTCCGTGAATACGGCATCGAGGCTCGACGGCGGGAGTGCGGCGTCGGTGGCGGAGGCGCACCGAATGTCGATGCGCCGTCCCGTCGAGTCCGGGTGCGCCGGGTTCTTCTCCCCAATCCACTCGCCGTGGATGGGGAGCGTCAGCTTCCTCTTGCCCTTGAAGAACACCTCGAATGGCTCGGCGCAGTACCGTTTTGCCCTCGTGTACTTCTCTATGATGTTGACCCAGCCGCCGGAACCCACGGGGAGGACGTGGCCGTTGCGGATGCCCAGGAGGTTGGACTCCGCTTGGACGTAGCCTACCGGGAAGCCGTGTATGGAGAAGATGTCCAACGACTTGAGCGCCATCGTGTCGTAGCGGCAGAGCATGTTCTGGTAGCGCAGCAAGTCCGAGAAGTTGGTCGCGAGCGCGCGGCGCAGCCGGAGGTCTTCAACGCGGTCGATGATGCGGGCGCTGGCCTCGAGCCCCAGGAGCTGCCGCGCATTGAAGAGGTCCCTGAACCGCTCGTAACCCCAGCGGCGCAGCCGAGAGGATTCGTCCCCCTCGGGAATCGGGTCCTCTGGCACGAATGATGGGGCCGTGCCACCCCACAGCGACTCCGCTTCCCTGACCCTCGCCAGGTCGTCCCGATCCGGCTTCTTGAACAGACGCCCCGGTCTACCCTTGAGATCGGCATTGTAGTACTCGATAGCGAAGAGCCGGTGTGCTGGGGGACCGTCCCCATGAAGGGGCGCGGTGTTGACGTGCCCGCAGTGCGGGCACGCGCACTTGTTCCTGTGAACGGGCCCCTCTGTGGTCAGAGGCGTCCTACAACGGCAGGTGCCGGGGTGGAGGGGGTCGCCCACCTCGTTGAGATCGCCGCAGGATGGGCAAATCAGCACGTACGATGGGTGTCGCGCGTCCTCCGCCAGCACGTAGCCGGGGAAGAGGTCAAACTTTTTGAGGCAGTCCTGGCAAACTCCCGTCTTCACCCAGAGGAAGTACTTGACGTCGGCGTCTTCCCTGCCGGTGATTGGACACCGAGTCTTGTAGAGGTGCCCGACCTCCCGCGAAAGCTGATCGATCAAACTCGCGGCTTCTTGTGCGTAGGCCTCGAGGTCGATCAGGTCGATCTCCTCGCGCACGATCCAGGCAGCCATCGGATTGATGTCCGTCCCGATCACATTGCAGCCAATCCGATTCGCCTCAAGGAGCGGAGTGCCCCCGCCCATGAAGGGATCTGCGACCGTGACCCCCTCGAAGCTGTTGGCGCAGTAGTACGTCTCCTCGATCGGCTTGTCGCCGAATTCGGACAAGAGCAGTCCCCTGAACAGCGTTCCGGGCCGACGGGCGAACCACTTGTGGACGGCGATGATCGGGCGGTAGACTTGCTGGACTTGCTTCTCCCTGAGGGCAAGCGATGCAACAAACTGGACGTTGTAGTTCTGCTCTATTGACATCGCGTGTTTTCAGATCTTCCTGGCAAATGGCGCCTCTTGGGGGGACGTCGAAAGATCGCGAAACAATCGCGTGGCGCCCTTCTTCGGTCCAGGCATGGGACCGCTGGGAGGGTGCACTGCGAGGCAGTTGCCCTGCAGTAGTTCAGCCATGCTCTCTAGCTGCATGCGAATTCCCTCAGCGCTTCCACGCATGTTCCGACCCTTCCTTCGAGGCTCCCATTGTCTCGCAAGCTGATCTGACCGTGGTAGCAACGGTAGGCTGGCGGCTCGATTGTGGGCTCAAGGCTGGTTCTCGTCTCCGGCAAACTTCTCGCAGTCGTTGCCAAACGACTTCCATCGGTCCCGACGCTCGCGGCTGAACAGCTCCACCTTGGCGCCGGCGCAGGTCGCCTCCACCAGCGCGTAAAACTCTTCCGGCTTCCGAGAGTGTTCACGCCGTGCCGCTTGCAGCGCGGTCGTGTGTTTGCCGCTCACGAACACGGGCCTGCCCTTCACCGCGAGCAGGCAGTGCTCGGTCTGCCCGCGCAGCCACTCGCCGGTGCCCATGCGGTCTTTGACCCAGGTGAGGAGCGTTCGGTACTCAAAGCCCCACGCCTCGACCACGTCGAAGGCGACGCGCAGGTGGGCGTTGGTGGTCCAGAGCCACAGCACCGCGTCGTCGGCGGCGATGTCGCGGACGGACATGGCCTTGATTTCCTCGATGTCCATCGTCGGGTATGGCAGGGAGTTACCGCTGTCGTACCGCCATGGCGGGTCCGCCACGATGACCTGGAACGGCCCTGTTGGCAGTCTGCGGCGCCTGCGCATCGAGCTCCCTCGCCTGCCGCTGGACCATGAGCCTGCGGTAGGCCCCGGCGACCTTGCCGCTCCGGTCCATCTGCGCGACGAGGTGGCCGTACTCTTCCGGCTCATCCTCGGCGGCTTCGACGACCGCCTCGGCCCGCTCGATGGTCGTGCGACCGACGCCCAGGTAGCGCGCCAGCCGGTCGCGGACGGGCACCTGACATTCGGCCACAGTGGCCGGATGACAGAGGTCCGTCCTGGCGCCCTGCCGTTGCCGCGCGGCGCGGCGTTCCAGCGGCTCGATGGCGCGTTTCAGTGCCACGATCTCGCTGGGCAGCAGGTCCTTGCGCACAAAATTCTCGTGCGCCTCGCCGCGCGCGGCCTGGAGCAAATCCACCACGGTCACCGGCACTTCCGACCATCCGAGCAGACGGCAAGCTGCAAGCCGCCGCTGCCCGGCGATCAGGCGCCCTGCGGGCGTCACAACGACCGGGTGGAGGAGCCCGACCGCTTCGATGCTTTCAGCGAGAGTACGCAGGTCCCCGAGGTCCTGTCGGTAGCGGACACCGACATCGATTCCGTCGATGGGCCGGACAGACGTCATGGGAGAGCCGGTGTGCAGATGGGACAGTCGCGGCGAGCCGGGATCCGAGATGCACCGTCCTGCTGGCCGTCTGAGAGACTGATCCTGCGGTAGTTCCAGCAGCGCGGGCGTGGCATGAGCAGCGTATCGATGGCGTACACTGCCAATGCACCGACAGCCTGCAAAATGTCGGCGATTGCCGGCGTGCCGGGACACGGATAGCGGTCGTCGTTAATCATGTCCGGGTAGAGACACGCGATGCACGGCCCGTCACGTGCCTGGATGAAGACGTAGCCGTGATCGCCGCTCGTGCTGACCGCGGCAAATACAACTGGCACGCCCATGCTGCGGAAGTACCTGCTTGCCGCCACGCGCGCCGGGTTGTTGTCCACGCCGCAGATGGCAACGTCGCACTCCAAATCCACTTCCCGCTCAATCGCTTCTTCCAGCCGAATTGCGTACCCGCGAATCTCTGACGCGGATATGCACTCCGGTTGGAGGTTGCGCGCGAGGGACAGGGCCTTGTTCCTGCCGAGATCCCGCACGTAAAATCGCTGGCGGTTCAGGTTGCTCACCTCGACGATGTCGTCATCAAGCAGCGTGATTGCGCCGACGCCCTTACGGGCCAGCGTCGGCGCAATCTGCGAAACGATTCCGCCTGCTCCGACGCAAAGCAACCGGGCTTGAAAAAAGACCGACTGCTCGAATCCCGGAATCTTCCCCTGCCGGTCTTCGGCACCCTGAACGGTCTTGCCCTTAAGCAGTATCGACGTTGGCGAGGTGGTAAATGCCGGGCGCATGGTTCTCTACTCCCTGTCCGTGGATTTCGATCTCGAGGTTCTGGTCGAGCCGCACGAAGCGGACGAAGCCGTCGCGGCTGAAGATTGCCATGACGGCCACATGTCCGGCGCTCTCCAGCCGTTGCTGGAAACTCCGGTCCACACATGAAGGCGTGGTGGCGGCGGCTCCCGTTCCGGGGTGGCTGTGGAAGTGGCCGAGGAGCCGGTGGCCGAACTGTTCGAGCTTGATGAGCAACCCGTGTGTGGCCTTGGGCTCGCCCGTGACGCCCATCATGGAGCGTTTCTGGTGCGCGAACTCGGCCCACTGGTCGAGGACAAGCGCGCCGTCGATCTCAGTACCGGTGACAAAAAAGAACTGCTCGTACTGATCGGCGGTCAGCTTGCGGAAACATTCATGGAGAAACAACGAGCTCACCACGTAGCGCCGACGCGTCTTTGCCTCACGAGCTTCCTGTGCCAGGCCATCCAGTGTCGCGATAAACTCATTCGTGCGTTCGACGTGCTCTAACTTCTGCCGGGCCAGGTCATCTTCAAAAGAGCGTGAGGCCTGCCCAAGCTGGTGAATCAGAGTTTCCCGGCGCTGCACCAACTCGTGGCGCTTGGCGTCGAATAGTTTTGAACTTGTGTCCGCAGTCTGCATAAGACTATTGCCCCTCCAAGGCTTCGTGCAGAATTCGTTCGATGCTCATGATCCCTGAGCTCACGTCCCGGGGTTGCCGAGACATGTGCACCTCGTACCAGCCGTCTCCCCGGTTCTGGAAGCAGGTCCAATGGCTGTGACGTTCCATGGCCTGGGGAGGCTGGTAAATGTGAAAGCGAAAGTATCCGCGATGCGGTTCGTCCGCGTGACCGTAGAACGAGCCGTAAATAGTCCGATAGGAGCCGGTGTAGCGATTCTCCTCGCGCGTCCATCCTCGTTCCTGCCAGTACGGGATGGTGCGCCGCTCGACCTTGACTGCGGGGCCGTGCCCCCGCACCAGCCGCGAGATGATCTCGCGGATGGCAGCGGGGGCAGGCCTGCTACCGATGTCCTTTACGCGCACAGAGGCAGCACTCCGACATCGGCCTTGGTCGAAGCGAAGATCTTCTCGCCGTCTTTAACCTTGTCGTAGACCGACTCGGCGGCGGCGAAAAAGGGTTCGTTGGGGCCTTTGGACAGCAGGTAGTCGTCAAGATGCAGTTCGTTGAGGATATCGCCCGCGGTGGTGCCGGGCTGGATATGAACGTCATGGATTTGGCCGCTTCCGGCCACAACAACAGACAACTTTTTCATAGACACACCTCTCCTGTATGAGTTGGGTTCAGACTGTTGCGGACTTGGGAAAGCAGAACTGCTTCCCATCCTTATTAGAGCGACCGCCTGTCAGTAGGCGGCCACAAGAAAAGAGACCAGGAACAAGTCTTGGTCTCTTTGCGTGCCATTGCCCTTATGGATCGAGCAGGGGCACAACATCCGTGAGCCTGCCTGGGGTAAAGGTCAGGTCGCGTTCCACAGAAAGCCCGAGCGGGTTGCGCACGGACTCCAGCTCAGAAAGGCAGCAGTAGCCGAACTCGTTTTCGAGCCCCTGTACGAAGCCGAAGAACAGGAAGTCGTCGCCTCGCGGTTCGCCCTCCAAGATCCACCACGTCCAGCGTGTGCCGGGCATGAAGAATTTGGCGTGCACGATTGGCTCAGCTTCGCCTTCCTGCGCGTATAGCGGCGGCAGGCGGGCTTTGAGTTCCTCCGTGAGAAGCTGCATAGGACTACATAGCCTCAAACAGCTTCTTGGCTTCGTCGAATTTCTGGAGCTGGCGCTTCTTGGCGTTCAGCTCCTCCTCCGCCTCGGCGATCTCCGCGCGCAGCTTGTCGGCTTGTTCGAAGAGCACCTCAACGGGCGTCTTTTTCTTCCACGGTCTGCGGGTATCCGGCTGCTTGGCCGGAGCCGCCTTTGGTTCCTGGGTCTTGGGTGCGGGCATTGTCGTTCTCCTTCTGGTGTTCAAGTTCCTCACGTTGCTGGTTCACCCAGGCTTCGAGCTTTCTGATCGCTTCGCGCTTCACGGGAAGCTCGATGTGGGTGTAGGTTGCGTGCACGGATTTGCCGGTGGAGTGGCCCATGAGCGCCATGCGGACTTCCTGCAGGACGCCGGATTCCATCAGGCGGGTGTTGAAGGTGTGGCGCAGGTCGTGGAAGCGGACG
This sequence comes from Terriglobia bacterium, assembly GCA_963838205.1. Taxonomy (GTDB): domain Bacteria; phylum Acidobacteriota; class Terriglobia; order Bryobacterales; family Bryobacteraceae; genus CAIVVT01. Next base: position 272,017 of record CAWIQF010000012.1, on the reverse strand, counting down.
TGGTGGACACCCGCTCTTTTCAGAGCGCCGCCCCACGCGCGTTTGATGATGCGCACCGGCTCGCCCTGGTAGGCAACGACGATGCCTTCGCTCTTGCGGTTCGCCGAGAGCAGCCAGTAGAGCCGGTCGCTCAGCGGGATCTCGCGCGCTTCGCCTTCCGGCGTCTTCGAGCGCGTGACCGACAGCAGCTTGCGCGGGAAGTCGATGTCCTCCCAGCGTTGGTTCGTGATCTCACCCCGCCGCATGCCAGTGTCGAGCGCCGCCGTCACCATGAGCTTCAGGTGCGGCGCGGCAGCTTCCAGGAGCAGCTGCTCCTCGGCAACATCCAGGATCGCCCTGCGGGTTCTGCGCTCGCGCGCCATCTTGAGGCGTGCCAGCGGATTGGTCTGGATGAGTTGTTCATCGACGGCCCAGTAGAGAATGTGCCGCAGGACGCTGAGGTCCCGGTTCACGGTGGCGTCCTTCAGGGGACGCCCGATCCTGCCGGTCATTCGCGCCCGCCGGAACTCCTCGGCCATGGGCTTGGTGAGCCGCAGTACCGGAGTCTCGGCGAAAAACGGCAGCAGGAACTTCAGGTGGTAGACGTGGTGCTTGTGGGCGATGCCGCTGGCGATGAAGCGGGCGGCAAGCTCGCCGAATGTGATGCGTGGGTCGGCCTCGACGACCTGGAACCGTTTGGCATTGGCCTCTTCCTTGAACTTTGCTTCAATGGTTTCGGCCTGCCTGTGGTTGGAGGTGCCGGTGCTGGCCTGATGGCGGATGCCATCGATGTAGAAGTACGACCAGTAGACGCTCCCTCGTTTGAGCAGGCTCAACGGATTTGTTTTCCTCCTTTGCTTTGTTGTTCGTAGATCCAGCGAATGACCTGATCCCGGTAGAAGATCAGTCGGCCGCTGGCCCCGGACCGGAAGTGCGGAAGCCCTCTCGGCAAGAGGGTCTGCCTTACGGTCCAGGGCGAACAGCCAATGAACCAAGCCACGGTCCGGATGTCCATCGGGACTCCCAGCGAGAGCCCAGGCGGTACTCCGGAAGCCAGCTTCACGGGAAGCTCCCCGCCGCCGGAGGGCCCCCAGGATGGCCCCGGTTGGGCCAGAATCGGCCCAGGTTGGCCCGGCCAAGCCCTCGGCCAGTGGTGGCCGGGGGGAGGGGCCAAAAAGCCGCGGATTGGCGCGGGTTTGCGCGCCACGGCGACCACGCGAGTGTCAGCGGATGAGGCCGCCTTTGCGGAGATCAGTGCTTGTCTTGTTTTTTTGATTGCCATAAGGAACGGAGCGCCTTTTGAATGAATCTGGGCAAGTGCATGTACAGCCACCAGAGGATGGCGAGGATGAATAACAGAGCGACAAGCTGTGCTTGGATCTGGCCGTTGGTGGCCAGCTCGCGCAGCATCGCAACCGCCACAAGGACGAGCAGCAATGCAAGGATGAGGCCGGGCAGCAGCGAAGCCGCAAACAGCATCGGCTGCAGCCAGAGCGGCAGCCGTGGGGCGGGCGTGCTAAGATCCCGCGAGCCGCACTGTGAGCAGACCTCGGCGGAGCGCGGATTCAGGTGCCGCGCCGGGCAGAGCTTAGCATCGTAGCTTGCACCGCAGTGGTTGCAGAACAGTGGCTCGCCGGAGGTCAGCTTGTGGCATTGAGGACAAAAACGCATGGGAACTCCTAGATGAGCGAGAGCCTCGCTTCGCCCGCTGGCCGGAGCCAGATGGGCGACCAAAGCGCGCGCTCGTGAATCTGTTCGAAAGTGCACAGCCAGAAGATCTTGTCCGATTGCTTGGCCACAACCGCGCGGATGTGTTGCAGACGTTTGTCGGTAGTGGCGACAATCAGCACGCGAAACTGCGGCTGGCGGAAAAGCTTTGGGAACTCACCAGACAGAGCCAGTTGCAGGTACGTCTGGACTTTCTTCCGCCAAACACCAAGCGCCTCCGTGCCCAGGTCCGCCTCGACAAACATCGGACGCGCTGCGCCGTCAACGACGAGTTCGAAGTAGCCATCCGGGATCAGTGGAATCGCCTGTGTCAGCGGTTCGCGGAAGGTGATCCAGCGGGCACAGCGAATGTCCGGGCGGGGCAACTGCCGGTGCTTCACAGCCAAGTAGATCTCGTTGATGGCGAGCCGGTGGAGCAGGAACGGGCTTGTACCGAAGATGCTCTGCCGCATCGGCAGCCCCGCGACTTCTGCGCCCACCGTCGCCGCGCCTCTGGGAGACAGCGTGTAGAGAGCCTTCTGGCCGTGGCCAGCGCTCCCGATGAAGATGCGGCGCAAGAGGCCAGCCCGGGACAAACGCAGCAGTCGGTCGTTGGCGCGCCGGAGCGAGTTGAATCCCGCGGCCACCTGCGCCTGTTCGCGGTCAATGACACGCATGACGCCGAGTTCGCGGAAGAGCTGGCGGTCCCGCTCTTGAATAACCAGGCCGACTTTTCTATTCCCAGTCATGCAGAGCCTCCCCGGTGGTGATCCGCATCGACTCGTGGCGGTGCCGGATTGCAGCTTCGATCTCGGTCCTGCGACGCGCCCAGCGCTGCAGACTGCGCGCCAGCAGGTCGCGGGAGTCGCCTTCTGGCTGGGCGATTGTTGGCACGACGGCCCTTTCGAAGCGCTGGTGACCGGATTTCAGCACCAGGTGGCGCTGGGGTAAGTTCTTCAGTTCCTGGGCCAGGGTCCGCCCGCCATCGAGCGTGCCAGCCACCTTTTCGGCGTCGCTCGACGAGAGCTGAAAGTAGATGTGGCTGCCGACAGCAGCCAGCGCCGACCGCATGGCGGGCGGGTACTGGTCCAGGAACTGATTGGCGCTGACGAGCGAGGCCCCGAACTTCCGCGCCTCGGACAGAAGCGTTTCTAGACCTGAATCGAAAACAATGAGGTTCTGGATTTCGTCGCAGTAAAGCGTGAGCAGACTGCGGGATCGGCGCGCGAACAGCGCGTTCTTCAAGCGGGTGAGAAACAGGCTCCCGAGCGTAGCGGCCTGCTCGCCCAAACGTCCCTTGTCAAGATTGAGAATGATCCAGTACCCGGACTCGAGGGCGTCACTCAGCGAAAAAGTCAACTCGGCTTGGCCCAGGATGTGCCTGAAATGCGGATCGGCGGTAAACGCCGACACCTTGTTCAAGATCGCGTCGCGCCACGCTGCCTGCGTGGCCTCGCTCGCGCGGTCATAACGTAGCGCGAAGTAATCCTTCACCTCGACGTTCTGGATTTGGCGCAAACACAACGCCCGGAACGGGCCACTCGTCAACAACGGCGACAGTTCCAGCAGGGTCATCCGGTTGTCGGCCAGAACATGGAGCGAGTTGCGGAGCAGCTCTTCTGTGCGCGCGCCAAACGCTGCGAGCTGCCAGCGCTGCTTCAACACCTCCGCAAACTCGGCGATCTGCACGAAGCTGTTCTGCCCGGTGCCCTGGCCAATCACATTGAGGCCGACCGAGCGCTCCGGGTCCCCGGGCTCGATCACGATCAGCTTCTCGCTCAGGTCCCTGTTGATCCGGCGTTCCTGCTCGGCAACGAGCTTGAGCAGGATCGGTGTCGCATCACCGTGCAAATCGAAGAAGACGAAGCCGCGGCCGGATTGAATGTCCTGCGCCGCCATATGGCGCAGCAGCATCGACTTTCCGCTGCCCGTCTTGCCGAGGATGGCGATGTGCTCGGCTCGTTTGGCGTGCGGGATCGTAACGAGACTACGGGTCTCGCGGCCGTCAATCACTGCGTGTCCAATCTGGAGGCCGCCGCCGAAACCTCTGCGCCTGCTGTTGCGCAGCTGGTTCCAGGCGTAAACGATGATTTGTTCGATGATCGCGCTCATAGTGATTTGCCTTGAATGTTCTGGCGGCAGTGCCACCACAGCAGCACCCAGAAGTTTTTGGCAATCATGCCGCCCTGGCCTCTGCTGTTGCCGCAGATGCGGGCGTAGATGGCCGAACGCTTCACGCCGTCTTCTTGGGCGATGCTCGCGATGGACTGGCCTTTCAGGATTCGGCGGAAGGTCTCCCGCTCCAGCGGGTTGAGGTTGACGTAATACTTCGGATCGTCTTCGAACTCCTGTGGCTCCGGCGCTGGCGCGGGGTCTTCGAAGCGGGCAGTTAGGAAGGCGGCGGGTTTCCCGTTTCGCCTGCCGACGGTGACGCCGACTGCGTTGGCGTGAAGATCCCGGCAACGCCGGAACCGCAGGAGTTCAATGCTGGTTTGATCCATCGCAGCCCCATCGTGGGGCCGCAAGGCACTTCTTGTGGAGGGCCATCATGGCCCGATTCTGTAACGCTGGATTCGATGGCTTAGTCCAAGCGAGCCGCGTTTTCGTAGAGAGCCCAACGGATCCAGTTTTTCCGCACGGCGTCGCTGAGCCCGAGCTGCATGGTTACGGAAAGCAGGCTGCGCACAGTCCTCTGGTGCCCGTATCGTTCTTCCACCGGTGGCGCAGCGGCAAGGAGGGCTACAACGGCTCGGTGAACGGTCTCGCTGCTGGTGCTGAGCCCGACTGCACTGGTGTAATTCACGGCCATCGCGAACTCCAAGCTCGAAGGGCTGGTCAGCGAACAGATTGCCTCAAGATTCTCGCAGGCTCGTTCGTAGTCGGGCTCGCGCAAGAGAAGCGGCATTCGCAGGCCGTTGATCCGGCTCAGGACACTGTTACTCCCGGTGACCTCGTCCAGGATTCGGCCCGACTCTCGCATCTCTTTCCCCGAAGCCTCATCGGCGTCGGCGGAACACAACTGCAGTAGCGCCGCACCACGCTGCCTATGGTGATCTGACCTGTCTCCAGGCCCGGCTTGTTCAACCGCCTGGTCCGCGACGTCAAGAATTTTGATAGCCGTCAACGGGTCGTGGGCAAGCAGGCACGCATTGGACGCGATCAGAGAACATCCTGCGATCTGGTCAAGGTCCGAACGATTGCCAGTTTCTTGCCATGCAATTTGGTACAGGTCCACAGCACTTATGGCGGACTCAAACGCGGACACGCTTCGGCCGCTGTGCGTATAGAACCAGGAAAGCTGGCGTAGGAGTGCGCCCTTGAGCCGAACGTGGCCGATCTCGCCTACATATCCCACCAGCCGCTTGAGTTGATTGAGTTCGGAGATCGCCTCAAGGAATGAGCCGTCCTCGCGCCGTTTGGCGACTGCCTCGTCGAGCCGTTGCCGCAGCCTGTCGTTTGTGGACCGACGGCCAGTTGCCAGGTACCTATCGTCCAGGTCTCTCCGGACGCCGGTTCGTCCGATGAGCTGGTTGGGATCACGGTGCAAGAATTCCGGCAGCGTAGCCGCGGGCCAATAGAACCGGAGGCGGTCCCGGCGGCCCCGAAAGACAAGCTGTCGGAGGTGTCCGGGTGAAACCCCGAACGCGGCCCGGATGCTTTGGGCGGGTACGTCGTGGTCGGCGAGCCAAGCCAGCGCAGTCCGGACTTGCGCGACAACCGGTGCGGATTCAGGATCCCATGGCACGCCTTCAGCCCTCTTCTTTTGAGCTTACGCGCGTACTGTCAGTAGGCGTCGTCTCTCGATGTTCGAAATTAGTGATGATCAGTTCCCGAAAGCGCTTACCATTCTTTTTTTGCGCAGTGTAGGCGATGTCGACTGGCAGCAGGTTCCAGTGCCCGAACAGCTTTCGGACCTCTGGATGGTCGTCGAGCGAGAGCAGAAACTTGCCTTTCAATTCCAGTAGTCGCCGCTCCAGCGCCCGGAAGTCTTCCTCCGTGAAGTTAAACTTGTACAGCTTTCGCTCCCAGTAGGGCGGATCGAGGTAAAAGCAGGTCGTCGGGCGGTCGTATTTTTCAAGGATATCCTCGTAGGGCAGGCACTCGATCTGCACCCGCTGCAACCGCTGGTGGGCCTGCCAGAGGATCTCCGGAATACGCGCCGGGTTGTAGTTGGGGGGCTGGGTCACGCCGTAATGGAAGGACTGCCGTACGATCAGTCCGCCGAACGAGTTTTTCTGGAGGTAGAAGAACCGTCCGGCCCGCTGGATGTCGGTCAGCGTTGCGGGATCGGTCCGCGCCTGAAGCTCGTGCAATTCGCGGCTGGGTGGCCAATGCCGGAGATAGCGGATCAGCTCTTCATAGTGCCACTGGCACACACGGAAGAAATTGACAATCTCGCGGTCGCGGTCATTGAGAACCTCAACGCGCGAGGGCTCCTTGTGGAACAGCACCTGGGCGCCGCCCGCGAACGGCTCCACGTAGGTGGTGTGCTCGGGCAGCAGAGAGATGATCTTGGAGGCAAGGCGGTTCTTGCCGCCAATGTAGCAGAGGGGTCCAATCATTGGGCGGGGAGGTTAAAGGTTAAAGAGGTATTCTGTCTGGCAGTACAAGCCAAGGGCTAGCGCGTCTTTGATCAACGGCGATCCAAAGCCACCGTTGATAACCGGCCAGATGCTTGAAACTACTTCACGCACCTGGTTGCGGAAGCGCATGGGCGGATGCCCGAATGCCGCTAGGATGTCCTGTTTGGAAGTCTGCCAGATGCCGACTGCCTGCTCGGATAGCACGCGGTGAATGGTCTTCATAAGCGCTGATCGCTGGACCTCGGCACCCTCCGGTAGTGTTTCCAGGGCTGCTGTCTCAAACGGGCACTTTGCCAAAATGCGACTGATGAAAGCGGCGGCGCTGCCGATGGCCTTGTCACTGTCCGATGACAGTTGCCGGACCAGCGGCGCATACTGCAAATGCTCGCCGGAAAGAATCACCACGGCCACGGCCCGCCGCTCGATTCGGATAGCCGCCAGTTGCCGGGTGCATGCGCCATTACCGTTCCGTCCAGTCAGGCGTCCCAGCTCCACGTGAAAGCTGCGGGCGGGGTCGAGATGAGAGCCAGTGGCCTGTGCCCGGCGGAACGCAATCAGAAGTTGGGCCTGCGAATAGCGCTCAAAGAGATCGGCGTAATGTTGCACCGCCGACGCTTCGTGGAGCTTCTGCGCCAGCCGCAAGGCGAAGAATTCGTCTGCCGTGGTGGGGCGGAATTGTGTTCCCTGGGCGCGAGAGGAACTCAGGGCTATCTGATCGAGGATGCCTGTCATAAAAAGAAAACCCTTCAAAACAGCGGCTGTTGTTCGGGCCGAGCCATTTGTTCCTCCTCTGCCCGGATGCCATGGCGGAGCCTGTCGTAGAGTTCCGGAAAAAGAAACTCGACCGGCACTCGAAGGATGATCCCAAGACGGAAGGCGTTGACCAAAGTGGGCAGGCGATCACCACGCTCGAACTCACAGAAGGTCGAACTATCCTGGTGTCCGAGCAGGTGGCCGATTTGCGAGGTGGTGAACCTCATCCTCCGTCGATAAAGATCCAGACGGTTTTGGTGTCGCTGCTGTTTTTGCATGAATGCGTTTTAACTTTTCAGCAAAGTCAATGTAGCAGTTTGCCCGACTTCGTAAAGTGGGGAAAATGTGGCTCCCCAGACAACTTTTTCAGTCCTTTGTGGACAACCGGTTGAAAAGACGACGGCGGCAGCGGCGGTGAATGTGGCGCCGGACCGAACGCATGCCGCGTAGCCGGGGGCGAAGAACGAGACGACCTGCCTGTGTGCGGACATGCTCGGATAGCTCATCCACAAACACAGCCCGGACGAGTGCAGCGAGTAGTTCGAAAAGATTATCCCAATTCAACATGGCGGTGATGATGGCGCTGACGGGCCCGAACGTAAAGGCGGGAAAATCCGGCCGTCGAGCCTTCGCGGCGAAGTAGCCAGATTTTCCCGCCTTTTCAACCTCCCCCGTGTCTCCTATGCTGACCTTCGAACCATCACGCTTTGCGATCCATGACCACCACGCCACAACCAGCTAAACTCGCCGTCATCTGGGAGATCGTTCCGGATCCGGACCCCTATGCCTTGCTCAAGGCGGTAGCCATGATGTTCCACCGCCGCGTTCCGTTATCCACAGGAGTGGATTTGACAGACACGGACAAGACGCTAATGTGTAAACGACCCACAGAACAGTAATTCCCCTCTGAAATATGCCCGATACTACCGGAGCCGCGCTGCGGCTCGCCATTTACGCCCGCGTCTCGACCGAGGAGCAGCGGGAAGGACAAACCATCGACTCCCAGATTGCCGAACTCGAGCGGTTTTCCCGCGACAAAGGCTGGCCCATCGTTGGAATCTACAAGGACGAGGGCTGGAGCGGCGGAATTATGGAACGGCCCGACCTCGACCGTCTGCGCGACAGTGCGCAGAAGGGCGTAATTGACGCTGTCCTAATCAATGACGTAGATCGGCTCGCACGGGACGTCGCCCATTTGGGAGTGATCAAGCGTGACCTCGAACGGCATGGTGTAAAAGTCATCTTCCGCAAACTGCCATCGGACGAGAGCCCAACCTCTAACCTGATGGTCAATATTCTCGGCAGCTTTGCCGAGTTCGAGCGTGAGCTGATCTCGGACCGGACCCGGCGTGGGCGTCGGCACAAGGTGGAAGTACGGAAACAATACCTCGGTTCGAATACAGCCTATGGCTATCGCTACATTCCGAAGGATCGCGCCGCCGGGAAGGAAGGGATACTCGAGGTCGTCCCTGAGGAGGCCTCGGTTGTGCGTCAAATGTTCGAGTGGGTTGACCGTGACGGTCTTTCCGCCCGACGAGTCCTTAACCGCCTCGATGAACTTCGAATTCAACCTCGGAAGAAAGCCGCGGGTTGGGGCAAGTCGAGCGTTCTACGCATCCTCCACAGCGAAATGTACGCCGGCGTCTGGTACTACAACAAGTTCCAGGGCTGCGAGCCGAGGAATCCAACTGCGAGCCCGCGTTACCGCAAGCGCACCAAGTGTAGTACGCGGCAGCGGACGAAGAGCGAATGGTTGCCACTCGCCCTCCCCGAGTCCCTAGAGATCGTTCCGCGTGAACGGTGGGAGCGAGTCCAACGACAACTCGAACGAAACATCACGTTCTCGCCACGCAACGAGAAGCACGCATACTTGCTGAAGGGCCTCGTTCGGTGCGGAGCTTGCGGAGCCAGATACGTTGGCAATCCGTGCCACGGCAAGTTCTACTACCGGTGCATCGCCCGGTGCAAGAGACTGCCAATAGTTCGCGAAGCCGTACTTGATAAAACGGTAATGGAAGCCGCCAAGAAGCTAATGCTGAATCCGGAGATGATTCTCGGGCCGCTCCGCCAACTGGACGAAGCAGAAAATCGTGAGCGAGGAAGGCAAATGGAGGCAGCACGCGCGGCCGAGGCGGAGTTGAGGAGACTGCAAGTTGAAGAGGATCGGGTACTGGATGCATATCGGACCGGCGTCATCTCGCCCGCGCAACTCGGCCATCAGCTTGAGAAGATCAAGGCTAAACGCGCCACTCTTGCTTTGCAGCGTTCGGATTCCCAGCCGTCACAGAGCCTGCCCCTCGAACAAGTCGAGACGGCGGTATCCGACTATTGCGCTCAAGCGACGCTGAACCTCGCGAAGTTCACATTGGAGGAATGGCGTGATTTCCTTCGAACGATCATCGACACCGCCACCTTTTGCGGCGACCACGTCAGAATCCGCGGGCGGGTTCCGGTTTCTGCCGGCCATCAATCCGCTGGCGAGGAGATCCGGATCGACGCGCCGATCTTGGCAACTGTTACGCAGTCGATGAGCGCTGGGACCCGCTGAAACGCGGGTAGGCCCTCTCTGACATCCCCGGAATGACAGGGGCGCGTCAGGCCCGCCGCGCTGCCGTTGCGGATCAAGGGAACCGTCACCACGCACGACACGCCTCGGCTGCGAAGAGAGTTGTCATAGGCGGACAGCGCAAACCGCCTCACCAATTCCCGCTTTCCTTCGCGTTTTCTTGCGCCGGATTGCGACCATGATGATAGGGCATTGTGGTCGCAATCCGACAGAGTAAGGGCTTGTTGAATACGCAAGCACATTTCTCCGGGTTTCTTTTGCCTTCGCGCCTATCCCAGGATGCATCGCTAAGCTGCACTAGTTGTTAGGCCGGTACGGCTCTTTTCCCCTGCCTGCGGTACTTCAGCCGCCTATTGTCAAAAGCGGGAAGTGTGCCTTCGAGAATATCAACTACCGCCTTATTGATCTTTGGATTTTCGATGGCTCCAGATTCGAATGCGAAGTCATTGCGATTATTGGTTTTGTCAATCGACACATGGAGTATTTGCTCCGCATCGGCGACGACCGCCAGATTGGGGTTGTGGGTTACTATAATTATTTGTCGCCGTTTCTTCGCTTTCTTCAAAAATGTCACCAACATTTCGTATACGCTCTTGTTGTCAAGGTTGTCCTCGGGCTGGTCGATGACAAGTGGGATCTCGCGGCGGTCAAGCATCAGGTAAAATATCAACAACAAACCCCCTCGCTCACCAGGAGACAGTTCCTTGAGGTCCTTGCCATCGATCTTCAAGTCATACTTCGTTTCCAAGTAATCGAAGCCGAATAAAAAATCGTACAATGAGACCGGATCTCGTTTCTGCCGCATCTGCTTTGCGATGTCGCGCACCACATCACTGCCCTGGTTCGAGCGCTTGTCCTGATGCAGATACTCATCAATTGTTTCGAGAAACTGAAATGCTTCACCCTCGTCCTGCCAGTTGGATACCGATTCTACCAACTTTTTCAGCAGGGAACGCCCTTCTTCCGTCCCGTGGAAACTTCCCTTAACCTGCTGGTTCACATATGCAAAAAACTGCTCATAAAGAACCGGCTCCAACTTCAAACTCGCCTCAATCGAAATGTCATAATCACGCAGATCGGTTCCGTAAGTACCAATTTCTTTATCGATTGACGTCTTTACCGATTCGTAGAATGATACAAGGCTCTTCTTTTTACCGAACACCGCCTTGCCCGCAGTGACGCGCTCTGTTCTGGCGGTAGCGAGCTCCGCAGGTACTGTGGTCGCAATGGCTGTGAGTTCGTTCTTGAGCCAGTTGTGCGTGTCGACGGCTGGATTAGCAGAATCGCCATCAATTGCCAGTTTTTGCTCCTCCCACCGCGCTAAGGCAGCAACATATGCCTGATACTCGCGATTGGGCTTATCAAGACTGTCGGTGATCTCTTTCCGTTCCTTGTGTAACGAGTCTACCCGCACCAGCAAGCTCTTCTTGACTGCTTCGGCCAGGACCTCCCCCGAAAGACCTAGCGCAGAGATCTCAGCCTCCGAGCGAAGCAGTTCTGTAAGCTCTTGTTGGCGGTTCTCTCTTCTTCGTATAGCCTCGTCAAGGTGATCGTACGAGACCTTGAGCAAAATCACATCATCAAAAGCCAACCCTTCCTTTTTCATCAACGGTTCGTATTGCGTCCTAAGGGCCGATATAGCGTCTTGTTGTCGGCTAATCGCTTGGCGGGCCTGTTTTAAGTCCTGAGCCGTGCGAGACACCGTTGCCGCTTCCGTCTTGCACGCGCTAATCTCTTCTTGTAGCCTGCGGATGTCCGAATCGAAAGCTGTGATTCGCGCAGTGCTTTGGGCCACCTCGGCTCCGCCTTCCACAGGCGGCTTGATCTCGGGAGGCTTAATGCTAATGTGTGCATTTAGATCGGCCTCTTTCAGTCGCAGCTTCTCCTCGAGGTCTTTTTTATAGTCCGATGTGAGGCTGCGTTCGAGCGTCACTACCTTAGCGTTAGCATCGTGCAGGGCTATTTTTGCCAACTCGATGTCTGCGGCAGTTTGGCGGGTCAGGTATTCAATCAGGCCGTCGAGCGTTGTCTGCCCATATTGCTCGGCTGGTTTTACGTACTCAAAAATGACCTCGTTCAGTTTATGTCTAAATTCGTCATCTTCGATATTTGCGCAAATCTTTTCTAGGTATTTTTGAGGCAGATATTCGACGCGTTCCGGCACGGTTGGGTCTGTCTCGTCACTGAGCCTAGCCTTATCAGGTGGGCCTGCGTACCAAGACAATTCAGCGGTAAAATTATTGGCGCAATTGTTCTTTAAGAATTTGTCCCTATTCAAGAAGGAGAATAATTCCTCTTCCCTCTTACCGTCTCTTTCATACTTCTGATTATGGCTGTTGCCGAGAAGGCCGATAGTGTCGGTAACGGCGCTTTTCCCATTGCCTTTGTTGCCGATAATAGCGACGAGCTCTTTTGCTGAGCGGGATGTGCTCATTTTCAAACCAGCGCCCATGCCGTCCGTCGTAGCCCTGGAGTTGTTCGATCCGTATGGACTCGATGTACCGGCGTTGGTTATTTCGCACCCACGCTTCGATACTCGGCTCCTCTCCAATGAACACACGCTCCGCAGGCTCGAAGATGATTTGCTTCAGTCCTTCGAAAGAGAGATCTGCCTTGATCCATGTGCACTCCTTGACTACGACGCCATCCTTCAATACGACCTTGCCAAGCCAAGCGTCCAGATCTTGGAACGAATGGGCATCGCACCCGGAAATGACTGGCTTAGGATCAATATATTCGCCACCCTCGAGCCGATCAGTTTTCAGAAACCACTGCGTATTCCCTGTGTTGCCGAAAAACCCATGACTAAACTTGTCGAGTTCGTCTGTGATGAGCGCTTTTCGTTGCTTACCGCGGACTGCGCGAATTCCGTCGTTGTTGGCCGTCGTGAATATCAGAAGGTGGTCGGTCAAATCCGAAGCGGGGCCGAAGGTATGGCTGAATGCCTCGTTGATTGAGTCTCTAGTTGTGGTCGCCGACTGAAAATCTGCTGCCGATTTTAGCTCGGAGGCCTTGATCTTCTTACTGCCGCTGCCGGTCTTGCTGGTATTCAGGTGCTGCAAGAAAGTCTTTATATTGGCCTCATGGTCGGGGACGAATGGGTTGAAGATGATGTGTAGGTTGACTTCTTCGCTTGCGGCATTCACAACGTCGGTGGTGCACAGCTCGATGTTTGGGAAAAACACCTTGGTGGAGTGTGGGTACTGCGTTCTGAACTGCTTGAGGAAGGTAAAATATGACTCTGCGGAGAAGTAATCTGTAATTCCGAACGCAGCGACATCAGACTGTTCGAGGCGCTCACAAAACAACACCGAGAGATTGTCACCCTGGTACTGGTCGTTCTTTGTGGTTCCCGGTGCATGGATGTGCAGGTCCCACTTCCGCCATTCGGACCCTCTGGAATCATTCATGGGCACTCATCCCCAATGCAGGGTCTGAGACCCTGAACTCTTAAAAGGTTTACACCTCTCTAGAATAGCGGATAGCCGAAGTTCGTCAAGAGCGACGATTCGCTCGAAATTCTGCGAGATTCTCGGGCACGCGCTCGGCGAGTCGTGATCAGTAGTTGCGAGAATACCTTCGCCGCGATTAGCCAGCTTGTTGAAACTTGGGGAAACGCTCAGCTACAAGATCATCTACAGTGAACTTTCGTCAACGTATTTGGATGGCTGTAACTTACTGATTCTATTGGTCGGGGCGGTCAGATTTGAACTGACGACCCCCTGCGCCCAAGGCAGGTGCGCTACCAGGCTGCGCTACGCCCCGACAAAGGTGGACACTTTGATCCTACCACCGGCGCCGCCGCGTTCCTGTCCCGCTTCGCCGCCTACTTCACGGCACGCAGGAGCATCGCATCAATGCGGCAGGCGTCGCGGACGCGGGTCCCGCAGGCCCTGAAATTCAGGTTTTTATCGAGGCACACGCGCACTTCGCGCAGATATGTGTCGTCGCAGTAGATGGCGAAGTCCTCCGGCTTCAGCCCCGGGTTCGAGGCCGCCAGCAACCGCCGGAACTGTTGCACGGGGACCGTCAGGTTGGCGTTCGGTCGCTGATACTGTGCCGGGATCTTCAGCTTCTCGAACGCCGCGCGCGTCAGCTTGAAGAAGTCCGCGGGCGGGAGTCCGCTGCAGGTCCCGTGGGAGCCCCACTCATGCACGATCAGTTGCTCGCTGGGCATCACATCAAGCATCGAATTCGCCGTCTGCGGGTCCAGTCGCGATGCCGGCGAACACGTGCGCGGATTGTTGCCATCCTGGTTCTGCGGCCACAGGCCGTGCACCACGAATCCGTAGCGCCGGCCGGGGGCGCATTGCGGATCCTGGGGGTCGTCTCCCATGTCGGTGCAGTACTGCGGCGACCACGAGAGGCTCAGCAGGTAATAGTCGAACTTGCCGGGCGCGGTAGGCGCCTGGCGCCGCTGTGCCGTTGCGTTGATAGCACCGGCCGCGAGCAGAACTGAAATCAGAATCCCGATCCGCATAGTCAATAACTCATCGTAGCCCGGCTTCGGACCGGCCTGCGCACGCCGCCCACCTGGGGCGGCCGCCGCGTGTCTCGCTGCCCCCCGCGTCGCCCTCCCATGCCGTGCCATCCGCCGCTTCCGATTCGCACGACCATGGCAGCGATTCTGGTGCTGGTCACTCTTCGATAGGACGAGTAAGTTACCATGACCTACATTGACCCTATGCTTCCCTACCCGCTCTATCAGGCCGTGATCCTGGCCGTAGTTCAAGGACTCACTGAGTTTCTCCCAGTCAGCAGTTCGGCCCATCTGGACCTGTTTCCCTGGCTCTTCCGCTGGGAGGATCCGGGGTTGTCGTTCGATATCGCGCTGCATCTCGGCACTCTGTTCGCGGTGCTCGCATACTTCTGCCGCGACTGGTGGCGCGTGCTGGCGCACGGTTTTGGGCTTCGCTCCGGCGGCGATCCGGACCTGGATGCCAATCCTCTGCTGCTGTGGCTCCTGGCGGCCGCTACCGTGCCGGCCGTGATCGCGGGGTTGTTTCTGCACAATGCCGCCGAAACGACCTTGCGCCAGCCGCTCATTTACGGCCCCATGCTCATCGCCGTCGCGCTGCTGATGTTGTGGGCGGAATACGTGGCGCGGCAAGACCGGGGCATCCGCTCGATCGGCTTGTGGGACTCGATTTACATCGGCGTAGCCCAGGCCGTCGCTCTAGTTCCCGGCGTCTCGCGCAGCGGCATTACGATCTCCGCCGGTTTGTCCCGGGGCTACGATCGGGCCTCGGCCGCGCGCTTCTCCTTTTTGCTTTCGACGCCCGCCATCGCCGGCGCGGCCGCAATGACCGCGTACAAGTTGCACAAGGCAGGCGGGATTCCGCCGCGGATGCACACCGCTTTTCTCGTCGGATTCCTGGTCAGCGCCCTGACCGGAACCGTGGTGGTCGCATTCCTGATGCGCTTTTTGCGCCACCACACAATGCGGATTTTTGTTTTATATCGCGTCGTGCTTGGTATACTAATAATCGCTCTAGCTCTCTTCCGCCGGTAAGGCGGCATGAGAATTGCGTCTCTGGCAAGGCTCCCGCGCGTCCGGGAAGTGATTGGGCTGTTATGCCTCGTCGCCTCGATCGCGTTGGTGCTATCTCTCCTTACATTCAATCCGGCCGATCCCTCCTGGAACACGGCTTCCCCGGCCGATCCCCCGCACAACGCCATTGGACGCGTGGGCGCCTCCATCGCCGACTTCGGCTACCAATCGTTCGGCCTCTCGCTGTGGCTTCTGCCGTTCGTGCTGCTCGTCGCCGGCTGGCGGTCGCTGCGGCTGCGGCCCGTCGGGCCGCCCATCGCCCGCGGAATCGGTTACGGCCTCGCCGCCGTGGCGGTCAGCGGCTTGCTCGCGCTCGGCGGCCCATACTTCGATTGGCGCGGCTCTTTTGAAATCGGCGGTGCGGCCGGGTTGCTCGTCTCCACCACCCTATTGCGATATTTGAATCAGGCCGGTACCTTGCTGCTGCTGGGCGCGGTTCTGCTGGTCGCCCTGTACCTCATTACCAGCTTCTCCGTGGATGGCTTCTCCCGGGGTCTGGCTCTGCAACTCAGCGCCGTGCTGCCCATTCGCCGGCGGGTGGTCCGGGACGACGAGCTCGCCGAGAGCCCCCAGCCCACGTTGGAACCGGATGCCGCGCCGCGCCGCGGTCGCCGCAGGGCTGTTCCCGAGTTGGAACCTGTTGCCGCCGCCTTCGTGCCGCCGGGGCTTGAAAGCGACATCGCCGCCTATGCCCAGCCGGCCAACGGCGACGCCTACGCCTCCTCGCCCGCGGCGTTGTTCCCGCAAATGTCCACCGCCGCCAGGCTCCCCGCCGTGGCGTCCGAGCCGGCCCCGGTTGATTTTCCCGAGGAATTCGACGACACGCCGCCGTGGGAGCCCGACATCCCCATTCACGCCATCGAGGACCAGCCGCCGCCGCGGCCCGTCGAGCCCCTGCGTGCGAAGCCCGCGCCAGCCGCGCCCGATCCGCCGCCCGTCGCCGAGTGGGCATTGCCCCCCACGACTTTGCTCAACCAGGCGCCCGAGCGGGAAGGCTACGACGGCCTCGAACTCAAAGAGGTCGCTGCTCGAATCAAAGCCAAACTGGAAGAGTTCAACGTCTTCGGCAGCGTGGTCCAGATCAACCCCGGTCCGGTCGTCACCACGTTTGAGTTCAAGCCCGATGCCGGCGTAAAAATCTCCCGCATCACCACTCTCAGCGAGGATCTGTGCCTCGGCCTGCAGGCCGAGTCCATTCTCATCGAGCGCATTCCCGGCAAGCCCACCGTGGGCATCGAAGTCCCCAACACGCGCCGCGAAACCATCAGCCTGCGCCAGATTCTCGAAGCCGACGAGTTCCACGAAGCGCCCGCCCGCCTGGTCTTCGCTTTGGGCAAGGACATCAGCGGGCGCATCCGCATCAGCGAGCTCGAGAAGATGCCGCACCTGCTCATCGCCGGTTCCACCGGCTCTGGCAAGAGCGTCATGCTCAACACGCTCATCATGTCGACTCTCCTCAGGTCCAACCCCGATGAGGTCCGCATGATGCTGATCGATCCCAAGCGCGTCGAGTTGGGCATTTACGACGGCATTCCGCACCTTCTCACGCCCGTTATCACCGAGCCCAAACGCGCCGTCAACGCGCTCCGCAATGCAGTGCTCGAAATGGAGCGCCGGCTCAAGCTGCTGGCCAGCTACGGCGTTCGCAATATCGATCAATTCAATCGCAAGATGCGTCGAGCTCGCCACCCGCCCGCTGTCGCTGTTCCCCGATGCCGCCGAACAGGCCCCGGCGCTCGAAAAGCCCCTGCCTTACATCCTGATCGTCATCGACGAACTCGCCGACCTCATGATGGTCGAGCGCGCCGGCGTCGAGGAGTCCGTCATCCGTCTCGCCCAGATGGCGCGCGCCGTCGGCATCCACCTCGTGCTCGCCACCCAGCGCCCGTCGGTGGACGTGATCACGGGTCTCATCAAAGCCAATTTCCCGGCGCGCATCAGCTTCCGTGTCGCCACCCGCGTCGACTCGCGCACGGTCCTCGATGTCATGGGCGCCGAGCACCTGCTGGGCAAAGGCGACATGCTCTTCCTGCCGCCAGGCACCTCGCGCCTGCTGAGAGTCCACGGCGCTTTCGTCACCGAGACCGAGATCACCAATGTCGTCGATTTCTGGCGCCAGCAGGCCCGTCCCGATTACGATCAGACCTTCCTGCTGACCCCGCCCAGCGAGGACGGCGCCGAGGATCCTGAGGAGTTCGACGCCGAGGAAGACCCGCTGTATCGCGACGCCGTGCGCGTGGTCTGCGAGATGGGCAAAGCCTCGACTTCGATCCTCCAGCGCTACCTGCGCCTGGGCTACGGCCGTGCCGCCCGCATCCTCGACCAGATGCAGCGCGAGGCCATCATCGGCCCGCCCGATGGCTCCCGGCCTCGTGACATTCTCCGCCGTCCGGACTGGCTGGACGCGCCCGGCGATTGAGTTTTGCGTTCAAACGCTTGCCCGGAAGGCCGTCCTGAGCCTCGGTCTTCCGGGCTTTTTCGCCTCCCCTCGAATTACTATGCCCGCTGCGCCCGCCTGTCATAGCCTCTACACACAAACTGGCGACCTTGTCATTAGCGCGGAGTGTGCGACACTACCGAGGACCACTCTTCATGACGCCAACTCCCCGCTCCGTGCCCCCGGAAGGTGTCCCGCTATTGCCGGTCATTCGCTGGGCCTGCGCGCACCCGGTGGAACTCTTCATCCGCCGCTGGAACTGGAAGTCGGCCCTGTTCAGCGCGCTCTTCCGCGGCGGCATTTTCTTCGCCGTCAACCTCAAAGCCGGCTGGCGCGCCGCGGTCGGGGCCATGCTCGCGGAGTTCGCCTGGCGCACCGCCACCAGCGGCGGTTGGGGCGCCGTGACGCAGATGCTGCGTAAGGTCAAGCCGGAATGGCAGGCCGTGCTCGGCGTCATGCTGTTCGTCCCCGCCGTCTCGCACAGCATGGAATTCACCATCCACTACGCCCGCGGCACGCCCATGCTGGCCCGAAGCATTATCACGTCAATTTGTTTCACGCAGATTTCGAATCTGTTCAACCTATATGCCATGCACAAGGGCGCGCTGATCGTCGGCGTCGGAGCCCGGCCGCTGGGCGAAGACATGCGCCGCGTCCCCACGCTCATCGGCGGTTTCCTGCTGGTCCTGCCGCGCATGGTTGGCCGCGCCCTGGCCGAAGCGCTGCGCAACGAAGGAGCCTGACCGATCGCATGAAGTCACTCCCCCTGACCACCGCCTGGCACCCCGCCCTGGGTGGGTTAGCCGGTCGCCGGGTGGCGAGGACGTCCTTTCCTTTTCCAAACGGGAATAGCCGCTTCCAACCGCCTCCCCCAACCGGCATTGACAACCGGGCTTACGCTCAAAGTAGCCGGCCGTCTGGAACGCGCGCTGGCCCCGTTCTTTGACAATCGCGAATATTTAGCGAATATTCACAGGATAAGCCAATCATTCTAAAAATCAAATTCGACAATTGGCTTTGTTCCTCACTTTTTGTTTTTCACGCTCCTGTCCCGAGCGCGTGCGCCTCACCGCCATAGCGCACTTCCGGCGTTCCCAGGACTCCGCCAAGCCCGCCCTCCGCCACGCCAGTTGTGGTGTCGTTAATGATTAAGAAGCGTATTATAATCAATAGTTTACGATGAATAAACCAGCTCCTAGATGACCCCTCCGCCAGGTATTACAAAGTTCATACAATGCGGCCCCGGGAATCATGAAACGATGGGCGCAGGATGGGCTATCTTCCGACGATCATTCAGGGCGGCATGGGCGCCGGCGTCTCCGATTGGCGCCTGGCTCGGGCCGTCTCCCGTACAGGGCAGCTCGGGGTCGTCTCCGGCACTGCTCTGGATACGATCTTCGCCCGGCGTTTGCAGGACGGCGATCCCGGTGGCCGCATGCGCCACGCCCTCGACCATTGCCCCTTTCCGCGCCTGGCCGAACGCATCTGGAACTGGCTCTACATCCCCGGCGGCAAGAGCGCATCGGCGCCTTATAAGAGCCTCCCCTTACAGGTCAAGGACGGTCCGCGCGAGATGCGCGAACTGTGCCTGGTGGCCAATTTCGCCGAGGTCTTCCTGGCTCGCGAAGGCCACCGCAACCCGGTTGGTATCAATTATTTGGAAAAGGTCCAACTGCCCCACCTGGCTTCCATTTACGGCGCCATGCTGGGCGGCGTCAGCTACGTCCTGATGGGCGCCGGCATCCCGCTCCATATCCCCAGCGTCCTGGACCGCCTGGCGCTCCACCAGCCCGCCACTTACCCGCTCGAAGTGGACGGCGCCGGCGAAGCCGACGACACTACCATCCGCTTCGACCCGCGCGACTACATGGAGTGCGATCTCGCGCCGCTCGTCCGGCCCGCCTTCCTGGCCATCATCGCTTCCAACCTGCTGGCCACGGTCATGCTGAAGCGCGCCGACGGCCGCGTCGACGGTTTTGTGATCGAAGGCCCCACCGCCGGCGGCCATAATGCACCGCCGCGTGGCAAGCTCGTGGTCGACGAACAGGGAGAGGCCGTCTACGGCGAACGCGATCGCGTCGATCTGGCCAAGATCCGCGAACTCGGGCGTCCCTTCTGGCTGGCCGGCGGGTATGGTTCGGCCGACATGCTCTCCGAGGCTCTGAACGCCGGGGCTGCCGGCGTCCAGGTCGGCACGCCATTCGCCTATTGCGCCGAGTCGGGCCTGGATGGCGAGATCAAGCACAACCTGCTCGCCGCCGTGGCCGCGGGCGATGCCCGCGTGATCACCGATCTGGCCGCCTCGCCCACCAGTTTTCCATTCAAGGTCACAGTCTTGGATGATTCCTTGTCCGACCCCGAGGTCTATCGCAGCCGCCGCCGCGTGTGCGATATCGGCTACCTGCGCACAGCCTATAAGACCCCCGAAGGCCGCCTCGGCTACCGCTGTCCGGCCGAGCCCGTCGCCACCTACCTCGCCAAAGGTGGCAAGGAAGAGAACACCGTTGGCCGAAAGTGCCTTTGCAACGCCTTGATGGCCAACATCGGGCTGTCCCAGATCCGCGCCGGCGGCTACGTGGAACGCGCCCTGGTCACCTCCGGCAACGACCTGACTGGATTGACCCGCTTCCTGCCGCCGCAAGGCCTCTTCTACACCGCCGCCGAGGTCGTCAACCGCCTGCTCCACGGCTGCCCGGCACTGGAACTCGATCCGGCCCACGTCCTGGTGGCCTGACATACCTGCCTCGTGCGCAACTCCGCCTCGGAATTGCGCGGCGGCTACTCTATACTGGGACTGAACCGTCAGGGCGCTGCGCTGGCCCTGGATCCGGTTGACTGCCGGGCAGCCATCGCCGCCGGCATAGCGCCAGGCCGCTCAGGCTGCCAGAGCCATGCGGCCAATGTCCTGCTGTGGAACTCGGAGATTTCCAGGCTTCGCGCTCGAAGCACTCCGCCCCGCGGGACCAGCATTAATCCAGACCTGTTCCGCGTTTGTGTTGCGCGATCCGGACCAGTCTTGGTTGAACTCGTAACGCGAGTGCGGCTTGGGGCGTCCAAACCAGGGTAAAACCCGGCGCTCCGGCGCGCGCGTGTCGGTCTGCGGCACGGCGTCGGCAGGGCTCTCGGGAGTGCACCGCTTTCGGGATGCTCACCAGCGGCTTCGGCCATCGCGGCTGCGCGGGGCCGGTCTTGAGCGGCCGGACAGTTCCGGCCGGCGTCAGTGGGTTATAATGCGCGTCAGCGAGCCTGTTTCTTGAAAAGGCTAATCGACCGGCCCCAGCCGGCGCAATCTGAGTGAACGAAATCAAAGCCATGCGAACCATCACTTCTGTTCTTCTCCTGTTCGGTTTCACGCTGCTCGCGGAGGCGCAGCAACCCGTCCGTTACATCGTCGAGCTGCAGAACGCGCCGGTCTTCGCCGTGAACAACCGCACCAGCTCAGCCGCTGCCGCGTCGTCCTCCTCGCAGCGCAATGCCGGCTCGGCCGCCGAGTTCAACCTGCCGGCCCGCGCGCGGCTGCTCTCTGCCGATGATGCCGAGTCCGCTGCCGTCACCGCGACCGCCAGCCGGCCCTCTCCGCAGGAGCAAGCGGTCGTGCTCGCGCTCGTCCAGCGCCAGCAGGCCGACTTCGATACCCAAGCCGCCGCCTTGGGTTTCAGGTCGATCCGCCATCTTGCGCACGTCGCCAATATCGTTGTGGTCGAAGGCGCTCCGGGCAGCGAAGCCGCTCTGCGCGGCCTGCCGAATGTAAAACGCGTGGCCCGGGAACGCGTTTACCATGCGAACTTCGATGCCTCCATCGCGCTCCATCAGATTGACTCCGCCTGGGCTGCCATCCCCGGCGCCACCTACAACCCCGCCAATCCCTCGGCCGGGGTTTGGAACCCCGCCGGTCACGGCGTGAAGATCGGCATCATTGACACCGGCATCGACGGCACGCACCCTGCATTTAAGGCCCCCAGTATGACCGCGCCCGCCGGCTTCCCCCTGTACAGCAGCGAGAGCAGCACTGCGGCCACGATCAACCAGTCCATCGTCAGCGGCAAAATCATCGTCGCCCGCTCCTACGGCGGTCAGGGCGCCCAGGACGTTGACGGACACGGCACCGCCGTGGCGCAGCTCGCCGCCGGCGTGTTCATTCCGTCCGGTAACACGGCGTCGGCGAACGGAACGCTCGCCAGCCCGAACGGCATGACTCTTAGCGGCGTCGCGCCCGCTGCCTGGCTTGGCATCTACGACGTCGATTCGCAGTTGGACGGATCCTACTCCGACGCCGACATTCTCTCGGCGCTGAACGATTGCGCCCTCGATGGCATGGACGTCATCAGCATGAGCTTTGGCTCGCCCGACTACGGCGGCATCCTCGACCCTCTCAACCAGGAGTACAACGCTGCTTTCGACGTTTTGAAGAACCTGGGCACGGTGCTGGTCGCCTCCGCCGGCAACGACGGACCTGATTCCAACTCCGTGGCCGCTCCGGCCGTGGACCCCGACGTCATCGCCGCCGGCGCCCAGCAAAGTACCACCCTGCTCGGCGATACCAACATCACCGCCTCGAATATCACCACCCCGATCGAGGCCGCGGCTGCCGACAACAATACCGATATCGTCCCCGCGCTCACCGCGCCGCTGGCCGATGTCACCAAGTGGGATTCCACCGGCCTCGGCTGCACCAGCCTCCCCGCGGGCGTCGCTGCCGGCAAGATCCTGATTGTCCAGCGCGGCACCTGCAATTTCACGGTGAAAGTGCAAAACGCCCAGACTGCCGGCGCGGCCGCCCTGCTCGTTTATAACCAGTCGGCTCCCACCGATGGCTACGGCCCCAACGCGCTCCTTTACATGGCACTCGACAGCGCCGTCAGCCCGGCCGCCCTCGCCAATTTCCCGGCCATCTTCGTCGGCTACAACGACGGTCAGACGCTGCGCACAAATCTGCAGAATGGGGGCGCCTCTTATGCGGTCACGGCTCAGTTCGGGCTCACCACCGGCGATCCCCGCCAGATCGCCGATTTCAGTGCTCGCGGCCCCGATGCCGATCTCGCCATCAAGCCCGAGCTCGTGGCTGTCGGCAACTCCATAGTCACCGCCTATTGCACCGACGAGACGCTCTACCAAACCAGCAACACGTGCTCGGTCTTCGGCTACCTGTTCTGGGACGGCACCAGCTTTGCCTCGCCTTTGACCGCCGGCGCCGTCGCCCTGATCAAGTCCGCGCGCCCCACCCTCGATGCCAACGACTACCGCTCCCTGGTGGTTAACACCGCTTCGCCGATGGTCGATCCTGGCGGCAATACCTGGCCCGTCCAGACGGCCGGCGCGGGCTCGCTCAACGTGTTGAAGGGTCTCCAGTCCACCGTCACCGCGAATCCCGTCACCCTCAGCTTTGGTAAGGCCGGCTCAACCGTCCCGACCATCCAGGAGATCACGCTGAAGAATGTCGGTTCGGCGACCACCACCTACAACCTGACCTATGAAGGCATGAGCGTCGCCGCGCCATCGGGCCAGACGGTCGTCGCGGTCACCGTCAGTTGGGGCGCGGGCTCCACCACGCTGCTATTCCCGGCCTACAACGCCGCTGCCACTTCTGTCTACACCAGTGAGCTTCCAGCAACGCCGAGGCTTTCGATCGATTCGCTCACTCTGGCTCCCCTCGCGACTGCCAACGTCACCGCCACTATGCCCACCGCGGGCCTCGCCGCCGGCCTCTACCAGGGCTTCATCGATGTGACCCCTGCCGGCCTCAGTACGCCCCAGGCCCGCATCCCCTATTGGTACGCCGTGCCCGCCGCGGCCCCGACCCAGATCGCCTTCGACCTCACCCCGCTCGACATCAGCGTGTCGTCCGGCGGAACCGGAACGATGATCCTGCGCTTCGTCGACAATAGCGGCGTGGTCTACCCGGCGCCCGGCACGATCACGGTCACCGAGACAGCCCCTGTGCCTGCCACGGGCTCGGCTACTCTTTCTACTCCCTACCCGGCCTATTCGGGCGCCGTCACTTTCCCCGACGTTTGGCTGATCGACATCACCCTCCCCTTCGCCGACCCCGGAGGGACGACCTACACCTTCAACGTGCAGTCCGGCAGCGTGAGCGGCACTTTCACCGTCGTTTCCTATTGAGCTCCGGCCATTTCCCCTCGGCTCGGGAGCGGCGCACTGCGCCGCTTCCGCCCGGGGGGGTCCACACTCAGTGCGCCTTCACCCACTTCGCGATGTCGCTGATCGCTTCCGCCGTGACATGCCTGGGCTGCATGTATTCGGAGGGAGTGCTCTTGCCGCTGCCTTCCACGAACAGGTGGTTCAGCGCCGGATAGCTCTTCAACTCGACTTCCTTGCGCCCGCCCAGTGCCGCTTTCCAGCCGGCGAAATCCACCATCGATACCTGGTAGTCGCGTTCGCCCTGCAGTATCAGCAGTGGCACGTGCAGCGATGCCGCCACCGCCGCCGGATCGTAGCCCCGCAGCGCCAGCAGGTAGTGCGGCGGCATGCCCAATAGCGTCGGCCCGTCCTCCTGGCCCGGCTTCAGCGCCTTGAGCGCCGCCACGTCCCGGCGAATCTCCTCCAGCTTCTTCTGGCCTTCCTTCCGGGCCTCCTCCGACTGACCCGACTGCAGTGGAACCAGGTACTCTACCTGCTCCAGCACTACGTCTTCCAGCGGCCGCGTGATGCCCGCCATGGCAATGCCGCCCGCCGCCTTGGGGTCCTGTTGGAGAATCATCGGCAGCACGTACGCGCCCAGGCTGTGCCCGAGGATGAACACGCGCCGCGGATCCACCTCCGGCTGGCTGCCGAGCACGGCCGCGGCCAGCACCGCGTCGTCCACCGTCTCTTCCTGCACGGTCAGGTTCTTCATCCCGACCATCTGCGCCCCGTGAACCTTGGTGCGCTTGTCGTAGCGCAACACCGCGATGCCCGCCGAGCCCAGGCCTTCGGCCAGGTCGCGAAACGGCCGGACCTCGTACACGGTTTCGTCGCGGTCGTTCGGCCCCGAGCCGTGCACCAGCACCACGCCCGGCACCGGCCCTTGCGCCTTGGGTAGCGTCAGCGTGCCCGGCAGCTTCCACTCGCCCGCGCCCACCGTCACTTCGCGTTCGGTAAACGTCGCCGGCTTGCTGTAGGCCGGCCGCTGCCAATCCACCGCCGGTGACTGCCCCGGCTTCATGAACAGCCCGCCGATCTGCCCGGCATCGTTCACCGAAATCGTGAAATCGATCCACTGGGCCGCGAATTTGGCCGGCAGCACGACCACCGTGTATGGGCCCGCTTTGCTGAAGCTGGGTTTTCCCGTCTCCAATACTTTGCCCAGCGGCTTCAGGCTGGGTCCCACCTTGGTCCGCCAGACGTCGACGGGCGCGGCCTTTTGCATATCCGGCGTAAACATCGCATACAGGCCCTCGTAATTCTCCGCCACCAGCAGGGCTACGGCCGCGCGCGCCCGCTCCTCGGGCGGCTTAGCCGGCGTCTGGGCCGCCGCGGGCGTCTGCCCGGCTTCGGCCGGCCGGCATTGGGTCAGCAGCAGCAGCGCCGCGCCGAGTCCCGCTTTCCACAACAGTCTGGCAAACATGATCCTGCTCCTTGATCGACGATCCACGATACGCTTTATTTGCGCCGGCCTGGGACGGGCCTTCCGCCCATGGAATGCCGCCCCTCGGCCGCGCGCGGGCTACGGTTTCGGCGCTGGCGCGGCTGGCTCCGGCGGCATCAGGGTGTTCTTGATGCTGGCCATGCCCATCATCCCACCCAGGCCCATCGTCTCCACCGCCGAGGAGGGTACGATCACCATCGAACCCTTCTCCTTAATCGCCTCGTACAGCATGTTCATGGCCCGCAGGTGCAGTGCGATCGGGTTGTCCCGGTACATCTCCGAGGCCTTGGCGAACTTCTCGCTGATCTCGGTCTCGGCCGTGCTTAGAATGATGCGCGCGTGCCGCTCCCGCTGCGCTTGCGCCTCGCGCGACATGGCGTCCTCCAGGCCCTGCGGAATCTGCACGTCGCGGATCTCCACCGACTGCACCGTCACGCCCCACGGGTTGGTCTTGGCGTCCAGGATCTTCTGCAATTCGCGCCCCAGCGACTCGCGGTCCGTCACCATGTCGGTCAGCATGTGCCGCCCGATCGACTCCCGCAGTCCCGTCTGCGCGCTCAGTTGGATCGCCGAGACGAAGTCCTGCACCTCCAGAATCGACTTCTCCGCGTTCCACACCAGCCAGAACACGATCGCATCCACGAACACCGGCACCGCGTCCCGCGTCAGCGTCGACTCCGCCTTCACCTCCGTCACCCGGATGCGCTGGTCGACGAACAAGCTGACCGTGTCGACGATCGGAACGATCATGAACAACCCCGGCCCGCGCAGGCCCCGGTACACGCCCAGCCGCAGCAACGCGGCCTTCTCCCACTGCGTCGCCACCTTGATCGAAAACAGCAGGTAGGCGCCAATGAAAACGAACGCGATCATCGGCCACGGCTGCTGCAGCCACGCCGTCAGCGCGCCGCCCGCCGCCAGCGCGAGCACGAACGCCGTGATCCCGATTTCGCTCACCAGTTGCGTGCGCGTCACTCTTGCGCCCGGCACGCTTGTCAGGCCAGTAATAGTTGGCATACTCAATCTCTCCTCGGGTCCTCGACCGGCAACAGATATCCCAGCCGCGCCATCAACTCGGGCACCGAGAAGCCCTCGGCCCCGGCACGGGCGGCGCAGTCCGCGGCCAGCCGGTCCAGCCGCGCCTCCCGCTCCGCCTGGTTCAGTTCCACCTGTTTGAGCGTCACGAACGTGCCGATCCCCTGCTGGGTCGTAATTACCCCGCGCAGCTCGAGCTCGCGGTACGCCCGCAGCACCGTGTTGGGGTTGATCGCCAGATCGACCGACGCCTGGCGCACGGTCGGCAATTGTACCCCGCCCACAAGCGCGCCCGTCGCCACCGCCCGCAGAACCTGGTCGATAATCTGGCGGTAAACCGGAACGCCACTCGCCAGGTCGAGCCTGAACTCGAATTGGTCTGGCTTAATCATCTAGTCAACTAGTACACTAGATCAACGACACAGTCAAGGAAAATCTGCGAGTATTTGTTGCCGACTTTTTCTAAGCACACTCCCCACACTACGGTCGGACGTGTGCCGACAGCGGCGGTGCGGTTCTCAATTGGTCAGCGTGTCGAGAAGCTGCCCTTGGGGGGAGTAGAGCTCCAGTTGCAGCGCCGGCTGGCCCAGGACGTGCGTCGAGCAACTCAGGCACGGGTCGAAGGCGCGGATGACGGCCGAGACCCGGTTGAGCATCCCTTCTTCGATGTGCGTCCCTTTCACGAACCGTCGCGCCACCTGCTCGACGGCGTGGTTCATCGCCAGGTTGTTGTGGCCGGTGGCCACGATCAGGTTGGCCTTGGTGATCGAGCCCGCCTCGTTCACCTGGTAATGGTGGATCAGCAGCCCGCGCGGCGCCTCGATGATGCCCACGCCCTCCAGCGAGTTCACCTGGGCGCGGGCGCGAATGCGCGTGGACAGGATGTCGGGATGCTGCAGCAGCAGTTCCATCTTCTCGATGCCGCGCAGCGCCTCCACCAGCCGGGCGTAGTGGAAGAAGAAGGCGCTCTGGGCCGGGTAGCCGGCGCGCTGGCGGTACTCCGCGAGTTCCGCGTCCGCCAGCGGCGTGCCGCACTTCGGGGCCACGTTCAGCCGCGCCAGTGGGCCGACCCGGTAGATCCCCGCCGGGTAGCCGCGGGGGATGAAGTAGGGCGCCTTCAGGTACGAGAACGGCACCGCGGCTTCGCCGATGTAATCCGAGTATTCGACCGGATCGTCGAAGCTGGCCAGCGGCGCGCCCTTCTCGTCGACGAACGAGACCGTGCCGTCGTACCAGTTCATCGAACCATCGCGCGTCACCAGACCGGCGTACGCGGTGGGTTCGTTATCGAAGCTGTCGATCTCGGCCGCGAACCCGTCCAGCACGCCCTTGAACATCTGCAACGTGCGCCGCACGATGGAGCGGGCGATGGGCAGCTCGCCGAGAATCGCGTCGCGGCTCTCCTGCTTCAGCGGGGCATGCACGCCGCCGGGCACCACCCACGCCGGGTGAATGCGCTCGCCGGCCAGCCGCTCGATGGCCAACTGGCCGAACTTGCGCAGCGCGATGCCGTCGCGAGCCAGTTCGGGATGCTTTTCGAGCACGCCCAGGATGTTGCGCTGCGCCGGGTCGCTGTCCATGCCCAGCAGCAGATCGGGCGCCGAGAGATGGAAGAAGCTCAGCGCATGCGACTGGACGAACTGCGCGCAGTGCAGCAGCTCGCGCAGCAGTTTGGCCGCCGGAGGGATGCGCACGGCCATGATCGCATCGCAGGCCTTCGAACTCGCCAGCAGGTGGCTCACCGGGCAGATGCCGCAAATGCGCGCCGTGATCGAGGGCATCTCGTAGTACGGCCGGCCCTCGGTGAAGCGCTCGAAGCCGCGCACCTGGGTCACGTGCAGCTGCGCCGAATTGACCTCGCCGGCGTCATTCAACTGGATGGCGATCTTGGCGTGGCCCTCGATGCGCGAGACGTGCGGAATGACGATTCGTTGCGCCATGGCTTCCCTCTCCTATCCGAACTTGACCTGGCCCGTCAGGTCGATCTTGTGGCCATCCAGCAGCTCTTTGAGCACGAAGGCGATGGCATCCGGCTTGGGCGGGCAGCCCGGCACGTGCAGATCCACGCGCACGCTTTCGTGCAGCGGACTGGCATGCCGCAGCAGCGCCGGAACGCCGTTCTTGGGCACGCCGGGCGCGGTCGTGACCCCCTGGATGTAGATGCTCTCGAGCAGCTTCTTCACCGGAATGTTATTGCGCATCGCGGGCACGTTGCCGGTCACCGCGCAGTCGCCCAGCGCGACCAGGATCCTGGTCCGCTGGCGGATCGTCTGCAGCAGCTTCAGATCGTCCTGGCTGCTGACCGCGCCTTCCACCAGCGCGACGTCCACGTTTTCGGGGAACTCCTGGGCGTCCACCAGCGGACTGAAGACCAGCTCGATGCGCCCCGCCAGCACCGCCAGCGCCTCGTCGATGTCGAGCAGCGACATGTGGCAGCCGGAGCAGCCGTCCAGCCACGCCGTCGCCACCCGCGCTTTGGCCGCCGTCGTTACGCTCACAGTGCACCTCCCCGCGTTTCGGCCAGCCGGCTGACGGTCTGGCCGCGTTTGATCATCTCTTCGACCGCGCAGCCCTTTTCGGCCAGCGCGCCGGTCGGGCAGACCTGCACGCACTTGCCGCAACTGGTGCACGAGGTCGCCTGCCCCCAGGGCTTGTTCAACTCACACACCAGCCGTGAGGCCACGCCGCGCGACATCATGTCCCACACGTGCGCGCCTTCAATCTCGGCGCACACGCGGATGCAGCGCGCGCACAGGATGCAGCGGTTGTGGTCCAGCACGAAGCGCGGGTGCGTGGTATCCACCGGGAACGACCGGTAGCTGTAGGCGTAGCGGACATGCGTGACGCCGAGCTTCTGGGCCAGCGTCTGCAGCTCGCAATGGTTGTTGGATACGCACACCGCGCAGATGTGATTGCGCGCCGCCAGTAACAGTTCCACCACCATGCGGCGATACGACTTCAGCCGTGGCGACTGCGTCGTCACCGACATGCCGTCCTGAGCCGGCGTGGTGCAGGAGGGCAGCAGGCGGTTCACGCCCGCCAGTTCCACCGCGCACAGCCGGCAGGCCCCCACCGGCGACAGGCCCTTCATCTGGCACAGGCCCGGAATCGGCTTGCCGGCCGCCTCGGCGGCTTCGAAGATCGTATGTCCCTCTTCGACGCGGACCAGTTCGCCGTCAATGCGCAGCGAGATCATATTTGGCATGGCGTTGTCTCCGTGATCGTCATAGGTCGCCTCCGGGGCCTAGTCGCCGTTGCGGACGTCGCACCGCAGGCACCGGCAGGTTTCCTCCATCGCCTCGACGGGCGTCAATCCGATGGTGGCCTCGTCGAAAGTCTTCGAGCGGCGTGCCGCGTCCATCTCGCTGACGTGATGGCGGGGGCTCTCGCTGGGGTGCGTCGGAGGCGTCTGGGCGTATTCGAACTCCGGCCAGAGCTGCTGCCAGCGCCGCTCGCCGGTCAGCCGCTGGTCGATGTTGCGCGCGGCCTTCTTGCCGTAGCCCATGGCATTGGAAACGTTGGAGGCGCCGGTGATCAGGTCGCCGCCGGCGTAGAAGTTCTTGCGGCTGGTCTCGAGCGAGTAGCGGTCCACCTCGAGCATCGTTCCGCTCTCCTGCAGCTTGAGGCCGCTGGCTTTGACGAAGTCCAGATCGACCGTCTCGCCGACCGCCAGAATCACGGTGTCGCACTCGAAGCGGACGATCTCTCCGGTCGGCACGGGGCGCCGGCGGCCCGTCGCGTCGTACTCGCCCAGCCGCGTCTTCACCGTCTCGATGGCCTTTACCCGGCCCTCGGCGTCGCCGATGATGCGATGCGGCGCGGCCAGGAATACGATCTTCGCGCCTTCCGCCTCGGCGGCTTCGGTTTCTTCCGGAATGGCCGGCATGTCCTTGCGTTCGCGGCGGTAGAGAATCGTGACCTCCGCGCCCAGCCGCAGCGCCGTGCGGGCCGAATCGATGGCCGCGTTGCCGCCGCCGATCACGGTCACTTTGCGTCCGATCGCGACCGGCTGTTGCTTGGCCACCCCCTCCAGGAACAGCAGCGCCGGCATCACCCCGGCCAGTTCCGTGCCCGTCAGGTAAACCCACGACTCTTTCCAGGTGCCGATCGACAGGAACACGGCGTCATATTCGCCGGCCAGGTCGTTCAGCATCACATCCCGTCCGACCACGGTGTTGAAGACGAACTTCACGCCGGCGGCTTCAATCACGCCGATCTCGCGGTCCAGCGCGTCCTTGGGGAGCCGGTAGTCGGGCAGGGCGTAGCGCAGCATGCCGCCCGCCATGGCGTTGGATTCGTAAACCACCGCCTCATGGCCCAGCAGGGCCAGGTAGTAGGCGCAGGCCAAGCCAGTCGGTCCCGCGCCGATCACGGCGATGCGTTTGCCCGTCGGCGGCTTGCGGCAGGCCAGCAGCCGCTCGATGGCGCGCGCATACAGGGCGTCGTCGGAGAAGGCCGAATCGGCGATGAAGCGGTGCACGTCGCGCATGTTCACTGCCGCATCGATGCCCACGCGGCGGCAGCGGTTATCGCAGGGATGCTGGCACACGCGGCCGGTCGAGGCCGGCAGCGGATTGTCGAGAATGACGCTTAGGAAAGCGTCCTCCAGCTTGTCTTCCTTCAGCAGTTCGAGGAAGCGCGGGATGTTCATGTGCAGCGGGCACGAGTTCTCGCACGGGCTGAGCGCCAACTCCTCGCACACGCCGGCGCGGCAGCGCTTGGCCCGCAGGTGGTCTTCGAACTCGCTGCGGAAGTGCCGCATCGTCGTCAGCACCGGGTTGGGCGCGGTCTGGCCCAGACCGCACAGCGACATGTCGCGGATCATGCGGCTCAGCTCGTCCAGCGTCGCGAAGTCCGCTTCGGTGGCGTGGCCGCTGGTGAACTTGTTCAGTATGTTGAGCGCCTGGTCCAGGCCGGCGCGGCAGGGCACGCATTTGCCGCACGATTCCGAATGCGTGAATTCGACGAAGTAGCGCGCCACATCCACCATGCAGTTGTCTTCGTCCATCACCACCATGCCGCCCGATCCCATGATCGAGCCCAGTTGCGACAGCGTCTCGTAATCGACCGGCGTATCGAACATCTCCTGCGGAATGCATCCGCCCGACGGGCCGCCCGTCTGCACGGATTTCACGGCGCGGCCGTCGGCCACGCCGCCGCCCACGTCATAGACGAATGTCTTGAGCGGCGTGCCCAGCGGCATCTCGACGAGGCCCGTGCGCTGCACTTTGCCGACCAGCGAGAACACCTTGGTGCCGGGGCTCTTCTGGCTGCCGGTTTCCTGGAACCAACTCGCGCCGCGAATCACGATCGGCGCGATGTTGTACCAGGTCTCCACGTTGTTGATGTTGGTCGGCTTGCCGTACAGGCCCTTCTGGGCCGGATACGGCGGCCGCGGCGTGGGGCGTCCGGCCTGGCCTTCGAGAGAATGGATGAGGGCGGTCTCCTCGCCGCAAACGAAGGCCCCCGCGCCTTCCACCAGACTGAGGTGGAAGTTGAAACCGCGTCCCAGGATGTTCTCTCCCAGCAGACCGCATTCCACGGCCTGTTCGATGGCTTGCTGCAGGCGGTGCACGGCCAGCGGGTATTCCGCGCGGACGTAGAGAATGCCTTCCGTCGCCCCGGTCACGAAGCCGCCGATCAGCATCCCCTCGATCAGGCTGTGCGGATCGCTCTCGATCTCATTGCGGTTCATGTAGGCGCCCGGGTCGCCTTCGTCGGCGTTGCAGATCAGGTACTTCTGACCCGCGGGCGCTTTGCGCAGCATCTCCCACTTGAGCCCGGTCTGGTAGCCGGCGCCACCGCGTCCGCGCAGCTTGGCCAGCTTCACCTGGTCGTTGACCTTCTCCGGATCGCCGTCGATCAGGACCTTATACAGCCCCTCGTATCCGCCGACGGCAATGTACTCATCGATGTCCACCGGGCTGATCAAGCCGCAGTGGCGCAGCACCAGCTTCTTCTGGCCATGAAAGAACGGCACCTCGTGCCACAGCGGGATGTCGCGGTAGTCGCAGCCGTAGTTGACGTGCGCGGTGATGTGATCCCACTCCTCGATCTTGCACAGCGCCAGTTCGGCCGGCACGCGGCCCGCGGCCACGTCGTCCAGAATCGCCGCGACGTCGCTGGCTTGTACGCGGTGCAGAATCACCAGCGGCTTGCCGGGCAGCCGGACATTCACCAGCGGCTCCTCCGAGCAGGCTCCAAAACAGCCCGTCCGGACCAGCCGGTAGCCCAGTCCGCGGCCCTGAATCTGATCCGAAAAGGCGTGGTAGACCGCTTCGGCGCCATTGCCCGTGCCGCACGTGCCCATGCCGACGGCGATGCGCGGCACGTTCGGCAGCAGTTTGGCCAGCCCGGCTTCCCGCGCCGCGTGGAAGCTGCTCAGGTCGTCAATTCGCTTCATCGCGATTCTCCCTCAGCACGTTGATCTCACGCTCCAGAGCGCGCTCATTCACGTGACCCAGGATGTTGTGGTCGACCTCGACCACCGGCGCCAGCGCGCACTGCCCGAAGCAGGCCACCGTGCGCAGCGTGAACTTGCGGTCGGACGTGGTGGCGCTCACCTTGTCGGCGCTGCCCTCGTCGTCCCCGTCGCCACGCAACCCGAGCTGCAGCTTGACGCGCTCCAGCAGCGTCCGCGAGCCGCGCGTATGGCACGCCGTGCCGCGGCAGATGCAGACCGAGTGCTCACCCTGCGGGCGCAGGTTGAACAACGCGTAAAACGTCGCCACGCTGCAGATCTGCGAGCCCGGAATCCCGGTGCGCGCGGCCAGGTATTCGAGAACCTCGGCCTGCAGGTAATGGTTCGGGTGTTTCTCCTGAACCGCCTCCAGGATCGCCAGCAGCATGCCCGGGCGTCCGTGGTGTTTCCGGATTAAACCGTCCAGGAAATCCTGCTCGTCTGGTTTGAGGGGTGTGTGGGGGGGTGCGGGGGCCATCGACATTCGCCTCCAGGGGGCGTTCTGAAATAACCAGATCATCACATCTGAATATCGGGTGCAACCGTCCCCCACCCCGCATAGCGGCGTCCCTCCCGACAGGCGCGCCAGTTCGGGGGGGCGTTCGCGAGGACGGCAAAAAAGCGCATCTTCCGCGATTGTTGTCAAAAAGAGGCTCAAACGGCGAATTGATGCAAATTTCAACGTTTCTGGGGCGGAACGGGTTTCGGTAGCGAAAAGGAAATCGGCCTCCGATTGGCAGGGCACCCCGCAGTTCCTAGCTGATTTGCGAGATCAGCAGGGTCGATCTGCCGCGCTCCGGCGCCTCCGGCTGTGTCAGCCGCACCCGCCAGACGCGGTTGCCCCACGAGTCGCGCAACCTCGCGTCGCTGACATCGATGGGCTCGATCACTGCCTTCCAGGCGGGGTCGTGTTCGATCAGGGCGCGGTTCTTGAGGGAGACCATACCGGGCGAGGCCGCCGGCTCGGCAGCGGCCATCAGAACCAGTTCGATTCTGCCCCGGCCCTGCAGCGCCCAGCGGTCTTCCACGGTGATCGCGTTCTTTCCGCGGTCGAGCAGCCAGCGCCGTTCCCATTTCTGAACGCGCGCCTGCGGTGGGTAGGCCGCCGCGATGTCCATTTGCAGTTCCGGCCCGGCCGGCGTGAGCCGGTAGGCCACATCGCGCGCCGTGAACTCGCGGCCGGCGGACTGCTCGACGCCGTTAATCAGCGGACAATTGTGGTACGCCGAGCGCATGGTCCAGATCTCGTAGCGCTGCGCGCTGAACGTTTTGGCGCTATACGTTTCCGGCCCCAGGTCGATGATGGCGGGTTGGCCGTCGGCGTACACGATGAAATTGCCGACGTCGTTGTGGTTGTGGCTTTCGCCGTTGTGTCCGCCCTGCGCGGCGAGGTACAGCCCCTGCACCGCGCCTTCCTGCCGCCGCGCTGCCAGCACCTGGACGCCGCCCAGCCACGCTTCGCCCACCAGCGGGGGCCGGCTGTCCGAACGGCCCATCTCCTCTGCGAGGAATAGAGTCCGCAGGTCCCGTCCCATGCTCTCCTCGACGTCGCCCCGATCCCGCAGCGCCAGCGAGAAGGCGCCCTGCGCGGTCAACTTCGGGTCGCCGATGCGCTGTCCGTAGACGTAGGTCGTCGCCGCCGAAAGACTCACCTTGGCCGGCGCGTCGGCGAAGTTGATGTACCACGCTCCGGCGATGTGCACGCGGTAGATGTAGCGCCCAATCTCCTTGACCAGCGGATTCGAGTAGACGTCGATCTTCCCGCGCGTGGCCGCCCGCAGCAGTTCCAGGCAATCCAGCAGCGATGCGCCGGCGCGGTTCCAGTAGCCCGGCCCTTCGTCGCATCCGCCATCGTCGTGATACGAGTCCAGGAAACTGTCGAGGCTGCGCAGGATCTTGTGGACCACGGCCGGCCGCCGCTCCTCCGGCTCCATCAGCAGCGCGCAGGTGAGCCAGTTGGAGTTGATCCAGGGGTTCCAGTTGTTCACCTCGCGCCGGTGCTGCGGGTCCAGGCCCATCCACCAGAAGTCGCTCCGCTCCCGGCACGGCGCGAGAATCCGGCGCTCGATCTCGACTCGCATGCGCTTCGGCGCCAGCGGCGACAGCTTGCCCAGTTGCTCGCCCAGCAGCCACCACGTCCACGCCAGCAGGCTGCCTGTCTCGGCCGCGAAAAGATCGACCACCGGCTCTTCCACGTCCGGCAACCCCGTGCCCGCCTTTTGCAGGTTCAAATGCGCCGGCACGCCCCACCACGTCTCCTCGCACAGCAGCCAGACGCCATTCAGAATGTCGTCCAGATACCGGCCCTGGCCCTCCATGCACTCCGCCAGAACCAGGTCGCGCAGCCGCTTCCGCCGCCCAAACGACTCGTCTTCATAGCGCGAGCGATTCCCATTCCGGCTGTACTCCAGTTCGAGCGTCGCCGCCAGCGAGTTCCAGGCTTTGCCCAGGAGGCGCTGGGCGTTGCGCATCGTCGTCGCGCGCAGATCGGCGGGCAGCGCCTGCCAGGGGCCGCGCTGCGCGTAGCGTGGGAACGGTGGCCATTGCGCCGCGGGTACGAGGACCTCCGTGATGCGGCGTTCGTCCCAGGAGCCGGCCAGGATTCGGCGATCGGCCGATTCCTGTCCGCTCCGAGTCAACGCCTCAGCCCCGGCCGTCCAGGGAAGGGAAGCGGCAGCGAACAATGTCCGGCGAGTCAACTTCGGCATACGCTCTTTTCATATCACGGATCGCCTCCATAGCCGCTATTCCTGCAATCAGTTTCGGTTTCATGCATACAATACTTAGGAGGAATCCCTATGCGCATCGCCCCCCTGCTGCTCGCTTTCACGCTCACCGTCACCGCCTTCGCCGCCGAGATTGCGGGCAAATGGAATTTGACCGCCAAAGACCCCGACGGGAACGACATTAAGGGCCAAATGGTTCTCAAATACGAGGACGGCAGGCTCAGCGGAACCATCGGCAGCTCCGAGGGAACGAACCCGCTCAGGGAGGTCGAGTTCAAAGACAACGTCTTCACCTGTAAGCTGATGTACGGCGACAACCTGGTGACTTTGAAGCTGACCCTGAACGGCGACACGCTCACCGGCAACTGGTCGACGGAGGATGGCACCACCGGTCCCGTCGAATGCACTCGCGCGAAGCAGGCCGCGGCGGCCAAGGCGGATTCGCCCGTCGCCGGCGTGTGGAAAATCGAAGCGGCCGGCCCGGACGGGAACCCCATCCAGGCGCAACTCATCCTGAAGCAGGAGCAGGGCGTATGGAGCGGGCAACTGGTGATCACAGAGCACGGCGTGACCCTGCCGCTCGAAGACATCAAGGTCCAAGGCGCGGCTTTGTCCCTCAAGATACCCACCGACAATGGAAGCTTCGCCCTCGAAGGCCAGGTCAGCGCAGACAAGCTCGTCGCGACCGCCGTCGGTCCCGACGGGTCACAGCACAAGCTGTCCGGAACCCGCCAGTAGACTCCCGCAAGCAGCGTTATCTCCGCGAGAAGTGTCATTTCCGCAGGAATTGGGACCGCTGGCAGGCATGCGACAGAGGGCGCGGCGGGGGCTTGGCGCGAGAGCTTGGCGCGGCCAGAAAATGCGGTTGCGGGGAGGCAGGCCGCTACTAGTAGCGGCCTGTGTTTTCATAAGCTATTGATAAATAATCACTTAGAATGAAAGGGCCGCTACACTGTAGCGGCCTGCCTCCTTCTGCGTCCACCTACCGCTGATCTTCCCCTTCGTGTACCGGCTCTTTTTCATTCCGAATTTCTGTTTCGCTCCCGGAGCTTCTCAAGTATTTCTGGTGGATTGAATCGGGCATTGGGCGAATCGGGCAGTGGGTGAATTGCCCCGCTCCTCTGCCGTCGCACCATGCCTGGCACGACCCAGTGGGGGATATCCCACTTAATCCGGAAGATGATTTCCTGTATCTCCCTAGTTTTCAGCACTTCGAGAAGTGGTACGGGAATTGCGTTAGTTCAGCCATGAACCCTGCGGCGACTGTTCAAGCCCGCCCCCGGTTGGTTTTCTGGGAATTGACCACCGGCTGCAACCTGAGCTGTATTCACTGTCGTGCGAGTGCCACCGAACTGATGAGCCCGGACGACCTTTCCACCAGCGAATGCCTGCGCATCGTCGACGAATTGGCCCAATACGCTCCGCTGATTCTGGTCTTGAGCGGGGGCGAGCCGCTGTGGCGGCGCGACGTCTTCGAGATCGCCGCGCACGCCAATCAGCGCGGCCTGCGGGTGGCGTTGGCGACCAATGGCACGCTGATGGACGAGGCCATGGCCGAGCGGACCAGGGATGCCGGGATCGTGCGCGTGGCCATCAGCCTGGACGGAGCGGACCGCGCCACGCATGACAGTTTCCGAGGCCACGACGGCGCCTTCGAGGCGGCCATTCGCGGCATCCGCTGCCTGCAGGACGTGGGCATTTCGACGCAAATCAACAGCACCGTTTCGCGCCACAACGCGCACCAGCTTCCGGAACTGATCGAGCTGGCCAAACGCCTGAAAGTGGACGCTTTCCATCTCTTCCTGCTGGTTCCGGTCGGCTGCGGTTTGACGATTGCCGAAGACCAGTCCGTCAGTGCCGCAGACGCCGAACGAATCCTCAATTGGTATTACGACCGCAGCCTCGACAGCGGCATGGAATTGAAAGCCACCTGTGCCCCGCAGTACTACCGCATTGCCCGGCAGCGCCGGGCCGAATCGCGCCGCGCCGGTGAGGCCGTGCCCGACCTGATGCCGCGTCCGCTGCATGCCGCGGCCGCCGATCCGGGCGAGGGTCATGCGGGGGGCCATCCACACGGCCACCCGACGGGCCTGAACCAGATGACGCGCGGCTGCCTGGCGGGCTCCGGCGTCTGCTTCATCTCGCATAAGGGCGTCGTCCAGCCCTGCGGTTACCTGCCACTCGCCGCGGGCGACCTGCGCCAGCA
The DNA here is from genome assembly GCA_963838205.1 of Terriglobia bacterium. GTDB lineage: Bacteria > Acidobacteriota > Terriglobia > Bryobacterales > Bryobacteraceae > CAIVVT01. Next base: position 234,429 of record CAWIQF010000012.1, on the reverse strand, counting down.
GGGCTTCCGCGAGATCTGGGAAGATTCGAAGCTGTTCGCGGATCTTCGCGACCCCGGCCAATTGGAAGGCAAGTGCGGCTGCTGCGAGTTCAAACTGGTCTGCCTGGGATGCCGCGCCCGGGCCTACGGCATGACCGGCAACTGGAAGGGCGAGGAGCCCTTCTGCGTATACGAACCGCGCGCCACGCGGGCGCCGGGAGGAGCAGGATGCCAGCCCGCGCACAACTAGCCGGCGGCGCGTCGGAGCGCCTCGCGTCAGGGCCGGGCAGCGCACCGGACCGCCACGTTTTCGTGGTCTGCGACGGCGAATGCTGCCGCGATGCGGGTTCGAGCCAGCTTCTCGGTTTGCTGCGCGGGCGCCGCCCTCAGCACAATGATCGTCACGACGTCCGCGTCAGCGCCTCGCGCTGTATCGGCCGCTGCACCATGGCGCCCGCCATGGTGGAGGACGGGCGCGTGCTGGGCTGGGTCAGCCTGCGCCGGCTGAAGAGTGAATTGATCCGCTTGGGGCTGCTCAAGTCCGTTGCCTGAACGACTCAGCCGGAACTGGTGTAGCGCGTCCGAAATTGTGGCGTGTATGATCACGCCGGCAATGATCACGTCGGCAACCGCTCCCTAACGGTCGCGGCTCGGAAACACCGAGTAAGGCGACTGAGCCGCGACCGTTAGGGAGCCGGTGCCTCGGCGTTCAGGATATTCCGCATTGTCCATGCCGCACACCGCCAGGCTGAACTGGCGGCGCGCTCTCCCGCCGCTTACCAGGAACGCCTTCCTCATCACTTCTTTGTGGTTTTTGTAGGCGCAGCGTTCGCTTTGCTCTGCGGCTTTGCGGATGAGGGCGGCGCGGCGGTGGCTTTGCTCTGCGGCTTTGCGGCTGGGGGCGGCGCAGCGTTCGCTTTGCTCTGCGGCTTTGCGGATGAGGGTGGCGCGGCGGTGGCTTTGCTCTGCGGCTTTGCGGCTGGGGGCGGCGCGGCGGTCGCTTTGCTCTGCGGCTTTGAAGCTGGAGACGGCGCGGTGGTCGCTTTGCTCTGCGGCTTTGCGGCTGGGGGCGGCGCGGCGGTGGCTTTGCTCTGAGCCTTTGCGGCTGGGGGCGGCGGGACGGTAGCTTTGCTCTGAGTCTTTGCGGATGGAGGCGCTGTGGCGGGCGTGCTGACTTGAGTCTTCGAGGCTGGCGGAGGCGTGGCCGGCGCCTTGGTTTGAGGGATTGTCTTGGGCTCGCTCATCACCGGAAGTTTGGCGACTGGCAGGATCGGCAACTGCGCCGGCGCCGGAAGGTATTGCACGATGACGGAGATGCGCCGGTTGGCCGGGTCGTCCGGATCGGCCTTGTTCCGTAGTTGGCGGTCGGCGAATCCCCTCACTTGCGCGATCTTGTCCATGGGTACGCCGCAGGCTTGAAATACACGCCGCGCGGTGTTGGCCCGGTCCGTCGACAGCTCCCAGTTCGTATAGCCCGTAGCGGAGGCGTAGGGCTTGGCGTCAGTGTGCCCTTCCAGCAGCAGTTGGTTGGGCAGCAACTTGAGCTGGCTGGCCAGCATGCGCAGGATTTCATCGCCCCGCGGAGATAGTTTGGCACTGCCGCTATCGAAAAACAGCCCAGTCCGCGTCTCCAGCAGTTCGATCCGCAGGCCCTCATCCGTGACTGTAATCGTGATGTTGTTCTTGAGCAGATCGAACTTTGGCAATTGATGCATCACCTGCTCGATCCGGTCTTTCAGCTTGGCCATGTCGTCGGGCTTTACCATTAACCCCTCACCCTTGCCGCTGAGCGTTGTGCCGGCCAGCTTACCGGTGCCCGTCGGGTCCTGGAAATAGGTCTGCACGGCTGTTTTGACCTTTTCGCTGGAACTCACCAGCCACAGCACGATGAACAGCGCCATCAGCGCCGTGACGAAATCGGCGTAGGCCACCTTCCACGCGCCGCCATGATGTCCGCCGTGGCCCTTCTTGCGGCGGATGACGACGATTGGAGCTGTCTGCTGGCTGCCCATGCCGCGTCCCTCCGGCGCTAAGCCGCCGCCTCGTCCGCTGGCGCCGGCGCGGCCGCAGCCGGAGCAGCGGCCTCAGCGCGTGCTCCGCGAATCATGGTTTCGGTTTCCTTGAAGGAAGGACGGATCGAGGTAGGAATAGAACGCCGCGCGAATTCGACCGACAACTGCGGCGCCAGGCCTTTGATGAAGGCCAGCGTGGCCATGCGCAGGAATTGCAGGTACTTGCCTTCGGCCTGGATGCCTTTGGCCATGCTCGCCGCGAGCGGCCCGACTACGCCGTAGCACAGCAGGATGCCCAGAAATGTGCCCACGAGCGCCGCGGCCACTTTGTTGCCGATCTCTTCCGGCGGGCCCCCGATGGCGCCCATCGTGATGCAGACGCCGAGCACGGCGGCGACGATGCCCAGGCCCGGCAGCGCGTCGGCGACCGAGGTCAGCGCATCGACGGGCACTGAATGCTCTTCGTGTTGGACATCCAGGTCGACTTCCATCAACTGGTCGAGCTCGAACGGGCCCACGCCGGCCGAGATCGCCATGCGCACCGTGTCGCAGAAGAACGCCAGAGCTTCGTGATCTTTCAGAAAGTTGGGGTACTTCTTAAACACGTCGCTCTTGGCCGGATCGTCGACATCGGCCTCCAGCCGCGCCATCCCGTTTTTGCGGGCGAACACGAATACGTCATTCAACAGTTTCAGTTGTTCGAGGTAGAACTTCTTGGTGAACCGGCTGGGCTTCAGAATGCCCATCAAGCCTTTCCCGATTGCAATCACCACCGGCAGCGGGTTGGCAATCAGCAACGTGCCCGTGGAGGCGCCGAGGATGATCAGCAACTCTGCGGGCTGCACGAGCACCATGAGGTTGCCTTTTTCCATCAGGTAGCCGCCGATGATCGCGCCGAAAACGACCACGATGCCGATAATTGCAAACATGATTGACCCGGTCGCGACGGAGTAATCCCCACGCGCCTAACTATCTGTATCGTCACCCTTGGGACCTTTCTTGAACCTACATCTTGCTCGCGGGCGCAGGATCGGCCACGCTGCCGGTCCACATCCGCTCCGGCGCTCCCGGTGCGCTCCCGGACCAGTCGGCGTTCGCGCGCGCAACGCGGCCGGGCCGGTCGTCGTCACGGCAGCCGCGGAATGGGGATGAGCGAGGCAGGCTACACTGGGTGCTTGAGGATGCCGAGGCCCTTAACACGAGCCGCGAAGCGCGCCGTCCAGGCAGTCGATCCAGTGGCGGATCGGGTCCGCGCGCTGGTCCAGGACCCGTCTGCCCAGGCCGCCGTGCGATGGTTTACCAGCGAGCGGCGCTGGATCGACGATTTGCAGCTCCAGATCTGCCGGATCCCCGCTCCGACCTTCTTCGAACAGCGGCGGGCCGAGTGGGTCTCGTCGATGCTGGCCTCGATCGGCTGGGAGGCGCGCATCGACCGCGCCGGCAACGTCATCGCCCAGTCTCCAGATGCCCTCGCGGCGGGCAAACTGGTGGCCCTCACGGCCCACCTGGACACGGTTCTGGCGCCCCAATTGACCGACGATATTCGCGTTGACGCGCGTGATCGTTTTACCGGCCCGGGCGTATCCGACAACGGAGCCGGATTGGCCGCTTTGTTCGCCATAGCCCGTGTATTCAACCAGTTCCAGCCCTTCGGCGATTCCGGCCGGGGTCTGCTGCTGGTGGCCAACGTGGGCGAGGAAGGCGAGGGCAACCTGAGCGGCATGCGCTATCTGTGCCGCCAGTCCCCACTGGCGTCGCGGATCCGATCGTTTTTGGTCCTGGATGGCCCTTCCACCGACCACTATACGGCCGAGGCGCTGGCCTGCCGCCGCTTCGAAATTGTCGTTTCCGGTCCGGGCGGTCACAGTTGGAGCGATTTCGGGACGGCCAATCCCATTCACGCCCTTAGCCGCGCCATCGCCGCGTTTACGGACACCTATGCACCGCGCGCGGCGGCCGGGCATGCGGGGCGGTTCTCGTTCAATTTCGGCGTTATCGACGGTGGCACGACGGTCAACGCCATTCCATCCTCGGCCCGCGCCAAAGTGGACCTGCGCTCGCAAGACCCCGCGCTGCTGGAGGCCCTGTCGGTCGAACTGGCGGCCGCACTCGAGGAGGCGCTGCAGACCGAGAATGAGCGCGCCACTGGCGGCCGGGTGACGGCCAAACGTAAAGAGGCTGGCAACCGGCCGGGAGGGTGTTTACCCGACTCCTCGCCGCTGCTTTCGTTTATCCGCGCGGTAGATGCGGAGGTGGGGCTTCCGGCGACCCCCGATTGCGCCTCGACCGACGCCAACATCCCGCTTTCGCTGGGTTTGCCGGCGCTCTCCATCGGCGCCGGAGGCGCGGGCGGCGGCGCTCACACGCCGGCGGAGTGGTACAGCCCCGAGGGCCGCGAAATCGGTCTGCGGCGGATTCTCTATATGTTGGGGCTGATGCTTGCGGAGGCTGTGAGCGAGTGACCGGCAGCGCTTCCTCTCAGCGCCTGGGCGCCGATCTCATCCTGGTGTTCGTGTCATTCCTGTGGGGCGTCACGTTCGTGGTCGTGAAGTCCGCGCTGGCCGACGCCTCCAGCCTGGTTTTTCTCGCGTTGCGATTCAGCCTCGCCTCGCTGCTGCTGTTGCTCCTGTTCCGCTTCCGCCCCGGCTCTCTGAGCGGATTCCTCTCGCACTGGCGGGGCGGCATGCTGTGTGGCTGCTTTCTGTTCCTGGGCTATGCGCTCCAAACCGCCGGACTGCTCACCACAGCCGCTTCCAAGTCCGCCTTTCTCACCGGCTTGTTCATCGTTCTGGTGCCGATCATGTCCGCTCTACTTCATCGGCGCGCGCCCGGCTGGATTGAGTGGACCGGCGCGGCGCTGGCCATCGGCGGCACCGCGCTGCTAACCATCGAACCGTCCAGCGGCTTCCGTTTGTCCTTCGGCGACCTGCTCACCATCGGTTGCGCCTTCGCTTTTTCGGCGCACATGGTCGCGGTGGCGCGCTTCAGCACCGCCCGCTGCCACGAGGCGCTGACGCTGTGGCAAATCCTCACCGTAGCCATGCTTTCCGCCGCCAGTTGCTGGTGGATCGAGCCGCCGCGCCTGGCCTGGACGCCCCGCTTGTCATTCGCCTTGCTCGCGACCGCCGTGTTCGCTACGGCCGTCTCCTTCGCGCTTTATACCTGGGCCCAGGCCCGGACCAGCGCCACCCACGCCGCGCTGATCTTCGCCCTGGAACCCGTCTTTGCCGCCCTTACGGCCTGGATCTGGTCCGGCGAGCGCTGGGGTGTTCGCACCCTGAGCGGAGCGGCATTGATTCTGACGGCCATCCTGTTCGTCGAATTGAAACCCTCTTTCGGGCAGGTTCATCCACAGAATCAGCCGGGCGCGTGACGTTTCCCGCGGTTCATACGTCGCAATAATAGGAAGATAGAGTCTAAACTCACGGAAGGTTCCGGAAAAACATTATGAGCTGGCTAGAACGAATCCGCCGGCAGAAGCTCCCCACGCTGAGCCTGCTGGTATTCACACTCTGCTCCGTTATTGTCATGGGCTCCCTGCTGACGCAGGGACTCCATGCGGCAAGAGGACAGGCGGCCGTGTCCGACGCGACGCCGCTGACGATTCCGCCGATCCACAAACTGGACAACGAATTCGTGAAAATCGCCAAGGCCATCGAGCCCTCGGTGGTCTACATCTCCACCGACTGGAAGCCGAAGCAGGTGTCCAACAAAAAACGCGGCGCTCCTCAAGGCGATGACCAGGGCGACGACGACATGGACCTGTTCCACCGCTTTTTCGGCGAACAGGGCCCGATGCAGCAGCCGCCTAATTCCAAGCAGGAAGCTTCCGGCTCCGGCTTCATCGTCGACCGGAACGGCTACATCCTCACGAATCTGCATGTGGTGGAGAACGCCGATCACATCAAAGTCAAACTGGCCAACGATGCGACAGAATACAAAGCCAAGCTGATCGGCTCAGACGCCGAAACCGACGTCGCGGTCATCAAGATCGACGCCGGCCGCCCGCTGACGCCGGTCCGGATCGCCAACTCCGACGGCGTGCAGGTGGGCGACTGGGCGATTGCCGTCGGCGCGCCGTTCGGCCTGGAGACCTCGGTCACGGCGGGCATCATCAGCGCGCTCGGTCGCGACATCGCCCAGCAGTTCCAGCGCTTCATCCAGACCGATGCCGCCATCAACCCCGGCAACTCGGGCGGCCCGCTGCTGAACTACAACGGCGAGGTGATCGGCATCAACACGATGATTGCCACCCGCAGCGGCGGCTATGAGGGCATCGGCTTTGCCCTGCCGATCAATATCGCCGCGCGCGATTACAACTCCATCGTCCAGCTCGGACGAGTGGTCCGCGGCTCCATCGGCATCTCGTTCCCGCGGACACAAAAGCAGGAAGAGCTGAAGGCCTACGGTTACGACCACGGCGTGGTCGTCGAAAAGGTCACGCCGGGCGGACCGGCGGCCGAGGCCGGCGTCAAATCCGAGGACATCGTGCTGGCGCTGAATGGCAAGGCGGTGAAGGACGGCGACGACCTCGTCGCCCGCGTTGCCGAACTGGCGGTGGGCACCAAGCTCACGCTCACGATCGATCGCGGCGGTCAAAAGATGGACAAGCAACTCGTCATCGGCGACCGCGACAAAGTGTTCAAAGACGATCCGCGCTTCGCCGGGCGGCGTCCGCAAATGACCGAGCCGGACGACAAGACCGAGAACACCTCGGTGCGCTTCGGCATCGGCCTGCGCGCGCTGGGCGAAGAACTGCACAAGGAGCTGCCGGCCGACGCGACGGGCGGCGTCCAGGTCACCACGGTCGAGGAAGACTCCTTCGCCGACGAGATCGGCGTCAAGGAGAAGGACATCATCCTGTCTATCAACCGGCAGCCGGTCAACAGTTTCGAGGACGTCAAGAAGATCCAGGCGAAGCTCAAGCCCGGCGACGCGGTGGCGTTTCGCGTCCTTAGAAAACTGCCCGGCACGACCCGCGGGCAGTTCGAATGGACCCCCGCCCATTTGAGCGGCACGCTCCCCAAGGAGTAGCTGCTCTCGCATTCCACTCTCAACTACGCCCCTGGCCTGGTCGAAGGCCAGGGGCATAGCGCCGACTCCCGCGCCGAGCCGGCCAATGCCCTCGTTTCCACCGAGCGGCCACTGTGCCCCCCGCCTTTTCACCGTTCCGCCGCCGTCGGGAGCGCGGGCTTATTCATCCAGCCGCACACTCCGGGAAGGGTTTCCAACGCGACCATTTGGTAGACTGGCAATCGTGCAGCCGCCCCGCCTGGCAACAGGCTTTGTTCTGATTCCGCTGCTGGCGTTCCTCTTTGCCTGGCAGCCGGATCTTCCGGCGGCCTTCCAGGGCGCGCCGGATCCTGCCACCGCCAAGAAGAAGACCGCCGACAGTAAATCGAAGGGCGTGGCTTCTTCAGGTAAGTCCACGGCCAAGCCCGCGACCCAGAAGGCGTCGCCGGGCACGGCCAGGAAATCCACGTCTTCCCGGAAACGCTCCTCCAAGGTCAGCTCGAAGGCCGCTTCCAGGAAAGTGCCCCGGCAGCAGCAGCCGGCGCCCGACCGCATCCGCGAAATCCAGCAGGCGCTCAAAGACCACGGCTACCCCGTCGAGGCCAGCGGCGTCTGGGATGCGGCGACCGTGGAAGCGCTGAAGAAGTTCCAGGCGGATCAGAACATCGACAATCTGAGCGGGCGCGGCAAGCTCGATTCATTGACGCTCATCGCCCTCGGTCTTGGACCCAAACGGGAACCCCCGCCGGGTCCGAGCGAGGCGCCACAGCGATCTCCGGAAGGACATTTCCCATGATCATAGGCGTACCCCGAGAAGTGAAAGACCACGAATCCCGCGTGGGGCTGGTCCCGCACGGTGTCAGCGCGCTGGTGGAGGCCGGCCACGAGGTGTTGGTGGAAACCCGTGCCGGCGCGCTTTCCAGTCTCACCGACGAAGAATATCTGGAGGCCGGCGCGCGAATCGTCCCGGCCGCCGCGGAGGTTTGGAACAGCGCACAGGTCGTCGTCAAGGTGAAGGAGCCGCAGCCCTCCGAATACGGCTTCTTCCGCCCGGACCTGGCCCTGTTCACCTACCTGCATCTGGCGCCGATCGCGGAATTGACGGCCCGGCTGCTGGAATCCAAGGTGACGGCCATCGCTTACGAGACCATTCAGGAGAAGGACGGCTCGCTGCCCTGCCTGACCCCAATGAGCGAAGTGGCGGGCCGGATGGCGGTGCAGGTCGGAGCGCAGTACCTGGAAGCGCCTAATGGCGGACGGGGCATCCTGCTGGGCGGCGTGCCCGGCGTCGCTCCGGCCAACGTGGTGATCCTCGGCGGCGGCGTGGTCGGGCACAATGCCGCCAAGATCGCCCACGGCCTGGGCGCGAACGTGACCATCATCGACCGCAATCTGAATCGTCTGCGCGAGCTGGACGACATTTACATGGGCGCGCTGATCACGCTGGCCTCCAACTCCTGGACCATCAAGGAGAGCGTGCGCCAGGCCGACCTGGTGATCGGCGCGGTGCTGATTCCCGGCGCTTCCGCGCCGCGGCTGGTGCGGCGCGACATGATCGCCCAGATGAAGCGCGGTTCGGTGGTGGTGGACGTCGCCATCGACCAGGGCGGGTGCTTCGAAACCTCCCACGCCACCACGCACACCGATCCGGTCTACTTCGTCGACAACGTGCTGCATTATTGCGTTTCCAACATGCCCGCCGCCGTGCCGCACACGTTGACTTACGCGCTTACAAACGCCACGTTTCCCTACCTGATGCAGCTCGCGTCGAAGGGCGTCGAAGCGGCCATCCGTTCGAATCCCGCCATGGCGCTGGGCGTGAATACCTGCAAAGGGAAATGCGTCTACAAGGCTGTGGCCGACTCGCAGGGCATCGAGTACACCGATCTCGCCGCGCTGCTGTAGACGCCCGCGGCAGAGCTGAAAACCGCGCCTGAGTTGGATTGACTCGCCGCCTCCTGGCTGGACGGCCGGGATTGCCGGATTGCGTCGATTGCACCGGATACAGCAGCGTTTTCCCGAGGACACTGGAGCCTCGTCCTAAGGCTGCCGAACCCGGCGGCGCGGGAAGGGGGAAACAGTAAGGGGGTTACCGATTTTGTCTGTAATCTAATGATTCGAAAGGGCCATGTCCGTAAGGCCTTACCGTTTTTCCAAATCGGGCCGGCACAAGTGAGGGCCACGACGGGCGTCTGCCATAGGATCCAACGGGTGTAGACCGTCTTCGGAGATGATCGATACCCGCAGCGTCGTTGGGGGTTGACGCCGGGCACACGCTCGGGAGCCGGACCCGGAGGTCCGGCGCGGACGTGGCCGTCCGCTCCACCCCACCAGGGAGTCGTGTGCGCCACGATGGGCACGACGCGAGGCATTGATCGAGTATGGAGGTGTCTCCGTTACCAGGCAGTCGCGAGCGCCACGATGGGCACGACGGTACATGAATACCTCGAGAATCTGGTCGAGGCTACGGCCCATAGGGGTTGGGTACAACAAAAGGCGGGGCAGCGCACTCAGGCCGAGTGCTGCTGCGGATTTACAGGCTGTAAGGGTAGGGGTGCAGACTCGAATCGCCCAGCGGGCCCTACTTGGGGCGCGGATAGGTGGAAACCTGTTCTGTCTCTGTCTCTTCCGGCTCTGTATCGAGCGAACTCAGATCGAGCACGTCGAGTGAACTGTCGTTGAGGTCGCTATCTGAATCAATAATCACGGAGCTTTCGCCAGGCAGCGTGCTCTTCTCGACCTTCCGCAGCTGGCGCTTTTCCAATTTTTCGCGAGCTTTCTCCGTCCGGGCCTGTTCCTTCTGCCGCTTCTTGAATGTCGTATGAGATCGTGAACCCAAGTTTGTCTCCCATCACCCAACAAGCCATTCGATCGAAACCGGCCCGGTTCGAAGTCAAATGCTGTTACCAGCGAGGCTCACGACGCTGACGGGGGCCGCCGCGGTCACCGGCGCCGCGTTCGACCTTGGGGCGCGCTTCGTTCACGTTAAGTGCACGACCGCCCTGGAAAAAGCCGTTCAAGGCATTGATGGCCTTATCGGCCTCACTGGCTTCCGGCATTTCGACGAATGCAAAGCCGCGCGAGCGGCCGGTGTCACGGTCTGTTACGATGCTGACGCGATCGACGGTCCCGTATTCTGCAAAGAGTTGACGCAACGATTCTTCGGTAGTACCGAAATCCAAATTGCCAACGAAAATGTTCTTCATGGATTCTCCTGACTCAATTGACGGCGGGCTAGACTAGGCAGAAAAGGATCTCGGCCGGGTTTCGCGGAGCGATCAAATGGCATTTTTAGTATCCCATAATTCGGCCCGGAGTGAAAGCCGGGGCGCAACCGGGCCGGGCGGCCGGCGACGGTAAATCTGGACAGTTTTTGAAAGTCGCCGTCCCAGCGGCTCGCCGGCGCGGCGATCGGGATCTCAATTACCAGCCATTCGCCCCTTGGCACCTCATGAAAGTGGTGCTAGGCTTTAACTGCACTCAATCGAGCCGCGGCCGACTGCGGCTTCGATTATTGGATTGGGCCAGGCGAGCGCGCCGTTTTTCCCGCAGAGCGGCGCCCCGTCGCCGGGCCTCGCGTGTGGCCGGACGCCGGACCATGAATGTCAGGCGCAGCGCTCGCTATGGCGAGCCGTCAGATTGTTTCGTCTCAAAGGAGTCTGTTGCCATGCTCGCAGCAGTTGCAGAGAGAAACCCATACACCCTGGCGCTCGAAAACTTCGACTCAGCCGCCGACGTTCTCGAGCTCTCCCAGGATATTCGTCAAATGATCAAATACCCGGAGCGGATCCTGACCGTGACGCTGCCGGTTCGAATGGATAACGGTCACATCCGCCGCTTCGAAGGCTACCGCGTGCAGCACAGCACGGCGCGCGGCCCGGCCAAGGGCGGAATCCGCTATCACCCCGGCGTGACCCTGGACGAAGTTAAAGCGCTGGCGACCTGGATGACCTGGAAGTGCAGCGTGGTGAACATCCCGTTCGGCGGCGGCAAGGGCGGCGTCACATGCAATCCGAAGGAGATGTCGCAAACCGAGTTGGAACACATGACGCGGCGCTACACCAGCGCCATCCTGCCGCTGATCGGGCCGTCACAGGACATCCCGGCGCCGGACGTCTACACCAATTCGCAGACCATGGCCTGGATCATGGACACCTACAGCATGACCAAGGGCTACACGGTGCAAGGGGTGGTCACGGGCAAGCCGCTGTGCCTGGGCGGTTCGCTGGGACGCAATGAGGCGACCGGCCGCGGAGTGTTTTACACCATCCTGTCGGCCTGCGAGCACCTGCGGCTGCCGATTAAGGGCGCCAAGGTGGTCGTGCAGGGCTTCGGCAACGCGGGCTCGATCGCCGCGCACCTGCTCGACAGCCACCAATGCTACGTGGTCGGCGTCAGCGATTCGACCGGCTGCATTTACAATAAAGACGGTCTCGACATCCCCAAGCTGATGCTCTACAAAGAGCAGACAGGGCGCGTGGCGGGCTTCGCCGGCTCCGAGCCGATCACAGCCGATGAACTCCTGCGGCTGGAATGCGACATCCTCATCCCGGCTGCGCTCGAAAACGTCATCCATGAGGAAAACGCCACCTACGTGAAGGCCAAGATCGTCGCCGAAGCGGCCAACGGCCCGCTGACGCCGGATGCCGACCGGATCATTGAAGCGCGGGGCGGATTCGTCATCCCCGACATTCTATGCAACGCCGGCGGTGTCACGGTCTCCTACTTCGAATGGGTGCAGGACGAGCAGCACCTGTTCTGGGACGCCCAGGACATCTACAACCGGTTGGAGAAGGTCATGAAGACGGCCTTCAACGACGTACTGAAGAATCACGTCGACCGGAAGGTGGGCATGCGAGTCGCGGCCAACATGGTTGGCATCGGCCGCGTCGCGGAAGCGATTAAAATCCGCGGGCTGTATCCGTAATTGCGCTGGCAGTGCCCCGGCCGCTCAGGTGGGAGTGGCCGGGGTTCGCCAGGCTGAGCCCGGCGGCGTAGCTTGGCCAGCCTGCCAAAGCGTGCACACTTCGGAAGTCCAAATGGGTGGCGGCGACAGGTTCGCGCGGCGCGCATCGAGGGATGTGCGGGGCTGCACTTAGGTAGAGGCAGGTCTGCCGTGGATTCACCGGGCGGAAGGCTCTGGCCGCGAGGCCGGGGCATGCTGGTCCGTCAGCGCGCGCGCCGTCGCGTTCATCAGGCCGCGCAGCGATTCGCGCGGCACGCTCGTCACCATCGGCTTGATGATCCATTCGAAGACCACCGGAATATCGCGGGACAGCGAGATTGAGCGGCACTCCAGATAGACGCCCTCGCCGCGCGGCTCAATCAGCCAATAGGAATTCAAGTGCCACAGGAACCCGTGGCCCGTTCCGGGCGGCAGCTCCTGGCCGTTGCTCACTTCGGCAAACTTGGTCGAGCGGGACAAGATCGCCCAGCGGTTGGGCGATTCGCGGCCGTTTCCGAGCCGGCGGTATTCGACTTCGTACTCGCTGTCGAGGACCACGGTCAGGACCTTCTTCTTGATGAGCCGCAGATAGACTCGATATGTGTTGCCCTCGTGGCTCAGCAGCTTCGAGTCCGCTATTTCCGGAGCATAGATGCGCTTGTAGTTGGCGTAATCCTGCAGCACCGCCAGCGCCTGCGCAACCGTCGCTCCCGGCACGATCGTAGCCGCCCTCCAGTCGTGGATCATCCCGCCTGGAACGCCGGTCACCGCGGCTTCGGCTCCGGCGGCGATCGACACCTCGCCGGGCGCGGGCGACAGGTGTGCCTGCCAGTCCATTCTTGCCTCGGCGGCTTGCTGGTATTCGATGAATTGCCGGTCGGTCCGCGGCGCGAGTTGAACCGTGAATTGGGCCCCCAGCGTTGCTGGAAAGGCCAGCGGCAGACAGATCCATAACAATCTCGCGGGAGACTGGGCCATCCTATTTCGAGTGTAGACGCTCGGGCTCGCTCCCCCGGCCCCGGTCAGTAGGAAATGCGTCCCGGGTGCCGCAGCCAGGCTTCGAAGGGGGCCGCGCCATCGGAGTCCAGCAGCCGGACGGTGCGCAGCCGCCGCTCGAACATCGGCAAGGCGATTTGTTCGTACAACAGGGAATCGTCGAAGCCTGCGCGCGCGGCATCCTGGCGCGTTCCGGCGAAGTACAGCGCGCCCAGCCGCGCCCAATAGATGGCGCCCAGGCACATCGGGCAGGGTTCGCAACTCGAGTACAGGGCGCAGTCTTGCAGCGTGAATGTGCCTAGCTTGTGGCAAGCCTCGCGGATCGCATTCACCTCGGCGTGCGCCGTCGGATCCAGGCTCGCGGTGACCAGGTTCACGCTTTCCACGACGATCTCTTCGCCGTGCGCGACGACGGCCCCAAATGGACCGCCGCGCCCGGACGTGGCGTTGTCTTTCGCCAGTTCCAGGGCGCGGCGCAGAAATCGTTCGTGAACGCTCTGGGACACCACCCGGTATTGTCCCGTAATCGGGGTGCTGACGCCGTTACTTGGCCGCGTTGAAGCGGTCTTCCACGTGGCCCCAGTTGACCACGTTCCACCATGCGCCGATGTAGTCGGCGCGGCGGTTCTGATAGTGCAGGTAATAGGCATGTTCCCACACGTCAAGGCCGAACACCGGCACTTTGCCTTCCGACAGCGGGTTGTCCTGATTGGCCGTGCTGACGATGTCCACTCCGCCCTCGGACGTCTTGATGAGCCACGCCCATCCGGAACCGAAGCGGCCCATGCCGGCCGCGGCGAACTTCGTCTTGAACTCGTCGAAGCTGCCGTATTTGGCGCCGATCGCTTTGGCCACGTGGCCCACCGGCGCGCCGCCCGCCTTGGGGCCCATGATCTCCCAGAACATGGTGTGGTTCCAGTCCCCGCCGCCGTTGTTGCGGACCGCGGTGCGGATAGATTCGGGCACAGCCTTCAGGCCGTTGGCCAGCAGAGTATCAAGGCTCTTTCCGTCGAGTTCCGGCGCGGACTCCAGGGCCTTGTTCAGGTTGGTCACATATGCGGCGTGATGCTTGTCGTGGTGAATCTCCATCGTCCGCGCGTCGATATGCGGCTCCAGCGCATCGAACGCATACGGGAGCGGTTTCAAAGTGAATGGCATGCTTAATCCTCTGCTTATGCAGATGTGACGCTCACGGCGAAGGATTCAGCGCAACTGGCGCGGGCTCAGACCGCGAATCCGCCGGTGCGCTCAAAGGCCGCGGCCAGCCGGAACATGCCCGGTTCGTCGAAATGCCGGGTGAGGATCTGCATGCCGACCGGCAGCGGATCCGATCCGGCGCCGTGCGTCCGGCCGCAGGGCACGCTCATGCACGGGATGCCGGCCAGCGAGCCGGTGATCGTGTAGATGTCGCTCAGGTACATCTGCAGCGGATCGTCCAGCTTCTCCCCCAGCCGGAATGCCGGGAACGGCGACACCGGCGTGATGATCGCATCCACGCCCTCGAAGGCCTGCGCGAAGTCGCGCGCAATCAGCGCCCGCACCTTCTGCGCCTTCAGATAATAGGCGTCATAGTAGCCCGCGCTCAGCACGTACGTGCCCAGCATGATGCGGCGCTTCACCTCGGTCCCGAAGCCCTCTCCGCGGCTGAACTTATACATCTCCGCCAGCGTTTTGGCGGCAGCCGAGCGGGTGGTGTAGCGCACGCCGTCATAGCGCGCCAGGTTGGAGCTCGCCTCGGCCGTGCAGATGATGTAGTAGGAGGCGATGGCGTACGCAGTGTGCGCCAGGCTGATCTCGACCGTCTCGCAGCCCAGTTGGCGCAGCAGGCCGATGCCCTTCTCCACCTGCTCGCGGGTTTCGTTTTCCAGGCCGGCGAAGTACTCCTTCGGCAGCCCGATCTTCATCCCTTTGACATCCTGCCGCATCGCCGCGCCGTAGTCCGGCACTGGGGCGAACGCGCTGGTCGCGTCCTTGGGATCGCGCCCGGCGATGGTCTGAAGCAGCACCGCCGCGTCCTCCACCGTGCGGGCGAACGGCCCGATGTGATCGAGCGAACTGGCGAAGGCTACCAGCCCGTAGCGCGAGACCCGTCCGTAGGTCGGCGTCACGCCCACCACGCCGCAGAAACTGGCCGGCTGGCGAATCGATCCGCCCGTGTCCGAACCCAGCGCGACCACCGCCGTCCCCTGCGCCACCACCGCCGCGGAGCCGCCGCTGGAGCCTCCCGGGACGCGCTCCAGCGCCACCGGGTTGCGCACCGGCCCGTAAGCCGAGTTCTCGGTGGACGAGCCCATCGCGAACTCGTCGCAATTCGTCTTTCCGATCACCACGCCGCCCGCCGCCTCGAGGCGTTCCACGGCCGTGGCATCGTAGGGCGGAATGAACTTCTCAAGCAGTTTGGAGCCGCACGTCGTGCGCAGGCCCTGGGTGACGATGACATCCTTCACCGCTACCGGCACACCGGCCAGCGCACCCGGGTCTTCGCCGCGGGCCAGCCGCCGGTCCACGCTCCGCGCGGCTTCGAGCGCCCGTTCGGAGCTGAAGGTCAGGTAGGCGTTCGTCTTGGGATTCTCGACATGGGCGAACCGCAGGGCCTCCTCGGCCAACTCGCTCGCGCTGAACTCGCGTGCGGCCAGCCCGGCGCGGATCTGAGGAATGGTGAGTGTGCGAATGTCCATCTGCGTTCTTGAACGCCCGTCAGCGCTCAATCACCTTCGGCACCTTGAAGAAGCCCGCGCCCGCGAGCGGTGCATTGCCCAGCGCGAGGGCGTTCGTGAGGGGCGTCACCTCGACGTCCTCCCTGAGCGATGCAGTTGCACCGGCTTCGAAGAGTACCTGGGCCATGGGTTCGACGTTCTTGGTCTCCAATTCGTTGAGCTTGTCGACATGCGTCAGAATCTCGTCCAGATCGCGGGCCATGCGCGCAATCTCTTCCTCGCTCAGGTGCAGGTTGGCTAAGTCCGCGATGCCGCGAACCTGACTTTCGGTGAGTTTCAAGCGCCGGCCTTTCTGCGGGATTGCGTGTAAAGATAATCGAACTCCGCGTCGGCGATGCCCGACGACTCACGGCCAAACAGGCCCGGAGCCCGCACGGACTCCGCCCGATGTGGCGGCCGCCGCCGTGCGCCGATCCTGAATTCGATCTCGCGCGGGGTCTCCGACTGCAGCAGTTTCCTCAGATTCGCCAGAATCTGCGCGCTCAGGCTCGTCAGGTTCTGTTGCCAGATGGCGTCTTCCGCTTCCACGATCAGGCGGCCATTGTACAGCCCCACCACACGCGTATGGGAGGCCAGCCTGACACCCACCGCGGCGGGCCACGCGGCGGCCACCAGTTCGCTGGCGGGGAGCGATCCTCGCGCCGCCTTCAGACGGCTCAAAATACGCCCGGCTCTTTCCATTCGGTCCTGTCCTGGAACCGCCATTCTAGCATGCGCGGGATCTGCCGCCCGCGCCGGGCCGGCATGTTAAGCTGATGACTCGTTATGCTGGTGCTCGCCTCCCAATCGCCGCGTCGCAGCGAGCTCCTGCGCCAGGCCGGCCTGCCGTTCATCGTCCGAATCCCCGGCATCGTCGAGAGCCGCCTGAGCGCGGAGTCGCCGCCGGACTACGTGCGCCGTCTGGCCATCGAAAAGGCACGCGCCGCCGCCGTCGATCCCGCCGAATTCGTCCTGGCCGCCGACACGGTCGTGGTCGCCGCTGGCGAGGTGCTCGAGAAGCCACGCTCGGTCGAAGATGCCGCGCGCATGCTCCGCCTTCTGAGCGGCCGGACGCACACCGTGCTCACGGGCGTCTGCCTGCTTCACGCCGGCGTCGAGCGCGCCGCGGTCGAAGCGA
Organism: Terriglobia bacterium; assembly: GCA_963838205.1. Lineage (GTDB taxonomy): Bacteria > Acidobacteriota > Terriglobia > Bryobacterales > Bryobacteraceae > CAIVVT01. The sequence continues at coordinate 217,650 of CAWIQF010000012.1, read as the reverse complement.
CCCGCGTCGTCTTCGCGCCCATGACGGACCAGGAAGTGCTCGACTACACCGCCAGCGGAGAGCCCATGGACAAGGCCGGCGCCTACGCCATCCAGGGCCGGGCCTCGAAGTTTATCGAACGCATCGAGGGCTGCTATTTCAACGTCGTCGGATTGCCCGTGTCGCTGGTCTACCGGCTGCTCAAAGCCGCGGGATACGCGTGCTGCCAAAGCTGAGGCGTCTTCTTCCCAACGACCGGCAAAGCCGCGGACTCGAGAGATCGTCATGCCGTTCCGGGGAGCCCTATTCACTCCGCGAAAATGTCCGATAGAGTGTGTATGCGGATCTGTGTTGACTAAAGAAGACTTCGGCGGAATTGGTTGATTGCTGGATCCGGCCGCGCCGCGGCTCGCCCGGCGGATGCTAAAATACCATACCAGGAACACTTGCGTCGAATCGGGGTGTTGACTCATCTCTATGAAAAGACATGCAGTCCGCTTTCCACCTCCTTCCGCCGCGAGCGGAGGAGTCACGATGAAGCGTGTGATTTGGAATACTGGGCGGCTTTCGGGTTGTGTGCTGGCGATCGCTTTGTTTGCCGGACCCGTGAGCGCGCAGGCCCCCGCCGCGAAGCCCCAGGGCGCGCCGGCACAATCTCAGCAGCCGGAGGAAGCCAAACCCCTGCCGGTCCCGCAGGTCGCCGCGGCGGTCGATCCGAACACGTATAAGATCGGCGCCGGTGATGTGCTGGACGTGCGCGTCTGGAAGGAGCCGGATCTCAGCCGTGCCGTTCGCGTGCGCCCCGATGGAAAGATCACCCTCATGCTGGTCGGCGATGTCCAGGCCTCCGGGTTGACCCCGCTGGAACTGCAGAAGAAATGCGTCGAGGCCCTCGGCCAGGTCCTCAACTCACCGCAGGTTGACGTTTCAGTCGCCTCGGTCGAGAGCAAGAAGTACTTCGTCAGCGGGAGCGTCGGCCATTCCGGGCCCTTCCCTTTGGTCACTCCCACTACGATCCTCGAGGCCATCAGCCTGTGCGGCCTGGGCGAGTGGTCCAAAAAGAGCGGCATCATTATCATGCGCGGCACCGAGCGCATAAAGTTCAACTACAACGAAGTCATCAAGGGCAAGCACCTCGAGCAGAACATTCTGCTCCAGGACGGTGACCACATTTATGTTCCGTAGGCGGCAGACCGAGGAGAGCTAAGCATGCAAGGGGCGATTCCGGATCAACCGATTTCCGTGCAGCGGCGCGAGCTCGACATGGAGGACTATCTCGACATCGTGCGGCGTCACCGCGCGTGGATCATCGGCCCCGCCTTTCTGGGCCTTGTCCTGGGCGTGATGGTCGCCTACCTCTGGCCGGATACTTACACCGCCACGGGCCAGATCCGCGTGGTGCCGCCCCAAGTCTCCTCGCGCCTGGTCGCGTCGAATCTGAATGAAGAAATGAACCAGCGGGTGAATACCATTTACCAGAACATCATCAGCCGCGAATCGCTGTCGAACATGATTCAGTCCTATAACCTCTACCCGGACAAGCGCCGGCGGCTTCCGATGGAGGACGTTCTGGAGATCATGAAGAAGGACATCGTGCCCAGCCCTCTGCGCGGGTTAAACACTGTCGTGGGCGGTGGCCGCGTGTTTGCCTTTTCGGTTTCTTATTCGTATTCGGATCGCCGCACCGCACAGCGAGTCTGCCAGGATCTGCTTGCGAAGTTCCTCAGCGAGGCCAGTACGGCGCGCTCCTCGGAATCCAATTCGACGACCGACTTCTTTAAGCAGGAAGCCCAGAATGCCAAGCAGGATCTGGAAGACATCGATCGTAAAATCGCCGACTTCAAGGCGGCCAACACCGGCGCTTTGCCGGAAGAGGCGCAGTCGCTCCTGTTCCTGGTTTCGAGCACCGACCAGAACATTCAGAATCTCAGCATGAGCGTCAACCGGGCCAGCCAGGACAAGCTCCAGTTGGAGGCCCAGTTGCATTTTCAGGAAGAACAACTGCCGGTCCCGGCGACCGCACCGGCGGCTAATGCCGCGCCCGGCAGCGCGCCTGCTCCGGTGATCCGCGATCAGCATCTCGACGATCTCGACCGGGACATCGGCAAAGCGGAGGAGACGTTGGCCGTGCTCCGCCAGAGTTACAAAGACAGCCATCCGGACGTGCAGCGGGTCATGAATTCCCTGGCGGCCAAGCGGAAAGAGCGCGACCAGTATGCCGCGCAATTGTCCACGGCCAAGCCGGTCGCGATTCCTGGCCGCTCCGGCCCTAGCCAGACCGTCACGGCAAGCGCCAACCCCAACCGCGAACTGCGCGCCAGCATCGCCCGCCTGCAGGCCCAGATCCAGGCGAAGGATATGGAACTCGAGGAGTTCAACCGGCAGATTGAAGCCGCACGCACGCGTTCCAGGACATTGCAGGCGCAGGTTGCGGCCAGCCCGCTGGCGCGCTCCGCCTATATGGCGCTGCTGCGGGACCGCGAGAATGCCGCCACGCGTTACCAGGGCATGACCTTGCGGCTACAGGATTCCAGGCTTTCAACCGACCTCGACACGCGCGGGCAGGGCGAGACCCTCGAGCAGCTCGAGGCGGCCTCTACGCCCTCCACGCCCAGCGCGCCCAGGCGCCCGATGATTATTTTCGTGGCTGCGGCTTTGGGCATCGCCCTGGGCATCGGCGTGGCCATAGCCCGTGAGTTGAGAGATGTCTCTCTGAAGAGCTTGAAGGACGTCCGGGCCTATACCCGATTGACAATTCTGGGCAGCGTCCCGCTTTTGGAGAATGATTTCGTGGTCCGGCGCCGGCGCAGAATGGCCTGGCTCGGATGGTCCGCGGCCTTCGTGATCGGAGTCCTGCTCATGTCGGGATCGGTCATCTATTACTACACTTCGAAATCCTGACCAGCTTCTGCCGGACGATCCTGTCGTCCGGCCGGACTGGCCACTGGGTCAACCGCGGAATCGCACAAAAGGAATAAGGCACGGCATTATGAGCAGAGTTCACGACGCGCTGCGCAGATCCGATCCGTCGGGAATAACGCCGGGAGGGCGTCCGGCCGCGGCCGCGCATGCTGTGCCAGGCGGTGGGTCGACCGATTTGGCGGGCCTGCTCGAGAAGATTGAGGTCATACCCTACACGCCGTCCCCCGAGGCGTCGCTGATCGACAGCGCACGTCCCACGGAGCCTCCCGCCGAGGAGTTCCGGAGCCTGCGCACGCGGCTCAACCACCTCCAGACGCTGCAACCGATCCATACCCTGGTCATCACTTCTCCTTCGCCGGCGGAGGGCAAGTCTTTCACCGCGGCCAACCTGGCTCTGGCGCAATCGCACCTCGAAGGCAACCTGACGCTGCTCTGCGATTTCGATTTTCGCCGCCCGGTTCTGCACAACCTGTTTCAGATGCCGCGCAGCCCCGGAGCGACCGACTATCTCCAGGGCAAGGCCCAATTGCACGAGGTGATCCGGCGCATCGAGGGCACCAACCTCTACATCATGCCCGCCGGGGAGGCGGTCCTGAATCCGCTGGAATTGCTGAATCTGGCCGAGGTGAAGACGCTGTTGGACCGCTTGCCCAGCGTTTTTAACTGGGTGATTCTCGACTCTCCGCCGCTGCTGTTCGCCGCCGATGCCAACCTGCTGAGCACCCTGGTTCACGGTCTTGTGCTGGTGGTCCGCCTGGGCTCCACGACCATCGAGGTTGTGACCCGGGCCATCGGTTCGCTGTGCCAGAACAATATTCTCGGCATCGTCGTGAATTGCGCGCAGAAGAGCGAACTCTACAGCAAATACACTTACTACCATTCGTATTACTACTCGAAGACGGAGTAGCCGCCCGCATCGTCCCGCGCTCGGTTGCGGAACCGCGGGCGAAAACTTCTTCTCCCGCCAGGACTTTCCGGTCGGGCCCTCGGGCCGCTAAACCAGCGTCTTCGAAAGCCGGTCGAGGAAGATGCCGACGTCGGTGACCACGCCCAGGGCCTGGCCGGTGCCGCGGTCGCTGAGCTTGGTCGCCACGGCCGGGTTGATGTCCACGCACACGGTCTTCACCCATCCCGGCAGCATGTTGCCGACGGCGATCGAGTGCAGCATCGAGCCCAGGCACAGCACCAGGCCCGCGCCGCGCAGGTGCTCCGCGTAGGCGTCCTGGGCCGCGTTCATGTCGGTGATGGTCTCGGGCAGCGGGCCGTCGTCGCGCAAGCTGCCGGCCAGCACGAACGGCACATTGTGGGTGACGCACTCGAACAGAATGCCCTTCGCCAGCCGGCCCTGCCGCACTGCCGCGGCGATCGAGCCGGCGTGATAAACGGCGTTGATCGCGCGCATATGGTTGCGGTGGCCGTGCTCGGCCTGACGGCCGTCGCTCAGACGCACGCCGAGCGATGTGCCCAGAATCGCCGCCTCGATGTCATGGACCCCCAGCGCGTTGCCCGCCAGCAGCGCATCCACCCAACCTTCGCGGATCAGCGCCGCCAGGCCCGTGTTGCCGCCCGTATGGACCACTACCGGCCCGGCCACGACAATGATCGGCTGGCGCGCCTCGCGGCAGTGGCGCATCAGCGCGGCGGTCTGGCTCACTGCCGTTTCCACTTGTCGTTCGGACGACGTGCCGTTGGACATGAAGGCGAACGCCAGCCGGTCGCGTTCCTTCGACTCGGGCACCACGCGAATGCCCTTCATCCCGGCCACCACCTGGTCCCCGGCGCGAATGTCGCGCAGCCGCCGGCACACCGGCGCGCCCTGCTCCCACACGATCAGCGCGTCCATCCTCTGGCGGCCCACCAGGTGCCACGCGCCGTCGCGACGCACCAGGGTGCGGTGGTTCGTGGTCGAGTAGAAATCCTCCGGCGCGCAGCGGTCGCGCTCTACGCTCCGCAACTGCGCGTCCGCGCCGTCGGCGGGCGCGCAACCGAGTTCCAACAGCCGCGACAGCAACCGCTCCATCTCCTCGGCCGACGCCGCTTCCACCCGCAGCCGCAGCCGCGAAGGCTCGGCGTTGGTCCGGCCGATGAAGAAGTGCTCCACGTTGAAGTGGCCGTTAAACTCGATCACCGTGTCGAAGATCTGCTCCATGATGTGCGAGTCGATCAGGTGACCTTCGGCTTCGACGACTTCCTGAAACGGCGATTGTAAAGGCTGCATGGGTTCTCGGGGCTTCGACTGTCTGAACGGTGATCGCACGCGCGGCGGCCCGTTGGGCCGGCGAGTGCTTCTCTTCAGTGTAGTGTCTGCCGCGCGCCGCGGGCGTCCGGGCTGCCTGCGCATCTCGGCCCCGCTTGCCTCCTGCCGTATGGCCAGGCAATACACAATGAGCGCGAGAGCGGCGCCGGTGCTGACGATTAAGAGTACAACCGCATCTCGAAATCAGGCGTGAATAGAAATCCTGACTAAGCCAGAATCTCGCGGACAAACTGCGCAGTCTGGCCGATCTGGTCGTTGTACCGCTGGTACAGCCCGATGATCATGGCGTCCCCCGGCTTGATGCCTTTCAGGGCCACTCCCATGCGCTCCTTCACCTGCTGCGGCGAATCGACGGTGCGCCCCGCGGCGAGAATTTTAAATGCCAGGCACGGCTTTTTCGCCTTACGGATGGCTTCCAGCATGCGCGGCGGATCGGCGGGCAGATAAACCTCTCCCAACGGCAGTTGGCCGCCCAGGAGCTTTTCGAATTCTGCGCGCGGACGAATCATGTAATACAGGCTGGTCATGTAGTAGTCCACGTCCCAGCCATGCTCCTCGGCGTACTCCACTTCAAGCGGATTATGGCACGAGAGGCCGACCATCGCGCCGGTGTCGCGGATTCGTTTGAGATAGTCCAGCGACTTGTCGAACGTGCCCGCGTCCCAGAACTTGTTGGTGCTCACGCCGTGCTGCCCGATGCCCATGGGCTTGAGTTTCATCGCGCGCTTCAGCATCTCCGGCTCGTCGTTGAACCCGGGCCGCGACAGCATCAGCAACTGCAGCTTGCCGCCTTCCTGCTTGTAGCGCAGCCAGTCCGTCTCGAGGCGCTCGCTCCAACTCGCCTGCCACGTGTTCAGGCCGGCGCGCTCCAGTTCGCGTAGAAACGCAAGCACCCGCCCGGTGCTGTGATAATCGGCCATGTGCGCCGAGTAGACGTAGTTGAAATGCGAGTACCCGTAGATCGTGTTGGCGCCGGCAACGAGGCGCGTGATCTTGTACTTGCCGAACGCGACCGTTGGCAGCACGGGACCGGGCTTCGCCTCGGGTACCTTGTCGCCGGCGGCGGGCGGCTCCGCCTGCGCCAGACCGGCCGCGCCGATGAGGCCGGCGAGAGTGCCCGCGCCCTTGAAAAAGTCGCGGCGCTGCAGACTGTGATCGTCGAGCGGGTCGCGCTCGACCATGCCATTGATGCGGGGGCCGTCGTCGTCGTGCATGGACAACGTTGTATCACACGGACGGCCGCGGCGCATCCACCGCGGCACGCGCTGAAGCGTCCTGGACGCTAGATAAACTTGTACTCGCCGGGCACCGGGAATGGCGTCGCCGGCCACTTCATGTCGTAGTCGTAGTCGCCCTTGGGAAACAGGTCGAGCTGCGAATTCATCATCATGTCCCAGGTAAGCAATTGGCCCGAATACGCGGCCTCGCGGCCCATGATGCAGGTCATGGTGCTCTCGGCGACCGCCTGCCCCTCGTTCACGTACGGCCCGTCGCCGCGAATCGACTTGAGCAGCTTGCCGTGCTCATTGGGGTAGCCCGGCGCGCCGTGGGTCTGGTTCCAAACCATGCGCTTCTTGGAAGTGAGCACACCTTCGTTGATGCGCTCGTAGCAGTGGTCGTACTGCCGGCAGTAGCTCGACATGCGCACGCCGCCTTCGTATTCGAAGTCGGCCGAGATGTGGTCGTAGATGTTGCCGTAAATCTCGGTGCCCTTGGGACGCCACACGGCGCCGCCGCTGGCCCAGCACTTCACCGGGTGGCCGCGCATAATCCAATTGCAGACGTCGATGTTGTGCAGGTGCTGCTCGACAATCTGGTCGCCGCACAGCCACAGGTTGGAATACCAGTTGCGGTGTTGCCATTCGAAATCGCCCCAGCCCTCCTTGCGGCCGTTGGGGTTCTGAATTACCGGGCTGCCGACCCAATAGGCGTACAGCGCCATCACATCGCCGAGTTCGCCGCTGTGCACTTTGGCGATCATGTCGAGGTAGAACGGGTCGCTGCGCCGCTGCGCGCCGCTGACCACGGTCAGTTTCTTCTCTTCCGACTTTTTGGCAGCGGCCATGAAGCGGCGGACATGCACCGGGTCGGTGCCGAATGGCTTCTCGCAGAAGACGTGTTTATTGGCCTCGATCGCGGCTTCGAAATGAATCGGGCGCCAGGCCGGCGGCGTCGCCAGAAAGACGATGTCCACGCCCGAGCCGATTAGTTTCTTGTACGCATCGAAACCGACGAAGCGCATCTCCGGCGTGACCTTGATGCGGTCCTGAAAGGGCTGCATCTCGGGGCGCGCTTTCAGCTTCTTCAGGCTGCCCTCGAGATGATCTTCGAAGATATCGGCCATGGCGACGAGTTCCGTGCGCGGGTCGCCCACCATCGTGTTATAGATGGCTTCGGTGCCGCGGTTCCCGCAGCCGATCAGGCCGACTTTGAGCTTCTCGGAGCCCCAGCCGCGGACCAGTTGCGGCTCGACAATCGTGAAAGCCGCGGCTGTGGCGGCGGATCCGGTGAGGAACGACCGGCGTGATGGTGTGGGTGTGGAAGAATCCATAAAATAATGGCGCCTTGGCCGTTCACATTCTATATCTTAGTAGGGTGAAACGTCACATGCGCCGCGCCTGCTGTGGCTTCTCAGCGGCGCCGGCACACCTCAAAGGAAGAATGCGATGAGCAGGTTCGACATGCCGCCGGATGAGTTCCGGCGCTATGGTTACGAGGTCGTGGATTGGATCGCCTCCTATCTCGAAAATGCGGGCGATCTGCCGGTTCTGTCTAAGGCGCAGCCAGGCGAGGTAATGGACTCGCTGCCGGCTTCGGCGCCCGAAGATCCAGAACCGATGGAACAGATACTGGCCGACTTCGAGCGCCTGATCGTGCCCGCGCTGAGCCTGTGGAACCATCCGCGCTTCCACGCCTATTTCGCCAACAGCGCCTCGGCCCCGGGCATACTGGCCGAGGCTCTGGCGGCGGCGGTGAACACCAACGGCATGCTGTGGAAGTCCTCGCCCGGCCAGGTGGAACTCGAGCAGGTGGTGCTGTCATGGTTGCGGCAATGGCTCGGCCTGGGGGATGAATTCTTCGGCCAGATCCTGGACACCGCATCGACGTCCACAATGCACGCCATCGCCGCGGCGCGCGCCCAGGCCGACCCGGAGCTGCGCCATCGCGGCGCGCGGACGGGCATGGTGGTTTACGCCTCCGAACACGCGCACTCTTCGGTGGAAAAGGGCGCGTTGTCGCTCGGCATCGGGCAGGACAACGTGCGCAAGATCGGCGTTGACGCGGAGTACCGCATGCTGCCCGCGCTGCTGCAGACGGCGATCACCACGGATCGGGAAATGGGGCTGACGCCGTTCTGCGTCGTCTCCACCGTGGGCACCACCTCGGTCAGCAGCATCGATCCCGTCGCCGCGATTCAGGAGATCGCCGAAGCCGAAGAGCTGTGGCACCACGTGGATGCGGCTTATGCCGGGCCGGCGACGATTCTGGCGGAAAATCGGTGGATGCTGGAAGGCGCCGAAAGAGTCGATTCGCTGGTGCTGAACCCGCACAAGTGGCTCTTCACGCCCGTGGATTGCAGCGTCTTTTACTGCCGCAAACCGGAGATCCTACGGCGCGCGTTTTCGCTCGTGCCGGAGTATCTGCGAACGGCCGACAACGAACGCGCGATCAATTTCATGGACTACGGCGTGGCGCTAGGCCGGCGCTTCCGGGCGCTCAAGCTGTGGTTCGTCCTGCGCTACTTCGGCCGCAAAAAAATCGAACAGATTCTGCGCGCGCACATCGCACTGGCGCGGGAGCTGGCCGAGGCCGTGCGCGCCGACCGCCGCTTCGAGTTGGTCGCGCCGGCGCCGTTGTCGCTGGTTTGCTTCCGCTATCGCGGCAGCGACGACGACAACCGGCGGCTGATCGATCGTCTCAACGATTCCGGCCTGGCGTTTCTTTCCGGCAACGTCCTGGACGGCCGTTTCGTCATCCGCTACGCCATCGGCAACATCGGGACCACGCGTGAGGATGTGCAATCGGTGTGGGAGAAGATTCGCGAGCTGGCCTCGGTGCTGCACGTGGCGGACCCCGCTTGACGCTGTTCTCGATATCGGGAAAGAATAAACTGCGATGCTGAAAACTGCGAGTCTGCTGCTGCTTGGAACACTCATCATGAACGCTGAAGTGCGCATAGAAAAAACCGCCTACCACGGCTGGCCGAACTGCTACCGCGTCAGTAACGGCGAGATCGAGCTGATCGTGACCTCGGACATCGGTCCGCGCATCATGCGGCTGGGCTTTCCGGGAGGACAGAACTTCTTCTGGGAAGAGCCGGCGGGCGTGGGCAAATCGGGCGAACCGGCGTGGATGAAACGCGGCGGGCATCGCGTGTGGGTGGGTCCCGAGGACCTGAAATACACCTACCCGCCGGACAACTCGCCGATTGCGGTGAAGGTGCAGGGCAACGTGCTGATCGCGACCGAGCCGGTCGAGAAAGAGACTGGAATCGAGAAGCAGATCGAGATCCGCATGGACGCCACGGGCACGGGCGTGACGGTGATTCACCGGTTGAGGAACGCCGGCATTATGCCGCTGGAGTATGCGCCGTGGGCGCTGACGATGATGGCCCAGGGCGGCACCGCGATCACCGGATTTCCGCCGCGCGGCACGCACGAGGAATACCTGCAGCCAACCAATCCGGTGGTGATGTGGGCCTACACCGATTTCAGCGATCCGCGCTGGAAATTCACCACGAAATACGTCACGCTGCGCCAGGATCCATCCAACGCCAATGCGCAGAAGCTGGGCACTTTCAACCCTAAGACCTGGGTCGCCTATGCGCTGAACGGCGAGCTGTTCATCAAGCGCACCACGGCCGATCCCGCGAAAACGTATCCGGATTTCCAGTGCAGCTTCGAGATGTTCACGAGCAACGAATTCCTGGAGATCGAAACGCTCGGGCCAATCACCAAGGTGCCGGCCGGCGCGGTGCTGGAACACACGGAGCGCTGGAGCCTGCACAAGAACGTGCATCTGGGCTCGATCAGCGACGCCGAGATCGACCGCGCCGTGCGCCCGCTGGTCGGCAACTGAGCCTCCGCCCGCGATGGAAGGAAACATGAAAGAGATTATTGCGACCGACCGCGCGCCCAAGGCCATCGGGCCGTATTCACAGGCCACGCGCCACAACGGACTGGTCTACTCGAGCGGCCAGATCCCGCTCGACCCGGCCACGGGCCAGTTGATTGAAGGCGGCATCGTCGAGCAGACGGCGCGCGTCCTGGAAAACCTGACGGGCGTTCTGGAGGCGGCTGGCGCGGGGCTCGACAGCGTCCTGAAGACGACCGTCTTCCTCAAGGACATGGCCGAATTCGGGTCTATGAACGAAGTCTACGCGAAATACTTCGGCACGAATCCGCCGGCGAGGGCGACGGTCGAGGTAGCGCGGCTGCCGCGTGATGCGCGCGTCGAAATCGAGGCCATCGCGTTCGTCAAATAGAGCCGCGCGCCGCAGGATGCGCAAACCGCGACGGCGCAGCGGCGCGCATCGAAATCTGGATTACTGGCGTCGGACTACCGGGCCTGGGCTACTGGTGCGCGGAGTAGGGCTGCTGCGGCGGGTTGAGCTTGACTTCGATCGTCTTCTCTTCTTCGTTGACGTCGAAGACCTGGCCGAACGTCTGGTAGCCCTTGGCGATCACCTGCACCTTGATCTTGCCTTGCGGGATGGGCGGGATCTTGGCCATGCCTTCCATGTTCGTCTTGAGCTCGTAGGGCACGTAGTTTTTCTTGCCGAGCTTCATGTAGTCGCGCCCTTCGACGAACGTGACGATAACGCTGGCGCGCTCCACCGGCTTGTCGTCGAAGGCTCTCACTTCGACCGTCAGCCTGGTCATCGGATGCGGTGCGAACGCCACCGCCGTGAGAGCCAGCGAGAGAACCGCCGCGGATAAGAACCGAAACGCCATATGAACGATTATCCTACTCCGGCGGCGCCAGCGCTTCAGGCCCAGCGTCTCAAGCCCCGCATCTCAGGCGATATCCGGAAGCAGGTACTGGCCGGGTCGGCCGAGCGCGGCCGAGGCGCGCTCCGCCGCGAAGTGGCCGCTGCGGACTGCGCCCTCCATGGTCGATGGCCAGCCCGAGCGCGTCCAGTCGCCGGCCAGCGTGAGATTGGAAATCGGCGTTGTCGCGTCGGGGCGGAACCGCTCCAAGCCGGGACGCGCGGAGAAGGTCGCGCGGACCTCTTTGACGACGTGCGCCCGAACGAGCTTCGCCTGGCGCACGGCGGGCAGAAACTCGGCCAGTTCCTGCAACGCCATCTCGATGATCGCGCCGCGACTCATGGGCGTCAGAGCGCGCGAGGCGCTGACGACCAACTGCAGGTAGCGCCCGCCGTCCTTGTTGAAAAACCATTGCAACGTGCGGTCGAGCAGCGTGCCGTACGGCAACTCCGTGACCGGGCGGTCGAACCACAGGTGAATCCCGGTGATGGGGACGTGTTCGAATTGCGTGAAATCGACGCCCAGCGCCGGTGCGAGCGACTCCAGCGCGGCCACGCGCTCAAAGGGCAGCGCCGAAATATAGTGTCGCGCGGTCATCAAAGTGCCGCCTGCTTCGACGCCTTCGACTTTGCCATCCGCGATGCGCACGCTCGTCACCGGCGTGCGGAACAAGAGGCGCACATTGGGCAGGCGCTGCCAGGCCGCGGTGCCGTAAAGTTCGCCCAACGGTACGTTGGGCAGACCCATCTCATAGGAATCCGAAGCGGCGAGAAAGCCCAGCCAGAAGACCTGAAAGCCGTGCCAGGCCGACATGCGTTCGAGGTCCTCGTTGATCGCGCTGACCAGCACCGGCTGCCAGAATCGGCGGATCGCGGCGGGTGTCTGGCGCTTCTCGCGCAGCCAGTCGAGCATCGTGATGGCATCCAGGTCTTGGCGCGTGCGGCGTTCCGAGCGCAGCGCCAGCAGCGCGCGTGCAATGGCGAGCTTGTCCGCGAGCGATAGGAAGTGCAGCGCGGCGAACGCGCCCGTGAAGTGCAGCGGCGCCGGCAGCACCCCGGCTTTCAGAACCGACGTGCGTCCGCCTGGTTCGAGGAAGAAGAAGTCGCGGTGGAACGTGATGCGGTCCGCCACGCCCAGGCGGCCGTAGAACGCCAGCAGATTCACGCAACAGCGCAGCAGGATGTGCTGGCAGTTGTCGATCGTCGCGGCCTCTTCGTCCTCCGTGGCCGGAGCCGGATACGATGTCGCGCGCCCGCCGGCAAAGGGTTTCGTCTCGAGCACGGTCACGTCGAAGCCCGACTCGCCGAGCGCCGCCGCGGCCGCGAGTCCGGCCAAACCGCCGCCCATGATGAGCACGTCGGTCATGGTTCGAAGTTTAACGCCCGAGAATTCGCACCATGTTGCGTACCATCATCAGCCCATGGTCGCCGCCCTGCGAGAGCAGCGACTCGGGATGAAACTGCACCGCCTCCATCGGCAGCGTCCGATGTCGGATGCCCATGATGATGCCGTCCTCGCTGAGCGACGTGACCTCGAGCTCCGGCGGCAGCTTCGCCGTGATCGCGTACAGCGAGTGGTAGCGGCCGACCTTCAACGGATTCGGCAGCCCCTCGAAAACGCCGGCATTTTGGTGCGAGACCAGCGACGGCTTGCCGTGCACCGGATACGGCAGCACGCCCAATTCTCCGCCAAATCCCTCCACCATGCCTTGCAATCCGAGGCACACGCCGAACGTGGGGAGCGCGCGCGCCGCGGCGTAGCGCACCAGATCCGGCACGCCGAAATCCGCCGGCCGGCCGGGTCCCGGCGAGATCAACAAAATGTCGGGCCGCAACTCATCCATCAGCGACAGCGGGAAACCCGCGCGGTACGTCATCACCTCCGCGCCCGTCTGCCGGACATAGTTGGCCAGCGTTTGGATGAAGCAGTCGTCGTTGTCCACCAGCAGCAGGCGCACGCCCTTGCCGGGGAGTTCCTCGACTCGCGCGCGCCGCCGCGGAGACTCAACCGGCGCGTGCAGCGACTGGAAAAAGCTCGCCGCTTTCAGGCGCGTCTCCTGCTCTTCGGCCGCGGGCTCCGAATCGTAGAGCAGCGTCGCGCCTGCGGCGTAACGCGCGCTGCCGTCTTTCAAATGAACCGTGCGGATCAGGATGCCGGTGTTGAGGTCGCCGTTGAGCGAGAGCAGACCCAGCGCGCCGCCATACCAGCCGCGCGGGTCCTTTTCGAGATCCTCAATCGCCTGCGCGGCGGCCTTCTTGGGTGCGCCGACCACGGTGACCGCCCACATGTGCGACAAAAACGCGTCGAGCGAATCGAAGCCCTCGGCGAGCGTGCCCTCGACGTGGTTGACGGTGTGGAACAGGCCCGCGTAGCGCTCGATCAGCCGGCGGCCGATGACCTTCACCGAGCCCGGCACGCACACGCGCGACTTGTCGTTGCGGTCGACGTCGGTGCACATGGTCAGCTCGGATTCTTCTTTAGGAGAGTTGAGCAGGTCGCGCATCAAATCGTGGTCGCGCAGCGGGTCGCCGGTGCGGCGCGCGGTGCCGGCGATGGGACAGCTCTCGACGCGGCGTCCTTCCACGCGGATGAACATTTCGGGCGACGCGCCGACCAGTTGCTCGTCTCCGAATTGCAGCAGAAACTGGTACGGGCTCGGGCTGAGGCGCTGGATGCGTTGGAACAGTTCGCCCGGACTGCGGCTGAAACCGGAGGAGAAGCTTTGCCGCAAAACGACCTCATAGTAGTCGCCTTGTTTCATGCCCGCGCGGACGCGCTCCACCTTCTCCATGTACTCCGCGGGCGTGTGGTCGGAGACGATCTCGAGCGGCGCGGCCGCCGCTGGAATCTGCAACTCTTGGGCGTCGCGCGGCAGGCCGGCAGTGGATTCCGCGCCCAGCGCGAAGTCGTATTGGTAGCGCTCGATCACCTCGCGCTTGCGGTCCATGAAATGAATGTCGTCGCAGAAAAAGAGATGCAGGTCTTTTTGTTCCTCGCGCGGCATGCGCAGCCGAATCGGGTCGAATTGGAACAGTAGGTCGTAGCCGAAGGCGCCCGCCAGAACGAGCCGGCCGTCCTTGGGATTGCCGAACTCCTGGACCAGCGCGCGCAGAATCGAGAACGCCGAAGGCTGCTTGCTGCGCTCTTCTTCGGCAAACAGCGCCGGCAGCGGCTTCAGCCGCCCGGCCAGAATGCCCTCCTCGAACCCGAACGAATCCCAGTGCGGGTGGCTCGCCAGCAGCGAATGGAATAACCGTGCCAGTACGTGGCCGCGCTCGTTCAGCGGACGGATCTCCACGCGCCGGCCGCGGCCGACGATTTCGAGCGGCGGGCACAGCGTCGCCACGTCCCAACGCGAGTACCTTTCGGGGTACTCGTAGCCCGAGGAAAGATAGACGCCGCGGTGCCGGTCGAGCTCGGATAGCAGATGGTTCAAACCGCGGCGAAACGGCAGGCGCGACGAGCTGCGCGTGACCTCAATGCCCGATTTCGTCGTGTAACGTAGCAAAGACATGGGGAAAGTGGTGAGATTTCAGGGTATCATCCCTGCTGGGGACGTCTTTTCAACCGCACGGGAAGGCCTATGAATTTCATCGACGCAACGAAGAGCTACGAGACCTGGCTGGCCCGCGAACTGCGGATCGTTCCGCAGGACCTCGAGCAGAAGCATCAGCTCATGGCGAAATCGTCTTTCCAGTTTTTGCGCGGCACTTATTACCGCTGGGCGCAGATCTGGGAGGAACTCGCGGGAGACCTGGCCAAGACGCCCGTGGCGCTCGCTGTCGGTGACCTCCACGCCGAGAATTTCGGCACCTGGCGCGATGCCGAGGGCCGGCTCGTCTGGGGGGTCAACGATTTTGATGAAACGGCGCCGCTGCCCATCGCGCTCGATCTGACGCGGCTCGCCGTGAGCGTCTTTCTGGCCAGCGAACACCACACGCTCCCAGCGACGCGCCCGCAGGTGGCGCGCGTCCTGCTGGAAGGCTACCGCAGCGGCGTCGAGTGTGGCGGCCGGCCGTTCGTGCTCGAGGAAGGCCATCCGGCGTTGCACCGCATTGCGCACGAGCGATTGAAGGACGAAGATGCGTTTTGGAAAAAGCTCTCGGAATTGCCCGAGTTCAAGGGACGCAAGCCCAAGACCGCCGTGCGCCTGCTGATGCGCTTGTTGCCGCATGGCGTCGAGTCGCTGCGGACTATGCACCGCGTCGCCGGTCTGGGCAGTCTGGGCCGCCAGCGGCTGACCGCGATCGGCCAGTTCGAGGGCGGCTTCATCGCCCGCGAGGTGAAGCAACTCGCCCCGCCGGCGTCTTTCTGGGCCACTGGCAAAGGCTCGCCCCAGATCCGCTATGGCCAGATTTTGAAAAACTCCGTCCGCTGCGGCGACCCGTTTCTGCGCCAGCAGGGCAATTGGATCGGACGCCGGCTTTCTCCCTCCAACTGCCGCATTGAAGTCATCGATCTGCCCAAGGGCGAGGACGTCGAGCGGCTGCTGCACGCCATGGGATTCGAGACCGCCAACCTGCACCTGGGCTCGATCCCGCAAAAGAAGCTTAGAAAGGCCGCGGACGCCATCCAGCCCACCGTCCTCGCCAAGGTGTCGCGCGCATTGGAAAACGCGGTCCTGCGCGACTGGAAAGAGTGGCGCGCCCAGTGAGGCCGGTGCAGTGAGGCCGGCGCAATGAGGCCAGCGCAGTGAGGCCGGCGCCTGATGCTCTGCCTGCAGGATCCGGTGCTGCCGGGAACCGCGCGCTAACGCGCGCCCCTCTGAACCGAGCCGTGACCACCTGACGGAGCCGCGTTTTGTTTCTGAGCCGCGACCGTGAGAGAGCGGATGTTCGTCGTCTCCGCGTCGCGAGCGCCTGACGGAGCCGCGACTGAAAGGAGCGGTTCTTCGCGTTGTTACTGAGCCGCGACCGCTTCTCGCGCGGGGGACACCGAGGCCCACCCATCCCCAACCACGACCACCGGACTCTCTGCCGAGGGTGACACCAAGGTGTCCGCCGCGGACGCCGCAGGTGTGTCCCCGCGCTACCCCGAGATTTCGTCCAGATGACTACTGAGTAGTCATCTGACTTTGAAAGTCACTGCTTACCAGTGATATACGACATCCATGTGACTATTCGTAGTCACCGGCCGCTGCCGCTGCAGCTTGGGACTCCCACCAAGAGGAGGGACTTCCCCGCGCTCCCGCTGAAGACCGGGACCGGCTCTTGTGGGGCCGGCTTTCAGCCTGCGAGCCGCCTCTTGTCGGGCAGGCTTTCCAGCCGGCTCCTTCGTCCCGCTCTCCCGAGCACTTCCCGGCCGCGCACCACTCTCTCTATCAACCCTCTGCCTCGACCGCGCCGTGTCAACTTCAGCCGTTTGTCGCACGCGTTTCGCGCCCGCTCTAGCACGCTCGCTTCGCGCCGTGAGAAGTGCGGTTTATTTTGCCGCGCTGAGCGCCTTTGCGGCCGCGGCATATTTAGCCGCCTTCGGGTTGTCCGCGTTCCAACGCACCGCCTGATCGGAGTCCGCCAGCCGGCTCAGCGCCACCGCCACGGTGCGCGTCACGGCGGCCATGTTCTCGTAGTCGAGCTTCTCCCAATGGTCGCCCGGCTGGTGATAGTCCGGGAAAATGAACGCGGCCACCAGCGTGTGCGCGGGCACGCCCGCGTCGGCCAGCGCCTGGTTGTCGCTGCGCGCGAAAAACGGGTCGGAGTTTTTCGCGTGCCGGTAAACGGTGACGCCGGTCTCCTGGCCGGCGGCCTTCAGCCAGGCGGTCAGGTCGGAGTAGTCGAAGCCGGTCACGGAGAGCCGCCGCAGACTCGGGCCCTCGGTGTCGTCGGTGCGGCCCATGTGTTCGAGATTCAGGTCGGCCTCCGTGCGGGCCAGCGGCACCAGCGGATGCGCGGCGTAATAGCGCGAGCCGACGAGGCCCTTCTCCTCGCCGTAGTAGGCGATGAACAGCAGGCTGCGCTTCGGCCGCTCGCTCAGGCGGGCAAAGGCCTCGGCCAGCGCCAGCATCGACGACGTCCCGCTGGCGTCGTCGTTGGCGCCGTTGTAAATGCGCTCTTCGGGCCCCGTGCCCTTCGTGCCGATGTGATCGTAGTGCGCGCTCACCAGCAGCCACGTGTCGTTCAGTCGGCTGTCCGAGCCGCGCAGAATCGCCGCCACGTTGCGCACCTTCGCGCCTTTGAAGGACGCGGTCTGGAAGTAGCCGTCGTCGCCCGCCGGCTCCAATCCCACGCGCCGGAACTCCGAGGCGATGTATTCGGCGGCGACGTTCAGTCCCATCGACGGCGTGTCGCGCCCTTCCAGCGCGTCCGCGGCCAGAAACGATACGTGCGCCCGCAACTCGGCGGGCGTGATCGAGTCGATCAGTTGTTGCTCGCTGCTGGTGAGCGCGGCCTGCAGCAGGCAACAGGCGCACAGCGCCGCGGACAGTGGCCGGAGAATTCGCATCGGAGAGAATCTCATCGTAACATCGCGGGCCGAGCGGGCCGCCTTGCGCTCCGCGGTTCGCAGGCAGGGATGCGTTCTGCGGCGTGATGCGAGCGGCTCGATCAGAGACGCGTGATCCGGCGAATGGCTTTGGGATGCTCCCACGCCTCGCGCTTGATGCGCATTCCGAAGCCCGGCAATTCCGGCGCGGAGATGCAGCCCGCTTTCGGCATCAAAGGACTCTCCAGCATCTGCGGCCAATCGGATTCGTAGAACCGCTGGCAGCTCTCCTGGATCCACAGGTTGGGCATCGCGGTTGACAAGTGCGTCGAGGCGTAGAACAGCAGCGGGCCGCCCGCGGTGTGCGGCGCGAAGGGTAGTTGATGCGCGTCGGCGAGCGCGGTAATCTTGCGCGCTTCGGTGAGCCCGCCGCACCAGCACACGTCGAACATGACGAACTTCGCGGCCCGCGATTCGAGCATCGATTCGAACTGCAGCTTGCCCGCCATGCGTTCGCTGAGGGTCAATGCGAGGCGTGTGGCCCGCGCCAGTTCCGCATATTGGCCGTAGTTGCCCGGCATCAGCATGTCCTCGAGCCACATCGGCTGGTAGGGCTCCAGCGCCTGCGCGATGCGAATGGCCGATGTCAGGTTCCACATCGAGTGGAACTCCATCAGGATCTCGATCGACATGCCGAAGCGATCGCGCAGAATTCGTACCGGCCGCAGCGCGGCGTCGATCTGCGCCGGCGTGATGAACTCCCGCTGGTTGGCCAGCGCCGCGCCGTCGAAGGGCCAGATTTTGATGGCGCGGATGCCGTAGCGGTCGATCAGCTCCTGCATGATGCGGTCCGGCTCTTTGTTGAAGTCGTAGCGCTGCGGGAAGCACGTGTTGTAGAGCCGCACTCGCGGGTTCGACCGGCCGCCGATCAGGCGGTAGACCGGCGTCTCGAGCACGTTGCCGAGCAGGTCCCACAACGCCAGATCGACCGCGCTCAGCGCGCGCATTTCAGCGCCGCCGGCGACCTGGAAATCGATGTTGTGGTACAGGTCGTTCCAGATGCGTTCGATATCGCCCGGGTCATGGCCTAGCAGCAGCGGCGCGATGTGCGAGTGCAGCATCTCGGCTTCGGCGGCGTTGCGCGGATAGGTCTCGCCGAGACCCGTCGCGCCGCTATCGGTGTGGATCTTCAACCAGGTCCAGTGGGGCCAGAAGGGCGCGTCGTCGCGCGCGTGCCAGTACACCGTCTCGAGCGCCGTGATGCGCATCGCCGGCGCGCCGGCCCAGGCTTTTCCGAGAGCTACCAGCGGCGCGGCGAGCAATGGCAGGAACGAGCGGCGGGAGTGCATGGCGGCATTCTACGCCGTGCCGGGCGCCGCCGTCATCGACCCCGGCATCAGCACAGCCCGGTCCAGGCGCGCAGCAGGATCGCAATTTTCTCCCGCGCCGGCACGCTTACGCGCCGCTCCAGCACCGGATAGCCCTGCGCCTCGATCCGGTCGAGCAGCCGGCGGTAGATCTCCATCAGCGCCCACAGCGCGTGGCGCGAGTCGCGCTGGACCAGCTTCAGCAGCGGCCGCGACGCGCTGTAATACTCGCGCGCCCGCCCCAGTTCGAACTCCAGCAGCGCGCGCAGCGCTGCGGTCAGATGCGGTTGGTTCAGATCCGCCGCCGGCACGCCGAACCGCTCCAGTTCCTCCGCCGGTAGATACACGCGCCCGGCCGCGGCGTCCTCGCGCACGTCGCGCAGGATATTGGTCAACTGAAACGCGATCCCGCATTTCTCGGCCAGTTCGAGCGCCCGCGGCTCCTCGAAGCCGAAGATGTGGATGATCGTGAGGCCGACTACCGACGCGACGCGGTAGCAGTATCGGTAGAGGTCGTCGAACGTGCCGATCGTGCGCGGTTCGAAATCGCTTGCCACGCCGTCCAGCATCTCGTGGAAGTAAGCCTCGGGGATCCGGTAGCGCCGCGCCGTATCGATGAACGCCGGCCATACCGGATGATCGGGCGTGCCCAGTGCCACCGCGGCCGCTAGGTCGCTGCGCCACTCGAGGACCCGCTCCAGCGCCGCTTCCGGACCGTCGCTGCGGTCGTCGCATTCGCGCATGAAAGCGTAGACCGCGCACATCGCGCGGCGCTTCGGCTTGGGCAGCAGCAGGAACGAGTAGTAGAAATTCTTGGCGCGGCTGCGGGCCACTTCTTCGCAATACGCGTAGGAACTCTCCAGCGTCATAACGTCCGCATCAGTGCCACGCGCCACAGCGATCCGGCGAGCAACCCCATCCGTTCGCTTCGCGAGATCGCGGGACGGTGGCTGAGCACATCATAATCCTGCGCGCGGATCTTATCGAGGACTCGCAGGCCGCCGCGCTGGAACAGATCGATGTCCAGCGCCAGCCGCCGGT
Source organism: Terriglobia bacterium (assembly GCA_963838205.1). GTDB lineage: Bacteria > Acidobacteriota > Terriglobia > Bryobacterales > Bryobacteraceae > CAIVVT01. Next base: position 197,674 of record CAWIQF010000012.1, on the reverse strand, counting down.
TCAGCGTGCGCACCAGCGGCAGCCCTTGTTCAAACAGCCGCTGCGCCCGCTCCACGGCGTCGCGCATGACGGCGCGAAAAGCCGGCGTGCAGCGGCGCGCCGTCAGTTCCTCGACCGTGTAGCCGTGCCGTGCCAACAGCTCCAGCGGCAGGTAGATCCGGCCCTTGTCGAGATCCACCGTCACGTCCTGCCAGAAATTCGCCAGTTGGAGCGCCGTGCACGTCGCGTCGGAGCGGCGGAAGCGTTCTTCGTCACGGTAGCCGCCGAGCATCAGCACCAGCCGCCCGACCGGGTTGGCCGAGTTCACGCAGTAGCCGTCCACCTCGTCCCAATCGCGATACCGCGTGACGGTCTGGTCCTGCACGAAGGCCGTGATCAGGTCGTCGAACGGCGCCACGGGCAAATCGTGCCGCGCCACGGTCTCTCGCAAAGCGATGAACACGGGATGCGTCGCCGCCGCGCCGCCGCACATCGCGCGCAACTCTCCACGCCACCACGCCAGCAGCCGCAGGCTCTCGGCCGTGTCGCCGATTTCGTCGCCCAGGTCGTCGGCCCAGCGGCAGAAGGCGTACACGTTGTAAAAATCCTGGTGCAGCCGCGCCGGCAGCAGCGCGCTCACGACGTGAAAATTCTCGTAATGGTGCCGCGCCAGCCAGCGCGTGTACGCCTGCGCCTGGTCCATGCTCCACGCCTGTTGCATGGCCTCGGCCGAGGCGACGAACTGTTTGGGTTGGACGAACACTCTTTGCGTCGGCGCCGTTCGGGAACTCACGTCAGGGAATGATCGCCGTCTTCATGTGCCCGTTGTGGCTCATCAGGTGCCGCAGCACGCTGTTCAGGCTCGTGAGCGGCTCTTCCTGCTTGACGAAGTCCTTGGCCGTGATCTCACCCCGGCTGACAATCTCCAGCGCCTTGCGGATTATCGCCGGCGTGTGGTGGAAACTCGCCAGACACTTCATCTCGCCGTAGTGCAGCAGGCCGGTGTCGAGGGACACGCGCGTGTCGGCCGGACAGCCGCCAAAGAAATTCACCGTGCCCCCGCGCCGCAGCAACTGCACCGCCAGTTCCCACGTGTCCGGTTTGCCCACGGCTTCGATCACCACGTCCGCGCCATAGCCGTCCGTCAATTGTTTGACCCGCGCCACCGCATCGTGCCCGGGACCGTTCAGCACGCAATCGTGCGCCCCCATGCGCGCCGCCATTTCCAGCCGTTCCACCCGCCGCGCCAGCGCGATCACGCGCGCGCCGTACACTCTCGCCAGCCGCGTGAACATCATCCCGATCGGACCCTGCCCGATCACCACGACGTTGTCGCCTTTCTTCACGCCGGTGTCGTCCAGTCCCTTCACCACGCACGCCAGCGGCTCGATTAGCGCGGCATCCTTGTACGCCAGATGATCGGGAATGTGATACAGGTTGTGCTGCACGATCCGGCCCGGAATCCTGATGAATTCGGCGTACGCCCCGTTGTTGAACAACAGGTTCTCGCACAGGCTTTGCGAGCCCCGCGCGCAGAAAAAACACTTCATGCAGGGCGCCGAATTGGCCGCCACCACGCGTTGTCCGACCCGGAAACCCTCGACCTCGCTCCCGACGCCCACAATGTCGCCCGCCAGTTCGTGCCCGAACAGCGCCGGCGGAACGATCATCTTGGCATGGTAGCCCCGGCGGAAGACTTTCAGGTCGGTGCCACAGGTCAGCGCCGCCCGGACGCGAACCAGCACATCGTCGGAGCCGATAGCGGGAACGCCAACGGTTTCCACCCTAACGTCTTCACGGCCGTACAGAACTGCGGCCAGCATCTTCTGGTTCACGCGCTCAACCTCTGAGGCAGAACTACTATTTTCAATGATTTGCCAGCCGGATGCAACGCCAGTTCCACCCCCTGGCTGATCTCATCCAGCGCAAGTCGATGCGATACCAGCAGTTCGACCCCCAATTCACCGCTGAATACCAGCCTCGCCGTCTCCGCCTGCAGATCGATCGAAGCGCTGTAGACGCCCATTAGAGTCCGCTCCAGTTTACAGATCCCCGCGCCCGAAAGCTCGATCCGCTCCGTCTCCGCGGTCTGCGCGAACAGGAGAATCCGGCTGCCGGGACGCGATGCCGCCATCGCCTGATCGACAATTCCGCCCGCCGAGGCGGCGACGAAAACCTGGTCCGCGCCCCGCCCGCCGGTCAGCTTTCGCATGAGCGCCGGCACATCCGCCGTGCGCGGGTCCACGGCTTCCCGCGCGCCCAGCCGGCGCGCCAGCGCCAGCCGTTCGGGCATCGTGTCCGTGGCCACGATCGTCGCCCCCGTCCGCGCCACCAGCATCGTGAAAATCAAGCCGATCGGCCCCTGCCCCTGGATCAGCACCACGTCGCCCGGCTGCGGATCCATGGCCACGACCGCCTTGTGGCAGGTGTTCACCGGTTCGACGAAACTGGCCGCCTCGAAGCTGACGCCGTCCGGGATCCGCTCCACGCCCTCCCGCACGATCCAGTCCATCACGCGGATGTATTGCGCGAAGCCCCCACCGGCGGGTTCATACCCTGCCGTAATGCCCACTCGCTTGTAGCCCTCGCATTGCGCGTACAGCTTGCGGTCGCAGTAAAAGCAGGCCCGGCACGGGACGTGGTGAAACGCCACCACGCGGTCGCCGGGTTTGAATTTCGTCACCCCTTCGCCCGTCGCCACCACCACGCCCGCCGTCTCGTGGCCGAATATCCGCGGCGGCGGCAGCAGATTGTGCTCGATCTTTTTCAGATCCGTGTTGCAGATGCCGCAGCATTCCACCCGCACCAGCAGTTCTCCGGCGCCAATCGCGGGCACCGGCACGGACTGGATCTCGATGCGCCCGTTTCCGACGTACACCGCGGCCCGCATCAGCCTGTCTTCAGTCAAATCGAGCGTCGACAATATACTCCCCCAAAAGATCGATGGATCGGCGGCATTGCCGATCGAAACTCAGCAAAGCCGGCGCCAGCCACGGCCGCAGCGCGCACGCCGCGCCGATCCGCACGCGCGAAAAGCGTCCTGCCCCGTCGCGGTAACGGTTGAAATCCATGGGCAATTCCTCGTCTCCGCCGTCGCTGACCGCTTTCAGACAATAAAACGGCACTCCTGCTTCCGCGGCGCATCCGGCCACCGCTGCCGCTTCCATTTCGATGATCCCCGCACCGCTCTCGGCTCCCAATTGGCGTTTTTCCGCCCTCGAGACCGCCACCCGGTCGAGCGACAGCACCCGCGCCACCGGCGCGTCCCCTCGCACGCGGCCCGCCGCCCAGCGCCCGCCGCGGCCATCCACCACTTCGCCGCCTTGCACCACGGTTCCAGCTTCGAAACGGTCGTCCAGCGCGCCACATAATCCTACGCTCACCACGATCGGCGTGCGCGCCTTTCTGAGCGCCTCCGCCGTCGCGAGCCCCGCCAGCCGGCCTCCCGGGCCGTTGGCGGTAAGCAGCCAGCGCAATCCGCCGGCCTGCGCCACCCACGCCTGCCCGATCTTCCAGCCCGCCACCGCCGTGTACTCGTCCGCGCGCCGCCGCAGTCCGGCAAACTCGCGCGCCTCCGCCGCCACCGCCACCACGTCCACCGTCAATTCAGCAGTAGCCATGACTCTGAAACCACTCCGCCGCCTTGCCCAGCGCCACTGCCGCCGGCGACGGCCTGAATCCCAGCTCGCGCTCCGCCTTGGCGTGCGATACCCACATCTTCTTCCGCGCCATCTGCACCGCCGCCAGCGGCACCCGCGGCTCCCGGCCGGTCACCTCCGCCAGGCCCGTCGAGACTACTCCGGCCATCCACGCCACGACCCACGGGATTCGTCGCCGCGGCGCCGGCCGCCCGCTGATCCGCGCGAGCGTCTCGAAAATCTCCCTGAGCGTCAGGTTCTCGCTGCCCAGGATGTAGCGTTCGCCCGTCCGTCCCCGTTCGCACGCCAGCCAGTGGCCCTCGGCCGTCTCCCGCGCGTCGACGATATTCAGACCGGTATCGAGGTACGCCGGCATCGCCCCGCGCAGGAAATCGACGATCGTCTGGCCCGTCGGCGTGGGCTTCACATCATGCTCTCCCACCGGTGCCGTCGGATTGACGATCACCACCGGCAGCCCTTTTCGCGCATACTCGAGCGCCACCTGTTCGGCCTGAAACTTCGACTGCTTGTACGGCCCGGCCATATCGGCCAGCGTCGCCCGAGTCGTTTCGTCGCCCAGGCCGTTCTTGATAAACCCGATGCAGCCCACCGTACTGGTGTATACGATGCGTTCGACGCCCGCGCGTGACGCTGCTTCCAGCACGTTGCGCGTCCCGTCCACGTTGGACCGGAACATCTCGCGGCTGTCCCTGACCCACAGCCGGTAGTCCGCGGCCACGTGGAACGCCACGCCGCATCCGGCCATGGCGCGCTCCATCGCCTCCGCGTCGCGCAGGTCGCCCACAACTAATTCCGCGTCCAGTGCGCGCACCGCTTCCGGGCGTCGCACCAGCGCCCGCACCGGCACGCCGCGCTGGTTCAGCACCTGCACGACATGCCAGCCCAGAAATCCCGTAGCGCCTGTGACCAGCGCCGGCTTCATTCCCACCTCCGGTGTGCGCGGCGTGGCGCGCCTGCCGGGCTGCGCCTCCCGGCCTTCCAAAGCATCATCTGCGCTCGTCGCTCCACGCCGTCAACTTTTGGTACTCGGCCAGCGCCAGCAGCGGGAACACATCCCGGTACAGGCTGATACTGCAGGTAAAATACGCGCGGGAACCCTGTCCCCGTGGCCTGTGCTTCATCCCAGCCGCCGTCTTCGCGCTGTGATGCGATCAGATATTCTATACCCCGCCGCACGCTCTCGCTCGTCGTGTCGCCCCCGGCCAGCAGGCCCAGCACGGCCCAGCCCGTCTGCGTCGGCGTGCTCGCCGCGGCCACGAAACTCCGTCCCTCGTAACTGGCGCAGCTTTCGCCCCACCCGCCGTCCGCGTTTTGAATCGACCGCAGCCACTCGCCCGCTCTGAGCACCTCCGCTTCGCGGTCGTCGTAGCCCGCCGCGCGCAAACCCCTCAGCGTTTGAAACGTACCGTAAATGTAGTCCACGCCCCAGCGCCCGTACCACGAGCCGTCGCGCTCCTGCGTCTGTATGAGATACCGCACGCCGCCCTGCACGGCCGTGTGGTCCGCTCCCATGCCCCATCGCGCCAGCGCTTCCAGCACGCGGCCTGTGATGTCGGCGCACGTCGGATCGAGCATCGCGTTGTGTCCGCCAAACGGGACGTGGTTCAGAATCTCCCAGTTGTTATCGACGTCGAACGCCGCCCACCCGCCGTCTTTCGACTGCATCGCCAGCAGCCACCCGATCGCCCGTTGCCCCGCCGCTTCCACGCCCGGCGTGCCTGCCGCTCGGGCCGGCTCGAGCGCCAGCAGCACCATCGCCGTGTCGTCGATGTCCGGATAGAACTCGTTGGCGAATTCGAAGTACCAGCCCCCGGGCTCCGTCTTCGGGCGCTTGATCGACCAGTCGCCCTTATGCCGCACTTCTTTCCCGAGCAGCCACTCCGTCGCCCGGGCGGCCGCGTCCGGCGTGGCCGCGCCCGCCTCGCCCAGCGCGGCCAGTGCCAGCGCCGTATTCCACACCGCCGCGTAGCACGGCTGAAACTGGAACCGCCCCGCCTCGTCCGTCAGCAGCCCGTCGAATTGCCGCTGGGCCTGCTCTCGTTCCGGCGATTCGGGCCCATAGCCCAGCAGCTCCAGCGCCATGATCGAATACATCATCGACGGGTAGATCGCCGCCAGCCCGGCGGAATGCTCGAACCGCGCCAGCATCCACTTCTCGGCTTCGTGCACGGCCTTGGCGCGGATCGAGCGCGAGCCGTGGCGCTCCCACCACTTCAGCAGCCGGTCCACGCGCAAGAAAAAGTTGCGCCACGACCACACTGCGCCGTCGCGCTGCAAACCCACCCGCACGCCCGGCTTGTAAAGCTCCGAGAGCGTAAAACCCTCCGGCGCCGGCCGTCCCACGCGGTTCAGCGCCTGCACGATCGAAAGCGGCACCAGGATCGCCCGCGTCCACGACGACATCTGGTACAGCAGTTTCCCGCCCAACAGCAGACTCCGGCGGCACCGTCGGCACATGCTTGCGCGGATACAGGTTGAACAGGCTGAGGTTGATTTTGACGAAACTGTTGGCCGCCTGAATGCCGCCCAGCGCGAGAATGCGCTCGCGCAGTTTGGTCATCGCTGCCCCGTCCGCCGGGATTCCGGACAGCTTCAGCGCGCAGTAGGCCTTCACGCTGGCGCTCACCTCCGCCGGCCCTCCCGGGTAGATCGCGAAGCCTCCGTCGCTGAGTTGGCGCGCCAGAATCGACGCCGCAGCGCGTTCGATCCGCGCTCGCTGGGGAGGACTCCACACGCCGTCCTGCGGCTGGTACAACCACAGCAGCAGCAGCACCCAGTCCGACTCCAGCGTGCTGTCCGACGTCGAGCTCCGCCTGCCAGTAGCCTTCCCGCGCCTGCATGCCCAGCAACCTGCTGGCAGCGCGCTGGGCCGCTCCTCGGGCCGCGGCCAGCCGCGCGTCGGCCATATCGAGATCCGGCCTCATACGGCGGGTTGGATCGAGTCGGCCCGCACCAGGCCGCCCTGCAACTCCTGCGGCAGTTGGAATCGCACGTCTTCGTCCACGATGTCCAACTCCTCGAGGTGCGAATAGCCCATCCACTGCAGCGCCGCGATCAGTTCCTGCACCAGGTGCTCCGGCGCCGACGCGCCCGCCGTCACCGAAACTGTCTCCACCCCCTGGAACCACTCCTCTTTCAGGAACGACCGGTCGTCCAGCAGGTGCGCCGGCACGCCCGTGTTCTGGCACACCTCCACCAGGCGCTTGGAATTGGAACTGTTCTGCGAGCCCACCACCAGCAACAACTGACACAGCGGCGCCACCGCCTTCACCGCCAGTTGCCGGTTCTCCGTGGCGTAGCAGATGTCCTGCGACTTCGGCCCGCTGATCTTAGGGAATCGCCGCTTGAGAATCTCGATCACGCCCCGCGTTTCGTCCAGGCTCAGCGTCGTCTGGGTCAGGTAACAGACCCGCTCCGGGTCCGGCACCTCTACCGCTTCGGCATCCGCTTCGGTCTCCACGATAATCGTGTTCCGCGGCGCTTCGCCGAACGTGCCGTCGATCTCTTCGTGGTCGCGGTGGCCGATCAGCAGAATCGTCGAGTTCTGCCGCGCGAATTTCACCGCCTCCAGGTGCACTTTCGTCACCAGCGGGCAGGTCGCGTCCACCACCTGCAGCGACCGCTCCCGAGCCTGCCGCCGCACCTCCGGGCTCACCCCGTGCGCACTGAAAATCACGCGGCTGCCGGCCGGCACCTGGCACAGTTCGTCCACGAAAATCGCCCCGTGGTCCCGTAAATCGTCCACCACGTGCCGGTTATGGACAATCTCTTTGCGCACGTAGATCGGCGAGCCGTATAGGTCCAGCGCAATCTTGACTACATCGATTGCGCGCACCACGCCGGCGCAAAACCCCCGTGGACGCAATAGGATAACCTTCTTGCCGGAACTCGCGCTGGACTGCATATGGATGCCTTCATTATATCAGCCGGACGCCGCCAATCCGCCCGCCCCGGTCATTCTACCGGTGGCGCGCCCGGTCCAGGCAGCCGGTCCCCCAGGCCCAGCCACAGTGCCAGCCCCTCATCGATGGCTGCCATCTCTTCCCGCGCCAACTCACCGAACACGCGCCGGATCCGCCGCTTGTCGATTGAGCGCAAATGGTCGATCAGCGCGAACGACCGCTTGGCCAGGCCGCTCTGGCCCGGCGCCAGCGGTGGATATAGCAGTCCTGCGCCCGGCGTCCCCGTTACCGGCACCACGCACACCAGCGGAAAGCGCTGATCGCCGATGATCTCCGGATCGCTCACCACCACGCACGGTCTCACGCCCCGCTGCTCGTGACCCTGCGCGGGGTCGAGTTCTACCACCACCACCGCGCCCCGCCCGAGCTTCATTCGCGCCCCTCCACCCAGCCTTCGCCCAAGACCCACCGCACGTTCGTTCCGGCACTCGCGTCAACCAGTGCCGCCGTGTCTTCCTCGGGCAATCCGCGCGTCCATTCCACCAGCCCCTGCTCGGCCAGTTCGGCGCTTTCGGGGTGTGGATGATCGAGCGATCGGCGCAGTTCCGCCCTCCGCCGGCGCTCGAGTTCGTGGCGCACCGCCTCCGCGACGAACTTGCTGCGGTTCTTCTCGCGCCGGTCAATTTCGCTGACGAGTTCGTTCGGCAGGGTAACCGTTACACGTTCGACGGTAGCCATTTCATACTCCAGGTATGATCATACCGCTGAGCGCACTTAGACACAATCTGGAACGCGTGTGCTAACCGCTTCTTTTCGCCAGCGTCGCCCTGCCAAAACAGCGTCAAAAACAGCGTCATTTTACGTCCTGCGAAACACCGTGAATCCACGCCAAGAAACACGCGGAAAACCGTCGCATCGCGGTGACCACGGTATTTATTGGGGATTACGCGTTTCCATGTGGTTAAGTCCTTTAGAAAACCATAGATACGTCGTTCCGTTTCGATTCAAGGCGGGTAAGTCCTTTAGAAAGTAGTGATTACACGCGGTCCGCAAGACACACGCGCGCGGAGATCCGCGGTGAGGGTCAGCTAAGTCCTTTAGAAAACCACGATTACACGGATACGCAAAAATACGGTGTTTTTGTGGCTCAAACACGGTGTTGTCCTGGTGCGGCCGCGCGCGCCGCGTGGCGCAATCACGGCCATCCTCCGGCTTAGCGCCGCCAGTGAAGTGCCGATCCGGACCCTCGCAAGGCGCGATCCGGCCGGGCGCGCCAACCGCGCGGCCCAGGTCCGACTAAAGTAAACTGCACTCATGCCGAGTGCTCGCCAAGGATCGATCCGACTGTTTCGCTTCTCTGGAATTGACGTGTTTCTGCATTGGTCCTGGTTTCTGGTGGCAGCGTATGAAATCCAGAGCCGGAAGGGGCAATATAGCTCCGTCGCGTGGAACGTAGTGGAGTATCTGGCGCTGTTCTTGATTGTGCTGTTGCATGAGTTCGGGCATGCCCTGGCATGCCGGCAGGTGGGCGGAAGCGCGAACCAGATCATACTGTGGCCGCTCGGTGGAGTGGCGTATGTGAACCCGCCCCAACGGCCCGGCGCAACGCTCTGGAGCATCGCGGCGGGACCGCTGGTCAACGTGGCGCTGCTGCCGGTGTTGGGCGTGGCGTTCCTGTTGAGCCAATCGATGGGCTGGGCGGATACGATGCCCGATGCCTATGTGTTCGTGCGGGCGATCTTGAGCATGAACGTGCTACTGCTGGTTTTCAACCTGCTGCCCATCTATCCTCTGGATGGCGGCCAGATCCTGCGGTCGTTGCTGTGGTTTGTGCTGGGACGCGCGCGCAGCCTGATGGTGGCGACGGTTCTGGGCTTCGTGGGCGTGGCTGGGTTCCTGCTCCTCGCCGTGTGGAAGCAATCGGCTTGGTATGGAGCGCTGGCCATTTTCATGCTGATGAATTGCTGGAGCGGGCTGCGGCACGCGCAGGCCCTGCTGCGCATTGCGAAACTGCCGCGGCGGGAAGGGTTTGCCTGCCCGAGCTGCCGGACTGCGCCACTTGTGGGCGCCTTGTGGCAGTGCGCGCGCTGCGGCCAGCCCTTCGACACGTTCGAGACCCGCGGCGCTTGTCCACACTGCGCGGCCCAGTATTATGCCTCGACGCGGTGTCCGGACTGTGGCGAGCTGCATCCGCTCCCCGACTGGATTGCCGCCGCTGTCTCGCAGAATACGTGACCATCAGTTCAGTTTCCCACCCACCACAAGGTCAGCATCCGCAAACCGAGTGGGCTCCGCGGGCCGCCGCCTGATCTTGTATAGCCGCTGAAGACGATGGTATGATTTACGTGGAGGCTTTGCGGCTACGGCTGCATTGCCTTTTTTATTGCCCGCCATCCTCTGAAACGAACTGATCGACGTCTCGCTCGACCTGAGATCGAAGGTCAGTAATAACCGTCGCGCCCTTCTCCGCGTTTCCTCAATAGTTGCTAGCGAGGACCTTGCTCGGATAGCCCGTTCCAGTTGCGAAATCGACTATAAGGACGGCGGTGCTCAGGAGCGGGGTTGTTGCCCAAGGTTTGGTGAGATAATGTTAAACAGGTAAGTTGATGTCCGCTCAATCGGGTAAACCGACAAAGCCGGGGGTTCTGGAGGTGACAGGCAAAGGCCCGGTCATGCTCCGCGTCACCCCGCTCGACGCCACCTCTGCCAATCTTGAAATTGGCATCGACTACTCAAGGGCTGAAGATCCGGGCCTGCGCTATGATGCTGACTATTGCGATGTTTTGGCGAGCAGAACTGGGCTGACGCTCGTTTTCGGACGGTTGAAGCCAAGTATCAGAGAACTGAGATCGAAGATCGAGATTGCATTCTCAGAAGAGTTTTTCATGCGCCAAGTCTGGTTCGCCAGCAGGGCGGTTCACACCACTGCCCGGAGTTGCACCATGGGCAATGCGCTAGAGCCGCTAAGCGACCTCCCGGACCCTGACAAGGTGCAGTGCTTTCGTGCGAACACCGTCTTCATGGCCTTACTGGTGGGTGAGAGTGTGATCGATTTCTATTACATTTCTCCAGGAGACATCCATCTGGCCAGGGACCACCGCAGATCCGAGATACCGCTGGAGCCGGTGGTGAGGGTCGTGCTTAGTACCCCGCTATTGGTGGAGTTCCTGGACAAGTGTCAACCGTTCGCCGACCGCCTTCGCCCGCGGTTTTCCGAGGAGTAGTGAGTGATGACAACGAAACGCAAATGGGACCTTGGAGACGAGGAAGTCGTTGTAGCAAAACCAGCCCGTCCACTGCGGGTAGGGAATAAGTGCATCGCTACCAGCGCCATTAAGGTAATCTTCAGCGTGTTGACGGTCGCTCAATCGGCGGTGCCTTCAAATGCAATGGCGGTATTCAGCTCTAGCCCGGATGCAGTGGTACAGGTGGTGAGGGTTGCACGAAAGGACCTACAATCGGGCAGTGTCTCGGAACGCTGGAACGGGGCACCGGTGGACACCAAGATCGGCATGTCGGTGACGAAGCTTTCGGAAGTCTTCCCGAAGTTGTTCAAGCCGGACACCGACGAGTCAGTTGACGGTGAAGAGTTTTTTCTGAGTTAGGCCCCGGCACGTGGCTGACGAGTTTTATGAGCTGTTGCGCGACCAGCTGCGCCAAGGTGACATCTTCGCTGCCGTCCAATTCGTGCGGCTTGAAGCTTCAGAAGGGGACGACTCTCAGCTGATCGCGCGTGTATCCACCAAGCTTGTCCGGGGGATGCTCCTGAACCAGAGCTGTGATGTTGACAAGCCGCACACCCTTCGCTTGGTAGTCGTTCCAGTCGTAAACCTCTCCGAGTTGTCTTCCGCCGACCAGACAAACGTTCGGAAGAACAAGGTATTTTCGCGTTTGCACCTTCCGAGGTATCGCGACACAATGCCGGAGAGCTTCGTGAGCTTTCTTGAGCCCATGACCGTCGATAGAAAGTGGCTTCAGGCCGCGTCTCGGTTGGTATCGTTGTCAGAACAGGGGCGCAGAGCGCTGTACTTCCAGTACACACGCTGGCTATCAAGATGGGAATTGACGGAGATCCCCTGTCCCGCGTGCGGGGCCAGTTTCAACCCGGCACAGACTCTCAAGGTCGAGAATGATTGAAACCAGCTAGCCCGGAAGGGTATCCTCAAGCCCCGTTCACCCGTGCCATCCGCGTCGTCTGCGGCGCGTTTGTTCAGCACTCTGCCTTGCGCGGAAATCACCCCGTTTTTCGGGCCTGCGCACGCCCGGCTCGGCCCTACCGCGGCAGAGCTTCGATCTGGCGCAGCAGCACGGCCATGCGCGCGGCCTGTCCGGGGTCCCGGCCGTAGCGCAGGGCGTGGTAGGCGGCGGTGAACTCGGCCACGAGCGCAGCGGCTTCGCTCGGGCCCACCCCGGCCGCGAACTCGCCCGCGGTCTGGGAGGCTGCTTTCTCGACGCCGCGCTTGTGCATCGCGGCCAGCATGCGCCGGTACAGCCGGGCGGCTTCGTGCGCGGCCAGCGCCGGCTCTCCCGGCCTGCGACCCGTGCGCCGGCGGATCAGAGCCTGGGCGATGCGCCGGCGGAACACCAGCGCCAGGCCCGCCAGCAGCAGCGCCGCCGCGGCTCCGGCCGCGCGCGCCGGTCCGCGCGGCCAACCGCCCTGCGCCGCCTGTCGCCACGCTCCGGCCAACCGCTTCCACTGCCGCTCCAGCCACGGTGCGCCCAGCCGCCGCGACTGGTCGACGTGGAAAGCCAGCGTCAACTGCCAGTCCAGGTCGTAGCCCACAACCCACTCCTGCCACAACGTCTCCGCCGCGTCGAAGTACAGGCCGGCCCGCGACCACAACCCGCCGGACGCGTTCCATTCCTCGCCCGCGGGCGTGGGATCGTAGGTCGTCCATCCCTGTCCGGGGATCCAGGCCTCCACCCAGGCGTGCGCATCCGAGCCCCGCACCACCAGCCAGCCGGTGAGCGGGTTGGCCGTCCCGCCCAGGTAGCCCGTGGCTACGCGCGATGGGATCCGCAGTTCCCTAAGCAGCACCGCCATGGCCGAGGCGAAGTACTCGCAGTGGCCCTTCTTCCGTTCAAACAGAAAGCCGGCCAGCGGGTCCGCGCTCTCGCTTTCCACCGGTTCGAGCGAGTAGGCGAAGCGCGTCCGCAGGTAGCTCTCGATGGCGCGCGCTCGCGCCGCGTTGCCACCTGCGCCCACAATGATGGGATGCGATTGCGCTACGCCGCCGCCAGCGTCCGCTGTGATGGAAGGCGCTTGCGCTATGCCGCCACCCGTGCCCGCTGTGATGGAAGGCGCTTGACCTGCGTCGCCGCCAGCGCCTGCTGTGATGGGATGCGATTGCGCTACGCCGCCGCCAGCGCCTGTCGTGATGGAAGGCGCTTGGACTGCGTCGCCGCCAGCGCCCGCCGTGATGGCGCGCGCCAGCGCCGGAATGCGGCGGTCCACGTCCGGCAGCCGCAGGTAGAGGTCGCGCTCCACGGGGCTCAGCGGCGGCGGCGGCGATTCGTCCAACGCCGACCCCGCGCCCAGGTAAGAGTCGACCACGTAGTGCAGAGCGCCGTTCTGGCCGAACGGCAGCTTCACCCCGCCCGCCGGCGTGCGCACCAGCCGGTCGCTCGAGACGCGCACGTTCTCTGGCAGGCCGGCGAAGAACAGGTACTCCGAGCCGCCATGCAGCACCACCTCGTAGAAGCTGCGCAGCCCGGGCCGGCGCCGCTGGTCGTCCGACACCAGTTGCACGTAGCCGCCGTCGCCGGCCCGCAGCACGGAGCCGCCGCGCGGCGAGTTGTACCATCTCCGCCCGTCGAACTCAGCCAGCGCCGTGCCGCGCCAGTGCAGCCCCGCGCGCGGCTCACCGGCGGCAAAGCGCACGTGCAGCATCGGCCTGCCGCTCGGCCGGATCTCGCCCGGCTGCCCCAGCGTAAACTCCGGCGCGAAGCCCGACACGCGCTGCGTGCCGGGCAGCAGCCGCTCGAGGGCCACGCGCGCCGTGCGCGGCAGCACCAGAAACAGCGCCACGCTCAGCGCCAGCACGCCCAGGCCCGCCACGCCGCTCAGCGCGACCAACCGTCCACCGATGGCGGAAGCGCCGGCCACCGTCGCCCGGCCGCGCATCGCGCCGCGGATTTCCGCGCTCGCCAGAGCCGCCAGCGCCGCGGCCCAGAACAGCATCAACAGCAATAGAAACGCCACGCTGGTGGAACCGAGCGCCGCGGTTAACATCTCGAGAAACGCGATCAGGCCCACGAGCGCGGAGTCGCGGCCGGTGCGCGTTGACAGCACTTTCACTGCCGCCGCGAAGACGATCACGTGCACCGTGGTTCGAATCAGATCGCGCGAGATCAGCAGGTAATCCGCGGGCACGAACAGCAGGTAGCAGGCCGTGGCGCGGCTGGCCCAGCGCTCGGGGACGATGAAGCGCACGAGGCCCGCGAGCTGCGCCGCGCGCGCCGCGAGCACCAGCGCGCCGGCCACCAGGCAGGCCCGGTCGAGCGCGCCGGACAGGGCCAGCGCCAGGTAGCCGCTGGCCAGCAGAGCGAGCAGCGCGGTTTGCAGGAACCGGTCGAGCGAGCGCTCGAGATCTAGCGTCCGCTGGCGAGCCATGCCGCCTCCAGCGGGCCGGAAACCGGAGCCCTATGCGGCACGCCCGCACACGCGCCCAGCGCCAGCGCCGCCAGCGCGATCGCACACCCGCGCCTCATGTTGCCACCATACCATCGCCGGCCGCTCCGATTCGGCCAAGCCACAGCCTCGGCCCTGTGATAAAACAATCGAGTGATCCTGCGCCTGGATAACGATCGGCCGCCGTCGGACGAGATGGCGCGCCGGTTCGAGGAAAAGAAGGTCCTGGCGCGTCTCGAAGCGCTGGATGCGAAGGCGCGACGCCACGGCGTCGCGTCTCTCGACGCTGCGCGCAACGAGCTCGATCGGCATCGGCATGGAAACCGAGCCCGGCGGCCAGGTGACGAGGAATTGCTACGGAGTTTTCCACCTGAGCTGGCTGGCCGAAAAGCACCCCGAATGGCCGCGCCTGATCCTGGACGAACTGGACGACTTGAAGGCCGCAATCCGCGCGAAGCACGGGGTCAACCTGAAGTTTGTCGTGTGGGCGGGGATGGGCGGCTCGGCCGAGGACAAGGCCATGTACCTGGCTTGCGGGCTGCTGAAGCGCGGGCCCAAGCTGTACGTTCTCGACTCGACCGATCCGGCCAAGCTGAAGGCGATCGTGGCCGACATGAAGCACCGCGCCGGCTCGCTGCGGGCCGCGCTGGCCTCGACGCTGGTGGTGGGCATGGCGCTGGGCATGACGTCGAATGAGCCGGTCGTGAACCTGGAGAAGCTGGCCGCGCTGTACGACGGGCTGGGGCTCGACAGCCGTCCCAATTTCATTTACCTGACGTTCACGGGCTCGCTGCTGGACCAGTTCGCCGCGCGCCGTAAGTACCGCCGCGTCGCGTTGCAGCTTGACGACGGCTATGCCACCGCCGGGCGGCACAGCGCGCCGCTGACGCGCGGCAGCCTGTACCCGCTGGGCCTGGCGGGCGTCCCGCTGCGCGCCTGGATCAGTGGCACGTTCCTCAGGTTGGACGAGATCGGGGCCGCCTTCCGCCTGGCGGCGTTCCTGCATCAACAGGGCCGCGCGGGGCGCGATAAGGTGACGCTCGCGCTCTCCCGCTCGCTCGGCGGCGCGGCGCTGTGGACCAAGCAGAACTTCGAGGAGAGCCTCGGCAAGAGCGAGCAGCTCGGACTGAAACTGATCATCAACGAGCCGCTGCGCATGGCCGACTATCGCGCTCCGAAGGACGCGCGGCAGGATCGCGCGTTCCTGCTCGTGGGACGCCAGGGCGAACCCGCCGCCGACCGCCGCAAGCTGATGCTGCTGCGCCGCAGCGGCTATCCGCTGGCCGTGCTCACGCTGCCGGCCGAAGCGCCGCTCTCGCGCTACCTGCAGTTCATCCACTACACAGTTTTCGCGCTGGGCTGGCTGCGGGCGATGAACTTCGTCACGCAGCCCGGCGTCGAGTTGTACAAATCGATCGCCCAGCCGCTGTACGACAATTCGGTTTTTCAGGGCGGCATCGAAAACACGAAAGAGTGGAAGCAGCTTAAGACCAGCCCGCGGCAGGCGCGCTGGCGCGGCGGCGTGGTGCTGCACTACGACCGCCTGCCGTGCGGCTTCGAGATGAAGGCGCGAGATGCCGCCTCGGCGTACGCCGCGCTGCTCGGCCAGCTGGCCGAGGCGGGCGTGGTGGAGTACGGCGAGCTGACGTTTTTTGGAGACACGCGCTATCACGCGCCCGGCAGGAAGCTGCGCCAGGTGCTGGAGCGCGCCGCCGCGCTGGTATTTCGGGATGGCTTGAAGATGCCCGCCGATGTCTATGAAGGCCCGGCGATGAACCACTCGTATCACGAGATGGTGATCGGTCATGGGCGGTGCCTGTCCACCGTGCTACTGAGCGAGAAGGCCGAAGCGATGCCCGAGGCGGGCTACAAGGCGGACTACCACCGGGCGCAGTTTCTGGCGACGCAGATGGCGCTCGAACAGCGCGGGCGGCTGGTGGTTTCGATCACGCTGCGGGACTCGTCGGAGGCTTCGCTCAAGGCGCTCGACGAGTTTTTCCGCCAGGCGGCGGCGCAGGCTCAAGCGTTGGAAATAGCGTGCGGCGCTATTGCACCTTGATGGTCAGCTCGTTGACCACGCCGTGAACGCCCTTCACCTTCTTGGTCAGGCGCTCGGCCTTCTGTTTGCCCCGGTCGGACGTCACCGCGCCGCGCAGGGTCACCATGCCGTCCTTCACCTGCACGTCGAGGGCGCCGCCTTTGACGTCGGGGTCGCTGACCAGTTTGAGGCGCACCTGGTCATAGATTTTGTCGTCGGAGGCCTGCGAGGCCCAAACCGGACCGAAGGCCAGAAGGGCCGCAAAGAGCAGAACGATTGCACGTGTCATAACAGCTACTTTCCATTATGCTCATTCCCGCTCTCCGCGGAGCCCTTTGTTTCCGCGATAGCCGGGGGCGCGAGCGGCGAGTCCGTGGTCCGCGCGGCAGCCGGGAGCGCGGTGCGCCAGTCGAGCTGGTTGAGGAATTCCTCGCGCTCGCGCCATTTCTCGCTGACTTTCACGAAGAGTTGGAGGAACATCTTTTTGCCGAGCAGCGTCTCGGCGTCGATGCGCGCCTGGGTGCCGATCTCCTTCAGCCGCGAGCCCGCCGCGCCGATGACGATCGGCTTCTGGCCGGCGCGCTCGACGTGAATCGTGGCCGCGATTTTGACCAGCCGCGGCGTCTCGGTCCATTCGTCGATGGTCACCGCGACCGAGTGCGGCACCTCCTGGCGCGTGACCAGCAGCACCTTCTCGCGGATCGCTTCCGCCACCAGAAAACGTTCCGGCTGATCGGTCAGATAATCGGCGGGAAAGCAGGCCGGGCCCAGCGGCAGGCGCCGAATAATCGCGGCGCGCAACTCGTCCAGCCCCTCGCCGGTTTGCGCGGAGACGGGGAAGAATTCCTCGAACTCGTGCCAGCCTTTGTAGGCCTCGGTCAACGGGAGCAGCAGCCCTTTGTCGTTCAACAGATCGACCTTGTTGAGCACGGCGAAGGCCGGCGTCTGGCTGCGCTTGACCCACTCCAGCGCCTGCTGGTCCTCGGGGCGCGGCTCGCGCGTCGAGTCGGCGACGAACAACAGCAGGTCGCGCCCGTCGAGCGCACTGGCCACGGCCTTCATCATGCGGCGGTTGATCGGCGTCGCGGCGTCGTGGATGCCGGGCGTGTCGAGAAAGACGATCTGCGCGGCTTCCGAGGTCCAGACGCCTTGAATCGAAGTGCGCGTGGTCTGCGGCTTGTCGGTGACGATGGCGATTTTCTGGCCGACCAGGGCATTCACGAGCGTCAACTTGCCTGCGTTCGGCCGTCCCAAGATGGAGACGAAACCGGAGCGGTGGGTGCCCTCCGCGCCCGGTTTTCTGCGCGTCCGGTGCTTACTCATGCGTCCTCTTTCCCGTTTTCCTGGTCTTTGCAGGAGCGGATGCGGACGCTCTCGACGCGCATTCCGTCCGCGGCCAGCACCTCGATCGCCAGGCCTTCGCGCCGCACCACCGTGCCCGGCTCCGGCACGGCGCCGAGCCATTCCGTCACCAGGCCGCCGACGGTGGCCGCCGCGGTGCCCTCGGCGGGGCGGAAGCCGAAGTACTCTTCCAACCGATCGACGTCGCAACTGCCGGAGATGGTGATCGAGCCGTCCGGGCCGCGCTCGAAGTCGCGCGCCGGTTCGTGCTCGTCGAAGATCTCGCCGAAAACCTCTTCGAACAGATCCTCGAGCGTGGCGATGCCGGCCACGTTGCCGTATTCATTGACCACGTAGACGATGTGCCGGCCGTCGGTCTGCATCTCGCGCAGGAGTTCCGGAACGGGCTTGGTCTCGGGCACGCCTTCGATTTCGCGCATCAGCTCGCGGATGGTCTTGGTCTTTCGCTGCTCGTCGTCCAGCTCATACAAATCGCGCACGTGGACGAAGCCGATCAGGCGGTCGATGCCGCCCTCGCCGATGGGGATGCGCGAATAGCGCTCGGTTTTCAGCAGTTGACGCAGCTCCTCGAGCGGCCGCGACACGTCGATCCACACCACCTGCGGGCGCGGCGTCATCACCTCGCGCACGCGTTTATCGCCGAACGCCACCACGCTCTGGATCAGGCGGCTGTCTTCCTTTTCGATGATGCCCTCTTCTTCGCCAGCCGAAATCAGCGCTTCGATCTCCTCGCCGGGCGTCGCGGGTTTGTCGGCGCCGTTGGGCGGCGAGCCGATTTCAAACAGCGACTCGAGGAACTTCAGCACCGCGGTGAGCGGGCGGAAGACGGCGGCGATGATCTTAAGAAACGGGATCAGCGGCTCGACCCACTCGGCGCGCGTGCGGCGGTACAGCAGTTGCGGGCCGATGTAGGAGAACGCGAGCATCACCAGCCACGCCGCCGCAAAGCTCTGCGCCGCGGCCATAGCGCCGCCACCCGCGCGCAACGCCAGGATGGCGAAGGCCGCGCCGGTGGCCACCAGCAGCGTGTGCTTGGCCAGCGAGTAGGCCAGCGTGCCTTGATCGGTATCCGCGCCCAGGCGCGCTTGCAGGTGTTGCTTGAAATACTCGAGAGCCGCGGAGTCGCGCGAGCGGAGACGCATCGCTTCGAGGCTCAGCAGTTGGACGAAACTGACCAGCAGCAACAGCCCGGCCAGGGCCAGGCCGGCGACGACGATCATCGCTGGCCGCCTCCCGCGGCAGACTGGCGCGCGCCCCGCTGGCGCGCCGCTGTCTGTTTTGTCACTCTTTCGATGACGCCCGCCGGCAGCCCGAATTGGCGCCGCCACCGGACTTCCATGCGCCGCATTTTTCCAGCGTCGGAGGAATGATCGTGGCCCAGCAGGTGCAGGACGCCGTGCAGCAGCAGCACGCGCAGTTCGGTGGGCAGATCATGGCCGTAGGCCGCGGCCTGCTCGCGCGCGCGATCGACGCTGATGGCAATATCGCCCAGCGCGCCGCCGGGCGATGAGAGCGGAAAGCTGAGCACGTCGGTTGGAGAGTCGATCGCGCGGAACTGGCGGTTCATGCGGCGCAGCGCTGCGTCGCTCGTCAGCAGGCAGCAGAAGCGGCGGCCGCCGGCGACTTGTTCGCACACGGTTTCGGCAAACGCGTTCAACTCGCGGCGGCGCAGTGTGCGCGGGGCGTGTTCATAGATCATCAAAGATTCGCGGGAGGCCGCGCGGGGGCCCGTAGTGCCGTCTGCAAAGGACATGGAGTTTAATTCAGTGCCGGTCCCGGCTCGGGCGGTTTGTCCGGCACGGCGGCGGCCGGAGCCTCGGCCGGCTGCTCGAGTTTCAACGCCATCTGGCGGCCTGCGCCGTTCATTTCGCCATAGCGTTCGTAGGCCCGCACGATGCGCTGCACGAGCGGATGGCGGACCACGTCGCGCTCGTCGAAATAGACGAAGCCGATGCCGTCGACGCCGTGCAGCACGTCGACCGCGTCCTGCAATCCGGAGCGGCGGCCCAGCGGCAGATCGATTTGCGTCAGATCGCCGTTGACCACCATGCGCGAGTTGAAGCCCTGGCGCGTGAGAAACATTTTCATCTGCTCGGGCGTGGAATTCTGGGCTTCGTCGAGGATGATGAAACTATCGTTGAGCGTGCGGCCGCGCATGAAGGCCAGCGGGGCCACCTCGATGAAATTGCGCTCCATCAGCTTCTCGACCTTTTCGCCTTCGATCATGTCGAACAGCGCGTCGTAGAGCGGCCGGAGGTAGGGGTCGATTTTTTCCTGCAACGTGCCGGGCAGGAAGCCCAGGCGCTCGCCGGCCTCGACGGCCGGGCGCGTGAGGATAATGCGCTGCACCTGTTTGTTCAACAGCGCCGAGACCGCCATGGCCACCGCCAGGTAGGTTTTGCCGGTGCCGGCGGGACCGACGCCGATGACCAGATGGAGCTTCTCGATCATGTCGAGATACACGCGCTGATTCACGGTCTTCGGCACGACCGTGCGCTTGCCGAAATTGCGATTTTTACCGCTGTCCACGAGTTCCTTGAAGGTCACGCCCGGGTCCGCCGAGAGCACGCGCAGATAGCTGCTCAAATCCGCGGCCGGAAGGCGCTGGCCGTTCTCGACCAGATTCAGATAATCCTGGACAATGCGTTCGGCGCGGGCCACCTGGGCCTCGTCGCCCTCGATTTCAAAAGCGTCGGAGGTCAGGCGCATGAGCACGCCCAGGCCGCTTTCGAGTACGCGGATGTTCTCATCCCGGGTACCGAAAAAGCTGTCCAGCGTACGGTTCAGAGTGACTTTAGATATCATCGCGCCTCGGGGGCAGGAATCGGGCTCTCGGTCCGGCGGGAAGAGTTCCGGCGGGACGAACGATGGCGTGGTCGGGAGAGAGGCAGGGTAGGGCTTTGAGGCTCCCACGCGGGGAGGTAAACATCCACTTTGAGGATACCACGGGAGACGCGGCCGGGCGGTCTGCCATGCGTCCTGCGCGGCGGGTGGAAAGGGGTGATAATAAGGCAGAGATCTCATGAAAGTCGACCACTGGCTGAAATCGAATGTCGCCGATAGCCGCGAGTTGCTGGACTCGGGCTATGAAGGCGCGCACGGCGCGGTGAAGGAAGCTTTGCAACGGGAAGACGTGCAGGCCGACCTGGCGCACTCGGCGCACGGGGCCTGGAAGGCGGCCGCGATCGGCGCCTTCGTGGGTTCGTTGACAGGCTATTTGAGCGACGACGAAAAGCCGCTGCAAGGTGCGCTGGCCGGGGCGCTGGTGGGCGGCGCGCTGGCGCTGGGCGGGCTGATGGCATGGGGCACGCGGCGGTTGATCGCGGCCGCGGCCACGGGCGCGGCGAGGAACGTCCATTCGACGCGCGACGAGCAGTGGCTGGCGCACAATCCAGTGGCGTACGGCTGAGGATCAGGCCGGGCGCGTCATTCGGAACGCACGTCGCGGCGCCGCGCCGCCGCCGCTAACGCAGTTCATCCATCAATGTTTGCAGCGCCTCGCGCGAGGGCCGCGTGCGGGCCGCGTCGAGCGTCGCCAGCGGCTGATCCACGGTGTTCAACAACTCGAGGAAGTTCTCGCGCGCGGTGTCCAGATACAGCACGCCGGTGAGGACCTCGCTGGCTTCCTTGGAAGCCTGGATGATGGAGAGGGCCTTCAGCCGGTCGGTGGGGTCATAGCCGTGCTCGAGCTTGTGGAGGCGCAAGTGGGAGCCGTCGTGCATCTCGATGTCCTGGACCGCGCCCTCTTCGATCTCGACCTCGATGTCGGCGAAGAAAGGGACGAAATCGAGTTCTTGCAGCGGTTCGTCGTGGTCTTTCATGAAGCTGTAGCTCTTGGTCGAACCCTCGTGGTCGTTGAAGGTGACGCAGGGCGAGATGACATCGATCACGCTCAGCCCCCGGTGGGCGATGGCGGCCTTCAGGATGGCCTGAAGCTGGCGCTTGTCGCCGGAGAAAGAGCGGGCCACGAAGGTCGCGCCGATCTGGATCGCCTCGACGCAGCAATCCACCGGCTGCAGTTCGTTGATCACGCCGCTTTTCGATTTCGCGCCGGCGTCCGAGGTCGCCGAGAACTGACCCTTGGTCAGCCCGTAGACGCCGTTGTTCTCGATGATGTAAATGAGCGGGACGTTGCGGCGCAGCATGTGGATGAACTGGCCGATGCCGATCGAGACCGTGTCGCCGTCGCCGGTGACGACGATGCCCAGCAGATTTTTATTGGCCAGCATGGCGCCGGTGGCGATGGCCGGCGCGCGCCCGTGCACGCCGTTGAAGCCGTGCGACATGCCGAGGAAGTAGGCGGGCGACTTCGACGAGCAGCCGATGCCGGAGAACTTGGCCACGCGCCAGGGCTCGATGCCCATCTCGAAGAAGCATTCGATCAGCCGCTCGGTGATGGAGTTGTGGCCGCAGCCGGCGCACAGCGTGGTCTTCGAGCCGCGATAGCCGATGACCTCCAGGCCCACGCGATTGGTCTTCTTGGGCGGCGGCGCCTGGGCGGTGCTCATAGGGCCTCCTGGTGGATCAACTCTTCGGTGACCGTGCGCGCATCCAGCGGCAGGCCGCCGTAGTGGCGGATGCTGCGCAGGCGGATGCAGAGCTGGGGATCGAGATCGAGGCGCATCAGCGAGAGCAGTTGCGCGTCGCGGTTCTGATCGACGACGTAGACACGGTCGTGGCGCGCGATGAACTCGTCGAGATCCGGGTTGAAGGGATAGGCCAGCAGGCGCAGCGAACTGGTCTCGATACCGTATTCGGCGCGCAACTGGTCGCGGCTCTCTTCGCAGCCGTATTGCGAGGTGCCGCAATAGACGATGCCGATGCGGGCGTTCTTATCCACATCGACGACCGGCGGGGGGACCGCCGCGCGAATCGATTCGAACTTGCGGCTGAGGCGGTCCACGTTGGCGACATAATCGGCGGGCTTTTCGGTGTAGCCGGCCTTGGCGTTGTGGCCGCTGCCGCGCGTGAAGTAGGCCGCGTTGGGATGCGCGGTGCCGGGCAGGGTGCGGTAGCCGACGCCGTCGCCGTCGACGTCGGCGTAGCGCGCGAAGGAGCCCAACCGATCGAGGTCTTCCTTAGTGAGAACCTTGCCGCGCTGCAGTGGCTTTTCGGGATACTCGAACGGGTCGGCCATCCAATTGTTCATGCCGAGGTCGAGATCGGAGTTGACGAAAACCGGCGTCTGAAACTGCTCAGCCAGGTCGCAGGCGGTCTGGGCGAACGTGAAGCACTCTTCGGGAGAGGACGGGAACAGCACCGGGTGGCGCGTGTCGCCGTGGGAGAGCACGGCGTTCTTGAGAATGTCGCACTGCTGGGTGCGCGTGGGCAGGCCGGTGGAGGGCCCGACGCGCTGAATGTCCCAGATGACGGCCGGGATCTCGGCGTAGTAAGCCAGACCGACGAATTCCGACATCAGCGAAATGCCGGGACCCGACGTGGCGGTCATGGCGCGCGCGCCGGCCCAGGATGCGCCGACTACCATGCCGATGGCGGCCAGTTCGTCCTCGGCCTGCACGATGGCGTAGGTGGCCTGGCCGGTGGCGGGGTCGATGCGGCAGCGCCGCATGTAGCTAATCATCGTTTCCACGAGCGAGGACGACGGCGTGATGGGATACCAGGTGACGACCGTCACGCCGGCGAAGACGCAGCCCATGGCCGCGGCCGAGTTGCCGTCGATGATGATCTTGCCGGCGGTCGCGTTCATGCGCTCGACGCGGCAACGGTCGGTCTTGGTGAGACTCGAGCGCGCGAACTCGTGGCCCGCCAGCACGGCGTTCCAATTCAGTTCGGCCGCGCGCTGCTTCTTCGCGCCGAATTGGCGGAAGAGCGCCGTTTCCACTTCGTCGAGATCGAGCCCCAACAACTGCGCCGCCACGCCGTCGTAGAGCATGTTGCGCACCAGTTTGCGCAGCTTGGCGTCAGGGCAGACCGGGGCGACGAGCTTGTCGAAGGGCACGGGGTAGAAATGCAGGTCGTCGCGCCGCGCGTTGAGTTTCAGCGGTTCGTCGTAGATCACGGCGGAGCCGGGCGCGAGCTCGGCGACGTCGTCCTGCGCGGTCTCGGGGTTCATCGCGATCAGGAAATCGATTTCCTTCTTGCGGCCGATGTAGCCGTGGCGGCTGGCGCGGATGGTGAACCACGTGGGCAGGCCGGCGATGTTGGATGGGAACAGGTTTTTGCCGGAGACTGGAACGCCCATCTGGAAGATGGAGCGCATGAGCACGGTGTTGGCGGTCTGGCTGCCGGAGCCGTTCACGGTAGCCACCTGGATACTGAAGTCGTTGACCAGCGGAGCGGTGGCGCCGCCGAGCGCGGCAGCCTCCGCAGAAGGCATTACAGACATAGCACCCCTCTGAACAGAAATTTGATCGATTATAGCGCCATGCGCGGCGCCCGGTCAGGTTCGCGCAGGGTTCCGGATCTGCGTGTCCGCGATGTGCCGGCGGCCGGTATCAATCCTCTGCGATTTTTAGACGCGCTTCGATGTCCTCGCGCTTCAGGAGATAGAGCGCGTCGAGGAACTGCACCTGCAGGCTGCCGGGTCCGGGCGAGCGCTCAGCGGCGATCTCGCCGGCAATGCCCATGACCGCCATGGCGTGGACCGTGGCCATGAAAGGCGCGGGATTGACGGCCGCGAAAGCGCCGATCAGGGCCGAGGCGGTGCAGCCCAGGCCGGTGACGCGGGGCATCAGCGGATGGCCGTTGGCAACGCGCATCACGCGCTCGGCGTAGACGATCAAGTCGGTGGCGCCGCTGATGCAAACCACCGTCCGGCAGGCCCCTGCGAGCGCCACGGCTGAGTTCAGCGCTTCTTCGGAAGCGTGCCGGCTGTTGACGCCCCGGGTTGTCTGTTCGGCATAAAACAAAGCGCGGATCTCGGAGGCGTTGCCGCGGATGACGGCGACCTGGAGTGCGCCCAGCAGGTCCTGGACGGTCTTGGTGCGGAAGTGCGTGGCGCCCGCGCCGACGGGGTCCAGTATGACCGGGATGGCGCGGCGATTGGCCTCGCTGCCGGCCTCGAGCATGGCCTCGATCCAAGGCGGGCTCAACGTGCCGATGTTGAGCACCAGCGCGCCGGCGAGAGCGGCCATCTCGCGCGCTTCCTCGACGGCGTGTGCCATCACCGGCGAAGCGCCCAGCGCCAGCAGCGCGTTGGCGGTGGTGTTCATGACCACGAAATTCGTGATGTTGTGGACCAGCGGCGCCTGCGCGCGGATGCGCTCGACGTCTTGCCACAGGTCCTGTACGTAGTTCATGACGGGTCGCGGTGCTTGATTGTAGCAATGTTTTCCGAACGGTCGCGGCGGCGGCCACGCGCGGTTCCGGGCGGCGTGCCGGCGCGGCCAATCGTAATGGGAATGCGCTAGTCGTTCCGGCCCATCCGCTGCCGTAGCCGGCGGAGTTATGCCGTAAGGTCTTGAGAATAGGTGAAAACGATGGGGAATAGGTGTAATCTTTCCACAGAAGCCTCCGCGCAGCGAGAGGCCGGCCACGGCTGGCGAAAGCCGAATGATCCGCTCGGCGCGAGACCGTAAATCACGGGCCAAGGCGCGTGCATTATCTTTCAGGAGGCTAGAATTGTCATCGCGAGAATTGGTGGGGCATAGCGCATGAGCGAGGCGATCGTCCTCACCACGCTGCTGTTCACCAGCGCCGCGCTGCTGTTGTGGCTGGCGAGCATCTGCGCGCTGCGCTGGGAAGCGCCCGGGCTGCGGGGACTGGTGCTGCTGCTGTGTGTGGCGGCGGCGTGGTGCATTCTGGACGGATTCTGGCAACTGCTGCCGTCCTACGAGCTGCTGTGGCTGCTGAAACGGACGGAGTTTCTGTGTTACGCGCTGCTGCCGGTGTGCTGGCTGTTCCTGCTGCTGGATTACAAAGGTGAGCTGGGCGGGCGCAACTACGTGCTGCTGGCCACGGCGTTGGTGATGCCGGTGATGACGCTGGCGCTGGTGTGGACCAACGACTGGCACCACCTGGTGTACCAGAACTTCGAGGTCTTCACGCGCGGCGGACTGCGGATGTTCGAGGCCACTCGCGGGCCGTGGTTTTACTTCCATTTCGGTTACTCGGCGGTGTTCAGCATGGGCTGCGCGCTGACGCTGCTGCGGTTCATCCTGCCGGGTTCGAAGCATTACCTGATGCGGCTGGGGATGTACCTGTTCGCCATCGCCCTGCCGGCGGCGGCGGCGATCCTGTTCGAGAGCGGCGTGGGACCGATTCCGGGCTTCGATTTTACGCCCTTCGGATTGACCGCATGCGCCGTCCTGCTGACCTTCGGGCTGGGGCAGTTCCGGTTGTTCGACATGGTGCCGGTGGTGTACGACCAGCTGCTCAGACAACTGCCCGATCCGGTGCTGGTGGTGGACCGGGAGGGCCGTGTGCTGACAGGAAATCCGGCGGCCGCGGCGCTGCTGGGGCGGGATGCGTCGATTCCGGGGCGGCAGTTGGTCAACCAGGTGCGCCGGGCGGAGTCGACGGAGACCGTGGACCTGGCCAGCCTGCCGCCACCAGGGATGGAAATCGAAATCGAGCAGAATGGCGTCAACCGCCATTTCCGCGTCTCGGTGACGCCGCTGCGGGTGCGCGCGATCTTCGAGTTGGGGCGGATCTTCGTCTTCCGGGAGACCACTCAGGACCGCCTGGCGCAACGGACGCTGGAGGAGTCGCGCCAGACGGCGATCGAAGCCAATCGCGCCAAGAGCGAGTTTCTGGCGGTGATGAGCCACGAGCTGCGGACGCCGCTGAACGCGGTGATCGGCAGCTCGAGCCTGCTGATGGACACGCCGCTGGACGTGGCCCAGCGGGAGTACGCGGGGATGATCCGGAGTTCCAGCCAGAGTCTGCTGCGGGTGATCAACGACATTCTCGATTTGAGCAAGATCGAAGCCGGCCGGATGACGCTGGAGCACATCGATTTCGATTTGCGGTCGGCGATCGAGGACTGTGTCGAGGTGGTGCTGCCGGCGGCGCTGCGCAAAGGTCTGGACGTGATTCTGGATTTCTCGCCGGAGTGCCGCGGGATGTTCCAGGGCGATCCGGCGCGGATTCGCCAGATTCTGATCAATTTTCTTTCGAACGCGGCCAAGTTCACCGAACACGGCACGATCCGGGTGGAGCTAAGCAAGGCGCCACCGGCGGAAGGGCGCGCGACGGGGGACGGCATGGATGTGGTGCTGGCGGTGGAGGACACGGGCGTGGGGATCGAGCCGGCGTCGCTGCCCTACATCTTCGAGAGCTTCCGCCAGGCCGACGCCTCGACTACGCGGCGATTCGGAGGCACCGGGCTAGGGTTGGCGATTTGCCGCAAACTGTCGGAGCTGATGGGCGGCGAGATCGACTGCGCGAGCACGCCGGGCCAGGGGAGCCGCTTCTGGTGCCGGTTCCCGCTGCAGCCTTCGGCGCCCCGGCCGGCGCCGCCGCCGTGCGGCCTGTATGGGGTGGCGCTGAACCCGGGAGCGAGCCGCGACCGGCTGGTGGCGGTGCTCGAGGAACTCGGCGCGGAGGTGGCGTGCGTGTCCCACGTCGAGGAGCTCGATCCGGCGGTGGCGGCGGCTTTTGCGGTGTGGATCGTGGATTGGAAGCTCCCGTTGTTCGAGGCCTGGGGCGGCGCCAGCGGATGGTGCCGGCAAGTGCGGTCGATTCGCCGCCAGGCGCGGATCGCCGCGCTGGGCCGGATGGATGAGGCCGACCGGGAGGCGGCGCGCGAGGCCGGCGTCATCGCGTTTCTGGACGAGCCCTGGCTGGTGAGCCGGCTGCGGGCGCTGCTGGCGGCCCAACAACCGGCGGCGTCGTCGGAGCAGCCCGGCGGCGCGCCGGCCGGAACGCGCACGCCGCGCATTCTTCTGGCCGAGGACAACGCGGTGAACCGCCGCATCGCCGTGCTCATGCTGGCCGATCTGGGCGCCAAGCTGGAGACGGCGCTGAACGGGCGCGAGGCGGTGGCGCTGGTGGCCAAAGCGCCGTATGACCTGGTGCTCATGGATCTGCAGATGCCCGAGATGGGCGGCATCGAAGCGACCCGGGCGATTCGCCGCATCGAGGCCGCCACGAGCCGGGTCCGCGCTCCGATCTGCGCGCTGACGGCGGGCGTGCTGAACAACGAACGGGACCAGTGCCTGGAGGCCGGAATGGACGATTTCCTGGCCAAGCCGATCATGAAGGCGCAATTGCTGGAAGTGTGCCGGCGTTGGCTGGCGGGGCACCTGGATGGTAGCCCGAAGCAAGTCTCTTCCGCCGGTGGATCTTCCTAGACACATCCGGCGAACGATGCAGTCGCGCGCCGCCCGGGCCGGGGCCCGGCGGGGCGCAAAAAATAGGCCGGGCGAGCTGCGACAACGCCCGGCCTTTTGCACATCCCGCCGCCCGAGGAGGAGAAACAACTAAAAGGGCGGCGGAACGGAGAACGCTATGCCAGCAGGCCTCCCAGACCGAGACCCGAGATCTCCCATCCGGAGACCCGGTATCTCGAAAGCATAGGCGGCAGCACCAGGTCCACGATGTTCAGCCGGGGCGAACGGAAGCAGGCCGGAGCGGAAATGATAGGGACGTCGTCCTTATACCCCAGCAGGAGCAGGTTGCCGGGCTCGACCGGAGCCATGAAGCGCTCAATGTGGCAGCCGATGCGCACCATGGCGCGGCCAACGGCGTCCTCCGGGCCGGCCGGCGCCGTGGTCGAGGCCACGATAATCGCCGTGGGCTTGTAGCCCAGCATGCGCTGCAGCGCCTGGGCGGTGTGCACCTCATCCTCGATGCAATGCAAGGCGAAGCGGCGCAGGCCGGCGTAGCCGTCGGTCTTCTGCCGCACCACCGGCTCGAGCTGCTGGCGCGCCTTTTCTCCGCTGGTGGGGTCGCAATACAGCAGCCCCAGAGAAGGCGATCGCACGGGGCGGGCCTGCAGCAGCGGGCCGCGTTCCTTGAGCATCGACAACATGGCTTCCAGTTGTTGCCCCGGCACGGCGAAGGGCGCGCTCTTCACGGTGGCGACGCGCACGCCGGTCGTGACATAACAGTAGTTGGGCAGCGTAGCGATGGCCACGCTGGAGGTGCAGTTCAACTGCCGCAGCAACTCGTCGTCCACCAGCACGCAGGCCGGCTCGGTCGCGAGGAGATTGGCCCGCCCGCCGGGAGCGGGCCGAACCTCGAGTGAGCCGCAGCCGATGACGGCCGACATCTGGAGTACGGCTTCATCCTCCGAAACTTCGCCATCCTCCAGCTCGGTCACCCAGACTTCGTTCATCCCCTCGGTGACGAGCAATCGCACGTCTTCGTCGGTCAACTGGTGACCCTTGGCCATCAACTTCTTCCCGCTGGGGCGGAAAATGGTACTGCACAGGAAGCGCCCTTGCGCTTGCTGGATATCGACTGTCAGGGCTCGCATAGCGGCGATCTTGCCCTCCTTGCGAATGAGTGGAACATAACGCGAAAATTCTCACCTTATCTTGGAAAGACGGAATTCGCATGAAGGATCGATAATTATTTTCTATTAGGAGGAAATGACGGCGTAATTCGCGCGTCATTCGCCGGAGGGGCTGTTTAATCCGGGCCCGGCAGTCAGTTCTGGCGCGCGGCGGCGAGTTGAACCAGGCCGGTTTCGAGAGGCGCGGCGTGCTGCAGGGAAGCGTCTGGCTTCAGCAACTTGACGACGGCAATTTCGTCGCACGCCTGGAATTTCGGACAGCGCAGGCAGTCTTTCCAGGCTTTTAACGGTAATTCGCCGCGTTCCACTTCGTGATAGCCCATTTTCGCGAAAAAGCCGGGCACATACGTGAATGCGAAGACAATATCCAGTTCGTATTCCCGCGCTTCGCGTTCCAGTGCGTCCATCAGCGCCTGGCCGGCGCCACTGCCCTGACAGGCGGGATCGACCGCCAGCGAGCGCACTTCGGCGATCGTGGGGCCGTAGAAATGCAGACCCGCGCAGCCCAGGATGACGCCGTCGGCGAGCAGAATCGTGAAGTCGCGGATGCCTTCGGAGAGCTCGAATTCGGTGCGCGGCAGCATCGTGCCGTCGCGGGCGAAGCCGTTGATGAGCTCGATCAGGCGCGGGATGTCGCTCATTTTCGCTTTGCGCAGGATGCGGCCGTTCGCGGGCTTCATGCGGCCTGCTCCGGGACCAGTGCCGTGCCGGGCGCCGCACCGGTTTGCGCGGAAACGAGCTTAGCCAGGATATCCGGTTCCGCGCCGGGCGCGATCCGCACTTCGCCGATGCCGTGCACCAGGGCTTCGCACGCCGACTCCAGCTTGGCCTGCATGCCGAGCGTGGCCACGCCGGTCTCGATCAAATGGCGTGCCTGCGATGGCGTGAGCCGGCCGATGAGGGTTCCATCGGCGTCCTTCACGCCGGCAATATCGGTGAGGAACCACAGCTTCTCCGCTTTCCAGGCGCATGCGCAGGCGACCGCCATCTGGTCGGCGTTGACGTTGAAAACCTCGCCGCGCTCGCCGCCCGCGACGCATGCCACCACGGGCAGATAACCGCCCTCGATCAGCACGTCGAGCAGCCGGCTATCGACGCGCTCGACGCGTCCGACCGCACCCAGAGCCGGGTTCAACTGCCGCGCGACGGCCAGCCCGCCGTCGATGCCGCTGAGGCCCACGGCGGGTGCGCCGGCGGCCAGCAATGCGCCGGCGAGGTGCTTGTTCACGCTGCCCGCAAACACCTTCAACACCGCATCGGCGACCTCGGGCGTGGTGACTCGCAGGCCATCGACGAACCGGCTCTCGACGCCGCGCTCGGTCAGAAAACGGGTCATCTGCTTGCCGCCGCCGTGCACCACCACAGCCTGCACTCCCACCGGAAAGGCGGAGATCTGCGCGGCGATGGACGCGCACAGGGCCGGGTCGTCCAGCAGGCTGCCACCGAGCTTGATCAGGACCTTCACGCCAGCCCTTCCGTCTCGGGGAAGCCGAGCATCAGGTTCATGTTCTGCACTGCCTGGCCGGCCGCGCCCTTGCCCAGGTTGTCGATGGCGGCCACGACCACCACGCGCCGCGAGCGCGCATCCAGCGAGAAGCCGATGTCGCAGAAATTGGTGTAGCCGACGCCGTGCAGGTCGGGCACAGTGCCCGGGGCGTAGAGCCGCACGAACGGTTCGCCCGCGTAAGCCTTCTGATAGACGCCCAGCAGCTCCTCGGCCGCAACGCCGGCGCGGGCGCGGAAGTAGATCGTTTCGAGAATCCCGCGCTCAATCGGCACAAGTTGCGCGGTGAAGCTGAATTCGGCCTCGTCCAGGCCCGTATTCAGCAGCACTTCGGGCACGTGGCGGTGGTTGAAAATCGAGTACGCCGAGAGGTTCCCGGCGACCTCGCAGAAGCTGGTCTTGAGCGCCGCCTTGCGGCCCGCGCCGCTGACGCCCGATTTGGCGTCGCACACGATTCCGCAGGCGCGG
The DNA here is from genome assembly GCA_963838205.1 of Terriglobia bacterium. Lineage (GTDB taxonomy): Bacteria > Acidobacteriota > Terriglobia > Bryobacterales > Bryobacteraceae > CAIVVT01. Next base: position 166,712 of record CAWIQF010000012.1, on the reverse strand, counting down.
TCGATCACGCCCGCCACGAGCAGCGGGCGCAGCGCCAGGTTGGCCGCGGTGGGATAGCAGCCCGGGTTCGAGAGCAGCCGCGCGCCCGCTATGCGCTCGCGGTAGAACTCGGGCAGCCCGTACACCGCCTCGGCCAGCAGCGCCGGCTGCGTGTGCTGCTCCTTATACCAGAGCTGATAATTCTCCGCCGTGCGCAAACGGAAGGCCCCGCTCAGGTCCACCACGCGGATGCCGCGCCCCAGCAGCGCGGGCGCCAGTTCCATCGAAACGTCGGCCGGCGTGGCCAGGAAAACCAGCGCCAGCCCGGCCTCTCCGGCGGCCTCGGCCGTCGCTGGAATGCGCGGCGCACTGGCGCGGCCCAGCGGGCGCAACTCGGGTGCGGCGTCCTGGCGATGCTCCAGCAGCCACGGCTCCACGCGGGCGTGCGCGGCGAGAATCCGCTGCAGTTCGAGCCCGCTGTATCCGCGAAATCCGACCACGCCCACGCGCACCGACTTGGTGCGGCTCGTTTGACTCTTCAAAGGGGCCGTATTTCCTGGTTGGGACGGCATGGGCATGGCGACGGGCATTCCTCCGCTGACGGTTAATTATTCAGTCTTATGAATAAATATACCATTTCGCCGCCCGGCGCGCAGCGTTTTTCGCGGCCGGCCCTATTTTTGCTCGGCCACTGACTTTTCGGCCAGTTCGCCTAGGATGGGCAGCCGGATCATCTCGCCGTGGCGCGTCCTGACGAGCATGAAGACGCCGAGCAGGATCAACCCCAACTGGACCAGGTCGCTGAGTCCGGATGTCACGTGGCTGTGTGAAGCCATCGGCTTGAAGACCCAGTCGATGACCAGCACCACCACGAACAGGTACAACCCCTGGAAGGCGTGGAATCGCACGTCGCGGTTGCCGCGGAAGCGCTGGCCGGCGAGCACGATCATGGAGAAAATCCAGCCGACAACCGGGATGTAGCACAGGCCAGCGACGTGGTCGTCGGTCGTGTCGGCCAGAAACTCCTTGTGGGGGCGTCGGGGCCGCGCGGAGTAAGGCGGAGGCGCGAACCCGGCCGCGCCGGGCGCTCCGAACGGCGGAGGCGCGAACCCGGCCGCGCCGGGCGGAGGAGGGAATGGAGGCGCGGCTTGAGCGCCGGCCGGAGCGCCCCGGGCGCCGCGCTGCGGAGCGCCGCACTGGGCGCAGAACACGTCCGTGTCGCCGACCTGCGTGCCGCATTGTGTGCAGAAGGCCATTGGACTTTCCCCGTAGTCTACTACGAGAAAAGGGCTTGTGTTTGTTCCATAGGGCTGAAAGCAGCCGCGCCGGGCAATCGTTACGAGCCGTAATTGTCACGAGCCGTGCCTGTGACTGAGCCGTGGCTGTTACGGAGCCGCGACTGCAAGGAGCGGTTCTTCACACAACGTATTCACGGCCGGCCGGCCGCTACCCGCGTCCCAGCAGGCGCAGCACGTGTTGTGCGGCGGCGACGCCGCGATACTGCGCCTCCTCGAACAGCGGCAGCGCGCTCAAATCCGAGTGCGCATACACCAGCGTGCCTTCCGGGCGTGCGCGCCGCACCCGCTCGGGATGGAACATCGATCCCGGCGCCGGGCTGGGCATGGCGTGGCCCAGGCGGTGGATGTCGATGCGCCGCACGCAGGCGCGGATGTCGGGGTGGACGCGCTCCAGATCGTTCAGAATGCGCTCGCTCCACCACGCCCAGTCGCCGCCCAGCAGCACGCTGCGCATCGCGGCCGGCGCGCCCTCGGCCAGCGCCCAGTAGAATGTCCACACGGTGCGCTCCGGCCGCCGCCCCAGGTTCTGATGCGTGGCCACCACGTAGCCCAGCGTCGGCGACCCGTAAACCACGTTGTCCCAGGCGGGCTCGGAGTCGTCCTCCGCGGGCCAATGGTCGAGCGTCAGGTTCGCCACCAGCCACGGCGCGTAAGGAATCGGCCAGGCCGGCGGCTGCGGTTCGATCAGCCACGAGGCCAGGAACATCGGCGCGGCGAAGATAACGGCTTCGGCATCGTAGAGCACCTCTTCGGTGAATACCTGCCAGCGCCGGCCATTGGGCCGGATGTGGTAGACCATCGCACCGCCGCGGATGTGCGGCGCGAGCCGCGCGATCAGCCGCCGCGCGATCCAGCCGTTGCCTTCGGGCCAGCACAGCGGGCCTTTGTCGTCGGGCTCGCGCGAGGCAAAGTAATGCACGCCGGCCCAGGCCGAGACGCGGCTGGCCGAGGCGCCGTAATCGTCGCGCGTGGCGTAGTCGGCGTACCAGCGCAGGTAGGGCGAGTACAGCCCCTCGCGGCGCATCCATTCGGCGAACGAAATGCCGTCCAGCGCGCGCGTCGCCGCGTTCTGGTGCGCGTATCCATCCTCGGAGGGGATGCGAAATGCGCCGCTCGCCCGCAGTTCGCCCATGCGCGCCTCGAAGCGCCGGAACTGCTCCACGTCATCGCGCGTGAGGCCGCTCTGCGGCTCGATACCATCCTGCCAGCGGCCGTTGATAAACAGGCGTTCCTGCGGGCTGTGGCACAGCCAGCGCTCGTCCCAAACGCCATCTTTGAGCAGGCCCAGTTCCGTGCATAGCTCCCGCGCCAGCGTCTCGCGCTTGCCCGGCACCGGCAGATAGTGGGCCGCCCAGGGGTAGGCGCTGACCTCGTTCTCGCCCCAGCGCGCGTTGCCGCCGGCGCGGTCTTCGAGTTCCAGCAGTACGAAGTCGTGGCAGCCGCGCTTCTCGAGCCACCATGCCGCGGAGAGCCCACCGATGCCCCCGCCGACGATCGCCACCGGCACGCGCTCCGTCCGTTTAGGCGCGGCGAAGCGGGCGTGATCGCGAATCCTGTGCCCGCGCTCCTGCGATTCGAAAACGAATCCGCCCGCGATGCGCCGGACCGCCTTGCAGCTCAGCCCGATGAGGGCGGGCGCGCCCAGGCCGGCCGTGAAGGCGCGCCGCGTCAATGCACGATTGCGCGCCATTCCTGCTCGTAGTACCGGACCAGAGATTGGTCGTTCAAACGATTCGGCTCCGCCGCCACCGGCCCCATGTCGGGCGCGAAGTCGAATAGCGCCGGCAGCGTTTTCATGTCCAGATAACGCAGTCCCGCCGGCAATCGCTCCGGCATCCGCCACTGCTCCTGCCCCGCCAGGACAAAGCCCCACTCGCCGAACGCGGGCACGTAGGCGTGGTACGGCCAGGTGTGCCAGCCGGCTTGTTTCAGCGTTTCCACGATGCACCAGTAGCTCTGCCGCGCGAACATCGGCGAGGTGGATTGCACCACGATCAACCCGCCCGCCGCGATGTGCTGCTTCAGCAGCCGGTAGAACGCGGTGGTGTAGAGTTTGCCCAGCGAATAGTTATTCGGGTCCGGAAAATCGACCACCGCGAAGTCGAACATGCCGTCATTTTTCTCGAGCCACGGGAACGCGTCGGCATTGATAATGTGCACCCGCGGCGCATTCAGAGAGTTCGCGTTGAGCCTCGTGAGCAGCGGATGCGTGCGGAACAGCGTGGTCATCTCGGGGTCCAGATCGACCAGCGTGATCGACTCGAGCGACGGATACTTCAGCATCTCGCGGACGGCCAGCCCATCGCCGCCGCCGAGCACCAGCGCATGCTTCGCACCGGCCAGCGAGGCCAGCCCCGGGTGCACCAGCGCTTCGTGATAGCGATACTCATCGCGCGAGCTGAACTGCAGATGCGAGTTCAGGTGCAGCCGGTAATCGTCCTTCCATTTCGTCACCACGATCCGCTGGTACGGCGTCGTGCGCGCCAGAATCACCTCGTCGGCGTACAGCGACGCATCGAGGGTGTCGGTCAGCTTCTGGCCGTACACCAGCCCCAGGCCCAGCAGCGCGATCGCTCCGCCACAGGCCAGGCGCTGTGCCAGTCGCTGGGCGAGCTCTTCCCGGAATAGCCACGTGGTCCACAGCGCCACCAGGGCGTTCAGCAGTCCGAACGCCAGCGCGCCCCGCACCAGCCCCAGCCGCGGCACCACGAAAATCGGGAAGATCAGCGACGCGCCCAGCGCGCCCAGATAGTCGAACGTCAGCACGTTCGACACCAGCTCCTTGAACTCGAAGCGCGCCCGCAGGATGCGCATCAGCAACGGGATTTCGAGGCCCACCAGCACGCCCAGCAGCGTCACCAGCGCGTATAGCAGGAATCGAAAGCCGCCCGCGACGGAGAAGGCGAAAAACAGGATTGCCGACGAGAAGCCGCCCGCCAGGCCGACCATCAGCTCGATGGCGATGAAGCGCGACACCAGCGCGCGATCGAGGAATCGCGACAGCCAGCTCCCGATGCCCATGGCGAACAGGTAGCTGCCGATGATGGTCGAGAATTGAAAGACGCTGTCGCCGAGCAGGTAGCTCGCCAGCGCGCCCGCGATCAGCTCATACACCAGCCCGCAGGCGGCGATCAGTAAAACGGAGATGAACAGCGCAATCGCCATGGGGCTAATGTAGTGCCGCGGCGATGATGATCGCCACGCCCAGCGCCGCCAGTCCCGCCAGCACCGCGATGGCTGTATTCTGCTTGTCGATGATTTCAGTCTTCAGGTCGTACGGCGTCAGCTTTTCGAGCACGCCGTTGGTCACCGTCAGCACGACGATCAGTACGACCACGCCGAGCACGGCGTAAATCACGCCGTTGAGCAGGGAGCCGATGTGGAACTCCAGCGGCATGGGTCGCTATTTCCCGCCGAAGCCCGAATGCGAGCCGCTGCCGTAGTTCGGACGCAGCGAGCCCGGGTTCTCGCGCACCGTGCGCGGCACCATCAGCCGCGGCGAGGTGGAGCGCGACCCCAGCGAGAAGCCGCTCCACTGCGCGATGCTCATCAGCGCCAGCATCGCCAGACCGTAAATGCCGTAGAAGGGGTTCTTCACCATGGCGCTTTCTCAGGCCCCCGTTCCATAGTCGCTATCCTGCCAGCGCTGGGTCTCGAAGCTGCCCGCGCGCAGCGTCGTCAGGATCGGCGGAATCGCCAGCAGCAGTAGCGCGAACCACAGCCAGCCCGTGTGCGCCACGTCGCGCCGCACCGTGATGTCGTAATCGGTCTTGTGGTTCAGCGCGCCGCCCTCCGGGTCCAGGCGCAAAGCGTAGGTGCCGGCCGCCAGGCGCCCGCTGGTGAACTCGCGGCTCCAGCCGAACGCGCTCTGCTGATGCCCGGACGATTCGAGCGCCACCGGCCGGCCGGTCGAGCGGTCGATCAGCGCAAACTCGACTTCGTTCGCGTCCGCGTCGGAGGACTTCACCTCGATAATCAGGTTCGACACCGCGTTCTGCAATTGAAATTCGCTGGTCACGGGCGTTGCGAAACCCACCTCGGGCGGCGCTAATTCTAAATGCGGGGCCGCGACCTGCGCATTGCGTCCCAGCATCAGGAACACCATCAGCACCGCCAGCCATACCAGCGCGAGCTTCCCGAAGTCGCCCCAGATGGCGCGGATTTTCCCGGGGTACGGCGATGGCTGGTTGGACGCGAAGCCTTCCGCCGCGGGCGCCGCGCCGGGCAATTGGAACGCCTGCCAGATTGCCGCGCCGTCGATGTATTCGCCGCACGACCAGTTGACCTCGCCCGCGCTGGCCTCCTTCGACAGCACGCGCGGCGGCGCGATGTAGTCGTCGAACTCCACCTGCTCGCCGGCCTGGATGGCCCACGGGAACTCGCCCAGCACGAACGTCGTCTGCGCCACCCCGTGCTGGTAATGGCGATAGGTGACGCCGCCCGTCGACGCCGCCGGACGCCCGTTGAGGGCCGAAGAAGTCGCGGGCACGCCGGCTAGCGCGTGCACGTAATTCCAGTGGCCGTTGTATACCGTCAGGTAGCGGAAGCCCTGGTAGGGGTTGAACAGCAGGTACTCGTGCCACGAGTACGGCGTGCCGTCGACCCACGTGGTGCGCACCTGAAAACCGATCGTCTCCCACTTCACTCCGCCCAGTTGCCCGCGCGTACCCAGCGGAATCGCCGGGTGCACTCTCAGCTTCTCGTCGAAGCGCGCCACGATCTGCAGCTCCGGCGTCGAGGCGTCGATCACCGTCAGGCACTGGATGCAGACCGCGCTGCGCGTGTGCGCGAAGCCGCGCAACTCCACCGCGCCGCCGCAATTGGGGCACGCCAGCGCCCGCGCTCCTTGCACCACCGCTGGTTCGACGACTGGCCCGCTCATCCCCGTTTTACCATCCTTCGAACAGCCGCACGTTGGTCAGCTTCAACTCATCAAACGCCAGCTCGCGCCCCAGGTACAGCATCGGCTGCGCCTCCGAAAAATCCAGCGTCGCGAAATGCGCGTCCTCGGTCTTCAGGTCCGCGAACAGCATCTGGCCGTGGCCCGCGGTGGTGAACGGCAGGTCGCCCTCGAAGCCTTCGTAGCGCGCCGGCGTGATCGTCGTCACGATGTAGTTGCGCTGTTCGAACTGGAACGCCTGCCCCGGCCGCAGCGCCTGCGGATCCACGTTCGGCGCCTCGCCCGGCCGCGCGAACGAGACCGCGTAAGTCAACTGCGCGTCGGCCAGCCAGCCATTCGTGTTGTCGGCGAACGCGATGTGCCACTCGTTCCAATTGCCCTGCGCCCAGGCGTAGCGGATGCGCCCGACTACCCTGAATTTGCGGTCCGCATACTGCCCTTCCGTGCCGATCTGGATCGGCGACGCGTCGGGCGGCAGGTCGGCGGCCTGGCCCACTTTCTCGATGTCGACGTCGTGCCGCACCAGGATCGCATGGCAGTATGGGCAGGCCGTCTGCACCGCCGACGACCAGGCGAAGCGCACCGGCGCGCCGCACCCCGGGCAGTTGGCCGCGCGCTCGCTCATGAGACCGCCTCCGTCGCGACGCGCGCCGGCGCGAGTTGGCGCTCCAGGCGGCGCACTCCCACGTGTTGCGGATGGAATTCCTGGAGCCATGCGGCGAAATCGCCCGCCGGCCGCGGCCGGCAGCAGAATAGGTTCAGGCACAGCGTGCCGTGCTCGGGGAACGTGTGCACCGTCAGGTGCGACTCTTCCAGCAGCAGCATGCCGGTGAGGCCCTGTGTCACCGGAAACTGGTGCCACTGCGCCTCCGCGGCCGGGTGCAGGTTCATTTCCTGGACGAGTTTATTGAACAGGCGCTCCAGGGCGTCTTGATCGGCCAGCGCACGGCTGTCGCAGCCGCGGGCATCGACCACCCACTCCAGACCCGCACCGTTCAGCTCTGCCGGATCCATCCCGGACATCGTATCGTGTTTAGACCTCCTGCGAAAACCCCTGGACTGACCGCAAACGCCTCGCGCGCGTGGGACGTCGGCTTCGAGTTGACCCTGGAGGGCGTTGTCCATCGCAAACGCCTCGCGCGCGGGGGATGTCGATTGGAACGCGGACCGAGATCGCGGAGCTGCCGCGAAAACATCTTGCGCGGGGGACACCGAGGCCTTCTCACCTCCGAGCATGACCACCAAACCCTCTCCCGAGGGCGACACCAAGGCGTCCGCCGCGGACGCCGCAGGTGTGTCCCCGCGCTCTCATGCGACACCAAACCGCGTCGTTGATGCCCGCCTGCTCCCTGTGAACAGCGCGGTTCAGACCGCCGGTTGCGACGTGCCGCATTCGGCGCAGAATTTGGCCACGCGCGGAATCTTCGAGCCGCAGTTGAAGCAGAACTTCGTCTCCGCGGCCGCACCTGCCGCCGCGACCGGAGCCGCTGCCACGGATGCCACCGGAGCAGGCGCGGCCTGGGGCGCCGAAGCCGGCGTAGCCGGCGAAGGCGGCTGGCCCGGCGCGCCCAACGCCGGACTCATCGCATTCATCATCACCCCGCCCATCCCCACGCCGGCCGCCAGGCCCGCGCCGATGGCGGCAAATCCGCCGCCCTCGTTGGCCGCCGCGATCGGCAGCGACTGCGCGGCCTGGAATTGCGTGTACTGCTGCATGTTGCCGAGCATGTTCATACCCACGCGCTCGTCCAGGCGCTTCTGCAGCTCCTCCGGCAGCGACAGGTTCTCGACGACGAAGCTGTCCACCGCAATCCCCAGCTCGGCGAAGACCGGCGTCACGGCCTCGCGGATTTTCTCACCGACGGCCACCAGGTTGGCCGCCATGTCGAGAAACGGGATGCCGCTGTCGGCGAATGCGTTGGACATGCGGCCGACGATGGTCTCCCGCAGTTGCGGCTCGATTTCGGCCAGCTCGTAGACCTCGCGCGTGCCGCTCAGTTTGGTCTGGAACAGGTGCGGATCGGCGACGTGCCAGGCGTAGATGCCGTAGCCGCGCACCCGCACTGCGCCGAAGTCCTTGTCGCGGATCGTGATCGGCGTCGCCGTGCCCCAGCGTTGCGCCGTTTTCTGCCGCGTCGAGAAAAAGTAAACGTCGCTCTTGAACGGGTCTTGGAACGCCTTGTCCCAGTTCATCAGATTGGTGAGAACTGGCAGCGTGCGCGTGTTGAGCGTGTACAGCCCCGGGCCGAACACGTCCGCGCAGCGCCCCTCGTTGACGAACAACGCCATCTGCGATTCGCGCACCGTGAGCTGGGCCCCGGTCGAGATCTGCATATCCTGCATCGGGTAGCGGAAGGCCAGAATGGCGTCGCCATCCTCGGTCCAATGGATGACTTTGATGAACTGTTTGCTGACGAAATCCTTAAGTGACATGCCTGCTCCGTGTCTCCCTAATATACGATGGGCCGGCCGCAACTGTTCCAGGAATCGCGCCCCGCCCGCGTGACGGAGCCGCGACTGCAAGGAGCGGTTGTATTGCTACCGAGCCACTCCTTAGCGAGCCGCGACGATGTTGCCGGGCCGCGACGGTGAAGCGGACCGCATGAGCCTGCGGCTCGCAAATTCGGATGAAAGCCACCCGCTACTCGCCGCGACTTTCAACGGAGCGGTTCTCGCGTTGTTTCAGAGCCGCGACCGTCAGGGAGACGGTTTTTACCCCAATGCTACGCAGGACTTTCAACGGAGCGGTTCTCGCGTTGTTTCAGAGCCGCGACCGTCAGGGAGCGGACCTCGCGTGGTTACGAGAGGACTTTCTTCGGAGCGGTCCTCACGCTTCTCCCCATCGATTTCAACGTGCCCAGCTCAGTCCGAGTTCCTTGGCCGCGCGGGCCAGGCGTTTGTCGAGCGTCCACAAGCCGCACTCCGACAGCAGCGCCGCGGCCAGCAGGTGTATATCGATCCAGCCCAGTCCTCGTCCCCATAGCCGCCGCTCTTCGATCAACTGCAGCACCTCGGCGTGGGATGCCACCGCCGCCTGGGGCAGCGACTGCAAATCCGATAGGATCGCGGCCCGGTTCTTCAGGCTGCCGCACGCCAGTTCACCCGCCACGAAGGGGTGCATCAGCACCACCCCTTCGCCGAGACAATTCGCCAGCGCCGGCTCCCCCTGGCGGAAGTGCTGAATCCAGACGGAGGTATCGGCGAGCACCATCAGGCCGGGCGCCGCCGCGGGACGTTCGCGATCTTGCGCTGAGTGCCGCCCAGCGCGGCCAGCCGTTTGCCGGCCTCACGCGCAATTAGCGCCTCCAGGCCCGCCCGTACCAATGCGGTCTTCTCCCGAATGCCGGTCAATTCCCTGGCGCGCTCCAGCACTTGATCGTCGATAATCAACGTAGTCCGCATATGCATCAGTATGCCTGATGGATGCATATGTGTCAAAGGCGCTTCGAGTCGGGCTCGGTTCCCTGGTGGGACAATGTGCCGGCTGACTCGTGGCAGTATGGGGCCTTGTCAGAACCCGACTGGATCCGGACCGCGCCAGACTGATCCTGGCCGGGGCCGCGGGAGGACCTTTTGATATGCTGGCGCTTTGCCGGGCTCGCTATCGGCTGAGGAGTCATTTTATGAACACGCTTCGGACCATTTCCTGTGTCGCGCTGGCCTGCGCGCTGGGGCTCGGTGGCCTGCTGCTGAGTGCCGCCAGCCGCAAGGCGTCCGCGCCCCGGCCCAAGCCGCTTTCGGCCTACGATGCGCAGTCCAAAAAGCTCCTCGCCAAAATGACGCTCGACGAGAAGATCGGCCAGATGACCCAGCCCGACATCAGCGCGCTGAAGGATCCGGCCGACATCGAGAACCTGTTTCTGGGCTCGCTGCTGAGCGGCGGCAACTCGGATCCCCAGGCCGGCAACAGTCTGCAGGCCTGGACCGACATGTACGACGATTACCAGCGCCACACGCAGAAGACGCGCCTGAAGATTCCGCTCCTGTACGGCGTCGACGCGCTGCACGGGCACAACAACGTGCTGGGCGCGGTCATCTTCCCGCACAACATCGGCCTGGGTTGCACGCGCGACGCGGCGCTCGTCGAGCGGATCGGGCGCATCACGGCCGAAGAGGTCCGCGCCTCGGGCATCCAGTGGGCTTTCGCGCCTTGCGTGACGGTGCCGCAGGACCCGCGCTGGGGCCGGTTTTACGAAGGCTTCTCGGACGATCCGGAGATCGTGAAAGATCTCGGCGCGGCCTCCGTACGCGGGCTCCAGGGCAGAGGTCTGGGCGATCCGCTGGGCGTGCTGGCATGCGCCAAGCATTACGTCGGCGACGGCGGCACGACCTACGGTTCGGCCCAGGGCCGGGGCGCGTACCTGGACCAGGGCGACACGCGCGTGGACGAAGCCACGCTGCGCCGCGTGCACCTGCCCGGTTATGTCACCACGGTCGGTGCGGGCGTGGGGACGATCATGCCTTCCTACAGCAGTTGGAACGGCGTGAAGATGTCGGCCCAGAAGTTTTTGCTGACCGACGTTTTGAAGACCGAGCTGGGCTTCCAGGGCTTTCTGATCTCGGACTACAACGCCATCGACATGCTCGACCGGGACTACAAGCGCGCGGTCGCGATCAGTGTGAACGCCGGCATGGATATGGTGATGATCGCCGGCAAGCATCGCGAGTTCGTCCGCGACCTGAAGGAACTGGTCGCCGAGGGCCAGGTGCCGCTCACGCGCATCGACGACGCGGTGACGCGCATCCTGCGCGTGAAGTTCGCCATGGGGCTGATGAATAAGCATCGTTCTCAGCTCGCCGACCGCCGCTTGCAGCAGACGTTCGGCTCGGCCGCGCATCGCGTTGTAGCGCGCCAGGCCGTGCGCGAGTCGCTGGTGTTGCTCAAGAACGAGGGCCGCACGCTGCCGCTTTCCAAGAGCGCGGCGCGGATCCATGTGGGAGGCAAAAACGCCGACGATCTGGGCCACCAGTGCGGCGGCTGGACCATCGACTGGCAGGGCAAGAGCGGCGCGGTGACACCCGGCGGCACCACGATCCTGGCGGCAATTAAGAGCGCCGTTTCGAAGGGCACAAGTGTTACGTTCTCCAAGGACGGCACGGGCGCGGCCGGGGCCGATGTGGGGGTGGTCGTGATCGGAGAAACGCCCTACGCCGAGGGTTCCGGCGACCGCCGCGATCTCGCTCTGGCACAAGAAGATATCGACGCCATCCACAATCTGAAACAGGCCGGCATCCCGGTCGTCGTCGTGCTGATCTCGGGTCGGCCGCTGATCCTGGGCGACGTGCTCGCTCAGGCCGATGCGCTGGTCGCGGCGTGGCTGCCCGGCACCGAAGGCCAGGGCGTGGCCGACGTGCTGTTCGGCGATTACAAGCCGACCGGCAAATTGTCGGTCGGATGGCCCAAATCGATGGACCAGATTCCGCATCCGCAGGGCGAAGGTTATGCCGATGCGCTTTTCGCGCGCGGTTACGGTCTGAGCTACTGACGCCCCGGGTGGCCGTGCATTGCGCCAGGCGGAGCGCGCGATTTCACCGTGGCAACACCGTGGCTGACGCGGGGTTTTTGCGTTTCCCTGCATCTATGGTTTTCTAAAAGACTTAGTCGAATTTTGCCGCGAATTTGCGTAAGAACTCTCCCTGGCGCGTCGCGCGGTGCCGTGTAAGTACGGTCTTCTAAAGGACTTAGACAAAGTCGACCGTGCGTTACCGTGTATCTATGGTTTTCTAAAGGACTTAGTTAGTGAAGCCCCGAATTTCCCAACAAATACCATGTGCCATCGTGTAATCCGCGTTTTCTAAAGGACTTAGGTGCATTCACTCGAGCGTTTTTGAGTGTGCACCGCACCTCACCGCGCGTCAGTTATAATTAAAGGGCTGTTTGATCATTCACCGTGCTTCGCCGGACGTGGTCCGCGGCGGTCTTTTTCACGGTAATCTGTCCCTCCTTTCGCGTGCGTTTTTTGCACGCGCCAGCGTCGCGAGCCATGCTGTCCGTCAAGGTCGCTCAGCAAACACTCAAGTTCTGAGGCAGTTCTGCCGATATGCCCATCAGGAGTACTACGTGTGACCCACCCCGAGCCGTCATCTTTCCCGCGTCCTGCAGGAACGCGCTATTGGGAACTGCCGCCGCTGATTCTGCATCCCTTTTCAGATAACCGCGGACCCGAACTGCTGGTGGAGTGCTCGCGCGCGCAAATGATGCTGGCGGGGTTTCTGCCGCTGGAGAGTTCTTCGAAGGAGCAACTGGAGGAGATCGTGTTGCGGGGCCGGGTATGCGAAGTCCGCATGTTGTATTACGTGGGCCTGGACATCGATCGTTGGCTGGAGCAGTGTGTGGAGGTGGCGGCGCGGGAGCCGGCCCTAAAGGACACGCGGCTGTCGCGGGGGAGTTTTGCGGGGCTGCTGGTGAACGAACCGCCGCCGCACATCCACGACAAGCTGAACACTTGGGGTGTGGCGGACTATAAGGCGTTGTTCGCCCGCGCCCTGGGCCTGAATGCGATCTTCGAAACGGCGCCGGATCTGGATACGGTGCGCAGCGGCTTTCTGATGGATTATCATCGCTATGCCGATGGCTTTTTCCGGGCCTGGAATGAGGCCAACGCGGGGGTTGTGGCCACTGCGGACGCGTTCAGCTTCGACCTGTATGCGTCGGGCGAGTATTCGCGGATCCTGGAGCGGCAGTGGGAAATGGATTCGGGCGTGGGACCGCAGGCGTCGTAACGGCCTGGATCGGAAGCGTGTTGGAGCGTTCGAAGACCGCTCCCTTTGGTCACGGCTCGGTCACAACGCAAGCACCGCTCCTTAACAGTCGCGGCTCCGAAACAAGGTCGCGGCTCAGAAACAAGGTCGCGGCTCAGAAACAAGGTCGCGGCTCAGAAACGAAGTTGCAGCTCGGTCACAGCGCAGAGACCGGGTCGTCGCGGCGGGCGGCAAGCGCGGGGCGGGTGGCCGGGCGGGCGTAGAATCAGGGTATGTCCACGCCGTTGCGTTTCCCCTCCTTTCTCACAGTGCGGCAGCAGTTCGAAAGCCGTAGGATCGACGATATTCCGGCAGCGGTCCAGGCGACGCTATCGGAGTCGGGCATGGTGGCGCGGCTGAAGCCGGGCGCCACGGTGGCGATCGGAGTCGGCAGCCGAGGCATCGCGAATATCGACGTCATCGCCCGCGCGGCGGCGGCCTTCTGGAAACAACAGGGCATGCAGCCGTTCCTGTTTCCGGCCATGGGCAGCCACGGCGCGGCGACGGCCAGCGGTCAGGCGGCCGTGCTCGGGAAATACGGCATTACGGAAGCGACGATGGGCTGCCCGGTGCGCAGCTCGCTGGCGGTGGCCGAGGTGGGCGTGACGGCGGAGGGTATCCGGGTGGTGATGGACCGGACGGCGTGGCGCGCGGGCGGCGTGATGCTGTGCGGGCGCGTGAAGTGGCACACCGATTTCGAGGGCGCGCTCGAGAGCGGCCTGTTCAAGATGATGGCCATCGGATTGGGCAAGTTCGCAGGGGCCAAGCGCTACCACGACTACGGCTACCACATGGGGCTGGAGGCGATGATCCGCAGCGTGGGGCGGGTGGTGCTCGGATCGGGCCGGATCCTGGGCGGGCTGGCGATCCTGGAGGACGCGAACCACGAGACGGCGCGCGTCGAGGCCGTGCCGGTCGAGAACATGGAGCGTCGCGAGGAGGAGCTGCTGGCGCTGGCCAAGAGCTGGATGCCGCGCATCCCGGTGGATCTGGACGTGCTGATGGTGAACGAGCTGGGCAAGAACTTTGCCGGCTCGGGCTTGGACGCGAAGGTCGTGAACCGGGGCGTGTGGGGGGCGATCAATCCGTGGGCCGGGCAGCCTCAAATTGGACGCATTTACGTCCGCGGCCTGTCGGGCAAAAGCTATGGCAACGCGGCCGGCATGGGCATGGCGGACGTGGTGCACCGGCGGTTTCTGAAGGCCGTCAAGCGCCGGCCGACGTACCTGAACTGTCTGACGTCGTCGCAGCCGGCGGCGATCCGCACGCCGATGCATTTCGCGTCCGATAGAGAGTGCCTGGAAGCAATTTGCGGGACGGTGGGGCGGCTGGACGCAGCGGATCTACGGCTGGGCTGGATTGCGAACACGCTGGAGCTGGGACGGATGGCTCTCACCGAGAATCTGCGGGGCGAGCTGGAGCAGCGGCCGGGGATCGAGATCGAGGGCCCGGCGCGGGAGCTGGAATTCGACGCAAAGGGCGACCTGGTGGACTGGCTGGCTGGCGACGCCTGAGAGCTCGGGCGCCGGTGCTATGCGCCCGGCCGGCTTTCCGAAGCAAAACAGAAAGCGGGCGTGCGCCTGCGCCCTGGCGGATGACGAGGTGGGCCAGGTGGCAGTGGCCGGAAAGGGTTCCGTTGGGCGGCCGGGCGGCGCTGACTTCAACCCGGGAAACCGTAAGGGGTTACGGTTGTGGTGCCTTGGAATCAATCGCTTGCAGACAAAAACCGAAACACCCTTTCGGTTTCGCCGCCGCTCCTGCGCTCGATCCGCGCTTTAGAACGCTCACGTCCGCGCCCCCGCGGCAAGCCCGGCGGCGACCCTGCGGCGCGCGCGCGGATCGGGCGCTTTTTCAGATCGCGTCGCAGGCATTGGGCGCCGCGCGGCGCGACACGTCCGGTCGTGGCGGATTGCCTCCGCGGTGTGCGGCTGAGCAGAGGCGGCGCTGGAGAAAGAGCTTCAAGGACACTGTCCCGGGTTCGTGCGACCCACGGGAAGGGCTTGTACTAAGGCGACTACCCCAGTGGTTACTTAGCCTGCGAAGAGGGCGCCACCAGCGGCTTGACACTGCCGCAGCTCGAACTCAGAAACTTCGCGGTGAATGTCTTGTTAATCGCCATATTCACCGCCTTGCCCCCGACCGTACCCGTCACCGTCGTGTGGCTGCTCCCGCTGAAGTGCTCGCTGTCGGGTGACTGGAAGTCGATGCGTCCTTTGGAGGTCATACTCTGGCCACTACAGGTGTTGTCAAATGAGATGCCGCGGACAGTCCGGACCTTGTTGGTAACGCTACATCGCGTACCCGCGGCGCCCTTGTTTGCCGCCGTTAGATAGTCGCTGAGCGTAGTCCCGGCAGAGAAACAAGACTGGCCCGCCACAGACGTCTCACCATTAACGCTTACATGTGTCTCCCAGAGACCGGCCTTGAGGGGCAAGTCGGAAAGCTGCGCAAGCAGAGTCGAAGGTCCGGCCAGAAGCACAACCGCTGCAAACGCAATAGCCGGGCTGAAGAAGTCTCGAAGTTTCACAAAGCCCCCTTGGCAGTATCCGTGTGAGTCGGATGAGATTAACACATGGCTGCAATGATAAGCAAGGACGAGCGTGGACGTCAGTCCCCGGTTCTCTCCGGGGCGTATCTGCCTGAACCGGCCGCGGTCGGCAGAGAATATGGATCTACAGGCCCGAATAGCCTCATGGTTGCCCTGCGCCTTCCGATAGGACTCATTGAAGCGGCGTTTCCGACCACATCGCGAGCGCCGTTTCGCGCCCCAGCGCCGACTCTCGGACACGTTCCGGTTTAGAATAGGAGACGGCAGAGGCTAGAACCGGCTGAAGAGGGCAGAGCATGGAACCGAATCTCAATGAGGACCGCCAGCAGGCCCACGCGCTGCTCGATCTGCTGCCGGCCGAGAAACTGAACGCCGTGCGCAGTCTGCTCGAGGTGTTGGTGGAGCCGCTTGAGCGCTCGCTGGCTCTGGCCCCGGTGGAAGAAGAAGCGCTGACGAGCGAGACCGCGGCGGCGCTGGAGCGCGCCCGCGCATCGCTGGCCCGGGGCGAGGGCATCGCGCACGAAGAGATCCTACGCGAGTTTGGACAGCGGCATTGAGCGAGGCGGCGGGGCCGGAACGGATTGAGATCCATTGGTCTCCCGAAGCCCGCACCGATTTGCGCGCGGTCGAACGCGAGACGGCGTTGCAGATTCTGCACTGCGTCGACCGCTAGCGGGCCAGCCGCAGCGGGGACGTGAAAAAGCTCAAACCGCCGCTGACCGGATTCCGGCTGCGGTGCGGCGATCACCGCGTGTTCTTCGATCGGAAGGGCGACAACGGCATCGTGATCACCGCCGTGCGCAACCGCCGCAAGGCGTACCGCTGAGCGCTGAGTTTCCGCATCGGATGGAGCCCGCGTGGCGGCTACGTCCATTTATTCGATACTCAGGTCCGATTCCCCTGAAGGTCGCCGGACATCTGTCGATATGACTCATTGAACCGACATAGCTAGCCACAAGGAGAGCGCGCAGTCTCCCGCGTAGCGGGGGTGTGTGCGGCCTTGCAGGACTGGTGCCGGTCAGGAGTGTGATCGGCATGCGAGCATGGCGCGCGATTCCCCTTATTTTTGCCGGATTGCTGCTGGGGTTGCCCGTTTGGGCGCAGCAACATGAGATGGTCAACGGTCATCCGGCGGTAGCGAATGAAGTACTGATCAAGATGCGCGCGGGCGTGCGTTTTGAGGTGGACGGCTACATCGTCCGCACGCACGATATCCGCGCGGCGCGGGCGCTCAACGGGCAGGGGCTGATGCAACTGCGGTCCGGTTCCGAGCCGGCGGCGCGGCTGGTGCAGGAACTGAGCGCCGAGCCGGACGTGGAGTTCGCGGAGCCGAACTACATCGTGCATTCGACGGCCACGCCGGCCGCGGTGGCGCCCAACGATCCGCTGTTCATCGATCAGTGGGACATGCAGAACACGGGCCAGACGGGCGGATTGCCCAATGCGGACATCGCGGCGACGCTGGCGTGGAGTATCACGACTGGCACGCGGTCGGTGGTGGTGGGTGTGGTGGACACGGGATTGGACTACACGCATCCGGATCTGCAGGCCAACATCTGGTCGTCGCCGGCGGCGTACACGGTCCAATTTGCGCCGGGCGATTCGATTACCTGCCCGGCCGGCAGCCACGGCTACGACGCGATCACCAACACGTGCAATCCGATGGACCAGAACGACCACGGAACGCACGTTTCAGGCACCATCGGAGCGGTAGGCAACAACGGCGCGGGCGTGAGCGGGGTCAACTGGACAGCGAGCATTATGGGGCTGCGGTTTCTGGATTCGACCGGCTCGGGGACGGTGGCCAACGGGATCCGCGCGATTGAGTTCGCGGTGCAGGCGAAGGCGGTGCTGGCGAGCGCGGCCAACCTGCGCGTGCTGTCCAACAGTTGGGGCGGAACGGGCTTTTCGCAGGCGCTGTTGAACGCCATTGACGATGCCAACACGGCGGGCATGCTGTTTGTGGTCGCGGCGGGCAACAACAGCGCCAGCCTGGACACGACGACGTTCTATCCGGCGAGCTATCGCACGCCGAACATCATTGCCGTGGCGGCGACGGACTCGAACGACGCCCTGGCCTCGTTCTCCAACTATGGAAGGAATTCGGTGGATCTGGGCGCGCCGGGCGTGAATATCGTTTCGACGATTCTCAATTCGAATTACGCGACGATGAGCGGCACGTCGATGGCGACGCCGCACGTGGCGGGCGCGGCGGCGCTGGTGCTGGCGGCGTGCCCAACGCTCAACACGGCCGGGTTGCGATCGACCTTGTTGAACAACGTCGATGCGGTGGCGGGGTTGGCAACTACGACGATCGCGGGCGGACGGCTGAACGTTTACAAAGCGGTGCAATCCTGCGCAACGGGCACGACGCCGCCGAAGGCAACGCCGGGCTTCACGCTGAATGCGGCCTCAGCGGCCGTGGCGCTGACCAAGGGCGGGGCGAGCGTGGCGACGACGATCGGCGTGACCGGCACGGGCGGTTTCACGGGATTAGTGGCGCTGGGAGTGACGGGGCTGCCGGCGGGGGTTACGCCTAAGTTCACGCCCGGGAGCGTGGCGGCCGGCGGCACGGCTGCGCTGTCATTCACCGCAGCGGCGACGGCGGCCGCGGGCACATTCCGCCTCACCATCACGGGCACGAGCGGGACGCTGAGCGGCACGACGACGGTGACGCTGACGGTTAGCGCCAAGCCCGCGTTCACGCTGCAGATCACGCCGCCGACGGCTTCGGTCCGGCGGGGCGCGGCGGCGTCGTTCGCGATCTCGGCCACGACCAGCGGGAGC
Source organism: Terriglobia bacterium (assembly GCA_963838205.1). GTDB lineage: Bacteria > Acidobacteriota > Terriglobia > Bryobacterales > Bryobacteraceae > CAIVVT01. The sequence goes on along the minus strand of CAWIQF010000012.1, from coordinate 148,459 downwards.
TTCAGCGGGAGCATCTCGCTGTCGATCAGCGGACTGCCAGCGAGTTCCTCGACCACGTTCAGCCAGGCGGCCTCGGGCGCGCTGACAATGCGGGTCGCCACGACGCTGCAGACTCCGGTCACCAGCTACACGATCCGGATCGTGGGCACCGGAACGAGTGGCGGGTTCGCCGTGACACAGACCGTGACGGCCACGCTGATGGTGACGAATTAGCGTGCCTGTCGCGGCGCAGCAACGGCTCCTTACAGTCGCGGCTTGGTAACACTGGCGCGGCTTGGTAACACTGGCGCGGCTCGGTAACACTGGCGCGGCGAAGCAACCGCTCCTTGACAGTCGCGGCTCCGTCACAAAGTCGCGGCTTGGTCACACTGGCGCGGCGAAGCAACCGCTCCTTGACAGTCGCGGCTCCGTCACAAGATCGCGGCTCCGTCACAAAGTCGCGGCTCGGTCACACTGGCGCGGCGAAGCAACCGCTCCTTGACAGTCGCGGCTCCGTCACAAATCGCGGCTCCGTCACAAAGTCGCGGCCACTCGAAGACAGTGCAATTGGTGGGCCACAGCGTCGGGAAGGCACCCGGATTGTCTGTATAATTTCGTTATGGATCCGAAGGCACTGCCGTACAAGCCGAATCCGAAAGCTCCGCGGCAGGTTCTGCCCGTGCTCCCGCCGGAGGTGCGAGCGAAGTCGGCGGAAGAGGTGGCGCTCGGGTTCGCCGAACAGGAAGTAGCGATCGAGGCGCAGCGGTGTTTGCAATGCCCGAAGCCGGCGTGCATCAACGCCTGTCCGCTGCACATCGACGTCAAGCGGTTCATCCGGCGGCTGGCCGAAGGCGACGCCCAAGGGGCGGTGGACGTGATCAGCGAGCAGAGCCCGTTTCCGGGCGTGTGCGGGCGCGTATGCCAGCATGAACTGTTCTGCGAAGACGCGTGTCTGATTGGGAAGAAGTTCGGGCCGGTGGCGATCGGCTCGCTGGAGCGATTTGCGGCCGATCATGCGCGCCTGGCGGTGGCTGAGACGACGCCCGGCGCAGCGCCGCAACCGACGGGCAAAAAAGTCGCGCTGGTGGGGAGCGGGCCGGCGTCGCTGATCGCGGCCTACGATCTGGTGCGCAAAAACTATCGCGTGACGGTGTTCGAGGCGCTGCACCGGCTGGGCGGCGTGCTGGCCTACGGCATTCCGAATTTCCGGCTGCCGCGCGAGATCCTGCACGAGGAGATTGCGCGGCTCGCAAAACATGGGGGTGGAATTCGTCACCAGCTTCATCGTGGGCAAAACGGCATCACTCGATGAATTGTTCGAAGAAGGCTATGAGGCGGTATTCATCGGCACGGGCGCGGGGCTGCCTTTCCTGCTGGGCATGCCGGGCGAGAATCTGCTCGGGGTTTACACGGCCAACGAATTTCTGACGCGCATCAATTTGATGGAAGCCTACAAGTTCCCGCAGGCCGTGACGCCGGTGCGCGTGGGCGGCCGGACGATTGTGGTGGGCGGCGGCAATTCGGCGATGGATGCGGCGCGCTGGGCCAAGCGGTTTGGCAGCGAGAGCATCGTGCTGTTCCGGCGCGGGCGCGCGGAGATGCGGGCGCGGCTGGAGGAGATCGAGCACGCCGAGGAGGAGGGCGTCCAGTTCCACTTCCTGGCGGCGCCGGTGGCGTTGTACGGAGACGAGCAGGGCAACGTGCGCGAAATGGAATGCATCCGGATGGAGCTGGGCGCGCCGGACTCGTCGGGGCGGCCGGCGCCGGTGCCGGTGGTGGGCAGCGAGTTCCGCATTCCGGTGGACACGGTGGTCGCGGCGATCGGGCAGGCGCCGAATCCGACGCTGCAGAAGGTGACGCCGCAGTTAGTTACGAAGCGCGGCAAGATCGTAGTGAACGAGTGGGGCCAGACGTCGATGGCGCACGTGTATGCGGGAGGCGACGTGGTGCGCGGCGGGTCGACCGTGATTCTGGCGATGCGCGATGGGCGGGCCGCGGCCGAGGCGATCGACAAGGCGCTGAGGGAAGACAAGGCGCCGGAGGAGCAGGCGCGGGAAGAGGTGCAGGCGTGAATCTCGTTCTCGACAAGCGGCAACTCGGCCCCGAAGTGTTCCAACTGGAAGTGCAGGCGCCGCGCATTCAGAAACGCTGGAAAGCGGGCCAGTTCATCATTCTCCGGCCACTCACTACGAGCGAACGGATTCCGCTGACGCTGGTATCTTCGAACGCCGCAAGGCAGTCGGTGACGCTGGTGATCCAGGCCATCGGCAATACGACCAAAGAGGCCGTGGCGCTGGAGCCGGGCCAGAGCGTGGCCGACATCGTGGGGCCGCTGGGCGAGCCGGCGTCGATGTGCGAGGGAAAGCGCGTGGTGTGCATGGCGGGCGGCGTGGGGGTGGCCGAAGTGCTGCCGGTGGCGAAGGCTTTCCGGGAGCACGGCAACCACGTGACGGCGCTGTGCGGCGCGCGTTCGGACACGCTGCGGATTCTCGACGCGGAGTTGCGGCAAGGTGTGGACGTGCTGGAATGGGCCACCGACGACGGCACGTATGGCTTCCACGGCAACGTGCTGCAACTGTTGCAAAGCATCGCCAAGCCGGGCGATTTCGACATCGGCCACGTGATCGGGCCGATCCCGATGATGAAGGCCGTGGCCAACTCGACGCGCGAGTGGGGCATGAAGCTGTACGCCAGCCTGAACCCGATCATGATCGACGGGACGGGCATGTGCGGCGGGTGCCGCATCACGGTGGGCAAAGAGGTGAAATTCGCGTGCGTGGACGGGCCGGAATTCGACGCGTACCTGGTGGATTTCGACGAACTGGCGCGGCGCAACCGGGCGTACCGCGAGATGGAACAGCGCGCGATGGCCGAACACGCGTGCCGCATCGGGCTGGGCGGCTGACGTAGTTGTATTCTGTGGAGATGCAGCCTGGCGTGCCTTCCTGGGACGAGTACTTCCTCGAAATCTGCCGCACGGTGTCGCGGCGCAGCAAGGACCCGCACACGAAGCTGGGGGCGGTGGTGGTCGGGCCGGCGCACGAGATTCGCGCGACGGGATACAACAGCCTGGTGCGCGGGATCCGCGACGACGTGCCGGAGCGGCTCGAACGCCCCGAGAAATACTTGTGGATGGAGCATGCCGAGCGCAACGCGATCTATAATGCGGCGCGGCACGGCGTGCAGATGCAGGGCTGCACGCTATACGTCGAACTGCTGCCGTGCATGGACTGCGCGCGGGCGATCGTACAGGCGGGGATCCGCGAAGTGGTGGTCGACGGGCACCGGGTGCGCGAATATTGGAGCGAGCAATACACGCCGCATTTCGAGCACATCCGGACGATGTTCCGCGAAGCGGGCGTGGGGCTGCGGTCGGTGCCGCCGGTGGAAGAGGCTTAAGAGAGCGTTAGCCCGGATTTCACGGGGCCAAGGCGACTCCCTCGAGGCGCGGCGAACAGCACGTCCGCTCCCTGACGGTCGCGGCTCCGTCACACAACCGCTCCTTGCAGTCGCGGCTCCGTCACACGGTCGCGGCTCAGAAACAAGCGGCTCGTAACAGCCTTAGCGCCACTCGTCCCAGTTGATGTTGCGCATGTCACCGTGGCGCAGGAACTGGCGGTGCATGGCGGGGCCGAGGGAGAGCGAGAAGGGCTCGTGGCCCTGCTTCACCAGTTGCAGGTATTGGCGGAGCTGATCCTTGAACGAGGGGTGCGCGCAATTCTCGACGATCGATTCGGCGCGCTCGTGGGGGTCCTTGCCGCGGAGGTCGGCGATGCCCTGTTCGGTGACGACGATCTGGACCGAGTGCTCGCTGTGGTCCATGTGGCTGACCAGCGGAACGATGGTCGAGATCTTGCCGCCCTTGGCCGTGGAGGGGCAACTGAAAACCGAGAGATAGGCGTTGCGCGTGAAGTCGCCCGAGCCGCCGATGCCGTTCATCATCTGCCGTCCCATCACGTGCGTCGAATTCACGTTGCCTTCGAGATCGACCTCGATGGCGGTGTTCATCGAAACGACGCCCAGACGGCGGACGACTTCGGGATTGTTGGAGATCTCCTGCGGGCGCATGACGATGCGCTGACGGAAGTGATTGAGGTCGCCGGTGACGCGCGCCATCATCTCCGGGCTGAGCGTGAGGGAACAGGTGGATGCGAAACGGCAGCGGCCGCTTTCGAGCAGCGGGATGACGGAGTCCTGCAGAACCTCGGTGTACATCTCAAAGTTCGGAATTTCGGGATGGACGCCGAGCGCGGCGAGGACTGAGTTGGCGATGTCGCCGACGCCCGACTGCAAAGGCAGGAATGACGGCGGAATGCGGCCGGCGCGCATTTCAGCGACCAGAAACTCGGCGACGTTCTGGCCGATTTTCTCGGTTTCGGGCGTGGGCTGGGAGAAGGCTCCGGTCTCGTCGCTCTCGTCGGTGTGGACGACGCCGGCGATCTTGGACGGATTGATGATCACGATCGGCGAGCCGATGCGATCGGCGCAACTGAAGATGGGAATCTCGTGGCGCGCGGGCGGATCCTTAGGTTCGAAGATGTCGTGCATGCCGAGCAGCGTAGGCGGGTGGATCGAGTTCAGCTCGATGAGCACTTTCTCGGCCTCGCGCAGGTAGGTCGGCGCGGCGCCTACGGCCGTGCTGAGCACGACGCCTCCGCCGCTGGTCAGGTCGCAGGCTTCCACGACGGCCCAATGGACTTTACCGAGAAAGCCGTAGCGCACGGCCTGCGGCAGCAGCGACAAATGCATGTCGACGAAGCGCACCTTGCCGGCGTTGATCTGCGAGCGCAGCAGCGCGTCGGACTGGTACGGAGTGCGGAAGCTGATGGCCTCGGCGTCGGCGAGGGCGGCATCGAGCGACCGGCCGGTGGATGCGCCGGTGAGGACGCCGATCTTGAACTCGCGGCCGAGCGCGTGTTCCTCTTTGGCGCGTTCGGCGAGCGCGCGGGGAATGGCCTTGGGAGCGCCAGCCGGCGTGAAGCCGCTGAAACCGATGGTTTCGCCGTTTTGGATGAGGGCGGCGGCCTCTTCGGGGGTAAGAATCGGATAGGGCAGGGACATGAAAACGTTACTCCTTAATCTGAAAACCGCGGTCCGGCCCAGGCGGGCGGGACGTTGAATGAGCGGGCGCAGCATCATCCGGGCGCGGCATCGTTCGGGCGCGGCCGGGGCGATTGCGGAACAGCGCCAGCAACTCGCGGGCGGCAGTGAACGACGTGGCCTGCGCAGTGCGCACGGCCTCTTCGAGCGCGGGCATGCGGTCGCGCACGGCTGGATTGCGGAAGAACTCCTCCTCTAAGCCCGCCAGGACCAGTTCGCGCATCCAGGCCAGCGCCTGCTGGCGGCGGCGGCGCAGAAACCAGCCCGAGGCGCGCATCTTTTCGTGGTGTTGCAGCACCATCTCCCAGATTTCGCGGATGCCCTCATTGGCCAGAGCCGAGCAGGTGAGGACGCGCGGCGTCCAGCCGTCGGGACTGGCCGGGAAAAGATGCAGCGCGCCGGCGTATTGGACGCGCGCGCGGTCGGCTTCCAGCCGGTTGTCGCCGTCGGCTTTGTTGATCGCCATGGCGTCGAGCATTTCGAGGATGCCGCGCTTGATGCCCTGCAGTTCGTCGCCGGCGCCGGCCAGCATGAGCAGCAGAAAGAAGTCGGTCATCGAGCGTACGGCGGTTTCGGATTGACCGACGCCGACGGTTTCGACGAGGATGTTGCGGTAGCCTGCAGCCTCGCACAGCAGGATGGTTTCGCGGGTGCGGCGGGCGACGCCGCCGAGATGGCCGCGCGCGGGCGACGGGCGGATGAAGGCGCGCTCCTCGACCGAGAGGCGCTCCATGCGCGTTTTGTCGCCGAGAATGCTGCCGCCGGAGACAGGGCTGGACGGGTCGACGCTGAGCACGGCGACCTTCTCGGCGCGGTCGCGCACGATGTGCATGCCGAGCACGTCGATGAAAGTGCTTTTCCCAGCGCCGGGCACGCCGGTGATGCCGACGCGCAGCGAATCGCCGGCCTCGGCGAGAATGCCCTGGAGAATTTCCGCGGCCAGCTCGCCATCGCTTTCCAGATCGCTTTCAATGATGGTGATCGCGCGCGCGAGAATCACCCGGTCGCCCTGGAGGACTCCTTCGATGTAGGCTTCGGGCGCCAGGCGTCCGCGGCGGCGCGCGGGCGACGCCGAACCCTTCGAGATCCGGCTAGAGTCTGGCTGCACGAGGATTTCCCGTGAGCAGTGCTTCCAGTACTTTCTGCGCGCACAGCGGAATGACGGAGCCGGGGCCGTAGACGCCGGCCACGCCCGCCGCATAGAGCTCGTCGTAATCCTGCGGCGGAATCACGCCGCCCACGACCACCAGGATGTCCTCGCGGCCGAACTTCTTCAGCTCCGCGATAACCTCCGGCACGAGCGTCTTGTGCCCGCCGGCGAGCGTGGAAACGCCGAGCACATCGACGTCGCTCTCGACGGCCATACGGGCCAATTCCTTGGGCGTCTGGAACAGCGGGCCGACGTCGACGTCGAAGCCTTCGTCGGCGAAGGCCGTGGCGATGACCTTGGCGCCGCGATCGTGGCCGTCCTGGCCCATTTTGCCGACCAGAATGCGCGGGCGGCGGCCCTCGGCGGCGGCGAACCGGTCGGCCAGTTTGAGCGCCTTCTGGAACTCGGGATCGTTCTGACTCTCGGACGAATAGATGCCCGAGATGGTGCGATTCACGGCCTGGTACCTCCCGAATACCTGTTCGAGAGCATACGAGATTTCACCGAGCGTGGCTCGAACGCGCGCCGCCTGGACGGAGAGGTCGAGCAGGTTGCCCGCGCCCGTTTCGGCGCAGCGGCGCAGAGCGTCGAGGGCCTGCTCGACGTCGGCCTGGTTGCGTTTGCTCTTGGTTGCACTGAGCCGGCGGAGCTGGCTTTCGCGCACGGCGCAATTATCGACTTCGCGAACCGCGAGCGGCGCGTCGTCGTGGTACAGGTACTTGTTGACGCCGACGATGACTTCCTTGCCGGAGTCGATGCGGGCCTGGCGCCGCGCGGCGGCTTCTTCGATGCGCATCTTCGGCAGACCGGTCTCGATGGCCTTGGTCATGCCGCCGAGGCGCTCGACCTCCTCGATCAAACTCCACGCCTTGTGCATCAGCTCGTCGGTGAGCGACTCGACGTAGTAGCTGCCGGCCCAGGGATCGACGACTTTGCAAATGCCGGTCTCCTCCTGCAGGTAGATCTGCGTATCGCGGGCGATGCGGGCCGAGAAATCCGTCGGCAGCGCGATGGCCTCGTCGAGCGCATTGGTGTGCAGCGACTGGGTGTGGCCCATCGCCGCGGCCAGGGCTTCCACCGCGGTGCGCACCACGTTGTTGTAGACGTCCTGGGCGGTCAGGCTCCAGCCGGAGGTCTGCGAATGCGTGCGCAGCGCCATCGACTTGGGGTTCTTCGGCCCGAAGGACTTCACGATCTTCGACCACAGCACCCGCGCCGCGCGCAGCTTGGCGACTTCCATGAAGTGGTTCATGCCGATGCCCCAGAAGAAGGAGAGGCGCGGCGCGAATTCGTTGACGCTCAGCCCGGACTTGAGGCCCGTGCGCAGGTATTCGAGACCGTCGGCCAGCGTGTAGGCGAGCTCGATGTCCGCCGTGGCGCCCGCTTCCTGCATGTGATAGCCGGAGATCGAAATGCAGTTGAACTTCGGCATGCGCTCGGAGCAATAACGGAAGATGTCGCCGATAATGTGCATCGAAGGAGTGGGCGGATAGATGTACGTATTGCGGACCATGAACTCCTTGAGGATGTCGTTCTGAATGGTGCCGTTGAGCTTCACGGCGGGAACGCCCTGCTCTTCGGCGGCAACGATGTAGAACGCCAGCACGGGGAGCACGGCCCCGTTCATGGTCATGGAAACGGACATCTGGTCGAGCGGGATGCGATCGAAGAGGATTTTCATATCCTCGACCGAATCGATGGCCACGCCGGCCTTGCCGACATCGCCGGTGACGCGCTCGTGGTCGGAATCGTAGCCGCGGTGGGTGGCCAGATCGAAGGCCACGGAGAGGCCCTTCTGGCCGGCCGCGAGATTGCGACGGTAGAAGGCATTGGACTCTTCGGCGGTGGAGAAGCCGGCGTATTGCCGGATGGTCCAGGGCCGCATGACGTACATGGTGGAGTAGGGGCCGCGCAGGTAGGGCGGAAGGCCGGCGGCGTAGTTGAGATGCTCCATCGCGGCCAGGTCGGCGGCGGTGTAATAGGGTTTCACCGCGATGCCTTCGATCGTCGGCCAGACGTCTCCGACGGCCGGGGCCGGCGCGCCGCCGGGGCGCACGGGCGCGAAAGCGATTTTGCTGAAATCCGGTTTCATGATGGTCTTGTTTGTCGTTGTGGCCATGATCGTCTAGGCCTCCATCCCGAGCCGGTCCTGCCACGCAGAGAGCGTCTCCACGGCGTTGGACTGGACATGCACGAAGCCCGCGACGCCGGCCTGCTGCAGCGCGGCGATTTGATCTTTGGGATTGCCGGCGACCATGACCGGCGCCTGCACTTTCGGGCGGACCTCCTGGGCCAGAGCCAGGTATTCAGGATCACTCGAGCAGAGCACGACGATGTCCGCCGCTGCCTTCGCGAAGTCGGCCGATTCGACGATTTCAAAACCCGCGCAGCCGATGAAGTTCTGGCAGAACTGGGCGCGCGCCATGCGCATTTTCAAGTCGCCGCGCGTCAGCAGCAGCACGCGCGGCGTGCGGCCGACCTTGGCGGCGTGACGCTGGGTCCGCAGCCGCAACTTCTCGAACGGTTCGGCCAGACGGCCGGCCGGATCGGCCGGTGCCGAATCGTCGATGCGCTCGGTGAGATTGGGGTAGTTGTTGACGCCCACCAGCGTGCGGCGGCGCGCGGCGACGGCCTTCTGCCGGGCCTCGCGGGACTGTCCGACGGCGGCGTCGATGGCGCCGCTGGCGCGGGCCTTCGTATAGCCGCCCGCGGCGTCGACCTGCTGGAATATTGTCCAGGCTGCGCGCGCCAGCGCGGCGGTCAGCGCCTCGACGTAATAGCTGCCGCCGGCGGGGTCGGCGACCTTGTCGAGATGCGCCTCTTCCTTGAGGATGAGCTGGATGTTGTTGGCGAGCCGGTCGGGATAGTGAAAGCTCTGCACGGTCAGCGCGTCGCAACCGCCGAGAGCGGCCGAGAGCGCCTCGGTGGTCGAGCGCAACAGATTGGTCCAGGGGTCGCAGATGCTCTTGTTGGAAAGCGCGGTGACGGCGTGGATCTTCATGCGGCAGGCCTCGCCCGCCGGGCCGAAGGCCGCGACGGCCTGGGCCCACAGGAGGCGCGCCGCTCTCAGTTTGGCGATCTCGAAGAAGTAGTTGGAACCGACGCCGAAGACGAATGGAATCGCCGGCGCCGCAGCGTCGGCCGGCACGCCTTTTTCGACCTGGGCGGCGAGCCGTTCCACGCCCTCGGCGAGCGCGTAGGCCAGTTCCTGGACGGAGGTCGCGCCCTGCTCGTGCAGGCGGTCGCCGCGCACCGCATCGGCTGGGATCGCAGGGTTCTGCGCGATCTCCCAATCGGCGCGGGCGCCGCGCGTGAACGGGAATTGTCCGGGGGCGATGTCGGTCTGGGCCTCGAGGCCCGCCAGATCCTCCTGGCGGTAATACGGTTTGACGTTCAGCCCTTCCTCGGTGCGCCACACCAGGCGTTTTTCATAGTCGGCGCCTTTCAGGTCGGCGTGGATCGCGGCTTCCCACTGCGCCGTGGCGACGGGCGGAAACTCCGCGGCCAGGTTCAGCCCATCGGCCTGCGCCTCAGACATGGCTCGGGCCCTCCTGGACGACTTCGATCAGGTAGCTGAAGTCCTTGGGATGGACGAAAAAGATCTGCGTGCCGCGCGAGCCCGGTCCCGGTTCCTGGGTCAGGTTGAAGCCCTTCTCTTTCATGTGGGCATAGGCCTGGTGGATGTCCTTCACGCGAAAAGCCAGGTGCGCGAAACCGCCGCGGCCGCCTTGTTTCTCGATCTGCTTGGCCACCGGCGACTCGGGCGAAAGCGGCTCGAGCAGTTGGATCAGATTCGGGCCATTGCCGATGCGCAGCAGCACTTCGCGCACCTGGTGTTTCCCCAGAACCTCCTCGCGGTGCAGTTCGGTGAAGCCGAGCGAGAGGTACTTCTGCACCTGCGCGTCGAGCTCGCCTTGTTTTACCGCGATGGCAACGTGATCGACGAATTCAAATCCGGCGGCAATCAAATCCTGGACCATTTCCTGCTCCTGTTCACCAGCTTGGCACTACTCAAACTCGACCAGTACCAGCCCGCTTTGCACGGGGTCGCCGGCCTTGACGTTCACCTTCGAGATCTTGCCGGCGACGGGGGCGGTGATGTTGGTTTCCATCTTCATCGCCTCCAGCACTATCAGCGTGTCGCCGGGCTGGATCTGCTGGCCGGCCTGCGCGGCGATTTTGACGACGATGCCGTTGATCGGGCTGCGGCACACTTTGTCCTCATTGACATTGGCATCCCCGGCGGCGGGGGACGACGCAGCGGGAGCTGCCGCGGGCACATGGGCGACGGTGGGCTGCATGATGTAGCCGGCGGGTGGCAGCGGCTCCGGCTCGGGCTCGGACGCTTCGACGTCCACTTCGTAGACTTTGTTGTCGAGAGTAATCTTCAGTTTCACGGATGGCTCCTAAAACTCGTGCGCCAGATTGAGGGTGTGAGATGCCTGGACGAAAACGCGGCCCTGCTGGGCCCAGTCGCCGGCGCTCAGCAGGCGGATGGTCCGAATGCGCGGACGCTTGCCCAGGTAGGCGGCCACGGCGGCGGAAATGGCGAGCAGCAGATCCTCGTTGAACTCTTCCGGCGCGGCCGGGGCCGGCGCTGGCGCCAGGGCCGCGGCTTCCGCGGCCGGCATACCGGCGACCGGCAGTCCGGTGGTCTGCAGCCGGTCCAGCCGCTGGTTGAGCGTGGCCAGTTGCATGGTCAGCGCTTCCAGAACTTTCATCAGGCCTGCCACGGCGGCGGCGCCGCTGGAGTCCAGAGTGGAAGCCGGTTTCTCGATCGTGGTTCCCATGACAGCGCTCTCCTTACAGTGGAATCAGGCCGTGCTTTTTCGCCGGCCGCAGTTCCCGCTTGGCCTTGAGATACTCGAGCGACTGCGCGACGAAGCTGCGCGTCAGCGGGGGCTCGATAATGTCGTCCACCAGCCGGCGCCCCGCGGCGACCATCGGATTGGCGAACGCCTCGCGATACTTTTCGATCATCTCCTTGCGTTTAGCGGCTTTATCTTCGGCCTCGGAGATCTCCTTGCGGAATACGATTTCGGCCGCGCCCTCGGCGCCCATGACGGCGATTTCGGCGGTCGGCCAGGCATAGCTGCGGTCCGCGCCGAGGTCCTTGCAGCACATCGCGATGTAGGCTCCGCCGTAGGCTTTACGCAGGATCACGGTCACTTTCGGCACGGTGGCGGCGGAGTACGCGAACAGCATTTTGGCGCCGTGGCGGATAATGCCGCCGTACTCCTGCTCCACGCCGGGCAGGAAGCCGGGCACATCCACGAAGGTCACGAGCGGGATGTTGAAGGCGTTGCAGAAGCGGATGAAGCGCGCGCCTTTGTCCGAGGAATCGATGTCCAGCACGCCCGCCTTGAACTTCGGGTTGTTGGCGATGATGCCCACCGAGTGGCCGCAGATGCGCGCGAAGCCGATCGTCAGATTGGGCGCGAAGCCGGCCTGGACTTCGAGAAAATCGGCCGCGTCGACGACGTTGAGAATGATGTTGCGGACGTCGTACGGCACTTTGCCGTCGACCGGCACCATGTCGGTGAGGGCGGGGTTGGGATCGCAGGTGTAGTCGCCCGGCACGAAGGGCGGATCCTGGAGGTTATTGGAGGGCAGGAAGCTGAGCAGCTTTTTGCAGATCAGCGCGGCGTGGGCATCGTCCTCGGCGATGAAGTGGATCACGCCCGAGCGCGTCATGTGGGCGTCGGGTCCGCCCAACTGGTCCGCCGTGACGGTCTCGCCGGTCACCTGTTTGATGACCTGCGGGCCGGTGATGAATAGTTGCGCCCGGCGGGTCTGGATGATGAAGTCGGTGAGCGCCGGGCTGTAGGCCGCGCCGCCCGCACAGGGTCCGCAGATGAGCGAGATCTGGGGCACCGCGCCCGAGAGCATCACGTTGGCATAGAAGACTTTTCCATAGCCGGAGAGCGCGTCGATGCCCTCCTGCACGCGCGCGCCGCCGGAGTCGTTGATGAACACGAAGGGGCTGCCGGTCATCAGCGATTGCTGCATGATCTCGGCCACTTTGGTCGAGTGCAGCTCGCCGGCCGAGCCGCCCAGGACGGTGAAGTCCTGGCTGGCGAGGTGAATCAGCCGGCCCTGCATGGACGCCGCGCCCGTGACGACGCCGTCGGCCGGCGTCTCCTTGCCGGCCATGCCGAACATCGTGGCGCGGTGTTCGGCGAAAAGCCCCGTTTCCATGAAGCTGCCGGGATCGACCAGGGCGTCGACCCGTTCGCGCGCCGTCAGTTTACCGGCCGCGCGGTGCTTCTCCAGTTTGTCGGCGCCGCCGCCCAGCAGCAGTTCGGCGCGCTTCTTGCGTATTGCTTCGATTCTTTGCTCCATCGTGAGGGACATCGTGGTTCAGGCCTTTTCCTCTGTTGGTTCTTCCCAACCGGCTGGCGCAGCGTCCGCGCGGCCGGTCCATGATTTGAAGGTGCAAACGCCGTGCTGCGTCGCGGGTGCGCAGCCCTAGGCCGGCGCCACCGTCACTTTGTGGGCCTTGCCTTTGACTTTAATTTCGTATGTGACCGGCGCGAGCAGCGGGCCGGGGCCGCTGGCGGCTTTCTTACCGGCTCCTGGCGCGGGCGGGGCCGTCGCCGCCGCGGGATCCTTGCCGAGGTTCTTCGGCCCATCCTTGCGGGTGGAGAAGAACTTCGGAGCGACTGCCGGGAACATCGCGTAGGTCAGAACGTCTTCATCGCTTCCGTCGCAGCCCTTCAGTGCCAGCGCCTGCCCGCGCAGGTCCTCCCATTCCGGTTTCAGCAGGTCGGCCGGGCGTCCATGAATGATGTCCTTCTTAGCCTGCCGGGCGGCCAGTTCGACGATCTCCTGGTTGCGCGTTCCGAGGCACGTGCCGTAGTAGCCCAGCATCAGGTCGGCGAATTCGCCGGTCAGCACTTTGTACCGGCCCATCATCACGTTGAACACGGCCTGCGTGCCGACGATCTGGCTCGACGGCGTCACCAGCGGCGGGTAGCCCGCGTCCTGGCGCACTCGCGGCACCTCGAGCAGCACTTCCTTGAGCTTGCCGGCCGCGCCCTGCTGCTTCAACTGGCTCTCCATGTTGGAGATCATGCCGCCCGGGATCTGGCTATCGAAGATTTCGGTCTCGACGCCAGTGATGTTGGACAGGAACTGGGCGTAGCGCGGGCGGATCTTGGCGAAATGGTCTTTGATTTTCAGCAGGCGGCTCTTGTCGAGGCGCGTTTCAAAGCCCGTGCCTTCCAGCATCTCGACGAAGCTTTCGGTGGGGTTGTGGCCGGGGCCGAGACTGAGCGAACTGATGGCCGTATCGACGCAATCGGCGCCCGCTTCAATCGCTTTCATCAGGCTCACCATGGTCACGCCGGTGGTGGCATGAACGTGGACGTGCACGCGGGTTTCCTCGCCGCAGGCGGTCTTGATGGCCTTGACGATGTCGTAGGCCGCCTGGGGTTTCAGCAGCGCCGCCATATCCTTGATGCAGATCGACTGGCAGCCGAACTCGACCAGCTGCTCGGCCAGTTCGACGAAGCCGGTGACGGTGTGCAGCGGGCTGACGGTATAGCAGATGGTGCCCTGGGCGTGCTTACCGGCGCGAAGTACGGCCTGGATCGAGCGGCGCACGTTGCGGGGGTCGTTGAGCGCGTCGAATATGCGAAAAACGTCCATGCCGTTCTCCGCCGCCTGTTCCACAAAGCGGTCGACGACGGTGTCCTCATAGTGCCGGTAGCCCAGCAGGTTCTGCCCGCGGAGTAGCATCTGCAGGCGGGAGGTTGGCAGGAGTTTGCGGAACGTCCGGAGGCGTTCCCAGGGGTCCTCGTTCAGGAAACGGATGCAGGAATCGAAAGTCGCGCCACCCCAGCACTCCACCGACCAGTAGCCGGCTTTGTCGATATCCTCGCACGCCGGAACCATGTCCTCCATGGCCATCCGGGTCGCCATCAGACTCTGATGGGCGTCCCGCAGGATGAGCTCGGTGACGTCTATGATTTTGGACATTTACGGAATCCTTCCCCAGCCGGTTCCCGTGGAAAATCAATCTTGACTAAGACTGGGAACCTTCAATTTAAGATTAGCATACCCGATCCCCTTTTGCGGAGTTTCTCTACAGTTCAGTCAGGGTTAGATTCGCGCCCGCGCGCACCCGCGTGGGCGTCGGTTGAGACTCTGGTGGATCGGCCAAAACTAGCTGAAAGCATTGAAAATAAATGACTAATAAGCGAAATAAAAGGCCCGGCGTCATCCTGCCGTATAACCCTTGTTGGCGCGCTGAAGCCGCCGTCAAGGCTCTGAACCATCCTGTTCAAGGGGTAGCCTGCGAGCCCATTTCAAGGCTAGCCAGGATCGGATACGGAAGCGCCGCACTCAGTGCGCCAGTTGCAGAATGGCGCCCTCGTCGGTGGCGACCCACAGGCTGCCGTCCGAGCAGCGCGCCAGCGTGGCCTCGTTGCCCATGGCGCGGTAGTCAACTTTCATCTCGAACCACGCGGAATGATCGGGCGACCACAGAATCCGCAGCTTGCCCGGGACGGGCGAAGACATACGCAGGCGTCCCGCGGGCTGGATCGCGGCCACGACCACGCTGCCGTCGTCGAGCAGAGCCACGTCGTGCACCACCAGTTCCTTGCGCCGGAAGATGGACCAGCTTTTCCCGGTGCGCGGATCGATTTCGTACACTTCCGCGGGCCACAGGAACGAGTCACGATACTGGAAGACGGCGGCTGCGCGCCCAGGCGCCATGCGCACGCGCCGGATGGCGCCGAAGGCCGAACTGACGTGTCCGATCCAGGTCTGGCCGTGGTCGTGCGTCTCGTACACGATCGTCGAGCCGGGCACGCTTTTCCGGCGCACGGCGCGGTCGGGCGTCATCCAGTCCGGCAGGCCGGCCGGCTGGGGCGCGGCGGTCGAATCGCCGGCCAGCATGCCCACGCCGGACGGCATCAAGGCCATCGAGCGCAGGTAAGTCTCCGCTGACTTCAGCTCCAGCTTCTCACTCTCCGGAACCGTCTTCCAGGAGCGTCCGGCATCGTCGGTGCGGTAAAACACCTTCCCTCCGCCGAAGGCCCATCCCGTTTGCGGCGACGAGAACCAGACCTGCGTGGAATCGGCATCGGGCAGCGGGCGCTTGTCCCATTTCACGCCGGCATCGGCGCTGACGAGGAGGTGCCCGGCGGTCACCACCCAGGCAGTGGTCTCGCCCAGGACAAAAACCCCCAGCGGGTTCTTTTCCGTCTTCTCCAGTTTCCAGGTCTTGCCGTTGTCGCGCGTCACCAGGAGCCAGGGCTTGAGGTTGTCCGAGTCCGACTCCTCGATCAGCAGGCTCGCCAGACCGAACTGCGGCGTGGGGAGCGCGAAATCCTGAAGGTGACAGCGCTTGCCCAGTTGGTCGAAGTAGTAACGCATCTGCCAGCGCATTGCTTCGAACGGACCGGAATTGAGGGCGGGGATCGCGCCGACTGGAATCTCGACGATCGCTTCTGCGGCCTCTTTTTCGTTTTTCAGAGCGGGCGGGAGCGGGGGCGGGCTGGCTTCGGGACGCTGCGCGGCGCGGGCGGAAATGGCCCCCAGCGGCACAGCCGCCAGCAGGAGCAGGTCGCGGCGGCGCGGCCGAATCATAATTCCGATTCCTCCGCTGCGTCTTGGCTCTCGGCCCTCGTCCCGACGCGGCCGCCCTGGCGGACGAGTTCCACGTGGCTGGCCTGTTCCAAGCTCGCCGGCGCAAGGCGCGCCAGCGCCAGCAGGCACCCGATCTGCTCGCCCACGGTAGTCAGGAGTTCCATCTCGGCGCCGGGATGGCGGCGCGGCATGCGGTGCTGGACGTTGATCACGCCGATGACCCGGTTGCGGGCGATCACGGGCACCGAGAGGAACGCTTCGTAGGAGTCTTCGGGGAGATTCGTGAAGGTCTTGAAGCGGGGATCCTTGTAGGCCTCGAGCGAAATGGCGAGCATCTTGCGCTCGCGGGCCACCCAGCCGGTCAGGCCCTCGTCAATCTTCAACCGCACCTTGCCGATTTCCAGCGGGTGGGGGTTGGAGGAGGCGCAAAGGACCAGTTGATCTTCTTCGATCAGGTAGAGCAGGCAGGAATCGCAGTCGGTGAACTCCTTGATCAGGCGCACCACGGCCTGCAGCGTTTCCGAAAGACTGAGGGCGCGCACCATCAGGCGGCTGATGCGCTGGTAGACGCCGATTTGCTGTTCCAGGCGCTGCAGTTGGGATTCGAGGTCTTTGACTCGGGCCACGACTTCATTATGCCCCTTGCCGGGAAGTATCGAATTCAAAGCTGGCAATGGGTGCCCGTTTGGGCGGAGAATGAAACGAAGTGGTCGGGGCAGCTCCGGCCGCCTGCGCGCATAGGTCGCAAGTTCAAGCCAGCAATCACGGGGGAATAACGACGCACCATGTGGAATAAACCGAAAAAAGATGATCTTCCGGTTCGTCCGGAGCCGGCTCAGACGGCTGTGCCCAGCTCGGCGCGAGAGGCGATCCCGACCTCGGCCTACCCGAGTCGGAGACCAGACGAAGCCGTGACACGAGGCGGCGCTTTGATCGGCAAGAGCCTCATTCTCACCGGCAAGATTTCGGGACGCGAGGACCTGGTCGTGGATGGCCGGATCGAGGGCGACGTCGACCTGCCGGAGAACAAGCTCACGGTGGGCGCCGGCGGTCACGTCCAGGGCGGTATCCGGGCCCGGGAAGTGGTCGTTTATGGGACCGTCCACGGCAACACGGAGGCAGTGGAAAAGGTCGAGATCAAGCGCAATGCCCGCGTGCTGGGCGACATGCGCACGGCCCGGCCGGTAATCGAAGAAGAGGCCTACTTCAAGGGCAACATCGAGACCGTGCGGGTGGAACCTCCCAAGACTGCCGTGCAGCGTGCGGCGCCCGAAGCCCCCGTTCAGCCAGCGCTGCCCAATGCGACGCCCGCTCAGATTGAGCCGCGGCATGGAGAACCGCGTAAAGGATGAACGTTTCACCCTCGCGCGCCGCGGCGGGCCCTGCGGGCGCCGCGGCCGCTCCCGACTCCCGTAAGAGTCACGGCCTGCAGGCCCTCGTCGCTTCCCTCCAGGAAGGCCGTCCACTGCATGTGCTGGACTTCGGCGGTCCGATTCAGGACAACATCGACTTCATCACGGATATCGTCAGCGGAGCCGGCCACCGGCTGTACGTTGACCATTTGCTTCGCTCCTACGAGTATTTCTTCTCGGCCAAGGAACAGGAGGAAGGTGTCTTCCAGGCTGGCCGCATCGAGGAGTTCGTCGCTTCGGTGATGGATTTTCCCGACCAGTCGGCCGACGCGATTCTGATCTGGGACCGGTTGCAGTTTCTGCCTCCGCAGATCGCCGAAGCGCTCGTCGCGCGGCTGCATCGCATACTGGCGCCGGATGCTTTCCTGCTGGCGCTGTTCCGGACGGATTCCAGCGGCGCCGACCGCGCGCCCTACGTTTGCCGGATTCTGGACGGCCAGACGCTGCAAATGCGCGAGCAGCCGCCGGCACGCCGCATGCAGACGTTTAATCCGCGCACGATCCAGAAGCTGTTCCAGAGCTACCGCGAAGTGAAGTTCTTCGTCAGCCGAGAGAGCCTGCAGGAAGTTCTGATCCGCCGCTAGCGATTCCGCCCGCCGCCTCCACACGGCGACTTCGCGTCTCGGTCCCAGGCGCGCCCAACTCTCTTTATCCACGCACTGCATCCAGTGCGCCGTAAGGGCAGAGCCATTCGTCCCCCAAGCCCCGGGCTCACGGAGCCATCTGTCCAGGAGTTTTCGCAGATCCTCCGTGGGCTGCCCGCGGACTGCCGCACACCTGAAATCGCGAAAAACGCGAATTTGAATAGTTGTTCGGAGCATCTGGGCTAAACTGGGGAAAACCCTCCCTCGCGGGAATCAGATGGACACTCCGACAGAGCCACCACCCAGCCCGGCAGCTTCCGAACCACAAGCCGTGCGCGTGGCTGCGACTCTGCTGGCGGTGTGCCTGGCGGCGTGGTTGTTGCGCGTCGCGCGCCCGCTTTTCATCACGCTGATCAGTGCGGTTCTGCTGGCCTTCATTCTCGAGCCGCTGGTGCAGTTGCTCATGCGGCTGCGCATTCGGCGCGGCTTCGCCAGTTTCCTCGCCTGTTCGCTGATGCTCGGCGCGCTGTATCTCGCACTGCTCGGCGCCTGGTCGCAAGCCGTCGGCTTCTGGGCCGAGATGCCCAACTACAGCAAGCGCATCGCCGAGCTCGTCGATTCGGCCACGCTGAAGGCGGAGGAAGTGCAGTTGTCGCTTGAGGAGGCGCTCATTCCTCCGCGGTTGCGCCGGATCCAGCCCCCCGAGACGCCGGCCAAATCGTCGGCTAGGAGCAGGAAGACCGGCCCCGTGGCCACTCCGCAGAGCGCCGTGCAGGAGGTTCACATCAAGCAGGAGCCGTCCGATCTGGTCAACCTCGCCTGGGATTCGCTGTCGCGCTTCTCCGATGCTCTGCTGCTCGCCTCTTTCGTGCCCTTTCTGGTTTACTTCTTCCTGAGTTGGCGGGACCATCTGCGGCGCGGGCTGCTGGAGCTGGCGGGCGGCCAGTCGCGGGACATGCTGGACCGCAGTCTGCGCAGCATTGCCGACGTGACGCGGGCCTACGTGGTAGGCAATTTCCTGCTCGGCGTGCTGCTCTCGGTGTTGAGCGCGGCGTTTTTCTATTTCAACCGCGTTCCGCATTGGCAGGTGGCCGGACCGCTGAGCGGTTTCCTGAGTCTCGTCCCGTACCTGGGGCTGCCGCTGGCGCTGCTGCCTCCGTTCATCGCCGCGCTGCCGGTCTTCGACAACTGGGGGCCGTACCTGCTCGTAGCCCTGGGCATCGCGGTGCTGCACCTGGTCGCCTTGAATCTGCTGTACCCCAAACTCGTGGGCGCGCGCGTGCATTTGAACCCGCTCGCAGTGACGGTCGCGCTGATGGTCTGGTATATCCTCTGGGGCGGCGCGGGGCTGGTTCTGGCGATCCCGATTACTGCCGCGATGAAGGCCGTCTTCGACCGTGCGCCCGGCCTGGAAGGCTACGGCAAACTGCTCGGCGATTGAGTCCCTTCGCCGCGCACTGCCTGTCCCGCCTCCGCCCTTGGATAGACTGAGTAGGTTGAGGCCGCGGGCCCCGCGTCCGGCCCATCGCCGCTCTGAGGAAAGAAGAAAGACAAGCAGCGCCGTGGCACACAAACCCCAGTTCCAGATCCCCGCCTTCGCCAAGTATCTGCTGATCGCCTGCGGCATCGTGGCGCTGATCGTCGCACTGATCCTGTGGGGCAATCGCGGCGCCCAGGTGCGCCTGGAGGCGCGGCTCCTGAAGACGCGCCTGATTCCGACCGACGATGCGGCCGCGCTGGCGGTGCTCGAAGTGCGCATCCACAATCCAGCCGACGTGCTTTTCGTCATCCGCGAGGCGCGCCTGAAAGTCGTGCTGGCCGACGGTACCGAGATCGACGGCGCTCCCGTCACGCAGGGCGACCTGGACCGCTTCCTCGACTACTACAAGGCTTACGGCGGGCGCTTCAATCCCGTTGTTCATACAAAAGAGCGCTTCCCCGGCGGGTCGCTGACCGATCGCACCGTGGCGGCGAGTTTCCAGCGCTCCGTCGCCGACATCGAGAAACGGCGCGGCTTCGTGCTCGAACTGGAAGACGTTGACGGGATCGTGACCCGCATCACGCAGATGGAAGCCGCGGGTAAATGATCGATATCCACAGCCACATCCTGCCGGGTCTCGACGACGGCGCCGAAACCATGGAGAACACCGTCGAGTTGCTGCGCCTGGCCCGCGACACCGGCACGACGGTCATCGTCGCCTCGCCGCATGCCGACACTCAATACAAGTTCGATCCGGAGAAGGTCGATGCGCTGCTCGCCGCGGCGCAGGAGCGTGTCGGCGAGGGCATCCGGATCGTGCGCGGCTGCGATTTCCATCTCATGCTGGACAACATCCAGGACGCGCTCGCGCACCCCACGCGCTACACCATCAACGCCGGGCCCTACCTGCTGATGGAACTCTCCAACATGCTGATCTTCCAGAACACCGGCCGCATGTGGGAGGAGTTGGAGCACGCCGGGATGCGCATCATTTTGACGCACCCCGAGCGTAACCCGCTGCTGCAGGATCGGATGGAGCGCATCGAGGAGTGGGTCGCGCAGGGCCGCTACATGCAGTTGACCGCGCAGTCGCTGCTCGGTCGATTCGGCCCGAAGGCGCAGCGCTTCGCCGTTTCCATGATCGAAAAGGGGCTGGCCCACTTCGTCGCCAGCGACGGCCACGATCTGCGCGGACGCCCGCCGCGCCTCGACCTCGCCTTCCAGTGGGTGACGTCGCACTACGGCGGCGAACTCGCGGAACTGCTGTTCGTCGCGCACCCGCGCGCGGTCATCGATGGCGAGCCCGTCGAATCCTGGATGCCCAAGCCCGACCGCGCCGCCTCCGGTGGCTTTCTGAGCAGGCTGTTCGGCCGCCACGGCCGCTAGCTCGTTTGCCTCAGTTCGCCGCGTGGTTCCATACAGCGGCGCATCCGCGCTCGCCGCTTCCTGTTGGACAATGGATTCAATGCCCACCAAGAAGCCGCAGCGCGGCCTGAGCCGCAAGCAGTCCGAGCGCCTGTACACCGACCAACACGCCGCGGCCGGCGTGCGCGTCCAATTCCCGGACATCGAATGCTGGCCCAACCAGTATTCAAACGACTACCAGATTGAGATTTCCATGCCGGAGTTCACTTCCGTTTGTCCGCGCACCGGTCTGCCCGATCATGGCGCCATCACCATCAGTTACGTGCCCGACAAGCTGTGCCTGGAGTTCAAGAGCCTGAAGTTGTATATGCTCGCCTACCGCAACCTGGGCATCTTCCAGGAGAACGTGGTCAACCATTTTCTCGAGGACTGCGTGCGCGCCGCGAAGCCGCGCCAGATGACCGTGACAGGGGAATTCCAGCCACGCGGCGGCGTCTATTCGAGCATCACCGCCAGCTACTCGCGCCGCCGGCGTTAGCCGCGACCAGCCGCGGCTCCGATCTGGAAGAGGCTACGCGCCGGCCCGCGCCGTCAACACCAGGGGCCGCACCGCGATCTCCGAGGGCCGCAGTACGATCACGCTGCGTTCGGCGGCCGGAGTGGCGCTGTCCTCGGGCGCAGGCGCTTCCAGCAGCAGCCGCTGGGCCATCGCCGCCGCGGAGTGGATCTCCAGATCCAGCAGTTGCTCCATCAGCACGGACTCGCTCCACTTGTCTTGCGGATTCACCGAGCGCACCAGCCCGGGACTGAGCAGTACCAGCAGGTCCCGCCGCCGTAGTTCGATCTCTTCGACCACCCAATCGGCCGCGCCGCCGCCGGCCAGCGCCCGTCCCGTCACGCCCAGCCGCCGCGTCTCCGAGCCGTCGCCGCGATTCTTCATCAGCACCGGCGGCTCGTAACCCGCGTTGATGTAGACGAAGCGCCGCGTGCGCGCATCGTAGCGCCCCAGCAGCAGGCGCACCGGCAGCTCCGGCGCCTCGCCGGCGGTCATGGCGCGTTCCACCGATTCGAGCATCTCGCGCAGGTCCTCGCCGTAGACGTAGAACCGGCTGCGCAGCAGCGCCTGCAGACGCACCATATCCGCGGCCGCCTGCGGGCCCGTCGAGTCCGTCTCGGCCATCGCCACGCCCAGCGCCGAAGCGGGCAGAACGACGGTGTCGCAGAACGCGGCGCGTCCGGCGCCGGCGTGGTCGGTGGAGACTCCGAACTCCAGCCCCGCCACCTCGGCCAAGTCCGGCGGAGCCATGCGCCGCCGTACCAGCACCGCCATCTCGTTTTGCGTCTTCACGTGCTCCTCGGCCGCCCGCAACTGCGCCAGGCGCTCGGCGCCCCCGCCCAGCACGTCCATCATGCGGCCCACTTCGGCCGCCACTTCGACCGTGAATCCGCGCTGCGCATCGCTGAACGGATCGCTCTTGAGCCGCCCTCCGATCAGCAGGAAGCCGGCCAGTTTCGAGTTGCGCCAGAATGCCACGCCGGCCTCGGCCCCCATGGCCTCCAGCCGCTTCTGCTCGGACTCCATATCGTAAGCGCTGGTGCCGGGCAGGGCGTAGGACCAGCGCACCGGCGCGCCCGTCCGCGGGTCGATGTAGTCCACGAACGGAACCCTGTGGTTGGGACAGAATGCCACGGCCGTCAATCCGCGCTTCGAGAAGACTTCAACCTGTTCGGGCTGGGAGGGCAGGGAAGCGGCCAATTCGAAGTTGTGATTGTTCAACAGGTAGACGTGCAGGCGCGTGGCGTGCAGCTCTTCCATGATCGCCTGCGCCGCGTAAGCCATCACCTCTTCGCGCAGGAACAGGTGCCGCATATGCGCCGTCACGGCTTCGGCGTTCAGCCGCCAGAACGACTCTTCCTGGGCCGCGCGCACGGCCCGCTCGCCCGTGCGTCCGAGCCACAACGCGCACGCCACCGTCACGCCAAACGCCGCCGCCGCGCCCAGCGCCATCTGCAGTTCCGGCTGCCCCGGCGGCATCATCAGCCACACCACCGCCGCGCTGGCGATGCCCAGCGTCAGCGCCGGAATCCAGCGCAGCGACAGCGGCATGCCGCCGGCCTCGTCGCCCGGCTCGGGCCGCCACCGCGCCCACACCGTCGCCGAAGCCAGCAGCGCCGAGACCAGCGCCACCGCCGCTCCGATCCACGGCGCGGCCGGCGCCAGCCATCCCCAATTGCCCCAGTTGACCATCGCTTTGCCTTTATGGGGTCCGCGCGAACACCAGGAAATACTGGTAGGGCAGGAACTCGTATTCCTCCACCCGCTGGAACCCCGCTTGTTTGAACTCCTCCACCATTGTCTCGCGAGCGATCTTCATTTCGGGCCCCGGCCCCACCGGCAGCGGCCGTTTGTGAAAGTCGATTACGACCACCCGGCCCCCGTCCTTCAGCGCCCGCCTGACCTTTTCAAGATACGCGCTGTGGTTCGCGATGTGGTGCAAAACATCGCAAAAGAAGACGATATCGGCGCCGCCGTCGGCCAGCTTTGGATCGTCCGGAACGGAAAGAACGGTTTTGAGATTCGTCGGCGCATCTTTCCGGCAGATCTCCAGCAGCTGGGCGTCGATGTCCACCGCGTAGACCTGCGCGGCGTGATGCGCGAAGCGCCGCGCGAAATAGCACGTGCCCGCGCCGATGTCGGCGATCGTCTCCGTGCCCTTCAGGTGCAGCGCTTCGAGCACTTCGTGCGGCTTCTGCCAGGCATCCCGGGCGGGATCTTCCAGCACCTGAGCGTATTCGGCGGCCGATTGCGGAGGATGGTGCTGGTGCTCCGTCTGGGCCGGGGCCGCGAGCGTCCAGGACGCCGCGCACAAAATCACGCTGAGCAACGTCCGTTTCATACAGGAAGGCAGAAATCTGTTTCGATCAATTATACATCACAATGTTTCGCTGGCCTTCGAAAAACCCGTCTTGTGCAGCGCGCTCCGGAAGCGGCTGTAGAACCAGTAGATCGCCAGCCCGATCAGCAGCCACACGAAAAACCGCAGCCACGTCAGCAGCGGCAGGCCCATCATCAGCACCAGGCAGCAGCCGATCGAGATCAGCGGGAACAGCGGCACGAACGGCACGCGGAACGCGCGCCGCCGCTCGGGCTGTTTCTTGCGCAGGACGATGACGCCCGCCGACACCAGAATGAAGGCGAACAGCGTTCCGATATTGGACAACTCGGCGAACGTCGCGATGTCCCAGATGCCGGCCGGAATGCCGACGAACAGGCCCGCGATCCAGGTGCTGATGTGCGGCGTCTGGTAGGTTCTGTGAACGGCGGAGAACATCTTCGGCAGCAATCCGTCGCGCGACATCGCGAACCATACCCGCGCCTGGCCGTACTGGTACACCAGCAGCGACGACATCATGCCCATCAGCGCCCCGGCGGTCACAATCAGCCGCAGCCGGTTGAAGCCCAGCATTTTGAGGGCGTCGGCCACCGGCGAATCGCTGCCCAGCGTGTCGTAGCGCACGATGCCGGTCAGCACCAGCGACACCGCGCCGTACAGAATCGTGCACACGATCAGCGTCGAAATGATCCCGATCGGCAAATCGCGCTGCGGGTTCTTGCATTCTTCTGCCGCCGTCGATACCGAGTCGAAACCGATGTAGGTGAAAAACACGATCGAGGCGCCCGTCAGCACCCCCGAGAAGCCGTTGGGCGCGAAGGGATGCCAATTCTCCGGCCGGATGGCGCTCGCCGCCCCGAAACAGAAGATCAGAATCGCGCCGATCTTGATCAGCACCATCGTCGTGTTCGCCCGGGCGCTTTCCTTGACGCCCCGCACCAGGATCACGGTCACGAACATCGTGATCACCAGCGCCGGCACGTTGAACCAGCCGCCGGGCTGCCCGGGCGCGGGCAGCGGCGGGAACGCCAGTTGCGGCGGTAAGTGGAATCCGAACAGGTTCTGCAGCAGGTCCTGGATGTAGGCCGAGAACCCGACCGCTACGCTCATGTTCGAAACCGCGTATTCCAGAATCAGGTCCCAGCCGATGATCCAGGCGAAGATCTCGCCCAGAATCGCATACGAGTAAGTGTAGGCGCTGCCCGCGATCGGGATCATCGAGGAGAGTTCGGCGTAGCACAGCCCGGCGAACAGGCACGCGATCGCGACCAGCACGAACGACAGCGTGATCGCCGGTCCCGCGCCCGGCCGCCCCATCTGCGAGCCTGCGTGGGAGCCGAACAGCACCACATCGAGCACCGTCGCATTGAGGATCGACTGCAGCTTCTCGACCTTGCCGGCGGCCGCCGTTCCGGTCAGCGTGAAAATCCCCGAGCCGATCACCGCGCCGATGCCCAGCGCCATCAGGCTCCACGGCCCGAGGGTTTTTTTCAGGCGATGGCCCTCTTCGTTCGACGCTTCGATGAGGGCGTCGATGCTCTTGGTGCGGAACAGTTGATTCAACAGCGTCTCCCTGTCTTGGAGAAGCGGAATCGCGCGCGCTCGCCGTGGCGCCCGGTCTCTCCGCTTGTTTTGTCCTACAAGACTATCAGGGTCTCGCGTGTCGATTCGATAGGGCCACTGCGGCCGCGGCGCGTGAACGCAGCTCTGGTTAGCGTGCGGTGAGCCGCTGGTTCCGGTTTCGACGCGGCGGCACGCGCCGCCACGGGCGGAGCGCGCGCGCCGGCGCCACTGCCAACACTCGTCCGCTAGCGCTTGCGCTGGCCCTTGACCATCACTTTGACTTTTTTCTTCATCGAGCCGCGGGCCACGCCCGACGCCCGTTTCGTGGCCGCCGGAGCTTTCGCCCGCGCCTTGCGCTTCAGTTCTTTCCGCTCTTTGGTGTCGGTTACTTTCTTGGTGTCCATTGTTCTAATCCAGTACTTTCAAACTCGCATACCTGGCCACCAGCTTTTTCAGCCCGTGGCCGGAAAAACTCACCGTCAACTTGGCGTCCTCGCCCTCGCCCTCCTTGCGGAGAACCAGGCCCTGGCCATACTTCGGATGCGACACGGTCGCGCCCGCGCGAATCGTCCCGCCGCGTTTCACCGCCGCTGCCGGCTTCGGCCCGGCCGCGGGATGCACCGCGAAACTCGCGCTTTTCGCCGCCGATTCACCGTGTTTTACCGGTGAATGCGCGGCTTTTGCCGGCCCGGCCGCCGGTTCAACCTGCGGCTGCGGAACCGGTCCGGAAACTCGGGCTCCGCCCGGGTAACTTGTTTCCGCCGCTCTCACGGCCGCCGCCGGCCGCGGCGGATTGATCTGGATTCCGCGCTCCGCAAAGAACTGCGAGATGTGATCCAGCGAGTTGTATGTCTTTCCAGTATAAGTGTTGCGGCGCGCCACTTCGCGTACCATCTGCTGCTCGTCGGAGAGTTCCACCTGATATGGGTCGGCCCGGCGCGCGCTCAGGATTTCCATCAGATGCGTCGGGATCTCTTTCAGAAACCGCGACGGCGTGCACGGCTCGGGCGGGCTGCCGCCGTACCTGCGCCGGTACCGCGCGTGGCTCACGTACAGCCGCTGGCGGGCCCGTGTCATGGCCACGTAGCACAGCCGCCGCTCTTCCTCGAGTTGCTCCTCGCTGTCGCGCGAGCGGCTGTGCGGAAACAGCCCTTCTTCGACGCCCGCGATGAACACTACCGGGAACTCCAGCCCTTTGGCATTGTGCATCGTCAGCAGGCTGACCGGCGCCGTCTCGTCCACCTGGTCGGCGTCGGAGACCAGCGCGGCGTGGTCCAGAAACTCCTCCATCGACTCGCCGCGCGCCGCCGCGTCGGCCGCCGCCGCCATCAGTTCCTGCAGGTTGCCCAGCTTCGATTCGGCCTCCGGACTAGGGTCGGCCCGCAGCATCGCCTCATAGCCCGATTCATCCACGATCCGGCGCAGCGTTTCGTGCGGAGCCTGGCTTGTCAGCCCCTCCCGCAGCCGTTCGATGATCCTTCGGAAGGCCCCCAACGCGGCTTCCGCGCGCGCCCCAAACTTATGTTCGTCGCAGCCTTGCGCGATCGCCTCCCACAGGCTGATGTGCCGCTCCCGGGCCAGCTTTTCCAACTGCTCGACGCTGGTCTTACCCACGCCCCGCGCCGGCACGTTGAGGATTCGCAGCAGCGCCACGTTGTCGCGTCCGTTCACCAGCAGTTTCACGTACGCCAGCGCGTCCTTGACCTCGGCCCGCTGGTAGAAGCTGAAGCCGCCCACGACCTTGTATTTGCGCCCGTAACGCCGCAGCGCTTCTTCAATCTGCCGCGACTGGAAATTGGTGCGGTACAGCACGGCGACGTGCGACGCCGGCTCGGCGCGCAGCAGTTTGTCGATCGTTTCGGCGATGAACAGCGCTTCCTGTTCGCCGTCGTCGGCTTCGAACACGCCGATCGGCGTCCCCGCTCCGGCCTCGGTCCACAGCCATTTGCCCTTGCGCGCGATGTTGTTCGCCACCACCGCGCCGGCCGCGTCCAGAATCGTCTTGGTCGAGCGGTAATTCTGTTCCAGCCGGATTACGCGCGCGCCCGGGAAGTCCTTCTCGAAGTCCAGAATGTTGCGGATGTCGGCCCCGCGCCAGCCGTAGATCGACTGGTCTTCGTCGCCCACCACCACCACGTTCGAATGCTTCGACGCCAGCAGCCGCATCAGTTCATACTGCGTCCGGTTGGTGTCCTGGTATTCGTCGACCATCAGAAACCGGTAGCGCCGGCCGTACCATTCGCGCGTCGCCGCGTCGTGTCCGAGCAGCCGCACGCCCTCCAGCAGCAGGTCGTCGAAATCCAGCGCGTTGGCCTCTCGCAGGCCGTTTTCATACTCCTCGAAAACCTTCGCCAGCCGCTCGGCCTGCGGGCTGGCGGCCTGTTCGTAGAAATCCTGCGGCGTCTGAGCGTGGTTCTTGCCGCGGCTGATGATCGACAACGCCGCCCGCGGCTTCAGGAACTCTTCCGTGATCCCGAGTTGCTTGTAGACGCGCTTCAGCACCGCCGTCTGGTCGTCGTCGTCGTAGATCTGGAAGTTGCGCGTGAACCCCGGTCGCAACGGCGCGAGCGCATCGCCGTCGCGCCGCAGCAGGCGCACGCAGAAGCTGTGGAACGTGCTGATCAGCGGCGCTTCGAGGGACGAGTCCGAGCCCAGCAACCGCGTCACCCGGTCGCGCATCTCGCCCGCCGCTTTATTGGTGAAAGTCACCGCCAGAATGGCCCCGCCCGGGACGCCCCGGGCCTGGATCAGGTGGCAGATGCGGTGCGTGATGACGCGCGTTTTGCCGCTGCCCGCCCCAGCCAGGATCAGCAGCGGGCCTTCGAAATGCTCGGCCGCTTCGCGCTGTTGTGGGTTGAGGCCGGCCAGGAAATCCATGTCGGGAGGGGAAAGAAGCCAGTGTACCACGCCAATTTCTCGCCGCGCGCCACCCATCCGCCGTAACCCATTGATGCAAAAAGCCTTGGTTTCCTATCGCAAACTGGCGGGGAGCATCTTTAATTGTTGTAACCTGTCAGAGAGCAGGCGTCGCCTTTCAATGTGTAGAGTCTGAGTGCCAGGCGGCGCCGTTCCATGCACCAGAATGTTGGTGGATATCGAAACCGTCGAGCGCGCCCGGGACGGCGATTCCGTCGCCTTCACGGCGATCGTGAATGCCTACCGCCGGCGTGTTCTGGGCACCGTCGCACGTCTGATTGGCCGGCCGGACGACGTCGAGGATGTCGCTCAGGAAGTTTTTATGCGGCTTTATGACTCGCTGGCCCAGTTGCGCCAGCCGCAGATCTTCGAACCCTGGCTGTATCGGCTCACGACCAACGCCTCGCTCGATTATTTGCGTAAGCGCAAGCGGCGTCCGGAGTCCCGCATGTCGGATTTAAGTGAGCAGCAGGTGATGGCTGCCGACGCGCGTGTGGGCACTGAATCGGACCGCGACAACAAGGAAAAGAAGCGGGTCCGCGAGTTCATGAACGAGTTGCTGGGCCGGGTTTCCGAGCAGGACCGGCTGTTGCTGATCCTCAAGGAAGTCGAGGGACTCTCCTTGAAGGAGCTCGAATCGGTCTATGATGTCAACGAGAACGCTCTCAAGGTGCGGCTGTTCCGGGCCCGGCAGAGAGTTCTCAAGGCGTTTGCGTCAATGCGGGATCAAGCACCTCTTAGAAAGGGCGCAGTATGAGGAAACAATTCGACGCGCGTGAGCCCAGCGAGCTGGACGCCCGGCTGGACGAGTGTTTCGTGGCCTACCGCGACGCCTGTCCCGATCCCGAGCCCGCGGCCGACTTCATGCCGCGTCTATGGGCGCGCATCGAGGGCCGGCGGGAGTCCCAGGCCGCGGCGGCGTGGCGTCGCTGGACCGAAGCGTTCCTGAGCCTGGCCGCCGCCGCGTGTCTGGCCATCGTCCTGCTCCAGGTGGTGCCGCAGACCGCGCCCGTGTACTACCATTCGACCTACCTCGACCAGTTGAGCGAGGAGGCCGGGCCCGAGCACATGCTGCTGCAGGACGTGGCGCAGGCCGAAGCCCCGCCGCCGTTGCCGCCGAATCCGGCTAATGGGGTGCAGGGACGATGAGGCCGGTCGGCTGGCGCATTGCGCTCTATTTCACGCTCGTTTTTATCGCTGGTCTGATCGTCGGCGCGCTGGGGGATCGCTACACTCTCCGGGCGCGTTTGCACCCCGAGAATCACCCCCACCAGTCCGCCGAGTCGTTCCGCAAGGCGATGGTCGAGGATCTCACCAAACGCCTGACTCTCGATTCGCTACAGGTCGCCCAGTTGCAGCAGATCCTGGACGATTCGCGCAAGGAGTTCCAGGACTTTCGCGAGCGCCATAAGGACGAAATGAAGTCCATGCACGACCGCCAGCACGCCCGCATCATGGCTCTGTTGCGCCCCGATCAGCGCGTGATTTACGACAAGATCGAGGCCGAGCGCCAGGCGCGCATGGAACGCGACGAGAAGAAGTAGGCGCCGGCCGCTTGCCCGGAAGACCACTCTCCTCCCAATGGGTCAACTGTTTCCCTGCCGGCATGCTGCGCTGGCTCAGGAAAGGACGTCCTGGAAAGGACGTCACATCTCCTTTCGGCCAGCCGAAGGGGGTCAGACCGCTACAAGTAGCGGCTTCAATTTTGCAAACCATTGATTCCAAGAGGCTTATCAAGACGTGCCCGCTACTCAGTAGCGGCCGCGGCCGCGTCGAGGGTCGTTCCCGCGCGGCGTTTCCGAGGCACAGCGATGCCCAACTAACCCTGCGCCACTCCGGTGGAGCAAGCGCCCCGGGTCGGACGGCATGCGGCGTAGACGTTAAGTTGGGAGAGGGGACGTCCTGGTCCGTCTCCGAAAGGGAAAGGGGACGTCCTGATGTGTCCCTGAAAGGGGACGTCCTGATGTGTCCCGTGAAAGGGGACGTCCTGATGTGTCCCGAGAGGGCGAGTGAAAGGGGACGTCCTGATGTGTCCCGAGAGGGCGAGAGGCGAGAGGAGCGAGGCGAACGCGGCGAACGGATCAGCCTGACACGAGCGGTTGGTAGCGAACGGGTCAGCCTGACACAGCGAACGGCGAACGGGTCAGCCTGGGCGAACGGGGCGAACGGCGAACGGGTCAGCCTGACACGAGCGGTTGGCGATTCTGGTCAAGGTGCCAGTCGGCTCTGCCACCTTGGAGATTCTCGATGATTTCCGAGCACTATGGAATCAGGATGCCGAGAAATCAACGCTGTGTTATGCCTGGACAGGCGTACCACATCACCCAACGGGGGACCAACCGTCAGCGAGTCTTCTTCAAGGATTCCGACAGATTGACGTATCTGCGCCTGATGGCTCACAATCTGGCGGACGCCGGGGTCCGTGTGCTGGCCTGGTGCCTGATGGGGAATCATATTCATATCGTTGCAATTGCAGAGCACAACGACTCGCTCTCGGTGCTCCTGCGGCGGGTCCACGGCCGGTATGCGCAGATGGTGAATGCGCGTCAGCTGCGTTCGGGGCACCTGTGGCAGAACCGATTCTATTGTTGCGCGCTATCGCCGACCCACCTGTGGCGGGCGCTGGCCTATGTCGAGTGCAACCCGGTCAGGGCGGCGCTGGTGGAACGGCCGGAACAATACAGATGGTCGAGCGCGGCGGCGCACTTGGGCCTGGCCAAGGACCGTTACTCATTGCTGGACAAGGAGTTCTGGATGCAACAGGGAGGAGCAAAGGGCTGGGCGGAGATGCTGGCGACGCCAGAACAAGCCCTCGAGATGCGACTTCTGCGACGTTGCACGTACGCGGGTCGGCCGTTTGGCGAGAGTGAATACTTGGGGTTGTTCGAAGAGCGTTTTCAACGGATTTGGCGGAAATGGGGCTTCGAGAAAGAAAATCAGGTGCAGTCGGTCGCGTGTTGAAAGGCCGGCCCCGGCAGAGAAGCATAGAAATCAGGCGCAAAACGGGAATCCAGCGAAAGTGGCAGAGCCGACTGGCACCTTGACCAGAATCGCCAACCGCTCGTGTCAGGCTGACCCGCTCGGGGTTCTGCGCAGTCCGTATGAATCGAAAATGGCGTCAGCCGGCGAATCGCCGCTGACGCCATCTTGTGCTTGCGGGGCAAACTGAAATCGGAACGGCTGCGCCGTCCAGCCGGGCTACTTCGCGGCCACGCCCTCGGCGCGCTTGCGCTTCACCTCGGCCGACTTGGCCAGTTTCTTCACGAAGCGGTCGACGCGGCCTTCCGTATCGACCAGCTTTTGCCGGCCGGTGTAGAAGGGGTGGCAACTGGAGCAGATTTCAACGCGCAAGTCGCCCTTGTGCGTCGAGCGGGTCTGGAACGTGCTGCCGCACGCGCAGGTCACTTTCACAACATTGTAGGCGGGATGGATGCCAGCTTTCATCGGGTGGTCCTTTTTCTTTTTAATTTAACATATTCCCCGTTTCGGCTGCGCGCCGGGGTTGCGCCGGGGGCTTCAGACCCGCGCGGCTTTCGCGCTGGCGTGCAGGCGCGCCTCGAGGAAAATCAGCAGGACCAGCAGCAGCACCAGGATCGAGCCGCACATTGGCACGACCATCACCACATCGATGCCGAACCAGTAGGCATACAGCCCGATCGAGGCCGGCGCCAGCAGGCCGCCGGTCAGCGCAATCGAGAAAATACCATAGGAAAAGCCGGGCCGGAAGTACGGGAAACGGTCCCCGATTCGCTCGAATGTCAGCGGCAGCACCGCCGAGAAGGCCAGGCCGCACAGCAGTACCCCCGTCACCGCGCCGAATAAGTTGTTTGTGAAGGCCAGAATCAGGCACCCGAACAAACCCATCAGCACCGAGCCGAACAGCATCCGCCCGTGGCCCACGCTTCCCAGCAGCACCTGCGCCAGGATCCGGCCGCCCAGCAGCGCCGCAAAGTACAACGCCAGGAGGAAGATGGAGCTGGCCGGGCTCATGCCGATCTTCTGCGTCAGAAACAATGCCAGCCAGCCCCCGATGGCGCCCTCGTTGCCGAATTGGACGAACAACAGCAGCGCCAGCAGGATGGCGGCCGGAGAACGGAACTCGCGCGCGGTCTCGGCCCAGTTTGTGGCCACCCGCTGGGTCTGGTCCGGGATCCTGGCGTGGGCATACAGCAGGCAACCGCCGGCCGGCAGCAGGAGCAGCAGCAGAGCCGTCAGTGGAAAGGTGTAGCTGAAATAGCTGCCGCCGATCGCCAGCGCGCAAAGCAGGCAGCCGGTCCCATAAAACATGCCGCCCACGTTGGCCGCCGCCGCCGGATGGCGCTCATAGGCCCCACTCGTGCTCGCAATGACCGCCACGTTCATCAATCCGGCCGCCGAGCCGGTGAGAAACAGCCCGCCCACCCGCCAGCCCCAGTGCGCCTCCGGTAAAAACACGCCCATCACCAGCAGTCCCCCCACCGCCAGCCAGCAGGAGGCACTCATCGCGGCCGCCAGGCCGTACGCCCGCCCCAGCCGCGGCGCCCACAGCCGGGCTCCCAGCAGTCCCGCGTTCTGAGCCAAAAAGTAAAACGCAATCAGCAGATACCGGGATTCGATGTGGTGCCGCCAGAACGGCAGGATGGCACCCGGCAGCGCCAGCAGCAGCCCCGAAATCAGCAGCCCGGCCAGCGTTTTGAAGACGATAGCGGCGCCAAGCGCGGGCGGATCGGCAGGCGGATCCTGTGGATGCTGCAGCGCCGGCGGGATCTCCGGCTGAGGTTGCACTCTCGTATTGTACCCCCACGCACCGCTCCGTCCGGGCAACTCTTCCAAATTCCGGACCGCAGCCGTGAAATCTCCTGATTATGGAATAGTTAATATGGGATTGGTCTTTCTTTTCTTCGGATTAGATCTGGAAACAAAACTGCAGCGTTGGGCCTGACCATTGCGGCGGTCTCCTTAATTTGGTGGGAGTTGCCTGCGGCCCTGCCGTCTTCCGGCCGGCAGGGCTTTTCTTTAATCAGCCCGCGCTCACCGCTTGGCGCCAAGCTGCCGCCGCGCCGCCCAGGGTTCCGCCGGACGCCGTCTCCCGGGAGGTTCTGCCGTGGGAATTCTCCTGCAGGCTGCTATCGGGTGGGGTCTTGAAATTGAAACAACAAAATCTTGCGTTCTTGTTTCTTTTATGCTTGAATCTTCCTCCATACGGATTTATGATCGTTTCAACGCTGAAGAAAGGAGGTGATCCAGAAGCTAATGAATATTGGTAGTAGATCCAAGTGCGAGGTGGCCGATAGCTGAGGTTCGCCGTTCCTGCTAGCTCAGGTCCCTTTCAGTGGGGGCCGCAGATCTTGTGGACCGGCCATTGAGCACGCGAGTTCAGAGTCGCAGTCTGAACTTCTTGAGCTACCTGGAGAGCCCGCCGCCGGAGTCCGGCTGCGGGCTCCTTCCTTTTGGGACCCCTTCGCCGCTTCGCTCCCTGTTTTTCAGTACCGCCGCGCCATGCCCGAGCGGTGTTTGGACCGTGGAATCACCGTCATTTCACCATGCGCGGACCATGTCTTCACCGTAAAAACACCGTGATTCGCCGCGTTCGAACCGTGTTTTCACCGGGAAACTACGGTGATTTCGCGGTCAGATCACGGTGGTTTTCGAGAACGATGCGGCGCGGCGTTATGCGCCGGGAGCAGACGTTTCCGCGAGCACGGCGGCGATCCGGTCCGGATCGTTGGGCACCACCCGGGGCGCATTCCCGAATCGCGGCTCAATCGTAACTCCTGACGGCGTTTGCAGTTGCCCGGTGTGGTAGCGGTAGATGTAGTCCGGGTCCTTCAGCACATTGCCGGTCAGCACTGCCACCACGTCCGCGCCCGGCTGCACGGTGCCGGCGGCGACGAGCTTGCGCAGCCCGGCCAGGGTGGCTGCCGAAGCGGGCTCGCAACCGATGCCGCAACGACCTATCACTGCTTTGGCGTCGGCGATTTCCTGTTCCGTCACGCGTTCCACCGTGCCGCCCGACGTGGCGATTTCGTGCATCGCCTTGGGCCACGAAACCGGGTCGCCGATGCGGATCGCCGTGGCCAACGTCTCGGGATTCTGGACCGCCCGGAATTCGCCCTTGGCAGCCGCATGAAAGTAATCGTACAGCGGCGCCGAGCCGGCGGCCTGAATCACGGCTAGCTTGGGCAGGCGATCGATGAAACCCAGCGCCAGCAACTCGCGCAATCCCTTGCCGAAGGCCGAGACATTGCCCAGATTGCCGCCCGGGACGACGACCCAATCCGGCACGCGCCAGTCGCGCTGGTCGAGCATCTCGACCATGATCGTCTTCTGCCCTTCCAGCCGGAACGGATTCATCGAGTTCAACAGATAAATGCCGGTCTTTTCGGCCAGCACGCGCACCAGCGCGAGAATCTGGTCGAAATTGGCCTCGACCTGCAAGGTCAGCGCGCCGTACTCGAGCGCCTGGGCCAGTTTGCCGAAACTAATGTTGCCGTGCGGCAGGAAGATCACGGCGGTCAACCCGGCGACGGCGGCATAGGCCGCCATGGAGGCCGAAGTGTTGCCGGTGGAGACGCAGGCCACGCGCCGCAGTCCGAGCCGCAGCGCCTGCGAAGCGCCACAGGTCATCCCGTTGTCCTTGAACGAGCCGGTGGGGTTGAAGCCCTGGTGCTTGAAAACCAGACTGTCCAGGCCGGCGTATTGGGCGGCACGAGGCGCGGCGAGCAGCGGCGTATTGCCCTCCCGCAGCGTGGCCACGGCATGGCGGTCGAAGTCGAGGAACGGAATCAGCTCGCGATAGCGCCACACGCCGGACTGGTCGAGCGGGGCGTTCGACATGCGGCGCTCGCGCCAGGTGCGTTTCAGCGCGGCGGGGTCCACGCGCAGGCCGGGGTATTCCACGGCCAGCAGAGCGCCGCAGCGCGGGCAGGCGTAGAGCACATCGTCGATCGGGAATGAGGCGCCGCAGGCCGCGTCGATGCAACTGAGTTGAGCAGGCACGAACCTGTCATTCTATCAGCAGGGAGCGCGCGGCTCCGCCGGCGAAGGCGCGTGCGCGGGGACGAACCTCTTTGACGCCTATGCTTTCCGTACACATCGAACAGGGTCGCGTGAGCCTCCGGCAGGCGCCCAGGCCCAGCCCCAAGCCGGGATTCGCGCTGATCCGGCTGATTCTCGCGGGCATCTGCAATACCGACATCGAGCTGCTGCGCGGCTACTATGGTTTTCGCGGGCGGCCGGGCCATGAATTCGTGGGCGAAGTGGTCGGGCCGGAGGGCTCGACGTGGCTGGGCCAGCGCGTGGTGGGCGAAATCAACCTGGCCTGCGGCGCGTGCGACTGGTGCGCGCGCGGGCTGGGGCGGCACTGCGGGCGGCGCACGGTGCTGGGCATCGTGCGGCACCCGGGCGCTTTCGCCGAATACCTGACGTTGCCCGAGGCGAATCTGCGGGCAGTGCCGCGCACGGTGCCGGACGAGCACGCCGTGTTCACCGAGCCGATCGCGGCGGCGTGCGAGATTCTGGACCAGGTCCGCATCCCCAAAGGCGCGCCGGTGGCCGTGCTGGGCGACGGGAAGCTGGGGCTGCTGGTGGCGCAGGTGCTGGCCTGCCACGGGGCCGAGGTACACCTCTACGGGCGGCACGCGGAGAAGCTGCGCATCGCGGCGGCGGCGGGCTGCCAGACGCACCGCAGCGGGCGGCTGCCGCGGGCGCGATTCGACTACACGGTGGAGGCGACGGGCTCGGCCGGCGGGCTGGCGGCGGCGGTGGCGCTGACGCGGCCGCGCGGGACCGTCGTCATGAAATCGACGGTCCACGGCGCGGTGGCGCTGGACGCCGCGCCGGTGGTGGTGAATGAGATCACGCTGGTGGGCTCACGCTGCGGGCGGTTCGAGCCGGCGTTGCGGCTGCTCAAGACCGGCCGGCTGCATTTGAACGAGATGATTTCGGCGGAATATCCGCTGTCGCAAGCGCCGGAGGCGTTCGCCCGGGCGCAGGAGACGGGCGTCATCAAGGTGCTGCTGCGAGCGGGCGGCTGAGCCAGTGAGCTGTCGCGGAGACTTGCGTTACCGAGCCGCTCGCCGTCAGGGAGTCGGCCCGCGCCGCGTGACGGAGCCGCGACTGTCTGACGGAGCCGCGACTGCAAGGAGCGGTGTTCGGTTGTGTCCTCGCCGCGACTACTCGCTCGGGCCACCGCTCCTTGGAGTCGCGGCTCCGTAACAACACATGACCGCTCCTTGCAGTCGCGGCTCCGTAACAACACATGACCGCTCCTTGCAGTCGCGGCTCCGTAACAACACAAGACTCTCCCTGCGGTTCTTTGCTTTCGGAATTTTCAGTGCTCGCGCCGAGTCAATTGGGCAATTTTGCCCAACGTGTTCTCTAACTATCTGATTCTAAAAGAAATAACATAGCTGGCTGGGTAATATTGCCCAGTCGCTCCCGGCCGCGAGCCATCCGGCATCCCTTCCTTGTGGCCTCTGCAACTCGGCAGAGCGCGAAGACCGCACCGCGACCGAGAGGGGGTGATCCTATCAAACCCACTCTCAGCCTCTTGCCAAGAAAGACGCGGGTGGGAGGGAGCGGAAACGCTCAGTGCGAGGCGGAAGCGGCGGCGTGCACGTTTTTCCAATACAGCTCGATGACGCGCTCGACGTAGCTCTGGGTCTCGGGGAAGGGCGGCACGCCGCCGAACCGATCCACCGCGGCGGCGCCGGCGTTGTAAGCTGCAAGGGCCCGGCGCACGCCGTTCGCCGTGTCCTGGTACTTGAGCAGGAGTTCGCGCAGCAGGCGCGTGCCGGCATCGATGTTCTGGGCGAGGTCCTTAGGGTCGGCTTCGAGTTGGCGGGCGGTGCCGGGCATAAGCTGCATCACGCCGATGGCGCCTTTCGGCGAGAGCGCGGAGGGCTGATAGTCCGACTCGGCCTGGGCCACGCTGTGGACGAAGGCCGGCGGCAGGCCGTAGCGCAAGGCGGCG
Organism: Terriglobia bacterium; assembly: GCA_963838205.1. Classification (GTDB taxonomy): domain Bacteria; phylum Acidobacteriota; class Terriglobia; order Bryobacterales; family Bryobacteraceae; genus CAIVVT01. Next base: position 111,466 of record CAWIQF010000012.1, on the reverse strand, counting down.
TCGGTGACCAGTTCGCGGACGGAGCGCTGTTCGACCGTGGGCGGCGCGGGCGCCAGCGGAATGGCGGGCGGGACGGACTCAGCGGGCGCGACGGCCGGGGCGGAAGGCAACTGTTCAATGGCGACGACGCGGGCCGCGTCCAGTTCAATGCTGCCGCCGCCGGCGGTGTACAGAATCAGGCGGCCGTCCTGGCGTTCAATCCGCTCGGCGCTGAGGCGCAGTCCGTTATCGAGCACGGCTTGCTCGGCCGCGCTGAGCGAACCGGCCAGGGCCAAGGTCAGGAATAGCCTTCTCATTGCACCGCCGCGCATACTGCCATCTATTCTAAGACGCGGCGGAGGGGCGCGGCGTGCACTCGCATTCAAGACGCAGGCGCGAGGCGCGGCGTACACCGGGCGATCTGATTTGGGGGCACCGCGCCAGCCGGGCTCGACGGAGGCGGCGCGGTCCAGGTTGGCCATTTTCTCCGTATCCTACAGATTCTATGAATTAGGAGAGGTCAAGCTGGACCCATTCGCCGTGCGCCGCAGGGCGCGGAAAGGCAGGCCGCCGGCGCATGAATTCACAGCCCAGGGTTTCAGCACACAGGCCCGCAATCCACGGCGATTCAATGGGCACGCGGGAGACTAGTCCACCCCAGACCCGGGCGTTGCCTCCGGCAGCGGACGAGCGTAACGGGCGCGAGCAGGTTGATCGCCGCTCAGTAGTCTTGATCGGACGCGTTGAACCACTTCGAGCTGGAGACCGCGGGGCGCATGTTGGGCGGTCACTTCTTGACCGCGGCGGCCGGTGCCCCCGGCAGGCTCACCTGGCAGCACTCTTCGGCCTCCGCGCCGGTCTTTTTGGCGTACTCGAGCTCGTCGTCGATGTAGAATTTCAGCGTCTCCCAGGGGATATTGCCGGCGAGCGGGCGCCCGTTGATGTAAATCATGGGGGTCTGATTCACGCCCAGCGCGCGGGCCTCCGCGATGTTGCGGTCGATTTCCTTTTCGGTGGCGCGAGTGTCGATGCAGGTGCCGAGCTGAATGGTATCGAGGCTCTTCGTGGCGGCCCATTCGAGCACCTTGGCCTTCAGGTTGTCCGCGGTCAGGGAGTCCTGGCTCTCGAAGACGAAGTCGTGGTAATCCCAGAAGACCTGCGCGTCCTGGCGGTAGACGCAGCGGCCGGCCATGGCCGCTGCTTTGGACCAGGGGTGGATGGATTCGATCGGGAACTCCTTGAGGTACAGCCGGACGTCGCTGGGGTAGGTCTTCAGCAGATTCTCGCGCAGGCTCTTGGCCAGTTCGCGGCAATGGGGGCACTGAAAATCGGTGAAGAGCACGATCACGACCTTGGCCCCGGGCGTGCCGAGGCTAGGCGAGAGGTCGGTCTTCAGCAGCTTCAACTGCTCGTCGAAGGGACTCAGGGCGACGTCGAAAATGACTCCGCGGACGATCTTGCGGCCGTCGTCGGAGACATAGAAAACTTCGTCGATCGTGGTCTTCTGATATGAGCCGGTCACGGTAACCTTCTTGAAGCCATGGATGGACGCCGGCTGGGGGTCGCCGACGGTGATCTGGACCTGGGGATTCCAGAGCAGAAGGTGGCGGACGAAGGCCTCCATCGTCGGCTTATCGAGGGCCGATTTGTGGTCCGTCTTCGCAGGGGCCGGCTTGGCGGCGTGGGGGGCTGGTGTCTGTGCAAGGGCAACCAGCAACGCACTACCGGCGATCAGGGCCAGACGCAAAATCCTCATGTTCTTCATTGTACCGGGCTCCTCCCACGGCAAGGCAACCCGTCCCCGAGCGCACCCGAACTTTAGTTTTGCGGGGCGCCGGACACTCACGCCGCGAATTTAGACATTATGCCGCATTATCGAGGATGTGCAGGGCGCATACCTTGCATCCTGCGCGGGGTTCACACCCATCGCGAGTCCGCCAGAGGCGTGGCTTGAAGCCAGACCACGGAGGTATCCAGCCACTCCTACCGGAGGTCGAGTCAAGTCACTGCATCTCTGCCGGAGTCATTTCTTCTTATAGAGAATGAGGTTGGTCCCGCAACTCACGTTCTTAACGAACGGTACCGCTTCGACGATGGGCTCTGCGATCTTCAGAAACTTAGCTACAGGCGTAGGGCAGAAACACGGGACCAGGCCGAAGCATAGCTGACTGGATACAGAGAAACCACTTGTTTCGAACCATCGGTTTAAGGCGGGAGGCCAATATGACTTCTCGTCATGAGCCCTATGGTAGGGAGATAGCTTCTCGATGATTTTCAGAATCGGGCTATACCCATTAGGTTCGAGAATAATAATAGCCTGGAATTGCGTAGCGAGATGGGCAATCGCGGCGCGGACATCGTCCAGATGATGCAATACGCCACGGATCACCGCAACCGTTTCGCCCTGCTTAGGCTTCACTTCATAAATGCTGCCGACTTCGAAAGAGACAGATGACTCCAAGTCGGGAGTGATACGCCGTCGCGCCGCTTCAATCGCTAAGGCCGCGGGATCTATGCCCCAGATGTGGCTGGGCCGGAATCTCCTGGCAATTTCAATGGTGAAGGTACCATCGCCACAACCCAGATCCGCGATCTTGACTGACGGAGGGAAATTCCGTTCCAGGAGAGATACGATCTCATCGGTCTGACGCTCGGTTGTGACACGCGAAGACCAGCGCTCGCCGGTAGCATACACATAGCCGCCGTGGCTTGTTATATCGTTATTGAAAGCGCGGATATTTCGCTCCGGCATTTAAGGTCAGCATAACATGGTCCCGGCATGCATCGATCCGGCGTCAGTACTTCCATGTGAATCATCCGAGCGGCGAAGAAACCGCTCCTTGACAGTCGCGGCTCAGAAACAGAGTCGCGGCTCAGAAACAGAGTCGCGGCTCAGAAACACAGTTGCGGCACGCGGACCGCTCCTTAACAGTCGCGGCTAAGAAACAAAATCGCGGCTCAGTCACAACATCGCTGCTCGGTAAGAATCGCGGCGTGGCGACGTAGTTGCGGACCGGTAACGACGTCTACGCGGCGGGCAGTTAGTGGCCGCCACCCTCCAGGCTGACCTTGCCGGCGAAGCGGCGGTAGAGAAAGATGAAGTACGCGGCGGCGAGCAGGATGCCGGGCACAAACCACATCAAGCCGACGCGCAGGCCGAATTCAGGCGCCGAAGCGTTGGTGATGGTCAGGCTGAGCTGGGGGTCGGAGTTGGCCGGCAGGACATTGGGGAAAACGCCGAAAACGACGCTGGTCAGCATGCCAATGATATACAGGCAGGAGGCCAGGAACGCTTTGGCCGCATCGGCGCGGGTCAGGAACAACAATATGCCCACCAGGCCGATCAGAGCGAGGGTGGGGAAGACGAAACCGGCGGGCATTGTGGAGAAGCTGCGGCTGAGGCTAGGCTGCAGCGCGAAGCTCAGGGCGGTGACGACCAGGGTCAGGGCGGCGACGGCGAGCCAGGCCAGGCGGGCCACGCGGCGGGCGCGCGCCTGCAGTTCGCCGACGGTTTTCAGGTTGATCCACAGCGCGCCGTGGAGGGTCAGGGTGAAGAAGGCAAAGAGGCCGACCAGGACGGTGTACCAATCGAGAACGCCGGCATTGCGGCCGGGCTGGAAGTTGGTCCACAGGGGCAGGAAGAACTCGTGGTTAGCATCCATTGGAACGCCGCGGACGACGTTGCCGAGGGCCGCGCCGAAGAAGATGGCGAGCAGGGCGCTCGCCGTGGAGAAGACGACATCCCAGAAGGGAACCCAGACCGCGTTCTTAATGTGGTTGCGGAACTCGATGGCGGCGCCGCGCAGGATGAGCAGCCAGAGCACCATCATCAACGGGAGATAGAAGCCGCTGAAGGACGAGGCGTAGAGGGCGGGGAAGGCGAAATAGAGCACGCCGCCGCCGGCCAGCAGCCAGACTTCGTTGCCGTCCCAGACGGGCCCGATGGAGCTGATCACCGTGCGACGCTCTTCGTCGTTGCGGGCGACGCAGAGGTGGACGATGCCGGCGCCGAGGTCAAAGCCGTCCAGCACGAAATAAATTGCAACCATGACGGCGACGATGCAGAACCAAACGATGGGCAGCATGGCGATGAATTAGCCTCCTGTAAGAATTCCCGCGGGCCGGAGAGCGGCCTCAGTCCGCCGCTCCGGGCGCGGACTGGGGTGGGGCGACGAATTGCGGACCCTGGTCGAGGATGCGCCAGATCAGGAACAGGCCGAGCATGAACAGAATGGTGTAAATGCCCATGAAGCCGAGCAGCGTGAAGAGGGTGTTGCCGCTGGAAACGTGGGGCGAAATGCCGGCGGCGGTGCGCATCAGGCCGTAGATCAGCCAGGGCTGGCGTCCCAATTCAGCGGTCATCCAGCCGGCCGTGTTGGCGACGTAGGGCAGCGGCATGAAAAGCATCAGCGCCCACAACAGCAGCTTGGTTTCAAAGAGCCGGCCGCGCCAGAGCTGCAGCGTGGAGAGGGCCATCAGCAGGATGAAGAGCGTGCCCAGGCCGACCATGATGTGGAAGCTGTAGTAGAGCAGGGGGATGTTGTCGGGCCAGCTCGAGCGGGGATAATCGGCGAGGCCGGTGACGGCCTGGCTCCAGTTGCCGTAGACCAGGAAGCTCAAGGCGCCGGGGAGAACGAAGGGGTTGTCGAGGCGGCGTTGATCGACGTCGGGCTGGCCGAGGATGGCCACGGGCGAAGAGGGTCCGGTGGTGAAATGGCCCTCCATGGCGGACAGAGCCACGGGTTGATGGCGCGCCACGAGGCGGCCCTGCTGATCGCCGCTTGGGAAGGCGACGAAAACAGCACTGGCCAGGCCGGCGATGACGCCCACGCGGAGGAAAGTCCGGGCGTAGGGCAGATCCTTTTTCAGACTGAGATAGAAAGCCCCGATGCCGGCCAGGACGAAGCTGGCGGTGACGATGCCGCCGAGGATGGCGTGGGTGCATTGCCAGAAGGCCCAGTTATTGAAAACCAGCATCCACCAACTGTCGAGCAGGATTTTGCCCGAGGCGTCCAGGTGATACCCAACCGGGCGCTGCATCCAGGCGTCGGTGGCGACGATCAGATAAGCGGACATCCAGGAGCCGATCCAGACGGCCGCGGAGGCGCCCCAGTGGCCGATGCGGCCGAGCATCTTCTCGCCATAGAGCAGGAAGCCGAGGAAGGTGCTCTCGAGGAAGAAGGTGTAGAGGCCCTCCATGGCGAGGGTCTGGCCGATGACGGCGCCGGCGTCGCGGGAAAAGCGCGACCAGTTGGTGCCGAACTGGAACTCCATCGGGATGCCGGTGACGACGCCAAGAGCGAAATTGACGGCGAAGATGCGGGCCCAGAAGCGCGCGCAATCGTTGTAGTGCTCGTCCTTCTTGATCAGCGCCATAGTTTTCAGGACGAAGATCAGGAAGCCGAGCCCCAAAGTGAGTTGCACGAACAGGTAGTGGAAAGTGATCGTGAAGGCAAAATGAAAGCGGTGCAGCGCGAGTGCGGTATCCATGTTGCAGCCTCTTATGTGGATGACAAACTCACATGCTATCGCAAGAGTTGCCGGGTGGCACAAGAATTTCGGAGACTGGCAAGCATAGCACCCGGAATAATTGAGCACACGCCATGAAGACCTGTAGCCTGTGTCTGCTGCCGCGCCCGGATTCGGAGCTTGTGTGCGCGATCTGCGACAACGACGAGTTCAGCGCGGCGGGGAGCAGAGTCGAGCGCGGCGAGGCCGTGCGTCAGATGATCGAAGGGCGGTTCGATCTGGCGTACCGGAGCCTGGAAGAAGAGGTTGCGCGCGGACGGGAGGACGGACCGACGGCGCTCGAGATGGCGTGGCTGGCATTCGCCTTTCGGGACCTGCGGGCGGTAGAGACGTGGTGCCACGAAGCGATCCGTCTGGCGCCGGATTCGCCCGAGCCGCACCTGCTGCTGGGCCTGGTGCTGCTGCGGGGCGAGCGCTGGCCGGAGGCGGTGGAGGAGTTTGGGAGCGGTCTGGAAAAGCCGGAGCTGACGCTGGAGCGCCGGGCGCTGCTGGAGACGCTGTGCGCCGAAGCGGCGTCGCGCATCCCGGAGTGGTGAGGCCGGGCGCGCGGACGGGGTGTCCACTCAGCTCAAGCGCGGCTGTCCACTAGACGCGCCTGGTCCACGACCTGGCGCACGGCATCGATCACGAGATCGGGCTGGTCGAGGTGGATCCAATGGCCGCTGTCATGCGCGACGATGTGGCGCGCATCTTCAGAAACCGCGCGGATTGAATCGATGGAGACGGGTCCGTTGCGCCCGGCGGTGAGCACGGTGACGGGCACGGCCTGGAGCGGAGGGGCGTCGAGCATTTCGCCGGCGCCGGCCGGCAGAGCCTCGAGGTGGGCGGCGATGCCGTGGAAGGATTTGGGATCGCTCCAGTGGGCCGTGACGATGGGCCAGACCTCGCGCGGCATTTTGGCGATCTCGCCGATGAGGCGGTTCATGACACTTGTGCCACGGACGCCGACGGTTTTGTCGAGGGTCGCGGGCAGCAGGCAGGAACCGGCCTTGAACGAGGCCACGGCCAGACGCACCAGACCGATATGGGCGAGCATTGCGCCGCGCCGGCAGAGCCGCAGGCCGATGGTCAGCATGCGCTGCTGCTTGGGCGTGAGAGGAGCCCACTCCCCGGGCTGCAAAGGGTCCACGAGCACGACCCCGGCCACTTCCTCCGGATACAACAGTGCGTAACGGCGCACGACGAGCGCACCGAAGGAATGGCCGACCAGCACGTAGGGCGGCTCGATGGCGGCGGCGCGGAGCAGGGTGCGCAGCTCGCGGGCGATATCGGATGGCGTGCGCGGAGTGAGGCAGGGATCGCTCCAACCGAGGCCGCCGCGATCATACGCCACGGCGCGCGTAAAGCCCGAGACGGCGTGCTGGATGTGACGCCAGTTGAGGCTCGTGGCCGAGATGCCGGCCTCCAGAATCACAGCCGGATCGCCCGAGCCCAGCGCATACAAGTGCAACCGCCGGCCGCCGATGTCGAAGCTCTGACCGGGAGGAGGGAACCGCAGCGCATCGCGCCGCAAGCCGAGCCGCTGGTAGAACCAGCCCGCCAGTACGAGGGCAGCCAGCGCAACGGCGATCCAAGCGGCGAGCATCATCGGAGATCGCTCCAGTGATCCGGGCCGAATCGCGCGGGCGCGTTGAGGGAGGCGCGCATGGTGGTGCGGACTGCGGGGGTGACGATGCCCATGGCACCGCCGCGCAGCGTGAGGGCGGTCCTGTGCCTGCGGCGCAAGAGATTCTTTAGTGCGACATGGGATAGAGACATGGCCGCAGGGGAAGCCCGGACGCCTACCGACAAAGCGTTTCAATCATCCTACAGCCAAGGCGGGACCCGGCGTCAAGGGCGCGAGCGATAGTGCAGTGGAGCGACGCCGCGGTTCGGGCCCACGGGTGGGGTGCGGGGCCGGCCAGGGCCGGCGCGAGTGGTGACGCGTCACGGCGCGCGCCGGAGTGCATCACACTGAAGTAGGGAGACCACATGGAACTCACGGTGACGTATCTGGGCGGCGTGCAATTCGAGGCCGAAGCGCGCGGACATAAGATTTACTCGGATCAGCCGCATTCCAACAACGGGTTTGACGAAGGCATGACGCCGCCGGAGTTACTGCTAGCCGCGGTTGGAACCTGCGCCGGCTATTATGCCGCCGAGTATCTGAACAAACAGGGTCTGCCGGCGGCGGGGCTGCGGATCAAGGTGACGGCGCAGAAAGCGCAGAAGCCTCCACGGCTGGCGCGGTTCACGGTGACGGTGGAGACGCCGGGCGTGAACGAGGCGGAGCATCAGGCCGGCGTGAAGCTCTCCGTCGAGAAATGCCTCGTGAAGAACACGCTGCAGATTCCGGCCGAGATCGCGGTGGATGTCGTTGGCGACCCAGCGGCCGGCGCCTGAGCGGTCAACCGGAGCGGGCGTTTGGACGCAGCCGTCGAACCAGGTCTCGGCCCCCGGACGTGCGTGAAAACTGAAAGCTGCGTCTGGAGGGCGTTCCCTGGCAGGGCTGGGGCGCGTGAGTCTCGAGTAGCGCGTGCGGCGCCCTACTGGCCCGATCTCAGGTAGGCCAGCAGATCCCGCATCTCGGCATCCTTCAAAGTGGGCCAGGCCTGCTTGGTGGACTCCAGCTTCTGCATCATACGCGGGGCGTGCTGGGTCAGCGACGCGATCAGCGTGTAAGAGTCGGGCACCAACCCCGCGATCTTCGGCCCGGGGCCGTTGGTGTGGCACGAGACGCAGCCCTTGGTTGCGAACACCTTGGCCCCGCGCGCCGTGTCGCCGCTTTCGGAGGCGAAGCGTAGCGACCAGACGTAGCCGGTGAGGCGCTTCATCTCCTCGGGACGCAGTTCGCCGGACTGCTTCATCGCGCCAGCGTGGTTCCACATGGCGGCGGCCACTTCGCTCACCGAGCCGAAGCTGGCAAGCTTGTCCAGGCTGCGGGCGCCCTTGTGGCAGTCGGCGCAGCCTTTGATCTGGAACAGCATTGCCCCGGTCTCCGCCGAGGCGGGCTGGAAGACCGGCTTGTTGCCCCGGGCCTGCGGCTGCGAACGAAGATAAACGAGGATGTCGTTCATTTCCGTAGCCGTCAGCGTCGGAGGCTCGAGTCCCTTCTTCGCCATCGCCTCGCGCATCACCGGGGCGTGGTTCCACATCAGCCGCGACAACTCGATCGGATCCGCCAGCGACTCCCATTGCAGGCCGGACTTGACGCCTTCGGCATCGGTGCCTTCGAGGGAGTGGCAGACAATGCAGCGCTTGGCCGAGAACAGCCGCTTGCCGCGGCCCGCGTCGCCCGCGGGGTCCATGTAGCGGGCGGCGTAGAAATAGGCAAACAGGTCGGCGCTGTCCTGGGCACTCAGTTCGACTTTGGTGGACGCTTTGGACAGCGCGCCCCACATGCGCGGCGCGTGGTTCCACAACATCGCCGCCAGTGAAGTCGGGCTGAATTCCTCGGCGCCGCGTTTGCCCAGGTCCGGCGCCGTCTTCGCGCCCTGCCCGTTGATGCTATGGCAGGTGACGCAGTTCTTGGATTGAAACAGGGCCGCGCCGCGCTCGGCGTCCCCATACAGAGAAGGCGCGGCCGTCGCCAGGGCGGCAGCCGCGAATCCGACGAAAATTTTGACAATCATGGCGCTGGTTGCCTGCTTGCGGACGGATTACATGAGGAACCGGACTCCCGACAGAATCGTGTGGGCGCGGAAGCCTTCATACAAATAAAATGGCTGGTTCAGCTCGTACCACTGCCACTCCGCGTACAGATGCACGTGCGGCGTAATCGGGATCAACAGTTTGGCCAGAGGTTGATAGTACTTCGATGGCCGGCTCCCCGCGGTGGTGACGAACGATCCGCCAAAGCTGATCTTCGGCACAACCGCGCCTTTGCCGGGCAGCGTGAACTCGGCCATGAGCGAACCCGTGTTGGCATTATCCACGTACAGCGACAGATCGGTCGAGTACGGGAACAGCACCAGGTAGCTGATGTCGGACCGGATCTCCGAATGGGTGTAATCGGCGATCAGGCTGACGCGCTTGGAGCCGGCCGGCATCCACTGCAGGCTGGCCGATTCGACATCGGAACGAAAGGTAGCCTGCGAACTGGGGTCGGGGTTCTTGTTGTTCAGGTAGTTCTCGCTCAGGTTCAGGTAGAGGTTCCAAGGCAGCGTGATGCGCGCCAGCGCGCGCAGTTTCAGGTAGTCCTGCAGCCCGGTCCGGTAAAACGTCTTCACGCCGTTGGACTGTTCGTAGTCGGCGTTTAGCGTCAACTTCTGCGTGGGACGGAACTGCAGGCCCGCCAGACCGACATGGCGTTTGAGCTGGCCCGTTTCGTACGGCGATGTGATCAGGCTGGTCAGACCCGCGCCCATCAGCGAATCGCCCCACTCGTAGCGGAATCCGGCGCGCACCATCAAGCGCTTGGTAAGGTCCACCAGCGCCTCGGTCTGCTCACTTTTCTGAATCACTTCAAAGCGCGTCACGTCGGTCGAATTGAGCGGGTTGACGATGCCCGACGCGGCATAAAACAGCTCCGCCAGCGTGGCCGTGCCATCGCTGTGGAATTCGTCCGTGTCGAAGATTTCGCGCACGCGGATGCGGTTGAAGAAACGGAACTCGCCCGATAGCGAGCCCGAAGTCCGCGGCATGTCGGCGCTGCCGTACACCTGATCGAACTCCGTCGCGTAGAAGGCGAGATCGGGCGGCACGCCCGGAATGTTGCCCTGCGCCAGTTGGTTCAAGTTCGACGACGTGTGCGGATCTGAGTAGTAGATCTGTCCGTAGAGGTCGGCCCAGGAGGCCGGGCTGTAGGTTGCGAAGCCTTTGGTGAATTTGCCGTCGCCGCGGATGTAGTAGGCTTCCCAGGCGTCGTTCAGGGAAAGCGTCTGGCCCAGGTAGGGCGACGTCCGGTCGCCGATGCTGGGACCGTTGGAGTACAGGCCCTCGTCGTCCTTGAATGAGGTTGCGCCCTCCTCGAACGTGGCGTGGAATTTGTGCAGTTCGATGCGCACGCCGCCGCGGAACGTGTTCTGGCCCCAGCGCACCAGGTTCACCAGCGGGTAGTTGTTCTGCGTCGATTCCACCAGGTCGCTGATCCCCGTGCCGAACTGCGTATTGCGCTCGTAGGCGATGTAGGGCTGGAACCAGTAGCCCGGGAACAGAACCAGTTCGTTCGAGAAGTTACGCACCTGGGTATCGTAAGCCTGCTGGTCGAGGAACGCGGCCGTGGTTGCCATGGTCGGGTTGGCGTACGAGGGCAGATTGTTGTAATACGCGATGTTGGAATAGCTGCCCCGGAACTCGTAAATCCGGTTCTTTTTCATGTCCAGCCGCGCCGAGTTGTAGGGGTCGCCGATGTCGTGCAGTTGCAGCAGGACGCTGTCGGCCAGTTTTTTCTCCGGGCCCGACGGATCGTATTTCAGGTCCAGGTTGACCAACCGCAGGCCCGACGCCAAGTTGACGATGCTGCGGTAGGTGCCCATGTCGCCGCTGACCGGCGAAACCCAGCGCGCGCCCAGGTCGATGGTGCCTTCGAGCGCCTTTTCTTTGGCCGGCGCCGCCGCATCGGCCGCGGAGGCGACCGGCGCGGCTGCGCTCGCATCCACCTTGGCATCGGCCGGGGCCGGGTTGTTCTGCCCGGCGGTCGAATCGGGCGGCGCGTCGGCCTTCTTCTCTGTCTGGGCCGCGGCGGGATCGGTCTTCTTGGTCGTGTCCGCGGGCGTATCCTGGGCGCAGGCGAGCGCCACACTCAATGTCAGCAGCAGAGCCAGTCGCTTCATCGCAGCAGCCCCCTGTCGGCGTTGGAACCGTGTACTTTTACGTGGCACGTGGTGCAGTTGCGGTAGCGCGGCACGGCCATGTTGTGGAACGCCGGCGGCGTGCTGCCGAGCGTGCCGCTGTTGGACGCCGGCACGCCCAGGTTCGAGTGGCACTCCAGGCAGACGATGTACACTTCCTGGCGCGTCAGCATGCGCGGGTTCACCGAGCCGTGCGGCTCATGGCAGGTCGTGCACGGTTCGTTGCGCACCGGCGCATGGTCGTAGACAAACGGTCCGCGTTTGTCGCTGTGGCAATTCAGGCAGCCCGGCTCCGCGCCGGTGCTGGCCATGCGCAGGTTGCGGCTCATGAAACTGGCGTGCGGATTGTGGCATGACGTGCAGGTCATGGCGCCCTCCGGCACCTTGTGATGATGCGGCTTGAGGAACGCGGCCGCGATGTCGCGGTGGCAGCTGCTGCAGAGTTGGGTGATGCGGTCGTTGCGCTTGAGCCGGGCGAACGAGCTTTCCGCGCCCGGCTTGTGCATGTCGTGGCACGACGTGCAGGCGATGGCGCTGCGGGCGTGCCCGCTCTCGAGCCGCCCGACCTGCGTCGGCTGGTTGCGGTGACAGGAAAGGCAGATGGCATCCGCCTTCGACGCGGTCAGCCGCAGCGGATTGACAATATCGTCCGCCGAGGTCGAATCGGCGTGTTTCGCGCCCGGGCCGTGGCAGGCCTCGCACGCCTTGCCCGCCCAGCGCTTGTTTTTGTCGAGACTGAAATGCGGGTTTTTAGTGAATGCCTGGCTGATGTCCTCGTGACATCCGGCACAGGCTTCCGCTCCCGCGTACCCGGACGGCGCGGCGGCCGCCTTCTTAGCTGCCTCCGCGCCGGCCGCGGTCTGTCCACGCGCCGGACCGGTCGCCACAATGACACATGCCGCAACGATTGGCGGAATCCAGCCACTTCGGAATCTGCTCATGAACGCTCCCCAGGGCTCAGGAACACAAGTGGGCCAGGCGCGGCCCATGCACTCATCGCCTGGCCCCCATGATGTTCTAGTCTAAGGCACGGCTCGCCGCTCCGGTGTGGCTCGTATTCGGAACCACGGCGGAGGGCATAATTTGACGCGGCTGCGGCTCGACCACCATGATCTCTCGCGGCCGGCCGGACCCAACGCGCACGGCAGAGGAGTGGACCGTCCCCACCGCGAAGGCCCCGCTCGGGCCATGGCAAATCGCGCAGCTCTCGCCCAACGGTGTGGTGTTGGCCAGCGCGTGCGAGGCGTCACTCACTAACGCGTGGCAGCCCAGACAGGCGCCCGTGGTCGGGTAGACCGGGTCGATATAGCCGCGCGTGTCGTTGATCTTGGCGACCGCCTTGGCCGGCACATTGTTCGTGCCCGGCAGGTGGCACTGCGCGCAGTTGGTCAGGTCGCCGGGGTAGAGCACGTTGTTGAAGTTGTTCTGCGAGTTGCCGTAGCCCCAAATAGTGAAGTCCCGCGTCTGGGACGGCCCGGAGTGGATGCGGTGGATCATCAGCGCGAAGTCCACGCTCTCGGGCGGGTTGGCCGAAGCCGGACGGTAAGCCGAATCGTTTTCCAGCGGATTGTGGCACAGCACGCACATCTCGATCTGGTTCCGGTTTTCCCCGTGCAACTGGAGGTTGTGGTGGCACTGATCGCACTGGACGCGTGCGACGATGCTCCGTCGCGGAACCACCGGACTGCCATCCACCGAGAAGCTGGACACGACATTCTGCATGCCGTATTCAATCGTTCTCGCCGCCGAAGTTCCGGCCAGCACCGTGTCGTTGCGGCGGCCTTCCATGCCGATACTGTACGTGCCGGTGGCGCTGGCCGGAATCGTCGCCGTGAACGTGTATGTGTAGGTGTCGCCGTTCAACGTGGCGCTGGAAACCGGGTTCTCGCTGATGTAGCCGTGCGGCGGCAGACCGACGTAATCGATGGTCGGGCCCGCCAGCACGAAGGCCAGCCGGTAGCCGGATTGCGAGAAGGCCGACATCGGAATTGTCGCGCCGGTCTTGTCCACCAGCGTGAACGCCACCACTGGGCTCTGTCCCGGTGCGGTGTTGGTCACCGAGACGATATTGCCCACGATGCCCGGCAGCAGGGTCGATTCATCCCCATTCACGTGCGCGCCGGTGATCGAGGCGTCGAAATCCGTGTCGCCCTGCGGAATGTGGCAGGTTGTGCACTTAGTGTCGTCGACCTGCACCCCGCCCGGGTGATTCGCGCCGGTAGCGAAGTTGACGTCGTCGTGGCACGACCCGCAGGTCGCCATGGCCGGCCGCGTCAAGTAGGCCGTCGCCTGTTGAGCGTCGCCGGCGTGGCAGGCCACGCAGGTATTTGGCTTCGCCGGGAATACGATCGGCGAGTAGTTGAATGTCCCGTGCGAGTTGAAGATCTCATAGGTCCCGCCCGCCACTACGCTGGGCAGGCTCGAGCCCATGTGGATCTTGTGCACCATGACCTTCAGATCGATCGAGTTGCCCGTCTGCGGGTTCACGTAGCCCGGCACATGGCACAGAATGCACAACGCCGTCGAGCGCCGCGAGCCGCCGTGGAACGCGATCTGGCTGTGGCATTTGTTGCAATCCGCGTTCGTGACCACTTCGCGCACCTCCGGCGTGCCGCCTCCGGGCACGAAACTGAAGGTCGTGTTGGCGTAACTCGTCCCCTGGTCCATCTCCGTCAGATCGCGCGAGGCCGTCGCGCCGACGGTCAACGTCGAACCCGTCGGCACCGTGGCCGGCACCAGCGTCCCAAACGTGTAGCTGTACGTGCCGTCGGCGTTTTGCACGTTCTTGCCGCCGGTGTCCGTCAACGGTTGCGTCACCGTATTGCCCGGCACGGAACTGTTCTTGGTCAACGTCAGCGGTATGTACTGCGCCGTCGGTTGCCCGGCCGGCAGGTAAGCCAGGATGAAGCGCACCGACACCACGCCCGCCGACTGCACCCCGTTCACGTCCAGCGGGTTGCCCTGCGGGTCGGTTAGTTGGTAGTTCACAGTCAACGCGTTGCTGGCCGCTATTTGATAGCCGGTGATTTGCAGGACCACGCCCGGATCGAGAGCGTATCCAACGCTCGGGTTGCCCAACGAATCCTGTCTGCGTATGCCTAAGAGGTCTTTGTTGGGCGAGCTGAGAAGCGCCACGCTTCCCCCCGTCAGCAGCGTCACCAACGCGATTCCAATCCACATCCGTGAGCGAGAACTCATGCGCATGAACTCAACTCCTTATAAAACCCAAAAACAATGCCGGACCCCACACCGATCCGTCTTCGTCAGAGTGTCAACAGACAAATCGCGTTTCTTGCACTGCACCTTCCGAACCAAACCAGCAAACTCTATATTGAATAATTCCACAGTATGTGTTTTCAATGACTTGTCCATTTCTGCATGAAGCGGTTTTCATAAAAATGCCGCCCGACCCCCACGCCGCTGCCAGGGGTGGGTGAAACCCCACACTCTAAAGTGTTGAGAATGTGAAATTTGACGCCCTTCCGGGAGGGCCATCTCCGCCGCTGGGCCAACCTTCGCCCATGGCTACCGCTCAATCCCAACCGCCGTACGACGATTCCTGGCGCACAAACAAGCCGCGCCATCTGTCTCTCGTTCCTGCAAACTGGAATATGCTGGCTTCTATGATTTTGTCGTTGCCGGGTGCGGGCCTCTGGCTGGCGCACCTGGCTGGTCCTTTCGACTTTTGGGACACGCTGCCCGAAGTGCCTGACGAGACCGCCGGAATCGGCCCTGAAGTTCTGATCCCGATCGCGCTCCTGTGCGGGCTGCTGATCGTCTTGCTGGGCTGGTGGTCGCGGCGTCAGTACCGGGCCTTGCCGGAGCTGCTGCCGCTGGCGGACCGGACCTCCGAGGACCACGTCGTCATCATTCCGGCGCGCGACGAGGCGTCGAACATCGCTCAGGCCGTGGCCAATTTCCCCGATTCCCCGGTCTGCGTCGTTGACGACGACTCGGCCGACCGCACGGCGGAGCTGGCCGCTGCCGCCGGCGCGCGCCTCCTGCCGGCCGGTCCGCTGGCGCCCGGCTGGCTGGGCCGGAACAACGCCTGTTGGAGCGGTGCGCTGGGCACGCAGTCGAAATGGATCCTGTTCGCCGATGCCGATACCGTCTACGACGCGCGTTTCCTCCCCTCGCTTCTCGAATACGCGCAGGCTAACTCCCTGCAGGCCGTCTCCGTTTTTCCGAAACAGATTGGCGGGACCGTGCTCGCGCGCCTTCTGCTGCCCTGCGCCTCCGGCCTGTATTTCACTGGTGTGAGCGCGGCGGCGATCAACTCCGCGCGCTCCTGCCAGTCGCTGCAGAACGATCAATGCCTGCTGTTCCTGCGCAGCGGCTATGATTTCATTGGCGGCCACCGCCGGGTCTGCGGCTCGGTCAGCCCGGACCTGGCCCTCGCCGGATTGCTCCGCATGCACCGGCTCTCCTGCCGCACCCTGCGCTCGGAATCGCTGGCCAGTGCGCGCCGCTCTGATTCCCTGGCCGGTTTGTGGAGCGGTCTGCAGAGGTTCGGCTGCCGTTTCCTGGCCGTCACGCCCGGCGTCCGGCTGCGGCTGGCCCTGGGCTGGTCCATCCAGGCCACCTGGCTGCCCGTTCTCATCGCTTTGCTCTACTTCGGCTACTACTGGAGCGCAGTCCTGCTCTACGCCGCGGTCGTGCTGGCCTGGCTGCCCTGGTACGGCGCTACACCGCTGCTCCTGCTCGCGCCGTGGGCCGTCTATGGGGTTCTGGCCGGAGCCAAACTGGGCCTGTTGCGGCACTTCTTCGGCTTGACCATCCCCTGGAAGCGCCGGCGCGTCTGAGCCCGGCTGTGGCGGACCCCCGCGCCCGGCTTGCTGTCTTTCAGAACACCGGCCTGCCGCGACGTCGCGGCTCTACCATTGCACCGTCTGGCCCGGCGTCAGCTCCCACACTTCGATGCCCTGGCTATGCACCAGTGCCGCCAGCTCCCGCGGCGTGCCGCTGAGGATCGGGAACGATCCGAAGTGAATCGGAATCACCTTCTTCACGCCCAGCAGCCGCGCCGCCATCGCCGCCTGCTTCGGATCCATCGTGTAATAGTCGCCGATCGGCAGCACCGCCAGTTCCGGCGCGTACAGCTCCTTGTACAGCGCCATGTCGGAGAACACGCACGTGTCTCCCGCGAAAAACGCCCTGCGCCCGTCGGCGAACTGCAGCAGGAAGCTTGCCGCCTCGCCACCGTAAACCAGTTCATCGTTGTCCTGGATGCCGCTCGAATGCTGCGCGTGCAGCATCGTCACCTTGAGCGAGCCCACCGCGTACGTGCCGCCCTTGTTCATGCCGGCCGTATTCTGGACGCCCTTCCGCGCCAGCCACGCGCTGATCTCGAAGTTGGAAACGACCTTCGGTTTGAAGTTCCGCGCCAGCCGCACCGTGTCGCCGATGTGATCGCTGTGGCCGTGCGTGATCAGAATCGTGTCCACGCGCTCGATCTTGTAACCCGGCGGGTACTTCGGATTGCCGTCGATCCACGGATCGATCAGCACCCGCTCGCCGTTTTCCAGTTTTAGATCAAACGCCGCATGGCCCAGCCACGTGATGCCAATCATCGCTTCGTCCCCCACTCCATTTTAGGAGGCTTTGCGGAGACAATATTGCCGAGCCGCGGCAACGTGACTGCGCTGCGGCAACGTGACTGAGCCGCGACCGTCTGACGGAGCCGCGACTGAAAGGAGCGGTCGTGTTGTTACTGAGCAGCGACTCCGTGACTGAGCCGCGACCGTTAGGGAGCGGTCGCCACGCTGCTCTCCAATCGCTGCTTAGCCGCCCGTCCTTACGCCGGCAGGTCCCACGTCTTGTCCCACTCCACCCGCGCCTTGCGCGCGTAGGCCAGCGCCGCCAGGTGACACGTGATCGCCGAGTAGTACCCTTCCACCTCGCTCGCCATCGTCCGCTGGCGGTCGCGCATGCGCGCCAGCCAGTCCATGAGAATCACGTCCGCCGCGGCCCCCGTGCCGCCCGCCCGCGCCGCTTCCGCCTTGCTGTATTTCGTGTTCGGCGTGTAGGTGTAGCCCGTGTCCACCACGTAGCGCTCGCCCCACAGCACGCCGCCCGTGCCGCGCAGTTCCACGCCCGCCGACGTCCGCACGCCCGGCGCCGTCAGGCACTCCGCCGTGAACGTCACCGTCGCCTGCTCCGCGTAGTCGAACACGCAGCTCACTACGTCCGGAGTGTCGCGCCCGTCTTTGTAGAAATACGTGCCGCCGCCCGCGCTCGCCGCCACCGCGTGCCGCACGCCCAGCCAGTGGTGCGCCGAATCCATCACGTGGATCCCGATACCCATGATCATTCCGCCGTCGTAGTACAGCCATTTGTACGGGCTGAAGTAGATCCCCGGGTCCCACGGCACTTTCGGCCCCGGCCCGGTCCAGCGTTCCCAGTCCAGCCCGTCCGGTTTCCTCTCGAAGCCCGCCGGCGCTGTTTGCACGTAGCCCGCGTTGGATAGGTACCACGTCCGCGCGAATCCCGCCTTGCCCATGATGCCGGTGTCGATGTAGCGCTGTTTGGCTTCGACGAATTGCGGCAGCCCGCGCCCCTGCATCCCCACTTCGACAATCCGCTTGTTGGCGCGCGCCGCCGCCACCAGCGCCTGGCCCTCCTCGGGCTGGTGCACCATCGGCTTCTCGACGTACACGTCCTTGCCCGCCTGCATCGCCGCGACCGCCACCGTCGCGTGCCAGTGGTCGGGCGTGGCCACGATCACCGCGTCCAGATCCTTGCGCTCCACCAGTTGGCGGTAGTCGACGTATTGTTCCGCGCCTCCGCCCGCCAGCTTTGCGGCCTGCGCCCGGCGCACGTCGTAGATGTCGCACACCGCCGGGAACGCCACCTGGTCCGGCGCCAGCTTCAAGAGCGACCCCATCAGGTACTGCCCGCGCCCGCCCGTGCCCACCACGCCAATGCGGATGCGGTCGTTGGCGCCACTCACGCGCGCCGCCGATAGCGCGCTCACCGACAGGGGCAGGGAAGCGCCCAGAAAAACCCGGCGGGTCTGGTTCGTCGTCATGCTTGGATTCACCTCCGGCCAATCGCTCGGACGCTGCCCACTCTATGCCTGGCGGATAGCGTGATGCAAGCGCGCCCCTCGGAGTTCCATTTCTGGCCTGAATCGCAACAGATGGACTGCAGCCCGAGGCTCTCGCGTGCGGAAGTCGAAGCCTATAGTAGGAATGAGATCCGGTCCCGGAGGAACAAGCGCCCCTCGTGGGGTCGCCGGGCGCTGCGAGTCCGAACGACGAAGATGAAGTTCCAACTATCGAGTCATGCCGAGTGGGAACTGCAGCGGCGCGGCATCTCGAAGGAGATGGTGGAGGCAGTTCTTGACGGCCCGGAGCAGAGGGTGCCGGACGAATCCCACGCCGGGCGATGGATTTACCAGTCGCGAATGTGGTTCGAAGATGGGAAACTGTACTTGTTGAGAGTCGTCGCGACCGGGGAAGAGCCGCCGACGGTGATCACGGCGTATCGGACCAGCAAGATCGAGAAATACTGGAGGGCCGAATGAAAGTCGTATACGACCCGGAAGTCGACGTCCTCAGCGTGCTGCTCAGCGACGAGAAGATCGCCGAGAGCGACGAAGAGAAGCCCGGTCTGGTCCTGGACTACGGTGTAAGTGGCAATGTGGTCGCGCTCGAGATCCTCGACGCGTCCAAGCGGATGGCGAACCCGATGTCGGTGGAGTACGCAGTCAAGCAACCTGTTCGCCGTCCGGCGTGAGCTGTCAAAAGGCCGCCATCCCTGCTACTCCAGACCGGCTCGGCTGGCCATCGCAAATCCCTATTTCAAAGCCGAAATGGGTAACGGGGAGAGCCTGTTTCGCCCCGATCGAGGACGCCCGTCTCCCCGCGTGAGAAACCCGCGCTAGTCCGGCACCCCCGCCATCCAGTATCCCGGCCGCGTGCGCACCTTGTAGCCCTCGTGCGCCACGTCCACCCGGATCCGGTGGTACCCGCCCTCCAGCTTGTTGTTCGGCGAGTAGCTCAGAATGTACTGGCTGCGGATCACCCGGCCGATCTCCCCAATCGCCGTCTCCAGGTCGGTCTGCGTCACGAAGTTGAACTCCTGCCCGCCCGTCAGCTTGGTGAACACGCGCGCCGGGTTGCGGATGAAAATCGCCTTCACCCCGCGGTACATCTCCTCGAGCACCGGAACGAAGTCCGCGCTGTCGCCCGGCGCGCCGTCCAGTTGCGCGATCGTGGTCGGGTCCATCGATGTGCCCGCCGGATGGGGCCGCGCGCCCGGCGGGAACGGATCCGGCCGCGGCAGCTCCGGCGATGCCGACAGCGACGTCACGATGCGACTGATGTTCAGCGTGTAGACGTCGATGTTGTTCAGCTCCAGGTCCATCGCCACCTCGCGCACATGGGCTTCGCTCGACCGGTCCAGCGTCTCCGAAATCAGCAGAATCACCTTGCGGCGGTCCTTCTTGTACCGCAGCATGTGCACGGCCTCCTGCACCGCGTCGATCATCCGGCTGTTCTGCCCGCCCAGCTTGATCTTCTCCACCGCCTTGTTGATCTTGTCCGCGTCGCCGGTGAAATCCTGCACCGTTTCGATGCGATGGTCGAAGCTCACCACCGCCGCCTCGCCGCCCTCGCCGATCAGCAGGTCGTGCATCGCGGTGCCGATTCTACGGATCTTCGGCAGCACCGCTTCGACGTTGGCGCTGCGCTGGATGCAGATCACCATCGACATCGGCAGAAACACGATGTCGCGGTCGATCTTCTGCGGCTTGTCGTTATCGAACAACTCGAAATCGTTGGCCCGCAGACCGTTGATCGTGTGGCCCTTCTTGTCCATCACCGTCGTCGGCACCAGCACCACGTGCAGCGTGCTGCGGATCAGCGGGCCTTCGTCGGTCGGCGGCTTCACCAGCGGCGCCGGCGCGGCTGGCAACACCGGCGTCGTCGCCGGCGGATTGGCCTTGTCGGGATCCAGCATCCCGGGCAGGATTTTTTTCGGAGGTTGCGGCTGGTCCAGGGCCGGTTGCTGCGGCTGCAGCGCCGCGGCAGCGGCCGCCAGCAGCAGCGTGCAGGCGGTCAGGGCAATGACGTTACCGGGTTTCAGTTTGTATCCCATTCCGCCTCACGATTCCCAGTCTGTAGGATGCCGCGCGCCTCACTCCGGTTGCTGCGCCGCGCGCTCTTCGTCCGGTCCGTGCGCCGTGCGGCCCTGCAGCAATTCCACGACGTGCGGCGCCAACTCCACGATAGCATCCAGCGACTCCAGCGCGCCCTTGGGCGACCCCGGCAGATTGACGATCAGCGTGCGCCCCAGCGTGCCCGCCGTGGCCCGCGAAAGTGCCGCCCGCCGCGTCTTCTTCAGCCCCTCGGAGCGCATCAGTTCGCCCAGGCCCGGGAGCTCGCGCTCCACCACCGCCCGCGTCGCCTCGGGCGTCACGTCGCGCGCCGCCACGCCCGTTCCACCAGTCGTGAAGATCACGTCGCAGCCGCCCTCTTCGGCCAATTCCCGCAGCCGCGCTTCGATCGCCGCCCGCTCGTCCCCCAGCACCTCGCGCCGCACCACCTCGTACCCGTGTTCGGCCAGCCGCGCGGCCACCGCCGGGCCGCTCGCGTCGGCCAGCGTTCCGGCCAGGCAACGGTCGCTGATGGTGAGCACCGCCGCCCGTAATCTCACGGCTTGCTCGACCCTTTCTTCTGCGTCTTGCGCCGCCACGTCCCGCTCTTGCCGCCGGTCTTCTCCACCAGTTCCACGCGCTCGATGGCGATGCCCTTGTCCAGCGCCTTGGTCATGTCGTAGACCGTCAATGCCGCCACGCAGGCCGCGGTGAGAGCCTCCATTTCGACGCCCGTTTGCGCCGTCGTGGCGGCCGTAGCTTCGATCCGCACGCCGTCGCGTGTTACGCGCACTTCGACATCGGCGTGCGAGAGCGCCAGCGGATGGCACAGCGGGATCAGCTCGGCGGTCCGTTTGGCAGCCTGGATGCCCGCGATCCGCGCCACCTCCAGCGGGTTGCCTTTCGGGTTGTCCGAGAGCGCCCGCACGGTCGCGCGGCTCATTCGCACGAAGGCCCGCGCCGTGGCCGCGCGGCGGGTCGCCGGCTTGCCGGTTACGTCCACCATTCGCGCCGTCCCGGCCTTGTCGAAATGGCTCGCCCGGCCCATCACCGTCTCCGCCATTCGATCAACGCGGCAGCACCCGGATGCGCTCGCCGGCGAGGTATTCGGGCGTGTTCGCGTCGGCCACCAGGAAGCAGTTCCCCCGGCACAACGCCGCGATGTCGCTCGACCCGTGCCAGGTCACCGGCGTCACCTCGCGGCCATCGGCGCTCAGCCGCGCCGGCAGGAAACGCATCAGGCCGGGCTCGTGCCGGAAATCCTCGGTCAGCACGGACTCGAGCAGCGGCAGAACCGACTCGATTTGCCCGCCTAGCATCTCCACCGCGGCGCGCGCAAACAGCTCGAAGCAGACCATCGTGGAAACGGGATTGCCCGGCAGTCCGAAAAACAGCTTCTCCTGGGCCCGGCCGAAGACCAGCGGCCGCCCCGGCTGAATCTCGACGCCGTCGAAGT
Source organism: Terriglobia bacterium (assembly GCA_963838205.1). Lineage (GTDB taxonomy): Bacteria > Acidobacteriota > Terriglobia > Bryobacterales > Bryobacteraceae > CAIVVT01. The sequence goes on along the minus strand of CAWIQF010000012.1, from coordinate 89,634 downwards.
AAATCTCGGCGCTCCAGCGCGCCAGCGCAGGTTCCACTACGTCGTAGCGGCCCGCCGAAACGCCACCGGCGATCAACAGCAGGTCGGCCTTCAGCCCTTCGCCGATCAGCGCCGCCGTGCGATCCAGGGCGTCGGGCGCCGTCCCCAGCAGCAGCGCTTCGCCGCCCGCCCGCTCCACCTGCGCCGCCAGCGACCAGGCATTCGAGTTCCGCACCTGGTGCGGCAGCGGGCGGGTCGAGGCCTCGACCACTTCGTCGCCGGTGGTCAGAATCGCCACCCGCGGCTTGCGATACACCACCAGCTGCATGGCTCCAGTCGCCGCCAGCAGGGCCATCTCGGCGTATTCCAGGCGCGTGCCGGCTTTCAGCACCATGTCGCCGCGCCGGGCCTGGGACCCGCGCGGGTGGACGTGCGTGCCCGGCTCCACCGCCATGCCCACGTGGACGCTATGGCCTTCCAGCTCCGCCTGCTCGAGCATCACCACGGCGTCGGCGCCGGCCGGCACCGGCGCGCCGGTCATGATCTCCACGCACTGCCGGGCCGGGAGCTCTCCCGGGTAGACCGCGCCGGCACGCAGCTCGCCGATCAGCTTGAGCGTGCCCGGTGTGTCGTAGGCCCGCAGCGCATAGCCGTCTCTCAGCGAGCGATCAAGCGCCGGATCGTCGCGATCCGCCACGGCCTTCGTGGCTAACACACGCCCGCGCGCCTGCCCCAACTCAACCTGTTCCCGCTCAGGCTTCTCCCCATGCGCGCGGACTAGCTGGAGCACGGTTGCCCGCGCTTCTTCAAAGCTCAACGGTGTCACATTACAGATCTTAACGCGGTTGGTTCGCCAGTGACCGTAACCATGTGCGATTGAAGGATAATTGTGGTCGGCCGGATTTGACCCGATTCCCCGCGACGCGATCATCCTGAAGCCCTCGAAAATTGCGCAAGCCGCTACAGTGTAGCGGCCAGCGGTATATAAGACATTTATAATCAGTAGCTTACGATTTAGTGGCCGCTACTAGTAGCGGTTTGCGCCGTTTGCGCCCCGGCTTCCGCCTCCGGCTATAGCCGGCCTTGAGCGCGCCGGAGTCCCTCGGATAGAGTAAGACGATGCCCATCCGCCTCAGCCTGGTCCAGATCGCCGCCCTGATCCGCGGCCGGCAGGTTTCGCCGCTGGAGCTGCTGCAGGAGTCGCTCGGCCAGATTGAGCGCCTGAACCCATCCATCAACGCGTTTATCGAACTCCGCCCCGAGCAGGCACTCGCGGCCGCGCGCGCCGCCGAGGAGCGCCTGATGCGTGGCGGCGAGCTGCCGCCGCTGCTCGGCGTGCCGCTGTCGCTGAAGGATTCCTTCGACCTCGCGGGCCACGCCACGCGCACTGGCAGTCTGCTGCGCCGGAACGAAATCGCCGCGCGCGACTCCTGGGCCGCGGCGCGCTTCCAGGACGCCGGCGGCGTGATTGTCGGCAAGACCAGCACGCCCGAGTTCCTGATGAACTATGAAACCGACAACGCCTATATCGGCCGCACCAACAATCCCTGGAATCTGGAGCGCACCAGCGGCGGATCGAGTGGCGGCGAAGCCGCGGCCATCGCCAGCTTTTGCGTGGCCGGAGGCATCGGCAGCGATGGCGGCGGCTCGATCCGCGAACCGGCCCATTTCTGCGGCATTTGCGGGCTCAAACCGACGCCCGGCCGCGTGCCCGCCACGGGCCATTGGCCAGTGATCTCGCATCCCACCGGTTTCATGGGCGTCACCGGCCCGATGGCGCGTACGGCGGCCGATGTGCGCGTGCTTTACCAGGTGCTGGCGGGCGACGATCCGGGCGATCCCTTCTCCGCGCCGGTGGACATTTTTGGAGGCGCGCCGGCACTGCCGCGCCGGGTCGCCGTGCTCGAACAATGCGGCGACACGCCGGTTCAGCCCGCGGTTCGCGAGGCCGTCCGCAAGGCGGCGCAGATCCTCGAGGATATGGGCCTGGAGGTCGTGCCCTTCGACTTCGAACTTATACGCGGCGCGCACGAGCTGTGGCGCTTCTTCTTTGTTGACGTGCTGGCCGTGCTGTTGCGCGCGCTGATCGACGGCCGCGAACGGAGTTGCCACTGGACGGGGCTGGAATTGATCGACACGGTGGCGGGCGAGCCGGCGCCCACGCTGCTCGAATTGTGCACCAAACTGGGCGAACGCGACGCGCAGCGGGCGCGGCTGATCGAGGCGCTGTGCGCCACGCCGGTGCTGCTGATGCCGGCCTTTGGCGTGACGGCCTTCGCGCACCGGCAGCGCATCTTTCCGACGCCGGATGGCGATATCGACCTGATGGATGCCATACGGCCGGTTTCACCCTGGAACCTGCTCGGCCTGCCGGCGCTGGTTGTGCCGGCCGGCTTCGACTCGGACGGCCTGCCGGTGGGGGTTCAATTCGTTGGCCGGCCCTGGAGCGAGGAAACGCTGCTGGAACTCGGGGTGCGGTTCGAAGAGGCGCGCGGGGCGTTTCCAGCGCCGCCAATCGCCTGAAATCACCATCGCCAGACCATGGCTTCACCGTCAAATCACCGTATTCCCATGGCGAAGCCATGGTGTCGCAGCGGTAAAAACACGGGCGCCGCACGGTGAAAAGACCGTGCGGCGGCGGTTGTTCGCGTTTGACGGCAGTTACTCGACGTTCGAGACCTGGCCGTTGACGAAGGTGATCTTCAGGCCCCCGGCCTGGAAGATCTGCTTGTTGCCGACATTGGCCACGAGGCGCATGTTGCCGAGGATGCCGCGCACCTGATCGACGCTCATGCCAAGACTCACCGAGTTGCCGCCGGCGGCGGCGGGAGCGGAGCCGGCGTCTCCCGATCCGGCGTCGGAGGCCTGATTCAACACGGCCATTTCCTCCTGCGAGGCCTGGTCGGCCCCGCTGGTCAACTCCGAGGCGGCATTCGCGTCGGGCGGTGGAGCGGCGGAGGCGAACGCCGAGTTGACGGTGCCCGCCGCGCCGGACGGGATGGCTGGCAGCCCGCCGTGGCCGGCGTTGGATTGCATCTGCTCCAGGCCCTGGTCGAGCGTGGCGCGCAGGTGATTCTGCATTTCCATCAGATCCTGGAGTTGGACCGAAACCGTGCTGCCGGTAGGACAATCCTGACCGCGGCTGGCGACGACCTTCACGCTCATTGCATCGGCGCCCTGCGGCAGGGATCCGTTGAATGCAACCACGTCGCCTTCGCCCAGCGGGCAGCCGGAAGCGCCATCGTTGACATCCAGATTGCTCGAAACCACGAGCGCGTGGGGCGCGTTGTCGGTGAAACTGGCCGGCAGACCGTCGCTCGGCGCGGCCATCATCGCCCCTTGTCCGGCGGACTGGCTCTCGTTGCGGGCCTGGGCAAGCTGCCGCTGGACCTCGTCGGCGACCATCTGCTTGACCTGATCGTTCATCTGCACCTGGTTCTGCTGCTGCTCGGCGGCGTTGGCCTCGGCGGCGATGGCGGCGCGGTCGGCCATGCGCTGGTCATAGGCGGCCTGGAGGGTGGCCGAGAAGAGATAGTCGGTCAGCCAGAAGGCCGGGCTGCGGTAGACCGGGTAGGGCTGGAAGTAACCGCCATAGAAGCCGAACCAGGGCGTGCCGATGCCCCAGCCCCAGCCGTACGTCACGGGCCGCGCCCAGGGGTTGTACGCCCAGCCATAGAAGGCCGGCCGGTAAAAGTGTGCGCGAACGTAGTAGGGGTAGGCGTGGCCGTGGTAGTTATACGACTGATAAAAGCGGGAGCTGCGGACGCCGTTCACCACGTAAGTGCGCTGGACGTAGCTCCGGTTTCCAACCGCAAACGGACGCTGCACGTAGCCGCGCCCGCCTCCGTTGTTGACGATGACGGTGTTGCCGGGGCGATTCACGATGACCGTTCGCCCGCCATAGTTGTTGTGGATGATGGTCATTCCCGAGGCGGTGTGCACGACTCCGGGTGCGCCGTTGGGGCGGAAACTGGCTGACGCGCCGTTGGGGGCATGGAAGTTGGACATGTGGCCCTGGGGGTTCAACTGATACTGCCCGCCGGTCCTGGTGGTGACGTTGGTGACCCCGCCCGGACCGTGCGCGACCTGGCTGCCCGGCGGCAGGTGGCCGGTGTTCAGCACGGGGGCGCGAAAGCCCTGCGGGGTGGTGGGGCGGTTGTTCAGACCGGTATTGCCGCCCGGAGTGAATGGCCGGTTGTTCAGGCCGGGGTTGGGATTGAATGGCCGGTTATTCAGATTGGGGTTGTTGTTCGGCGTGAATGGCCGGTTATTCAGATTGGGGTTGTTGTTCGGCGTGAGCGGCCGGTTGTTCAGATTGGGGTTCGGATTGATCGGCCGGTTATTCAGATTGGTGTTGTTGTTCGGCGTGAGCGGCCGGTTGTTCAGATTGGGGTTTTCGGATTGATCGGCCGGTTATTCAAATTGGTGTTGTTGTTCGGCGTGATCGTCTTATTCAGATTGGGGTTGGCAGTGACCGAATGATTGACCACCGACCCGTTATGGATTTGCGGGGTTGGCTTAACCGGCGCGGGCTTGACCACGGCGGGCGTTTTTTTCTTGTCCTTGTCGTCGAAACCATACAGCGTCACGGTCGAGGCGCAAAGCAGAAGCGCCATGGAGGCGCGGATCGCGTAGCGAGGTGCCGGTCGAAAAGTGAATGAAAGTGCCATATCGAATTCTCCTTGTCTAGGCCACACAAAATGGAAGCGAAGCAACGTCAGTCACCTGGCCGGTTGCAAAGGCGAGTTTCAGGTTCCTGCCCGCGCACTTTTTCAACTGCTTCAAACATGAAGTGGCAATCGGCAGTCGCGGCCGCAGGGCCGCGGCCACCCGCTGGATTGCCACACCGAGGGAAATCGTGGAAGAGCCGTCCGGAGCCGGCCGCTGAAGCGGCCCGCCGGGAGGCAGATGGACACGGGATGGCCGAGGCTCTCTAACCCTCACTCGCCGACCCTCCTCCAAGGGCTGGTCAAAGAAACAGCACACCGCGACGATGCGGTCACTGACCGCTCGATTTCGCGCGCGCCGTTCCCGCCGGGATGACTTCGCGTCCCGGCCGAAACGCCGTTGGGAGAAAACTACTCCTTGACCTTCGAACATAGCTCTTATACACCTTTTCATGCGCCACTACAATCCGCGGCAGGTCCGGGCGCCCACAGCACGCCGGGCCGCAACGTGTCGCGCCGGGCTGAAGATCGCCGCTCCATCGCTCGAGCGGATGTCCACTCTTTAGCAATCGCGATGCCAATTAGCAAGCTGCTTAAAATCCTCACGATCGCATCGGCGAGCCGGCCGGCTGCCACCACGGCGGTGCATTTCGACCACCAGGCGCGAAGGGGTCCGGGAGCGCATTTACTCTAATCCCGCCGCCGGGAGCCTCGAATTGGCGTGACAATGCGGTCAGGGCTCCGTGGGCGGCCAGACGAAGCTGGCGCTGGTCCGCGAGGGCTCTCGAGCGGGTGGACGGATTCACACGCCCGGCGTCCGTTCGGAGGCGATCGATGCACGTGCAATGGGGCCGCACTCAAGGCTGCCGGGGCAAACTGGCATTGGCGGCGGTGGTGTTGCTCGCCACGGCTGCCGGTCAGGAGTTCAGAATTGCCGAACTCACAACCTTCGCGGGGACGCTGCCGTGCGCCGATTGCCGGGGCGTGCGGCAGGTGGTGAGCCTGCGGCCGGACGGTTTTTTCTACCGCCAGCGCAGCTATTTGAAAACGGAGAGCAGCGGCCAGCGGGTGATGGATTTCGGGGACTGGAGGGTGCTGGGCAAGCGGCTGATGGTGCATTCCAGCCTGGGCGAGACGGAGAGTTTCGAGATTCTGCCGGACGGCGCGCTGCAGTTGCTGGATGAATCGGGGCGGGCGGTCCGGCCGCCGGCTCAAACGTCCGCGGCGTCGCAGCCGGACTACAGGCTGGCGCGCGAGCCGCAGGCCTACGTGCCTCTGGGCACGTACCGGCTGCGGGGCATCTACACGCAGGTGCGCGGGCGGGGCCGCTTTCAGCCCTGCGGCAGCACGGTCCAATTCGCGGTGGAGACGACCGGGCGCTCGAAGTTGCTGGAGCGCCTGGCCCAGGCTACGGCCGGCGGCCGGGCGGCGCTGCTCACCGCATCCGGCGCTCTGGAAGCTCCGGCCGTCGTCGGCGGCGCCGTGGGCGCGGGCCAAGAGATTCTGAGACTCGCGAATGTGATGGCGGCGGAGCCGGGCGGCGCCTGCGCTCCCGCCGCGGCGCCGGCCACGCCGAGGTCGGGCCTGGGCGGGGCGGCCCTGATTGCCGTGAGCCTGCGCAATGGCGCCCAGAAGTCGCAAAGCGAGTTGACGGCTCCTTTGATCGACACACCGTGGGTGCTGACCGAACTGGCCAACGAGCCGGTTCCGGCCGGCGCCGGCGAGCGCGAGGCGACCATCCGCTTCATGACCGGGGGCCGTGTGGCGGGCTTCAGCGGCTGCAATCGGTTCAGCGGAAGCTACACTCTTGATGGCCGGTGGCTGCGGTTTGGAACGCTGGCCGTGACCCAGATGGCGTGCGCCGACGGCGCGGGCGTCGAAGCGGAATACATGAAAGCTCTGGAAGCGACCCGCCAGTTCCAGATCCACCGCGGCACGCTGGATCTGCTGGACGCCGTGGGACGCAACGCGGCGCGGTTCAGAGCGACCCTGGCGCGGTAGCGGCGCGCGGCCTGAATGCGCGCGTTGGTTCAACGCGGTCTTTCCGGCAGTCGGCGCACGCCAAGTGCGGCGCTGTCGATCGAAATCTGAATCGCGGAGCGCGGACTGCAGCCGCGGGTCTCACTGCGGCGAGAAGACCAGGCAGACCCATTCGCGGTTCGACAAACGGTCCAGCGGTTGCCAGCCGTGCGCGCCGAGCGCCCGCTCGATACCGGCGACGTGGCGTTCGGGGAAGCCGGCCAGAATCGCGAGGCGCCGCGCGACGCGGGCATACTCCGGCGCGAGCGCGTGGTGCGTCACGGCGTTAATATTGGCGACCACGACATCGGCGGATCGGGCGGCCAGGGCGCGCAGCGAACCGGCGAAGACGCGCGGCGGGCAGGCGTCAGCCAGCAGGTTACGGCGCGCCGTGCGCGCGCTTTCCCATTCAATGTCGCAGCCCACGCCGCGCGCGCCGAGCAGATACGCGCCTTCGAGCAGGATGCCGGTGCCGGTGCCTGTGTCAACAATGCGTTCACCTTCCCGCAGGTGTTTTTCCATGGCCACCAGGACGAGTTGTGTGGCCGGGTGATCGCCCGTGCCGAGCGCCATGCCGGGGTGCACGGTGAGCCGCATGCGGCCTTCGGGCGTCGGGGACTCGTCCCACTCCGGAGCGAGGTAGAAGCGCGCGCCGACCTCGACCGGCTGCCAAGCCTGCCGGCTGAGGGTCTCCCAGTCCACCTCTTTTTCATCCTCCACCCGCGGGCCATACGCCGCGAAGCGCTCGGCCAGACCATCGTTTGCGTCAAACCAGGCTTGCAGCCGGACGCGGCCGCCAGGCAGTTCGTGCTCCTGAATGCCCGACGCGCCGTGCTCCCACAACTCGGCGGAGAGCAACTCGGATTCCGTTTCCACGCAATCCAGAGTTAAAGAGGTCATGCGCCGATTATCTCCGGAGTGGCCACGCATTGCCAGTCCAAAATCGGCGGCGCGGCGCGCGCGGGCGCGCTTGGCAGGCACAGTCTGTCCAGACCGCCCGCGGGGTCTCCGCCAGCGGCTAGTCCATTCTCCGGATCACCGTCCGGACGCTGCCCTGAATCACCAGGTCGGCGCGCGGGTATAACTCCGGGCAAGCCGGATTCTCGGCTTTCAGAAACCAGCGGCCCTTGACTCTCACCAGTCGCTTCAGCGTGCTCTCGCCGTCAATCAGCGCAGCGACCACCTGCCCGGCGCGCGGCGCGGCGGTCGGCTCGATGAGCACCAGGTCGCCGTTCAGGATCCCCGCATCCTTCATCGAATCGCCACGCACCTTGAGCAGGAAGCAGCCCTCGCGGGGCTTGAATCCCAGCAGCAGTTCGTCCATCGTCGCGGTGCCGTCGGGATGCAGGTTGACGTACTCCGTGGGCGGACCCGCCGGGATGTGACCGTAGACTGGGAAAACGTGCAACGAGGCGGCGATCGCGGCCGGCGGCATTTCCCCGACTACATCGACCTGCCGCGAGCCGCGTTCGGCGGAGCGCCGGATGTAGCCCTTGGCCTGGAGCGCGTGCAGATGGCCGGCGACCCCATTGGGGCTGCGGATGTCGAAAGCCCGCTGGATCTCCGGAATCGACGGCGAGCAGCCGTTGTCACGCCGGAACGCAACAATGAAATCGTAAATCTCGCGCTGGCGCTCAGTCAGCTCCATGCTATAAGTATTTACACTATTCGGAGGAAAGTCAACGGAGATGATTGGCGCGGCGGTTTCAATTGCGGGCCGGGCCGGGAGCGGCCGGCGCCGAGGTTTGCGGCCTGGGAGCGTTGCGGTAGGATGAATAAGTTGGGCGCGTAGCTCAGTTGGTTAGAGCGCCTGCTTCACACGCAGGAGGTCACAGGTTCGAGTCCTGTCGCGCCCACCATGTGCTTCCTTTTGTTTGCAACAAAACCAAGCCGCCGAGTGCCTTCCGTGCAAGACTCTGCAAGACTCCGCACTGCCGCAGGTTTTCGGCTGGCCTGAATCACGTCCGCCAGCGCGTTATCCCACACCTTCGCCGCCGCCCGGCTATCCGCCGGAATCGCGTGACTCTCAATCGGACTTATGTTCGTTTCGGGTCGTTCGGGCCATCGACAGTGCTATGACGCCCTCGTGGTAGCGCTGCCAGAACTTAATCGCGGTGCGCCTGGAAATGTAGAGAAACCTGGACACGATGGTGACGTCGATCCCCTTTGCCCGGGCCAGCACAGCCAGCGCCCGGTTACGGTCGGCAAGCCGAGGGATTGCTCCAATTGAGCGCGGAGGAGCGGACGCGCGCTATCGGCCTGAGCTGGGGTGCGGGCTTGTGGGATGGCGTCAAGGGCGAGCTGGGCGCGGTTTTGCAAGTAGTCGAGGAGCGCCCGTTCGCGCGCGGCCACCGAGGCGGGACGGAGTGCGCGGACCTCGCGTTCCCAATCCTGGGCGAGAGCGCAGGCGGCGCAAAGCGCGACGACAAGGGCGAATCGTCCTATGATGTGCACGTATGCTCCTAACAGCCACGTTGGTACGGGTCGTTGCAGCGGCCACTATTTTACTGCCGATCGGCGGCGCCGACTTGTTCAGGGATGATTTCTCGAAGTTCCCGCCTGGATGGCTCTCGAGCCCGGTGGGGCAGTTGAATGGAGCGATTCAGGAGTACCACTACCTGGCGAATCGGGGCGTGCCGCTGGGGCCGTGGGAGAACGCCATCTGTCACCAGGATGCGTGGATCGTCAGCGACGAAAACGGGAAGCCGTACCTGGAGCAGCAACTGGACAAGACGTCCAACATGTTCACGAACGCGCTGTTCATTACGGGCGATAGGGAGTGGAGCGACTACACGGTGGAGGTGAAGGTGCGGCCGCTGTCGCTGGACGATGTGGCGGGCGTGGTGGTCCGATATCACACCAATCACCACTACTATTCGTTCACGCTGAGCGGTGGAAACACGGCGCGGATCGCGCTGCGGCTGCCGCTGGAGAGGGCGTTCCACGAGGACCAGTGGCGCGAACTGGGGCGGGTGGAGTTCCGCTACGACGTGAAGCGGTATTACACGCTGAAGGTGGAAAACGAGGGCGCGCGGATCCGAGCGTACATCGACGGGAAGCTGGTGCTGCAGGCGGAGGACGGGGAGATCGTCAAGGGGAAGACGGGCCTGACGGCGCGGATTCCCGCGCGATTTCAGGATTTCCGCGTGACGGTGCCAGACGACATTAAGAAGCAGATCGAGGCGCGGATCGCGCGGCGGGAGGCGGAACTGGCCGGGCTGAGGGCCGGGAATCCGCAGCCCAAGTTGTGGAAAAAGTTCGCGACACCGGGATACGGGGCGGGACGGAACGTGCGGTTCGGCGACCTGGACGGGAACGGGCAGATGGATATGCTGATCGGCCAGAACATTCCTCGGGTGGGGGGCGATGGATTCGACCAGATCAGTTGTCTGACGGCGGTGACGCTGGAAGGGAAGGTGCTGTGGCAGTTGGGCCGGCCGGACCCGCGCAACGGGCTGCTGACGAACGACACGCCGTTTCAGATTCACGATGTCGATGGGGACGGGAAGAACGAGGTCGTGGTGGTGCGCGACTTTCAGTTACAGATACTGGACGGGCGCACGGGGCGGGTGAAGAAGTGGGTTTGGATGCCGCCGATTCCGGCTGGCATGCACCGGCCCTACGAGCTGAACAACGGCGACTCGATCGCGTTCTTGAACTTATCCGGAGACAAGCGGCGGCACGAGATTCTGGTGAAGGACCGCTACAAGAATTTCTGGGTGTACAACAACAACCTGGAGCTGCTGTGGAAGGGCGAGAACGGACAGACGGGGCATTTCCCGCACATGGTGGACGTAAACGGCAGTGGGTACGACACGATGGCGATCGGCTATACGCTGTGGGACCACACCGGGCGCCAGTTGTGGACTCACGACAAGGAATTCGAAGACCACGCCGACGGGATCGCGATCGTGAACATGAGTCCGGACCCGAACTCGGCGCCGCGGGTGTACGCCTGCGGCAGCGACGAGGGTTTCATCATGTTCGACATTCAAGGGAAGGTGTTGAAGCACGTGCGGATCGGGCATGCGCAGAGTCCGGCGATCGGCAAGTTCCGGATGGACGTGGCGGGGCTGCAACTGCTGACGGTCAACTACTGGCGCAATCCGGGGATCGTCAGTATTTTCGATTGGGACGGAAACCTGGTGGAGCAGGGCGAGCCGATCCACACGGGGAGCCCGCTGCTGCCGGTGAACTGGAAGGGCGACGGGCAGGAGTACGTGCTGCTGTCGGGCAACGTGCGCGAGGGCGGCATGGTGGACGGCCACCTGCGGCGAGTGGTGATGTTTCCCGACGATGGCCATCCAGACCTGGCGGCGTACACGGCGGACTTAACGGGCGATCAGCGGGACGAGGTGATCCTGTGGGACCAGGAACGGGTCTGGATTTACACGCAAGACAGGCCATTCCACGGAACAAAGATCTACGCGCCGGACCGCAACCCGCACTACAACGAGTCGAATTACCGGACGTCCGTGTCGCTGCCAAAGTGGGAAGCGGTGCAGGAGCGATAAGGCTCTGAACGGCGTCGCGGCTGACCGAGATCATCGCTGAGACGGGCTGGCACGAGCCTTTGTCCCCGGTTTGAAGTGAAGGAAGCAAGACTTCTAAAAGGCCTTACGACCGAACAAAGCAAATGAACACAACGGCCGCCGTTGCACGACTCCTGCTCGCAGCCGTTTAAAAGAGGTCAGTTCTCAAAGGGTCACGGCACGAGGTCGGTGGACTTCTGATCGATCACCTGCTCCGCCAGCGCCTGGAATTTCTGGAGCGGACAGTCGAAGGTGGCATTGCTCTCACTGCAGCCGGGGATGAATACAGGGGCGCGGGCCGGTGGCGCGGCGAGCGTCAGGGCGGTGAGATTGCGCAACTGATCCAAAGTTTGCCCGACGTAGGAGGCGCGGACGAAGTACTTGCGAGTGCTCACGGACTGGCGCAGCTCAAACACCAGCACGCCGCCCGGAGCACAGTCGTCCAGCTGGTATCCCGGCAGCACCCAGTCGAGATTGAACAGGCCGGCGAGTCCGGTCAGGTTGGCCTCCCCGGCGACCAACACGATGACCTTGGTCGAACGGATTGCCCAGCGCGCCGCGCATCGCATTGCCAGTGGCGGCCTGAAGCATGGAGCGCACCACGTGCGAGGCGAGATTGGAGCTCTGCACGCGATCCAGATAGGGCGTGCGGAATTCCAGATTGAGGACCAGGGTGTCGAGGCGCAAGGTCTGGCTGACGCCGGCGGTGGTCAACTGGCCCCAACCGACGTCGGCGGCCGGCAGTCCATCGGCATACTCCATGACGAACGGATCGGTGGCGTAATAAATCAGTGCCAGGCCTCCCAGTCCGACCGGCAAACCGGGCTGTCCGGCCGTAACGGCGATAGGAATCGTAGTGACATCGACCTTACCTGCCGGGGTCGCGGGCGGCGGAGTCTCACCGGCGGGATAGCCGAACAGGACCGATCGGGCGAGGGCGAGCTCTGGGGCGTAGGCGGAAGTTAGCGACTGTGGATTACCGCCGAGACGTCCCATCACGGCTGCGATCGCCATGTTCTGGTCGAGCGTGGCGACGCCGGCGCCGATTGGATCGAACACTGGGTCGCTCTCCTGTGGTGGGTAAACATTCAAATTGATGCTGGCCGCCGGGAGCATGCCGGCCGCGAAGGCTTTCGCGCTGTCAACGATCAGCGCCCCTTGGTTGACCCGGAAATACACGAAGGCAGCGTCGGCCGAGTCGTTGCCGGTCAGCACGCCCTGCTGCTTGAGCCAAAGACGGTAGTAGCCGCCGAGCATCGTCTCGAGTGTGGCGCCGTTGGCGGTCAGGTAGCTCGTTGGAACGCCGAACGCCGGGAACGGTTGCGCGGAGAAGTTGTCGAGAGTGCTGTCGGGCGCAAGCGGAGCGCGCACACCATGACGCCCAAACAGGATCACCTGCTTGAGCTGCGTGTCATCGGCGGCCTGAGCCGTGAGAAAGGCAATGCAGACGAAAGCCAGAGTGACCAGCCGGAAGGCGCCTGCCGCGGGTAAGACGAGATGCTCCCAAGCGGGCGTGAGGGATAAGAACCGGGAATCCTTCTTCATCGACAACTCCAATATGCGGAATACCGCCACAATGGTTATCGTCTGAGGTTGCCTCCGACCATAGCCTAAATTCTCAAGGGAAGCAATGGCTGTCCTTCCAGGTGAGATCAAATAACAGTGGACGCTGAAGTCCAGGCGGCGGGCGATGAGTACTACTCCCAGACAGGCCAGGGCCACCAAGAGCATCGCGGCATAGACGGTCGAATCGTACTGCTCTGGAGCACTACCGTCCGGCTTGGCGCTAATAGTGATTCCGAGTTTCGCCGCAAGTGGAGTGATCGTTGCATGTGGACGCTTGCTAGTCGAGTTGTTGAATACAGTCGGTGCAAAAAGATGGGAAGGCATCGGCAACGGTCCGTGTGCCGGCTAAACGTGACGATAGGCGTACGGCTTGACGGAAGCCGCTCCAGAATGCGGCCGAACCACGATTGACGTCATATCGATGAGAAGTATCCGGGCCGCCTAACACTATCGCTAGTTAGGCTGCCGGAAAGGTCCGGATGAGCTTCCGCAACCGCGGAATGCGGGTTGGCGTCGAACGTGGAATAATGCAATGCGGTGAGCTGCGACTGGCCAGTCACGTTTGAGGATTTTTCGGCAATGTATTAGCGATAAAGAGAATGCCCCGGCCACCAAGCACTACCATGGCCAACTGGCTTAAGGAGCCTAAGGCTTTGAAAAACCAAAGCCACAAATGTTTCCCACTCGCAGCGGTTAGCCTGACGCTGGCGCTGGTTGTCTCAGGCGCGCCGGCTTACGCGCAGGTGGACCGCACGGCCATTACGGGCACCGTGACCGACGAACAGGGCGAGCGGATCCCTCAGGCCAATGTGCACGCCACTGAAAGCGCGACAGGACTCCAACGCGAGACGTTGACGACGTCACAGGGCACTTATGAGTTGCCCGGTCTTCCCCCAGGCCTTTACTCGATCCAATTTTTCAGAACCGGATTCTCGACGCTCAACGCAGAGCGCGTGGAACTGGTTGTCGGGCAGACCAGGACACTGAACGCGCGGCTGGAAGTGGCGCACGGGAGACAAGAAACGACCGTGACGGAACCGCTCATCCAACTCGACAAGGTGGACGCGACGATTGGTACCGCGATTGAACGGGCGCAGGTCAGCGATCTGCCGTCAACGGCAGGAATTGGGCGACATTGACAGCGCTCGCGCCGGGCGCGATCAATAACGGCGGCGGCGACCAAAGAACAATTCGTTTCGCGGGGCACGGCCTGGACGACAATAATCTGACGCTCGACGGTGTCGATGCGACTGCCGTTTACAACCAGGAGCAGAGAGAGTATATGCGCCTGAACATTCCTCTCGATTCCATCGCTGAATTCCAGGTGCAATCGCAGAATTTTGGCGCGGACGCTCAAAGCGGGACCGCGGGCGGGCAAGTGTCCGTGGTTTCCCCCTCAGGCACGAATACTTTTCATGGAGATGGTTTCGATTATTTTCGGAACGATGCCCTGGATGCACGATCGCCATTCGACAGAGCCGCTCCTGACCCGTTTTTGCTAAATCAGTTCGGCGGCGGCCTTGGTGGACCCGTTGTGCATAACAAGACGTTTTTCTACGGGAACTATGAAGGTCTACGGCAGAGATTGGATGGAACGCAAATTGGGCTGGTGCCGAGCCCAAGCTTTGTGACACAAGCGGCTCTGACATCGCCTGCTTTACTTCCGATCCTGCAAGCTTATCCCGCTGGCACGGCGGCAACTTCTAATCCCGATGTGTGGAAATACATGGCACTGGGCAGGCAGGTTGACAACGAAGATTCCGGGATGATCCGGCTCGACCAATACTTTACCGGTCGGACGACGGCCTTCGTTCGCTTTAACTCGGATCAGGCAGTGGAGACAATCCCTACGGGCCAGCTTACAGCCGAGACCCAGTATGATACAAAATATAATAATGGGGTAGTAGCGCTCTCGCACATTTTCTCTCCTGCACTGATGAACGAAGCAAAATTCGGAATAAACCAAACGATATATCATAGCGCGAACCTTTCCGAGGTTCCGTTCGGGGTCAGTGTATCCGGCTACAGCGCCCTGACTGGATATTCCACAACGGACTACCCGTCGAAGAGTCTTGATCTCCTTGACGACGTTTCATGGGCAAAAGGCAAACACATTGTAAAGTTTGGGTCGGAGGTTCGATTGATTTTTCTGAACCAGGGCACATCGCAAAGCGGTACATTAACATACATGTCGCCGGCAAATTTTCTTAACAACAGCATGGGCACAGCTTCCTACACTGCGATTCTGCCTCTGGTGCGGCAGCGCAAGACACAATACTGGGGGTATGCTCAAGACGAATGGAAAGCGACTGCCAATCTGACGATCACAGCCGGAATCCGCTACAATTTTTTCAACGTCCTGCATGCGATTGGCCACGACGACGTCCCGTTCGATTTGGGCACCTGCGGAGGGTATTGCTCGCGTTATGATTCCTTTAGCAATCCGAGGTACGACGATTTTGACCCGCGTCTCGGTATCGCATGGGCGCACCGTGATACAGTTTTGCGCGCTGGAGGTGGCATTTACCACACAGATGGGCAGGAAGACGACCAGAATCTTCCCATATCGAATACTGTCGACCGCTACTCATTCAGCAACACATCGTTTCCCGCCCTTTCCTATCCATTAACTCAATTCCTGCAGTATGCGGAAAATGGTGGTCTGGGCGTTGTTTCTCCGCGCGATCTGGATCGCAACCGGAAAGACGACTATGTTGTTGCATGGACGGCCTCAGTTCAAAGAAAACTACCATTGAATATCCTTGGAACAGCCAGCTATCTCGGCAACAAGGGAACGGATATTCTGACGACGACCTACGCGAACCTGGTGAATCCGGAGACCGGCGTCAGACCGTACCCGGCATTCGGGCCTGTTTCGTGGCGCGGCAACGTTGGAAATAGTATCTTTCATGCGCTGCAGCTAAATGCTCGCCGGGCTTTCCAGAATGGCTTTCTGCTCTCGGCAAATTATATGTGGTCGCATTCGATTAACGACGGCAGCATTGGCGGTGGAGAGTCCGACGTGCCCCAGAACTCCTACTGCCGATCGTGTGACAAGGCGAGTAGTGACGATGACGTTCGTCAGGTATTCAATCTCTCCACCGTTTATCAGTTGCCCTTCGGCGCCGCAAAGAAATATTTAAGCAGCCCAGGCATTGTGCGGACGTTTCTGGGCGGCTGGACCGCAAGCGTGATCGCGACGGCGCGAGCCGGGCTTCCTGTGAATGTCACAATTGATCGCTCGAACGCGTCGGTGCCGGGCCAATATGCGATTACCGGGGAAGAGCGGCCGAATTATGTGTACGGCGTTTCTCTGACTCCGCCGCATGGATCCACCCCGGGCGAATGGATAAACCCGGCCGCGTTCTCCACGCCGGCTTCCGGAACGTTTGGCAATTTAGGCCGCAACGCCTTCCGCGCTCCCGGCTTTTCGCAGATGGACCTGGGATTATCTAAGGAAGTTTCCCTCACTGAGAGAATGAGTATTCGATTTCGGGCTGAAGTGTTCAATCTTTTTAATCGGGCTCAGTATGGCGCGCCTAATGCAGACATCTCTCAGAGCAACTTCGGCGTAATTACAACTACGATCAGCAGCTATGCGACCGGAGGAGGCACGCCACGGGAGTTTCAGCTTTCGGCGAAGATATCGTTTTAGGCGCGAGAGCCGATTCTAGCGTTGCCAGTCGAGATCGACATCCTCCTACGTGCTTCCCGCGGAGGCGTCAAGCGCGTCATCGCAAAGCGAGGCCTTACGGGCGAGCCGCACGAGGATCTACTGCCGCCGACGCACGATTAGCGCCGGCTTATTGAGCAGAGAATTGTCCGGGCTGCCGGCACTACTGCTAGTAGGTTGCCAGCTAAGTCCGGCCACTCTTTGAGAACCGCAACACTTAGCTTGATTCTGCAAGCGGACAAGCCTACAGTGATGACGAGCGCGCCGAAAGTCACATCTTAGAGGTTAGTGACAACCGACTAGCAGTGAGATACGATGCCTCGATCCTCCAGCGGCTTGAACTCCTCTACTGGCCGATCAGGCAAAGGAGCCTAAAGCTTTGAGGACACACGTGTACGAATGTTCACCGCTTTCAGCGGTTGGCTTTGTGTTTGCATTGGTCATCGCCGGCGCGCTGGCCCTGGCGCAGTCCGCTGCTCCGGTCCAGCCCACGCCGCCCAGCGTCCAGTCCCTGCCCAACATGGGCCAACAGATTACGCCGCTGGCGCTCCAGGGTTCCCGGTTCGAACCGTTGGACACCGGTCTGAACGACCCCACTGCAACCTGGCTGGCAGGCTGGCTGGCTGGGTATGCGGTCTCTACCGTGGTGAGCCCAGACGTGGTTCCGGGTCCCAATATCCCGCCCAAGACCTTGCTGATTCTGACCAGCGGGTACAACCGCGTCTACACCAACGACGTAACGCCGGCCAACGCGTTCCCGTGGAACACGTCGGATTCGACTGAGTACGTGTTCGTCTACGACATTTCGACGTCCGTGCCGATCAAGACGCAGGTGTTGAAGGTCGCAAATACATACCACGGGATTGTCTTCGACCCATCTGGCATGGCTTTTTACGTGTCGGGCGGTCCCAGTGACAATCTCCACATCTTCACTTGGAGCCCCGCCACCGCCAGCACTTCCGCAACATGGGCCGAGGCCCCGCTTTCGCCGATTCCCTTTAAGCACGTGAATCCTAAACTGGGCAACGAACAGGGCGTGGGCCTGGACATAGCGCCTAACGGCGCCGTCGCGATCAACAGTTCGGTCGGGGTGCTTCCTTGTGCCGCCGGCGTGGCCATTTCGAAGGATGGCCAGACGCTGGTGGTGGCGAATTACTACAACGACTCGATTACGGTGTTAACCGGAGGTCTCGGCAATTGGTCGATCTCGACGCCGAACTTCGACCTGCGTCCCGGCAAGCTTGCCCCGAACGATCCAACGCAAGTGGGCAAGCCGGGCGGCGAGTATCCGTTCTGGGTGGCCGTGGCGGGCGATGGGTCGAGCGCGAAACCGCATACAGCATACGTATCCAGCATTCGCGACCGCGAGATCGTCGTGGTGAATCTGAGCGGAGCGGCGACGGTAACGACCCGCATCGCGGTCAAAGGCCAACCGAACAAGATGACGCTCAACGCCGCCCAGACGCTGCTGTTCGTCGCCGAGGACCAGTCGGATACGGTTGACGTGATCGACACCGCGTCGAACACGATTCTCGAGAGCATTCCGGTAGTCGCCTCTCTAGTGCCGTCCGCGCTGGCGGATTACAAGGGTGCGAACCCCAACAGCGTGGTACTTTCACCGGACGAGAAGCAACTCTACGTGACCGATGGCACTCTGAATTGTATCTCGGTGGTGGCGCTGGGCGGAGCGAATAGCAACGACCAGGTAGTAGGTCTGATTCCGACCGGTTGGTACCCTAACTCAGTCAGCTTCAGCGCCGATGGCAATCTGGTGTACGCGGTCAATGGGAAGTCGCCAACGGGTGCGAATCCCGGCTGGTGCTATGGCGGCTACGGGCCGCCGAATTCGCCGAATTGCTATACGACGAATCAGTATAATCCGCAGTTGGTTAAAGCCGGTTTCCAGACCATCCCGCGCCCCAGCCCGGCGCAGCTCGCAACCCTGACTGCGCAGGTACTTGCGAACAACCACTTCTCCTACACCGACAGCACCGACGACGCCACTGTCATGGCGGCCGTGCATCAGGGCGTCCAGCACGTGATTTTCATTCTCAAGGAAAACCGCACCTACGACCAGATTCTGGGCGACCTGGCAATCGGCAATGGCGATCCCGATCTGGCAATGTTCGGGGAGAAGGTCACGCCCAATCAGCATAATCTGGCGCTAAGCTTCGTCACGCTCGACAACTTCATGGACACCGCCGAAGTCAGCTATGACGGCTGGGCGTGGTCCACTTCGGCTCAAGCTCCGGACGTGGTGGAACACCAATACCCGGTGGCCTACGCTTATCGCGGCCTCAGCTTGGACGGGGGCACGAACCGCAATGTGAATGTTGCCATACCAACTCTCGCCGGGCGCATGGCCGCGGATCCCTTCACGGCGGACGATCCGGATGTGTTACCGGGCCAGACCGACGTGAGTGCGCCGGATGGACCGGGCAATGTCGTGAATACGGGCTACTTGTGGGACGCCGCGCGGCGGGCGAAGCTCACGGTTCGCAACTATGGTTTCTTCATAGACGGGACGCTCTATTCCACGACAACCAACGCCATTCCCGTCCTGCGCTACCCGGCCGCAACCGGCACGGTGGTGGCTATCGCGGCGAATGCCACCCTCGCCCCGTTTACCGATCCGTACTTCCGGGGTTTCGACAATGCGCTCCCGGATTTTTACCGTTTCAAGGAGTGGGAGCGGGAGTTCGATGCCCGGCCGCCGCGACAGGCCCGGTCGGCTGATATCGCGCCGGCGGATAACAGGCGGGCAGATACCGCGCTGGCAGAGGGGAGCGTGCTCCAACCGCCGCTGGCCGCGTTGACCCTCGTTCGCTTCATGCACGATCACACCGGAAACTGGAGCCCGCCCGGGCCCCCGCTGATGGACCGCGTGAATTCTCCGGAGAAGATGATCGCCGACAACGACTATGCGGTAGGCCTGCTGGTTCAGAAGATCGCCAATAGCGCATACGCGAACAACACTCTGATCTTTGTCATTGAAGACGACGCGCAGGATGGCGGCGACCATGTCGATTCGCACCGCAGCATCTCGTTTCGTGGCGGGGGCCTTCGTGAAACAAGGCGCGCTGGTCTCCACGCCGTACAACACCATCAACTTCCTGCGCACGATGGAAGAGGTTCTGGGCCTCCCGCCGATGAACCTGAACGACGCGCTCGCCAGGCCCATGGCCGACATCTTCACGACGACGCCGAACAAGTGGAGCTTCACGGCCACTCCCTCGGCGTATCTGTACGACACGGATCTGCCGCTGCCTCCTCAACCTGCCGACCTGATCGTTCCACAGGTGACCCACAACGCGGAGTACTGGGCGCAGGTCACGAAGGGCATGGACTTCACCGCCGAAGACCGCGTCGATCCCGCGGAGTTCAACCGCATTCTCTGGAAAGGGCTGATGGGCGACAAGCCTTATCCCGCCACGCCGAGCGGAAAGGACCTGCGTCAGAACCGCGAGCAGCTCCTCGCGCGTTACCGGCAGGCTCTCAAGGAAAAAGCGGCGCAGGCGCCGAAGGCGGGCGCGAATTGAGCGCGGCCGGGCGGTTGCGCGCGGACCGGGTTTCCTCTGACACGACAGGATGCCCGCAACGACGTGTAAGCAATGGAATCGAGGAGTCATATTATGTTTAAGAAATCCGTTTGGTTGACGGGATTGCTAATCCTAAGCGCCTTTACCGCGAATGCGCAAACCTATTGGTCAACCGACCCCAATCTCAACTGCGGGGCGTATGGAGACTCGAATGGCAATCCGCTGCAACTGGACTCTGGTACATATGTCTGTTATGTGTACGGGACATTCCCGTGGTACGCCACGGGTGCGGATTGGGGAAGAAACTCCATCCGGGTCTCCGCTCCGCCTTCGGCGCCGGTGGCCTACTTCTTCGACTTCAGCGGTGTCAACGGATCCGACGCAACGCTAGACTTCCTTTATCTGGGAGATTCCACGGTCTACAGCGGAACCGCCGCTAGCGGCTCGCTGTACGCCAATCAGCCCATGGAGGTGGATATCCTTGGGTTGCATTCCCAGGCTCCGGCTTACCTTTATCCGTCCAACGGACCGGTGGTCGTTCTGGCCGAGTGCCCGGACGCGAACACATGTTCGCAGGTCCAGGCGCAATTGATTTACTCGGCGCTGGCCGCCGAGCCTTGGTCGTGGTGGTGCAGTGTGCCTGTCGTTTGGGACTGGCAGACCAGCCAGGGATGGTCCACGGTGGGCATTGATAATGGCTCGACCGACCTTGTGGCTCTTGTGATCTACAATCTCGACACCGTCGGTCAAGCCACGCAGACCTACACGATCAATGTGTACGATGCCACCGGCACACTGAGCGCGACGGCTACCACCGCGCCGGTCCCGCTTTACGGCAGCTATGCGAATCTGTTGCGCGACGTCATGCCGAGTCTGCCGTCCGGCGCCTTCAAACTGCAAGTCGTGGGTTCGGCTTACACGGCCTTTGAGGCGCTCCAATTCCATGGTCCCTCGGTGACCGCTTTGGTAGCTGCTTCCGAGGTTGTTCCTGCTGCGACGGCTTCCAGCAGTGCGATCGGCAGAAACCGGCATCCATCTCCGGCGGCCCTGCGCATGGCGCCGCCGAGGAGATCGTCAACTTAATCGCCGTTTTTGCATCCTCAGTTGGCGGATCTTCTGGATGACGATGATGAACCCGCGCCGCGCCGACAAACTCTCCGGCGCGTGGGGACGCCACCCGCTGCTGGGCCGCATGTACCTGCCGGCCTACCGCGCCGGCACGGAGAAAGTGGCCGAGCTGCGGCGGCGTTTTTCCGCGCAGGCGTTCCTGCCCGTGCTCTACGGCTGCTCGGGTCTGGTGGACGTGACGACGATTGAGCGCGTGCTGGATCAGCAGTCCGGTGGACGCTGAACGCGGTCATCGAATCCAGCGGGCGTTGAACGCAGCCTTTACGGGTTTGCCGGAGCGAAACTCAGTGCAGAGGAATGGGCGGACCTGTTCGAGAAGGCGGGTGCGCGAGCAGGCCGCAAAGCGGGGCGGAAGCGACCAGGCCGCTACAAATAGCGGCCATCAAAAAATAAGCCTAATAATATCAATAGCATACACAGGCAGGCCGCTACAGTGTAGCGGCCTGCACCAAAAAGCTCAGCGCGGCAGGCCCTCAAATCCATCTGCCGGAGGAGGCGATTCTCCCGGCGTGTGGGACACATCAGGACGTCCCCTTTCCGCGATGAACCGCGCCAGGTGCCCCTCGGGCAGCCAGTCCTGAAGCGCCGGCGGGAGTAAGAACGGTTGATCCAGAGAACAGGTCCGGAATCTCTTCATCCTCCGATTGGATGCAATCCACGCCCGCACAGCACCAGCTTTTCAATGCGCGCTAGAATCTATCTCCGACAGGCTCGTATCCCGTCCCCGGATTCGTCCCCCCCCTTCGGTAACGCCACCACGCCACAAGTCCCACAATGACTGCCCAGAGACCGATCAGTGGAAATACCAGTTCCTTCGACCAATCGAGGTCGGACACAATCAACATCAGGTAACTCATGCCTGCGATGAATAGAGTCGCGTAGATCAGTAACCGGCGCTTGAACCGATTGAGCGGACGGCCGCCACTCAAGACACGGCCATAAGCCCAACTCAACAAAACGAAGACTGCTATGAGTCCGGTAACGACCAGGAAGTCCTCCAGAAAGTTCATCTCCAGCCTTTCTACTTGCAAACAATGGTGTACCCATACACGACTGTACCGAGGTCCCAGGCGAACTTCGCGATGGCGACTCCGAATGCGACGTTACTGAGGGAAAAAGGGACGTCCTGAGGAAAAAGGGACGTCCTGAAAAAGGGACGTCCTTGAAAAAGGGACGTCCGTGAAAAAGGGACGTCCTGATGTGTCCCACTAAAGTTTTCTCCCCGCTGAATCTGGTCTTCGGCAACCTGATTCGATGCGCACCTGCCGTTAAGTGATTGACCAGCATGCTGTTTCAGTATGAGAGAGTTGTTGCGGAGCGTCCAGTCCGTTTTGCGCGTTCACGCTCGATTCGCTGCGCCCTCGGATGCGTGACCGGCAGGTGAACCCTCAAACGTCCTGCAATCAGTGTTTCAGAACCAATCCGCTGGACCCGGGGCGGTATAAACGGCATCAAAATCCAGGAGGGACGCATCAGGACGTCCCCTTCGCACGGCGGCGACCCTGCGGCGCCTGCTGGGATGACGGACGTCTTCAGGTCGGCGGACCGGCATTGCGCGCAGCGCGGCGCGACGAGTCCAGTAAAAAGGGACGTCCTCTTCCCCAGGTCTCCGGGTCACGCACCTGCCCGGTGAACCGGGGCATCCCACGTTGCGTTAGCTCGCCACGTACACCGACTAACCCGTAGCAGTAGGCCTATACCAAACAGCACGCTTTACCTCTTGTAAAAAGTAAAAAGGGACGTCCTGATGTGCCCCAGTGGAGTTCCCACCTTTCCCAATGGCCGGCGCGCCGCGGCGGGCGCCTCAGCTTGACCAGTAGGGCCTTTCCAGTGTCCGGCGAGCCGGCGCTCAGGTTGTTCTTGCGTTACTCCTGCGAGGCGCGCAGCGCCTGGTCGAGATCGGCCTCGATGTCCTCGATGTTTTCAATGCCCACCGAGACGCGGATATAGTCGGGCGTGACGCCCGTCTCCGCCTGCTCCTTCTCGGTGAGCTGAGAGTGCGTGGTCGAGGCGGGATGGATTACCAGAGTCTTGGCGTCCCCTACATTGGCCAGGTGGCTCGCCAGCTTGACGTTGTTGATAAACTTCACGCCGGCCGCCTTTCCGCCCTTCACGCCGAAGCCCAGAATCGCGCCCGCGCCGTCCGGCAGGTAGCGCTGCGCGTTTTTGTAATGCGAGTGGCTGGGCAGGCCCGGATAGTTCACCCAGGTCACCGCCGGATGCTTTTCGAGCCACTCCGCCAGCGCCTGGGCGTTGGCCGTGTGCCGCTCCAACCGCAGGTGCAGCGTCTCGATTCCGAGCAGAAACAGGAACGAGGCGAAGGGGCTCAGCGAGCCGCCCGTGTCGCGCAGCCAGTGCGTGCGGATATGAATGATATACGCCAGGTTGCCCAGCGGCTTCAGCGCCTCGGTGAACACCACCCCGTGATAGGATTCGCTGGGCGCGGTGAACTCCGGCCACTTGGAGGGGTTGTCGGCCCACTGGAAATTGCCGCTGTCCACGATCGCCCCGCCGATGTGCACCCCGTGCCCGCCCAGGAACTTCGTGGTCGAGTACACGGCGATGTCGATGCCGTGCTCGAAGGGGCGGAACAGCGCCGGCGTGAGCACGGTGTTGTTGACGATCACCGGCAGGCCGTGCTTGTGCGCGGTATCGGCGATCGCCCGAAAATCAGGCACGTCGTTTTTCGGGTTGCCCACCGATTCCAGATACACCAGCCGCGTGTTCTTATCCACCAGCTTGTCGATTTGCTCGGGATGATCGGGGTCGAAGAAGCGCACTTCAACGCCCAGCTTTTTCAGGGTCTGCGTGAACAGCGTCCAGGTGCCG
This sequence comes from Terriglobia bacterium, assembly GCA_963838205.1. Classification (GTDB taxonomy): domain Bacteria; phylum Acidobacteriota; class Terriglobia; order Bryobacterales; family Bryobacteraceae; genus CAIVVT01. Next base: position 65,702 of record CAWIQF010000012.1, on the reverse strand, counting down.
CCGTACAGGCTGGTGGCCGAGATGAAGTTTTGTCCCGAGTGCGTGATGGTCAGGATGGCCGCCGTGATGGCGGCCTGCCCGGAAGCGAAAGCCAACCCGCCCACGCCGCCATCGAGCGCCGCCAGGCGCTTTTCCAGCACGTCGGTGGTCGGGTTCATCAGCCGCGAATAGATGTTGCCGAATTCCTTCAACGCGAAGAGATTCGCGGCATGCTCGGCGTCGTGAAACACGTAGCTCGAGGTGGCGTAAATCGGGACGGCCCGCGCCGTCGTGGTGGGGTCGGGCGTCTGCCCGGCGTGCAGCGCCAGCGTGCCCAGTCCGGGTTTGCGTGGTTGGTGTGCCATGTCTGTCGTTTCTCCCTATATCCAATTTCAGATGCCGTACGAAATGCCGAATGCGAACTGGTGCCGCACTTTCACGTTGACCCCCGGCAGAATCTGGCCCGCCGCCTGCGCGATGCCAAAATCGACGTTCAACTTCGTTTTCTCGAACGGCACGATGCGCGCCGCGTAGGTCAGCGTCGTGGGAATATCCGCGCCCGGCAGATTCTGGATTGAGTGCGGCTGCTGGGCGAACTCCGAGCCAAAGATGAGCGTGCTCTTCGCCGGCCCTTTCACTATGAACGCCGCCGCGCCGAACAGCCGGCCGGTGTAGCTGGGCGCCACGCCCGCCAGGCCGAACACCGAAGCGTTGGTGGCCTTGTAGCCCAGGTTGAGAACCAGCGGCAGCTTCTTGGTCTGGGTCACCGTCTTGGTCCCGACCACATAGTAATCGCCGCTGTTGTAGCTTTTGCTGTTCGTTGCGCCACTGCTGTTGTTATCGAACAGCACGCCGCTGACGTTTTGGATTCCGACCCGCTCCACAAAGCCGGCCGATATTGCGGGCAGCCACTTCTGTTTGGCGGCGTTTTCTTTGATCACGTTCACTTTGCCATGCGCGATGTTGAACCCGCCCGTCCACAGCGGGCTGAGCGCCGGCGTGCTCCCATCTCCATGGAACACGCGCGTGTAGCCCAGTTCGACCCGGCCGAACAGGCCCTCGGTGACCGACGCCGTGTGGAAATCGCCCAGCACCGGACCGGCGTCCAGGAAGTGGTAGGCCACAATCGGCTTGCCAACGTTATTCGCGGGCGAGGCGGCGGTGTAGGCCAGGGGCGTGACGAAGACGCCGGTCTGCCCTTCCCAGTTCAGACTCTGCGCCGGCGCGATCGCGGCCAGGGTGAAAACGAGAGCGAGCAGCACGCCGCTCTTGGTATGAATAGCAGTCAATACGTGTCTCATGGGAAATCTCCTGTACATCAAAATTGAAATCAAGATGCTGAAAACAGACCCTCCGGGCTAAGCCTGGCGGATCAGCCTGGAATGGAATGAAAGGGGAGGATGGGCGCGGGCCAGCGAAGATGCGCTGGTGCGCCTAGATACAACAGGCGGGCGGAACGGCCAGGGGCCGGCGAACCGGAAGGAAGGACGAAGTGTGGTTCGTGATAACCATCTGCCTATTTTCCATCTAGTATAGGATGATGCAAATCAGGACGCAAGAGCAAAATAGGGGGATTGCGCTGGAACTCCCGCAACTCACTGAACAGTAATGGTAAAACAGTCCGGAGTGCCCCCGAGTCTCAGTTTGAGCGCAGGAAGAACGTCCAGGCAGCGGACGCCGCCTACGCGAACTAAGACTGTGCCACCCTCCGGGCCTCCCAACGAGCCTTGCCATATTCACCCAGTTGCACGGTTCCGCTGATCGATTCGCCCTGGACCGTTCCGCTGAAGGCGTATTCCAGCACGGTCCCCTCGTACGGGTGCGCGCTCTGGAACTCGACCCGATCGCCGTCCACCCGGCCGTGCAGCTCCTCCTTCCAGAGTCTCGGAGAGATGACGCCCGCTCAACCTGCCGCCGCTCTGCTGGAAGGTCAACCGATGCTCGGCCTGACCGAGAGAGAAGGTGAGGAGGGCCTGCCAGGAGCCCGCCACGCGCGCCGGCTCGGCCGCCGGAACCGCCGCCACGTCGACCTTGGGCGGACGCGCGAGTATAGCGTACAAGGACTGCGCCACGATCTTGTATTCGCCCGGATTGAGCATGTAGGGCATGATTTGCACCGAGCTTTCGGTGTTTCCGCGCCGGTCGCCGGCGCCCCCGGCCAGCATAATGCGTGGTGTACCGTTTTCGAGCGCCGCTCGCACTTCAGTCCCGGTGATCCCTACTTTTGCACTGTTCCAGGTGAGCTTCAGTTGGGGAGCATGATTGGAGAGATCGTCAGGTTGGATCACCGTCGCCGACACACCCGGCACGCGGCATACCTGTTCCCGGATGGCCGCCAGCCAGGAGTTCCACTCACGCCACTCGGCGTCGTGATCGCGGCGGAACCAACCTTCCAGCGCCGCCAGCATGCCGATGATTTCTTCCTTACCCGCCTTCATCGAACGGCCGAAGGCGTGATGCGGCGCGCTGTTGAGCCAGGCCGCCTGCAACAGATCCTTTTGCCCCAGCAGAAGGCCGGCCGCCTGCGGCCCGCGCAAGCATTTGCCGCCGCTATAGGCCACCATGTGCGCTCCATGCGCAAGGTGGATGTTGGGTACCTTCAGTTCTTCCGCCGCCGCGTCCACCAGGACAGGCACGTTCGCGGCGCGCGCGACGCGGCAGGTGTTTTCGATGCTCAGCGGCCCCTTTTCGGCAGCCGGACAACTCATGATGAGAACCATCGCCGCCTGCGGCCCCAGTGCCGCTGTGAGCTGCTCCTCCGTATCGACGTTTACAATCCGGGCGCCAGTCATGCGTGCCGCGTGGTCATAGACATTGCGGGCATAACGCGGCATGACCACTTCGCTTTTCAGCCCGGCCAGGTTCGGGAGCCGCTGCATCTTTTCCGGATCGGTTCCGGCAATGCAGGCGGCCGTGGCATGCGAAATCGCGGCCGCACAGCCAGCCGTGACAATGCCCCACTCGGCCTTGGTCAGTTCGGCAATCCGCGCGCCGACCGCATCCATCAGTTCGTCCATATTGACGAAGTGGCGCGAGGCTTCGGCCATGGCCTGCTTCACCGCAGGCAGAGATTGCGAGCCGGTCAGAATCGTGAAGGTGCCGCGCGCGTTGATAAACGGCCGGACCCCCAATGACTCATACAGCCGCGAGGTCATCTCCAGCGGAGCGGCCTGCGCCGGACCCGCCCCTCCGAGGTCGGCTACGGCGGCGATTCCGCCGCTGACCAACCACTCCCGCCGATTCCATTGACCCGTTTGAATTGCCATTGTTGCGCTCCTTCCGGAAAGTCGAGGGTACCGCACGGACTCGATGGACCGATAGGGCAGTTGTCTTATCGTGTCCCCGCAAGCGGATCATATTCTATTTTGACCGTGAATTGAATCGCCTGGGCCTTCGTTCGCGCGGTCCGACTCGTCGTGCCGGGTCCGCAAGGGATCAGGTAACAGCGAATTTCGCCCAGGGCGAACGCGGTTGGAGTAGCATATGAGGTCGCAGATGAAATCGAGGCTCAGTCGCGGCGGAGTTCCAGGAACCCCACGCACCGCAGGCTGCCAATTGCGCGAGGAACAATGCCGTCTTTTCGTTCACGCATTTTTGCTCTGGCCCGCTCATGCCGGCGAACCAACCGGGCGGCTGTCCGGGCTTGCGCATTGTTGGCTATGAGCCTTAGCTTTTCAGGAGCGCTTCTGGCCCAGCAACACTACGACCTGGTCGTGCGTGGCGGAGAGGTCATCGATCCAAAGAACCATCTGCACCGGATTGCCGATGTGGCCATTCGCGACCACAAGATCGTGGCTGTGGCCTCCGACCTGGCAGGCTATGAGTCCGGCCGCGTCATCGACGCTACCGGCCTGGTAGTCACTCCGGGACTCATCGACATTCACGTCCATGTCTACGCCGGCACTGGACGCCGCGCCTACGATGGCGATAACAGCGTTTATCCCGACGGCTTCACCTTCCGATCCGGCGTGACTACCGTGGCCGACGCGGGTAGCTCCGGTTGGAAGAACTTCCCGGACTTCAAAGATCGAGTGATTGATCGATCCAAGACCCGAGTTCTCGCCTTCCTGAATATTGTCGGCGCTGGTATGGACGGCCTACCGGCGGAGCAAAACGCCGCCGAAATGGATCCTCGACAGGCCGCGGCGATGGTGCGACGCTATGCGGATGTCGTTGTGGGCATCAAGACAGCGCACTGGGAGGCGCCTGATTGGACCGCCGTGGACCGCGCCATCGAAGCCGGAACACTCGCTGACGTTCCGGTCATGGTCGACTTCGGCGCATTCCCAGCCGAGCGTCCCTACCGCGAATTGGTCACCAGGAAGCTGCGCCCCGGCGACATCAGTACCCATATGTACCTGCGGATGATTGACCTGCTCGACGAGCAGGGCAAGGTGAAGCCATACTTCGCCGAGGCTCGTAAGCGCGGCGTCATCTTCGATGTCGGCCACGGTGGTGGCAGCTTCGTCTTTCGTCTGGCTGTGCCGGCGATGCGCCAAGGCTGGGTGCCCGACTCAATTTCAACTGACCTCCACACCGGCAGTATGAATGGCGGAATGAAGGACATGCTCAATGTGATGTCGAAGTTCCTCAACCTTGGCATGAGCCTGGAGGATGTCATCCTGCGCTCGACCTATAACCCGGCCAAAGAAATTCGCCGCCCCGAACTCGGCTCGCTGAGCGTCGGCTCCGATGCCGACCTCGCCGTGCTGCGCGTAGAGAAGGGCAAATTCGGCTTTGTCGACACTTCCGGTATGCGCATGGATGGCGACCAGAAGCTGGTCTGCGAACTGACAATCCGGGACGGCCGAGTAGTGTGGGATCTGAATGGTATCGCTCATGACGATTGGAAAAAATATCCGACCTCGAATCCGCCGGCCGCACCGGACTGGGACCAGACGGTTCCACGACACTAGCAGACGGCCCGGCAATCGTCGCAAGTTTCTAAGATGGAAATCGAAAGGAGACTGAGTCAATCATGCAAAACAACCGTCGTAACGTATTAAAGGGCGCCCTGGCTGCCGTGGCAGGGACGGGCCTCATCCAGGCTAAATCCGAAACCCTCGCTAAGAAGGTTCACTATCGCGGCTCCAAGCCTGACAAGACTCCGCTGTTTTCAGGTGCGGTTTCTTACGGGAATCTGCTCTTTATCGCGGGCAAGGGCGCACACTACCAAGGTGACATCAAAGCCCACACCAAGACCGTGCTGGACGAACTTCAGGCCGAGCTCGAGAATGCCGGCTCGTCGATGGAGAAAGTGCTCAAGGTGAGCGTCTTTCTCAACGACATCAAGGACTGGGCCAGCATGAACGAGGTCTTCCAGGGCCGCTTCGGCGCCGAGCCGCCGGTGCGCACCACCGTGGCGGCGGCCGGTGGGATTCCCGGCGGCTCCCTGGTCGAGATGGACGTCATCGCCTATATTTAGCGCTGAGTTGCTAAAGTTAACTGTTGCATTGCGCGCTTGACGATTTTTGCTTCAAGCTTGCGCCAGTAGGTTTAGCCTTTGATGAGGCGGCTCGAGCCTATCAAGGCCTGGATCGTGAACGGCGCCGGTTTCGGAAGCAGGGCGCTCGTTCGGCCGGCCTGGCGCGCCAGTATTGTGCTTTCTCCGTGAGAGGCGTGGGCCCAGCACCGCCTTTGATACGCTGATGCTCCTGGAACGAAATGTAAATGGCTGTGGATCTTTCCTCTGAAATTATCCTCCGCTGGGATAAATCCAGTCCGCGGCATGTTGCTCTGTTCAAGAGCGGCGGGATCACCGCCCTTTGGCCGGACGAACAGAACGATGCCATGGAGAGGGCTTGCGCCGCGGCTGGTATTAGCGTGCTCGGGCCGCACGATATTCAACTGATCAGTCCGGCGCATCTGGACGATGCCACCGGCGACGCAGCAATCGTCATCAAGGATGGCGTCTGGTCGGGCGCCTCAATGCCGGAGCGGGAAGAGCCGGTGACGGCCGGGGCCACGGCGCGTCCGTGGGTCAATGCAAACGGCTACCGGATTGGCTATCTCCACGCGCTGTATCCAGGCCGACCGCCGATTCTGGGCTACTCCCCCGATTCCGAAGCCGGCTTGAAACCAGACAAGCCGCCGGCGCTCGCCAGTCTGGAGCTGGCGCTGATCGATGCCTGGGCGGCCGGAGGCAACTACGTTCTGACACTCACTCCCGAGCATCGCCAGGAACTGCTGAGCGGGAAGCCAGAGGCACTCGCTGTGTGGCGGAGGCTGGGCCGGACCGCGCGTTGGCTGCGCGAAAACGCCGCTTTGTTCCGCCAGCCAACCCTCCCCAACATCACCCTACTCGTGGAGCGCGGCGACACAACGGTTGAACTCGCTAACCTGATGTACCGCCAGATTGCATCGCCGCGACTCGTAAATGCAGCTAATCCACCCGCACCCGACCCGCTCCATTGCGCTGTGCTGGTGGCGGCTGGCATCCGTTCGCCAAGCGCTTCAGTGGCCGATCGGATCCTGGCTCATGCCGAAGCGGGCGCCACGGTCGTGACCGACGCCGCGGGAGACGACTCCTGGTGGCGCTACAAAGGCTGGAAACCCGAACGGGCCTTCGAGGACCGCACCTTTTTCAAAGCCGGCCGCGGACGCCTGGTCGCCTATGCGCAAAAGATCCAGGATCCCGGTGATTTTGCGTTTGATGTAATCGATCTCGCTGGGACCAATCGTCCCGTGCGGCTATGGGATAACGGCGCCGTGATTGCCCTGACTGCCAGCAACGAAGATGGCGAAGACGTGTTGCGCGCTGTCAATTATGGTCCGCCCTTTCGTGCCACTGAAATCCTCGCCCAAGTTCCGGGCCACTTTTCCAGCGCCCACCTCTTGCGCCCGGAAGCGCCGCCATTATCGCTTAAAGTTGCGTTACGCGGCCCAAACACGGAAGTTGCCATTCCGGCGCTGAATCTGTTAGCTGTGATCGCGTTCTCCTGAGAGCGGGTGACTCACGCCGCAAGATGGGCAACACGTCCCTTTTTTGACCCGTAAGCGATCTTGTATCCAGACGAAAAGACGGCGAGGGATATCCTTCCCGCTTGGTACTTTTGCCGCAGTCGGGTAAGATCGGCTTGGAGGGACATGGGCATGCCGTTCACCCGACGTGCATTCATTCAGACCGGCGTCGGCGCTCTCGGCGCAGCCTTATGCAACGTCGATGTCCCTGGCGGTCGCTGCGCGGCGGCGGAGCGAACGCCGCAAGCCTATTTCGGTCTGCATCCTGACATTGAGAGCAATCCCAAAGCGGTTTTCATCCGCCGCACCAACGTCCCTCACAAGATGGCCGCCGATGCCAAGCGCAAAGCGGCGCTCGCCTTAGCGCGCGAAATTTTCGTGCCGATGGATCATCCCGGCATTCCGATCAGCCATCGCGTGGTGCTCAAACCGAACGCCACTGGCCTTGAGGCGGACACCGCTCGCCCCGAAGACTTGTGGGGCGTAGGCACCGACCCTCAGTTCTACGAAGGCCTCGTGCTGGGACTCAAGGAACTGGGGCTGAGCAAGTTCAATTTCATCGAATCGACCGAGTACCCAAACTGGAACGTGCGCGGTTTCAATGACATCAATCAGCGGCTCGGCATCGCCATGAACGAATCCCAGTGCCGTCCGCGCCACCTGCGCGAAGGCGATGGCATCACCTGGAGCCAGGTTCCAGACGGCGTCGTGTTCAAGCGCATTCCCCACTTCGCTCCGGTGAACGAGGCCGATACGTGGTTGCTCAATATCGCCAAGTGGAAGGCTCACGCGATGGGGTTATCCCAATCGGTCAAGAACGAGCAGGGCTTGGTGGCCCATCCCTTCACCGCCTTTTGTTATGGCTGGGAAGGCGTATTGGGAGTGCCGGACATCATGCAACCGGAAATCAACCCCAATGCGGAACGCTTCCTGAAGGACTTCTTTGAGCGCCACCAGAAGCGCGGTTATGCCCGTTACGACTCCAAGGGCGCCTACCAGAACGGCCTCAGGATCACGCCCATGACGCAGGAGATCTGGGCCCACAAAACGTGCGATAACCAAAGCACGCTCAACACCGGACTGGCCTTCATCGAGGGAATCTCCCGTCGTGACGGAGACGGTTTCTATCTTGGCCAGGACTACCTCACCAACATGGTCCTCTTCAGCAAGCACCAATTCCGTCTGGATGTCATCGGCCTCTACCTCGGCGGCCATGAGCCGGGTAACGTCAACCTATACCGCATCGCCAAAGAGCGTGGTCTCACGGACACTTTCAATCCCCACGAGATCCCCATCTTCGAGTGGATCGGTGGACGCGCGGTCCCCCGCAAGCTGACTGATTTTCAGCGCACACCAATCCGGACGGTTTTCCTGCCCCGCGACAACGAGCCGCGCCTGCACTTGCTGAATGAGCGCTTCGACTACGACCGCAACAAGGCGTAGTGGCGCTCGGGTCAGGGGGGAAGCGCGTCGTTCAATCGCTGAACGGAAGACACGCCCCATGCGCAGCGTAGAACTCCAGCGGCGAAAAAGCTCAGCCGCCATTGTGGAGTTGCTCCCCAGTCCGGTGCGCTCGCCGCTACCCTGCGCTTGTGAAGCCAATCTGGAAGCTCTCGGAGTAATCGCTGAACTGCGCCACCGCAGCGGGGCTGGCCACCGCGGAGGCGGAGTCCGCATCGTGGAACGTCACCGGGCGGATTGCGCCGGCGGCGGGGTATTCGAATAACGACAACACGTAACTGGAGCCTGGTCGAGCCGTGTAAGTCCATGCCATCCGCGGCGGTTCCAATTGCTTGCGCCGCAGAGGCCCGGCAGCGTCTCAACGTCTGGCGATACTACCGATTACATCCTTGCGTTGGGACATATCGTCATCCGGTATAATCACCGCGACCCAGGGCGTATCCTGCGCATCGACGCTGGCTTTCCAAGTTACAGTTCCGGCGGTTCCCGGCCGGAGGGTCAACTCTCGCACGTTCTCGCCAAGCCGCAGATTCTCCGTGCGCACGGCAAAACGGTGTTTACCATCGCCGCGGGCAGTAACTGTGATGGTCACTTCCCCTGCTTTGGACGTTGCCTGGGAGAGCTGGAAATCCACTGCGCGTCCCGGACGCAGATCGAGGTCATAAGTCACGCCAGAAAGTAGCGTTCTGTGCAGATCGATGCCATTCTCGCGAATCAGGTAATGACCTTGTGGCAACGTCGCTCTAAATCGCCCGCTGATTGCATCGGGCTTAACCGAAACAGAGTTGCCGCCGGGCGTTGTCTCAAACTCGACTGCAGCGCCGGCCCTTCCTTCGACCACTACCGGACCGTTGAGGGTCGCCATAAGCCATATCCAACAGGCCACGGGATGGACCCAGACTTCTTTGTACGTCCATGTTGCCTGAACCGGCCAATATGGCACGTCGCTGTTCCCACGCGTCTGGATGCCTACAGGCAGCGATCCGACCATGTTGCCCGAAGAGGGTGTGTACTGCGGCGCAAAGTCGTAGCCTTCTCCGTACATCGTGCTTTGCGCAAAGGGATTGCGGCCGGCCACCCATTCCAACTGCCTTTCGGAGAGCTGGGCCGCCTCCAGGTCCCCGCGCAGTTGTGCGGCGCCCGCGAGCGCGAGCGCCTGCGGCAGAATCGTACCGAAATGTCCGCGGTAGTCTAACCACACTGGAAACAAACGCAAGTAATGACCCGCACCGAGAGGGATCCCATTGAGCACCTGTTGCCTAAATGCCTCCCGGCGATTTGCGGGCACTTGCAGATAGTCGTCGCCAGTGTAAATCGAGGCGGGCAGAACTGTATAGGGTTCGGTGTATTCCGCAATGGTCTTGAGATACTGAGAATGCAACGCGACCGCGGAATACCACTTCATCCAATCGGGATGGTTCGGCAGCTCGTTCGAGAGCGCTACCAGCGCGAGGATGAGTTCCTGTTCGCGGCCGCGGTGACAGTAGTGCAGAATGCGATCCTTGGCGGGACTGGTGTAAAAGAAGCCAGTCAGCGGGACGGTCCAGTCCGGGATCCTTCGCTCCTGTGAATCGAGAATAATGCGCGCCAGCTCCGCCGCCTTGTCCGCATATTTCCGGTCGCCCGTCGCGCGATAGAGATCGACGGAAGCCCGAACCGCTATGGAGACCGGCTCATGCACGACGCCGGCCGAATCGAACGATGCTGAGAATAGTTCCTTCGACGCCTGCACGCTCGTCTCGTCGAGACTCGTGACCGCGAAGCGCCAGTCAGCCTCCGCCATTTTCAGACAGTACGCTGCCAGCCTGGGCTCGCGCTCCTTTAGCACGCGGGCTGCTATGGCTTCCGCGGCCGCAGCCACGGAATTCGTCATCGGAGTGTTACTGAGAGTGGCCGAAGTGACGTCGTCAAAGTCTCCGATGATGCCATTAGTGTGCCGGCTGGAAATGGAGCCCGCGACGCGATAGCCATCGCCGAAGCTGGTCTTGAGGATCCAATCGAGTCCCCATTGGCCCTCTTCCAATACGCGCTCATATAACTCGAGCTCCGCACCTTGCGCGTGCAGTCGCTCCGCCAGGCTGAACAGCGCGTAAACGATCTCACCGGTGTTGCCGATTCCTTGTGAGAGATCGCCTGCGTCGTGCCAGCCCCCATTGATGACAATTTTCCGATCCCCGTGCGTCGCCAACCAATCCCGGTGGCACGCCCCGTGCACGCCGGGGATGGCCATGCCGCAGCGCTCGGCATAGAAAAAGTTCAGCGCCTTCCAGATGGTCTCGCTCCAGACATCCGAGCCGATGCGAAACGGATGCGTGCGCACCGTGCCCGCCTCCAGGACGTACGTACCGGGTCGTTGGACTTCGGAAAAGTCCAGCACCTGAAAGCTGCCTAAGTGCGTCTTGACGGTGTGAATAGGTTTCGTCAAGACCGGCTGGCCTGTTTGCCTGTTGACCAGGCGGAATTCGCGGGCGCTCAGTTCGCTGGCTATCGCGCTTTTTTCGGTGCCGGGCGAATAGCCCGCCTGAGAGTAGGAAATGCGTCCCGGCCACACGCCCCAGCCTTCGATGTAGTCCGGCTCCACACGCTCCAATTCGAGCCGGTCAAAATCGAAGCTCACCGCGTCCGCTCCATCGCGCTCGTTGCCGGCCATCCCATAGACAATCTCCAGCCCCATTACTTTGTCGCGCGCCACGTTGCCGATCTCCCAGACGACGTGATTCCACTCATGGTTCGTCAGGACCAGCGATGTCTCGCCTTCCTGCCCAAAAGCGGCGGGCAGTTGCTCGACACCGTCGTTGCGTAAATGCAAGTCCAGCGTGGCCACGTAGTGCCCCGGACAATCGGGATAGATCCACAGCGAGACCCGGTTAAATGCGCGCCAATCTTCACCGTCGAAATGCCGCAGTACTCCGGACTCGCCCCAGCCGCGCCCATTGGCAGGGCCGGGCTTGGCCAGCCGCGCGGGGTTGCTCAACCGCAATGAGTGCCCTCCGTCGCGCGACCGCTCGGAAGTCAGAGCGATCGCGGCCACTACCTCGACCTGCTGCGTGACTTGCGACGCGTAACGGGCATCCACTACGAGTGGGGCGGCGTTGGTGAATGCCGTCCAATTCTTCAGGCTCTCCATGTCGTCCAGGAGGCGGCTCTCCAGAACCTTCTTGTTGAGCCAGCGGTACTCAGCGGAATCGCGGGCATTGACCGCTAATGGCGCGCGTTCAACACCGGGCAGGCAAGTGCCAAGTACCAACGGCAGGATCCATCGTCTCATCACGTTCCTTCCCTACTGAGAGAGCCGGCCTCTTGGGGGCACCCGTGGCCGCGTCTGGGTGCCAAGGCCGGTTCCGCGGGCAACGCGCATCTGTTTGGGACCATCCACCCTATCAGATACCATGGGGCATGACGGGATCAATTCCCGGCTCCGCGCAGCGGATTGCTATTCTCTGGTAATGGGTGACAGACGAGATTTCATGATCGGCATGACGATGGCTGCAATGCCGGGACAAGTTCCCGAGCAAGGGACGATCTACATCCCTGAGCGGCATTCGGAAAAGGAGCGGCCGTACTTGCTCGACTTCATGGAAGAGTTCTCGTTCGCCATGGTGGTGACGGGGCAACCTGCGGTGCAGATCACAAACGTTCCGACGATTCTCGAGCGCGCTCCGGAAGGGTGGGGCAAGATCTGGTGGCATCTGGCGAAGGCCAATCCTCAGAACGAGGCCATGAAAAGTCAGACGACGATCGTCTTTCGCGGGCCGCACCAATACATCTCGCCCAACTGGTATCAGACGAACAACGCCGTGCCGACATGGAATTTCGCGGTCGTGCATGTCACAGGAAGCCCACGCCGGATTGACGACGACGCCGCGGTGGCGGCCGGATTGCGGCGTCTGGTGATGCGCAATGAAGGCAAGTATGGCGGGGGCGGAGCGTGGGACTATGATCAACTGCCCGCCAGCCAGCTACAGGGAATGCGCGGCGGCATTGTCGCTTACGAGATGGCGATTGCGAGAGTCGAAGCGAAGTTCAAGCTGGGGCAGGAGCGCAGTGAGCAGGATCGCGAAGGGGTGCTGAAGGGTCTGGCCCGCGCGCCCAGGCACCGCGACCTACTGGCTCTGACGAAGGAGTATTACAGTCGGCAGAAGTGAGGGCATTGGCCAATTGCCGGATTTGACTTTGTCTTAAAATGATTGCCAGCGTCTTATCGTGCCGCAACGAATCATCGCGAGCTGCGGGCGTACCTTTGTCCGAGGTGAGATAACGTGACGCCCCAAGCCCGCAAACACCTGGATTGGCTGCTGTTGATGGCGATCAATTTCATGTGGGCCACCCAGGCGCCGATCATCAAGCTGATTGGCGACAAGCTGGGCCCGGTGGCGATCGCGTTCGTGCCGATGTTTGCGGATCACCACCAGGGTCTCGTTGATCCACGGGTATCCCATGTGAGCCACGATCATGTGGAGCTTCGGGAAGCTGATCGCAATGTCGTCGAGCAGAATCGGCAGTGCGTACTTGAGCGGCGCGGTTCGAACGAACGTCGTTCCCTGATGGATCATCACCGGCAGCCGAAAGCTCTGGCAGTACTCGTAGATCTCGAGCATCCGCGGGGCCGAAGGGTGGATGTTTTGGTAGATCGGCCGAGCTTTACGCCGCGCAACCCGAGCCCGACAATCTCACCGAGAGTCGAGCGGATGTCGTCCGTCGCCGGATCGATTGCTCTGAATCCGATCATCTTCCCGGCTTGGCCCGCGGCGTATTGTGCCACGTAGGCACTGGGGACCGAGAGCCCGGAGTGGACCGCGCGGAGACCGAAAACGATGGCCTTGTCCACTCCCGACATGCCCTGGAGATGACGCTCGGGCGGGATATTCAGGTCGAGCGGAAACCCTCGCGACCGCGCTTCGCCTCCTCCACGAACTCATCGAAGAGATGGCCGGGATAGGCCCAGATGTGCGTGTGACAGTCGACAAGCATGGCGATTGGGCACCGTTTCCCAACCAAGCGCATCCCGCAGATCGAAGAGCAACGCCGCGCGCCGGGCCATAACCTGGGAATTCGACACGGATCGCTACTCGCGCATTGACGGTCTAGCAGTCTTCCCGCGCGCGGCCTTCTATGCTGACAGGGCTTGCTACTTTCCCTTCGCCGCCTTGACCGCTGCCCAACGCTTCCGGGCCGCTTCTGCGATCGCCTTTCTGCCCGCTGCACTGATCTTGCGCTTCGGTTTGGCGGATACCTTCGCTGGCGCCGGCGGTACGGATCCGCCTTTGATCTTGGCCCATCTCATCTGTTGGGCTAACTTCATCTTGCGTCGTGTCGCAGCCGAGAATTTACGGCGCTTGGGCGGAGTGCTCTCCACTGGGGTCGCGGTCTTGGCCCGGCCACCGGTCAGGAGGCTCTTGAGTTCGGCAATCTGTTGGTCGATTCGCGTCTTTTGGAACTCGTAGCCTTCAATGGCGGCAGTGATGACTTCGTTCGTGAGTTTGGTTGGCATATGTGTGTTCGTCTCTATTACAGCTCCGTATCATTATCTTGACACAAATCAGCGCCACAAATCAGGCCGAAGTTCAAGCCCGGATCTGGACGGTGGGTCTGATTGGGAATCCTCCTGGCGGCGCACGCTGTGGCGCGGTGGCGTTTTTGAACTGACGTTTGCCTGCAATAGCGACCAGTCAACATGACGGCCGTTTTTCGCTCGAAGCGGCGATCGTCGCTCTACGGCAATTCGCTCCACGCGAGGCGGATATTGAGTTGGCGACTCGTTCCTGATAGCTTGACCCAAGTGAGGACATCGAGAGTGCCCATCAGTTGCCATCAGGATCCCGCTCATGGTCCCTTGCACTCGGTCGAGTTAGCAGGCGGGAACTCCGGCGCATGATCCAACCGAATCTCCAGTTGGGCATCGGTTTCCACGCCACCGGCGCCCTGCTTTCCGCCAATTGCTATGCTCCGCAAAAGTACGTCAAAGGCTGGTCGTGGGAGACCTTCTGGATAACGCAGGCCGCCTGGTGTTGGCTGCTTTGGCCGGTCATCGGCGCCGCGGCCACCATCCCTCACCTGTGGCTCGTTCTGATGCAGTCGCCCCCCGAGCGATTGCTGTATGCGTTCCAGATGGGCATCGCCTACGGCGTCGGTGGAACGGCTTTCAATATCTCCATCCGGTACATCGGCTTCGCCTTGACCTACTCCATCGCGGTTGGTCTTTCCAGCATCCTCGGCACTCTGGTGCCCCCTTTGGTCCGCGGACAAGTGGGCTTGATTCTCCACCGTCCCGGCTCGTCGTGGGTGGTGGCCGGGCTGGCGGCCGGCACGCTCGGAATCGCTATCTGCGGAGTGGCGGGCAGGCTGAAGGAGCGGGACCTCGACAGATCCGCCGGCCGGCGCGGTGAGTTCTCCCTGAGCAAGGGACTGTTGTTGTCTCTCGTAGCCGGAATTCTCTCGGCGGTCTATGGTCTGGCGCTGGAGGTGGCCGCGCCCATAGCGACCCTGGCCGAGCAATATGGCGCCGGTATTTGGAAGGGCGACGTCTCCTACGTGCTCGTCAATTCGGGCGCCTTCGTTACCTCCCTCTTGTACTGCCTGTATCTCGCCCGCCGCCACCATTCCATCGGCGAACTGATTCGGCTGCCGGCTTCCTCCGCCCCGCGGACTCTCGCCTGGAACTATCTCTTCGCCCTGCTGACCGGAACCCTGTGGTACGGTCAGTTCTTCTTCTACAACCTCGGCCACGTCCGTCTGGGCGCGCATTACGCTTTCTCCAGTTGGGCCATCCACATGATCATGCTGGTTCTATTCAGCAACCTGCTGGCCGTTTTGTTTAAGGAATGGCGAGGATCGAGCGCGGGCACACGCCTGATCATCGGTGTAGGGATCGCCGTTCTTTGCGGCGCAGTCGTCATGCTCACCTGGGGTAACCGCCTGGGGGATCTTTCATAACTGCGTGTAGCAAACAGCATCCAACGCACTTCCAACTGTCTAGCCGGATTTGTGCGCATGGACCAGGCCCAGCGGCTTCGGCAACGGTGGGAGCGAGTGCAACATTCCTGCTGCGCGACGTGAGATGATTTGCGAGGAGGATCGAGTCAATGCTGCGATCAATAGATTCACTGTGCCGGCGGGTGAGCTTAGCCTGTGCCGTGTTGGCCTCTCTGCCGGTCGTCGCCGGCACCATCGATGCCGAGCGTCTGAAACTGATTCCCGCGCGCATGCAGGAATACGTTGACGACGGCTCCATCTCGGGAGCGGTCCACCTGGTCGCGTACCGTGGCAAAGTGGTGGAGCTGGACGCCGCCGGATTCAGCGATATCGAGAACCGCAAGCCCATGCGCGCCGATACGATTGTGCAGATCATGTCGCAGACCAAGTCGTTCACCGGCGTCGCCGCCATGATGCTGGTCGATGACGGTAAGCTCGATCTGACGCGCCCCGTGCAGGACTACCTGCCGGAGTTCAAGGGTCAGCTGATCGAGGAAAAACGGCCCGATGGCTCTACCTTCACGCATCCGCCCGAACGTCCCATGCTGGTCTGGCAATTGATGTGTCACACCTCGGGTTTCGCTTTTCTCCCCTCCAGCGGTCCACTCAGCCGGATCAATTTCACCCTCGACGCTACGCTCGCGGAAGCGGTTCGCGGCTATGCGCGCGAACACCTCGTGACCGAGCCCGGGAAGAAGTATTCATACAGCAATATGGGGATCGCCACGCTCGGCCGCATTATCGAAGTTGTGTCCGGCGAGGAGTACTCCCGCTTCGTGCAGAGTAGGATTCTGGAGCCGCTGGGGATGCCGGATTCGTTCTTCTATCCGCCGGAGTCCAAGCGCGCCCGGATTGCGATGATCTATCAACACGAAAACGGAAAGCTGGTCCTTTCGCGCGGGCGCGCGCAGGCCGGCGACCCCGCCCTGTACCGCCCCGGCGCGAAGTATCCGGGGCCGGAATTAGGTCTCTACTCCACCGCTGCCGATTTATTCCGCTTCTACCAGATGCTCGCCAATGGCGGCGTCTTCAACGGCCGGCGCTACCTCTCGGTGCAGGCAGTGGAGGCGATGAAGCAGGATCGCACTCCGGAGCACTCGGGCTACGGGCTGACCGTGTCGGTCAGGAATAATCCGGCGATACTGTTCGACCTGATTCCGGCGGGAGCCTTCGGCCATGGCGGCGCATTTGGAACGAGCGGCTTGATCGATCCCAAGAATGAGCTGGTCCTGATCTTTCTGCCGCAGATGAACGACGGCACGTCCGGCAATGCGCAGCACGCATTGGCACAGATCGCGGAATCGGCTGTCCAGTAACCGAACAAGGAACCACACTCCCGCGTCAAAAAGTTTCGCGGCCCGGCAGTCGGCGCCGGACTCTACGATCTTGGAAACGGTTCCCGATCCATTTCACTTTCTGTCCCCTTTCGCGACGGCGGTTCACCGTGTGGCGCGCGATTTCACCGTGCATTCCGCCGCGCGTTGCGTGGGATTGTGGCGTGAAAACACAGTGATTGCGCGGGGAAGACACGGTGTTTCTCGGGCTTTTTGCGCATCCGTGTATCTTCACCATTCACACTGGGAATCCACATACATTGCGGAGCCGTCGCGCCACCAACCATCGAGTTGCGAGACATCTTTGAGTTGCTGTCCGCGCAGTCTCGGCACAACGGCATAGCGGCAATCGAGGCCCGGCACGGCCGTGATGTCGCCCCATAGCTTCTCAAACTGAGTGACCGGGAAGACGTCTTCCTGGCCATTTCCCCAGCGCTTCTTGACGTCTTTGAGCGTGACGTAGCTGGGCATTCTCCCTGCCAGCCGGCGCACGGCCGCGGTAGTCTTTTCTTCACTGTCCAGGTCCTCGCGAGACAGACTGAACGCGGTCAGCAATTTGTCGATGTCGATCCACATCGTGTTGCTGTTGTAATAGGAAAGCCCAAACTCCAGTTGATCGTCGGGCAGTGCCATAGCTTCGACCAGCCGGACCTTACCGTCGATGCGTGCCAGACTTCCTCCGCGGTCTTCCACTTCGCGAGGAATTACCTCGGCGGTCAAAGCGGCGCCGGAATCGATATGTAATCCGAGCAGTGCTGGATCGAGGTTCGCGCCCAGCGTGTCGATGTTGTGAAGCATCAGATAGCGCAATCGTGAATTCTCGTCGAGCATCCTCTTCAACACACCGTTGACCAGCATGTTCGGTACTTCGTACCAATGGCCAACGGGGTGCAGGCACTGTGCTGGAACGTTGTCAGTGTAGTCCGACCCTTCCCCGCAGCTCTGTGCCCATAGCATCAATGCGGCCCGAACGCTGTCTCGCGCTTTCTGCTTCTGCGAGTGTAAAGCTTGCTGTGGCAGTTCTTCCCAGGCGAAGCGCAGGTCTCGCAGCATAGGTACTAGGCGCAAGCCAACGACTCGCCCGGGCGATAGGTACAACGGACCTAGATAGCCGTAGTTATCCGCCGAACCAAGATAATCTTCAATCGGCCGATGAGTCAAATAGCTGGTAGTAATGACATGCTGCACAGGCCGTGACCACAGGCTCGCTGCCCGGCGCGACTTAGCGAGATGGATTTCGACGAACGTGCGGAAGCGGCCATTGAACTTAGCAAAAGGGTTCAGGGTTTTCACGACACCGGCGCCCCGCGTCCAGCGGGTACCGATGCCTCCTGCCAGCGTGACGACAGCCACGCTGCCTGAGCGCAAGGCATCTTCTCCGAGGCTTCTCAGCCGTGCGGGCAGATGGCGCTGGGCGTCTGTCACTTCGTCCGGCAAAACGTCCTCGATATTGCTATTGACGCTCAGCCGGTTCTGTGCCAGACCTATGCGGCCAGTACGTAACTCTGAACGGATTCTCTCATGTTGATCCCGGTCGAAGCCATAATCGGCCAGCAGAGCCTCCAGACCGAGAGCCGCGCTACCGGCCCTCGCTTCATCGTGCGGCACCATGCGGTCAAACACGATCTGCACCATGCCGGCGAGCGCCGGTCGCTGCCGGCAAGCTTCTCCGAAGGTGTCCAATTCGCCACGCCGCGCGGGTGTCAGGGTGCGCACATCACGCCGTAGCATCTTCGGCACATGCAAGGTGTAATAGCCCGGCGGCAGCAAGGTAGTATCGCCCGAACGCAATGTAGCCCATGTCCCGCGCGCATTGATGGCAAAGTCGTAAACCACCGGTTCCATGGCGAAGGGTACTGCGCGATCGAGCGACCGCTTCACGCCGCCCATGATACCGGCCATCCGGCCTAATGCGCGATGTTTGGCAGATGGATCGAATAGGAATCCCATACCTCCGCCGGCCATACCGCCGAGCATCCAAAAGCCCCAGAACTCTTCTCCGAACTCCTGGCGGGTGCGCTCGATAAGCTTGTCCGTGTAATGATTGCCCGCCCAGGGAATGATGGTCTGGATTGGTCCGTCGAAATTACGCTGGGTACAGGCACCAAGGCTCCGGATGTCGCCTTTCTTCAAACATTCGACGATCTGATCCAACACGGCAGAGGCTTCTCGGCGGCCGCTCCATTCCAGCTCACTTCGCAATAGGTACTTCTCGGAGACCATCTCCAATATGGGACCGACGTCCTGGGCCATTCCGCCGTGCACTAACACTAAGGAATTCTGGAGTCGGGCGCGAGTGTCGGGGCTGACTTCCGCCGCGGAAAGCTGGCGGTGGCGAGGTAGAAGGCAGCCGCGGCTAATGCCCCATTCGGCGTCGCCTTCCTGCGCGATGACACCCTCGATGAGTTTAATACCCGGCCACACGCCCCCTGAGTCTTGCCAGCCGCCGCCGCTGCCTGCGAGCCATTCACCGAGGATGGCGCGAGCGGCGACGATGCGCCGATCCTGTTCCTCCAGACCGCCCGTCAAGGAGCGAATCTGGCCCGTCGCGCGCATGCATACAGCAATGATGCAGGCCAGAAGGCTCGTGGAGACGGCCAGGCGCGACCCTTTAGGGATACCGTTGACGTTGCTGATAATCTCAATCCCGTGGCCCGACCGCTTTGTCAGCCGATCAAGCAAGTCACCGATCGGTTCGCTCGATCCCTCCATGCCCGGTGGAACTAGGCCGGCCGCTATGATGCCCGCTTTCAGGAGCCCCAGGTAATCCTTCGAGTAATCGAAGAGTTCACCTATGGAAGAGACATCCGTCGTGGCGCCCAGGTCCACACTGGTCAGGCGCAAGAGAGGCTCGTCAATCAGCCTTAAGTACGCCTCCACCGGCGGCCGGGGCTCGCCCGTACCAGCGCCAAGCACGGCGAGATCGATGCTCGCATTGAGAACTCGTGCGCCTTCGGGATCATCCATGCCGAGATAGAAGATATCGCTCCACGCGCTGTGAGAAAGATCCATCCTCACAGGCGTAGCTTCGAATAGAACCGGATACAGCGAAGTAGCCGCGTCTTTATGCAACAGTTCGGGCCTTAAACAGAGGGGGTAGTCACTGGGATGACCGGTGCGAAACATCCATTGGTTACCCCTCAAGCCGCGTACACTGCGCCGGACCTGGTTGGCGAGAGTCTGAAAGGCAAGCCCCCTGTAGGCCGAGGCAAGCGCGCTCGAGATAGCACCGTTGGGCCCGTCTTTTGTCTGCGAATTCAAAAAGCAACGAATCGCTTCCTCAAAACGCCGCGCCAACATATGCGCATAACCCACAACGGGGATGCGGCCCCGTGGAGACACTCCTGGCAGGCCGGGCAGATGGTAACGGTGAATTGCGGCTAGAAAGATGAGCGCGCGCACTCGCTCATAGAAGTTCGCGCTGGTTCGCCGCAACTGTTCGAGCGCCTCACATTCGGCTAGCAGGCTTCCGGCCGAGGCTTCCCGGCACAATCCCTCGATCGACCGGTTTCGAATTGCCGGATCAGCAGAGACAATGGTCCGGACTAACTCGCTCATCGGACCGGCCTCACGTCAGAGTCCCCGCGCAGTGCCAGAGCCTCCACAATCTGCATGAGCAATTCGGCCTTATCCTGTCCCGTGATCGCGAGCAACAATTGCGCGATGAACGGACCGTAGCGCGCTCCGAGATCCACGCGGCGGTCTGTTGTTCGCATGGCCAGATATTTCTCGCGTTGAACCAGTTCAGCAAGCGCAGCCGACAGGGAGAACCGTTCGGACGGGTTCTTGTCGAGAAGCTCTCCGAGGATCGTCATCACGGCCGGCGTCAACACGTGCATGCCGGAGAAACAGAGATAGTGGCCGGACCTCAACCCGGGCACAATGAGTTCCTGCTCCGCTTGCGTGGGCGTCGGCTTCTCTATCACCGTCTCCACCTTGTAGAGATCGGCGTGGCCGGGGATCTGTTGCCCGCCGATTGCGCCGAAACTCGGCAGCAAGCCTTCACGCGTCGCCTGAACTGCCGAGATCGAACACTCTTCCGTCTCCGCTGCCGCGATCAACTGTTCTGTGCAGCTTTCGCCCGCACCGCCCACGTAAATGTGGTCGCTCATCAAATGAAGGAAGGGGTGTTTCCCGACAAACTCGCGCGCGCAATAGATCGAGTGACCGTACCCTTTGGGATGCTCTTGCTCGACGAAGCGCACTCTTCCCGCATGGTCTCCTACGGCCGATCGATAAGCCCGCTCATCGCCCGGAGCAATGACTACGCAGATCTCTTCCAACCGAGCTTGAACGATTCGGTCCACCAGGATATTGAGTACGCTGCGTTCGACTCCGTCACGGTCGATCAAGCTTTGGAGCGGCAACCGGCGCTGACCAGGCCCGGCGGCAGTGATGACGGCTTTTCGGATTCGCACATCTTACATCGTGCCAGAATCCATCGCGAAGCGCGATAGGCGTCGCCACGGCAGATCAAG
Source organism: Terriglobia bacterium (assembly GCA_963838205.1). Lineage (GTDB taxonomy): Bacteria > Acidobacteriota > Terriglobia > Bryobacterales > Bryobacteraceae > CAIVVT01. Next base: position 44,518 of record CAWIQF010000012.1, on the reverse strand, counting down.
ACCCGCGACTGCACAGGTCGCATTTCAAACCCCGACGGCGTATGACAAGTTCGGGGTCGGGGATGCAGGATCATGAATTGTATCAGCGCATTCTTGGACTCGGGGCTCCCGTAAGTGGACTCGGTGGAACTAAAGCTGGGGGCGAAAGAGATCGCCTCGGCGGGTGCTCGTCATTTCGCTCGCTGCCAATAGATGGCCTGGCCGTCGATCTGATGGATCGGCTCTGTGATGCCGTGAGATGCCCGATACTCATCGATGGCCCTCTTGCATCCCGGGATCTGCATGTAGTCGTCGAAGATCGCGTATCCCCCGACAGATAGTTTAGGGTAGAGATTGTTGAGCGCGTCCAATGTCGATTCGTACAAATCTGCATCAGCCCGGAAAACCGCCAACTTTTCGATCGGCGCACCCGGCAGGGTCTTATTGAAGAATCCCTTCAGAAAACGGACGCGATCATCGAGGAGCCCGTAACCAGCAAAATTCTCCCTCACTTCATCGATAGAAACGGCCATCTGGCGCTCACGCCAAAAACCGCCGGGGTTTTTTGCCTGATCGATGGGCGGCAGGCCCTCGAAGGAATCCGCTACCCAGACCTTTCTATCCGTGTTACCGTATGCCTTGAGAATCGCCCGCATGAAAATGGTGATGCCCCCCCGCCATGCTCCAGCCTCAATCAAGTCGCCAGGCACCTTGTGACGAAGCACATCCGTGACGCAAAACTGTACGTTATCTAACTGCCTCAGCCCCACCATGGTTTCGCCGTCTTCCAGCCGGCTGAGATTCGCCCCGCCGGCCTTCATATAGGCCTCGGCATCGGAAGCTCTGAGTTGGACCAGTTCGAATCCTCTGTCGTGGAGCAGCGGTCTTGCGAGGCGGAGGGTCAGAGCATCCGTCATGGTACGAGGGTTCAGTGCGTGGTACTCGTAACGACCAGCCATCTGCGCGCGCGTAAGCACCTTTTTCATCAGATCCAGATACAGTTCCTCGGGTGTCTGTGGTTGCGGGCTCGTCTTGACGGCGCTGGCTACGGGAACGGCCGGGGGATCCGCCAGTGCGGGATGAAACTGAAGCCTCAATACAACCACCAGAGCTGCCAGTCCGATGAGAGAGAGAATGGCAATGAGAGAAAAACGGGCACGTCGCAGAAGGGGCGAAAGGCGCATGTGCTTCAGCATACCAGACTGAAATTCGAGGTGCTGGCCTGCACTTGGTTCTTGACGAGGTCCGTCAACTGCGCCTCACTCAGCGGCCCCAGATATTTCGCTGGTTGCTGGACGGAAAGTAACTCCGCGACCAACCAAGGCGCAACCACCGCCACTCTCTTAATCGCGAGACCCCCCAACGGGCTAGCGCCCGACTCGCACAGTAGCTCGGCCCCCTTTGGAGCAAACAACACTTCGTTCACGCGATCTATTTCCACTGCGGCGATCTTGACCTGGCCCCAGAAGCCACTAAACAGCCGTAGGCGCCTGGATAGAAGGCTGGCGTAATGGGAACGCCAAGCTATCGGAAGATGCCGCGCCCCCATCAAATCACAGTGCCGGCCGCAGCAGTTCCGCCTCGCAAGTGGGGGCGTAAGCCACGCTTCCAAAGTCCTCAAATTGAATCTGGCTCACGGAATACCCGCGATCGCCACTCGCTTTGAATAGGTCGGCCCACTGCGCCAGGTTGCCCGGCAAATAGTTACCCAGCACAGGAGAAACCAGCATCTCCGGAATGACGCGCGCCGAGCGTGTGGCTCCGCTTTTTTCACGAACTGAGATGAATGCGCTAGGATTGCGGAGCAACAGCTTCAGGATCTGTCCCGTGGTACTGTAGCCGCAACGCATGGTCCAAAAAACATCCCCACGCGAAGGCGGCAAGCGCAAATCCCAGGGGAACGTCAGGCGGAATCTGCCAATCGTCTCCAATGACTTGAATCGAGGCCGCGCACGCCGCTCCAGGAGGAGGTTGCGGGAACCCAACAGCCTGGTGTCGTACCAGCGGTAGATCTCCAACCACATTGCCGGTGTCTCCGCCCACGCATCGCGGCCATCAATCGAACGTCCATCAAAAACCAAGAACCTGGGCCCTTTGTCACAAATCCAGGCGGCGTTCAGTCCGTCGAGGTACGGTGTATAGGCCGAGTATCGTTCGATGACCGGATACAGAGTGAGCTTCGTTCGCGCCGCCGCCAGATTCGTGTAGTTCTTGGACAGCGAAGCAACGGGCGAGTCGCCGATGAGGCTCAGTAACTCCGGCTCGATCCGCGAATCTTCCGGGAAAGTCGCAATCGAGGAGTCCAGCCGCTGCTTCAGCCGATCATATCGTAAGGCGCCCCACACGTTCTGGGCGGCCTCTACGCCCGTCGCCTGAAGGACAACCTCTGGCATACCGAACGGATGAACAACAGCCTGGCACATGATGAAGAATAGGATCACCGGAGGCAAGACCCGGACGGCGCTCCTACCACTCAGGCTGATGGTGAGGGATACGAGCGCCAGGCCCAGTGCAACAAAGCAGAAGAAATCGATGGTATGAGTGTCCTGGCGAACGAACCCGTGCTTAAAGCTTACCAATAGCGGAATGGCAAGAAAGAGAGCGTAGAATCGCGCCTCACATTGACTGTGGAATGAGTAGATCCACAGCACGGTGGCCAACACCGCGGTGACTTCCAACGCAAGTGCGAATTCCCAAAAGGGGCCCGGCTTCGACATAGCGGCCGTGTAGCCGGCTATGATTTCAACGCTGCTTCGCAGGAAGTATAGGATCGCCGCGACTGACGGCATCACGGCGAAGAAGGCGCCGGCAGCAACTGCCGCCAGTGCCACTGCCGTCATCGCCGCCGTTAGGATCACCTTTCGGCCTACGCGCAGCGCCCGCTCCACCAGGAAACCTGCCACTGCACCGGCACCGATCAGGGCGGCACTCAGTTTGAATAGCGGAAGCAACCCGATCAGCACAAGCGCGGCAGCATAGCGCGGCCACGAGCCCCTGAAGTGGAACGTCACAATCAGCAAGAGCGCACCCGCCAGCATCAGGTGCTCAAGGCCGAAAGAGTTATACCAGAAGATTGGCGCCGCAAGGCCGAAACAGAATGAAAACAAGGCCAGATTCCGAATCCGGAAACCGGCTCGGAAGAAGACGTCCGCGAATATGGCCGCGAGGACCAGCCATAAGCCCGCCTGAAAAAGCAATGCTTGTGCCAGATTGCCGCCAACATGCTGCGGGAAGATAAGATAACCCAAGGGGCCGCTTGTAAATACTGTCTCGATTCCGGCGGCGTGAGCATAGTTCAAGGCGAATCGCCAAGTTGGGTCGTCACCACTTTTCAGCGGCCAGTAACGAATCGGACATGCGACCAGCAACACATAGAGATAGAGAGCGACTCGCAATAGCAATCGGCACCTTAAGGCAAACCGCTTTTCGTAAAGTCTCCGCAACTCATCCGGCGACTGCGGCATACTTATGAAACTCGTTTTTTATAGTCTCCACGGCTCAAGTGTTTTTCTAGCCACATATAGAGGCAAATGAAAAGATAGCGGCCACCCATCTCTTGAACCTTCAACTTTGCGAGGCCGCTTCTGCGATTCCGCCAAGTGATCGGAATTACGGTCCACGAGTAACCGCGAACCATCGTTTTCAATGGGATTTCCACCGTAAGATTGAAGTGTGCCGAAAGCAGCGGCTGGCAACCTTCGATGACAGTCCGGCGATACGCCTTGAACGCATTCGTAGTGTCGTTCAGAGAAACCCTGAACAACAAACGGATGAACAGATTAGCCATGCGATTTAAACGTAGCTTTGGCCACGGATAGTCGATGACACCGCCGCCCTTCATGAAGCGCGAACCGAACACCGCATCCCAACCCTCGTTCAACACGTTCCAATAGCGCACGACGTCCCGGCAATCATCCGATTCATCCGCCATCATGATCACCACGGCATCGCCGCTCATCCTCTGCAGGCCGCAAGCGATGGCGCGGCCAAACCCCTGCGGAGGTCCATTGTTGACCAAACGCACCTCTGGAATACGCTCGCCGAGCGCCGTAACAATGGCCGCCGTCCGGTCCATGCTTCCGTCATCCACCACGATGATCTCGTGCGCGATGCGATGCAGCCGCAGCTCCAGATGCAGATGCTCCAGGGTGGACGCGATGCAGCCCTCTTCATCGCGCGCCGGTATGACAACAGATAGCAGCTTGAGATCGGACTTTGGCGGACCAGCGGGGCTCATAGTCCGCACCAGGTAAGCCAATCGGGATGCGTGACGGCGTGGTCCGCGATCTCTTCGAGAATCTGATGCAGGGCGATGTGGGGTTTCCACGCGACCGCAGCCAGCGCTTTTCCGGAATCCAGAATCAGCCACGGAACGTCGTAAGGACGCTCGGAGCCGTCCTCGACCGGTTGGTGCGGGCCAAAGCGCTGGTCGCACCACGCTGTCAATTGCGCCAGAGATATGGAGTTAGCGTGGCCGCCGGACACGTTAAGGAGCTGGCCAGGTCCGCCGTTGCGCAACTGAAAATCCACGATCCGCGCCAAGTCGCGCGGGTGCAAGGCGTCCCGGACTTGGAATCCCTGACCACCGAAACCCAGGTACTTCAATACGCGCCGCGTTGCGTGCGCGTGCAGCCAATAGGAAAAAATACCTTGTTCGGCGGTGCCGAATTGCCCAGCTCCTGCCAGCACGCCGCAGCGGTTGATCCACACCGGTACCTGGAATCCAGCGGCGTACTCCTGCGCCAGGCGTTCCGACGCCAGCTTGGTCGCACCATACAGCGAAATAGGAGCTTCGGTACTGAAGCTTTCTCCGACACCCGCCCTAGTTAGCCCAGCGGGCCAAGGTCGTCCTTGATCGAGAGTAAAGCCCGAGGATTCGGCGCGCAATGGCAACTGCGTCAGAGTAGGGATCGAGTACACGCGGCTGGTACTCAAGAGAATCAAGCCGGCACGGGAAGCGCGGCAATACTCCAGTAGATTGATTGTGCCGAGCAAGTTATGCTCCAGCAATTGGCGTGTGCTGGTTTTTCCGTCGCGGCCGGCCAGTACGCTCGGCTGCGCCGCAGCGTCGATGACCCAATCGGTGATGGGAAGCGTCTCCAAGTCGCTCGCCATGCGGATGTCGCCATGGAACAACTGCACGCCAAGGCGCTTCAGGGAAATGCGATTCGCCTCACTACCTGATCGCGAAAGGTTATCGATTCCCACAATGGAGATGCCTTCGTGCGCTTCCATCAGATAACGCGCGACGTGACTGCCGGCGAAGCCGCAGACGCCTGAAATGAGGATCTTCATTCTAGTGTGCGTTCATCAGACGCGAAGACCACGACTCTGCGATCTCAGCCACGGTCTGCTTCAGGCTCTTGGTAATACCCCAATCCGGATAGTGCGTTTTCATCTTGGTCAAATCGCTGTAGTAGCAGATATGATCTCCGATGCGATTGCCCTCGAAATAGGTCCATACTTGTTCGTGTCCGGAAACCTCGGCCGCTAAGGCGAATGCTTCCAGAATCGAACATGAATTCTTCAAGCCGCCCCCGAGGTTGTAGACTTCACCGCAGCGCGGCCTCTCGGCAAAGGCGGACATAAACCTGGCGACGTCTTCCGAGTGAATGTTATCCCGGACCTGTTTGCCCTTGTAGCCAAAAACCTTGTATTCCTTACCGGTAAGGTTGCAGCGGATCAGATAGCTAAGGAAGCCATGCAGTTCCACGCCGGAATGATTCGGCCCGGTCAGGCAGCCACCGCGCAAGGCACACGTGGGCATGCCAAAGTAGCGCCCGTACTCTTGTACCATGACGTCCGCAGCCACCTTGGATGCTCCGAATAAAGAGTGCAGCGATTGGTCGATGGGAAAGCTCTCCGGTATGCCCAGGCCGTACGCAGGGTCAGCAAAATCCCAGCGCGTTTCCTGCTCCACGAGAGCCAGGGTGTTCGGCCGATCGCCATAGACCTTATTCGTCGACATGTGAATAAAGGGCGACTCCGGCGTCCAGCGCCGCGCGGCCTCCAAGAGGTTGAGCGTACCCACCGCGTTCGTATCGAAATCATCGAAGGGGATTGCGGCAGCGCGGTCGTGCGACGGCTGGGCCGCGGTATGCACAATTAGAGTTGGCCTTTCGCTCTTGACCAGCCCGATAATGGCTTCGCGATCTCGAACATCGATCGCGTGATGCGCGTATCCCGGGATGCTCTTGCGGAGCCGGTGGAGCGACCAGGAAGTGTCGCCTTCCGGCCCGAAGAACACGGCACGCTGGTTGTTGTCAACACCAACTACCGAGTATCCCGACTGGTAAAAATGCAGGCAAACCTCGGAACCGATCAACCCGCACGATCCGGTTACCAGGACATGATTGTTGCTCATAAAATCTCAGAATTATGGAGTGACAACGAGTCATGGTAATCCTACGCGCCGTGAAAGATTCTTGTCAAGGGCGGAGTAAAGCTAAGCGTAGACCATGGTGGCGGAAGTGGGAGAGGGGCTCATGTGCAATTTTGGATAAGGCCGCTTCGCCTTCGCGAAATAATACAGTTTAGCAGACGGGATGAGAAGGGCTGGTCTCTGAAGCGGGATGCGATTAGGCTCCCCTTCAGTATGCACTCTTAGGTGGAAAGGAGAGACCAGCCCTTCTCATCCCATCTGCTAGGCATCGAGACCTGGATTCTGTTTGGTGGGCCCTGAACTTGTTTGACCCCGCGATTCGATCCAACGTGCCCACCAGAAACCCGCGAATTCACAGGACCAGGCCGCCTTACCCGGCTACTTCCCGGCCCCCAGGCGTTTATAGGCAGCCGGGTAGCGGTTCGGAAGCCCATAGACAGGATTCCAATCGGCTCTGACCTTGCGCAGAGCCGTAAGGTTCAAATCACCCACTAAAACACTCTCGGCGTGGTCGAGTTCGTCCTGGGTTGACCCTTCGAAATCGAGGATGGAACTGGTTCCGCTGGCGCGCGGAGCACCGTAATTAACGCGGATGATGAACAGCCGGTTTTCGAGGGCCCGCGTTTGGTACAGGTGCACGAGCAGTGGCCGGGAGAAGTCATCGGTGTCATAGGGATTGAAGACAATCTCCGCGCCTCCCAGCGCGAGCTCGCGCGTAGCCTCCGGATGCTGGATGTCGTAACAAATCTCGATTCCCACTTTGGTTTTCACTCCACCAATTTCCACTTCCCAAACCGGGAAGCCGTCGCCGTGATTCACTCCTGAGGCCAGCATCCAGTTCTGAAGATGAACCTTGCTATAGGTGCCCACGATCTGCCCCTGCGGGTTCATGAGAACTGCGGTGTTGAACAGTCTTCCTCCCCGATTCTCGTCCATGCCAAAGACCATCCAGATGCCCAGTTCCTTCGCCAGGGCGCTAAAGCGGTTTGTGGCGGGCCCGGGAATCGTCTCTGCAGCCGCCAGGATTTTCGCCCGCTTCGCGACGATCTGAGGAGCGTCCGCGGACGTGCCGGGAGGCAGGCTCAACCCTTACATATCCCTGCACCGAGGCTTCCGGCGTGCATACGATCTTGACTCCACGGGCCGCGGCTTGCCGGATGAGCTTCTCGGCTCGCGCCAGATTGTATTGCTTGTCGTTGAGCCGCCCATCCATTTGGATCAGGCCAACCCGGATGGTTTCATCGGCCTTGGCAACGGTCGCATTCAATACCGTGAGCAGTAGCGCAACGGCTACTGTGATCAGGCGCTGCATACTGTCCTCCTCCCAGGGTCATCATCAGCGCCAATGAGGGGCTGAAATGGAGAATAAATAGCCCAGCATTTCCATTTTGGAACCCGGTTTCCCACAGTTATACACCCGGCCGCCTCTATTGGAGCCGTTTCTCTTGTTTTCTCCACCCCGAGCGATTCCAGCGGCCCCTAAAGGGGCCAGCTTTGATTCCTGCGGGATCGAGATGGGGCTTTGACCCGACCCTTGCGGCGCGTTTGCGGGCGTGCAGGAGCAATCAAGGCGGGGTTCTCGTAAGTGCGGTGGATCACCGAACATCGAGTCGGTTTTCGAGTCTCCGGTCCCGCGAGGATCCGCCCACCCAAAGTGTTCGGCTACCGGCCGGCGTCATCCAGCGCCCGTCGGCCGTCGACCAATACTGAAGCTGGCGCGGGGGGACATGCAGCAAAATCTGGATGGACTGGCCGGGCTCCAGGCGGAGCCGGGCGAAACCGGCCAGCGTGGAGTCCGCGAACTGAGCCCCCGCGGGTGGCTGATCCGGCTTGTTCAGATAGAGCTGCACGACTTCATCGCCGGCGACGGAGCCCGTGTTTTTGATGCGCGCGTGGACGTCGGCTCCGCCGTCGGCCGCCGCCTCGGTCTGCATGTCCGAATAGACAAAACTCGTATAAGTCAGCCCGAAGCCGAAGGGAAAGAGCGGCTCGATTTTCTGACGGTCGAACCAGCGATAGCCGACCAGAATCCCTTCGCTGAAAGTCGTCTTGCCGTTCACTCCCAGTTCAGAACGCTCGGGGTAGGCGGGATCGTTGGCCGCCATATCGGTGAGCCGTTTGGGCCACGTAAAGGGCAGGCGTCCGCCTGGGTTTTCCTTGCCGAGCAGCAGCCTGGCCGTGGCCCAACCGCCCTCGTCGCCGGGCCACCACATCTGCAGAACGGCCTTGACCTTATTCAGCCAGGGCATCGCGATTGGCTGGCACAGGTTGAGCACGACAATCGTGTTCGGATTGACGGCGGCGACATCGGCGATGAGCTGATCCTGATCGCCGGGAAGAGCGAACGTGGGCACACCGCGGCTCCAGACGAAGACGACGACGGTGTGCGCCTGTCTGGCCGCGGCGATGGCGGCGCGGTAATTTTCGGCCTGCTCGCGCGGTGTGACCCAGTTGAGGCGCAGCTGAACGGGGTTATTGGAAGTATCTGGAGCGACCTCGATCGAGAGGCGATGCGGACCGGCGCTGAGCGGCATGGCGGCGCGCAGATTGGCCAGGCCATCGGTGGTGGGCAGAATATTGTCCTGGCCGGCCTGCGTCACTTCGCCGTGGATCCAGTTGAACCAGGATTTGGCGACGGGCTGGTCGTCGATCCTGAGCCGGGCCCAGCAGCCCATGAACTGCAGGTGCAGGCGGTAGGTGCCGCTTTCGGGCGCCTGAAGAGTGCCGGTCCATTTGAAGGTGGTATTGGCAGGCAGGGCCGTGCCCGCGGCGAGGGTGAAGTTCACCTGGGCATCGATGGCTAGGGCGTTGCCGGTGCTGGAACCAGAGCGTTCCAGGCCGGGCGCGCCGGCGTGCGACAGCAGGCTCGCCGGCACGGGCGTGCCGTCCATATCGTTGGCCACGGCGTAGGTAATGTGCGCGCCACCCACCAATTGGCGTAGTGCGGTGAGCGTGCCGACTTCGCGCTCGGGCAATCCCACCGCCTTCTCGCCGGTCAGGCCAACGGCGATGGTCTGACCCGCGCCCGGACCGATCAGCGCGAGACTCTCGAGATCGGCGGCCTTGAGGGGCAGAGCGCCGGCATCGTTTTTCAGAAGCACGGCGGCATGAATCGCGGTGCGCTCGGCGATAGCCGCGGTGGCGGCGGTAGCGGAGGGCGTGATGTCGAGCTTGGCTTTGCCGTCGAGATAGCCGAACTTCTCCATCTCGAGCAGCACGCGTCCGGCGGCGCGGGTAATCGTGTCTTCCGAGACGACGCCTGCGGCGAGGAGCTTATTCAGGCCGATCAAAGGCTCGGGCAGCGGCGGCTCCGCGCGCACTTCCTCCGGCAGTCCCATCGACGCCAGCGCCGGCCCATCGTGCGTCGGCGCCGGCGGCGGATCTCCGTTCACGAAGAAAGAAGGGCCCGCAAATGAAACCGGCAGCGGACCGGGCATTTCCATATCGAGCCCGGCGTTGATGAAGTCCGTAGCGTGCGTGGCGCCCCAGTCGGAGGTGACGAAGCCTTTGAAACCGATTTCCTTTTTCAGAATGCCGAGTAAGGTATCCGGGTTACCGCACGCATACCGGCCATTGATCTGGTTGTAGGAGCACATGATCGAGGAGACTCCGGCCTTGACCGCGGCGGCGAAGGGCGCGGCGTAAACCTCGTGCAGGGTCTGCGGGTCGATGAAGACGTTGGTCGCGTTGGTGTCGTAGCCGATGAAGTGCTTGGCCTGCGACATGATGCCCTGCTGCTGGATGCCCGCAATCTCGGCGGCTCCCATTTCCCCGGTCAGGAAAGGGTCTTCGCCAAACGTGTTGTAGCCCCGGTCGAAGGCGAAGTTGCGGTCGATATTGATAAACGGCTGCAGCACAACGCTGACGCCGTGCGACTTCGCCTCGCGGCCAATCAGCGTTCCGTTGGCCAAAGCGTCTTCGCGGCTGAAGGTGGCCGCAAGGCCCATGGTCGAAGTCGGCGCGATGGATGGAACGCGGGTCAGCACTCCGGGCGGGCCGTCGGCCAGGCGCATGGGAGGAATGCCCAGCCGTTTGACGCCGGGCAGGTAGCCGGCCTCGCCCTGGTAGGTGGCGGCGTCTTCGCCGGTGCCGTGGATCATGGCGATCTTCTCGTCGAGGGTCATCTGGCTGAGTAGATGGTCGACGCGCGGACTGCCGGTGATCTTCGGCTCCTGTGCCAGCAACGCCGTGGCGCTGCAAAGCGCGACGAGTAAGGCTGAGGTCAAGACTCTTTTCGGGGCAAAACGACTTTGCATTGTGGCTCCCAAGGCTTTATCGGATTCTTTCGAGGATTCAGCGATTCACGTTGAGCGCGACAGTAGAGCCAGGCTTCCACGTCGGCAATCCTGGCTTGTGCCGCCGGCAGCGACGATCATACATCGAACGCCATCGCCGTAACTACCTGGCCTATGGGCTGACCGCGTGGCGGCCAAAGCGGAAAAACCGGCGATCGCCAAGCATCGAACTGTCATCGAAGACCGGCCGGCACCCCGGCGCACGGCCGACCGCGTGTGGCGGGCCTGGGGCGGCGTAGCGCAATGTAGAGGCAGATTTCAGGGAGCGCGGGGACAAATCGCGATCGGTTGCGCTGTGCAGCGAGATCCCGGACCGGGAGTGATAGGATTGCCAGAAAAGCTGGGGCGATCGTCCCATCATTAGCTTCTATCATGGCGTAAGCTGGCACCATCGCCATTTCGCGTCGGTGCCACCGAGACGCGCCGCATTGGGAGAAACCCTGTGTCTTGCGTTGCCTTACTTAGTTCCACGTTGCGTCTTGCCCGACTATTTCCTACGACCTCGTCCGGCAGCGCCCCGTTCTCGCCTACTGGTGCGGCAGTTGCGCGGCGCTCGATGGCGCCGGTCTGGGTTACATGGGCATGTGTGGCCGCGTTGGCGAGCGGCAGTGCGCAGGCGCAAATGGTGACGGGCAGCGAGATGACCGGCTTCGCCCAGGTGCTCGGGCTCGACGGAGGGCGCACCGCGAAAAGCTACAGCGTGGATGAGCTGGAGATCCGCGTGGACGGGCGGCCGACGGTGAACGTACTGACGCCGGGCGAGCAGGCGGAGCTGTTGCTGCGGTTCGTCAACCAGAGTGACGCGCCGATTGCCGCGACAGGCCGTGTGGAGGTGATCCGCTGGGCGACGCGGGCCAAGCCGGGCGACGTGTGGAGTCCCGACGTGGTGCGGTTGGAGATGCCGCAGGGCGCGAGCAGCGAATCGATCGCGTTGGATCTCCCGGGGAAGGGCGCACAGGAGATCACGGTGCGGCCGCGCATCCCGGCGACCTATGGCGGCTACGCGCTGGTGGTCGAAATCGAGGGCCAGGGACGACGGTTTGTGGCGAGCCTGGTGCGCGTGGTTGCGCCCGACGCCGGGCGGGTGCAGTTCCCGACCTATGCGCTCGACGAGACCTGGCCGGAGTTCATGAATGAAAACGTCTTCGTGCTGTTCCAGAAGCTCGGCATCAAGGGTGCGCGGATGGGCGCGAGCTTCACGCCGCCGAGTTCACCAGACTTCGAGGCCGAGACGGCGAAGTTCGGCCAAAACATCGAGTGGGCGGGTCGGCATGACGTTACGGCGATGCTGACGGTGGACAACGGCACGGCGCCGATGCCGCTGGGGCGCCCGCGGCCGTGGCTCGACGACAAAGGCAAGCTGCTCGACACGAAGGACGACCGGGCATGGTTGCCGCGGTACGACACGGAGTTCCGGAAATGGGCCGAGCGGATCGCGTCGAAATACGGCTGGCCGAAGGGGCCGGTGAACGCGATGGAGCTGTGGAACGAGCCCTGGGAGGGGATCAGCATTTCCGGCTGGGGCGCGGACATTCCGCGGTTTCGCGAACTGTACGAGCAGATGGCGCTGGGCATCGAAGACGCGCGGCGGAGCAGCGGCGTGAAGGTGCTGATCGGCGGGGCGTGCTCGTTGACCAACACGCGTGACAAGCTGTTTCCCGATGGCAGCGACAAGTTTCTCAAGTGGCTCGATTTCGTGAGCATTCACTACCAGCCGCTGGCGGCGGACCCGGCGATTACGCCCGAGTGGGTCCAGCGCCAGGCGGAATACGGGCCGGTGCGAGTATGGGACACCGAGAGTTGGATCGCGAACTCCGAGGACCGCGTGGCGGGCGTGATTGCGTCGATGCGCGCGCAGGGGCAGGAGCGCACGGCGGGGATCTACCAAGGGAACGTGTACGACAGCCGCAACAAGAAGGTCGGCGGCCAGGTGTATCCGGTGGTCCAGGCGTGGCCGCCGGCCGCGGCGGTCGCGGCGACGCAAAAATTCATCGGGCAGCGCCGGTTCCGCGAGATTTTGTTCCGCAACGGACTGCCGTGGGTCTTCGTCTTCGATGGATTGAAATCGGCTGATGGCGGGAGCGTGGTGATCGTGGGCGACCTGGGCGCGATCTACGAGCGCGAGCGAGTGCTCTACCGGTCGGTGAAAATCGGCCCCGAAGCGCGGCTGCGAATCCCGGACGGCGGCGGAGCGTTCCGGCTGTACGATTTTTATGGAAACGCGGTCGCGAGCGCGGCGGGCACAATCACGGTGCCGCTGAATGGGCTGGGCTACTTCCTGCGAACGACGGGCGCGGCGGGCTCCTTCGAGGAACTGCTGGAGACGCTGCGCCACGCGGAAATTCACGGCGTGGAGCCGGTGGAGATCGTTGCGCGGGACATGCTGCGGCGCGTGGCGGCGCAGCCGGAACTGCGGCTGCGGATCACCAACGTGCTGAATCGCGCGGTGAGCGGAACGCTGCAGACGGAGTTGGCGGGTTTGCAGGCTCGATCAGCCGCGACAGACGATCCGCCTGGCGGCGCATGAGACGAAAAACGTGACGCTGAAGGTGACGGGCGGCGCGGAATCTCCGGCGAACCTGTACGCGCTGCGGGCGAGCTTCGACGCCGGCGCGGACGGCAGAGTCACGCACGACGAGACGCTGCACGTGAACGTGATTGCGCGCAAGACGATTCGCGTGGACGGCGATCTCGCCGACTGGCAGGGCGTGCTCCCGCAGACGACCACGGGCGCGGGTATCGGCGTGAGCATGAGCGAAGAGGCATACCTTCCGTTCAAGCAGTTCAGCAACGAGCAGAAGGCGGGCGTCGCGACGGCGTACCTGGCGTACGACGAACGCAACTTTTATTTCGCGGCCAAGATCGCCGACGACACGCCCGACGAGGGCATGGTGCGGACGGCGGCGCGCGACGACGATGAGTACTTTTATCCGGAGGTGAGCTGGGACAAAGACAAGGCACTGCAGTGGCCCGCGGGCGTGCGGCGGTTTTCGTACCGCAAGAATTTCGCGATTCCGTCGGGCAATGACCACGACAACGTGCAGCTCGCGTTTAACGTGCTGGCGCCGAGCGAGAAGCCGTTTCTCGAGTTTCCGCGCGGGACCATGGAGCATTTTATGGTCTACGCGGATACCGATTACGAGTACGCGTTGAACCCGGTGGCGGCGCGCTACGGCGGGGGTACGGAGGTGTGGCGGCTGCTCGCGCCGGGGATGCCGCGCAAGCATTTCTATCCGCGTCAACCGAAGGCGCCGCACGATGGCGGACCGGTGGAGGGAGCGCAACTGGCGATGCGCCGCGAAGGCAACACGCGGATTGTCGAGGCGGCGATCCCGTGGAGTGAAATGCCTGATGTGAAGCGGCGCCTGGACGCCGGCGCGACGGTGAAGTTCAGCTTCCGCGCGAACAACAACGCGGGTCCGGCGCTGGAACTGGCGGCGGGGCGCAGTGTATCGAAGAGCAATCCGCTCACGTTCCACGATGACTGGTCCACGCATTGGTCGAATGAGATTGAATTCGCGTTCGAGAAATAGGGAGGCGCGCGGGTGCTGAGGTATTTGATCGCGGGCGCCATCGCGTGCTGCGTGAGCGCGGCGGGGCAGACGCCGGTTGCGCCCGGCGCGGCGGAAGGCGTCTACAACATAGCGGCGTTTGGAGCGCTGGGCGACGGCGTGACCGACAACACGGCGGCGATTCAGCGGGCCATCGACGCCGCCAGCGCGAAGGGCGGCGTGGTCGAAGTGCCGGTCGGGCAATGGCTGTGCAAAGGCCACCTGGTGATCAGGAAGGGCGTGCACGTGGCGGGCGTCAATCAAGCGCCGCAGTCGTGGGAGCCGCGCACGGGCGCGATTCTGATGCCCACCGAAGGACGGGGGCAGGAAAACGCTCCGGCGTTTATCGAGATGCGGAGTTCCACATCTCTGACGGGCGTGACGATTTACTATCCCGAGCAGAAGGTGGACGACATCCAGCCGTACCCGTGGACGGTGCAAATTCGCGGCGATCCCGAGAACCCGAAGGACGTGAGCTTCGACTCGACGGTGGCCAACGTCACGCTGGTCAACAGCTACAACGGGATTCGCACGGGTCCGACGGAGAACGGCCGGCACAGGATTATGGGCGTGCAGGGCACGGTGCTGCGGCACGGGATCTTCGTCGATTGGACGGGTGACGTCGGGCGTATCGAGAACGTCCAATTCCACTCGCATTTCTGGGCGCACCAGGCGTTCGACGGCGACTGGAACAAGGTGTTTGCGTACATGCAGCAGCACCTGGAGGCGTTCGTTTTCGGGCGCACTGATTGGGAGTTCGTCACGAACACGTTCGTATTTCCCGCGAAAACGGGCTACCGGTTCATCGAGACGGAGAACGGATCGTGCAACGGGCAATTCCTCGGCATCGGCGCGGATGCGTGCGATACGGCGGTAGAGGTGGACGCGATCCAGCCGCAGGGGCTGCTGATCACGAATGGAGAGTTCAACGCGCATCGTGTGGGGCGGTCCACGCAAATCGTAATTGAACCGGGCTGCAAGGGCAACGTGCGATTTGTGAATTGCGGATTCTGGGGTCCGGTGCTGCACAACGCCGTACTGCGGGGCGACGGGTACACGTCGTTTTCGGATTGCTACTTCTCGAATAATTTCGACTCGCCGGAGGCCTCCATCGTCGTGGAGGCTGGCAAGGTGCAGGTTCAGAACTGCACGTTCGATGCCCTCGCGAAGGCGCGCCAGCCGGGCAATGCCGATCACACGGCGGGCGGGTCACAGCGGTTTCAGCCGACGGCGATCCACCTCAAGGTGGGCGTCCGGAGCGCGATCGTCCGCGGCAACAACGGCTTCTATGGCGTGGAGATCCGCAATGAGATCGGCGCGCGGGCGATCGTGAGCGACAACGAGCCGTATCGGAAGGGGCAGTGAGAGCGGCCACAGAGAAGGAGTACCGCAGGGCATGAAGGAGCAGGACAGGCCGGCGCGCATGCTGCTCTACACGGTGTACTTCATTTACTTTTTCTGCGGCATGACGCAGTGCTTCGAGGGCGTGTTCCTGCCCGAGTTCAAGGAGTACTTCCGGCTCACTTATCAGCAGCAGCAGTACACGATGTTCGCGAAGAACATTCCGTTTCTGCTGGCCGTGGCGATGGGATATTTCGTCAAACGCCTGGGGTACAAAAACTATCTCTCGATCGCGATGGCGCTGTATGCGGCCGGCACGCTGCTGCTGGTGCCGGGTCTCGAATCGGGCCGTTATGGCGCTGTGCTGACAGGTTTCTTCCTCATCGGCGTGGGGTTCAACTTTCAACTGGTCGCGGGCAACCCGCTGCTGTGCGCGCTGGGGCCGGTGGACCAGGGATCGAGCCGGTTGAATCTGGGCAACGCACTGGGCGCGGTGGCGCAGATCATCGCGCCGGCGACGCTGTCGGTGCTCATCCCGGCCGCGGCCGTGACGGTGGGCGCAAAGCTGCCGTACATGGAACGCCTCTTCCTGACGCTGGGCGGAGTGCTGGTTGCGACCGCGATGGTCACAGCGATCGTGCGCAACGTCAAGATCGAGGGCGGCCTGGAAACGCGCGAGAGCCGGGCGGGGGAGAGGACCGTCAGCGGCACCATCTGGCAACATCCAAAGCTGCTGCTGGGGTTCGTCGCGATCACATTGTCATTAGGCGTGGAGGCCGGATTCTTTGGGTTTTTCCGCAACTTTCTGGAAGACCGGTCGATCACCGCGCTGTCCGCGCGCGATTCGCAACGCCTGTTCACCGTGTTCTTCGCCGTGTTCGCGGCCGGACGACTGGTCGGGGCCTGGCTGCAGAAAAGAGTCCGTCCGGCAGCGCATTTGACAATCAACATCGCAGGCGCGATGGCGTGTCTGGCGTGCGTGGTGTTTGGCGCGGGGTGGATCGCGGTAGCAGGACTCATCGCCGGCGGATTTTTCATTTCAATCTTCTTCCCGACGCTGTACGCGCTGGCAATTGAGGGACTGGGCGAGCTGACCGGACAGGCGTCTGGGCTGTTGACGATGGGCTTCATCGGGTGCGCAGTGCTCCCAGTGCTGCAGGGGAGAATGGCCGATTCGTTCGGCTTGCAGAAGAGCTTTGCGCTCGGGTTGGCGCTGTATCTAGTGCCGCTTGGGTTCGCGCTGGACCGGTTGCGAAAGACCCGGGCGTTTTCTCATAATGCTGAGTCTGTTCTTCCTAGAAATGCGGACTCAGGCCCGATATGTTGACACTGCCACGGCGACGCAGAGCGATGCGCGGGAGGCCACGCAAACGATGAGCTGGATGCGACGGATTGCGATCATGATCATGAGCACAACAACAGGCATGTCGGCCCAGAGTGTCGATTTCCGCCACGGCGATCTGAAGGTGGCGGCAAACCATCGCTTCTTGATGCATGCCGACGGCACTCCATTTTTCTATCTCGGCGACACCGCATGGGAGTTGTTTCACCGGCTGACGATCGAGGAGAGTGCGGTGTACCTCGACAATCGCAGCCGCAAAGGGTTCACGGTGATTCAGGCCGTGATCCTGGCCGAGTTGGATGGGTTAAACACGCCCAACGCGGAAGGCGAACTGCCGTTGATCGGCAACGATCCCGCGCGCGTCAATGAAGCCTATTTCCGGCATGTCGACAAGGTGATTGACCTGGCGCGCGAGCGCGGGCTGTATATCGGCGTGCTGCCGACGTGGGGGGACAAGGTCGTGAAAGCCTGGGGCGTCGGCCCGGTGATTTTCACGCCGGAGAAGGCGCGCGTGTATGGGCGGATCCTCGGCCAGCGCTACAAAGACCGGCCGAACATCATCTGGATTCTCGGCGGCGACCGCGATCCAGCGGGCGTGGAGCAGGTGTGGCGCGAGATGGCGGCGGGGCTCAAGGAAGGCGACGGCGGGCGCCACCTGATCACGTTCCATCCACAAGGCGGACAATCCTCGGGCGATCGTTTGCAGGCTGAGCCGTGGCTGGATTTCAACATGCTGCAGAGCGGTCACGCGCGCAAGGACCTGGCGAACTACCGCATGATCGAGACCGACTACCAGCGCGTGCCCGTGAAGCCATGCACAGACGGCGAGCCGCGATATGAGAACCATCCCGTGAACTGGAAGCCGGAACAAAACGGGTGGTTCGACGATTTCGACGTGCGCCAGGCGGCCTACTGGGCCGTATTTGCTGGGGCGCAGGGGCACACCTACGGCTGTCACGACATCTGGCAGATGAAGACGCCGGGGCGCGAGGCAGTCGGACTGGCGCGCGGGGATTGGCACACCAGCCTCGATTTGCCAGGCGCGGGCGAAATGCAATTCGTGCGGCGGCTGGTGTTATCGCGGCCGTACTTCTCGCGCGTGCCGGATCAAACTTTAAATGAGGATACCCAACAGGACGGGGCCGGCCATTTGCAAGCGACGCGCGGCGATGGCTACGCATTCCTGTACACTCCGCTTGGGGCTTCGATCCACGTTGCGCTGGGCAAGATCTCCGGTGCGACGGTGAAGGCGTGGTGGTACGACACGCGCACGGGCACTGCGAGCGTGATTGGCGAACTTGCCAATCGCGGCACTCGCACTTTCACGCCGCCTGGGACACCGTCGCGCGGCAACGATTGGGTGCTCGTGCTGGATGATGCCGCCCGTGGATTTGGCGCCCCCGGCGGGGTCGATGCCGTGCGGCAGGATCCGGGCAATGAGTGAGCTACGATTCGCGGCGTTCGGCGCAGGCTTCTGGGCTCGTTTTCAATTGGCGGGCTGGCGTGAGATTGGCGGAACGACGTGCGTCGCCATCTACAATCGCACGCGCTCGAAAGCGGAAGCGCTAGCGAGGGAGTTCGACATTCCCGCGGTCTACGATGACCCCGAAGAACTGCTGCGCAACGAAAACCTCGATTTCGTGGACATCCTTACGGACGTGGAGTCGCACGCTCGGTTCGTCCATCTGGCAGCGGCTCACAAGCTGCCGGCGATTTGCCAAAAGCCGCTGGCGCCATCGCTCGAAATCGCCGAGGAGATGGTGCGGACCTGCGCGCAAGCGGGCGTGCCGCTCTATGTGAACGAGAATTGGCGGTGGCAAACGCCGATCCGCGAAGTGAGCCGGATTCTGGCCAGCGGCGAGATCGGCAAGCCTTTCCGCGCGCGGCTGGATATGATTTCGGGCTTCCCGGTTTATGCTAATCAACCGTTCCTCAAGGAACTGAAGCAGTTTATTCTCGCCGACCTGGGCAGCCACATTCTGGACGTGGCGCGGTTTCTGTTTGGTGAAGCGAAAACTCTGTATTGCCGGACGGTGCGCGTCCACGCCGACATTCAGGGCGAGGATGTCGCGACGGTGATGATGGACATGGACAGCGGCGTGATCGTGCTGGTGGAACTCGCCTACGCGGAAAACTTCCTCGAGCGAGACAAGTTTCCCGAGACCTGTATATTTGTCGAAGCGGAACGCGGGTCGCTCGAGTTGACGCACGATTTCGGCATTCGGGTCACAACGAAGAACGGCACGCTGGTCCGGGAAGTTCCGCCACCGCGCTTTCCGTGGGCCGATCCCGCCTACGACATCGTGCATTCCAGCATCGTTCCATGCCAGGCGAACCTGCTGCGGGCGTTGCGCGGAGAAGTGCAAGGCGAAACCCGTGCCAACGATAATTTGAAAACGGTCCGGCTTGTATCCGCCGCTTATGAGTCGGCCGAAAAAGGCCGGACCATTCGATTGAGGTGATCCGCTATGCTTTCGGCCAATGTCTTACGATACGGGCGTGAGGATGAGCCGCCGCCTCGGCGGACGCTGCACGCGGGTTCCCTGACGGCCACGCTGCAGAATGGCGAATTGCGCTGGATCCGATTAGGCGCCCGCGAAGTCCTGCGGCGCGTGTATATGGCCGTGCGCGATGAGAACTGGGGCACAGTGCCCGGCGTCATCACGAACTACCAGATGGAAGACGACGGCAGCGCATTCGCCATCTCCTACGACTGCGAACACAAGCAGGACGAGATCCACTTTCGCTGGCACGCCACGATCCGCGGCGATCGGTCCGGGTCGATTCGTTGGACGATGGACGGCCAGGCGCTGACCACGTTCCGGCGCAACCGGATCGGGTGGTGCGTGCTGCATCCGCTCGCGGAATGCGTGGGAGCGCCGTGCACGCTCGAGCATATGGACGGGAGCGTCGAAGAGAGTGCGTTCCCACGGCTGATCGCGCCCGACCAACCTTTCCTCGGCCTGCGCGCGATCACGCATACTCTCTTTTCGGGTGTCCGCGCGCGCGTGGAGTTTGCAGGCGAGGAGTTCGAAACGGAAGACCAGCGCAACTGGACCGACGCTTCGTTTAAGACCTATTCCACGCCGTTGCGATTTGCTTATCCCGCCAGCATCGAGGCGGGTACCAAAGTGCACCAGAGCGTGGATCTGTCGATCGATGGCGCTCGGGAAGAGATCGGTGCAAGTGTTGGGCCCGACGATGCGGTGGAAATCCGCGTCGATGTGCACCGCCGGTCGCCACTGCCCCGGCTGGGCCTGGCAATCGCGAGTCACGGCGAGTCGCTTGATGCACAGTCGATTGAACGGCTGCGGCGGCTGAGATTGGCGCACTTGCGAGTGGACCTCGCGCTTGAAAAAAGCGAGTGGCGAGCGACGGCGCAACAAGCGATTGAGCAATCGATGCTCCTAGGCGTCCCGCTGGAAATCATGCTGCAGATGCCGCCTGCAGAGCATGGAGTCGTCGAGGAACTGGCTTCCATCACCAAAGGCCGCGTTGTGCGCTGGCTAATCGACGGAGCTCTGCCGATAGCGGCGCGCGAGTCGCTCCGCAACCTCAGCGGCGGCGAAGTGCTGGTGGGTACAAACGCGTACTTCGCGGAGCTGAACCGTCATAGGCCCGATATGCGGGGTGCTAGCGGAATCTGGTTTGGCCTCAATCCGCAGGTGCATGCCTTCGACGAAGACACGCTCGTGGAGAACCTGCCTGGGCAGCGCGAAGCGGTCGAGAGTGCCCGGGCGCTCTGCGGGGATAGGCCAGTGGCGGTTTCGCCGGTGACGCTTAAGCCGCGTTTCAATCCGGATGCGACCGCGCCGGATCGGAGTTCGCGCCTCGCGGAACTGCCGCCGCAAGTGGACCCGCGGCAGATGTCGCTGTTCGGCGCGTGCTGGACGCTGGGTAGTCTGGAATACCTTGCGGAAGCGGGCGCGAGCAGCGTGACGTACTATGAAACGACTGGCTGGCGCGGAGTGATTGAGCGCGCGGCGGGTTCCCAATCGGCACGCTTTTCCTCCCTCGCCGGTGGCGTCTTCCCGCTCTACCATGTGCTGGCGGCAGCGGGTGAATTCGCGGGCGGATCTGTCATGCGAACCGAATCCGATACGCCGCTGGCCGCGGATGCCGTGGCGCTTTGCGATGGCGCGCGCTGGCGAATCCTGGTGGCGAACTTCAGCCGCGAGGCACCGCGGATTCGGCTGCTGGGTGCAATGTTCACGGTGCCGCTGCGGCTCAGGCGACTGGATGAGCATAGCGCCGAATGGGCGATGCAGCAACCTGAGGTGTGGTGCGACGCCGCGAGTGAGACGATCGACTCATGCGATGGCCGGCTCTCGCTCGAACTGAACCCTTACGCCATCGCGATTCTCGATGGGAACTGCGAAGAGGCGCCCCGATGACGGGCGAACTGGCGTGGAGCTTGCCGACTGCCGGCATGGCGCTACTTATCGTGGCGATCGCGATTATCGCGCAAGGTGGCCACGGATGAAGCTCGGTATCGGAACGTACTCGTACATGTGGGCGATCGGCTTCGACGGTGCCCGGCCGGCCAGCCCGATGACGGCCATGGCGCTGCTCGAGAAGGCCCGTGGATTGGGCGTGCGCGTCGTGCAATACGGGCCGAATTTGCCCTTGGAGAGCTTGAGCGAATTCGAATTGGACGACCTGATCCGACGTGCGCGCGAGTGGGCGATTGAGATCGAACTCGGAACCCGCGGTATCGACAGCGATCACATTGCCGGACAAATTGTGTTAGCGCGGCGCGTTGGCGCGACGTTGTTGCGTTCGGTGCCCGAGTTGGCTGATGGGTCGATTCCAACCATCGGCGAATTGGAGCGCAGACTGCGCGCGCTGGCCCCGCTGATGGCCGCGGCGGGCGTGCGCCTGGCGCTGGAGAACGCGCGGATTCCGGCATCGGAGCTGGCCGCGGTTCTGGACAGGATCGGCAGTCCCTGGGTCGGAATCACGCTCGACACCGTGAACTCTCTGGCGATTCCGGAAGGGACGCGCGAGGTGGCCCGCCACCTCGCCAGGCACACGCTGTGCCTGCACGTGAAGGATTTCGCGGTACTGCGGGTATGGCACATGATGGGCTTCAACGTCGAAGGACGGCCCGCCGGAAAAGGCCAGCTCGATCTGCCCTGGCTGATCGAAACTCTGCGCGCGGCGGGACGCGATCCGAACGCAATTCTGGAATTGTGGCCTCCGGAGCAATCGGCAGTGGAAGAAACGATCGCCTTGGAAGACGCCTGGGCGGTCGAAAGCATCGCGTATCTGCGGCGCCTCATTCCAAACTAGGTGCGCCGCGGCGGAAAGGAGAGAGTATGCAAAAGACAGTAGCTATCGTGGGCGCCGGAGGGAAGATGGGCGCGCGCGCGGCGGAGAAGATCGGCCGTCATCCGCAGTACTCTGTGCTGATGGTTGAGACGCAGTTGGAGAAGTCGCAAGCGCTCGCGGACGCGGGCTTCCACGTCACGCCGTTTGAGGACGCCGTGGCGCTGGCCGATTTCATCGTGCTGGCAGTTCCGGATGCGGCGATCGGCAAGATCTCGCATGCCGCGGTGCCGCGAATGAAGCCCGGCGCAGCGTTGATTGCGCTCGATGCGGCCGCCAGCTACATCGGCGAACTCCCCAGCCGTGCGGACGTTTCGCAGATGATTACGCATCCCTGCCATCCGCCATTCTTCACCGAGCAGGCCACCGCGGAAGCGCGGCGCGACTACTTCGGCGGCCTCGCGGTGCAGGACATCATCGTCGCGCTGGTCGAAGGTCCCGAAGAAACATTCGCGGAAGGAACCGAGTTGTGCCGCGCGATTTTCGCGCCCGTCAATCAGGCGCATCGCGTCACTGCCGAACATTTTGCCTTCCTGGAACCGGCGATGTCGGAGATGGTGGTTGCCACGGCGGCTGCTCTGATGAAGGCATCGCTCGACGAAGCGATCCATCGCGGCGTGCCGCCCGCGGCGGCGCAGGCCTTCATGGCGGGGCACGCGCAAATCGCTATGGCGATTTGCTTCGGCGCCGAGAAGTCGCCCTTTTCGGACGCGGCGAAGCTCGCCATCCAGTGGGGCCTGCGCGAAATCATCCGACCCGACTGGCGCCGTGTATTCGAGCGCGAGACTCTCTCCAGCGCCATCCACGAGATGCTGCACCCGCCTGGTGCGTGACGGACCCTGAGGCCGCGCCACTCAGTCCGCCGACGTCGGACGTTCGCGGCTCCCGCGATCGTTCTGCATCCGGCGCCGGTACTCGCGCGGAGTCATCTTGTGCAGGACGCGAAAAGTGGCGCCGAAGTAGCTCTGGTCATAGAAGCCGACCTCTTGCCCGATTTCCGCGATCGGCTTGTCGGTATTGGCCAGAAGTTCTTCGGCCTTGGCGACGCGAAAGCGATTCAGATAACTCACGAATGAGTCGCCCGTGACCTGGCGGAACAGGCGCATGAAGCTCGACCGGCTCAGGTGCAGCAATGCGGCCGCGCGCGCCAGCGATAGGGGCGCGCTGTAGTTCGCATCGATGAATGTAAACAGCGGCCGCAGCCGGCTGAGATCGTGCTGCCGCCGCTGATGCGCCTTATCCGTGCCGCGATAGGAAGCATAGTGCCGCGCCACCAACGCCAACACCGTGTGCAGGTAAGTCCGGGCAATCAGCCGGCTCGGAGGCGTGGATGCCGGCAGTTCCGAGGCAATGCTGCGCATCAGCCCAAAGGTCTGGCGAGGGATGCCGGTGGCGGCGGGAATGATGTGTGGGAACCCATCGTCCTGGACTATGAACGGGCGCAGCAGTTCGAGCGCCTCGCCGGGAGCCGCGCTGGTTTGCACGAGTTCGGGAAGGAAGTAGAGAACCGCCGCCTTCACTGAACCGCGCGGGTAGTCGCTCATGCGGTGCCATAGGCTGCTGCCCATGACGAACAGGTCGCCGGGGTCCATGTGGAACGATCGGTCCTGCACCTGATAGACGACTTCGCCTGAGTGCGCGAACAGCAACTCGAAGTACTCGTGGCGATTCAGCCGGATATCGCGCTTGCGCCCGAATCTGAGGAAACGCACGTCCAGCGGGCATTCGTCGTCGAACGGATAAACGTGCACACCCTCGGCAATCTGCGGTTCGATTACGGAAAATGCGTCCTCGTAGGAGATGCTGGAAATACCGCGCAACGGGCCTCGCTCCGACCTGCCGCCGCATACAACGCGCTGGGGCTATTGTATAGCCAATCGAGGCGCGCGCTCAAAACACACTCGTCGCTACGCGGTACGCCGCCAGGCGTTCACGGCGAATTTCAGCGCTTCATCCTCATCGGCGCCCGGCTGCCGTCAATCGTCGTGTGGTAGCGCATCGTCTCCACCACGTGCGCCTGGCCGCCTTCCGGCGTCATCACCCACACCGGCCGCTTGTCGCTGCGCCGCTCGGCGTACGCTCGCTGGCTCGTCGCCGCGTCCTTCCAATACACTTCATCGCACACCCGGAAGCTGATCCATTTGCCGTCCGGCGACACGGCCGGCGAAGTCGCCGCCTGTCTCAGTTCGGTCAATTGCCGGCGCGCGCTACCGTTCGGCTTGATGCGGAATAGTTCCAGCGCTTCGCCCACCCGGTCCGCGTAGAGAATTGCATCACCATCCGGCGTCCACGTCGGGTGCATGCCGAAGAACGAGTTCGGCGTTTCCGTCAACTGCCGCTCGCCCGTCCCGTCCACCCGTGCCGCGAACAGGCAGTGGCCATCGGCAAGCTGCCGCGCATACACAATTTCATTTCCATCCGGCGAGACCGCCGGATCGACGCCTATACCGATCACGCGAAACTCACCGCCGTCCGGCCGGATGCGGCACATCAGCGGTCCTTCGCTCTTGCCGAACAGCCCGAAGTAAATCCATCGCCCGTCCGCCGGAAAGCTCTGCATGCCCGCTACCACCGGCGCCGTCTCGTGCGTCAGTTGCCGCACGTTGCGCCCGTCGGCGTCCATGCGGTACAGGTTGTGCGTCCCGTCGCGGTCCGACGTAAACGTCACCTGCTCCCCGTCCGGCGACCACGCCGCGTAGTGCGAATCCGCCGTGCGCTGCCGCGTCAGGTTCGTCACATCGCCGGCGGCGGCGTCCACCAGGTAAACCTCCACCGGTCCCGTGCGAATCGACGCCCACAGAAATTGATAGCCCGCCAGCTCCGGATCGATCCATCGTGCCGCCATTCTCAAACTCCCTCTTAGCCCCTGTCTACGCGGTCCGCGTGAACACCGGCAACTTCACCATCGCGCCGCCCCGCATCGCCGACTCGTGTGCGCAAATGCCCGCGCAGGTCCAGTTCACGGACTGAAATACATTTGGAAACGACGGCCGCCGTTCCACGATGCTCGACACGAATTCGTGCACCAGGTGCGGGTGCGAACCGCCGTGGCCGCCGCCTTGGATGAACGACAGGTGGGCGTGCTGGTCGTCGTACACGCCCTTCGACGTGAACCGCCCGATCTCTTGCGGCAGCAGCCGTGCAAAGTCCGGCACCTTTACGCGCTCCGGCTTCTCGCCCACGTGCAGCACCGGATCCTCGTTCTCGATCACCGTCCATTCAAACGTCGCCTTGTCGCCGTACACGTCGAAACTCTCAATGTACTGCCGCGCCGTTTCGAACAACGAGCGCGTCACTTCAAACGCCAGTTGCTCGCCGCGCACCTTGAACAGCGCGCTCTCCACCGCGAACGGCGATCCGTACTTCGCCTCGAGCGCCGGCGCGATCGAGCCCGACCCGAAGCACGCCACCTGCTCTGCCTCGCCCTTCACCAGCGCCAGGCACGGGCTCACCGCGTGCGTCGCGTAGTGCATCGGCGGCAGACCTTCCCAATACCCGGGCCACCCCGCCATCTCCTGCTGGTGGCATCCGCGCATGAACTGCACGCGCCCGATGCGCCCGGTCTCGTACAACTCGCGGATAAACAGAAACTCGCGTGTATAGATCGCGGTCTCCATCATCATGTAGTTCCGTCCGGCATCCTCGGCTGCACGGACAATCGCCTGGCACTCCTCCACCGAAGTCGCCGCCGGCACCGTGCAGGCCACGTGTTTGCCGGCCGTCAACGCCGCGATGCTCTGCGGCGCGTGCAGGTGAATCGGCGAGTTGATGTGCACCGCGTCCACCAGCGGGTCCGCGATCAGCTCTTCGAAACTCGTGTAGCCGGCCGCCACGCCGTACTGCTTTGCGACCTGGTCCAGCTTGGCCGGCGTGCGCTGACAGACGGCGTACATGTTGGTGGCCGGATGGGCTTGATAAATCGGAATGAACTCTTTGCCAAAACCCAGGCCGACGATCGCCACGTTGATCTTTCCGTTGTGCATAAATACCTCAACAATACGAACACTAAGATCTTAGGCCAGCGGCCCGGCAGTAGATAGGACGATTCGCGCAGCTTCTCTTGATATCGCCCCACGCGCCAATCGATCTTGCGCTTGGGCGGCCTTTCACCGCGCTCCCGCTGGGCCGCGGCGTTGAGGTCAACACCGCACCGCTCAATAGCGACGTGCTGGCGGCGCTCGTGACGCACGCCAAGTGGTACCTGAAGAAGTTCGGCGCGACCGAGCCGGGCTAGTATGTGTTCCCCTTCGGTGCACTACAGCCCACCGACCCGACGCGCCCCCCCGACGCGCCCCCCCCGACGCGCCCCATGGTGACGCTCAAGACGTCCTGGGCGAAGGTGAAGAAGACAGCCGGCGTAACGGGACGATGGCACGACAACCGGCATTCATGGGTGACCGATTTGGCCGAGTCCGGAGAGGCTTCCGACGAAACCATCCGCCAAATGGCCGGCCACGTCTCGAAACAGATGCTGGCGCACTACTCCCACATTTCGATGGAGGCCAGGCGGCGCGCCGTGGACGCGCTGGTGGCGAAACCGGCGCTGCCCGCCGCCGACGCCGGGGGAACCCCCGCTCGGCCAGCCAAGGATCCCGCCAAGGTAACAGTTCTGAATTGATGGGGGCGGTTCGTAAGCCTTTGAAAAGTTTGGTTGCGGGGGACTGCAACACGCCGAACGCACTTGTCATTCCGTTCAGGCTTGAATTGGTCGCAAGTGCCTAAATAAAAGGCAGTTTCGTGAGGTTTGAGTCCGTTCCAGAATTTCTGCCGTGGAGAGTCCATCGGGATTTTCGGTCCCTCTTCCACTTCTGGTACGCCCGGTTTCTAAGTAAGCGTCTGGTCATGGCCCTCCCCTTGCGGCTAGAGCGCTTTCGAACTTTCTATAATGCATAACCGCAATGGCGGAAGAAGGCAGCGGCGTGCTCGGCGGTGACTAAACGCAGGGCTTCGGGGATGGCTTGATCGAGGGCCTCAAGCGTTCGGGCGCGCAGGCATCGAAGTTTCTGTTTGACCAT
Source organism: Terriglobia bacterium (assembly GCA_963838205.1). Lineage (GTDB taxonomy): Bacteria > Acidobacteriota > Terriglobia > Bryobacterales > Bryobacteraceae > CAIVVT01. The sequence goes on along the minus strand of CAWIQF010000012.1, from coordinate 17,285 downwards.
CGACCAACACGCTTCGATGGGATTGTAGTCGGGCGAGTAGGGCGGCAGATAGCGCAACTCCGCCCCACGCGCCTCGATCAGTGCGCGAACGCCCGCCACCTTGTGAGCACTCAGATTATCCATCACCACCACGTCGCCGGCGCGCAGTTGCGGACCCAGCACGTCTTGCAGGTAGGCCAGAAAAACGTCGCCGTCGGCGGCACCCGCGATGCTCATCGCCGCCTTCCATCCGGTCACGCCTACGGCCCCCAACAATGTGACGCTGTGCCAATGGCCGCCGGGGGCACCCTCGCGCACTCGTTGCCCGCGCGGAGCGCGCCCGTAGCGCCGCGTCAAATCGGTCGTAACCCCGCTTTCGTCCAGGAAAATCAGGCGTTCGGAGTCAATCTCCGCGATTTCGCGCCACCACTGTTGGCGTCGCGCCCGTCCGTCTGGAGTGTCCTGCTCGGCTGCGTGGAGCGACTTTTTTTAAGCCGCAGTCCCACTCTTGCAGCACCGTGCACAGCCGCGAAACGCTCACCGCCACGCCATGCTGCTCGCTCAACCACTGCCGCAACTCGGCCAGCGTTGCGTCGGGCCGCGTTTGAATCTGAGTGCTCAATGCGGAGCGCAACTCCGGCGTCAGCCGACTCGGAAATCCGCGCTTGGCACCCGCCGGCCGCTCGACGCTCCCCGTGCGCCGTCGCGTGGCGGCCACCTTCTGCGCCCAGCCGTAACTGACACCGAACAACGCCGCCAGTTTCTCCAACCCACCCCGCCCCTGGTCGTAGGCCCCCAAGAGCTTACGACGCAGATCGTCTGCGTATGCTTGCGGCATAACGGTTTCGGCAGAGAAATCGCCAGGGCACTTATAGTATGTCAAAAATTGCTCTAGAGGGCCATGACCAGACGCTTACCTTGCTTGAGTCCCGCTGCAGGGTGCTACGGTTCCAGTTTGTCAATTTCTAGTCAGGCTCGCTGTGGGGTGCTACTATACCAGTTTTTCGACCTTAAGGTGGCCTTCGGCGGGCACCGCTGGAGGCGTTCCACAGGGCGCACGCCATCTGCGAATCTTTGCGCGCGGCGCAAGCCGGCGCCAACGTCCAGGATTGGCCGCGCTACTCCGCCCAGCTAGTTTCTTGACCGACGACAAGTTGGGCACTTGAAGGGGGATCAGGCTTGGCCCCCATATGGTCGGCAGCAGGGTGCGCCGGAGTTAGCCACCCTGCCCACCTCCAGCGCGTCGCAGAGTATTTGTACCAGGATTCTCGAGCTTCCTAAACCACTGCCAGAGGCCTGCCTTGTCAGTCTTCAGCCACGGAATCGGGTCTTGTCCGGATCGTTTAGGCCCGCACGTTTATCTCGACCCATTCGACCGGTGTTCCCTGCTCGTCTTTTTCTCGGAAGCTAACGCGACACTCCCCCGCCGTAAGTTTGAGGCTGGTCAGTTTCTTCTTCCCGCCAAACAAGTGCTCCACGATATCGGCGCGTCGGGGAATGGATGCTTCTGTTTTCAAGGTTACTTCGCCGTCGCCAAACGGCATCAGGGCCAGGAAGTTACTGCGCCGAAGATCGTCTCCCGTCTTAGAGGCGAGGACCAGCGGCGCTGTCGTGGAAACGATGTCGCGGTAGCGTCCGCTGACGGGTCCGCCATTCCAATGGCCTTTCCTCAACGCGACCAGGGTCAGATTATCCCCCTCCCAGCGAGCCCACGAGGGCGAGCGGGCGCCGCGGGTTGCACTAATAGCGGCCCACTCGACGGCCTCTAACCGGAACGTAACGGTTGGGCGTAATAGGTGCGTCAGGCCGTTGAATTTAGCCACTATCGCTGAATCTGGGCCTTCGCCTTCCTCATCGCCAGTGAAACTCAGCAGCGAGCCCAGAGTGCCCGTCGGCGCCGAGTCAAACCAAATGTCCCGCATGCTGCGCCAATCGTAGCCGCCGGAGCCGTCTGTGGGAATGCCGAGTTCGCCCAGGAGGCTGCCAAAGAAGATGCGGCGGTTCGCCTCGAGATTGTACTCGTCTTGATTTAGGAACAGGTCGTCAGTGCAGTGCAGGTCAAAGAAGTCGGCGTAGAGGGGCGACAGCGAGTAGTACATAACGGCCAAGTCGGGGTTCACTTCGCGCATCGCCGAGACTACAACTTCAACGCCCTTGTGGAGAATGCGCTCGCCGGCATAGCGCATGTCCTTCGGCGCTGCGACTGAGAGCGCTGGCAACTCATAGCCGAAATCGAATTTGACCAAGTCGGGCTTGTAGGTTTGAACATACCTGCGAGCTACGTCTCGAATCACCTCTTGAACCTTCGGCTGGGTGAGGTCCAGGAGGTAGAAGGTGACGTCGTTTTCAGCGAACGGATGTGGCTTCCCGTCCTTGCCGCAAATCAAGTGGCTTGTTGTGAGACCTAAGTCCGCTGGATCTTCACAGCGCAGAAACGCTGCCCACATGCCCACTTTGTAACCCTCGCTGCGAACCTTATCGAGGAACTCGAGGAAATGCGGGAATCGCTCTGGCGAGTGGCGTAGCCAACCATAACGGCCCTCCCACTTGGCATCAAGAACGAACATGGCAGGTTTCATCCCGCTGTCCTTCATACCCTTGTAGAAGGCATTGAGGTCCGACTCGTCGTACTTGTTCCACTCCCGGCGTGCGGCGACTTCGGCGCCCCAGGTGTTGAATTGCGGCGATAGCACAGCGGCGCTCTTCTCGGCCGAATTCTGCTTACGGGCAACCACACCGGCGCCTACCAGTCCCGCATAGTAAGCGCGGATCGCTTCGCGGTAGTTCTCGCCGATGGCCCAGTAGAGTCTCGCGCCCAGCACGAACTTTCCTGGCCCGCGCATATGGCCCCACAGATCACCGCGATAATCGACAAGCATGGACGTCAGCGCGCCGCGGAGGTCGAGAAACAAGTCGCCGTTGGGCAACTCAGCCAGACCGCAGCAAAAGCACTCAGAGCCCTGCTGCATTCGTCCATCCTTGGCGCCCATTCCGGGAAGGTTGAAGCCGCAATAGAAATGAGCGGGCAGGCCCCACTGCTGCATAGGAGCCACACGCTGCGTTGGGCCGCCGTGCCCCAGCCAAGGTGTCATAGTCAGATTCATAGCCGCTTGGACGACCGGCCCGACCCCCGCGGATTCGCAGATTCCCGGAATCGAGTAGTGGGTGCAGGCGAGCGTGGGCCGCGCCTCCTCTCCCACGCCCTCGGCACAGTAGTGCAGTGAAACGATGTCTTCGGGCGCCCCGCTTTCGTAGCTCACCGGCTGCATCCAGAACGCCTCATCTTCGAAGACGAGGGCAAACGCGACGCGGCTCCACCCATTAACGCCGTCGTAGCGCACATCAAGACGCGTCCCGGTGACGCGCGCTTCCGCGAGTTTGCCGCTGGTAGCCCTCCGCGTCATGCCCCCAAGCGCCTGTACAAGCACCACCGGCTGCAATTTGCCGTTGGTGATCACGCGGCCCCGCGAGTCGGAGAGCTTCAGAGCGTCACTGGCACGCATCCACTCAAAGACGTATTTGACAGTTTTGACACGAATAGCATCTCCGGTATCCGTCACCTTCACCGTTCCGGACGTGCCGGTGCGAGCGGCAAATAGGGGAGCGGCGGAAAGATAGAAGAACTCTCTGCGATTCCACCTGAACATGATGTTGGTTCCTTATGACCTGGATTTTCCTTTTCGGATTCTCGGCCGACCGTCAGCATGCGCCTGACCGTCGCCGAATACAATGGCCAGTTGGGTTTTCATCTGCATTTCCGGCTGCCCTGGCGCGACGCCCGCTGGCCGGCCGCGGCCGGCGCGGCTCCCCGCTCCTCTGCCACCGGTCTAGTTCCCTTCCGCCAGCAGCTTGCGCGTCAGCGCCACGGCCGAGTTGGCGTTTTCGCCGTACCCGTCCGCGCCGATCTCGTTCGCGTACTGCGCGGTCACCGGCGCGCCGCCCACCAGCACCTTCACGCTCCCCCGCAAGCCCGCCGTTTTCAGCGCCTCGATCGTCGTCTTCATCGCCGGCATCGTCACCGTCAGCAGCGCCGACAGGCACACCACCTGCGCGCCCTTCTCCTTCACCGCTTCGATGAATTTCTCCGGCGACACGTCGGCCCCGAGGTCGAGCACATCGAATCCGCCGCCTTCCAGCATCGACGCCACCAGGTTTTTCCCGATGTCGTGCAGGTCGCCCTTCACCGTCCCCACCGCGACCCGGCCCGCGGACTTCGCGCCCGACGCCACCAGCAGCGGGCGGATTAACGCCATCGCCGCCTTCATCGCCCGTGCCGCCAGCAGCAGTTCGGGCACGAAGTATTCCTCCGCCTCGAACCTCCGGCCCGCCTCGTCCATCGCCGGCACCATCGCGTCGGTCACCAGCTTCAGCGGCTCGATGCCCTCGTCCAGCGCCTGCTTGGTGACCGCGGCGGCGGTTTTAGCGTCGCCAGTAAGAATTGCTTCGAAAAGTCCGGCTGGTTCCGTCATATTAGTTCTCCTCGTTCTTCAGACTGCCGGCTGCCCTGTACAGGGCCAGCACGTTCTCGATCGGTGTATCAGGCTGGATGTTATGGCATGGAGCAACGATCAGACCGCCTCGCTGCCCGAACGATTCGACCCGGTCGCGCACCTCGTTTGCGACATCGGACGGTGTACCGAAGGGCAGAGTGCTCTGAGTGTTGATCGACCCGTGCATACATATGTGGCGGCCGAACTCTGCAGCCAGTTCGTTGGGCGACATCCCTGCGGCGCTGGGCTGCACCGTGTCGTAAATGTCTAGTCCCATATCGACAAAATCCGGCCAAAGTTGCCGTGTAGATCCGCAGGAATGAAGCATCAGCCGCGCGCCGTGTTGATGAGCCAGGTCGATCATTGCCTGCAGCTTGGGACGGATCAATTTGCGCCACTTCGAGGGACTCATGAGCAGTCCGCGCTGGGTGCCGTAGTCATCTCCCATCCAAACAATGTCTACCTTCCCGTTACAAGCATCGAGCGCACGCCTCGTCTGTTCATGCCCGAACTCGAACCGTTTCTCCATGATGGCCAGACCGACCGGATTCTCGAGGGCGATATCCAGGATGGTCTGTTCGAACCCTCTGCCAAAGGCCGTCCCGTTAATCAAGTCGACATTCCCAACCCAGCCGTAAACTACCGCATAGTCTTTCCACTGTTCGCACTGCGAGGGTAGCACCGAGTAGTCGAACCAGTGCGGGTCCGGCCAAGGGTACGCTTCTACATCCGAAACAGTCTCAAAGGATGCGTAGGGAAGCGTGCAACTCTCAAGATACGTGCCGACTTCGTTTCGCACAGGACGGTATATAACGCCGAACAGATCCTGGGCGCGCCCGTCGTCGAAGGTCGGGAATTCGGGGCCCCGATAAGGCAGCCTCAAAGCGCGAAGATCTGCGCCGAGGCAGCCAAGGATGTCCCAGTCATACTCCATGGCTTCGCCCGGGATCACCGCTGCAACGTCTAGGTTAATGCCAAAGTATTTACGTAGTTTGGCATCTGCTTCCGGCGTTCCCAAGTAGTTGACTGGGACCCGGTCCATCGGTTTGTGTTGAATCGCACACAATACGCGCTCTTTGGAGTTCATTTGGAGTGCCTCATGAATGAATTACCATCGTCGCCGCGAGCCCTTTCCATCCAGTGATCCGTACTTGTGAGATCTCCTGAGATCGAGCAGAAAGCTGTGCACGTTTGTTTGCACCCACAGTCGCCGGCCATTCTTATCTCCCTTACCATAAACCGCGTTACAAAACGTCACGCCCCACCATCATGCCCGCTGATGGAGTCTTAATTAGGAAAGCCTCAACTTGTGCCGGTAATGGGCCCAGTCACGGCCCAGAAATTCCCGAGGGGCGTGTCGAGCTGCACATCGTGTGTCGGCGCCTCAATCAGGTCGCCTTCGGCTCAGTGCGCCCAGCGGGTGACAGCGGTCGCGAGGGTATTTATCCGGGATTGTCCTTTTCACTCCCGGCTTCCGGTCATCGTATCACGGGCCACCCACTGTTGATCCTCCAAATTGCGGCTTTTGGGTGCGTTTTCTCCGGAAGCCGTCTTTTGGCTCGGCCGAGCGCCAATTTTAGCCCACCGGAAAAATCGAAAGCCGGGAAGCTTTGTCTTTTCAATGATTTTCACAAACACCTCTCCGCCCCCTGCGTCCTGATCTGCCTGATTTCGCTGGTATCATCGCCTCCCTGCTACCCGCTCGCCACTGCCAGCGCGTCAATGCGCCGGACCATGCTCCCGAACAACCGCCGTGTGAGATGGCTCTCGGCCAGCATCAGCCGGTAGTACCGCGCATGCTTGAGAGCTTGCAGGCGCATATCTCCCTTTGGACCGGAATTCCCTTTGTGACTCCCCGGGTCGTGCCTAGCATACAACCGCCGCCATCCTTGGGATAACCGCGCGTTCGCTACCTTCCGGCTTCACAGAGTCTCTGTGCGCCGCGCAGGATACTTCCATCCGACTCCGCGCCACGGTTTACTGGATGGGGGGATGACGATGCAAGTCTTAAGACGGCTCGCTCGGGCAGCGGTGAGATACGGAATAAAGCCGGAGGATATCGGTCCAATCTCGACCTTTACCGACGAAGATTACATGTCGAAGTATCTCGACAACATGCGGCGATGGGAGTCGCCCTCCTTCTATGGCTGCACGGCCAAGTACCGGGAGCGCGCGGCGCGAATGGGATAAGGTCATTGCTCGAGTGGAGGCAACGCGAAACATGGAATCAAGCAAGGTACCCAAGCCCGTTCCGAGGAAGAAAGCACGACGTCGGGCCGTTGTGGGCCAGCCGCCGGCGGTCGGTGGCAAACGGCCAGCACAACGAGAGCCCGAAGACGGCTTCGATCTGGCCATTCTGTCGCCCAAAGAGACTGGCCTGCCGTTCGCCGTTTACATCCTTGAGGACATAGGCGTCGTACCCGATGTGCGGGTCGAGGTTGCGCGGAGCGGGGGGACGCGCCGATCACAAACAGCGAAAGTTGCTATCAGGCCGACTGTCCGAGTCACGCGTGGTCATCTTGACGCACAAGAACTCGCTGTGCTCACCGAGTGGGTTGAGTTGAATAGGGATGTGCTCATCAAATATTGGGCAGGTGAGATCGAGTCCACCATGGATGCGATACAGGCGCTGCAGCCGATCAGCAGAACGAGTGAACCCAAAAACTGACGCGGGGCTGGGTGCCGACGGAACCCAACCCTTTCTCGTGTTGCCAAACCGGATCGGTAACTGGTCGATGGCCAGTCTGCAGCAGCGGTTGGTGAAGATGGGCGGGAGGCTGGTCAAGCACGGCCGGTACTACTGGCTGATGCTGGCCGAGAGCCATCTGACAAGGCGGCTGTTCAGTGCGATGGTGTGTCGCATTGCGGTGCTACCCACGACTGGATGGAGCGGGGACTGTGTGCTGTAAAATTGAACAAAGGAGACGAGAGGAAGGGGAAGTGTCAATGGAACTCGCTGTCGGGACGAGACTTGCCTCTCCTGAAGGTAGGGCGGCTGTGGAAAAGTGCTCCAGAGTGAGTGGGCGGAGATTCTCGGAGCTGAAACCCTGCGATTCTGGATCCGAAAAAGGCCGTTCGGAACACAATGAGCAGTCCGGGAGAACCGATAATGTAAATCCCGGTCAACTCCGCCACTGGAGGTGAACCAATGCACCCATACACCCGCCGCACCTTTACCTTGTCCGCTTCAGCCGCACTCGCCGGTTCTGCTATGCAAGCCGTGGAACTCGGCGCGAAACCCTACCAGCGCCCCGACGCCAGCTGGTTCGCGGCCTGCCCCTTCGGCATCTCAACGCACTGGACCGCGTTGTCGCAGACGATTCACCCCGCCGATTGGCGGCCTTTCCCCGAGACGGTGGCCAAGTTCGACGTCGAGCGCTTCGCCGACCTCATCGCCTCCAGCGGCGCGAGCTACCTGATCTTCACCTCGTGCCACGCGCTGCAGTGGCTCGCCGGACCGTGTGACGCCATCGAGCGCATCCTGCCGAGCCGCACCAACAAGCGCGACATGATCGGCGAACTCGCCCGCGCCCTGCGCCGGCGCGGCATTCACCTGATCCTGTACTACAACCACTCCTGCAACCACGGCGACGACCCCGCCTGGGAGCTGGCCGTCGGCTATCACGAGCCGGACAAGAGCCGCTTCGTGGCCAACCTGCTCGCGATCATTCGTGAACTCGGCGAACGCCAAGGAGACCTGATCAAAGCCTGGTGGTTCGACAGACTGCTACTCGGTCGATATCGCCACCGCGCGTACCGGCCTGCCGATTAACATCACCATCTCGCGCAAAGCGGCCGCAATGCTCGATGGCAACACGTCCGGTCAGCGTCCAAACTATGTCAGCGGGCAGGACATCTGCGCCGCGGACCAAACCATCTCCGACTGGTTCAACCCGGCGGCATTTGCCAAGTCGGCCAACGACACCTGGGGCAATCTCGGACGCTACGCCGCCGTTGGCCCCGGCGCGCTGGAGTTCGACACATCGCTACAGCGCAAGTTTAGAATCACCGAGAAAGTCGCATTCGACCTACGCGCCACCGCCTACAACCTCGCCAATCACCCGATTTTCTCCAACCCGTCTGGCAACTCGTCTTCGTCCAGCTTCGGGCGCATCACCAGCATCATCAACACCGGCGCAACCGGCTCGGGCGCTCCGCGGCGCATCGAGTTCCTGCTGCGCGCAGAGTTCTAGCCGGCCGGTTTCCGGGCGGCTCGCAAAGGGCGCTGCCTGGTGAGTTTCTCCCAATCGCGGGCCGCGGGTTGGCGCATCGGCGTCTTCCCGCAGCCCGCTTCAACTTCAGGATCGTGCAGTAGAAAAGGATAAACAGACGCATATGAACAAGCTGCTTCAGTCACGCCGGACGGCGCTCGGGCTCATCGCGTTCGGAGCGTCCCCTGCGGTTCGTCTGCTCGGCGCTCCGTCGGTTCCCGCTCCAGCGGGACACGTTCCTGAGCGAATGATTCTCACCTGGTCCGGCGATCCCTCCACGACGCAGTCGGTCACGTGGGAGACCGCAACCGCGTTGACTTCGCCGCAAGGTCAAGTGGCGAAGATGTCGCCGAGTCCAAAATTCGAGTCTGGTGCTGTCACGGTAGCGGGCACGGTGACATCGGCGGGCGCGACCGATCCAGGACACTACGCGGTCACGTTCACCGGTCTCGAACCCGGCGCGCACGATCTTTGTCGCGTTGGAGACGGCAAAAGCTGGAGCGAGTGGAATGCCTTCCGTACCGCCTCGGCCAAGCCCGAACCATTCCGCTTCCTGTATGTCGGCGACGCCCAGAACAGTATCAAGTCGCTGTGGTCGCGGACCATCCGCGCGGCGTATGCCGCCGCTCCGGAGGCGCGTTTCATCGCTAGCGCGGGCGACCTGGTGGCGGAGGGCCATGACGTCCGGTTGTGGAACGAATGGTGTGACGCACAAGGCTTTATCAGTGCTACGGTGCCCAGTCTTCCGGTGGTCGGCAATCACGACCTGCATCGCGCTCCCGGGTCGCCGGATTCGAAGACCGTGTTGAGCGTGTCGCCGCTGTGGCACATGCTCTTCACGCTGCCGGATAACGGTCCCGATGCTCCCGAGATGAAGGGCCAAAGCTACTTCATGGACTACCAGGGCGCGCGCTTCGTCGTGCTCGACTCGAATGTCTTCTCCAACGAGGAATTCGACGCCGCGGCGAAACAGCGGATCTGGAATGCCCAACTCGCCTGGCTGAACAAAGTGCTGGCAAACAACCCCAATCGGTGGACCATCGTGTTGCAGCATCAGGCGCTCTATTCCATGGCCCAGGGCCGCGATTATCGGCAGATGCGCGCGGTGCTCGGTCCGCTCTATGAGAAGCACGGCGTTGATCTGGTCCTGCTGGGCCACGATCATTTATACAGTCGCAGTCACAAAGTCGCGCAGGGGCAGGTCGTTGATCCCGGCGCGCCGGGCGTCGTTTGCGCGATCTCGGTGAGTGGACCGAAGATTTGTGCGGCGCATCCAGGCCCTGGGCAAAGAGCGCGGTGTGGAAGTCCACTGGACCGCTCATCGCGGCAAAGGCAGCCACGGACTTCTCTACTACGGGTCGAATATGACAACCGTGCGCAACCTGAAGGATGAAGTCGACAGGCGTGCCTATCACAAGATGCTCAAGCAGCTTTGCCTGAGCGAGAAAGACTTCGAGTGAAGGAGGCAACCGTGCGCACGTTCATGTATCCAGCCAGGTTTGAGCGTGGGGACAAGCCGGAAGTCCTGGTGATTACGTTCCGGGATGTTCCGGAGGCAATCACGCAGGGAGAAGGAGAGAAGGATGCGCTCTGGCAGGCGGCGGATTGCCTGGAGGAAGCGATCGCTGGAAGGATTGCCGGCGGGCGGGAGATCCCGAAGGCGTCAGGAGCGACGCGGGGCGAACGGCTGATCCCCGTCCCGGCACCGATGGCTGCGAAAGCGGCCCTCTATCTGGCGATGGGAGAGGCCGGAATCACCAATGTGCAGTTGGCGCGAAAACTTGGTTGCGACGAGAAGGAGGTGCGGCGGATGCTCGATCCCAGGCACCCCACCAAACTGCCGCGGATCAAGGAAGCGCTGGACGTGTTTGGAAAGCGTCTGGTCGTGAGCGTTGAGGAAGCGGCGTGAACCGTGAACCCTCTGGACACGCCTCCGGCCCTGCGGGTCAGAACAAGGGGAATCAGATTGGCTCGGTGGGTCAGAGTGAAGCAGCCTTTTTCGATCACCAGTTTGGGGCGGCCGTAGCGCTGACGGGCGCGGCAGTGCGGAATCGGCAGATGAAGAACTGCGAACTCCAGGCCGCCGCTGCACACTGAAGCATGCGCGCCGGCTAGTCAGAGGGGCGGATGGCAGCCTGCTCGTTTATGAGCCAGAGCACCACGATGAGAACGAGCACGACTCCGGCGACCATCAAGAGCACGATGGCCGCGCGGCGGAGCACGCGGCGGGCGTCGTCGATGCAGACGGCGGAGCCGAACAGGCGCGCGAACCGGACGTCACAGGCACGGCAGCGGCGCACGCGGGCGCCGACGAGGAAGAGGAGACGCTCGGTGAGGCCTTTACAATGGGAGCGGTGAACGCGGGGCGTCCCACAGTGGGGGCAGATGCTGCCGCGGTGTTCGGATGGGGGATGGGACGGCTCTGTCATTGTCTCGCGGCAGTCCGGGATGTCCGTTCGAGTGCTTGATCGACCCAACGGGCAGCGAGGGCGAACGCGATTCCACCGAAAACTCCGCAGGTCTCGGCCACGATATCCGCCTCTTGGTAGCTCCGCCCGGGAATGTGAACGTGGATGAACTCTAACGCGATACCGAGGGGAACCATGGCCAGGGCCGTGACGATGCCCGCCCGCAAGCGGAAGCTGAACACGGGGATACCAGCCAGATCCTTGAGCGCACCCGCAGTTCATCCTGCGGATCGCGGCAGCTTTCATAGCAGTTCGACCAGCGCGTGATCCCAATCAACCCGCAGGCGCGCTTCTCGCTCAACTGGTACGTCTCGCGGACGCTGCGTACCAATTGCCGCCGCCCCACGGGCCTCAGACTCTTTTTGACAGCACTTCCTGCAGAATGTGCTTTTCCAGGCTGAGGTCCGCCACGAGCGCTTTCAGCTTGCGGTTTTCCTCTCGCAGTTGGCGCAACTCGCGCAGTTCGCTCAACCCCAGCCCGGCGTAGCGCCGCCGCCACGTGTAAAATGCCTCCGCCGATACACCCATCTCGCGGCAAACTCCGCTGACCTTCTTGCCCGCTTCCACCTGCCGCAACGCATACACGATCTTCTCTTCGCTGTAGTCTTGCCTCGGCATTCGCCCTCCTTCGGCTGTTGTCCAGACAACCACACCCAGGCTCAGGCTTCAACTTTCCCGCTGTCTCGTTTTCCGGTTTTGGGTCATGAAGATCCGACCCGTTGCAGCTTGACGTGAAAGCGAGCAAGGATCCTCGCTGATATGATAGAGTCCACGTTTTTGCACAAGGTGGATGTGCGAAAGACCGACATGAACCACGGAAGCTGTTATGGCAGGTGCGAGCCCTAGCAGCCTGTGGCGGAAGTTTCCCGGGCCGCGTTGCGTGCGTTGTCATCGGCATGCTATCCCGTCTGCTATCCCGTCCGTGGCGGGTTTAGGAATCATATGAAAAACCCTTATTTGGCCGTGGTTTTCGGATCGCTAATCGGCCTCGCGCTGGCAGCAGGCCCCGCCACGGGGCAAACTCCCGCGACCGAAGCCATGCGCGCGCGAGAGACATTGGGCTGGCGGGTTGTGGTCGCCGCGCCTATCGATCGCATCACCGCGTCCGGACCCATGAACGTCGAGGTCAACGTAAAGGACCTCGACTATAGAGTTTCAGACGCGCAGACGGCGGCCGCGGTGCGGAAACTGCGATCCGCAGGCGTGACCGCGCTCGTGTACAAGGCCGGAAGCATTCCAGCGGACCAGTCCGTCTTTGAGTTCGCTCGCAAGCTGGGCGTAGAGACGATCGTTACCGAGCCGCCTGAGGGCGCGGAGTGGAACCTGATCGAGCAGCTGGCTGACCGCTACGGAGTGAACGTGGCCATCCGCGGCGGGGACCCAAAGAATCTGCTCGCATCCTGTGAACGGCGGAGTAAGCGAGTGGGCGTTTGCGGCGACCTCGAGTTGTGGGTGCGCCTGGGAATCCAACCAGTTGAGGCCGTTCGATTGCTGCAGGACCGCCTGCTGGTTGTGCGTGTGGGCGACGCGGACATGGCGGGCCTTGAGGAGTTGATTCGCGAGGTCTATCGTTCTGACCTGAAACCGCTATGGGTTTTCGAGAACGATTTCGCGCGCGGGTCCGCGTTCTTCGATAAGGTCATTATCCCAATTGCCACCTATCACCGGGAGTTTGGCAGCCGTACTGCGGGTATCCACCGATTGGCTGGACCTACCGAGGAAGAGCACAAACTGATCGAGAAGGCGATCCCGGTCAGCGCACCCGCCGTTCCCCGAAAGCGGCGAAGACTCCTGGTGGTCGATCTGAGCGTAGGAAAGTTGGGACATCCGTCCATTCCGTACGCCAACATCGCCGTCGATCTCATGGGAAAGAAAACCGGAGCCTATGAGGCCACATTCTCCAGTGATGCCTCGCTGCTGGCGCCAGACAGAATCTCGCAGTTCGATGCTGTGTACCTAAACAACGCGGCAGGGAATATATTCGATACGCCGGCGTTGCAGGAGGGTTTCCGGCGGTTCATTGCCGAAGGGGGTGGCCTGATCGCTAACCACGCCGTCACGGTCGTGTCGCCGGAATGGGCCGAGTTTGGTGAGATCCTCGGTGGCCGGGGCGCCTCACACCGCATGACCGACGAGAAAGTGATGATCAAAGTGGATGACCCAGCGAGTCCTTTGAACGCTGTGTTCGGCGGTAAGGAGTTTGAATATACGGATGAGATCTTCCGCTTCCAACCACCCTACTCGAGAGACAAAGTCCACGTATTGCTCAGCGTGGATGTGGCCAAGACTGACATGAACCAGGGACGATGTTACGGCAATTGCGTGCGTGAGGACGGCGATTACCCGATTAGTTGGATTCACAGTTACGGGAAAGGGCGGGTCTACTACACCTGCCTGGGGCACAATCCGCACACATTCTGGGATCCGCGGATCCTTCGGCAGTTTCTGGCGGCCATCCAGTATGCTATGGGAGACCTGGAGGCGCAGAGCGTGTCCGGCGCGGCCGGAAAGTGAAGGAACCAACCATGCAATAAAGCCCCGCGGCCAGCGCCATCCGGCGGTGTTCTCCTCGTACCTAACGAAGATTGCTCGCCTGGGTGGCTACCTGGCGCGCGCCAAGGATCCTCCGCCCGGAAACGCCGTCATGTGGCGCGCCATGGTAAGCGTCCGAGTATGGCCGTTTTGACATCTGGCCGGGGATGAGCGTGAGTTGTCGATTGGGCGACTTGGCCGTCAAGGGAGCCTGATGCGGATCCGGCAAGTGTCCACTTGGCGGTTAAGTGGACATTTACGAAGGGGTGGATGAGTGGGGCGCCGTGTTCCAGGGCAGCAGTTCGCTGATGCGATTCACGGGATGGTCAGCAATGCGCGTGAGCACATCGCGCAGGTAGGCTTCGGGATCGAGGCCGTTGAGTTTGGCCGATCCGATCAAGCTATAGATAGCGGCGGCGCGCTCGCCGCCGGAATCGGAGCCACAAAACAGGTAGTTCTTGCGGTTATGTACACGTGCACATAATCGCAATTATGCACAGTCCGGGATTATGTGCAGTTGGCCGGCTGAGATGCGCCCAATCGCGTGAGCGAGTGGGTTGCGCAGCAACCTCGCGCGAGTCAACCTCCGCATAATCTGACAATCTCCCCGAAGGACTTCCTGTCCCGAGGAGAGATCATGCGTAGTTCCAAATCAAAAGCCAGGTCGCACGTCGAAATCCGGGGCTTGGTTCTTCTTTATGCGACGACACTGGAGGCTCGCGGCTACCGTCCGTCAGTTGTGTTGGCCTACAGTGCCGCCGTCGAGCACTTCATCTCCTGGGCGGCATCGAGCCGCGCTCGCCTGGAAGTGAGCAGGGATGCGGTTCAGCGTTTCCTTAAAGAGCATCTGGCCGACTGCAAGTGCCCGGGCTTTGGGGGACACCCAAAACCGGCCAATGAGGGACGGCTGAAAACCGGCCAACGAAATTGAAGCAGGACATTGACTGCGGCGGGAGGGGTACCCTCCGTCGATGTGAGCAATGTCTTGAGCGAAGAGAAGCGACAACAAGTCATCGCGCTGGGGCGGCTGGGCTGGCCGCTGCGGCGCATCCAAGAGGAAACTGGGGTGCGCCGGGAAACCGCCGGGGCGTATCTGAAGGCGGCCGGCGTCCCCGTTCGCCTGCCGGGCGGTTGGGGCCGCAGGCCACGGGCAAAACCGGCCATCGAGGCGTCCCCCGACTCCCCGCCAATTTCAAAACCGGCCAATGGGGTGTCCCCCGACTCTGGGCCGGTTCCCGTGCCCGGCCGGAGCCCCACCGCCAGCGCCTGCGAGCCCTACCTCGACTTCATCGAGCTCTCGCTCAGCAAGGGCCGCAACGCCAAGGCCATTTACCAGGACCTGGTCGACGACCACGGCTTCACCGGCCGATACCAGAGCGTCAAACGCTTTGTCCGCCAGCTGTGTGGCCGCCCCGGTCCCCAGGCCTGCGCCGTCATCGTCACTCCACCCGGCGAGGAGGCGCAGGTCGACTACGGGAGCGGGCCAATGGTTCGCGATCCGCACTCCGGCCGCTACCGCCGCACGCGGATGTTTGTGCTCACCCTGGGCTGGAGCCGCAAGGCCGTACGGCTGCTCACCTTTCACTCCAGCACGCACATCTGGGCCGAACTCCACGAACGCGCCTTTCGCCGCCTGGGCGGCGTCACCCGCACAGTGGTCCTCGACAACCTCGGCGAGGGCGTCCTCAGGCCCGATATCTATGATCCGGCGCTCAACCCGCTGTACCGCGACCTGCTGACCCATTACGGCGCGGTGGCCCTGCCCTGCCGGGTGCGAGATCCAGATCGAAAAGGCAAGGTCGAGCGCAGCGTCGGCCACGCCAAGAACACTCCGCTGAAAGGCCTGCGTTTCGAAAGCCTCGCAGAAGCCCAAGCCTATCTCGACCGCTGGGAAGAGCACTGGGCCGACACGCGCATCCACGGCACCACCAAGCGCCAGGTAGCGGCCATGTTTGCCGAGGAGAAGCCGGCCCTGCTCGAACTGCCCATCGAGCCTTTCCGCTTCTATCAATTCGGCGAGCGCGCCGTACACCTGGACGGCTGTGTTGAGGTCGAAGCCGCCTACTACGGCGCCCCGCCGGGCTGGATCGGCCGCCGCGTCAAAGTGCAGTGGGATCAGCGCTGCGTGCGGCTGCTCGATCCCCGCACCGGCCAACTGCTGCGCGAGCACCTGCGCCAGCAGCGCGGCCACCATCGCATCCAGGATCAGGATCGACCCGCCCATGCGCCGCGCTCCACCCAGCAACTGCTGGCCCGCTGTGAAAAGGCCGGCAGCCACATCGGCGCGCTCTGCCAGCTCATGTACCGCGAGCAGGGCGTGGTCGCGATTCGCCGCATTCAGGGCATCCTCAGTCTGGCCCGCAAGCACGGCGCGGCGCTCACCGGCGACGGCTGTGCCGCCGCCCTGGAGATCGGCGTCCGCGAGAACCCCTATCGCTTCGTCCGCCGCTGGCTGGAACGCCGCCCCCAACTCACGCTGCGGCAGGTCGACCCCATCATCCGCCAGCTCACGCTTTACCGTGACCTGATCGACAACAAGACCCAGGAGAACCCCACATGAACCTCATCGAACTCGACCGCTCCCTGCGCCAGCTCCGCCTCGGCGGCATGGCCGATGTCCTCGAAACCCGCTTGCACCAAGCCCAAGCCGAACCCATGGCGCCGATTGACTTCCTCTCGTCACTGGTCTCGGACGAGCTCACGCGCCGCTCCGGCCGTCTGCTCGAGCGCCGCCGCAAGCAGGCCGGTTTCCGCGACGCTCACAAAACGCTCGACAATTTCGATTTCGCCTTCAACCCGAAGATGAATCGCAGCGTCGTCTTCGACCTCGCCACCGGCGCCTTCATCGAGCGGCGTGAAGATGCGCTGTTTCTCGGTCCCGGCGGCACGGGCAAAAGCCACTTGGTACAGGCCATCGGCCAGACCGCTATCCAGCAGGGCTACAAAGTGCTCTACCGCGAAACTCACATCTTGCTCGAACAACTCGCTGACGCTACGCTCGACGGTACCCGCAAGCAGTACATGGAATCGGTCTCCACCGTCGCCCTGCTCATCATCGATGACTTCGGCATGCGCAAGCTTCCCCAGACCGCCGCCGAGGATCTGCTCGAAATCATCATGCGCCGCTACGAACGCGCCAGTACCCTGCTCACTTCCAATCGCCCCGTCGAGGACTGGGGCAAGCTCCTCGCCGACGTGGCCGCCGTCAGCGCCATGCTCGACCGCCTGCTCCACCACGGCCACGTGCTCAAATGCGGCCCTCGCAGCTGGCGCACCAAGACCGCCACAGCCGACTGAAGAAACAGGGCCACAAGGAAGGAGGCTTCTCTGAATGCGAGGGCGCTGCCCTCGCGCTCCCGGGATTTAACGCTTTCGCGCCAGAATGGCTGCGGAGCGGGGCGGCTCGCACCGCCCCGCCATTCCGGCCCCTGGACGGCGCTCCGGTCGCATCCCTGCGGAGCCGTATCCTCCGCCCAGGTGCTGCCAGTATAGGTCGGTTTCAACCGCGAACACGAAATTGAATTGCCGTAGACGGCTCCGGCGCGGTATAACAACCTTGTCCTGCCTCACGCCCATTGGCCGGTTTTCAAGTGTCCCCCGAGGCC
>CAWIQF010000011.1:0-150317 GCA_963838205.1 Terriglobia bacterium | reverse complement strand
GAGTTTGATGTATTCCGCCGGGGTTCGTTCCCGCCACGCGACCGGATGAACTGGGATGCGCACCAGCTTCGCGCCCATTTCCTGGACTTTGACGAAATGTTCCCTGTTCCAGTGCCCCTGCATTTCGAGCATGTCGCAGGTCGGAAATCTCCAGGCGCGGAACAGAACGGTGTTGCCGTTGGTGTCCACGAATTTGTTTCCCTTGACCGAGATGAGCGGCAGTTCCTGGTTGCTTTCGGTGTATGTCCGCTGACCCGGGAAACCGTCCCGCCACCAAGTGTGGAGCCGGGTTGGGGCGTTGGTTTAGCTACCGGCGCGGGCAGGTTGGTGTTCTGGGCCGTCGCCAGGGTTTGAAGGCACAGGAATGCCAGCCCGGCCGCTCCGAGGATTTTGTTTCTTATTCTCATATTCTCAAGCATTCATCGCTACCCCATCTCAACAACAACTTCGTTTTCTTTTTTCATTTTGGAAACAGGAACCAGGCTGCCTTCGATTGTCTGCCCGTTGAGGGTAATCTTTTTAACGCCTTTCTGGACGCCATTCGGGTTTACGACCTTGATACTCAGCGTCTTGTTGCGGAACCGGCGAATGGCGGCAAATCCCTTCCAGTCGGCAGGGATGCAGGGATCAATGAGGAGGCCTTTGTAATCGGGGCGGATGCCGAGGATATACTGCGTCGCCGCATAATATGCCCAGGACGCGGCGCCGGTCAGCCAGGGGACGCGCGACGCGCCATAACGCGGGCTGAAAATGCTGTGGGTGTATTGCGAATAAACGTATGGCTCGCTGCCGCGTATCTCGGCCTTGTCGTTGAACGAGGCCGGCATACTAGCTGCGGAAATATTTGAACGCCCTGTTGCCATGGCCGAGCATAGTTTCCGCCATCACCGCCCAGCCCTGCGTGTGGTTGAAAATGCCGCAGTTTTCCTTGACGCCCTTGTTGAACACAATCGAGCGGATTTCCGCGCACGGGCATATTCTCGTAAGGCGGCGCGCAGAGCATCAGGCCGTAATCGGTGGCCAGCTTTTCGTTGACCGATGCCATCGCCTGTTCTGGCGCGATTTTTATCGGCGTGGCCGCTGATAACGCCCCAGGACTGCGTATTGAGATAAATTGAACCGTGCTTGTTTTCGTGCGAGCCGATTTTCTCGCCGGTTTCCTTGTAGGCGCGGACGTACCATTTGCCGTCCCAGCCGAATTTGTCGAGTTTCCGCGTCGATTATTTCGAGCTGCTTTTTCGCCCATTTGATTTCGGCCGTCTTGCCGAACATCCCGCAAATCTCGATATAGGTCGTCAGGCTGTAACGCACCTGCAGGGCGACAAACACCGAAGTGCCCTTTGTGCCCAGCCGCAGGCAATCGTTCCAGTCGGCGAAAAGGCCGCTGGGCAGGCCGTGTTTGCCCGTGCGTTTGAGATTGAATTCAATCGCCCGGCGGAGATGGCCGAGCACGGTCGCTTTGCCCTTGTCGGCATATGGCAGGACCTTGTTGTAGAAAGCCGGTGTCGCCCGTCTCCTTGACGTAAGTGGGGATCGCGTTGAAAAGCCACAGGCAGTCATCGGAACGGTATTCGTCTTCCCTGGGCAGTTTTTCTTTGCCGGGCTTGTGCGTGAAGGCCATGACGATGGGCATCGCGCCGCCGGTGGAGCACTGGCCGGTGATCATCAGTTCAAGACGTTTTTTCGCCTCGTCCGGGATGATTTGCATGACGCCCATGAAATCCTGCACGGTATCGCGATAACCAAGCCCGTCGCGTTCGCCGCTGTAAATCAGGCTGGCCATGCGCGACCAGGCATAGGTCATCAGGCAGTTGAACGGGCTCCACATGTTCATCATGCTGTTGAACTGCGGATCCGGCGTGCAGCACGGTCAATCCTTCGATGCGGTTGTGCCAGTATTGACGGAGCTTTTCAAACTCGGCTTTTACTTTGGCGATGTCGCCGAATTGTTTGACGGTTTTTTTGCCTTCGACCGCCGCCTTGCCGACGCCCATCAGGACGACCAGCTCTTTTGTCTCGCCCGGCTTCAAGCTCGATATCAATCTGGATCGAGCCGCAGCCGTCGTCGCCAAAGGCCTTTGAATCGGTGCATTGGCCTTTTTCGACAACCATCGGATTGGCATAACCGCGATACGGGCTAATGAACACGTCACGGTCGGTGTCGAAGCCGGCAATTTCGCCGCCGAGGAACGCCAGAAAAGACCGGTTATCCTGGCCGGTGACGAGAACCGAGCTTCCGTAATCAATGATGCCGTCAACGAAATCCATTTTCACCCGAGCAGCCGGAAGGCTCGGAGACCTACAAATCGTCGGAGCTGCCGGATGGAGAATGGCGGCTCATCCGCGCGGGCCAGGGCGAAATCGTCAACCGCTTTCCCGTGGAACTGGTTGACCGCGTGACCCTGAGCTGGTCCGCCAAGGGCGTCGCCAGCGTCACCTTCGCGGTGTGGTCGAAGAAGCGGACGCTGGCCGCGGAAGAGCAGTTGAAGCTGGCCGCCGACTACCGCTGAACACACGGCGGCGCAGGACGGCGCGTGAGCGGCCGTTGTGGCCGGCGCCTGGTTGCGGCTGCGCGTTCGCCCGCTCTTCGTGCACCGTGTTCGCACAATTGCGCATAAATCCGGCTGGGCGCATCATCCATATCTATTGGAGTGCCCATGATCCAGGAATTGAACAAACGCGGCCTGCTCACCGCTTGCGCGACGCTGGTCCTGTGTGCGACCGGAGCGTGCGCCGGAGCCAGCGCGGTCGATCTCGCTCGTTTTCCCGACGCGGCAGTGGATGAATCCAAGCCTGCCGCTAAGGGGCGGCGAACGGCCGTGCTCTCGGGTGGTTGTTTCTGGTGCACGGAGGCGGTGTTCGACCAACTGGCGGGCGTTTCCAGCGTGACCTCGGGCTACACCGGCGGCACCGCGGCCGAGGCGCATTACCAGATCGTCGGTTCCGGCAAGACCAATCACGCCGAGTCGATCCGCATCACTTACGACCCATCGAAGATCACCTACGGGACGCTGCTGAAGGTCTTTATGAGCGTCGCCAACGACCCTACGACGAAGGACCGCCAAGGGCCCGACTGGGGCCACCAGTACCGCTCCGCCATCTGGTTTGCCGACGCCGAGCAGGAGAAGATCGCCCGAGCCTATGTCCAACAACTCACCGCAGCCAAGGTATTCCACGCGCCCATTGTGACCGAAATCTCGCCGCTGACGGTCTTCTACCCGGCCGAGGATTACCACCAGCATTACGTCCAGAACCATCCGCTGGAACCGTATGTCGTCGCCAATTCCTTGCCCAAGCTGCAAAAGCTGAAGAAGGCCTATCCGCAACTGCTGAAGAAGTGACCGCTGCCGATTCTCAAACATCATGAAGCCTATGCATCGATCGTTGACTCCCGTCCTGCTCCCGGCGCTTCTCGTTTGCGCCCTGGGCGTCGTCGCCGTCCGCAGCGCCGCGGCGCAAGCCTCCGCCGACCACGTAGTTTTCTCCGACTACCGGCAGCAGCGGCCCGGCGTCGTGCACCACATCACGCTCGCCGACCTGCCCGAGCCCTTCGCCACCGAGTCGGCCGCCAACGGACCCACCGTGGTCGCGCGTCCGGACGGCGCATGGCCTGCCGCGCCTCCGGGCTTCAAGGTGCAGCTCTACGCCGAGGGGCTCAATAATCCGCGGCTCATCCGCACCGCGCCCAACGGCGATCTGTTCGTCGTCGAAAGCGGCGCGCAGGACGTCAAAGTGATGCGCGGTCTCACCCCCGACGGCAAGGCTCAAACTGTGACCACCTTCGCCACCGGCTTGAAACAACCTTTCGGCCTGGCGTTTTATCCGCTGGGAGCGGACCCGCAGTGGGTTTACATCGGCAACACCGATTCGGTCGTGCGCTTCCCCTATCGCAACGGCGACCTGAAGGCGCGCGGCGCGCCCGAAACGATCGTGCCCGTGCTGCCCGCCCACGGCGGCCACTGGACGCGCGATGTGGCCTTCACGTTGGATGGGAAAAAGATGTTCGTCTCGGTCGGATCAGCCAGTAACGTCGATGATCCGGACATTTCGAAGCGCGAGTTCCAGCGCGCCGACGTACTGGAGTTCAATCCCGACGGCAGCGGCCGGCGGGTCTACGCTTACGGCATCCGCAACGCCGTGGGCATTGCCGTGCACCCGCGCACGGGCGAGCTGTGGGCCTCTGTGAATGAGCGCGATGCGTTAGGCGATAACCTGGTGCCCGACTACATTACGCATGTCCAGGAGGGTGGCTTTTACGGCTGGCCGTGGTGGTACATGGGCCCGCACCAGGATCCCCGGCACGCCGGCAAGCACCCCGAGTTGAAAGACAAGGTGATCACACCGGACGTGATCCTGCAGCCGCACAACGCCTCTCTGGAGATGACGTTTTACGATGGCAAGCAATTCCCCAGCGAGTACGCCGGAGATATCTTCGCCGGTGAGCACGGCTCGTGGAACCGCTCCATCCGCACCGGCTACGAGGTCATCCGCGTGCCCATGCGCGACGGCAAAGCGACCGGCGAGTACATCGATTTTATGAACGGTTTCGTCACGCCCGATGGCAATGTGTGGGGGCGGCCCGTCGGCGTCGCCGTGGCGCCGGACGGCGCGCTAATGGTCTCCGACGATGGATCGAATTCGATCTGGCGCGTCAGCTATCACGGCGGGAAGTGAGGATCGCGCATGAAGATTTCAAATGCAATTCCGACCAGGCGTTCCATCCTGGGTATTTTCGGAGCCGGAGGACTCATCACAATGCAGGCAGCCGCGAATCAGAAAAAGACCGTGAAAATCGCCCAGTTCGACAAGGCCGGTCACGCCACCGGCGTTGTCGAGGTCGAGAGGATTGTCAAGACCGACGCCGAATGGCGCAAGCAGCTCTCCGCCAACGCTTACGAAGTCGCGCGGCACAAGGGCACCGAGCGCGCCTTTATGAATAGCTTCCACGACAATCACCGCGACGGGCTCTATAGCTGCGTGTGCTGCGGTACCATGCTGTTCGACTCGAAAACCAAATTCGACTCCGGCACCGGCTGGCCCAGTTTCTGGGCGCCGATCGCCAAGGAAAACGTGACCGTCGGCACCGACCTCAGCCTGGGCATGGCGCGCGACGAAGTTTCCTGCGCGCGCTGCGACGGCCACCTGGGGCACGTCTTCGACGATGGGCCGCGGCCCACGGGCAAGCGCTACTGCATGAACTCGGCCTCGCTGGTTTTCACTGCTCGCGGCTGAGCGTGTTCAGCGCTGGATTGACACCCGGCGAGCGCCCCCGTTCGCCACTCCGGCGCATGCAATTGGCATAGGATATTGGCATGCGATTCATTGCCGCCCTGCTCGCGTTCTCTTCCCTACTGCTGGCACAGACGCCCGCCGCGCCCGCGCCCAAAAAGATTCAGGCGCTGATCATCACCGGCCAGAACGGTCACGACTGGCGCACCGTCTGCCCGCTGCTGCGCAAAGAGCTGGAGGATACCGGCCGCTTTGAAGTGCGCATCGACGAGGAGTTTCGCGGCGCCGGGCCGGAGACGCTCGCGCCCTACGATGTCGTGATTCTCAACTATGCCGACTGGCGCAAGACGGGCCTGCGCTGGGGCGACCGCGCCGAGAGTGCGCTGCTGGATTTCGTGCGCTCGGGGCACGGCCTGGTGGTGTACCACTTCTCCGCCGCGGCCTTCGATGGCTGGACCGAATTCGAAAAACTCTCCGGCGCCAACTGGCGGCCGAACAACGGCCAGCACTCCGCCGCGCATGACTTCACGGTGCAGGTGGTCGACGCCGACCACCCCATCACGCGCGGCCTGCCGCGGACTTTCGTGCAGCAGAAAGACGAGCTGTACGCCAACCTGAAGTGGCAGCCCGAGGGCTGCTGCCACATCCTGGCCACGGCCTGGGACGACCACTCTCTGTATAAGAATCCGTCCCAGCCGGTGCCCGGTCCGGGCAAGGCCGAACCCGTGTTGTGGACCGTGGATTATGGCCAGGGCCGCGTCTTCGTCAACGTCCTGGGCCACGACGGCCCGGCCGTGCAGACGCCGGCCTTCCTCGCCACGTTCACGCGCGGCGTCGAGTGGGCCGCCACTGGCAAGGTCACGCTGCCCGTGCCGGTTTTGCCCGCGGCCCAGTAAGACTCGCGCGCTAGGCCGGAATCGACCCGCTGCGAATCACCTTCGTCATGACTTCGGCGAAGGTGTCGATCTCCTCGAGCGTCGTGTACACGTTGGGCGTGATGCGCAGTCCCTGGTATTCGTCCCCGGTCACGATGGCCACCGTCCAGATGCGGTGCTTGCTCCACAGGTAGTTCTGCAGCTTCGGCGCGTCGAAGCCCTCGACACTCACGAATCCGATGGCGCACGACTGCTCCGGATCCTCGCTGTTCAGAATCTTCACCCCCGGGAGATCCCGCAACTGGTTCGACCAGCGCTTGCGCAGATAGCGAAACCGCTCCGCCTTGCGTTCCCCGCCGATGCTGTCGTGAAAATTCAGCGCTTCGGTGATCGCGTTGCGCTGCGACGCCGGATGCGTGCCGATCTCCTCGAACTTGCGGATGTTCGCGTTCATCTCCGGCGGCGCGGCCATCAGCGGCCAGATCTTTTCGATCTTCGAGCGCTTCACATACAGCATGCCGGTGCCGATCGGCGCCAGCACCCATTTGTGCAGCGACGTGCCGTAGTAGTCGCACCCCAGATCCGATTGTTGGAACGGGAACTGCGCAAAGGCGTGCGCCCCATCCACGATCACCTCGATCGAGCGCGCCCGCCCGAGTTCGCAGATCTTGCGCACCGGAAAAATCTGGCCCGTGCGGTTGGTCATATGGCAGATGTGGATGACCTTCGTGCGCGGCGTAATCGCGTCTTCAAACAGCTTCACCAGGTAATCCATGCTGGGCGGCGGCACCGGGAATTTCAACTGCTTCAGCACAATCCCGTCGCGCCGCTCGCGCTGCTGCCAGGTGGTGATCATGCGCGGGTAATCCTGGTTCGTGGTGAGCACTTCGTCGCCGCGCCGCAGCTCCATGCCCTGCTGCACGATCTCCAACCCCTCGCTGGCGTTGCGCGTGATCGCGATCTCCTCCGGATCGCAGCCGAACATCCGCGCCAGCCGTCGCCGCACCGTCTCGATGCCCGGATCGAGCACGTTCCACATGTAATACGACGGACTCAGATTCTCGACTTCCAGGTACCGCACCTCGGTGTCCATGACAATCTTCGGCGAGGGCGACACGCCCCCGTTATTGAGATTGACCATGTTGCGATCGACGGTAAATGCATGGCGGATGTTCATCCAGAAGTCTTCATCCCGCGCCACCGTGTCCGCCGCGCGCCCGGTCACCGCGGCCGCCGCGGCCTGCGCGCGCGCCAGCGCATTGGAGTGAAACGCGGCTGCGGCCAGCGCGCCGGCCGCGGACGTGGAAACGCCTTTGAAGAAGCTGCGACGGTTCATGCATCCACATTGGCGCAACTTGCGCCTGCGGGTCAATGCGGCGGGATTCCCGGCCTGCGCTCGAATGTTTCAAAGCATGCGCGACGAGGCGCGGTGCGCAGCGCGGAAGGTTGTGCCGGTGAAACCTCGCACCTGGGACGTCGGGCATGCGGGCTCGCGCCCAGTGAACGGCTCACAAAATACAAAGCCCGGTGAGAGGGGGTCGCCTCGCACCGGGCCTATGTTTCTGAGCTTGGACTCTACGCGTTACTTCGCAGCCCTTTTCCGGCGAAGCAGACCACCCAGGGCCAGCAACCCGGCGCCCATCAGCGCCATCGAAGCGGGTTCGGGCACTGTTTGCTCGGTGAACACGTCTGTAAAGCTAAACAGAACTGCGCCCGAGCCGAGAACGATCGTCTCGTCAACGCCGACCACATGCTCGTTCGGAAGACCAACCGTCGCCGTGGCGCCATTGACTGACGTCACAATGCCAATCGGGGTGCCTCCCGAGTCGAACAGATCCTTGGTATCCGTCGAGGTACCGCTAGCGACGTTCGCCGATACCTGTGCGGCATCGATGAAGTTCGACGTGTAATTGGGCAACAGCGGATTGATGCTGATGGTGTAATCGAGAGTGTACGTCCCAGGCCCCACTACCTCACCCGCGGTAGGGGCTGAAATCGTGAGACTGTGAAGTGAAGTGAGCGGACCTATCGACACATCACTGACGTTAAACAGCCAGGTCGAGGGAACTGCCGTGCCACTCCCGTTGCTATTGAAGGTCCAAATTTTGTCACCTACCGGATCCGCGGCGGTCTGATCGATGCACGCGCCGGCGGCCTCCCAGGCCCCTATCGTGGCAAGGGTATTGCAGGGTACAAGTGGTCCGGCCCACACGGCGCTGGTCCCAATGGCCAGGACGCCTAAAACCAACACACCTCTAAAAGCAATCGCCGCTAGAGATTTGATCATTCATGCCTCCTTTTCCTACTCCTTGAGCGTCACAGCCAGCGTTGCTGCCCGGCAACGGCCTGTACCCGCCCACCCCTCCTGGGGACATTGGTAGTATCCCAGAAAACTAATACCAATCTATCCTATCTTTAGATTGTACCGAAGCGACCAGCCGATCTTCGCTCGTCGGCGCTACGTTGTTGATTGTCAAGAGTTTAAGTAAATTCTGACCTTAATATCCTGATTACAGTCAACTAGTATGAATTACTTACCAATGGGATCGGAGCAGAGCCCACCAAAATCACCCCCTTTGCCCCTCCGCGGGCCTAGCGCGGGCCTGGAAATCCCAGCACGATTGTTGGTCAACGGCTTCCGCAGGCAGACGGGGAGAGAATGAGATGATTCGTTGGGGTTGGGACTGTTTACAACAGTCGCAGGCTTGGGCCGCCCTTCCTCCCGGGCGATTGAAACTGCAAGAACCTTCGGACAGTCATCCAGGCCCATCCGCAGTTAATCGCGACGGTGCGGGCGCCCGCGTTGCGTGCGGCTCCGTAGAAAAACGAAAACCCGGCGTGAGGTGCGAACCTCGCGCCGGGCTTGTGTTTGAATAACTGAGACTCTGCCGTTACTTCGCGGACCGCTTGCGGCGCAGCAGACCACCCAGGGCCAGCAGTCCGACGCCCATCAGCGCCATCGTTGCCGGCTCCGGAGTCGCGGTCTCGTAGAAGTAGTCAGTGGCGCTATCCGGCGTTCCGGCATTCCCGGATGTGATCATCTCTTGGACATAGACCGTCTGCGCGCTCAGACCGCCGAGAAAAGCAGGGGTGCCATTGACTGATGTAATGGTGCCAAGAAGTGTTCCGCCAGAGGTGGTGAACACTGACTTTGTATCCAGCCCATTGTAAGTGTCGGTTGTCACGCCAACTTCCGAGATATAGCTCGGGATATAGCCGGGTACAGTCGGATCGATAGTGACGCCGAAATCGACAATGTACGGCGATCCCGCCGGCGTTAAGTCAATCCCGCCGGTGGACTGAGCAAACTGCACCTGGTAAAGCGTCGTCCCACCACCCTGAGCATGTGATGAGAAAGTTACCTGCCAGTTGTTGGGAAGGGTGGTACTGAACCCGCTGAAGACCTTATCCCCAATCTCGCACGAGCCGTCCTGTACAAACTGAGATACCGTGGTGACGTTCGAGCAGGTTATGGGCCCGGCCCACATAGTACTGCTGCCGATGGCCAGGACACCCAAAACTAATACAACTCTAATAGCAATCGCCGCTAGATATTTGATCATCAATGCCTCCTCTGCTTTGTCCTTAGAACGGTTTGGATCCGTCGCTGCCCAGCAACGGCCATACGCGTCCACCCCTCCTCGGGGGACATGAGTAGTATCCCAGAAACCGGGGTCTAAGAATAGTACCTACAGACCTATCTTTCGATCATAAAATGTGGTCCAGTCGCGCTTAATACTGTACTTCTTTCTCATTGATTCTTCAGCTTCTTACGGCAATATTGACATAAATTTCCTGATTACATATAGACATTGAAAATTCAATAACTTACGGAGCCAAAACAGAGCCCACGAAAACCAGTCCTAGGTTCCTCCTTGGCCCTCTTCCGACGCGCTTCTGGCGTGCCCTTCACGAATACCAGTCGCTGGCGTCCTCGGCCGACCGAAGCATTGACGATACAAACCAATAGTACTGGGACTAAGTTTGATAGGGTCCGCTGGAACTTTCCCGCCGCTCGGACGACCCAAATCCCCTCCCCACCCACGCCGGGCGCGGGCGCTGGCCGCCCTCGAAACCCCCTTCTCAATGAATCCGCCTGCTCCCGCACCGGCATTGCATCCCGGCCCTGGCCCTGTCTGCCCAGAGTTCGCGGCGTTCGCGCCCACAGAACCAATCAATCCGCGCTGCCAGCCCGACCTGCGCTACTATGTCTGATACCCGGCCGCGAAGCCGGCCTGTTGCCGGCCGCCGCACTGCGCGCTCCGAACGCTGGTGGCGGCCTGGCGTCGGCCGGCCGCAGCGCTCGCTGTGGCGGGCGAGGAATTCGACCGCAGGCTTTTGCCGCAAAGGAGATTCACCCTTGTCTGTCAACGAAGAATTGCAGGAACACGCCGAGCACGCCCACGACGCCTTCACCCGGACCACAGGCGCGGTCATGGCCATCGTCGCCGCCTGTCTGGCCGTCGTGGCCGTCGCCGGCCACATCGCCACTACCGAGGAACTGCTGGGCCAACAGAAAGCTTCCGACCAGTGGGCGTTCTACCAGGCCAAATCCCTGCGCCGCTACCAGTCCGAAGTGGCCCGGGACATCGTGAGCTTGATGCCGGGCGCCGAGGCCGTCAAGGCGGCCGAGAAGTTCAAGACCAACCAGGAGCGTTACAAGGACGAAGGCGAGAAGATTTCGGAGCAGGCCAAGGAGTTCGAAGCCGAAAGCGCCGTCAGCGGCAAGCACGCCCTGCGGCTGCATTTCGGCGAGGTGTTCCTCGAACTGGCCATCGTTCTGTGTTCGCTCGCGATCATCAGCCGCCGCGCGCTATTCCTGTACGCCGGGATCGCCTCCGGCGCGGCCGGCGTGCTGATCGCCGGGAGCGTCCTGTTCCTGCACTGACAAGATGCGGCGCCAGGGTGCCGTCGTTCGGCCCGGCGGTCCTGCTTGCGGCCATCCTTCGTGGGGCCGTAGCCACCTCTATTTTGGAGCCTTGTTGGGATACGGCGGCGCCGCCGGCACCGGCCGCGGATCGGCCTGGATCAGCGCCTCCAGGTGCTTCAACGCGGCCTCCAGTTGCGCATCCCGGCCGGTGAATGTCTCGTGCGGCAGGTTGTCCACCACGATATCCGGCTCCACGCCGTGGCCCTCGATCAGCCATTGCCGCTCCGGTCCGTAGACGCCCGTCTCCGCCGCGGTGGCGATGCCGCGGTCCACCAGCACGTTCGACGCGCTCAGCCAGATCTCGCCGCCCCACGTGCGCGTGCCGATGACTTTGCCCAGCCCCAGCCGGCGGAAGCCTTCGGCGAACGCCTCGCCGTCGCTGGCCGTCGCCTCGTCCACCAGCACCACGATGTGCCCGCGGAAGGCGTATTGCATGTTCCACATGGGCTCGCCCACCCGCGGCTGCCAGTAGAACCACGCCTTCCTGAGCAGCTTCCCCAGCAGCCACGAGTCGATGTTGCCGCCGCGGTTGTGGCGCACGTCGATGATCAACCCCTGCCGGTCGAACACCGGGTAGTAGTCGCGTTCCCACTGCTCCATGTCGCCGGACCCCATGGCGCGCAGATGCAGGTAGCCGATCCTGCCGCCACCGGCCTGCTCGACCTTCTGCCGCCGCGTCAACTCCCACTCCGCATAGCGCAGCGACGCCTCTTCGCCGGTCGTCATCGGCTTCACCAGCACGTCGCGCGTCTTGCCGTCCTTGGCCTGCTTCACTCGCACAAGCATCTGCCGGTTGGCCTTCTCGCGCAGTAATGCGCCCAGGTCCGGCGCCGCCAGCACATCCACGCCGTCCACCATCGTGATCACGTCGCCTTCCTGCACCTCCACGCCCGGCCGCGCCAGCGGCGCGGCTTCGCCCGGCAGATCGGGGTCGTGGCGGTAGATATGCTTCACCACCACGCCTCCCGCCTTGTCGTCGCGCTCCAGCACCGCGCCCAGCGCGCCCATGGTCACCGGATCGGGCGTCTCCCGAACGTCGCCGCCATGCACGAAGATGTGCAGTGCGCTCAGCTCGCCCACCATCTGCGCCAGCAGGTCGTTCAGCTCCTCGCGCTCGGTGACGCGCTCCACCAGCGGCTCGTACTTCGCCCGCACCGCTTTCCAGTCCAGGCCGTGCATGTGGCGGTCGTAGAAGTAGTCGCGCTCCAGCCGCCACGCGTCGGCGAACATCTGCTTGAAATCGGCCTGTGGATTCAGACTCGAAGCTCCACCCGCTCAGGTCCACCTTGGCGTCCGTCAGCGCCTTGGGCGTGCCCAGCGCCGCCGCCTTCGCTCCGGCGTCGAAGATGTAGAAATCCTGCTCCTTATGCACGCCCAGCTTCTTGCCGTCCTGCGACAGTTCATACCCGTGCACGTCGGCCAGAACCGTTTCCGGCTTCTCGCCCTTGTTCTCGATGTCCAGGCACGTCAGCGCTCGCTGCCGCGGCATCGTGCTGGCGTCCGCCACCCAGCACAGCCGCTTCGCGCTGGCCGTCAGATCCGAGTAGTTGCCCGCCGGCGCCGGCACTTCGCGGATGCGCGCCATGATGCCGTCCAGTTCGATCTGCACGCTCACCTTGGCGGCTTTCTCCTTAGCCTTGTCCTTGTCCTTCTCGGCCGCTTCCTTGTCCTTGGCATCGCCCGGTTTGGCCTCTGCGCCCGGCTTGGCGTCCGCGGCCGGCTTCTCCTCCGGCTTGGTCTCCGGGTGCAGCTCGTCGGCCGGCTCGAACGGCGACCGCAGGCCCTTCTTGAGAGCCATCTGGTAGATCTTCACCGTGCGGTCGAAGTGCGGATCCGGCTGGCGCGTGCCCCACGGCCCGTACACCGTCGTCTGCAGGTTGCGGTCCGACAGGAAGTACAGCCACTGCCCATCGCTGCTCCAGGCCGGGCTCCCGCTGTTGAAGCGGTCCGAGGTGAGCACCGTCGTCGCGCCCGTCTCCACGTTGTAGACCTTGATCTGCCGGAACTGGTTCGCCGCGGCTTCCATGTAGGCCAGCCACTTGCTGTCCGGCGACCACTTCAGGTCCGCGAAGTCGTCCTGGGTGCTTTGCGCGATCTGCTTGTTCTCCTTGGTCTTCAAGTTGAGCAGCCACAGTTGCTGGTCCTTGTTGGTGTGCGCCAGCCACTGGCCGTCGGGCGAACTCACGCCGTCCCAGCGCAGCACCTTGGCATCGCTGGTCAGACTCTTCGCCGCTGCCCACGCCGTTGACCGGATAGCGCCAGAACTCGGTCTCGCCGCTCTCGGTCGACATCACGAGGATGCTTTTGCCGTCGGCCGAATAGCGCGCATCGCGAAACCGCACGCCCGGCTTGTGCGCCACGCGCACCAGCCGCCCCGGTTTAGCCGGCGCCGCGAACACCTCGCCGCGCGCCGTGAAGACCATCCCCGACCCATCCGGCGCCACGTGCCCGGAGGTCAGGTACTGCGCCGGCTTCCTCACCCAGCGCTCGCGCAGTTGTTCGAAGTCGGAGACCAGCGTGATCGGCACCACCGCGTCCTTACCCGACTTCAGATCGAGCAGCGCGATGTCCGCGCCATACTGGTACGCGATGCGGCCGTCGGAGAGCGACGCACTCTGCGCGTCGTAGTCTTTGTGCCGCGTGTGTTGCTTCAGATCCTTGCCCTCGGGCGTCATCGACCAGACGTTCATCACGCCGTCGCGGTCGCTCAGGAAGTACACGCGCCCCTTCCAGAACATCGGGTTCTTCGACGTGCCCGCATAATCCCTGGTCAGCGCCACGGCCTCCGCGCCGGGCGTCCATTTCCACAGGCTCTGCACTTCCCCGCCCTTGTAGCGCTTGGTCGAACTGCCTTGGAACGGCAGCCGCGTGAAGACCATCGTTTTGCCATCGGCCAGGAACGTGGCCTCGGCCGCCTGGGCCAGCTCGATCGGCGCGCGCCCGCCCTTCAGGTCCAGCGCGACGAGTTGCGCGCTGGGCAGCGTCGAGAAGCGCCGCGTCCGGTACAGCAGCCGCCCGTCCGGGGTCCAGCCCGCCACCATCGCGCCGCCGCCATCCCACGTGCGCCGCGTCGGCAGACCGCCCTCGACCGGCATCGTGTAGACCTCATTCGGCCCTTCGTACTCCGCGGTGAAGGCGACCGTCCGTCCGTCCGGCGAAATCGCCGCCGCCTGCTCCTGGCCCGGCGACGTGGTCAGGCGCCGCGCCGTGCCGCCCTCGGCCGCGACGCTCCACAGATCGCCTTCCGCCGTGAACAAGATCGTCCTGCCGCTCAACGCCGGGTAGCGGTAGTAGCCCGGCCGGGACTCGGCGCAGGCCAGCGCGCACAGCGCGCCCAAACTCGCGACGACCATCAGCATGCGCATGAAATCTGCCTCCAAAGGGTGATTTGACGAATTCTATCTTATGCCGGAAGGTCCGTTGGAGGCGCCAGTTCGGGCGGCTTGCGGTAACGGTCGGCCAGCTTCACCAGCGCCACGCACAGCACCAGCGTGCCCAGCGCGATCCACACGAAATCCAGCATGTGGCCCTTGAGGAACTTCAGCGGCTCCTGGTGCAGGTTGCGCCCCAGCCAGCACAACGCCAGGTAGCGCGGCAGCCGCGCCGCCACGAACACCGCGATAAACGGCGCGCGCTTCACCCCCAGCGCTCCAGCACAGATCTCGAACGCCTTCAGCGGCATTGGAATCGGCACCAGCGCGGGGATGAACACCGTCACCAGTCCGTAGTGCCGGAACCAATCGCGAAAGCGCCGCCCGCGCCCCGAGTGCAGCTTGCCTTCGAGGTACATCTCGCCGCCCTTGCGCGCCGCCTCGAACAGGATCAACGACCCGATCAGCGAGCCCGCCACGGCTACCAACCCCGCCAGCAGCCAGCGGTCGGGGCGCTGCGAGGTGTACAGCAGCAACATCACGTCCGGTCCCGAAGGGTTCGGCACGCCCGCTCCGTCCGCAATGGTCAGCAGGAAGATGCCGGGCAGTCCCCAGGCGGCGAGCACAGCGAGGATCTTCTTCATTCAGCCTTTCCGTCCGACCCTTCATCCCGCGCACCGCCCAGGCGCGCGAGGAGTTGCGCTTCGGTCCAGATCTCGCTGCCGAATGCCCGAGCCTTGTCCAATTTAGTTCCCGCGTCCACCCCGGCCACTACCACGGACGTGCGTTTGCTGACCGATCCCGTCACCTTGCCTCCGGCGGCTTCGATCCGCGCCTTGGCCTGCTCGCGCGACATCGAAGCCAGCGTCCCGGTGAGCACGAATGTCAGCCCCGCCAGGCCTCCGCCGGCCGGCGCTGCCTGGACCTCTCCCTGAAACTGCAGGCCCGCCGCGCGGAGTTGCTCCATGAGCTCGCGGTTGTGCGGCTCGAGGAAGAACCCGCGAATCGATTGCGCCACCTTTGGCCCGACCTCTTCCGCGCTCTGCAACGTCTCTTCGCCGGCCTGCATGATTGCGTCGATGTCGCCGAACGTGCGGCCGAGAATCTGCGCCGTCCGCTCGCCCACGAACGGGATGCCCAGGCCGGCGATCAGCCGCTCCACCGGCCGTTGCCGCGTGGCGTCGATGCTCGCCATGATTCTGGACGCCGATTTCTCGCCCATCCGCTCCAGGTTCAGCAACTGTTCGAGCCGCAGTTGATACAGGTCGGCGATGCTCTTCACGAGGCCGGTGTCCACCAGTTGATCGACCAGCGCATCGCCCAGCCCGTCGATGTCCATAACAGTCCGCGCGGCGTAGTGCGCCAGCGACTCCTTGATCCGCGCCGGGCAGCTCGAATTCAGGCACCGGCGCGCCACCTCGCCCTCGGCGCGCACCGCCGTGCTGCCGCACACCGGGCAGGCGTCGGGCATGTGGAACGCCCGGCGATCGGCGGGCCGCGCGCGCACCGCGACGACTTTGGGAATCACGTCGCCGCTGCGTTCGATCAGCACCGTGTCACCGATGGCCAGGTCGAGACGCGCGATCTCGTCCTCGTTGTGCAACGTGGCATTGGACACGGTCACGCCGCTCACCACCACCGGGCGCAGCCGCGCCACCGGCGTCAGCACGCCCGTGCGCCCCACCTGCACGTCGATGTTCTCGAGCACCGTCTCGGCCTGCCGGGCGCTGAACTTGAAGGCAATCGCCCAGCGCGGCGACTTGGCGGTCCAGCCCAGCCGGCGCTGCTGCTCGATGGAGTCGATCTTGGCTACGACGCCGTCGATTTCGTAGGGCAGAGTCTCCCGCCGCTGGCCCCACTCGCGGCAGAACTCCAGCAACTCGTCCAGCCCCGCCACGAGCCGCGCGTTGGGATTCACCTTGAAGCCCAGCGCGCGCAGGCGCTCCAGATTCTCCCAATGCGACGGCAGCGCCGGCTGGCCGTCCACGAGCAGGAAATAGGCCTGGAATTCGAGCTTGCGCGAGGCCGTCAGCGCGGTGTCGAGCACCCGCAGCGAGCCGGCGGCGGAGTTGCGCGGATTGGCATACAGCGGCGACCCTTCCGCGGCGCGCTCGGCGTTCAGACGCTCGAACTCGGGGCGCGGCATGAGCACTTCGCCGCGCACCTCGAATTCCGGCCAGGCGGAAACCAGGGCCGCATCGACCTGCAGCGGCAGCGTGCGGATGGTGCGCGCGTTGGCGGTGACGTCCTCGCCCTCCTGGCCGTCGCCGCGGGTCACGGCGAGCTTCAGCCGCCCGCGTTCATACTGCGCCGCCAGCGACAGCCCGTCCAGCTTCAGCTCGGCCACGTAGCGGTACGGCTCGCCCGCCAGCAGCTCCCGCACGCGCCCGTCGAACTCCGCCAACTCCCGTTCGTTGAGAGCGTTGTCGAGGCTCAGCATCGGCGACGAGTGCCGCACCTTGACGAAACCCTCGCGCACGGCGCCGCCCACGCGCCGGGTCGGCGAGTCGGCCGAGTCGAACTCGGGATGCGCGGTTTCGAGTTCCTTGAGCCGCCGCAGCATGCCGTCGTACTCGGCGTCGCTGATCTCGGGGTGGTCCAGGACGTAATATAGATGTTCGTGCCGCCGCAAATCGGCGCGCAGAAGCTCGATCTCGCGCAAGATCGGATCTGTCGAATCGGGCTTCCTCATCGGATCTCTATAATCGTAGCTGAGGGGGGCCCTGGTCATAGCGCGTCAACGTCCGGTGCACGTCATTTTCAACCCCGAGGCCGGCGGGCTGCGCCGCCACCCCGGACACTTCCAGCGCACGCTGTCGCTGCTGCGCGAGAAATGGCCCGAAGTGCAGACCATCGCCACGGAAGGGCCGCAGACCGCGGGGCCCATCGCGGCGCGCTGCGTCGAACAGGAGAGCGGCCTGATTCTCATCGCCGGCGGCGACGGCACGATCAACGAAGCGCTGGCGGGCGTCGCCGGATCCTCGGTCCCGCTCGGCATCCTGCCCTTCGGCAACGCCAACGTGCTGGCCAACGAGCTGGGTCTGGGCAATAACCCGCTGCGCGCCGCCGAACTGCTGTCGGCCTGCGCGCCCGTCCCGATCTCTCTCGGCCGCATGATCACCAGCGCCGGCGCGCGGCTCTTCGTCTGCATGGCCGGCGTCGGCTTCGACGCGCGCACCGTGCGCATTGTCGACCCGGCGCTGAAGCGGCGCATCGGCAAATTCTCCTACTGGCTTTACGCCTTCCAGCAAATCGGCGTGCGCCTGCCCAGCTTTCGCGTCCGCGTCTCCGGGCGCGAATACCTGTCCAGCTTCGCGCTGTTCAGCCGCGTGCGAAATTACGGCGGCGACCTCGCCATCGCCCGCCGGGCCAATCTGCTTGAGGACCGTTTCGCCATCGTTCTGTTTTCCGGCGAGAGTACTTTGCTGTATGTGAAATACCTCCTCGGCGCGGTCTTCAATGCGCTGGACAACATGAACGGAGTGCGCGTTCTGGAGGCCACCAACGTGGAGGTCGAGCCGCTCGGTGGCGAGAGCCTCGATCTGCAGCTCGACGGCGAACACGCCGGCTTCGGCGCGGCGCGCTTCGAGATCGTCGAGGGCAATATCCGGCTCCTGATCCCGGCGCCCTACCTCAGTGTCATGACACCGGCCACCGTCCGGCTACAATACGAATCACCGTGACGTTCGACTCCGCCCCCGCCATCGAGATCCACGAATTGCGCAAAGTCTACGGCGACAAAGCGGCCGTGGACGGCCTGAACCTGACCGTCCCGCGAGGCTGCTTCTACGGTTTCCTCGGACCCAACGGCGCGGGCAAGACGACCACCATCCGCATGCTGATGGGACTCGCTCCGCCGACTTCCGGCACGATGGCGCTGCTCGGTTTGCGCATGCCCGAGGACGCCGTGGCGATCAAACAACGCATCGGCCTGGTGCCTGACGACACGCTCTTGTTCGACCATCTCAGCGGACCCGAGTTCGTCCATTTCGTCGGCCGCATGTACGGCCTCGATATGGCCACGGTGCGGCAGCGCACGCGCGAGTTGATGGAGCTGTTCGAGCTCGACTCCGCCGGGCGCAAGCTGATCGTCGACTACTCCAAGGGCATGCGCAAGCGCGTGGCCATGGCCGCGGCGCTGATCCATAAGCCCGACGTGTTCCTGCTGGACGAGCCGTTCGAAGGCGTCGATGCCGTCGGGGCGCGGCTGATGAAGGAGATCCTGCTCGAGCAGGCGCGGCACGGCAGCACGATTTTCATCACCTCGCATGTGCTCGAAGTCGTCGAGCGATTGTGCCAGCGCTTTGCCATCATCGACCACGGCCGGCTGGTCGCCGAGGGCACGATCGACGAGCTGCGCTCCGGCCAGGAGACGCTCGAGGACCTGTTCGTGCGCGTGGTGGGCGCCGAGGCGCGCACCAACGAGACGCTGGACTGGCTGTAGGAGCGCGCGATGCTCCTTGACCAGCAGACCCGCGCCATCGTCTGGGTGCAATACCGCTCCATCTTCAACCGCTTTCCGCGCAACCGCGGCGGCGCGGTCCTGGCGTGGTTCTTCTCGATTGTCTGGTACTCCATCTTCGCTATGTTCGGCGTGCTCGCCGCTTTTGGGTTGCCCGAAGTGACCGATCGCGCATGGCTCCTCAGGACCCTCGACCTGGGCCTGCTCGTTTGTCTCCTGTTCTGGCAGTTGATGCCCTTGATGATGGCCACCAGCGGGCTCTCGCTGGACCTCAAGCGGCTGTTCGTTTATCCCATCCCCGAGCGCCGCATGTTCGGCATCGAGGTCCTGCTGCGGGCCAGTACGGGCATCGA
The DNA here is from genome assembly GCA_963838205.1 of Terriglobia bacterium. GTDB lineage: Bacteria > Acidobacteriota > Terriglobia > Bryobacterales > Bryobacteraceae > CAIVVT01. Next base: position 131,097 of record CAWIQF010000011.1, on the reverse strand, counting down.
AGTCCTGATACTGCTGACCGGCGCCGCGATCGGCTTGTGGCGCAACCCCATCGTGCCCTGGTGGGGGCCGCTGTTCTTCGTGCCTTTCACGGCTTTCAATCTGTGCCTGTCGGCGGGCATACGCGACCTGCTGACGCGCCTGCTGCGCAAGCGCGGCGTGCGCGAGGTGGTCGTCCTGGGTCTGCTGCTGCTGACGCAGTTGCCCAACCTGCTCGTGCGCACCGTCCCGGCCGCGAACATCAACGCGTATCTGCAACGCTATTCGGCTCTCAGCGCGGCGCTGCCGCTGCCCTGGCAATGGACCGCCCGCCTGGCTTCGGGCGAGCTCTCTTTCGCCGCCTTTTTCGGACTCGCCCTGTGGCTCGTGGCAGGGGCCTGGTTCGGCTACTCCCAGTTCCGCCGAGGCCTGCACTTCGACGCGGCGGAGGCCGAAAGCGCCAGCCGCAAGCAGACCGGCCCGCCGGGCCGCGTCTCATTTGGAGAGCGCATCGCCGGATTGCCGGTGAGATTCCTGCCCGAACCCCTCGCTACGCTCGTGCAGAAGGAGCTGCTCACATTGCCGCGCGTGCCCCGCTTCCGCACCCTGTTCCTGATGGGCGCTTTTTTCAGTCTCATCATCTGGCTGCCGTATCTGTCGAAGCCCGGCGGCGGCGCCAACACCGGCTTCCTGCCGCAGAACTTCCTCACCATCGTGGTGCTGTATTCGATGCTGCTGCTGACCGAGCCGCTGTTTGCCAACGTCTTCGCCTATGACCGCAGAGCCGCGCAGGCCTACTTCGTGATGCCGGTGCGCTTCTCCACCGTGCTCATCGCCAAGAATGCCACGGCGCTGCTGTTCGTCACTCTCGAGATCCTCGTCGTGTGCCTGCTGGCCAAGCTCTTCCGCGCGCCCATGACGCCCGAGCGCCTGGGGGAAAGCCTGGCCACGGTGTTTGTCTTTGCCGCGTTTTTGTTCGCCGTCGGCAACCTCACTTCGGTGCGCTATGCCAAGGGCGTGGACTCGTCCAACCCATGGCGCGGCAGAGGCAGCGGACGCGCCGGGGGCTGGCTGATGCTGGTGTACCTGGCCGCCTTGCCGTCGGTGGTCTTCGCTCATCTGGCAAAGTATGCCTTCCAGAGTGAATGGGCGTTCTTCGCCGTGCAGGCCGCGGCCCTGTTCGTCGCCGCGCTGACCTATGTAGTGACTTTTGAACTGGCGGTCGAATCGGCCGACAAGGAACGCGAGCAGTTTCTCTCCGCTCTCGGCGCGGGCGAAGGCATTATCAGTTGAGACATCTCCAGGTCCGCCGCGCATGATGCGCATTCCCGAGCTCGCTGCGACTTTGCTACGAGCCGCGACTGTCTGACGGAGCCGCGACTGTAAGGAGCGGTTCATCGTGTTGTTTCCTCGCGTTGTTACCGAGCCGCCACTGTGCTTTTTACTGAGCCACGACTGTGCGTTACTGAGCCGCGACTGTGAAGGAGCGGTTGCCGCGCAGGTGTGCGCGGGCGGAGTTGTGCCTTACGTGGGTGGGTGTTTTCGGAGGGATTGTAAAACAACAAAATCGCAGGGCGGAGCAGAGCCGGAGGCGGCTTGCCTTGCGCTGATCCCCGGATGCTCCGCATTGCACGACGGCTGGTCCCAGCTCGCAATGGCCTGGGGGCCCGCCACTACCCCGCTTTCCTGTGGGGTGGAAGGTGGCGAATTTGTTCACGCGACCGTCTAGGCCGGCACACGCCCGTTGCGCCTGAAAGGATGGCGCGCGGGGGGATCGACGAGCCAGCCGGATCCCATCCTGGGGGACGGACCGATTGCTCGGCCCGGAAAGCCGGAAGGCTGTTACTCGAGGCCTTTCGCCGCCTGCGAGTTGGGCTGAGATGCTGGCCAGCGCTTGCTCTACCCGCAGACAGCAGAGCACGGCCGGGGAAGCGGCAGGGCGGTGGGGCTTCTGGAACGCATTGATAAGACGCGGGATATATTTTTCGAGGGCGCGTCACCGCTTCATGCCGACCCGGCGGGATCGGCACTGGGGCGCGGCGGAGCGGCGAATGGGCGGGAACGGGGTGCGGCAGCCGGCAGTTGGCCGGTATTGCTAAGATAATGCCGTGGGCAATATTGAGTTTGCCTGGGATCGCCGCAAGGCGCGGTCCAATCTGAAAAAGCATGGCGTCTCGTTCGAAGAGGCACAGGCTGTTTTTCTGGACGATAACGCCCGCTTGATCGACGACCCGGATCACTCGGCAGAAGAAGAACGGTTCGTGCTGCTGGGCTATAGCTTTCAGGCGCGCTGCCTGATCGTCAATCATTGCTACCGCGAACCCGGCCCCGTGATCCGGCTGATTTCCGCCCGGCGCGCAACAGCGCGGGAAGAAGAAATGTATTGGAGACTCCGATGAGAAGCGAATACGATTTTTCCAAGTCGCGCAAGAATCCCTACGCCAACCAGCTCAAGCGCCAGATCACCATTCGCCTCGATAGCTCGGCGGTGGAGTACTTCAAGGAAATGGCGGCCGAGTTGGGGATGCCCTATCAGAACCTCATCAATCTGTTCCTGAGGGACTGCGCCATGCAGAAGCGGCGCCCGGTTATTCAATGGCCCAAGGAAGCGCCGAAACGGGCAGTGGGGCGCTGAGCGGGGCGCGGCAAAGGCGCGGCGGGGCGGCTTGGCAAACAGGGACAGAGCGAAATGTTGGGGTTGGCTTGGGCTCCTCTTCGCGAAATCAGCGATTGCGTGTACTGTCCCGGTTTTTCCCGGATTCCGGATTCATTTCTAGTAGGTCGCGGTGCGGACTCCGCCGGAAATCTCTCCGATATTGCTCTTGAGCCGCGCCTCGATCCTGTGCGACACTCTTCCGGCCTTCGAAAGGACGCCGGGGTAGAAGCCGGCCGAGTATTCGCTTCTTGCCTGAGACCTGACGTATTGGAACACCTCCCGAAATACTGTCTCCGGCATGGCGTACCGGAAGAACCCCTTGCCTCCCGTGGCTGGCCCAATGTCGAGGAAAAATCGGACGGGGTTCATACCCGGAGATTCTGGAAGAGGATCGCGGATCGCTTTGCGGCCATCAACGGACGCCGGCGGAAAAGACGGTCTTTGTGGCTGAATCGCCACTGGGAACAACGCTATGTCGTATCCCTTCGCCAGTTCCACGACCTTCTCATAGTCATTTCGAGGCATCTGGCAGGCGCCCTCAACGGCGCCGGAATATATGATCATCATTCGCGGCCGGCTGCCCGAAATCGTGACCGAGTCTTGAATTGTCTGAAGGATCGCGTCCGCGGAGGTGCTCGCGACATTCGGTATCCGCGAGAGATTAGCTATTGCCGCGGTCAACTGAGCCATATCCCGAGTTGGCCGGATTAAACGGTACGTGAAATCACTGAAGCCATAGATCGAGATCCTTACGCTCTCCAGCTCATCAATGAAATGCAAATTGACGCGCCGGGGATCTATGTATTGTCTAAAACGCCTACCGGAATCAAACAACAAGATCACGTCGGTAGGGAGGCGACCTCCCTCCATTCCCGTTCGTTCGAGGACCGCCACCCGTTGCGGAACGCCGTTATCGAGGATCTCGATGTCATCCGCGCCGAGTTCCGGCGCGTTGCGCATTTTCAAGCGCCTGTGTTTCGCAGATGGGTGGAAGGCGAAATTCACTGTCACCAGTTTCGTTTCCGTGAGGAAGGTTGGCGGCGGTGTCATTCCTTCCGAAGAACTGAGCCTGCTCCGGCTGGGGCTGCTGTTGAGCGCCCCGGATAGGCGGGGCCACACAGAACTGCGCCAGCAATATCCCCAATCCCAGACTGGTCGACAATCGGCGCCTGCGAAGGGGATATGAGCCGATTGTCATCGCGGCATGCGGCACTTTCACGGTGATTTCCGCAGAATCTCCAGGAACGCAGATTCGTCAGAAGGTCGCATCGCGCCCTGCCAACTGGACACCACTCTCCCCTGGCGATTAACCAACAACACGGTTGGCGTCGCCCGAACGCCGAGGTTCGCGGCTTCCGCTGGAAGGATTCTGTCCACTTCAATTAAATTGGCATTCAAAAATTCTAATAGCTCACCCGCAGTACCAGTCGATACCGCAATCAGCTGAAATGCGCCTTTCGCCGCTTTATGGAGGGCGCTTACCTCCTGATAGAGCGGCACGCTTTCTTTACACCAGTGGCATCGAGCTGAGAGAACGAGCACCACGCTATGGGGTGCTCGCTCCCAAGTCACATCACTGAGGATTATGGACCTTCCCTGCAACAGCGGTATGCCTGCGTTTCGTGAAGCCCCGGGGGCGAGAAGCTGGTTCCTAATTAGAATCCCGGCACTTAAGCACGAAAGAGCAATCAGCGCAACATACGTAGCTCGTTCTAGCAATCTCATTGGCCCTTCATGCCGGTCTCACAGCAATAGGAGCAGCTCTGATAGGCATCAAGCGCATCACTTAGGCACCCTTGCTTATCATTGCTGCAGAGGCTCTTGCAGTCATTATACTCGACGGTGCAAGCTGTCACGCACGAATCGTCGCCGGGTGCACAAGCCGCCTTACACTCGCTCTCCGCCTGACTGCAGGCATAGGTGCAGGAGTTAAAGGTTGTGTTACAGATCTGCTGGTCCGTCACGTATGCGCTACTGCAACACGAAAAGCAATCGCCATGCAGGTAAATGCATGTTGGACCGCAGTATACTATCAAGTTAGGTTTGTTTTGAGTCTTAGCCGACGTGGCCAGGGCCGCGATTGTCAGTATTAGCGTGATCAGGGCAAGCGAGGCTAGGCGGATCGGTTTGTAGGTTCCGTCACGATGGGGGGGGGGGACGGGAGACGAATTGACAACTTCGTGGTTGGAATTCATGAGCAGATTATAGGAGTGGCATGGAGCTGTGTCAAGGCGGATCTAAATTGCCAAAGTAGTACGCATGACCCGCCACAAGATAACACGCGTTGAGCTGACCTGACCGGGGTTATCTGTACCAGTTGGAGACGGGAAACGGGACATCCATGATAGTAAAGGTCAAGAGGGCAGACGGAGGCGCCGTGTTGAATCCGGGGAAAGTATACTCAAATCCCATTTCCAGCGCCAGTTGATCGTCTATTACGGCGGTTCGTCGATCATTGTCCGCCTTGGGGCGGCCTGGAGGCAATGGGTGCAGACGGCCTCCCGCGTTGTCTAATTGAATCAGATGCGCATTACAGCGCCGCTGCTGATTCTGCTAGCTGCCCTGCCGACCCAGGCCGCGTGGCTCGAACTGCGCCACGGCCCGTTCGTTGTCTACACCGACGCCGGCGCCGAGCCCGCCCGCCTGGCGCTCAATCATCTCGAGCAATTCCGCTACGCCGTGGGTGAGGCCGCGGGCAGGCCCGAGCCCGCGCTGCCGTGGCCCGTCACTGTCGTCGTCCGCAAGCCCGGCAAGGGCGTCTCCGCGCCCTTCATCGGCTTCTCGCGCGACGGCTGGATCATCTCCTGGCCCGCCGGCTCGCAGCCGCCCGCCGAGGTGTTTCGCGATTTCGCGCGGATCATCATCGACTCGAACGTCCCGCGCCCGATGCCGCCCGGATTTGAGGCCGGCCTGGCCGCGCTGTATTCCACGCTGGAGGTAAAGGGCCAGCGGCTGACCCTCGGCGCTGCGCCGCCGGAGCCCGAACGCACGATCGAGTGGGCCACGCTGCATCGGCTCGCCATCACCGAGGAAAGCGCGTCGCGCGCCCGCGTCTTTTTCTCCAACCTGGCCAACGGCGCGGAGGAAGAGATCGCCTGGCGCAACGCCTTCGGGCCGCCGCCCGGCGGTGGTTCCTGGACGCCGAAAATGCGCCAGGCCGCCGCGGCGTACTTGCAGGCCGGCCAGTTCACCACGCGTCCCGCGATGGGGCGGCTTGTGCCCGAACGCGAATTCCACGAAGTGCCCGCTCTGCCTTCGCGCATTCGACTGTTGCCGGGCGACCTGGCGCTCGGCCGCGGCGCGCCGCCGGCCGAAGTCCGCACCGCTTACGAGACCGCTCTCAATGAGAAGCCCTCGCCCGCCGGCCATGAGGGCCGCGCGCTGGCACTGCTCGCCGAGAAGCGGCCGGAGGACGCGCACCAGGAACTCCTCGCGGCGACCGCGGCCGAAGGCGCGGGTCCGCGCGCGCACTATGAACTCTCGCTTCTGGAAACGGACCCGGCGCGGAAACTGAAGCTGCTGGAACAGGCCGTGCGGCTGAACATCCAGTGGGCCGATCCCTTTCTCGCGCTGGCCGCGCTGGAGCCCGGTCCGATCCGGCGCGCCGCTCATCTCAAGAAAGCCGCCGCACTGCGCCCGCGCGATCCGCAGATCTGGCTCAGCCTGGCGCAGGCGCAGTTCGACGCGAAGCAGTTCGCGGACGCCGAGAAGTCGATGCGCTCGGCTCTCGGCACGGCCCCCGACGAAGCCGCGCAAGCCGAACTGACGCGCCGTTTCGAGGAGTTCGAACAAGCCAAGTCCGACGCCGAAGCCGCCACGCGCAAGCGGGAGCGGGACGAGGAGAAGGCCGACCTCGAACGCGTGCGCAGCGAGGCTCTGGAGCGGGTGCGTCAGGCCGAGCAGGCGGCCAACGCGAGCGCCGGCGCCGTCCAGGGCGCGACCAAGGGCCAGAAGATCGAGAACTGGTGGGATGGGCCGCCCACGAAGAGCCTGAGCGTGACGTTGAAACAGGTGGATTGCCTGGGCCGGCGCGCCCGGCTGGTGGTGGACAATGGCGGCCAGCCGCTGCGCCTGCTGATCCCCAACTCCGGCCAGATCCTGGTGCTCGGCCCGGACGGCAATCCGGCGGCGGAACAGGCGCGCCTGGGTTGCGGTCCGCAGCGCCCGCCGCGCCGTGTGAAGATCGAATATACGCCCCGGCCCGACGCCGCGGCAGGCACCGCAGGAGACGCCGTATCTCTGCAATTCCTCACCGAAAAGCGGCCGTAAGCCAGATCCGGCGCTTTACGCCACCCCCTCGACGGGAGATGGCAATGGAGACCCGCGGGACCGGAGCGCGCCCGAGCGCCGGCACGAGTGTCGACGCGGCAGGCATGAGTGCCTGCGCCACATGCCGGCTCCAGACGCGGGCGGGCCACTGAATGCGCTTCTCCGTCTCCGCCCGTTGGGCCGCTATCGCCGTCATCGCGCTCTCCTCGGCGCTGAACTTTCTCGACCGGCAGGTGCTGGCCGCGCTGGCGCCGCAACTGATGCGCGAGTTCCGCTTGTCCCTGGCGCAATACGGCGACGTGATTTTCGCGTTCTCCATCTGTTACGCCCTCTCCGCTCCGCTGGCCGGGCTGTTCATCGACCGTCTGGGCCTGCGCATCGCCACCTCCGTCGCCGTCGGCGCGTGGTCGCTGGCCGGCCTGTGCACTGGCCTCACCAGGAGCCTGGGACAACTCGTGCTGTGCCGCTCGGTCCTGGGCGTTGCCGAGGGCGGAGGCATTCCCGCGACCGGCAAAGCCTGCGCGGTCTACCTGCAGCCCGGCGAGCGCGCCCTCGGCAGCGGCATCACCCAGATGGGTCTCTCCCTGGGCGCCGTCGTCGCGCCGATTCTGGCCGAAACCTGCGCCCGATTGTGGGGCTGGCGTTCGGCCTTCATGGTGGCCGGCGGGCTGGGCTTCGTCTGGATCCCGATCTGGCTGTGGATCAGCCGCCGCGCCCCCGCTCACGACGCGTTACCGGGCCGCGACCGAAGGGAGCCGCGCGTTCGCGAGCCGCGACCAGAGGGAACGGTGGGTGACGGAGCCGCGACCACAGGGAGCGGTGCGTTTCTGAGCCGCGACCCGTTTCTGAGCCGCGACCGTAAAGGAGCGGATGATCCCACCTCGCAGCCCTTTGCCCCCCGCCCGGCGGCGATGCTCTCCGACCCACGCTACCTCGGCATCCTGGCCGCCAACGTGCTCCTCATGTTGGTCTACAGCCTGTGGGTCAACTGGACCACGATTTTCCTGGTCCGCGTGCACCACCTGGCGCAGCACGAAGCCAACGTCCAGCTCGCGTGGATTCCGCCGGTCTTCGCCTCCGCCGGCGGCCTTTTCGGCGGCTGGCTGGCCCTGCGCTGGTTCAGCGGTCACAACATCGTCACGGCCCGCCTGCGCATCGTCCTGACCTCCGCCCTGGTGCTGCTCAGCACCGCCCTGGTCCCATTCGCGCCCGGCGCTCCGGCCGCCACGGCCCTGATCTGCCTTTCGTTTTTCGCCTGCGTCCTCGGCAGCGTGAACATCTACTCGCTGCCCCTGGACCTGTACGGAGCGCGGCACGCCGCCTTCGCGGTCTCGGGTCTGACCAGCGTCTACGGTCTGCTGCAGGGCGCGTTTTCCTCGGTGACCGGCCGCGTCGTCGATGCCCACGGCTTCACCCCGGTGTGCGTGGTGGTGGCGCTGTGCCCACTCGGTGCGTGGCTGGTGCTGCGGCTGGCGCTACGCCAGGATCTGCGGAAGGAGCGGCGCGCCGCATGAGATCACCGGCCTTCGTCGTCCGCCGCATGGAGCCGCGCGACCTGCCCGCCGTGGCCCGCATCCAGGCCACCTGCCCCGAGGCCTCTCAATGGATGCCACTCGATTACCTGGCCCACGCCGCCGTCGTGGCCACGGAGAAGGGCCGAGTGGCCGGCTTCGCGGTCGCCCGCCAGGTGGCGCCCGACGAGTACGAGATTCTCAACCTGGCCGTTGACCCCGCCGTCCGCCGCCGCGGCGTGGGACGCACTTTGCTCGCCACCCTGCTGCGGTTGCCGGGCCACATTCTTTACCTCGAGGTGCGCGCCTCCAACACGGCCGCGCGCGCCCTGTACGCCTCCGCCGGCTTTGTGGAGTCCGGCGTCCGAAAAGGGTATTATCCCGGCCCGTCTCCGCCGGCGAGCCCCCCCGAGGATGCCATTGTCATGAAAATGCAAAAGTGATAGCGTTTGGTTACGGCAGGACCGAGGGGCCTGCCCATTGCCCATGCAGATCTGCGTGACCCGCCGAGCCAGTCCTCCAGAGACCATCGGCCGGCGTGGATACTGTGCAAAGGAGAACCCGCCATACATGGAGAAACTCACGCTGGAAGAAGCGAAGGCGTGCCTGATGCAGTCGAACGAAGAGTTCCGGGCTATTGCTGAAAAGCACGCGGAATACAAGCGACTCATCGAAGCCATTGAGTCGAAACCCCACCTGACCGATGAAGATGAGATTGAAGAGCACCGGCTGAAGAAGCTGAAGCTGCGGCTGAAAGACCAGATGCAACAGATGGTCAGCAGCTATCGCGGCCAGTCGGAGGTGGCCTAACTTCAACTCAGTCTCCAGGTGGGCGTTCGCGCTTCAGGTGCGCCCGATCGAAACGTGAAAGCCCCGGTCTCCTGCCGGGGCTTTTCTTTTGTAACATTCTTCCCGCGAGAGTTCCCCGCCCCGCCTCGACGTCGCCCGTCTCGCAGTCCCTGCCTATGACCCCATCCGCGGAATCCAGAACCGTCCGCATGCTACACTGCGATTCGCCATGAGCACTCTCATTCTGCTGGCCATTGGTCTGGCGGCCGGAGTCCTTTCGGGGATGTTCGGCATCGGCGGCGGAATCATCATTATCCCGGCGCTGTTGTACCTCGTGAAGCTGAAGGAGGTGCAGGCGATTGGGACCTCGCTGGCGGCTTTGATCCCGCCCGTCGGACTGCTCGGCGCGTTCGAGTATTACCGCCATGGAGACATACACCTGCGGGCGGCAGCCCTGATCGCTGTCGGGCTCTTCGTGGGCGCTTTCTTTGGCGCCAAAATCACGCTCGCCCTGCCTCCCGATATCGTGCGCAAAGGGTACGGCGTGTTTCTGCTGGCGATCGCAGTGCGAATGCTGTTTTTCGATTAGCGAGCCCTCCGCCGCGAGTCCCGCGCAATCGCGCCGCACCGGGAAAGCACAACAAATCGCCGCGAATTCACAACAAATCGACCTGATTTCACCGTGAATTCAACGCAAAAACACAGCAAATCACCGTGAATTCACCGTAAAAGCACCGCGATTTCACGGTGAATTCGCGATAAAGCCACGGTGCGCCGCGCGGTGGAATGCCGTCTTTTCGTGACCCGTCGCCGAGAAGTCGTTACCATGCACCAATTCCCTTGCTGGCGCGCACGACTCCGACACAACACCTCCGCTCCCTCACGGTCGCGGCTCAGTAACACAACCGCTCTCTCGAAAGTCACTCCGACTTTCATCTTCATGGGTGGCCCGCAGGGCCATTGCGACTCCTTGCAGTCGCGGCTCCGCAACGCAGGTCTCCGCGACAGGCCATTAGCCCAGAACGCCGCCCTGCGTACCGTCTACGCGGGCGCCGCTCAGGATGCAAAACGCCAGCCTCAGCCCGTAGCCGGGCTCGCGGAAGATCATACCCAGCGCGCCGGCGAACTGGCCCAGTAGGAAGCCCAGTTCGGTGAGGAAGCCGGCATGCTTGCCGAGGTAGGAAGCGGCCGCGGCGATGCGGTCGGCTGCCAGCAGCGCCTGTTCCGATCGCGGGACCTGGACGCTGGTTCGCCGCGCCTGCAATGTTACCGGCGACTCCACGACCAGGACGCGCTTGCCGGCATTTCGGATCTGCCAGAACAGTTCGAGTTCCACCCAGAACTCCGAGAAGCGCTTCTCGTCGAAATAATTCATGCCGCGCAGGAACGACTTGCGAACCAGCAGCGCGGCATCGCTGCTCGATTCCACTGTGCCAACGGCAGGGCCGAGCGGCAGCGCCCGGTTTTCCCTGCAGGCCGCGGCGAGTGCTTTTCTGTCGGGCAGTTTGCAGCCTAGCGGGAGGGCTTGTCCGGCGGCGTCGAGCAGGCGCGGGACGGCCGCGACGGCCTGTTCATCGGCTTCCACGGCGGCGGCTAGCGCCAGCACGGTTCCCGGTGCGACTTCGGCCTCGGGATCCAGCAGAAACACGAGTTCGGCCAGGGCCGTGCGCATGCCGATGTTGCGGGCGCGCGTGCGGCCAAAGTTCCGCGGCAGCCGCAAGAACGTCACGTTGGGAAATTCGGCGTCCAACTGGCCGCATCCGTCGCGGCTGCCGAGATCGATCACCAGCACCTCGAATTGAGCGCGCTCGCGGGACGCATTGAGCGCCGCGAGACATTTGCGGAGAGCCTCGATCGAGTTCCAAGTCACGACGATGACCGAGACCTTGGGCTCCGGCGCGGTCTCTTGGGGAGAACTCTGTTGCGGTTGCACCGCTACCGATCATATCCCGCGCGAGAACTCACCGGGCGCTCGCGGGGCGAAGATTCTCGCTCTAGAGATGGTAACTTATGTATTACCATTGGGGAGGTGCAGAAAATCGAGATTCGGGAGTACCTGAACGATTCCGGGCGTTCGGTGTTTGGGCGGTGGTTCGACGGCTTGAACGCTGTCGCGGCGGCGCGCGTAACCGTTGCCTTGACGCGGTTGGGCCAGGGCAACTTCTCGAATGTCGAAGGCGTTGGTGCTGGCGTCTATGAGCTGAAAATGGATTTCGGTCCGGGGTATCGAGTCTACTTCGGCAAGGACGGCGAGCGGATCGTGATCCTGCTGGGCGGAAGTACAAAGAAGCGGCAAAGCGCCGCGATTGCCGCGGCGCAGGCGGCATGGGTGGGGTACAGGCGGCGCAAGAGCGGCGAGGAGCATGGCAAATGGCACTGACAAAAGCGTTTCGCGAAACGATCTACAATCGCGCACAGAAAGATGGCGCGTTCCGCAAGGCACTGCTGACGGAAGCCGTGAATGCCTATCTGGGTGGCGACGAAACTACGGGGAAAACGGTCTTGCGCGACGTCATCAACGCGACCATCGGCTTCGAGCAGTTGGCCGCCGACCTGCAGAAATCAAGCAAGAGTCTCCAACGCATGCTCGGGCCGCGCGGCAACCCCAATACAGCCAACTTCTTTGCGATTCTCCAGGTGCTTCAGAAGAGAGTCGGCGTGAGGTTGACCGTGCAGGCTGCGTAGCAGCCGATTAGAGGCGGGACAGGCTACACCGGCTTCCGGCTGAGCGCGGTGAGACATTTGCGGAGAGCCTCGATCGAGTTCCAGGTTACGACGATGACCGAGACCTTGGGCTCCGGCGCGGTCTCCTGGGGAGGGCTCTGTTGCGGTTGCACCGCTACCGATCATATCCCGCGCGCTGACCCGCCGAGCAGAACCGCGGATCGCCGGCGGTTTGGCCCGCGCTGCTGAGGCTAATCCACCAGCCCCTTGCGGATGGCGAAGCGCACCAGTTCCCCGGTGGAGTGCAGGTTCAGTTTCTCCATGATGCGGCCGCGGTGGGCGTCGACGGTGTAGACGCTCAGGTTCAGCAGGGTGGCGATCTCTTTGTTGGTCTTGCCCTCGGCGATCAACTGCAGCACCTCGCGCTCGCGGGTTGTCAGCAGGTCGATGGGGTCGGATACGTGCTGGCGGTAATCGGTCAGCACTGCGTCGGCGACGCCGGGACTCAGGTAGCCTTCACCGCGCGACACCGCGCGCACGGCCGCGATCAGATCCTCGTCCACCGCGTCCTTCAACAAATAGCCGCGCGCGCCAGCGCGCAGAATCTCGCGGACGTAGACCGAATCCTTGTGCATGCTGAGCGCCAGCACGCGGCTGTGGGGGGTCGCTTCCTTCATACGGCGCGTGGCCTCAATGCCGTTCAACTCGGGCATGGCCACGTCCATCACGACGACGTCCGGCGTCAATAGCGCCGCTTGTTCCAGAGCCTCGCGGCCATTGGAAGCCTCGCCGACGATCTCCATGTCGGACTGGGCCTCCAGAATGCGGCGGAATCCCTGCCGCACGACGCTGTGATCGTCGGCCAGGACGATACGGATCTTCTTCATGTTTCCTCGCGCTCCCGGTAGGGGAAACTGGCTTCCACGGTCGTGCCTTCTCCGGGCGCGGAACCGACGGCCAGCTTGCCACCCGCGCTTCGGGCCCGCGCCCGCATCCCCACAATGCCCAGCCCGCGCGGCTGTTCAAACTCCGGACTGTCTGCGGCGGCCGGCTGAACTCCCCGCCCATTATCGTGGATTTCCAGCCGCACCTCACCGTCCACGCGCTGCAGGTGGATACTCACCGCGGTCGCCTCGGCGTGGCGCGCCACGTTGGTCAGCGCCTCCTGGGCGATGCGGAACAGGTGAGTTTCGGTCTCGTCGGCCATGCGCGCCTCTAGGTTCGACTCGAAGGTTATCTCCAGGCCCGTTCTCTGCTGAACGCGGTCGCAGAGCCAGCGCAGGCTGGCCTCCAGACCGAAATCGTCGAGGATCGTCGGCCGCAGCAACTGCGAAAGTTCGCGCACATTGCGAATGGCCTCGTCCACCAACTGGATGGAATCCTCGATCCTCGGCTTCCCTTCTCCGGCCACTTGCGCCAGCGGCATCAGGTTGGCTTTCAACGCGCTCAGGGATTGCCCCAGCTCGTCGTGCAACTCATGCGAGAAGCGGCGCGCGGTGGTCTCCTGCTTTTCCAGTAGTTGCCAGGAAACACGGCTCAGCTCGCCGGTCTGCCACTCCAACTGGCGCACGAGCTTGCCCGTGTGCCGCACCGTGACGAAGGCGAACAGCAGGGCCAGGAGCAAGCCGCCGCCCAGCAGCACCGACGATTCCTTCAGCAGGCTCCCGCTCAGCTCCTCGAGCTGCCGTTTCAAATCCTGACTGCGCCTGGATTCCACCTCCACCAGTTGGTCCACCAGCACCAGCACCTGCTCGTGCGTCTTGAGCAAACGGGGGGAAGGTCCGGCCACGGGACCCTCCGTGGCCAGCAGTTTGCGCGTTTCATCGGAGAAGCTGGACGCTTCCGCGAAGAGCCGCTTCCACAGGCCCTGGTCGGGTTCGTCGGAAGCGTCCTCGACAATTTCGGAAAGCTCCTTATCGGAATCGACCAGTTGCTTCAACAACTGGTCCCGATCCATCTCTTCCGGGCGGCGCGCAATGGTCGAGTAAATGGCAGTGATCGTGCGCTGCTCGCGCAGCACCGCGTTGAGCAGGTCGAAGGAGCGCACCTGCTCTTCCAGCAGATCGGTAGCCGTGGCGCGGATCGAATAGATGTTGCGGACCCCCAGCAGCCCCGCGGCCAGCATCAGCAGAATCACGAGGCCGAATCCGACCAGCAGGACCCGAATGATGAACGCGCCGGTGATGGCGCGCTCGGCGGTCGCGCTCCAGAGCCCGAATCGCCTGCGTCTCCTCAGCCAGCTTTTGACAAACCGGTTCACGCCTGGCCCCCAGCTTCCATGGTCGGCGAAGTCGGGTCCCCAACGGTAGCCCGTTTATAGGGGATGGGCCGAGCCAAACTTCAGAGGCGGTGACGCTGCGAGGTCCGGCGCTCAACGCGCGTCGATGGAGATGCTGCCAATGCCGCCGTGCACTTCGACGCGGATGGTGGCCTGGCCCTTGCCGGCCGCGGCGTTGCGCCAATGGTCGCCATGCTTTTCCAGGCCCTGGACTTCAATCTCGCCAATCCCGCCGCTCGCCCGGGCCTCGATGCCGGCATCCGGCGGCAGGCGCAGGACCGCCTCTCCAACGCCGCCATGCACCTCCACCGAGTAGTCGTGCTGCGGCAGTTTGCCGCGCAGGTCGAGTTCGACGCGGCCCGCTCCGATGTGCACTTCCACACCGCGCAGATCGAGCTGGCCGAGATTCAGCCGGTTCTCTCCGGCGCCGCAGTGCAGAGAGAAATCCATGGGAATGGTGTCGTTGAGCTTCAGCCGCCACTCGTTTTGCGTTTTTCCGATAGAAGCTGTGTTGCCACCCTGGTGCACACGCAATGTGCTGCGGAAACCGCTCTTGTCAAACTGAATCTCCGGCTTCCAGGAAGCGACGTTGTAGATGAAATCGGCCTCCATCAGCTCCTTTGCGCCACCTTCTACCCGGAGTTCGCCGGCATTGAGCTCCAACTCCACTCGCACGCGCTCCGAGCCCTGCGCCTTAGACAGGTCGACGCTGCGCGATTCCCGGATCGTCTCGCCAATGCCCGCGATCTCCCGCTCAGTGGATCCGTTGGTATCGATTCTGCAGCCTGCCAGCGCCACCAGCAGCGCTGCGGCAATCGCCGTCCCGACAATCCTTAATGGCATGAGAATCCTCGCCCTTCTCTGCTTAGAAACGCTTTCGCGTCGGCAGAAGTTCCGAGACTTACTGCGCAGGGAGCGGCCCTGTACGGACGCCGGCGCGGCGCAATGCGTCAATTCTACTCCGATTTAAACGCGATTCCACGGGTCGATCGGGCGGTCTTGTCAACGACCGCTCACCGCGTTTCAATGTGGTTTGCACTCAACCCTGCGGGTCTGAGGTCAAACGGTGGCGGGGCCGCTGACTATCTCGGTTCTGCCGGAACTGAGGATAATGCCGCGGAAAACGCTGAACAAAGCCGGATCCCGCCAGCCCCGGTCAACCTCGATCTGGATCTGGGCGAGAGCGTATTCGGGAGTGAAAGCGGCTTTGTAGCTGCGACGGCTCGTGATGGCGTCGTAAATGTCGCCCAACTGGAGAATGCGCGCCAGCAGCGGGATCTCCTCTCCGGCCAATCCGTCGGGATAACCGGTTCCGTCCCAGCGTTCGTGGTGCGAACGGATGATGGGCAACACCGGCAGGAGCGTGCGCATCATGCGGCAGATCGATTCGCCCACGACCGGGTGCTGCCGCATCAGCACCCACTCGGCGCTGTCCAACGGGCCACTCTTGCGCAGGATCGTGTCCGAGATCGCGATCTTCCCGATATCGTGGAGATATCCGCCCTGGCGTAACGCCGACAAATCCTCGGCCGGCAATCCCAAGGTTGCGCCGGCCAGCACGCTGAGATCCGCCAGCCGTTGACAGTGGTCGCCGGTGACGCTGTCGCGCTCGTCGACGATGCGCGCCAAGGCGAATAGGATGGATTCGGCCTCCTCCAGCGAATCGGTGACGTGCTTGGTGCGGAGCATTCCGCGGATTCTGGTCCTCAGCGCCATCGGCGAAACAGGCTTCACCAGGAATTCGTCGGCGCCCGATTCCAGCCCGGCAATCTCGCTCTCGATGGCGTGCACGCTGGTCACAACCAGGATCGGAATCAGGCGCGTGCGCTTGTCCGCCTTCAGCTTCCGGCACAGTTCCAGGCCCGACAAGTCGCGCAGAACGAGGTCCGTGATCACCAGGTCGACCGGGGTGTCGCGCAGAATCGCCAGGGCCTCCAATGCGTCCGGCGCTTCCAGAATTCGATAGTGGGCGGCCTTCAGCACACCCCGGAAAAGCTGCCGACCCACGGGATCGCAGTCGACGACCAACACGGTCGGCGGAGCACCGATCGGCGCTGCCTCTCGCGACAAAAACGCAGGCCCGGCCTGAAGCGGTCCAGGACTGCCGAGTCCAGTCATACCATCTTCATCGGCAGCGGCCGGGATTTCTGTTCCGTTTTTTGCAGCTGGGATGCTAATCTACGATCCATGCGACTTCTGACTGGGATCCTCCTCATTTCTGTCTCCCTGCTGCCGCTTAGCAGCGAGCCGCTCTCTAAAGGTGACCGCGAGTACGCCTTGAGCGCTCTGCAAGCCAGCAAAAAGCTGTTTCTTGAATCGGTCGACGGCCTGACCGAGAACCAGTTGAACTTTAAGCCCGCCCCGGACAAATGGTCGATTGCGGAGGTGGCGGAGCACATTGCCCTCGCCGAAGGGTTCATTTTCCAGGTGGTGCAGGGCGCGCTGCAGTCTTCGGCGCGAGACCCGTTGGCCGATGCGCGCAAATTGGATGAGAAAATTCTGGCGAAGGTCCCCGAGAGGACCGTGAAATTCAACGCGCCCGAGCCGCTTCAGCCGCACCACCAATACAAGACCCTGGCGGAGACTCTGGCCGCCTTTCAGTCGGCCCGCGACAGTCATATCGACTATGTCCGCACGACCCAGGATTCGTTGCGCGAACACTTCTTCAAGCACCCCGTCCTGGGCGACCTCGATGCCTACCAATGGATCCTTCTGATTTCGGCGCACACGGAGCGCCACGTGAATCAGATCCTCGAAGTTAAGGCTTCACCTGGCTTTCCGAAGCAGTAATCTGCTTCATTTTCGTCAACACGCTGCCCACGTAGTTCTGCGTTTCTGGAATGGGCGGGACCCGGCCGTAGAAATCCACCCGGGATGGGCCTGCGTTGTACGCCCCCAGAGCGAGCGTCAGGTCGCCGCCGTAGCGGTCGAGAAGCTGCTTCAGGAATTGTCCTCCCCCCTGCAGGCTTTGCCAGGGGTCCAGCGGATTGGCTACGCCGAGTTCATTCGCCGTGGCGGGCATCAACTGCATTAACCCGAGTGCCCCGGCAGGGCTGACCGCGCATGGGTACAGGGCGGATTCCTGTCGCGCGACGGCCTCCAGAAGTCCCGCCGGCAGCCCGTTGCGCTCCTCCTCGGACTTGAAGCGGACCTTCGCATCCGCCTCTTCGAGGCTGCTACAGCCTGGACTGAAGCCCTCGACAGCCGGCGTGACGGCCTCCGCAGGGACAATCACCCAGGGCTCAGCGTGGTGCTGGCGTCCGGCCACCGCAACTTGCCGGGACGCGGCTTGCTGCTGACGCTGGCCCCACTGCCCGGGACTTTCCAGAGACTGCCTCTGCTTAGCGACCGCGGCCATCTGCCGCGACACGCTATCCTGGGCTGCAACGCTAGCCGCCGCGACAACCGCGAGAACGAATAGTCTCATTGCTCACACTATCGGCCGAATCCGCCACACCTTTATAGCCTGTTCAGCCAAAAAGGCAGGCAAACGGAAAAATCGAGCGCGGAAACTCCAATACCGCCGCAACCACAGCGCCGGCACGGTTTCATAGCGAGAATTCCGGAGTTGCGGCCGCATTGCGAAACAACTTCGGCCCGGGGTGTAATCAGAGCGCCCGCGGAGTCGCCTTATTTTTCGACTGGAGGCACCTGGTTGAAGCTGAAGCGCGCAATTCTTGCATTGTGGTTTTGCAGTGCCGTTCTCCCGGCCATCGACCTCAGCGGCCGGGTCGCCTCGGGAGGCCGTCCATTACCCGGCGCCGTGGTCACCGCCCATGCGGGAGGGGCCACTCAATCCACATCCACCGGCGAGGATGGGGCGTTTGCGATGCAGTTGGCCGCGACCGGTCCGGTGCAGATTGAGGTGGCGCTGTTCGGTTTTGGTCCACTGAAACAGACCTTCAGCGCAGAGGACGCCGCTAAGCCCCTGAATCTAAACCTAGAATTGGTTGCACCCCGGACCCAGGGCCGCGCCGGAGCGGGCGCCCAGGCGCCGGATTGGATGCAGTCACTCAACAATCAGGTGACCGAGTCTCTCAATACACCGATAGCGGCACCGGTGCCCTACGCTCCCGAGAACGGGGAGACGGCCGATTCCGTGCTGGTCCAGGGAAGTATGCAGCAAGCGGCCGCGGACACGTCTGGCATGCCTGGCGGTCCCGGCGGCTTCGGACCGGGCATGGGCGGCCAAGGGCCCGGCGGAGCGCCTGGGTTTGGCGGCGGCGGAGGCGGTGGAGGAGGCTTCGGCGGAGGCGGTTTCGGCGGCGGTGGTGGCGGCGGACGCGGCGGAGGCGGTGGAGGCGGTTTCGGCGGTGGCGGTGGTGGCGGCGGTGGAGCTCGTCCCGACTTCGCAAATATGTCTCCCGAAGAGCGCCAGAAGGCGATCGCGCAGATGCGCGCGCGGCGCGGCGCCGGCGGTCCGGCGGTATTCGGCAACAACACCACCAACCGCCGCCAGCAGTACCGCGGCAGCGCGTTCTGGAATTTCCGCGATTCCGCGATGGATGCCTCGTCATTCGCGCTCAACGGAGCTCCCGTGGCTAAGCCGCAGTACTACAATTCCGGTTACGGAGCTTCCATCGGCGGGCCGCTGCCGCTCCCGGCCAAACTGGCCAGCGGCAGTTTCTTCTTCATCAATTACACCGGCAACCGTGGGGCCAACCCTTACTCCTCCTTCGGCATCGTGCCGACCGCGGCGCAGCGCGGCGGCGACTTTTCGTCGACCTTTGTCCCGGGCACGCAAACGCCGGTTTCGCTGTTCGACCCCACGACCAAGCTGCCCATCCCCGGCAACATCCTGCCGGCCTCGGAGATCAGCTCCATTGCCACCGGCCTGCTGCCGTTCATTCCCCTGCCGAACCAGCCCGGCGCCACGCAGAACTACCGCCTGCTTTCGACCACGCCGCAGGATACGGACGCGCTGAACACGCGCCTCAACAAATCCGTTCGAACCAACCGCTTCGACTTTTCGCTCAACTACCAGCGCCGCTCCGGCTACACCCTGCAGCCATTCGATTTCAAGGACCTCACCTCCGGCTACGGCATCAATTCGTCCATCGGTTACAACCGGACCATCTCGCCGCACATGGTGATTAACTTCAGCTCGCGCCTCAACCTGAACCGGAGTGAGACTACGCCCTACTTCGCCAACGGGGCCGATATCGCCGGCGAACTCGGCATTCAGGGCCTGAGCCAGACGCCGCTCAACTATGGTCCGCCGAATCTCAATTTCACGAACTTCATGGGGTTGAGCGATTCGAGCCCGTCGCTGCGGCGCGTGGAAACCTTGGTCCAATCCGGCGGGCTGCGCTACACCCGCGGCAAGCACGCCTTTTACATGGGCTTCGACTACACGCGCAACATCTGGGATCTGCTGCTCGAGCAGAATGCGCGCGGGACCTTATTTTTCGGCGGCTCGGCGACGGCCTCCATCGGCGCCAACGGCTATGCGACGCCGGGAACGGGTTTCGACTTCGCCGACTTCCTGCTGGGCTCGGTGCAGCAGGCCACGCTGCGCTCTGGCGGCTACGACACGTATCCGCGATCGAACGCGGCCGACGGCTATTTTCAGGACGAATGGAGCGTACGCAAGAACCTGACCTTGAATCTCGGCGTGCGCTACGATTACGCCGCACCGTTTACCGAGAAGTACGGGCGCATGGACAACCTCGACGTCGCGCCCGGATTCGCGGCCGTGGCGCCGGTGGTGGCCGGAGGGACGGGTCCTTACAGCGGCCAGTTCCCGGCCAGCCTGGTCGAGCCCGACTTCAACAAGTTTTCTCCGCGCGTGGGCATCGCCTACCGCCCGGGGTTCAAGCGCCGCACGGTCATCCGGTCGGGCTTTTCGCTGTTCTACGACAACACGGTTTACAATCGCATCCCTGGGCTGCTGACCGCGCAACCGCCGTTTGCCGAGACCTCGACTTTCACCAGCGCCGCCGACAACGTCCTTACGCTCAGCGATCCTTTCACGGGCCCCGCGAATGTCACCATCAAGAACACCTACGCCGTAGACAAGTACCTTCGGACTCCGTACGCGACCACATGGAATCTGAGCATCGAGCATGAGTTGCCCGGGTCGCTGGTGAGCAGCGTGACCTACCTCGGCACGAAGGGCACGCATCTGCTCGACGGGATTTGGCCGAATGTTCTCTCCTCAGGCGCCTCCGGCAGTTCGCTGATCAACAATGCCTCGGGGTTCACGTATTACGAAACCGTGGGCAACTCGATTTTCAACGCCTTGCAACTGCGCCTGAACCGGCGTCTGCGCAAAGGCCTGCAGTACACGGCCTACTACCAGTGGTCGAAGTCCATCGACGACGCCACCAGCATCGGCGGCGCGGGCAGCACGATCATTCAGAACCCCAACGACATTGAAGCCGACCGCGGGCTTTCCTCTTTCGACCACCGGCACGTCTTCACGTTCACCACGCTGGCCGTGTCGCCCTTCGGCCCGCGCGGCCAGTACATGAAGCGCGGCGAAACATTCGGCGCGAAAGTGCTCAGCGACTGGAGCGCGACCGCGAACCTGACGTTGCAGACCGGCGCGCCGTTGACCGCGACAGTACTCGGCACTTCGGCCGACAAATCCGGCACTGGCGCCGTCGGTGCAACGCGCGCCGATGCGACCGGCCTGCCCATTTCCGCCGGCTCGGGCCCGTTCAACCTGCTGGCCTTCACTGCGCCCGCTGCCGGCGATTATGGCAGCGCGGGCCGCGGCACGATTCCCGGTCCCGGCTCCATCGGGCTCAACGCTACGTTCGGGCGCACCATCCAGTTCGGCGACTCGGCCCGCCGCAGTCTCGACATCCGGCTCTCGGCGAACAACATTCTGAATCATGTGAACATCACGTCGTGGGGTACGGTGGTCAACTCCGCTAACTACGGATTGCCGGTCTCGGCCGGCGTCATGCGGACTCTTTCCCTGGTCCTGAGAGTGAGGTTCTGATTCACCATGCGCCGCATCATCTCATTGCTGTTTTTCGTTTTCGTCGCGGCTTATTGGGGTCTCGTGACGCTGCCTGCGCAGCAGAGGCCGGCCGATAAGGCGGGCGACACCCCGGTTTTCAAGACCTCGTCGAACCTGGTCCTGGTTTCGGTGTACGTGCGCGGCAAAGACGGCAAACCCGTCGAGAACCTCAAGCCCGAAGATTTCACCGTGCTTGAGAACGGCAAGCAGCAGGCCATCTCAGTGTTTGAATTCCAGCGCCTGAGCGATGCGGTGATCAAGCCGGAGGAGAAGAAACTCGAAGTTCGCGCCGCGCCGGAGACCAAGCCCGTGGAAGACGCGGCCCCGGCGGCCACCAGCGCGCGTTTCAAGGACAAGCGGCTGCTGGTGCTGTATGTCGATTGGACCTCAATGAGTCCGGCGGAGCAGCTTCGCGCCAAGGAGGGAGCGGAGAAGGCGGTCCGCGAACAGCTCGGCCCGGGCGATTTGATGGCGCTGCTCAGTTTTGGCAACGCGGTGGTCGTCGACCAGGAACTGACCAATGACAAAGACCTGCTGCTGGCGGCGCTCGACCGTCACACGCCCGGCCTGTCGCCGGACATGACGCAGGTCATCGACGACAACGACGACTCGAACGCGGACAACGCCCAGTTCACCGCCGACAACTCGGAGTTCAACCTGTTCTCTACGGACCGCCGCATGGCCGCACTCGAAGAAGCGGCGCGGCACTACGGCGCGCTGCCCGAGAAAAAGGCTTTGATCTGGTTTACCTCGGACGCGGGCGCCTCGGGCCAGGACAATCTGGCGTGGCTGCGTTCGGCTTCGAATGCGGCCGTCCGATCGAACGTCTCAATCTACCCGGTGGACGTGCGGGGATTGAAGGCCCTGGTGCCCGGCGGGGACGCTTCCACGGCCTCGGTGCGCGGCGCTGGCATGTTCAACGGCGGCCAGCAGAATACTGAGCGCAACCGCTTTACCGGCTCGCAGGACACGCTGGTTACGGTCGCTACGGAGACCGGCGGGAAGGCGTCGATCGATAACAACGACCTGAGCGAAGGCGTCAATCTGGCCAAGCACGACCTGCGCAGCTACTACGTGCTCGGCTTCTACTCTTCCGACGACCGGCGCGACGGCAAGTACCGCAAGGTCGACGTGAAACTGAACCCGAAGATTGCCGCCAGCCTGGACTACCGCTCGGGCTACTACGCCGACGCCGAGTTCAAGGCCATGGGCTCGGAGGGTCGCGAGAAACAGTTGCAGGACGCCATGCTGCTCGGCGACCCGGTCACCGCGCTTCCGCTGGCGGTCGAGATCAACTGGTTCCGCAATGGCGGCAACAACTGGTTCGTCCCTGTGGCCGTAAAAATCCCCGGCACGGAAATCCCACTGCGCAAGAAGGGCTCGGCGGAGGAGATGACCAGCTTCGACTTCCTGGGCGAGGTCCGCAACGCGAAAGACGCGCAGGTCGCCATGTTGCGCGACAACATCAAGATCCGCCTGCGCGACGAGCAAGCCGGTACTCTCAAATCGAAAAACCTGCTCTACGAAACCGGATTCCAGCTCGCGCCCGGCCAGTATCGCTTGAAGATGCTGGTGCGCGAAAACGAGACCGGCAAGATGGGCACGTACGAGACCGTTTTCCAGGTTCCGCAATTCGGGCCTAAAGATTTTTGGCGGTCCAGCGTCGTGCTCACCGCGCAGCGCGAAGCGGCCTCCGCCGCGGCCATTGCCGCCGCCAGCAAGAAGCCGTCCAAGAGCGCGCAGAGCCATCCGCTGATCGTCGGCGACCAGCGCCTGGTGCCTTCGGTGACCCACGTTTTTCGGCGCACGCAGACCCTCTCCGCACTGGTCGAAGTGTATGACCTGCAGCCGCCGCTCACGGTCGCCGCGACGCTCAGTCTGTTCGACTCCGCGGGAAAGAAAGTGTTCGAATCGGCCCCGGCGCGCCCGAATGCCGGCCGCCTGCTGATCGAGACGCCGCTCAAATCGCTGGCCCCCGGCCGCTACGTCGCGCAACTCAATATGATCGATTTCGGCGGCCGGAAATTCGCTTTCCCGCGATCGGCTCTAACTGTCCATTAACGGTGGATCCTGCCTGATTGCTTGAAGCCCGCCCATGTCCTGGGCGCTACGCGGCACGGTCTGGCCTCGCATGTATCCACCCACGTCGGTGCGGAGGTAGACATCGGAGACGCCGCCCGCGCGTGTCGCCGCAACCAACCCGGTGACATAGCCCATACCCTGGATGTTCACGTTCTTCCACTGGAACAGTTGATCGGGAGTAGCGGCGGCATGCCCTGTCACTAGGATCAACGGCATGACAAATGCCAGATAAGTGCTGAATCCCATGCTCCGAATGCCCGATGAATGACTATCGGCGACGGCGGTATCCCCAAGCGGCGCCCCGGACGAGGGCTATTGACACTCTATCTCAGGCCGGCCTCGCCGCGTTGCCCCGGGCCATGTTCCAGGCTGCCCGGCGGAAGCCTGCGGATCGGATCTGCCTTATACCCGGCCCCATCCACTTTCCGCTCTTGCATTACCCCGGCTAGCTGTTCAGAGAGCGTTCGGCTCTTTCTCCATTGCCCCAACCTTCCCCAGGATTGCCTTACTTGTAGACAGGAAGGATCATTTGACGCTAGCTTGGTTCTGGAAGATACTTGGATGACAGGGACGAGATAGTACCACTTAGCGACACAACCATGCCCAAATCACAACTCACTCCTGAAATCCTTGCCGCAGCCTTGGAAGGCTTTGAAGCGCAGAAGAAGCGCTTGCAAGATAAAGTAGCTGAACTTAAGGCTATGTTATCCGGTGAGAGTAAGAAACCAGCCGCCTCGCCCTTACCGGCGAAGCGCAAACGGACCATGAGCGCAGCCGCCCGGAAGCTCATCAGCGCCGCGCAAAAGAAACGCTGGGCGAACCTTAAGAAGACTTCCGAGGTGCCGTCAAAACCGGTTGCTTCAGCACCCATTCAGAAGAAGCGGACGCTCAGCGCTGCCGGCAAACGGGCCATAGCGGAAGCTGCGAAGAAGCGCTGGGCCAAAGTCAAAGCCGTGCAGCAAGCTGCCAAGCCGGCCCCCGCTCCTAAGGCTGCGCCCAAGAAAGCAGCGGCCAAGAAAGCGGCGGTGAAGGCTCCGGCCAAGCAGGCAAAAAAGAGTGTAGGGAAGAAGGCGGCTGCGCCTGCTCCGCCTGCTGTCGAAGCTACTCCCGCCCAGTAGCTGCCTGAAGTGATTGATCGACGTTGCCTTTCGGTCTGTGAGCCGATGGCATGATATGTGTGCGCGCCGGACCGGTCGATTAGTCCGGATGAGTAGCGTGTGAGAAGATCGCGCGTTCGGGGCCCGGCCAGGCGCCGGCCCTGTGCGCGCTACCATGAGTCAGTGGCTTACCAGATCACTCTCATCCCCGGCGACGGCATCGGGCCCGAGGTGGCCGATGCGACCGTAGACGTTCTGGCCGCGCTCGGCGTGCCGATTGAATGGGAACGCGCTGAGCTGACCGCGGCGATCATCGAGCAGGCCGGCATTTCGCTGCCGCACCATGTGCTGGAGTCCATCGAGCGTACCGGCATCGCTCTCAAGGGCCCCGTGACCACGCCCATCGCCGGCGGCTTCAAGAGCGTCAACGTCGCCCTGCGCAAGCAGCTTGACCTGTTCGCCAACGTCCGCCCGGTCTTTACCCTGCCCGGCCTGAAGACCCGCTTTCAGGACGTCAATATCGACATGGTCATCTTCCGCGAGAATACCGAGGATCTCTACTCCGGCCTCGAGCATGAGGTAATCAAGGACGTCGTCGAGAGTCTTAAGATCATTACGCGTTATGCCTCCATGCGCATCGCTAATTACGCCTTTACCTACGCCCGCAAGAATCACCGCCGGCGCGTCACGGCCGTGCACAAGGCCAATATCATGAAGCTATCCGACGGCCTCTTCATCCGCTGCTGCCGTGAAGTCGCCGCC
Source organism: Terriglobia bacterium (assembly GCA_963838205.1). Lineage (GTDB taxonomy): Bacteria > Acidobacteriota > Terriglobia > Bryobacterales > Bryobacteraceae > CAIVVT01. Next base: position 106,042 of record CAWIQF010000011.1, on the reverse strand, counting down.
AACTATCCGGATATTGCCTATAACGAATTGATCGTCGATAACGCCGCCATGCAGCTCGTCATGCGGCCCGAGACATTCGACACTCTGCTCCTGCCGAACCTATACGGCGACATTGTCTCCGACCTCGCCGCCGGCCTGGTCGGCGGACTCGGCGTCGTCCCCGGCGCCAACATGGGTGAGCAGTGCGCCGTTTTCGAGGCCGTCCACGGTTCGGCGCCCGACATCGCCGGCCAGGGCGTCGCCAACCCCACGGCCCTCATGTCGTCGGCCATCCTGATGCTGCGCCACCTCGGGGAAGGCGCTGCCGCCGACCGCTTGCAGCGCGCCATCATGACCACTTTCCGCGAGGGCGCCACGCTCACCCGCGATCTCGGCGGCACGGCCACCACACGCCAGTTCACCTCGGCCGTCGTGCGCCACCTCGACACCGTCTAACGTCCGCCGGTGGGTCGGCGCTACTTGACGCTCGCTCCCGTGCAACTCGAACCCGCGCCCGCCGTGCACGCGTAACAGTGTTGCCCCGTTACAATGCGTCGCCGGTTCAACATCGCCGCCGAAAAGTCGCGGATGTGCGCCGGCGCGCCGTGGTCCACCGTGACGTCCAGCATCTGATTGAAGTCGCAGTCGTACAGCGTCCCGTCCCAACCCACCGACAGCGTGTAGCGGCACATCACGCCCGCCGCCGCGCCCGGATTGTAAGCGCCCACCAGCTTCTGCAAGTACCGCTCGTAATTCCCGCTCGCTTCAAGGAACTCTTTGAAACGTCCGATCGGCACGTTCGTCAGCGCGTACAGCGTGTTGAAAGCCACACCATACCGCCGCTGCAATTCCCGCCGGAAATCCGACTCGATCGCGTGCTGCGCGGGCGGCAGGAAGGCCCCCGCCGGGTTGTACGCCAGGTTCAGCTTGAGCCCGCTCCCGGGCGCGCCGTAGCCCAGCGCGTTCAGATTGCGGATGGCCTCGATCGACTTCGCGAACACGCCCGCCCCGCGCTGCGCATCGGTCTGCTGCTCCTGGAAATACGGCAGGCTGGCCACGATCTCCACCTCGTGCGCGGCCAAAAACTCCGCCAGCCCGGCTTGCGATTTCAAGAGCAGAACTGTGAGGTTCGTACGATCCATCACCTGCCGGCCCAGCCCGCGCGAGCGCTCAACCAGCCAGCGGAAATTCGGATTCAGTTCCGGCGCGCCCCCCGTGATGTCGACCGTCGGGATCGAGGTCTGCTCCAGCGCCCGCAGGCACAGTTCGGCCGTCTCCCGGCTCATGATCTCTGTGCGGCTCGGGCCGGCCTCCACGTGACAATGCCGGCAGGTCTGGTTGCACAGCTTGCCCACGTTGATCTGAAACACGGCGATGCCTGTCGCCGTCAGCGGATACAACCCCGACGTCCGCAGCGATTCTTCAAACAGTGGAAACGCGCCGCTCACATGCTGACCTTGGCCGCCGCGTTACGCATCTGCAATCCGTGCACCAGCGTCGCTCCGCCGCGAATCGCGCTCGCCACGTGCACCGCTTCCGTCATCTGGTCCAGGTTCGAGCCCTTTTCCAGGCACGCCTGCGTGTAGGCGTCGATGCAATACGGACATTGCACCGCGTGCGCCACCGCCAGCGCGATCAGGCTTTTCTCGCGCTCGCTCAGCGCCCCTTGCGCGAACACCGCGCCATACCACTCCGAGAACTTTCGCCACAGCTCGGGCGCGTTCCGGCCCATGTCGCCGAAATGCGCGAGATCTTCCTGGTGATAATATCCGGCCATTTGCTGTCTCCCGGTCCTATGCTTCATTGTACCGGGCCGGCCTGCTTTTCCCGGCGCAGGGGCCGCGCGTGGCGCGCGCAAGGCTGGACGCGACGCCGCGGGGCGAAGGGGCGATCGCGCCCGCAGGAGGAGTGGACCCGGGACGCGATGGAAGCGCCAACGGATCGTCAGTTTCCGAGAATGCTGCTGTCCAGGCTGCTGTTGACGTAAGCCTGGTTGGCCGCACTCGCAGTCGCAGTCGCCTGACTGGCGGTAATCAGCGACATGATGTCGCTGGAACTGGTGGAACTCGTCTGCGACGGATCCTGCAAGGAGGAGTGGTGGTGATGATGATGATGTCCCGAAGCGCCTTGAGTGCCCGTATTACCGGAGACGGCATTGGGACCGAGGGCGGACAGGTTGCCGGTTTGCGAGGCGGTCTGGAATTCACTGGCCACGCCCTGCAGGCTAGCGGCCTGGGTTCCGGTGGCGGACTGCGCGGCGGCGCTCAGATTCGAGGCTATGGCGGCAGTCTGCTGTTTGAAAACGGACGGATCGCTGGTGGCTTCCTGCTGCAACTGGGTCATGAGATCGGAGAAGCTCGGAATCCCCTGAGAGCCCGTCGGAGATGTGGCCGAAGAACCCATCGCGTTAGACAACAAGGAGGCTGGCGTGGAGTTGAGAGCGCCCGGCTGCTGCAAAGAGGAGCTGAAGAGGGAGCTGACTGCGGAGATGGACATAGTTGACCCCTTTCATTGAGCGATCGCTCTGGCGGGCTCGACTACGCCGCACGGCGAAGTGATCGGCGAGGGCCCGCGCCGACAGGCGCTGCCCTTGTGATCAGGAGATCGGCACTATTGGGCTGGAGCATTACCCCTTTGGACGAAAGATAGGTCATTTGGAAGCTATTCAGGGCTAAAGGTATGGCGTGAACGGCCGATGTCGAAGGCAGGAGGATTCTCCGCGCTTTCGATTCGGGGCATGAGATGCGGGCTCCAGGCGGGCGCGGCACGGCAGACGGCGGAGGCTAGGCCAGCGCCGCCGAAGCATGCTGGGAGAGTCGGGGGGGGCGAACCACTCCCTCGCTCCCGGAGCAGCATCATGGATGAAGCACGTCGGGATCAGGGAAGCCAAGATCCCGCGGGAGCAGACCCGGGCGGCCCGGCGGCAGGCCGGATTTGCGACGTCACCCCGGCGCGAGCGGCGTGACCGCTAGCTGCCGCTCGAACTGTTGCAGGTCCCAGTAGTCACGCCAGGCGGCGATCTTTCCGTCGTGCAGTTCGAAGATGCCCATGCATGGAACGCTAACGCGCGTCTCTCCGACCAGAAAGTTGTCCACTCGCTCCACCATCACGATGTCGCCCTGCGCCACAATGTGCCGGATCTCCCAAGGCAAAGCGACCATGCGCTCCGCGCCGCGGCGCAGCGTCTCGCGAATGGCCTCGCGTCCTTGGACAGGTTTCCACGGTGCATTCCACCAGGTCGCATCGTTGGTGAAATAGCCGGCAAACTCCTCCGGGTCGGCCCGGACACACACTTCGATGAAGCGCCGGATGAGAGCGATGCTCTCCCGATCACCGCTGTCCATAAGGTCACCTCGACAAAGTCAGCCTCGGAAGATAGGAAGTCCATTATACGGTTGGACCGGTGGCTGCAACCAGGACCGGGCGACTCTGGCCTTAGTGCGAGACCACCTCCAGATCCGCTGATGCGGTTCCACGGTGGAAACGCCTCGGAGCAGGCGGCAAAAGCTGCGCTCCCTATTGCAGAAATTGCATTCTCCGCTGGCGGCTCGGTGGTTTTGCCAGCGCCTTCGGAACCGGCCCGCTGTCGAGTTTCCATACAACACTTCGCCGGCATGGTTGCCGTAGAGCCGGAGTCGAATGCGCCTGTGTAGCAATTCGTGTTGCGGAGCCACTTTTTCGAGTTGTGGACGGCTATCCGTCCTACGACGCGGCCCATCCTATTGCGAAACTCACGTCGCGGTCGATCTTTCTATAGGAGTTACGTATCTTAAGAGCCCAAAATATGAAGCTCGCGGGATTGGCCATTCTCTTGCTTTCAGACCAGCCCTATGCACTCTGTGAATTCTCGCTCCGTTGCGGCCGGCGAGGCAGATATCCAGATCCACGGATGGGACTCCGCGGGCTGGTTCCGGCACGAAGTGACCGGCATCCTACCGACGGCGCGGGAAGCCGGCGCGGTGCTGCGGAAACTCAGAGAAGCGCCGGCGGCCTTTGAAGAAAGATACCGCGTGCGTGGCTCTCCGGTCGTCGAATTCCGGACCACTGCCTACGACCTGGCGGATGCCGGTTTGGCGATTGTGCACGAGGATGGCGCGGCTGGCGGTCCCATCGGCGCGCTCACGATTCTTCCGGCCCATCGGAGGCCGCGCCTGCGGAAAGAATTCGCGTTTGGATTCGTAGCGCACCTCAGCTTTTTCGATGGGTTGATCAAGCCGGACTCGGAACTCGCGATCCACGATTACGTTGACGAGCTGTTACGAACGGACCAGACATCCACGCTGGTTTTTACCGTGGAAGCGGCGCCAGCCAGCTCGGATACCAGTCTGGTGCTCTCCGCTTATCTCGAGCGGCTTTCCATCGCGATGCTGGGGTGGTTGTGCGCGAAAGACGCGCAGGCGGAATGCGGACGCAGAGGGCGGATCGAGGCCGTACCGTCGGCCGCCTGAGACGTCCGACTGGTTCTTCAGGTTCATTCGGCTGAATGACCCGGTGCGCACACGATGAACCTCGTCCCAGAATGTACCGCCTCAGGGCCAGATCATTTGCATGCCGGGTTCGAGCCTAAGGCAGCGGCCGTGTAATAGGCTATAGCTGATATGAAATCCCATCGAAGATCCGCCCTCCTCTGCTTAGTCGTTTTCGCCGCAGGTTGCATCGCCGCGGCCCAGGCGCCCGTTGTGGTCCAATCGCCGAACGGCGCGCTGGAGCTCTCGATTGCGACCTTGCGCGGACAATCGGTTCAGGCATCTGGCGGTCAACTGGCGTATCGGGTCGCGTTTCGAGGCAAACCGGTTTTGGAGTGGTCGAACCTGGGTCTGGCGATCGAAGGAGCGCCGGTGCTCGGGGCGGCGGTGCGCGTCGAGTCGTCGAAAAGCTCGGCCGGCGACGAGACCTGGAACTCCGTCGCCGGGAAATCGAATCCGATTCGCGACCATTACAACGCGGTCAGCGTGCAGACGGTGGAGACGACAGCGGCCGGGCGGCGCCTGACGATCGAAGCCCGGGCCTACGACGATGGCGTCGCGTTCCGCTACATCGTTCCCGCGCAAGCCGGCGTGAAAGAACTGCGCATTACCAACGAAGCGACCGAGTTCTGCTTCAGCAAAGACGCGACCACGTGGAGCCTGATCCTGCGCGATTTTCAGACCAGCAACGAAGACGACTATCACGAACTGACCATCGGGGCGCTGCATCCGGAATACCTGATTGGACTGCCGCAGCTACTGGAAGTGCCGGGCGTCGCGTGGGTCGGGCTGACGGAGGCCTATATCGACGATTGGGCCGGGCTGTTCGTGCATTCCGGGCCGGCGCAAAACGTCTTTAACGGACAGTATGTACTCACCGCGCGCCTGGCGCCGCGGGTTGAAGATCGCAACGCGCCGCACCTGCAGTGGCCGATGGACGCGCAGGCCGAAGCGGCGGCTGTTTCCGTGATTCGCCACGCGCCGGCGCAATCGCCATGGCGCGTGCTGCTGATCGCGGACGATCCCGGTCGGCTGGTGGAATCGAACATGGTGGTGAATCTGAATCCGCCCAGCGCAATCGCGGATACGTCGTGGATCGTGCCCGGCAAGACGGCCTGGGACTGGTGGTCGGGCCAGATCGTGAAGAACGTTCCGTTCAAAGGCGGCATGAATACGGAGACGATGAAATACTACATCGACTTCTCGGCGCGAAACGGATTCCGCTACATGTTGGTGGACGCCGGTTGGGCGCCGAGCGCGGGTGCGGCGTATGGCGCCGGCCGCCGCGACTCCGATTTGACGAAGTTCAAGCCGCAGGTCGATATCCCCAAGCTGGTCGAATACGCGAAGTCGAAGAATGTGCAGATCTGGCTGTGGGCCTACTGGACGGACATCGACGCGCAAGCCGCGGACGCGTTTGCGCAATTCGAAAAATGGGGCGTCGCGGGAGTCAAGATCGACTTCATGGACCGCGCCGACCAGTGGATGGTGAACTGGTACCGCGACATGGCGCAGAAGGCCGCCGGACACCATCTGATGTTGGATTATCACGGGGCCTACAAGCCGGACGGGATGCGCCGCACGTATCCCAACGTGCTGACGCGCGAGGGCGTGATGGGCGCGGAGTACAACAAATGGAGCGCCCGCGAAACGCCGGTGCACAATACGACGCTGCCGTTCACGCGCATGCTGGCCGGGCCGATGGATTACACGCCGGGCGGCTTCAACAACGTCACCAAGGCGGAGTTCGAACCGCGCGACAAGAATCCCATGGTGATGGGCACGCGCTGCCACCAGCTGGCGCTGTTCGTCGTGTTTGAGAGCCCGTTCATGATGGTCGCGGATCATCCGGCGGCGTACGACGGCCAGAAGGAAACCGAGTTTCTGAAAGCCGTGCCGACGACGTGGGACGAGACGCGCGTGTTGAACGGGCGGCCGGCGCGCTTCATCACCATTGCGCGACGCAAGGGGCAGGAATGGTACGTCGGCAGCATCACGAATTGGGATCCGCGCGAGGTCGAGGTGCCGCTCAGTTTCCTGCGCGGCGGGAAGTACTCGGCGGAGATCTACGCGGACGGTCCCAACGCTGCGCAGCAGCCGAAAGAGAGCGTGCTGGAGAAGCGCAGTGTGGATGCGGGCACAGTGCTGAAGCTGAAGCTCGCGCCGGGCGGCGGGGCGGCAATCCGAATCGTGCCGGCGCGGTGATTGCGGCCCATTGTGGCGCAGTGATAATGGACTATTCATCGACAGGAATCCGCTGGCTCCGCATCTTCGGCGCTGCACTGGCAGTCATTGCGCTGAGCTTTCTTATCCTGACGCTCTTGATCGCCCTGTATGCAGTTGTTTTGGCATTTCAGGCGCGGGGCGCGCCCGACCAGATTGCCATCAATCACTTTGCCAAGTGGGTCAGTCCCAAGCTGATGCCGTGGCTGGAGATGTTGCTGACGCTGGTTATGGCGCTCCGCGTCGCTCGACAAGCCCCGAAGGCCAGCATCCTGCATGGCCTGCTCATAGGGATTACGGCCGCTCTGCTGTGTCTGGCGGTCGTGCTGGCTTTTGGCGGGCGGCTGGGGCTGCATAACCTGCTCTTCTCTCTGATCGTTGTGGGGCTGGGGTGGCTCGGGGGATTTGTCGGGCAAAGTCTGTGGGGCAAACAAAGACGGGTGAAGCATGAGGAGTATCGGGGACGGGCGTTGGAACCCTAAAGCTCCAGCCACTCAAAACGTCAAAACGCAAAACGCGTAAAGCGCAGTGTGGATGCGGGCACGGTGCTGAAGCTGAAGCTCGCCCCAGGCGGCGGAGCGGCCATCCGGATCGTGCCGGCGCGGTGATTGCGGGCGCGTTTCGCCCGATGCATGCCGGCGCTTGCGGCGCGTGATTGCAGGCGCGTCTGGGGGAGTGGATCAAGCCTGGTGCAAGCTGGAAAAACCGAAAGGGTCTTTCGGTTCTTGTCTGCAACTCACTGATTCCACGGCTACGACGCCGTAAGCCCTTACCGATTTGGGTTGGGGAGGCGGGCTGTCCCGCGACGCAGCAGACTCGATGGCGGGGTAGTGGTTCGCCCGCGCCGACGAACGCTTTGACGGGGCGCCGGCGTTGCGTCCAATTGGATTGTTTCCGCGTGGCCGATCATACGGTCTGAATTCGGAAGCCGGGCGAGAACGTGTCATAAGGATGTATTGTGCGGCAACGCCTCTTTTCAGGGCGTTAGGCATCGTCGCTTGCTGGTCAGTCTGTGCGTTTGGGGGTTTCCTCGATCTCCACGAAATACGCTGCTACTGTTCGCATTAAGGAGGCGGTCTTCTGCTCGCCGAGGAATCGACGGAAATAATTCCGATTGAGGTCTTCGCGAACAATGATGTTGGCAAAGGTACGAAGCGCCTCATAGGTGTTGAGATCAAGCGAATTCTTTTCATCCAGGATCCGGTGGAAGCATCGATAGAGAGTTTCGCCAGCGTGGCGCTCGGATAACTGAAAATAGATCTCCCGATTGTCCTCGCAGTACTGCTCTCCTCGAAACCGAAGGTCTCCGGGCAGCCGGGCCTTCTGCCAACTATATCGTTCGGTCTCAGGCAGGTCCGTGAGTGCTTTGGTTCTGATGCGATGAATAAACCAAAACATCTCGTAAAGATCGAGGTAGAGAACCCGCCGTGTCTTGTATCGGCGGTAAGCGTCACTCACAGGCATCATCAGCAGTTGCCCTGCGATTCCGGTCAAGAATCCCAAGATGGCGGACAAAATGGTCACAAGCCACGGAGGCGTTGTTGGCCGGTTGAGGGCCCTCGCGATTTCCTCTAGCTGTTTTGTATAGTCAGGCATTTGGCCCCATTATCGCCAAAGGGCTATGTGCTTCCACTGGTTCAACCAGAAAATGCCCGACCAATGGTGCCCCGGGCCATCTTCAGCACGTCGGCCATTTACCCCCGCTCCTCGTCCCCTCGATTAGTTCGTAACCGCGAGCATTACCTTTGACCGTCGCCTTTGGGTTTCCACTCCGGCGCCAGGCGCTGTGCCTCGGCGATCTGTTGGGTGGTCATCTTCCCTGCGAGTTCATCACGTGCATCGGAAAACTTCTTCTGGTCTTCACCACCGACGCCCGAAGCTGCGAGGTTCAGCCACATATGTGCTTGGACATAGTCCTGCGGCACTCCGTGGCCCGAGGCGTACATGAGGCCGAGTTGGCTCTGTGCAATCGCCTCCCCCCGGTTGGCGGCCTTGCGAAACCAGCGGATAGCCTCGGCGTAGTCCTGTAGCACTCCCTGCCCCCAGTTGCACATGATGCCCAGGTTGAGCTGAGCGGTCGTCTCTCCTTGTTCGGCGGCTTTGCGATACCAGCGGGCTGCCTCGGCGTAGTCCTGCGGCGCTCCTGCGCCTTGCGCGTACGCGAAGCCGAGGCTGGACTGAGCGCGCGCATTTCCCTGGTCGGCAGCTCTCCGAAACCAGCGGATAGTCTCGGCGTAGTCCTGTGGTACTCCGTGCCCCTGCTTATACATGACGCCGAGCCTGTACTGAGCGTCCGCGTCTCCCTGATCGGCGGCTTTGCGGTACCAGTGTGCGGCCTCGGCATAGTCCTGTGGCACTCCTCGGCCCTGGTCATACATCCAACCGAGTGTCGCCTGAGCGTATGCGTACCCCTGTTCGGCGGCTTTGCGCTTCCAGCGTGCGGCCTCGACGTCGTCCTGCGGCACGCCGAGGCCGCGTCCATAGATCTCGCCAAGGCTGTCCTGCGCGCGCACATTTCCATTCTCGGCAGCTTTGCGGAACCAGCGTGCGCCCTCGGCGTAGTCCTTCCGAACGCCTTCGCCCTGCTCGTACGCGAATCCGAGGTTGACCTGAGCGTCCGCGTCTCCCTGCTCGGCGGCTCGACGTAACCCTTCGAGGGATTCGGGAGGGCTTTGGCTTGACGGCTTCTCCGATTGCCCGAAGGCCGTTGAAGGAGCGAGTACTCCTATGGACCAGATCAACAGGATCGCCACGCACGTCGTCAGCGGTGCGATTCTCCGGGATGATTTCATTTCATCAGCCTCCGGTACTTGAGGTCTGCCTGCCGTAATTCTAGCGCCATTTTCGGATACGAAACTACGTCAACAGATGAGCGCCGGCCGAGGGGAAGCGCGGCTTGACTCCGCATTCGGCAACCGCTTCCTTCGGGCGCGGCTCAGCACAATGTCAAGGCGGCGGCGGGCGATTCAGCGTGCGATTCACCGTGCGCGGACCGTGGTTTCACCGTGAAGACACCGTGCGCGCACCATGCGTCCACCGTTTTCCGCGCGGCTTTCAGTATGCTGATAGCGGGCCATGTACCAGGTAGTCATCGACACCAACGTGCTCGTCGCTGCGTTGCTCTCCAGTCGCGGAGCGTCTCACCGCGTGTTACGACTGGTGGGCGATACCCGATGGCAAATCAACCTCTCAGTGCCGCTGGTTCTCGAATATGAGCAGACGCTGAAGCGCGTCTGCACGGGCGGAGATCTGAACAGCGATGACGTCGATAGCGTGATCGACTATCTCTGTGCCAACGCGAATCTGCGTCCAATCTTCTTCCTTTGGCGGCCCCTCCTACCCGACCCAAAGGATGATTTCGTCCTGGAGTTAGCCGTGGAAAGCCGGGCCGATTTCCTGCTCACCTTCAACACCAAGGATTTTGTGGGCGCCGAACGCTTCAGCGTTCGAGTGATCCCACCGCGAGAATTCCTTGCGATAATAGGGGAGGCGCCATGACTCTGAACGTGACAGTTCCCGACACGGTGTACCGCCAGATTGCGGAGCTGGCTGCGCGGCAGCAGGTATCGGTCGAGCGAATCGTGGCGGCGGCGTTGGCCGAACAACTCTCCGGCTGGACCCGCGTGGAGCAAATGGCCGAACGCGGCAGCCGCGAGCGTTTCCTGGCCGCGCTGGACAAGGTTCCAGCCGCCGAACCCGCCCCGGAAGACCGGTTCTAGCCCTGGGTGGTCAGGGCGAATCGCCGCGTGTTTCACCGCGCGCGGACCGTGGCTTTACCGTGAATTCACCATGCGCGCACCATGGTTTCACCGTGAGTTTACCGTGCGCGCACCGCGCATCCACCGTGGAAACGGACGTGGACTTCCCTGCCCTTCCCAACTCCCGCTCGGCGATTATCCTGCCTTGCGCTTCTCGCGCTCGGCCAGCGTTTCGTGCAGTAAGGACTTGATGTAGGTCTGGTAAGGGAGCCCCTTCTGCTCTGCCTGCTTGCGGGCCAAGGCCAGGTCCGTTTCCGGAACCCGAAGCGATACCACGCGCGCCGGCGTCCGGGCTCGGGAGGCCTCGATCCGCGCCCGCAACTTCTCCGCGGTCAGCACTTGCGCCTCGCCCTTCTTCACGGTCGCGGCGAATTCCTTGTCGTGGGACTTCCGGTTCTCGAACCACCACGCGGCTTCTTGCGCTTCGAAAGCGAAGGCCGGGACTGCGCGCTTAGTTTGCTTTTTCATAGTTATCTCTCTCGAATGAGATTCCTGTATGTGGCGCTCGCCGGGAACGCGGTCACGGCGCTAGAACACGAACGGCCCCGGACGCGCTGCGGCGTCCGAGGCCGTTGAGATTATCTGGCGAGCGCGGCTGGTGAGCCGGGCCCCTGTCGCGACGGAGCTTAGAGGCCCTTGTCGGCGAGGAGCTTGCAAAGATCGACGAGGCGGCAGCTATAGCCCCATTCGTTGTCGTACCAGGACAGGATCTTGAGCAGCGTGCCTTCCATGACCTTGGTCATGCTGCCGTCGACGATGCTGGAGTGGGGATCGTGGAGCATGTCGGAGGAGACCACCGGATCTTCGGTATAGTCGAGAATGCCCTTGAGCTTGCCCTCGGCGGCCTGCTTCATGGCCGCGTTGACGGCTTCGGCGGTGGTGGGCGTCTTCAGAATGGCCGTCAGATCGACGACGGAGACGTCCGGCGTCGGCACGCGCATCGAGTAGCCGTCCAGCTTGCCCTTGAGTTCGGGCATGACCAAACCGATGGCCTTGGCGGCGCCGGTCTTGGTGGGAATCATGTTGATCGCGGCGGCGCGGGCGCGGCGCAGGTCCTTGTGCGGGAAGTCGAGCACGACCTGGTCGTTGGTATAGCTGTGGATGGTGACCATCGAGCCCATCACGATGCCGAACGACTCCTGGAGCACCTTGGCCATCGGGCCGAGGCAGTTGGTGGTGCAGGAGGCGTTGGAGATGATGTGATGCTTGGCGGGGTCGTACTTTTCTTCGTTCACGCCCAGCACGACGGTCAGATCTTCGTTGGTCGCCGGCGCGGAGATGATCACTTTCTTGACCGAACCCTTGAGGTGCGCTTTGGCGGCGGTGGCGTCGGTGAAGCGGCCGGTGGATTCGATGACGATCTGGGCGCCGTGGCTGGACCAGTCGATCTCGGCGGGCACCTTGATGCTGTAGACCTTGATGCTTTTTCCGTTGACGGTGATTTCCCCGTCGGCCGACTTCACGTCGGCGTGCAAACGCCCCAGAACGGAGTCGTACTTCAGCAGGTGCGCGAGCGTTTTCGTGTCGGTCAAATCATTGGTCGCCACGATTTCGACGCCCGCCTCGGGCTTACTGAGCGCGGCGCGCAACACGTTGCGCCCGATCCGCCCGAAGCCGTTGATCGCTACTTTAATGGCCATGCAAAATGATCCTTTCAAATGGAATGCAAATCGAAATTCCAGGATATCAAAGCGCGCCGGGGCGCGGCCAATTCCAACGGAGTTTGCGGCCAATTCCAACGGAGTTTCATGTCCGGATTATGACGGCGACGTTACTGCGCGGGCTTCAATGGCGGCGCGGTGGATCCGCCGAGACCGGCGTAGGCGTCCTTGACCGCGATGACCTTGCTGTTGGCGAAAGTGACGAAGGTGATGCGGCCGGGCGGGAGGCCGTAGATCCAATCCTCGGTCTCCAGGCCGTCCTTGGTTTCACGCACCTTATCGCGCGGCATGCCCATGGCCATCCGGACCTGATCGCGGGTCATCCCGACGGCGGCGCGCTTGGCCTTGATGGCCTCCTGGATTTCCTTGGGCAGGGTGGCGAAGTAGTCTTCCGAGGCGCTGCGCGTGTCGAAGTCGAGCACGGGCTTGAGGATCCGCTTGACCTCGGTGGGCGTGATGGAGGGCGGGATGCGGCCCTGCCAGTGGAGCGCGACCGTGGTGCCTAAGCTGCGCGTGTCCTTGTTGGTTACCGGCTGCGTGGCGGTCCCGCCGAGGCCGCCTCCCACCTGCATGTTCTGATACCACTTGCCCTTGGGTTTGAACCCGCCGTTGAGCACCAAAATAATCTCGTCGTCCTCGAGGTCCACCCGGGTCACCTGGACCTGTTCGTCGAGGCGCGCCACGGGGCCGAATTCCGTCCCCGCCTCGCGCCAGCCGGCCTTGTCGTAGGTGCCGTCAGCGTTGAACCGCAGGGCCTTCTTCGAGTGCGGCAGAAAGGCCTTCACCTTGGCATATTCTGCCGAGAGACCGCGAATCAGGGTCAGCTTCTCCTCGTCGGTCAGAGCGCGGACGGTGTCCTCTTTACCCTTCTGATCGGTCGTGGTTTGTGCCGGCGCGCACGCGAGCAGCACGATGGCAAACAGCAGTGCGACGCCGGCCGGCTTCATGGCGCAGGCTCCTCGCGGGCATCGAGCAGCAGGGAAGGTTGGCGCTCGAGGCGGCTGCGCCACAGCCAGATCAGGAGCAGCACACAGACGATGGTGGTCAGGACACTCGCCTCCGGGCCGTACTCGCCTCCGCTCAGCCAAACGCTCGAGGTCCACTTCAGCTCGTAGCCCGTCAACACGATTGTAAACCCGCTCAGCCGCGCGCCGGCGAGCGGCAGGGCGATGTTCCAGCCGAAGTGCAGTCCGATCGGCAGCCACAGCGCGCCGCTGCGCCACATGGCGACGCACAACAGCACACCCCACAGGCCGGTGTTGAAGATGCCGAGCCAGCCCGAGCCGAGCTTCACCCAATTCACGCCGAACTGCGCGGCCTGGCCGGCTGCCGGCGACCCGATGTCCAGGTTGCCCAGGTGCATCAGGGCGAACAGGATGGCGAAGGGAATGGTGACCCGCCACAACCCGAAAGCACCGGCCAGCAACTGGAAGGCGTAGCCGCGGAACATCAGCTCCTCGCCGACTGCGCCGAATAGCAGCAGGATGCTCACCATGGCCAGCTTGCCGAAGCCGAACGCGGCGGCAGGGTCGGGGTTCTGCACCCATGTCGCCAAGCCGCACATGAGCGCCCCGCCGGTGACCAGCGCCGCGGAGACCGCGCCGGCCGCCAGGCCTAGCCAGAACTGGTGGGTGGAGGCGTGGCTCCAGCCCATCCCGATGTCGGCGAGCCGCCCGCGTTCATAGATCCGGACCACGATGGCGCTGGCCAGCGCCGCAGCCAGGAACGGGCTCAGCGTGGCCGCCGGAAAGTAGCCCAGCGTCTCGTGGATGAACAGGCCGAACAGATTCAAACCGAACCAGATGGTCAGCACGAAGAAGCCGGCGCGCAGGAGCAGTCCGGCGATCGATACGCGTTCCGGCCGGGCGGCCTCGGTGCTGCTGAGTGGCTCTTCCTGCATGGCTGTTATGGCTTTTCTTCGGCCCTGATGCGCGCGTCAAATGACGACGCCCGCGAGGGCCTTCATTCTCCCAAGGATAGCGAAGCGGCGGAGTGCGCAGTCAGCGCGGGCCTGGGAGGGTGCCGAGTCAAGGCGCGGCAACCGCTGCTTGACACGCGCGGCTCAGAAATAACACGAAGAAGCACTCCCTGGCGATCGCGGCTCAGAAACACCGTCGCGGCTCAGAAACATCCTCGTGGCTCAGGAACAACACGAAGAACCGCTCCTTTCAGTCGCGGCTCCGTTAGACGGTCGCGGCTCAGAAACCAGTCGCGGCTCAGAAAAACCGCGAAGAACCGCTCCTTTCAGTCGCGGCTCCGTTAGACGGTCGCGGCTCAGAAACACCGTCGCGGTTCAGAAACATCCTCGTGGCTCAGGAACAACACGAAGAACCGCTCCTTTCAGTCGCGGCTCCGTTAGACGGTCGCGGCTCAGAAACATCGTCGCGGCTCGGGAAAAACGGTCACGGCTCAGGAACAACGGCGCGGCGGGTTATCCGATGAGCTGGGCGAGCTTCTTTTCGACGTCGGCTTTGAAGTTGTCGATGAAGGCGGTGACGAAGGGCGCCACGGCGAGGCCCGGATCGGCCACCAGGGGCGTGAGGTCCATGGCGAAGTTCATGGCCGTCTCGGTGTCGGTGGCATGCGAGGCGTAATAGGTGGCGTGGGCCAGGCGGCGGCCGGCGGTGGCCAGGTCATAGCGCTTGCCGCCGCTCACCTGCGAGTCGAAGACGCCCACGAGCGCGGCGGCGATGTTGGGATACTTCGAAGCCGGCAGGCACTGCTTGACGTCATCGGAGAGCCAGTCGAGGTCGCGCCAGACCTCGCAGCCGTAGACTTTTTTCGGACGGTCCTGCGGCGGCAGGCGGCGCAGCGCGGCCAGCGCGCGCAGGCTGGAGCCGACGTGGGTCTCGTGCTTGTCGGCGAGGTTGTGGAGGTAGACGACTTCCGGTTTCGCAGCCTGGAAAATCGCCAGCAGATCGGCGATCACGGTTTCGCTCTTCGGATCCTTCACGGCCGAACTGGGGTAGCCGAGCTGGAGCATGCAGGCGTAACCGCCGACATACGCTGCGGTGCGCTGCTCCTGGCGGCGAATGGACTGCATCTCGTCGTCGGTGTAATGGCCGTAGATGCCCGAGCGCGGACTGCCCGCGCCGTTGGTTACCACGACTCCGCTGAACCAGCGGTCCGGCAGGCCGAAGCACTCGGCGATGCCGTGGTAGGCCATGATCTCGATGTCGTCCTGATGGGCGCTCACGCACAGGTGCGTGGTGCGCTTGAGGGCGGCCTCCTGCGGTGTGCCGTCGGGCACGAAAAAGTCTGCGTCGGGGTTGTGAAACTGCATCGTGTCTTGTTCCTCTATTCCTTTAGGTTCTCTAGCCTGGTTGCAGAGGTTCCGATAGCGGCTCCCTGACGGCCGCGTCTCAGCAACGCCTCTGCTCCCTCACGGTCGCGGCTCAGCAACAACACAACCGCTCCTTGCAGTCGCGGCTCCGTCACACGGTCGCGGCTCTGAAGCTCGCGGTTCCGAAGCTCGCGGCTCCGAAACCGTCGCGGAACTGCGCGCGCAAGCAAGCGGTTTGATCCGCCAATCTCTGCAAGCTGGCACGTCTCCATTTTCTCGCGTTATCGAATAGCGGGCAGGCTGGCCGCGGCCACCGCCTGCCCGTGCCGTTTTTCCTTTTCGCCGGGGACGTGCAGGCGCACGCTCTCCTCCAGTTCGGGAAACTCTTCTTTCAGAACCTGGCGCGCGGTGGAGAGGATCACATCGCCTCCTTCCCCGCTCATCACGCGGCCGAGCACCAGCACGTGCCGCAGCTCGTAGAAGTCCGCATACTGGGCGACCGCATAGCCCAGATAGACGCCGATCGATTCGTAGATCGCCCTGGCTAGTTCGTCGCCGGCGGCCATCAGGCGCTGCGTCTCGACCAGCTTTTCGGCCAGCGGCATTTCCTTCGGCAGCTCGATGCCCGCGGCGGGGAGCAGGCGATTGACGGCCTGCTGCGAGAAATACTGGGCGCCGACGCCGTGATCGCGCGACCATTCATCCAGCGGACCGGCCGGCCGGTAGTCGATGGGCACGAATGCCAGTTCGTTCAGCCAGCCGGTGATATTGCCCTGCGGCGTGACGTATCCGCCAGCCTGGCTGGTGCCCATGGAGACGCCCAGCACCGCGCCGTCCGCAAGCGCCATGGAGCCGGCGAGCGCGGTCACCTCGCCGTCGTTGACGACGACGAACGGGATGCCGCCCCAGGCCTTCTGCAGTTCGAAAAACATCCGGCGTACGCGGCTGTCGAAGAGCTGGCGCGGCACGCCGCGGAACAGCGAAGCGACGCGGATCTCGTTATTCGACATAGACGCCCGCGGCGCTGCCTCCGATGGCGTCGACGCGCGGCAGCTTGGCGGCGGCGCGCCGCAGGCTGTCGTCGATTTCGTCGTAGTGATATTGAGGATCGGTCTTGAAATACGGATCCCAGGCCAGCTCCTCGCTGTAGACCAGTTCGCCGTCGATCAGCGCCGCGCACTTGCGGTCGCTGCCGCCGAGGTCGAAGCCGATGCGGCAGCCGTCCAGGTGGCGCCCCAGCGGCAGTCCGGTCTCTTTCGTTTGTGGCGCATCTTCATACCGCGCGCCGAGAATCTGCATCGGCTGGCGGTACACGCTGTCGCCCATGAAATCGAAATCGAACGAGCGCGCGCCGAACGGCGAATAGACGCCGCTGATGTGGGCGGCGATGGCGGGGTCTCCGGCGACGATCAGCTTGCAGCCGCCGCGCTGCCACAGCAGGAACTTCACCAGGCGCTCGACGTAGCGCTCATTGAGCGCGACGGCGGGGCCCAAGTGGGCGAACACGGCGGTGCGATAGACGGAGACGGAGCCATCCGGCCGTTCCAAGGCGATGGCCAACTTCTCGCCTCCGCCGGCGGCCGCGACGGCGGCGCGGAAGGCGCGGTTCCACAGCGCTGCCGGGAGGAACTCCGGATCTACAGGCGGTCTCAGTTTAGGATGAACGACGATGTCGTAGGGCATAAAAAGGAACTCCAGAAAGAAAAGGCCGACGGCCACTACAGTACAGCCGCGGCGCGTGCCGTCGCAAACTCACGGCGGCTCGGGAAGCGACGCGCGGCGGTCGCGCGGAATCCAAATTGAGGGGCGCTACAGCCACGCCGGCGCGCGCCACCCCCCGCCAACCAGGGATCCGGAGAGCCCATTTCACGGGGGTCCCGGCGGATTCGGCAACGCCACCGGGGCATGAGCGTCTGACCCTAGTGAAGGCGCCAGTTCCAAGAAGTTGACGCCCGATTGAAAGATCAAATTTCGGAGGCTCGATCATGAAACAGCTAGCATCTCTCACCACGATGGCGTTCCTGCTGGGCACGGCGTTCGCATTCGCCCAGGCGCCGGCCACTCCAGACCAGCCGGCCCCGGCGCCCACGAAGACCACCGCGAAGAAAACCACGAAGCGTCAGAAAACGACTAAGAAGCCGAGTGGCAAAAAGACCACCACGACCGCGCCCGCGGTCCAGAAGTAAGACTTCCAAACTCACACCATTGCACCCTTCACCCAGGCCGCAAGGCCTGGGCTTTTTTGTGGGGAATCCGCAACCCGCGGCGAGCGGCTCCGCGCCCTGCGCGCTGGTGGCCAGGCAAACCACAGCGCCGGGCTGCAACGCGCCGCGAGGAAGGCATACCAGATCGGTCGCGGCCGGGAACGATTGGGCAACGATTTCCCAACCAGCGATTTTACGCCTTTTAGAATCAATATTTTAGAAACCGAGTTGGGCAAAACTGCCCAATTGACTCGGCGCGAGCACTGAAAATTCCGAAGGCGAAGAACCGCGCGGAGCGGTCTTGTCTTGTTATGGAGCCGCGACTGAAAAGAGCGGTGGCCCAAACGAGTAGTCGCGGCGAGGACACAACCGAACACCGCTCCTTGCAGTCGCGGCTCCGTCAGACAGTGGCGGCCTCGTCGGCGGGCGCGGCTCGGAAACAACGCGTGTCCGGCCGGGGACATAGGTGACATTTCAGACCGGGGACATGGGTAACACTTCGGCCGGGGGTGTTCTGGGGTCCCCAGTGAGTATACGGACAATCGGAATGCGTGTGGGAATGTGGGAATCGCGGAGCGATTTCCAAGGCCGGTGGAAAGGGTGGGAAATCCTGTTTGGGGATTTCCACGCTTTCCACGGGCCGGCATTTCCACATGCTTTTACTCCTGATCCAGCCCCAGACGTCGTCTCAGCCGGACGCTCAGTGCGCGGTGGAACAGATGCCGGAAGGTATCGAAAAAGCCCACCGTCACCGGTCCGTACAAAACCTCGCAGTAGCGCTCATCGAGCGCCCGCAGGCCGAGAGGCTGGTGCGCGAAAATCTCGCTCACAAACGTGCGCTCGCCGTTCCATTTCAGGCTGCCCTGCTGCGAAATGCGCCGCACCTGGATGTCGTCGCCGTAGTGCAGTTCCGGGATGCGGCGCGGCATGGTGCGGCAGGACGCGGTGTAGCAACTGGCGGGCGTCGCATCGGCCAGGGCTTCATGCGGCCGCTCGTGATTGTACTCGTGCTGGAAGCGGTCGAAGGCCTCCTGCTGCCGGCGCGCGGTGCGCTCGGGCGGGCGCAGCGTGGCCTGCTTGAGCGTCGAGTGCATCCGCTCATGCCGCCCGTTGTCCTGCGGCGAGGCCGGGCGCGTGCGTTCGGGCACGATGCCCAACTGAATCCAATGCATCGACAGGCGGCTCAGTCCGCCCGGCGCGCGGCTGGCGAACGGGACGCCGTTATCGGTGCGGATCACCAGCGGCAGCCCGTACTCGCGGAACGCGGCGTCAAACAGGGCGGTCACGTGGATCGTGTCGGCGTGGGGCGTGATCTGGCAACACAGCAGGTAACGGCTGTGCGCATCGGTGATGGTGAGCGGATCGCAGCGCCTGCCGTCGCCGGTGCGGAACCAGCCCTTGAAGTCGGCGCACCAGGTCTGATTGGCGCCATCGATGGCCGCCAACGGCTGCGCGTAGGGCGGCGTGCGCACCCGCGGCTGGCGAGTGCGCCTCAGCCCGGCCCGCTTCAGCACCTCGCCGATCGTGCTGGCCGCCGGCCAGGCGATGCGCGGATCCGCCGCCGCCAGCTTCACGCGCAACTTCCGCGGCCCCCAGCCCCAGCGCTGGCGCGCGGCGATGATGCGCTCGACGATGTCGTCGCTGAGCCTGGCTCGGCGAATGCCGCGGGACGCGACTGCGCTCCACCAGCCCGGCCACCCCGTCGGCGTCATAGCGCGCCAGCCATTTGTAAATCGTCTTGCGCGAGATGTCATAGATCTCGGCCAACGCCGAAATACTCTGACCCTCGGTGTGTTCCTGAATCAGTTGGACACGCAGGTCCATAGCTCTGTTTTCCTTCCATGGCATCGCTTCCCAGCATGCCGTTGCGGAACCCAGAACCTGTCAACCCCAATCAACTGTCACCCATGTCCTCGGTCAGAAATGTAACCCATCTCCCCGGTTTGGACCCGCGAAGAACCGCTCCTTGCAGTCGCGGCTCCGTCAGACAGTGGCGGCTTCGTCAGACAGTGGCGGCTCCGTCAGACGGGCGCGGCTCGGTCACAAGAGTCGCGGCTCAGCAAGATCTAAACAATGAGGCCGGCTCACCTCTTGACGAAGGAAAGCCGGCCTCGATTACAAACTGTCAAGCCGCGGGGCTTGACCGGTCGCTCCTTATCAGAACGAGTACTTCAAAGCGAGCTGGATGTTGCGCTCGCCCTGACTGCCTTGCAGCAGGCCCATGCCGCTCCCGACGCCCATGTTCGGCGCGTTCAGGATGGGCGTGTTGAACAGGTTAATGAACTCACCGCGCAGCTCGAGGTGCTGGCGCTCGGTGATGGCGAATCGCTTCATCAGGTTGAAGTCGATTGTCTTCAGCCCCGGCCCGCGCACGGTGCCGACGCCGCAACTGCCGAAAGTGCCAGCAGAGGTGGCGGCAAACGCGCTCGGGTTGAAGAATTGATAACCGCCCAATGGCGAGTTCTGGTCGCCATAGTATTGTACCGGCGTGAGGCAGTCGGCGCGCGGGCCGCGACTGCCGGTGCCGGAAGCGTCGCTCCAGCTGTTGCCGGCACTCATCGCGAAACCGGTGTGGAGGCTGAGGATGGCGCTGGCCTGCCAGCCGCCCACTATTAAGTCGGCCGCTTTGTTCATATTCTCGCCGAACTTCTGTCCGCGGCCAAAAGGAACGCTGTAGACGCCGTTGGCGACAAAGTTGCTCTTGGCATCGTACTCACAGAGCCCCCATTCGGCGGCCGCGTCATAGATGTTCTGGTAATACCAATTCACCTGCGAGGTCTGACCGCCCTGGCCGTAGTAGCCGATGTTGTTGGTCATGCACTTGGAGAAAGTGTAGTTGGCCGTGAATTGCAGCCCTGAGGTCAGCCGCTTCTGGGCGGTGACCTGGAGGGAGTTGTAGGACTGGTTGCCGAGCGTGGCCGTGCCCGAGATTTGACCGACTTCCGACAGCAACGTCGGATTGCCGGCCAGGTACCTGGTCGGCGACACGGTTCCGTCGGAGTTCAACACACCCTGGTCGTAAGGCATGGGCACCATCAGGTGGGTGGTGCGCTGTCCGACGTAGGCGGCTGAAACCGTCATGCTGGGAGTGATCTGCTCCTGCATTGTTAAGTTCCACTGATTGGCCACGGCCGGCCGGATGTTGGGATCCCAGACGCGCAGGGTTACGCCTGCATACTGGTTGCCCCCGGTGGCCAGGAATGGCGAGAAGCCCTGACCGAGGGTCGAGGGGGGCAGCAGATTGCTGTAATTGGAAGTCGTGTAGTTGTCGTCGTTCTCATGCGCGAACGGCGGGTTGATGGGCAGGCGCAGATTGGTGCCGGTGCCCTCGAGGTAGTTGGAGAGCGAATAGCCAGTGCGAATGACCAGCTTGCCGTTGCCCGGAGTCCAGGCGATGCCCACGCGAGGCTGGAAGTTGGTGATGCCGTTGTACTGGTTGTAAAGCGCGTTGCAGTCGCTCCACGGGCAGGCCTGCCCGGAGATGTACTCCTGGCCCGTCACCAGGTTGAAGTTGGCCTGGCGATTCTTAACCTCGTCCCAGGGCGTGTGGAGTTCCCAGCGCAAGCCCAGGTTGAGTGTCAGGTGCGGAGTGACGCGCCAGTCGTCCTGGTAAAAAGCAGCCAGCGAATTGGAGCGCTGACCCCAGGTGCCACCGTTGACGCCGCCCTGGATTTCCTGCGGCAGACCCAGCATGAAATCGGCCCCGCCGGCGCCACCAAAACTGCCGCCTGAGGAACTGCCGGGTGTAGAGGTCGTGTAGAAGCCGCCGAAAATGAGCGTGCCGGCCTCCCCGTTATTGCCAGAGTAGAACGTATCGACACGGTAGCGGAAGCCCTGGAAACCGAAGTGCATCGTGTGGTTGCCCTTGGTGTAGATCAAGGTATCTTCGTAGTGAATCACCGTGTCGGCGAAGAGTTGAACGTTGTCGCTGTTTCCAAAACCGCCCACGGTGCTGCCACCGCCGATGCTCATGCCCGGCAGGAAGCTGGAGGGCACGTCCGCAATGCCGAGGGTTTGAGCGTAGCCGGTCAAACCATTTTCCGCGGCGCCGTTGTTGATATAAACGTAATTCACGCCGAAACGCGCTTCGTTGACCAGCGAGGGGTTCACTGTGTGCGTCCAATCCATGACGCCGCCATGCGTGGGCGAATTCCAGAAGGAATCGTAGAACAACGGCATGGTGTTGGAACCGGGTTGCGCGAGCCTGCTCTGTGAGTAACGCAGGAAGAAGCGGTCTTTGTCGGAGATGTTCCAGTCAAACTTGATGTCGCCCTGATCGCCGTCGATGGCGCTGGTCGAGCCGTAGGTGAGGTTGCTGCTCAAACACGTCGCAATCGCTGAACAACCCGAGCCGAGGTGATTCGGCAGCGGGTAGTACTTGGAATTCACGATCGCCGACGCGATCGGGTCAAGCTGCGCCGCGGGAATGATGTTGCCCGTGTACGGAGCGCGGACCCCGCCGGTGACCGAATACGGGTTGTAAAGCTGGGTCGCGGACCCGCCGTTCAGCCCGGCATCCAGCAGGCCCGAGAAATTGCCGGCCCGCTCATCCGCGGTGTAGACCGAAGCGGTGCCGATGCTGGTCGGCGTATCCAGACGTCGTCCCTCGTAATCGGCGAAGAAGAACATCTTGTCCTTCTTGATCGGACCGCCGGTGGTGGCGCCGAAACTGTTCCAGCGAATTGCGGATCGCTCGTTTCCCTGGAAATTGTTGCCCCAATTGTTGGCGTTCAGTTTGTCGTTGCGGAAGAACTCGAACGCGCTGCCGTGGAACTGATTCGTGCCGGACTTGGTGGAGGCGTTGACCACAGCGCCCATGTAGTTGCCGAATTCGGCCGGGGCGGTCAACGTGATTTCATTGAATTCCTGGATCGCTTCAACGCCCGGCGCGTAACCGACGAGGTTATCGGAGACCTGATTGTTATCCAGGCCGTCGAGCATGAAGTTGTTGGCCTGCTCGCGATTTCCGTTCACGTTCGGACGCCCGCTGGAACCGGTTACGGCGCCGCCCTTAAAGCTGGATGGATCGGGATGGATGCTCCCGGGCGCCAGCAGCGTCAACTGGACGTAGTTGCGCGATGCCAGCGGCAAATCCTCGTTGGTGCGGGAGTCAATCACCTGGCCGACTTCGGTGGACTCGGTCTGCAGCAGCGGCGCGGCGCTGGTCACTTCCACCGTCTGCTGGACGCTGCCGACCGTCAGCGTGATGTCGACACGGGCTATCTGATTGATTTGCAACAGAATGTTGGACTCTGTCGCCACCTGGAAGCCCGCGTGTTCCACCCTCAAGTTGTAGGTGCCGACGACCAGGCGTGGCAAATTATAGGCACCCTCCCCGTTGGTTACCGTGGGCCACACCGACCCGCGTTCGGTGTCGGTGGCCGTCACTTTCGCATCGGTAACCGCGGCGCCCGACGGGTCGATCACCTTGCCCGTGATGGCCGCAGTCACCTGTTGGCCCCAACCGGAAACCGGCAGGAGCAGAAATACGGCGCAGAGCATGCATACGAGCGCAAGACCCCTCCTGCGCGCGCAAGAAATTTGGAACTTGTCATTCTTTCTATTCGTAGTTTTCATCGAATATCCCCTTCCACAATGACCTTAACCCTCTCCCAACAGCAGATCGGCCAACAGGTTCGAACCCAAAGCGCTGCTGAGTTTTCTCGTTCGAACCGCCACCACTGAGGTCTGCTCGTGTTCGATCCCGACTTCGGTTGGGGTGAATAGGCCGAGACTACGGCTTTCAAAAACCCCCAGCACACCCCGTGATTGAAAATGTACCTGTATTGTAACCCTGTCCAGTTCCAAACGGCTTGAGGGCTGTAGCACAACAGGCGTGAAACGCCGCTTAAGAGATTGTTTCTTTAGGACTTGTGCCGCCAACAATCATGTTAGACTCAATCTAGGCAGCAAGCCCTCAGGATTATGTCTGGCGCCGACCATCCGCCGGAAACACGGGCTCCGGGAACGGGCGAGATTCCAGCCGACTCGATCCGCGAGGCACTGGAGCAGGTGCTGGCCAGTGCGGAATTCCGCGCCAGCCGCCGGTGCCAGGAATTCCTCCGTTTTGTAGTAGATACAACGCTTGCCGGCAACGCGCAGATGCTGAAGGAGCGGACTATCGGGGTCGAGGTTTTCGGCCGGGCGGCGGCCTACGATCCGGGCAACGACTCGACGGTGCGGGTGAAGGCAGGCGAGGTGCGCAAGCGCCTCCACATGTACTACACCGGTCCCGGCGCCGCCAATCCGGTCCGCATCGAATTGCCCGCCGGCGGCTACGTCCCGGAGTTCCACCGCGCGCCGGTTCCGCCGCCAGCTCAGGGCGTGGCCGTAGCGCCTGCTGCGCCGGCAGGCCACGTCTGGGTATGGCCGGCCGCGGCCCTGTGTGCGCTCCTGGCCATCGCATTGGCCGCCATCTTCCTCTCGGCGCGCGCGCCGGCCAAGACCGACCCGATGCTGCGCCAGTTCTGGGGGCCGGCGCTCGATTCCAGCAATGCGGTATTGTTCTGCGTCTCCTATGTCCCGGTCTACGGTCTCGACCCAGCCGTCGAGACTGGCGGACAGGGCCCGCGCCGGGTTGAGGATTTCACGCTGCTGCCGGAGAACTACGTGGGGGGCGGCGACGTGCAGGCGGTCTCCTTGCTCTCGCGGCTGTTTGCCGGCATGAACCACGACTACCGCACGAAGCTCGGCAGCGACGTCTCATTCCACGATCTGAGCTCATCGCCGGCCGTGCTGATCGGGTATTCCTACACGCGCTGGTCCACACTGCTGCGCGGCTTCCGCTATCTTTTCGACACCAACCCGCAAACTCCGCGGGTCACCGACAACGGCAAGCCGACGGTCTGGGCTCTGCCGCCGATACCCCGCAATCGCCGCACGGATGAGGACTACGCTCTGGTTTGCCGCATCTTTCACCCGGACACGGGCACGCTGGTCGTGCTGCTGTCGGGCATCACGGACTACGGCACCGAGGCCGCCGCCGACCTGGTCTGCTCGCCGTCGCGCCTGGCAGCCGCGGTCAAAGGCCTGCCGCCCGATTGGCCGAAACGCAACCTGCAACTGGTGATCCACGCCCGCGTTATTTCGGGCGAGGCGGCGATGCCCCGCGTGGTCGCCTCCTACGTGTGGTAGCGCGCTACGACTGGAAGTAGAACTCTCCGCCGCCGATCAGTTCGGCCGGCCCCTGCAGCACGACCTCGCCCGATTCCTCGCGCAGCGACAGCGGCCCGGCCAGGGTGCATACGGTAACCGGGCTCGCCGCCAGGCCGCGCGCCACGGCAGCCCAGAACGCGCCCGTCGAGCCCGTGCCCGAGCTCATCGTGAAGCCCGCGCCGCGCTCGTAAAAGCGCACGTCGAGGGTGTGCCGGTCGAGCACCCGCACGAAGCTGACGTTGGTCCGATTCGGGAATTGCGGATGGCGATCGACCTCCGCGCCCAGCTTTTGCCAGTCGAAGTCGAAGTCCTCGACGAAGAACGCGCATTGCGGGTTGCCGACGTTCACGATCGTACACTCACGGTCGCCGCCGGCCAGCGGCAACTGGAAATCCAGATGGCCCTGGCCGATCACCGGCGCGCCCATGTTCATCTCGAAATCGAAGCACATGTCGCGGCGTCCGATCAGCCGCAGACGCTTCAAGCCCGCGCCGGTGCGGATCGCGATCTGGCTTGCTGCAATGCCCGTGTTGACGAGAAACGCGGCGGCGCAGCGCGTGCCGTTACCGGAAATCTCGGCTTCGCTGCCATCGGAATTGAACAGGCGAATGGAGGCCGGCTCGTCGCCCGACGGCGGCGTCACCAGGATCCAGCCGTCAGCGCCTAGCCCCGAGTGACGATGGCAGATGGCCACCGCGGCCCGCTCCAGCAGCTCCGCCGGCGGGGCTTCGTGCGCCCAGGTCAGCAGGAAATCGTTCAGCGCCCCGTGCGCCTTGGTGAAAGGGATTCTCATGGCTGTGGATCCTTTTCCAGATCTCGACGGCGCGCCCGTCGGGGATTGGAATGCTGCTTACACATTCGTATTGCGGGGTGCCCTGGCGCAACCGCGACACCGCGCGCGAGACCGGATCGCCGGCGAAGGCCAGCGCCCACTCCTCGTGCAGCGCGATGTCGGGACGCATGACCGCGGCGAGCCAGGCCGGACCATTGCCCTCGTGCAGCGATTCCCGCAGCGGGATGCCCGCCGTGCGGACAATGCCGGCGAGGTCGCCGAAACTGATCAGAATGCCGTCGCCGTCGTGATAGCGCGGAGCCAGGTAATCCGCCGCCGAGCGCGTCCAGGCGCGGCGGTCGCGCGAGTTCACGTCGGACTCGCGCCAGCAAATCCATTCGCCGGGGCGCGGCCGCAGCAGCCACGGCGAAACGGCGAGCAGAACCAGCACAGCGGGGGCAATCCATAGGCGATGCGGCGCGGCGAACCGGCCCACGCGGGCCGTCAGCGCGGTGAGCGCGGCCACGCCGAGGCACGCGGCGGGCATGGCGCTCAGGCCGTAGCGCGTGTTGTAGTACGTGTTCGGCCAGAGCCCCGGCACGAAGATCGGCGTGCCGCCGGAGTACAGGCTGAACACATAGAAGGCCGCCCCGGTCGAGAGCAGCAGCGCGGCCCAGCGCGCGCGGCTGCAGAGCGCGGCCACGAGTCCGGCCGCGCCGAGGTAATACAGCGGCCAGCCCAGGCACAGCGCGGCGGCGGTGCGGTAGTACAGCAGCGCCTTGCTCCAATCGTGATCGCCGGGATAGCGGAAGCCGCCGGCATCGAGCGCGCGCTGGTAGATGGCATGCGCCGACCATTGACCGTTGTAAAACTCGAGTGCGCTCGAGTACAGCACGCGGTTGTGCGCCAGCCAGTACAGCGGTCCCAGCGAGGCAATGCAACAAAACAGCAGCGCTTTACTCCAGCGCCGCTCGCCGGCCAGAACGACGACGCATAGCGCGGCCACCGGCAGCAGGCTCCATGCCTCGTAGCGCGCCAGCGTGCCGAGCGCCGCGAAAACTCCGGCCAGCGCGGCATCGCGCCACGCCTTGGTGTCGTCCAACCGCGAGATGGCCCAAAGCAGCCCGAGCGAGCAAGCGAGGGCCAGCGGCTCGGTCATCGGAATGCTTTGCAGGTATAAGAGGTTGGGGTTCAGCATCCACACGAGCAGGCCGGCCCACGCCGCCGCGGCGCCGAACAGGCGTCGCAGAGCGTGGAACAGAAACAGCCCGCCACAGACGAAGCCCAGCGCCGCGACGATGGCACCGCCCGCGCCGCTGCGCCACAGCGCATCGACCTCGACGAACGGCAGCATGAGCAGGTGCGGCAGCGGGAGCCAAACCGTGCCGAGCTGTTCGTAGCCCGGCGTGCGGCTGTCGAGAATGCGGCGGGCGATATTGAGGTGCGCCTCGGCGTCGCCATACCACAGCGTCCAGCCCTGCCGGAGCACCGCGAGCAGCGCCGCGGCGCTGACCGTGACCAGTAGCAGCGCGGCCCGGGCTTCAAAACGCGGTGATCTGGCGGTAGTGGCTGAAGCGTGCCTCGATGTCATCACTGGTCAGCGTCCGGAAGCGATCCGGGCCGAACTCCTCGCAGCAGAAGCTACCCATTATGCAACCATAGACCGCGGCCCGGGCCAGCTCCCGCGGCTCCGCCGTGGTGTCGGCAAGGCGCACGCCGCGCGAGGCCAGATAGCCGATGAAGCCCCCCGCGAAACAGTCGCCCGCCCCGGTGGGATCCTGCAGCGTGTCGAGCAGAATGCCGGGGATATTCGAGTAGCCGCCCTCATGAAACAGCGTCGCACCGTATTCGCCGCGTTTGACCACCAGGATCCGCGGGCCCATCGCACGGATGGCCGCGGCGGCGCGTTTCAGATTGTTCTGACCTGAAAGCAGGCGTGCTTCGGAGTCGTTGATCAATAGAAAATCCCACTGCTTCAGCGTCTCCAGCAGTTCGCCGCGAAAATCGTTGATCCAATAGTTCATCGTGTCGCCGCCGGCCAGCCGCGTCGCCGTCATCTGCGAGCGCACACTGCGCTGCAACGCGGGCTGGATATTGCCCAGCATCAGGTACGGCTGGTCGCGGTACGACGCCGGCAACTGGGGATTGAAGCCGGCGAAAACATTCAGGTCCGTCTGCAGCGTCTCGCGGTCGTTCATATCGTCGCTATAGACGCCGCGCCAGTAGAACGTCTTGCCCGGAGCGCGCTCCACGCCTTCGAGATCGATCCCGCGCGAGGAGAGAAAATCGAGATCCTGCGGCGCGAAGTCGTCACCCACGACGCCGACGATGCGGACCTTGGTAAAGAAACTCGCCGCCAGCGAGATGTAGGTGCAGGCACCGCCTAAAATGCGGTCGCGACTGCCCGCGGGCGTGGCGACACCATCGTAGGCCACCGATCCGACGACAACCAGAGACATGCTGCCATTGTACGAGTCGGCGGGGCGCGCACGCTCCGCCCTGTGTTTTGCGGCCGCATTCCCGATGCGGCCCCTGCCAGCCGCGCCCGCGGAGTCTGAGATGCTGGAAGAAGACACGCATGGAGTTGCTTCGCCAGTATCTGCTGCCGACCCTCATTGTCCTGACCGCGGTAGTGCTGCAGTTTCGCCTGTATCGGTATTTCCGGGCGACAGCGTGGATCCAGGCTCGCCGGTGGCGCACGCGCGCGCTCCAGGTTGTCTATTACGCATTAACCGTCTACATGCTGCTGGGAGCGCCCCGACTGGTCCTCGGCGGCTACGCGGTGCTGGCGTCCGTGACGCTCTCCTGGATGCTCGCCGCCACTTTGCTGTGGACCGTGATCTTGATCAGTGGCGGCCTGTGGCTGTGGCTGCACGGGTTGGTCGAACGGCGTGCCGCGCCACGGCCGGGCGCGGGCGCGAGCCGGCGCGCGTTCCTGAGAACGGCGTTGCCCGCGGTTGCCGCGGCGCCCACCGTGCTGGCCGGCGTTGGATTCGTCATCGCCCGATCGAGACCGGCGTTGAAACAGGTGGACATCCACATCCCCAGCCTGCATCCGGACCTGGTCGGGCTGCGCATGTCGCAGCTCACCGACATTCACTACGGCCCGTTCTTCGGCCGGCGCGATCTGGAGTACGCCGTCGCCATGGCCAATTCGACGCGCCCGCACATCGCCCTAGTCACGGGCGACCTGATTACGCGTCGCGGCGACGACCTGGAGGGCTGCCTGAACGTGCTGCGGGCTCTACGCGGCGACGCCGGCGTGTGGGCCTGCCACGGCAATCACGAACGCTACGCCAGACTCGAGGACGCGGCCACAGAACTGGCCGAACAGCGTGGGTTCCATGTCCTGCGCGGCGCCAGCGAGACACTGCGCTTTGGAGCGGCGAAATTGAATCTGGCGGGCGTGGATTACCAGCCCCTGGGGCAGGCGCCACTGGCCGGGGCGGAGGAACTGCTAGCCGCCGACGGACCGAACGTGCTGTTGTGCCACACGCCCGCGGTGTTCGATCGGGCCGCCGAATTGGGTTTCGATCTGATGATTTCCGGCCATACCCACGGCGGCCAGATCAACGTGCCGCTGGGCGTGGACAACCTGACTTTCGTACGCCTCTATACGCCTTACATTCAAGGCCATTACCGGAACGACCGCAGCCAGCTCTACGTCAGCAGCGGCCTGGGCACGGTGGCCATGCCCGTACGCCTGGGCGCGACGCCCGAAGTCACCGTGATTCGACTATGCGCCGCCTGATTCTCTCGGACATTCACGGGAACCTCGAAGCGCTGGAAGCCGTTGCACGCGACGCCCGGGGTATGTACGACGAAGTCGTCTGCTGCGGCGATATCGTCGACTATGGCGCCAGTCCGCGCGAGGCGATCGCCTGGATCCGGGCCGCGGGCGCCATGGTCGTCCGTGGCAATCACGATCGCGCCGCGTGGGAGCCGGGTCTGAGAGAATCCTTCACCCCAGCGGCCCGGACCGCGGCCGAGTGGTGCGCGCAAGTCCTGAGCGCACAGGATCTAGAGTGGCTGCGCGGATTGCCCGCCGGTCCAATCTGGGGCGACGGATTCGGCCTGGTCCACGGTTCACCCGCGGATGAGGACGCCTACCTGGAGTTCAACACGGACGTGCGCAACATCGGCCAGCTCCTCGAACGCAGCCTATGTTTTCTCGGCCACACGCACCTCCAAGGCGGATGGGAGTGGCAGCCGGGCGGTGTGCGGCAAATGAGCGTGCCCTCGGCAGAGGAGCCTGAGCTCGCCGTGGACCTCGATCCCGACGCACTCTACCTGATCAATCCCGGCTCCGTCGGCCAGCCGCGCGACCGCGACCCGCGCGCCGCCTACGCCATCTGGGACGCCCAGGCACGCCTTCTCACCTACCGCCGCGTAGCCTACGACATCGAGTCCGCTCAACGCCAGATTGTGGCCGCCGGACTGCCACGATCGCTGGCCCTGCGCCTGGCCGTGGGCCGGTAAGCCGGCGCGCTGAGCCGGCGCGCGCTGCCGCCCCTTCGTTCTGGTAGAATCGCCGCTTCCGATTCGCGCTTTCGAGGTGCCTCCATGCAGCGGTCGATCGGCGTCACCCTCACGGCTATCGCCTCCATCCTCGGCAGCATCCTCCTCTTGCTGATGGTCCTGCTCATGAGCGTGACGATGCTGCTGCGCCCCAACGCTACGGAGATGACCTCGCTCGTCCGCATCACCCTGCTGATCGGCGGCGGCGCGATGTTCGCATTTTCCGCCTGGGGCATTGCGACGGCCGTGGGCCTGCTGCGGCTGTGCGGCTGGGCCCGTTGGTCGATGCTCGCCTTCAGCGTGCTTCTGACCTTCTTCGGCGCTGCGGCGGCGCTGGGCGCGATCTTCGGCGCCGCGGCCCCGGCTCCGGGCGTGGCTCCGGATCTCATGCGAGGGATCCTGCTAGGGGTTGGCGCCTTCTATGCCGTGCTGGCGCTCCTCGGAGGCTTCTGGCTCTACTATTTCAATACTTCGGCCGTGAAGGCGCAGTTCTCGGCCGCTGGCCCCACTCAACCACCCGGCGGGAGGCCGTTCAGCGTCACCATGATCGCCTGGCTCATGCTGCCGGGAGGCGCGCTTTGCTGTGTCTTTGCGTTCCTGCCCTTTCCGGCCGTGATGGGCGGCTGGATGGTAACGGGATGGGCGGCGCGTCTGTTCTACGCCGGCATCGCCCTCATCGAACTGTGGCTCGGCTGGGGCCTGCTGAGACTGCGCCCGCTCAGCCGCGTGCTCTCGATCGCCTTTTTCGTCCTCGGCGCCGTGAACAGCCTGCTATTTGCCCTGCTGCCCGGCGCCGCTGCCCGGGTCGCCGCCTCGCTGGCCATCTTTTCGCCGGGATTGCGGTACAGCTCCACTTCGCGATTTCCCTCGTTGATAGGCAGCCTCGCCGCAGTGCCGCTCAGCGCGGTCGTCATCTGGTTCCTGGTTAAGTGCCGCCCGGCTTTCCACCCTGAGCCGGAGATCACTCCACCATTACCCCAGCCGCCGTCGGAGTCCTGAGCAGTAGTTCTCGCGGCCCCGCCGCACGCATTTCCAGCCTTCGTCCCCGCGTCGGCCGCCACGTCGCCTGTTGCCTATTTTGACCCGGAATCCGACTCCCGCTGCGGTGCGCCATACGCTGCGCGTATCTTCGCCGCCGCGGCCTTGCCGACCTGTTGCGCGAGCGTCTCATCACTCGCGGCCCGCACCGCCGCCAGACTGCCCAGCGTCGTGAGCAGCTTCTGCGCCGTGCGCGGTCCCACGCCGCGGATCTCGGTCAGTTCCGTCGTCAGGCGCTGCGAGTCGCGCCGGCTGCGATGGAAGGTCACCGCGAAGCGGTGCGCCTCGTCGCGAATCCTCTGTACCAGGTGCAGCACGGGCGAGGTCCGGTCCAGCACGATCGGCTCATCCTCCTGCCCGTAGACGTACAGCAGCTCTTCCTTTTTCGCGATCGACGCCAGCGGCAGGTTGAGAATGCCCAACGCTTCCAGCGCCGCCGCAGCGGCGTGCAGTTGCCCGATGCCGCCGTCGATCAGCACCAGCCCCGGCAGCGGCCGGCCCTCGGCCTGCAACCGCGCATAGCGCCGCGTGACCACCTCGTGCATCGAAGCGAAATCGTCGCTGCCCTCGACCGTGCGGATGATGAATTTGCGGTAGTCCGCCTTCTTCATCCGCCCTTCTTCCCACACCACCAGGCTGGCCACTTTGTCCGTGCCCTGGATGTGCGAGATGTCGAAGCATTCGATGCGCCGCGGCGGATCGGGCAGGCCCAGCGCCTCTTCGAGCGCTCCCGCGATGGCCTTCGAACTCGGTTTCAGAACGCGGAACCGCTGTTCGAAGCTCTGCCGCGCATTCGACCCCACCAGCTCCAGCAGCGCCTTCTTCTGGCCGCGCTGCGGCGTGTGGATCTCCACTTTGCGGCCGCGCTTCTCCCCCAGCAGTTCTTCGAGCAGCGCGCCGTCCTCCAGTTCCACCGGCACGTGGATCACAGCCGGCACCGGTTGACCCTCGGCGTAGACCTGCATCAGCAGCGTCGTGAAGAACTCGCCCGGCTCGAACGATTCCAGGTCCTCCCAGAAGAATTCGCGCCGGTCCACGATGCGCCCGTTGCGCAGGTGGAACAGGTTCAGCGCCACCTGCGGCGGCTCGGCATAAAACGCATAAATGTCGGTGTCGTCGCCCGACGCCGCGGCCATCTTCTGCTTCTCGTCCTGCTCCTCCACCGTGTGCAGCAGGTCCCTGAGCGCCGCCGCCTCTTCAAATCGCGTCGCTTCCGAAGCCGCGCTCATCCGCTGCCGCAGTTCGCCTGCCAGGTCGTGCAACCGCCCTTCCAGAAACAGCCGCACATTGGCAACCTGAGCGCCGTAGGCCGCGCTGGTCGTCAGCCCCTCCACGCACGGCCCCAGGCAGCGGTGGATGTGGAACTCCAGGCACGGCTGCGGGTGAGCGCGCGTCAGGTCCACCTGGCACGACGGGATTTTGAAATGCCGATGGATGAACTTCACCAGCCGGTAGGCCAGGTTGCCCGGAAAATACGGGCCGTAGTACGTCGCGCCGTCCTTTTTCACACGACGCGTCACGTACACCCGCGGCCAGCGCTCCGCGGTCAGTTTCACGTAGGGATAGGTCTTGTCGTCCCGCAGCAGTACGTTGAAGCGCGGCTTGTATTGTTTGATCAGGTTGCACTCGAGCGCCAGCGCTTCCTTCTCGTTGTCCAGCAGGATGTAGTCGAGGTCCGAGGCTTCGCGGATCAGGCTGCCGGTCTTGGCCTCGGCCAGCCGGTCGTCGTTGAAATAGCTCCGCACCCGCGCCCGCAGGCTCTTGGCCTTGCCCACGTACAGCACGGTGCCCGCGTCATCCTTGTACAGATACACGCCCGGCCCGGCCGGAAGTTGCGAAGCCTTGTGGCGGAGTTGTTCGACTAAGGAATCGCGCACGCTCATGCGCCTTATACTTTGATTGTGACACGTGTGATTCTGGCCGCCCTTGTGGCCTCATTGTTCGCCTTTGCGCAGAAGCCCTCGGAGGTGCCGCCGCCGCCGGATAAACCGGCTGTCGAGGCGCCCATCGCGGAACCTGAAGAGGAGGACGTTGCGGCCAAGCCCAAGACCTATGACTTCAACCCGATCCAGGCCGAGAAGGAAATCAAGATCGGCAACTACTACCTTAAAAAGGGCAGTCTGAAGGCCGCGATGGGACGCTTCTATGACGCCTCGCAGTACAACCCGCAGTCGCCCGAAGCCTTCCTGGGCCTGGGGGAAGCGCGCGAACGGTTGAGGGATAAGAAGGGCGCCAAAGCCGCCTATCAGAAATACCTGGAACTCGATCCCGGCGCCAAAAACGCCGGAGAGATTGGGAAGCGAATCAAGAAGCTGGGCTGAACCTTCCCAGCCGAGCCACCCGTTTCAGAGTCGTTCGTTTCTGAGCCGCGACCGGAGCGGATGTGTTGTTCATACGAGCCATGACCAAAGGGAGTGGCCGCCGCTGGATAGCGGACCATTGGCCTGGTTCCCGACGGCTCGTTCACGCGCCCAGATCAAGCCCCGGATGTGGACGCAGGCCAGCCCTTCCAGTAGATCGGCTGCGACGATGTTCGTGCCCGGTTGCAGTCACAGTATGCTGCTAATGAGCCGCCTTCGCTTGCCGGGCTGCGAGTTGCTCGCGCATCGCTTTCATCCGCTCGCGAAATGCCGCGACCTGCGCCCGGCCGTCCGGTGTCGCGTCAATCAGCTTTTCGAGATTGACGGCATATCGCGGTCCGAACATCTTCCGGATGTCGGCGAGCAACGGCTCGATTTTCGTGAAGACGCCGATGTGCTCGCCGTTGGTGCTGGCGAACAGGTCCAGGCTGATGGCACCGCCGTTCACGAGCGCTGCCGCCATTTCCCAATAGCTCACGACCATGCGCAAATGCGCGCTGTGGTCACCCATGAGCGCTTCACTGAAGTCCGTCATGGATTGCGGATTGAACTCGCGAAAATACCAGTCGCGGGCTTCTCGCATCTTGGCTTCACGGCGTAGTTCGTACAGCTTCAGGATGAGACCGGCTTCGTCCTGCATCGACATAGATATCCACCCTCCGTGTTGAGTTTCGACGCTTGCGGCGCGCGGCGCGCGCTTTGCCAGTGTAGCAAAGCGCAGGCGTCAATCCGAGATCACAGACCGCACGCGACCACGCAATGCGCGACTGCGGTCCCAGGCGTCCGTTCCGGCCGGATGACAGCGCACTCGGACAAGACCCGCCTCCCGCTGCTGGGGCGCGCTGGGCAGTGCCTTAGGACTTGAGCGCATGCGCGCTCCGGGCCAGTGCCCAGCCTTGTCTGGACCGAGGTTTCAGCCGCTCACGCCGCGCGTCGTCTGCGCATCTCAGTACGGATGAACTGGATCAGCCG
The DNA here is from genome assembly GCA_963838205.1 of Terriglobia bacterium. GTDB lineage: Bacteria > Acidobacteriota > Terriglobia > Bryobacterales > Bryobacteraceae > CAIVVT01. Next base: position 71,653 of record CAWIQF010000011.1, on the reverse strand, counting down.
CCGGGCCGCGCGTTCGAGTTCCGGGAACAGATCGATTACCTGCAACTGCTGTTCGATGCGCAGCGGGACGAGGCACTTCTCCAGCCGCGCCGGCACGAAATACACCTGGTCGAACGGCACGCGCCGCGCGCAATCCAGCGCGAACCGCATCTCGCCCTGAAAGCAGCTCCGTTTGTTCACCGCGTGGCGCGACAGGCAGGCCACGAAGAAGTCGGCGTTCTCGATGGCGCGCTCGATGGCCCGCGGCCAGTTCTGCCCGGGCAGCAGTTTGCGACGGTCCATCCACGGGTCGAAGCCGGTGCGCTCGAGAATCACGCTCAGCCGCTCCACTTTCTCTGCGTCCTCGCTCACATAGGCCAGGAAGACGCTGGGCCGGTGTTCGGGCAGGAACCGGAAGCCGCCGCCGCGCGCCGGACGGAACTCGCCCAGGCGTTCGATCTCGACCCTGCGCCCCTCCCGCAAACAGTTGCGGATGAGGGTCGCCACCCGGCGCGCGGACGACACCTTGCGCGCGGCCGCCCGCGCCTTAGCGTCGGCCGGACTTCTTGCCGCCATGCGGCGCCCCCCTCTGTGCGGGCACGCGCAATATTTCTAACAGCACGGACTTCTCCGGGCCCGGCCGCAGCGTGCCCAGGCCGGGCAGGCGCACCGCCTTGCCCTGCTTGAGCTTCTGCAGAATCTGGTGCACGGCGGCATCCAGTTCATCGGCCGCGGCAGGCTCCGGCGCCGGACCGCTACTTGCTTCTGTGATGAATGGTTTACGGCTCATCAACCGCGAGTTTGCGGTACGGTTACGACTGTTCCATCGCACCGGCCCTGGCTGGAGGTCGTCGCTCTGGTCCGCAACCTATTAGCGGGGAAAGGCTTACCGGAACCCGGGCGGCTGCGGCAGGCACCGCGTCCGGCTTGTCACCGCCAGCTTTCATGAGTACTCGTTCATGCGCCTGCACCACGGCGGTGGTGCGCATGGCACCTCGCATCGCGGCGCGTCTTACCGTGAAAACACCGTGAATCGCCGCGCGCGGACCGTGATTTCACCGCAAAAACGCGGTCGTTTCACAGTGAATCCGCGGTGTTTTGCCGGTGCATCTCAGCGGTAAGCGATGAAAAAGAGCCGCCGGAATGGGAATAGGACCTTGCCGTTCGGGCGGGGCGGATAGTCGTGCGCGACGGCGTCGGCGAGCAACTCAAGGTAGAGGGCGCGTTCCGCGTCGTTGGCCAGCGCCTCCAGGTAGGGCCGCAGACCGGTGCCGCGGATGAAATCTAGGATCGCGGCGGGGGAATCCATGGGTTGAACGTACTCGGTTTCCCAGATGCGCAGGCGCACGCTGCGCGGCGCGAGCAGGTCGTAGTAGAACTCCGGGCGTTCGCGCACCAGGGCATTGAAGGCGGGGCCCATGCGTTCGCGCCAGCGCGCGTCGAGGGCCAGCTCGCGCATGCGGCGGTGCAGCGGCGAGTCGAAGTGCATGGGCACCTGCACTGCCAGAGCGCCGCCGGGAGCGACCTGTTCCAGCAAATGCGGGATCAGCAGCGCGTGGCCGTGCACCCACTGCAGAGCGGCGTTCGAAAAGACCAGGTCGCAGGGCTCGGCGGCGCTCCAGTCTGCGATGTCGCCTTCGATCCAACGGCCATCGGGCCAGGCGCGCTGGGCCTCGGCCAGCATCTCGGGCGAACGGTCCAGGCCGGTGATCTCGGCCTCAGGCCAGCAAGCGCGCAGAACGGCGGTTGAGTTGCCGGGACCGCAGCCCAGATCGACGATGCGGCGGGGCCGCTCGAGTTCAATCCGCGCGGCCAGATCCAGGGCCGCCTGCGTGCGTTCCTGGCCGAATTGGAGATAGAGATCCGCGTCCCACAGGGGCATAGCGTTAAACAGAAGCTCCTTCAGGGAGACTAGCATCTCCCAGTTGCTGAGATCGAATCGCGCCGGGATGCCGTTCAGCCGGCGGGCTCTGCCCACGCTCGCGCCGGGCTGCTGCCCAAGTTGGCTATCTTTCGTCTGCCAATCTACAGGCTTACCCCTATTAGGACGATCTACGGACCAGCGGTAGTACGGTGCACCAGGCATCGCCAGCCGTGAGAGGTTTTCGTGCAATTCATCACGGCCATTCCGGGTCGGTCAACTCTGCGACGGTCACCCGCCTGGCGCAGACCAGGCAGGAAAGTGAGACGCTCAAAATCCAAGCAAGGAGCAGCCAGTGCCCAATCTGATTACTGATTCCATTTCCATCCGGTTCTTCGGCTCACGCAGGGAGAAATAGCAATGGCGTTTTCGATTAACACCAACGTTGCTTCCTTACAGGCGCAGTACTACCTGAACCAGACCAATGCCTTCCAAGGCAAAACCATTAACGAAGTTACTTCCGGCCTGCGCATCGTCGACTCCGGTGACGACGCCGCGGGACTGGCGGTGGCGAACGGCTTGCGTGATTCCCAGGCTGTCCTGACGCAGGGCGTCCGCAACATCAACGACGCCCAGGCCCAGTTGCAGACCATCGATGGCGCCATGAGCAACATCGGCAACCTGCTCGACCGCCTCAATACCCTGGCCACTCAGTCCGCGACCGACACCTTCACTGGATCGCGCGCCACGCTGCAGGCCGAATTCGCCAGCACGCAGGCTGAAATCACGCGCCAGGCAACCGCCGTCGGCATGAATAGTGGCGGTCCTATGGTTGGCAACCTCTCGGTCGTGGTCGGCGGCGGCCAGACCGTCGGCGGCGGCACTGTGCTCTTAGGCCTTTCGAATGCCGCTGTGGACGCGAACAGCCTGGGTCTCACCGCCAACACGGAGACCGGCACGGTCGCCCTTACGACAAACGCCGCAGTGGTCGCGGCCATCGGCGCCAACACGACAGCCACCTTCACTTTCACGGCTCCAACTGCCGTTCCCGCCAGTTATGGCGTCGCGGGCGGTGTCGTGGTCACCGTCGGTCTCAGCGGCGTCTCGACGCAAACCGAACTGCTTTCCGCGGTCAACAACGCCATCGCGCAACAATCGTTGGCCAACCCCGACTTCGCCGCGGCCAATTTCTCGGCCTCTCTCAACCCCACCGGCCACCTCACGTTCTCCACGACCGAACCCATCGCCCCCGACGCGCCGACGGTCGCTGGAGCGCTCGGTGGTGCCGTCGCTTTGGGCTTTGCGGTCGCCGGCACCACGGCATCCGCTCTCGGCGCAATCGACATCAGCAGCCAGGCCGGCGGAGCGGCCGCTGTCGCCACGATCGCTACTTCCGTGGCGACGCTCGGCTCGGCTCAGGCCGCTGTCGGCAAGAGCGAGAACATCCTCAACTACGCCCTGAACCTGGCCGCTACCCAGGTGACCAACGAGGCCTCTTCCGAATCGCAGATTCGCGACGCCGACCTCGCCCAGCAGGCCGCCAACCTGACCAAGGCCCAGATCCTGCTGCAGGCCGGCGTAGCCGCCCTGGCACAGGCCAACTCGGCCCCACAGGCCATCCTGACGCTGCTGAAGACCTAACCGCCTGAGGCCTGACTCCGCTCTCGGCGAAGCAACTCCGGCCCACAGGCCGGGGCTCGTTCGGGACCAAACCGCATCGAGCCGCGTTGCCACAAACGGAGGGAGTCAGCATGAGCCTGCGGCCCACTCATCATGACCAGAACTGCGGCGGTGGATTTTCGGGAGAGTAGATGTCCGAGAACCGCAAGACATCACACGGTCAGAACACTAGCGTCTCGCGCGTCCAGGAATCGAGTCGCGCCCGGCTGCTGTTCAGCCTGCAGGTACGGCGTTGCCGTTGGCGGCTACGAACCGGGATTCGCGATCCTCGTTGTGGCTGGCAATTCCGGCTGGGTTCAGGCTCCCAGTTCGTCGATGATCTTCTGCAGATACGCGGCGCCGCGCCGGACGTCCTCCACCTGCTTGGGCCCGGAGATTTCGCGCTCAATCGTGATCGCGCCGGTGTAGCCATTGCGCTTCAGAATGCCGAAAACTCTCTTGAAATCGACCAGGCCGCTGCCAATCGGCGTTTCCTCGCCGAGGCGGCGCGGATCGGTCGGCCAGCGGCCATCCTTGGCGTGGACGGCGCGCACATGTTTGCCGAGGATCTGGGCGGCATCGACCGGATTGGCTTTGCCATAGAGGATCACGTTGGCGGTGTCGAGGCCGACGCCAACATTGTCCAGCCCGACGTCGCCGATGGCGCGCATCAGCGTGGTGGGCGTTTCCTGCCCCGTCTCAAACAGGAACATCTGGCCGTTGGCTTTGCAGTGCGCGGCCACGTCGTGCACGGCGGCGATCAACTCGGGATAGAACGGGTCGTTGGGATCCTCGGGAATGAAGCCGCAGTGGGTCTGGAGCAGAGGCGCGCCGATGAGCTTGCCGAAATCGGAGCCGCGTTTCAGCGCATCCACGCGGGCCTGGCGCGTGTTGCGCGGAACCAGTCCGATCGTCGCGGGACCTTGCATGAAGTCCCACACCATCTGGCCCGGCCCCAGCGTCTCGACGGCGGTGGGCTCGATCTCGAAGCGCTCCAGCAGTTGTTTGACCTGCGCGGCCCAGGCCGCGTCATAGCGATTGGTCGAGACGAAACACGTGGTGAGCTTGAGATCGCGCAGTTTGCCGAATTCCTGCTCAGGTTTTGCATCCGGCGAAATGATCAGCCCCAGTCGGAAGGGCTTCTTGCCGGCAGCGGACGCCGGCGGGGCGGAAGATACGGCCGCGACGGCCAGAGGCAGCGCGGCGCCAAGGAGCGAACGGCGAGTTGGTTGTGACATAGCGTAATCCAATTCCAACGGTAATCTACAGCGCGGACTCAGCGCGCGTCCAAACATCAAACGCGGATAAACCATTTCCGGCGATACATGGCGTAGGCCGCCAGGTACATCAGTGCGACGAACGCCACGGCCCACAGCAGCGAGGCATTGTAGGGCGAGGCGAGGGGCGCGAAACAGTGGTCGAAAAGCCAGGACCCCAATGAAATAGGGCCCGCGGCGGCGTGCCAGTGGATGGCGCCGAGCGCGATGGCCAGCAACTCCGAGAGCATATAGATGGTGATGGCGTTCATGCCGAAGATCACGAACGGCCGGACCAGGCGCTTGTAGCCGAGGTCGTCGATCAGATAGATAAAGCCTGCCAGAAGCACGAAATCGAGGCCCGCCATGAAGAGCGAGAAGGAGCTGGTCCAGAGGGCCTTGTTGATCGGCAGCCAGATATCGCAAATCAGGCCCAGAGCGATCAGGGCATTGCCGGCGAAAAACAGCCGGGTGGTTTTCCAATCCAGGTCGTGCGACAGGCGCAGGAGATGCCCGGCGAGGATGCCGAACAAAGCGGTGGCGATGGAGGGCAGCGTGCTCACGATGCCTTCCGGATCCCAGGTTTTCGTGAAGGCGTAGTTGTGATGGCCGAGGACGATGCGGTCGACGTAGTGCGCCAGATTGCCGTCAACGTCCAGGCGGCCGGCACCGTAGCCTGGCACCGGAATGAGGGTCATAATGAGCCAGTAACCGACGAGCAGAGAGACGATCCACAGAATCTGAGTGCGTATGCGCGGCGCGTAGAGATAAATGGCCGAGGCAATCAGATAGCAGATGGCGATGCGCTGCAGCACGCCGAGCAGGCGCATGGTTCCGAAATCGAAATTGGGCAAAAGGTAGCCCACCACGCCGAGCGCATAGAGAATGGCGGCACGGCGCAGGACCTGCAACATGAGCCGCGATTTGGCGACACCGCGCGCCAAGCGTCCGCCGAGGGAGAGAGTGATGGCCACGCCGACGATCCACAGAAACGAAGGAAAAACGACGTCGGTAATGGTCCAGCCATTCCAAGTGGAATGGGAGAGCGGAGCGTAGGTATGGCTCCAATCGCCAGAATTATTGACCAGCACCATGAGTGCCATGGTCGTGCCGCGGAAGGCATCGAGCGAGACCAGCCGCTGGGCCACGGAGCCGAGCGCCGGGCTGGCTGAATTGGAGGGAGTGGCAGGTTGCGACATAGTGGTCCGCGGATAGGCCTTCCCCTGATGCTATGCCAAGCCGAGGGGGCTGGCGAGCGGAGGGACGGGAACGGGCGGGGCGGAAAAACGCGAATCAAGGCCGCTTCAGCCGTTTGGGCCGGAATTCGCGCCGGCCGCGGAGGTTGAGCCAAGACGGCGGGCCGGGTCAAACAGAGGCGAGCGGAGCAGGCCCCATTTTGCAAACAACGCCAGGAGCGTGGTCCAAACGACGCCCCAGCCATAGACGATGCTACGGCGCAGATTGATGGAGGAGGCTTCGGGAAAGTAGCGCGTCGGGCAGGAGATTTCACCGATGCTCGCCCGCATGAAGAGCGCCTCGGCGATAACCTGGTTGTCAAAAACAAAATCTTCGGAGTTGTACTGCATGGGCAGAGCGAGAAGCAACTGCCGGGTGTAGGCGCGGAATCCGGTGTGGTACTCGGAGAGCTTCGCGCCGAGCAAGAAGTTCTGAAAGAAGGTCAGGGCGCGATTGGAGAAATACTTGTAGCGCGGCATGCCCCCACGTCGCGCCTGGCCTCCAAGAATGCGCGAGCCGAGGACCAGGTCGTAAACGCCATAGGCGACCATGCCCGCCATGGGCGTCACCAGCAGCGGCGAATACTGGTAGTCCGGATGAATCATGACGACCACATCGGCGCCCGCGTCGAGAGCCATGGAGTAGCAGGTTTTCTGGTTGGCGCCATAGCCGCGGTTGATTTCGTGAACGGCAACGGTGAGGCCGAGTTGACGGGCCAGGGCAGCCGTTTCATCAGTGCTGTGATCGTCCACCAGGATGATGTGGTCCACCACATCGGGAAGTTCCCGCACAGTCGCCGCGAGCGTCTTCTCGGCATTGTAGGCCGGCATCACCACAACGATTCTTTTGCCGTTAATCATGTCTCTGAAAGTCTATCCTGACACTTGCCGACAGAGGCTCGTGAGCCCGCAGGCCCAGGTCAATACAGCGCGCCGCGCGGGACGATCCAGAGGACCGGATGGCGTAGGCCCGGATGACCGGAAAGGGCGAGTTGAGGAAACCAAGAAGGCCTGGCCAACGCTGATGGACGTCAGCGGCAAGCAGGCCGCAGGAGGTGAAAAGACGAGGATCCTTACGGGTTCAGGGGACGATATAGCGAATAGCAAAGATGATAATGGCGAGGACGAGAGAAGGTATGTTGGCACTCCAGACCCCTGTCTTTTTCTTGTTTGGCCCCTTCACTGAATCGCGGAGAGCGATCCCGATAGCGATCACCGCAAAGCAAATGACCCAGGTAACGAGAAACTCCTCCAACCTGGAGATGCTGATCAAGGGAGCTTTCATCGTCCAATTCTCCTTCGCGGTAGAGCAATTCGCTGCAGTTTACATCGGAAGAGCCGGCCAATGCAACGCCGCGCCGGGGCCAGAGTAGCGCGTTCAAGTCAAGGCGGATGGGCGCGCAACGCGCTCCGCAGAGCGGAGCATCAAGTGGTGCGAGGCTTTGGCGCTGGCCTGGTCACCTTCTTTTTCGTCACGAGCCGGTCGGACGGTGCTTTGCCAGCCGAACGGGCTTTGGCCTTTTTTCTCTTGCGCTCCTGGCGAGCGAGCGGATCGGCGGGCTCGTAGTCGAGTTCCTGGCAGAGCACGTTCGACAAGCTTCGCGAGCACTTTCGCTCGGGCCCAGCACTTGTCGTTGCCTTCGACAACGCACCACGGCGCGGTGCGGGTACTGGTGCGGACCAGCATCTCCTCCACGGCTTCCTCGTATGCGCCCCACTTGTCCCGATTCCGCCAGTCTTCGTCGGTGAGCTTCCAGGCCTTGTAACCGATTGCCTTGCGCTCCTCGAAACGGCGAAGTTGTTCAGTGCGCGAGATGTGGATAAAAAACTTGAGTAGAATCGCGCCGAAGTCGCGGAGTTGCCGTTCGAAGGAGTTGATCTCTTTGTAGGCCCGCTTCCACTGCTCCTCGGTGGCAAAGCCCTCGACACGCTCGACCAGCACGCGGCCGTACCAGGAACGGTCGAAGATCGCGATCTGACCCCGCTCGGGCAGGCGCCGCCAGAAGCGGTAGAGGTAGTGGCGCGTCTTGTCCTCGCCTTGCGGGGCGCTGATGGGATAGACGACGTAGCCGCGAGGATCGAGTTTCTCCGTAATACGTTTGATGGCGCCGCCCTTGCCGGCGGCGTCCCAGCCCTCAAACACGATAATCACGGGACGCTTGCGCTGGTAGACCTGATAGCCGAGTTCGCGCAGTTGGACCTGCCGGCGGGTGAGCTCGCGGACGTAGGATTCGCGATCGAGAGCGAGGGTCAGGTCGATGGTGTCGAGCATCAGAGTCCGCCTCCGGTGAGCGAATCCATGGCCGCGCGGAGTTCGGCGTCCCGGGCGCCCTGATCGGTCAACTCGAGGCGCGGCGGCGCATTCGGACCGAGCCGTTTTTCGAGGGCCTGGATGATAGTGTCGAAAACTTTGCGGCGGGCGTAGGATTTGGAGGTCGCTTCCACGATGGTCCAGGGAGCATACTCGGATTCGGTCAGCTCGAGCATCTCCTCGACGGCCTCGAGATACTGGCCGTAGTTCTTATGGCGAGCCCAGTCCGAGGCAGTCACGCGCCAGGCTTCGAGGGGATTGGCCTCGATGGCCTGGAAACGCTTCTTCTGCTCCTTCCGGCTGATGTGCAGGAAGAACTTCACGAACGTGGTTCCATCGTCGGCCAGCATGCGCTCGAACTCGACGATATCGCGATAGGCCTCGCGCCAGGCTTTTTCGGGAGTGATCCGCTCGACGCGCTCTTCCAAGACACGACCGTACCAACTGTGGTCGAAGATCACCATCTCGCCGCGGTTGGGTACCTTCAGCCAGAAGCGCCACAGCCACGGGCGCTGCATTTCGTAAGTGCGCGGCGCGGTGACAGGATACAATTTGAAGCCCCGTGGATCGAGCCGCTGAGTCAGAGTGGCGATCGTGGTGCCCTTGCCGGCCGCGTCCCAGCCTTCGAAGACGACGATGGTCGGAGCGTCGTGATCCCAACACGCCTTCTCCAGGTCGTAGAGGCGTCGTTGCAAGCCAGGAAGAATGCGCTTGTACTCCTCACGTGAGAGCTTCTTGTCCAGGTTGATGTTCTCAAGCATGGAAGCAACACCGGGGTTTCCGCGGCCTTTCCCACTTTCCCACAAGGCCCTCCGCATGTGAAACGCCTCCCACCGATGGAGCGGCCGCTGAAGGGCACGGCCAGCGCGCGGCGTGGAGTTGCCGCCATCCTATCAAGCTTTCTGCATGCATGAATAGCGGCGCACCGATCGAACGTGTTGGGCCCGCGGGCCGCATCGAAGAAGTAGACTGCTCAAAGGGAGACCGATGGCAGATGGCGCAACAGTTCAGAATCGTTAACGCACGGTCGGGCGCAGTTCTGGCCGGCGCCGTGACCCTGGCTCATAACAGCCAGTCTCGCCGCAAAGGGTGGCTGGGGATTGACGCGGCGCCCCCGGGCGAAGCGATCTGGCTGGAGCCCTGTGAAGCCGTGCATTGCTTTTTCATGCGCTTCACGATCGACGTGTTGTTTCTGGATCGGCGTCTGCGCGTGGTCCGGTGCCGTCCTTTATTGCGGCCATGGCGCATTGCAGTCTGCCTGCGGGCGAATTCAGTGATCGAACTGGCCGCCGGCACGATCGACGCCACGGGCACGGTGGCCGGCGATCAGATTGTGCTGGAGCCCGTGGCTTGAGGCGGCGCGCCCGCGGCTAAGCCGCGAAGATGCGGGGGAACGTTGAATCATCTACGCGGTGGATGGCGGCGGGCGGCGGTAGATGCGAGATCGCCCCTGCACATGGCACTGGGCCGCATATAATGCCCTTGATGCCTATTCACATCGAGCCCCTGCCATTGCTGCTGCGCACGCTGCTGTTGAGCGTGGCGATTGCCGCAGCGATCTATGACTGGCGATTCCGGCGAATTCCGAACTGGCTATGCGTGGCAGGACTGCTGGCCGGTTTCAGCGCGCAGATCTATCTCCAGGGGGCGCGCGGGCTATTGACGGCCGGCGAAGGATTCGGCCTGGCCCTGTTGATCTACCTGCCGCTGTATCTGCTGCGCGGCATGGGGGCTGGCGATGTCAAGCTGATGGCCGCGCTCGGCAGCATCGCGGGTCCAATGAGTTGGTTCGTTCTCTTCATGGTCACGGCCGTTCTCGGGGGCGTGGTGGGCGTTATGCTATCGCTGACCTACGGGCGGCTATACTCGACATTGTGGAACGTCGGGCAGATCGTAAAGGAACTGGCCATGTTCCGCGCGCCCTATAAGAACCAGCCGCAAGTGGACCTGCACCATCCCGGCGCGCTAAGAACGCCACACGGTGTCATCATCGCCGTCACCGCGATTTTGCTGGCAATCGCGCACTTGCTGTGAACGGCAGGCAGAGGGCGGACTACCGATTCCGGTCCTCGCGGGCCTCCTCTCGCATGTCGGCCGAATGTGCCGAACCCATCTCGGCCGACTTAAGAAGCTTGTAAAGAATCTGGTTGGAGGGCAGGTGCTGCTCGATGTAATCCACTCCTTCCGCGGAGATGGCGAAATCGCTTTGCTCGCCCTGCTTGAGCATACCTTTCGATTGCAGATACCAGATGGTAAAAATCAAGTGTTCCCGCGGAAACGACATCACTTTCTCGAACTCCAACAAAGACATGCCGGGCTTGTCCGGGTCGGTGCGGCGGCGATTATAGAGCAGACATAGGAGCCCCATGCGACGATGATTTTCGCCACTGATACCGATGGCAAACTCCTTCAGGTTAAAAATCTCCATCGGTGACGTGCGCCCGGTCTGATAGGTCAGGTCGTAGGAGGCGCGCGCATCCGGGTCGGACAGGACTCCGTAGGCCTCGTTGAGCAGCATGAAACGGTCGGCATCGGCCGTCTCCGGGTTATCGGGGTGATAGCGCGCCGCGAGCATACGGTAGACTCGCTGGATCGTCTCGATTTCCGCGTTGGGACTGATCTGCATCAGTTCGTAGTAATCGACAAACGCCTTCTCTTCCATCAAAATGCCTCTCTCTTCATTTTGCTCCAGAGTTGCCCCGCTAAGGCAGCCCGGCCCAACCCGATTGCCGCGGAAAGCAAGAAACGTGCGCTCCACCCCGCCCCGACTGTGACAGCGTTATTGGAGTTGCAGCCGGGTAGGCGGCCAGCAACGCCTATTGCGCCCCGAGTTCAGATCTGCGCGCTATCCCCCATTGACTCGCGACGGCGATGCGGATGAGCGGCAGTTGGCCCCAAGCGCAACTGTTGCGCCAGCCAGGCGCGAACAGCAAGCGGGCCAGTGCTGCGCCTGATTCGCAGCCCTTGGCCCATCCGAATCGCGATCCGCATCTCGAGTCTTGAGTTGCCGTTGGTTGGAGTCGGCGCCCGCCTTCCGCCCGGTTCCTGCGGTTCAGAAAGAGTAAACCTAGTCACGTTCCGGATTGTCCAGGCACTGAAGAAGCGCCCGCTTCGGGGATTTTCCCCTGTGGATACGCAGAGACCCGCCCTGCCCGCCGTCCGGCCCAAAACCGGCCGCGGGTCAAATGGTGGGCACCACTCCACAAACGCATTCGGAAACCACGCCCGTGCCTTGGGACCAGGCGCTATTGCCGCCGCACGCGATTTCCGAGACTGAAAAGAAGATGTGGGTAGGCGGCCCCTTTGACCAGTGGCCGGGGCCGCCAGGCCGTTCGATTGGCTATACGCCAGTATGCTTCCGCTTACGGCGCCTCATAAGGAAAAGTATCAGGATGACGCCGGCTGCAACCCAAAGAATAATCTGAATTGTTTTTTGGTCCATCGAATTCTCCTAATTGGATTCTAGTTCACTTCTGGGACTAGTTGGTCCGTGGTTATCAGCTTGTCATTGCCAGCCGCCACGAATATTTTGACTGGCATGATGGAGGGGAGCATGAAAAAGGTTCTCTATGTATCTGGTCGTTGATCAATTCTCCTTACTTGACTTGCATTTCTTGCATCATCGGAAGCAGTTGCCTGAAAATCATGAGCACGCCGGGACCGGCCGCGACGACCATGGTCGCTGGCAGGATCAGGAAGAAAATTGGGAAGATCAGCTTGACGCCGATCTTGTTGGCCTTTTCCTCGGCCTCCTGGCGGCGCCGCACGCGCATGAAATCCGAGTGCGTCCGCAAGGCTTCCGCAACGCTGGTTCCGAATCGATCGGTCTGAATGAGAACCGCCACCAGTTTCTTGATCTCATTCTCGCCGGTACGGCTGGCCAGATGGCTGAAAGCGTCGGCGCGCTTAGTGCCCGCCCGCATTTCGAGCGATAGCAGCGAAAGCTCCTCGCTCAACTCCCGGTGGGCAATTTGCAGTTCCCGGCTCACCACCCGCAGCGCCTGATCGAGGCCCAGGCCCGCCTCCACGCAAACCACCATCAGGTCCAACGCGTCCGGCAGCGACATGCGCAGGCGTTCTCTGCGACGGTCAATCAAAACATCCAGACCGAAACTCGGCAGGAAGTAGCCGGCGCCCGCTCCCGCAGCGATCAGAACGATGCCCAACATGGAGTTTGATGTAATATGACTGCGCACGAAATAGGCCACGATGGCAAGCGCGACCGCGCACACAATCTTCAGCCCATTGAAAATGGCCGGGGACCTATCGCTGCGGTAGCCCGCGGCAATCATTTCTTTCTGCGTGGCGGAGGCTTCTTCGGGCGAAATCGGTATTTTTTCACCCAGCCACTGAATCGTCGTGACCACCTGCCCGAGCACACTTTGCCGCCCGTCGTCCTCGCCCAGATAGCCCGGTTGCGAAGCGGCCGCCAGTTGTTCAAACACCCGTCCGGGCTTGGCGAAGCGGCGGTAGCCAAACCAGATGATGGCCACCGAGAGGAAAATGAACAGCAGCACCGAGATGAGAAGAACCATGTTGCTAAACCTTGATGTCCACGATCTTCCGCATAACCAGAAAGCCGAGCAACTGGCCGACAATCGATCCCAGAATCAGGTACCGGCCGGTGGGATCCTTGGCCATACCGGAAAGGTAGGTTGGTGCCACCGCCGACAGCCCGATTGCCAAGACGATCGGCAAAAGCGTCAACACCGTGGCCGTGATCTTGCCGTGGGCCGCCGCCGCCTTGACCGATCCTTTCAACCGGAAACGTTCACGAATCAGGTGCGCCAGGTTGGTCAAGGTCTCCGCCAGGTTGCCTCCAGTCTCCCTCTGCAGAAGCACCGTGGATACGAAGAACCGCACATCGATCAGCGGAACTCTCACAACGAGGTTTCCCATCGCCTCGCTGAACGGTGAGCCGAGGTTCAACTCGTGGGCCAGTTTGCGGAATTCAAACCCCAGCGGGTCCGGTGTCTCACTCGCCAACAATTCCAGACTGACTGAAAAAGCGTGGCCGGCGCGGACCGAGCGTGCCATGAAATCCAGCGCCTCCGGGAATTGCCGTTCAAACTCCGCCAGTCGCTTCCCGCGCTTGTGCCGGATATAGAGGATCGGCATCACGCCCAGAAAGATGGCCAGGCCGATGATACTCACATTCTGGAACACGAGTATTGAATACTGGCTGCCGATGAGACCGCCCAATACGGCCAGTACGAGCACGGCCAGGAGCACGGCTTCGACCCGCCACTGCAGCCCGGCGGCACGCAGGTCTTGCTCCAGCTTTCGCACTATGCCCAAATTATGGAAGAAGGAAGGAGCCGAGTCGGAGTCTCGGTCCTGGTCCCGGAGCAGGTTCGTTTCGGCCACCGGTGCCGTAGTCGGCGCGGTCTTCAACACCTTTTCGACTTTGATCCTCTGCTGCGTCTCCAGGAATTTGAAGCCCACGGCAAAGGCCACCAGGATGACTCCGAAAAAGCTCAAGAAGAGATAAACCCAGAGTCCTGCCATGGCGCGCCCCTAGGAGATCTCCACAACCGTCTGGAACATCGACGCCGGTAATTGGAAACCGGCGCCCTTCAGCTTCTCATAGAATTTCGGCCGGATACCCGTGGCGCGGAAGCGCCCGGTGATCCTGCCGTCGGGCGTGATGCCCGTTTTCTCAAACAGGAAAATGTCCTGCGTCGTGGTCATCTCGCCCTCCATACCCACGCACTCGGTGATGTGGGTCACACGCCGGGTGCCGTCGCTGAAGCGCGCCGCGTGCACAAACAGATCGACCGCCGAACTGACCTGCTGACGGATGGATCGCACGCTCATATTCGCGTTCGCCATACCCATCATGACTTCGATGCGCGAGATCGCATCGCGCGGACTGTTGGAGTGGATCGTGGTGAGCGAGCCGTCGTGGCCCGTGTTCATGGCCTGCATCATATCCAGCACTTCCTCGCCACGGACCTCGCCCACGATGATGCGGTCGGGGCGCATACGGAGTGCGTTGATCACCAATTGCCGGATTTTGATTGCGCCCACACCCTCCACGTTGGGAGGCCGCGTTTCCATGCGCGCCACGTGGACCTGCCGGAGCTGCAATTCGGCCGCATCCTCGATCGTAACGATGCGCTCCGATTCCGGAATCACCGCCGACAGCACGTTCAGCAAAGTCGTCTTGCCGGAGCCCGTTCCGCCACTGATGATGATATTCAGCCGCGCCTTCACGCAGGCGTTAATCAGCTCCATCATCCCTTCCGTCAATGTCAAATTGCGGACCATGTCCTTGTCCGTCAGCGGCACCCGGCCGAATCGCCGGATCGAGAGGATCGGGCCATCTACGGCCACCGGCGGGACGACTGCATTCACGCGCGAACCGTCGGGCAAGCGGGCGTCCACCATGGGCGAGGATTCGTCCACCCGGCGCCCGACCCTCGACACCACTTTTTCAATGATTCGGATCAAATGCGCGTTGTCTTTGAACTCCACCGGCGTCCGGTACAGCTTTCCGGCGCGCTCGACGTAGACCAGCTTCGGCGTGGTGACGAGAATGTCCGATATCGTCGGATCCTGAAGCAACGGCTCCAGCGGGCCCAGGCCGAAAACCTCGTCCAGGACCTCGTTGATCACCTGGTCCTTCTCGACCAGGCTCAGGGGGGTCTGTTCCTCCTCCACCAACCGGGCGACCGCCGTCCGGATCTCGTTGCGCATCTGCTCTTCCGGCAGCATGCTCATGGCTTCCAGATTGATCCGGTTGAGCAGGTTCCGGTGCAGCGTAAACTTCAGCTCCTGGAACTCCGGCGGATAGGCCTCGCGGTTGAACAGGCGCATCACCCACGCCGCCTCTCTCTTGGCTAGCGTGGACCGCGATTGACCTCCGAAGCTTGCCATGCGCAACAACCTCCACTATGAGAAAAACGAAAATGCTCTCTTCTTAGGGGCCTGCTCCAGGCCCGCCAGCTTGGCCATCATGCCCCCGATCTGGCCACACAGGTGCGTGTCCGGCGCCAGCAGTTTGCCCTCCGCATAGGCCTCGTACAGAGCCCAGTAATCATTGCCTATGACCGCAAAAACCGCTACGCCGAGCATCGTTTCCAGTTCCGGAATGCTCACCTCCGGACGCCGTACCACGCGGTTCAACACCAGCTTGATCGAGCGCTGGCTCATCCCGCGATCCCGCAGATACTGAATCATGCGCTTGGCCTGCTGCAGTGCCGGCACTTCCGTGGTCGTGACCAGCAGCAGTTCGTCGAGTTCGTCCAGCGCGCCGGCCAGAGTAGGCGAGAACCCGCGTCCCAGATCGACCAGAATCCACTCGTACTGCGAACGGACAAAACGCAGCACGTGCCGGACCTGGGAGGCGCTGGGAGCTTCCTTCACCGCCACTTCAAGCGGGCCGCCCATCACCTCCAGACCGTGATTGCCGTCGGCCACCAGCGCTCGCCAGAAGCTCTTGTCCAGACGGTTCACGTTGCTGCAGGCGTCCAGGATGGAGTATCTGGATTTCGTCTTGAACAGAGTTCGGACGAGCCCGGCCGAGAGATCCAGGTCGATCACCAGCGTATCCTGGCTCGTGCGGCGATAGATCTCGGCCGCGGCATGGCAGGCCAGAGTCGTAGCGCCACACCCTCCTTTGGCCGACACCAGACCAAACGTCCTGCCGCCTGGACGGATCTTCTCCGCCATCTTGTGCCGCTCCGTCGAGAGGCGATCCAGAGCGTTCTGCAGGCTTGGCGAACAGGGCGGATAAATATACTCGCGCGCCCCCGCCCGGATCGCATTCAGGATCGCGTCCGGATCGGAAGAGACGTGCAGCGCGACGACATCGGGCTGGCTGGATGTGGCCCGGATCCCGCGGATCATCTCCGGCAGCACGTCGGCGCAATTCAGCAGGTCCAGCAGTACTACGTCCGGAGCAGTGCGTTCGATCCGATCGAGGAACGCCGCCGGATCATCCACACCCGCCTGTTCGTGCACCACGCGCACCGGGAGTTGCTGGAGACAGGAATGGACCTCCTCCCACAACTCGCTGGTCGAGATGGCAAGCACTGCCGTTATCGGATACATGGCCTCGCTTCCCGAACCACTCCACTCGTCCGAATCCGATTCCTCATTGCTTCGGCTCAGTCTGCGTGGTCGCTGGTGTAGTCCCCGATGTGGCCGGGGGGACGGCTGGAACCGGAACCAATTGA
This sequence comes from Terriglobia bacterium, assembly GCA_963838205.1. GTDB lineage: Bacteria > Acidobacteriota > Terriglobia > Bryobacterales > Bryobacteraceae > CAIVVT01. The sequence goes on along the minus strand of CAWIQF010000011.1, from coordinate 55,172 downwards.
TACATCGACGGAGCCGGACTGCTCTGGCCCGGCTTTTCGGGATGGCTCAGTTGCTCCACCGGTACGCTCTCCTGCGCCGGCGTCACCGGCACCGGACCGGTGACGTCGATCCCGGGCGTGCGCGGCGGCCTCGAAGGACCTTCCTTGAGAAAATCCTTGGGCATCGTCAGATCCGGCAGGGGTTGGCCTTCCGGAATGGGCCGTACGATTTCCGGTGTCACGATCACCAGCAGCTCCGTCTTTTGCTTCGACCGGCTGCGCGACTGAAACAGTTTGCCAAAAAACGGGATGTCCCCGAGTCCGGGCATCTTGTTCAGAATCTCCGTGACCCGGTTGTCCAACAAACCGGCGATCGCGAAGCTCTGGCCATCCCTCAATTCCACCTCCGTCGAAAGTTTGCGCGTGGATATCGCGGGGATGGTGAAGCCCGAGTAAACCAGGTCGTTCGTATAATCCAGGGCACTCACTTCCGGCGCCACCACCAGTCGGATGGTGCCGCGCGGCGTGACGAACGGCGTGAAATTCACCTTGACCCCGAATTCCCGCCATTGAATCGTTACCGTCGGGACGCCCCCGGCCGAGGGCTGGATTATCGGGAATGGGAATTCGCCGCCGTTGAGGAAACTGGCCGGCTTGCCGCTGGTCGTCAGCAGGTTCGGCTCTGCCAGGATCTCCGCCAACTGCCGGGTCACCAACATTTTGATGGTCGCCCCCAGATTGAGATCCGGCCGGAAGAGAAAGATGTTCAGCGCATCGGAAAGCGTCAACGTCGTCGTCGTGACCCCATTCGAGGTAGTCGGCACTAAGGACGGCGGGCTGAACTGTTGTGTCCCGACGCTGCCTATTGTGTTCGTCGCGCCGGTACTGAACAGATTCAAGCCCATGTCCGAACTGACAGTCCGGTCCACTTCGGCAAACTTCACCCGGAGCAGGATCTGGGGATCGCCCTGGGGAGTCATCACACGCAGCAGATTAACCGGCTTGCCGAACGGCTCGGAGATCGCCACGGCCCGGTCCGCGCTGGTCAGGTCTTTCACCGTGCCGCGCAAAAAGACCGCGCCATTCTCGAAACTGACCGTGACACTCTGTTCCCCCAGTTCCTTGGCCAACTCGCGCCTCAGGGCTTCAAGGTTCAGGTCGGGCTTACGCACGCTGACGTCAAACATCAGCCGGTTGCCGCCCGCCTGCCACAGGATCAGGCTCGATTCGCCCGCGGCTTTGCCGTTGATCACGACCTCACGCGGGCTGACTGCCACCAGTTCGAGGATATCGCCGCTGGCTACTGAAACGCGCTGAATGTCTTCCGGACTCTCCAACACCAGTGACTTGCCGACATTCAGCACCAGATCTCTCGGGCTGCCGCCCCCCGACGGTGCCTTGGGCGCCGGCGCTTGTGCCAACACCACGGCCGCCATCGCCAGTGGGAGGATTGCAAAGTGAGTGCGCGGATTCATTTGGCTGCCACCTTCGGCCTTTCGACGACCGTCTGGCCGACCTGGATCGTCTCTTTCTTTGTTCCCGTGATCATCTCCACGGTGATGGGCGTTACAACGCGCTCCATGACAATAGGCCGCGGAGGCGCAGGTTTCCGCGCCACGCGCGAGGGACCAGACTGGGCTTCTTTGGTCCCCTTGACACTCTTAAACTTGCTCTCAGGGGTCCCTTCATACAAGTAGGCCAATGCCGTGCCCGGCACTGCTGACTCTTTCGTGTCCAGCGGGTTGCGCAGAATAAGCTGAATCCGCGTCTCGTTGCTGGCCAGGCTCAACTGCTCGGCCTGCTCCGGAGTCACCAACAGATTCACCACCGGGACACTGATCGGCTTGCCTTCGGAGTCCTTCTGGATATTCTGCCCGGCGGAGAGCACTTCAATACTTTGCAAGAGCGTTCTCGTCTGCGTGCCGAGATTGGCGTTACTACCCCCCGGCGGTGTCCCGGAAATGAGCAGATCCACCCTCATCCCAGGCAGCACGAAGCCCGCCACGCCGACCACATCGTTCACCCGCACCGCTACCGCCCGCATGCCCTCGGGAATCGTGGCCGCCATTCCGGCTCCGGCGCCCGTGGCGGCGAGCCGGCTGGCCACCACAGGCTCGCCCGCATAGATCGTAGCAACCACCCCGTGCTTGATCGCATCCTCCACCTTCACAATCGCTTGCGGCGGCAGCGTCCCCGGCCAGTCGGCCAGTTTCACGTCGCCGTCCTTTATCAAAGTGCCGATAGGCAAGTCCCGCGCTGCAACGACGACTTTTACCTCCTTGATCGGCGCGTTCTGCATTACTTTGTTCTCAAGAACCCGATAGACCAGGTAACTTGCTCCCAAGGCGATCACGAGAGCGAATACTACCACGGCAAGGAATCGTCGGTTCATGACTTCTGCTCGCCCTTTCCCGGCCGGCTAATTCGAGTTCGCCAGCCTGTTGCTGATCCCCGTCCACAGGTTACTGATGCTTCCGCTCAAGCCAATCAAAGTCGCCGCGGATGCCAGGACGAAAAATGCCATCAACAATGTGTATTCCACCATATCCTGACCCTCCTCGTCATAGACCAAGCTGGAGATCCTGAATCCGTCAAGCATATCCGACTCCGTTTCCATCCGGGCGCGAGAGGGCGATCCTGGTGCTCTCACATGCCCTGGTGTCTTCGATCGTTAACGGTCGTTTCAGCAACGGCTCTCACAACCATCTTCTATTTGCCGTTGACATTGTGGACGCCGGCCACACTCAAAACGCCGGCCGCCCCCACGATGAAAGCCGGAAACCGGGTAGCGCTCCACCCCCCTGCCTTCCTCATCGTTCGAACATCGTTAATTCAGGCGCCAATTGTCAACCTCACCCGCTCAATCCGGATTGGGACACGGCAGCACGATTGCTTCGTCCTGCCGTGCCCCGGGTGCCCCCTGGCTCTTAGTGCGCTGCCGAGGAGGCGCTGACGATGTCGGCCTGGGCCTTGCTCCAGATCGAGCTGATGTTGTTGCCAATGGTGACGTAAGCGGCACCGGCGGCCAGAGCGACGAAAGCCAGCAGCAGGGTGTATTCCACCATGTCCTGACCTTCTTCGTCCTTCAGGAAATTCTTCAGAATAGACATGTCTCAATTGCTCCTTCAGTTGCGTTGGGTTATTTGCTCACTCTGGGGGGACGGTTTCATGGCCGCACGGCCACGATCGCTCCCGCTCTGCGGTGTAGAGGCGGGAACTAAACAAAGAAGTTCATTCGCCGGCTGAAAAATAATGGCCGTGCCATCATCGTAAACCACGCGCCAACGTTTCGTCTCTTTCATCGTGCTGGCCAATGCCGAGTCGCCGGGGAGCAGAACTGTGTTGACGCTGAACTTATCCAGTTGTTGCTGCCAGTCGTAGCGGCCATTCACAATCCGGAGCCAGTCCTCCCCGAACTTCGGGCCGTAGAAATCACTGCGTCCATCTACGAAAACCTTGAGCCGCGGGTAGAACCGATAAATCAGATACCCGCCCCACTGGTCATGGGCGAAGATCCGGACGGAGGTGCAGTGCGAGAGAAAGCGGTCCGCAGCGACGACCGGGAATCTGTCGCTCAGGAACTGGGCGTGGAACGCCGCGGGCGGGTTTGCCGCCAGGCTGACGGCGGCAATTAGCGCCACCGGTACCGCGCTCACAAGATGCACCCGCCAGTGCCGCTCCATCGTCCAAACTTCACTCCCCACTTCGAGAAACGAGTCCACGGCCCGCTTCAGCCTGACGCTGGTGTCCGAGTTCCGCAGAACTGACAGCATCTCCTGTAACGCTTGCGCGATCGGCGGAATGGCCGCAATTAGAAAAATAGGAATGTTACGGCCAGAGTATAACGCCAGCCACCACCACCCAAGAATAAGAATCGCAAGACCAAATTCCTTCCTCATCAGGTGCCAGAATGCGGCCGCTGCGCCCAGCGCCAGAATTATACCAAAGCAGGAGCCCGTCGGATGATGAAAACTGAGCGACTGGAACTCATTGACAGTCTGAGCGTGGTTTTCCTGGAACAGATATCGGAATATGTGGGCGTGCAACTGGTAGCCGTATGGATTCACCAAACTGCAAATAAGGCAGCCTGCGGCGGTCAGAATGTACGGTATTACCCGGTTTAGGCGCACTCTCGCCCAGATCGGATCCCGCTCGACCAGCCAGCCGCACATTTCTCCCGCCGCCAGTGCGCCCAGGAAACCAATGCCCACGAAGAAAGCTCCATGCATGTTGACCCAGACTATTGTCAGCGGCGGCAGCCACCACAGCAAAGCGACCTTGCCGTCGCGAACTCGATCCAGAATGCACATGAAAATAGCCGCAAACAGGAGCGTCACCAGGTGCGGACGCGCATGCCAGTGAATTGTCAACAGGTACGCCCCCAGCCACACCAGCCCGAAAGCCAGCAGCGCGTTCTCGCACCGGCGCAGCGTCGTGCGCAGCACCAGCACCAGCGCAGCGCTGATTACCAACAGCGAAACAAGGACCACCCCCGCCAGCCCGATCTGGGCGTGGATCCAGCCGAAACACAGGTCCCAAAGCCATTCCCAGGCGAACCACGGCTGGCCCGCCTTAGTGTAGGAGAACATGTCCGTCGTCGGTACCCGGCCGTTGGCGAGAATCCACTCGCCGGTTCTCAGGTGCCAACCCGTGTCGCTGTCGCCAAGCAGAAACGAGATGCCTTGCTGGCTCCGCAATACAAAGATGAAAGGGAGCAGCAGCACGATGTCCGTCAGTCCCGGCAGCACATGGATCAGCGGACTGACCCGCGGAACTGCTCCTGTGTCCGCCCTCGAGCCCGACGCACTGGCGGTCCCCACTACGCTCATGAGACCGACCTCATGGCGCGCTTGCCGCGCGCGTTCGAGCACCCCGCCGCTTCGCGCGCCACGCTGAATCGTGTCGGACGCAAGTCCATGCGGCCAATGGAGATCGTCACTCTGACCAGGTCCCCGGGCAGAGGCACTACCAGGTTAACGCGGCCCTGGCAGTAAATGCACCGGGGCTGGAACGGATGCAGCTTGGGCAAATCCACTTCCAGAATGATGTGATCGCTTTTCTTGATCTCGCCATGTGCCCACTCCGCCCATCGCGCACGCACAATCGCCCTGTTGCGGCTGATTCTCTCCGTCCAGGCCGGGAGTGCGTCAGCTAACGGGGAGTCAGCTTGAATTCGCGATGGCAAGCTCACTTCAAAGAGCACTTCTTGGCTTCCTAATCAACAAGCTAAGCTGAAGTTTAGACAGCTAGTTCGCTTTCGTCAATACTCCGTTTAGTTAGTAGGCTGGATCCCCGCCACCGAAATTTGGCAGAATTGTACACAATCAAGGGGCTGGACTCCCCATAATGCTCCGGCTCTACAATGAACTTCAACCGCTAAGTACTGAGATCTCCTAATCGCCAGAATATATGTGCTTTTTGTCCTAGTACTAATAGTGCTCTAGGATAGTACTAATCCCACTAACGTACCTCATGACCGACTGGTTCTTGACACTGCGCATCACGAGTGCTATTTTCGGGACGCAGGGGAAGGTGCGTGAAAAGTTTTGTGATGACACGTTCCGCTATGACTCGGAGGCATAGAAGGCGCACATCGTCGGGCCAATCGATGGTTGAGGCGACCTTTGTTATGATGGCGTTCCTCGCCTTTATTTTCCTGATAATCGATATGACCTGGGGCCTGCTCGCCAAAGAAGCGCTGCAGAATGGCGTCCGGGCCGGCGTGCGTTATGCCGTCACTTCCCAAACGTCGGGCAGCCTCGGACAGGTCGCCTCGATTCAGAAGGAGGTCGAGCAGCAGGCCATGGGATTCATCTCCGACGCCCAGGCCAGCTCGCTGGTTAGCGTCTGTTTCTATTCGGTCACCTCCAATCCACCGACGTCGCTCGGTTGCGGGACGGGCGCGACCGCAAGCTCCGTTGGACCTGCCAATTCCGGTGGCAACCTGGTGACTGTTTCAGTCACCAATTACCCCTTCAATCCGATAGTGTCCCTGTACATGAGTTCAGGCCCCATCTCGATCACTGTCAGCTCCAGTGATCTGATCGAATCGACCGGCGTGGGGGGCGTTCCTCCATCACTATAGAGGGCCAACTGAAATGGATAAGGCTTTGAAGCAATCTCGGAAAAGGCAAAAAGGCAGCCTGCTTGTGGAGTTCGTGCTGGTCATGTCCCTGGTCATGGTCCCCCTGATGCTGGGCACGATGGTCGTCGGCTTCAACCTGATCCGCGCCATTCAAGTGAACCAGGTTAACCGCGACGCCGGGCACATGTTCGCGCGCGGCGTGGATTTCTCCAGCGACCCAAACGGCCTGCTCGACCGGTCCATCCTTTTTCAGATGGCGCCACGGCTGCAGGTCACGACATCCGCTGGAACCGGCATATTGATACTGTCCGCCGTCGAATATATTGGCTCCAATACCTGCACCAGTTGCTCTAATCTGAATCACGCCGTGTTCACGCAGCAGATCACAATCGGAAATTCGGCGCTGCGCGCAAGCGCCCTCGGCACGGTGCTGGCTACCAGCATGCTTGCGGATGGCAGTGGCACGGTGATAAACCCAACCACAGATACTACCGTTCGGGCCGACCCGATTCTTAGCATTCTGCCAATGACCGATGGTCAGGTGGCGTACGTTTCTGAGACATTCTATAGTTCCACTGATTTGAGCATACCCGGATACCTGACGGCGTCCGGCGTATATGCCCGGGCGATATTCTGAGGTCAGACAGAAAGGCAGCGTCAAGAAATGTTGAAGCCGAAATCGGAGCACAACAACAAAGGGGAAAAGGGTGTCGCGCTCATCCTCGCCACGTTCGCCATCCTCTTCATTGGGGGCATGATCGGGCTCGCCATCGACGGCGGCATTGCTTTCTTCCTTAAAGCACGGCTTTCCCAGGCCATGGACGCCGCCTCATTGGCCGGCGCCCGATCCCTGTCGCGTGGAACGGATGTCACCAGCCAGGCCGCGAGCGCCACCACGACGGCGCAGAACTATTTCGCGGCGAATTTCCCCAACAATTTCTGGGGCTGCACTGTCCCCGTTCCGACGGTCGCCGTGTGGCAGGACTCGGTCAATACCCATATCCGTTACGTCCAGGTTACGGGCAACGTCACCACGCCCCTGTACTTCCTGCGCACTGTCGGATTCACGACCGCCAGCCTTACGTCCACCGCCACGGCGCAGCGCCGCGATGTGAACATCATGCTGGTTCTCGACCGCTCCTCCTCAATGGGGTCCAATGGGGCCATCGCGCCTTCCATCACCGCCGCCGTCTCCTTTGTAAACGATTTCGCGGCCGGCAGAGACGAGCTCGGGGCCGTTATTTTCGGCGCGAATTACTATCTCTACCAGCCCACCGTGAACTTCCAGCCTGGCCTGATCAACGCCATCAATCAGACCACATCGAGCGGCAATACAAATACGGCCACGGCACTCTGGGCCGCCTATCAGCAACTGGTGATCCTCAACCAGCCGGGCGCGCTGAACGTGATCGTCTTCTTCACCGATGGCTTGCCGAACGGCATCACCGCCGACATGCAGTCGTACCGCGTGCGGAAGGGGACTTACAACGCGGTTACGAATCCGACGGGCAACGGGGTGACTCCGCAGTGCGGCAGTGGGGGTGCGATGACCGGAGTGTTTTCCCAATGGGGCGGATTCGCGACTAGCGGATCGACGGCCGGCTTTTGGAACCCCACGACGCCCGGCAACATTGTCAGCGACCCGAATGATGGGGCACTCTCTGAAACCATCTCCAATAAAACAGGCTGCAACTTCGCGACCAATGTGAATAACACATACGAGGATTTTACGCAGATCCCATACTATGACTATAATGGTATGCCCACCTCGAATATCTCCCCGAACTTCCCGAACAATGGTGCCGCTACCACTAATGGTGTCGTGAATGCCTGGACATCTACAAGTCTGAGCTGGGCTCAGACGGCCAACATGTATCACACGGGTTTTGTGCAAGCCTGGCTGAACACCGCGGGCAGCGGATGCACGACGCCGTCGGGTTTCGATCCGCCTAATAACTTTGGAGGCAGTGGTGCTTGCGGCCTGCAGTCGCCTTACATTATCGGCATGGCCTCGTCCAATGCAGCCGATTTCGCTGCCCAGCGCTGGCGCCACGCGGCCACGGAAACCGATCTGAACGGGATTGTGCCCAAGGTCTTCGGCATCACACTTACCGAGGCAACGGGCGAGTGGCCCGACCCGATGTTCATGCTCCGGGTCACCAACACTCCCAGCGGGTTCGACAATAACGGCAATCCGATCACGAACCCGATCTACAGCTCGAACTTTCCCACCGGCACTTACGTGAACACGTCGCAGAAAGGCGAACTGCAGCAACTCTGGCAGTCGATCGCCTCTCAGATCCTGCACCTGAGCCAGTAGCAGCGAGGCCCGGCAGCCTGGAATCCAGAACACGGCCACAGGGCTCGGAACTGTGGCTCCGGCGGTCTATGGCCGGGGAATCGACCGAAACATATTATCCTTGACTTGTCCCTTGCTTTCGATAGGATAGGAGGGGAAAACCGGCGCTACAGACCGGGGCGCCCTGCCCGTTCAATTGGGGGAGGAGATCTCCTGCTTATCGGAGGTATGTCATGAGGGTGGTTCTCGTCACCGACCAGCCCATTCTCGGCGAAGGCGTTCGAATCGTGGTCGAACGAGCAGCCAGTCTGGAACTGCAGGCGGTCTATCAGCACCCGTCTGAATTCATCGAGCAGCTCCCTCTGCTATCGGCGGAGTTGGTCCTCCTGGATGTTGGTCCTGAAATCTCATTTCAGTTTCTAGCGGATCTGCATTCGGCCGCGCCCGGATGCAGGCTGGTCCTGCTGGCACGCACAATCTCCCCGGAATTGGCTTATCACGCGCAGGAGCTTGGCGTCTGCGCACTGCTGTCGACCAGTTGTACGCCGCAGCGGTTCGTGACCTGCCTGGAGCGTGTGGCGCATGGGGAGCAGTACTTTGAAAACGTCCTTCCCTTGGGATCGGCGCCCACGCGGGCGATACGGCTCTCGCGCCGGGAAGGCCAACTGGTCTCGCTGCTGGCGCAGGGGTTAAAAAACAAAGAAATCGCCACCTGTTTGGACATCACCGAGGGAACCGTAAAGGTTTATCTGTCAAAGCTGTTTCAGAAAGTTGGCGCAAAGGATCGTCTCGAACTGGCTTTGTTCGGCCTCAAGAACATGTTGAACGAGGGCGACGGCCTGCCCGGCTGGTCGACCGATGGGATTGCTGAAACGCCGCTCCGCCATTCGCCGGCTGGCCTCGGCTCCCTGGTTCTGAGGGGGCCTGCTCCTGTGCGCCGCGCGGGCTGACGGAAGGCCGCGGATCTGCTTCGATCATGTGGGCGCTGCTTGCCATAGTCGTCTGGGCGTTGTTTTTCATCGTTCTCATTTGGATTCAACTGACGCGCCAGCCGAAAAGCAGGCCTCAGCAATCAGTCGGCGTACCTGCATTCTCAAGCCTGCCGGATGAAGGAGGCAGGGCGTTCGGCGCCTTTTCGGCTTCCTTGATACTCCATTTACTGATCGTCTTCTGCCTCCCCTATTTGCCTCGCCTCTTGCCGGCGGAAGCACGAAATCAGGTGCGGGCACGGCTGTTGCCGCCTGCCCAGACGGCCCTGATCCTGCGGCTTCCCGAGCGCGTCTACATTGTTGCAACAGTCACGCCACAGGCGGAACGACGGCCGTCTGCCTCTGTGGCAAAACCACATCGTGCACCTGCGGCACCGCGCCCGACATCCACCACGCGTCCTCCACATGCCGCACCGAGGTTCCTGCCACCCGTTCCCTCGGTGCTGCTTCAGCCCAACCGGCCTGTGGCTGCCGATATCCGGTCGCTGAAGCTGCCGTCGTTTCTTTACTGGTCCGCCAATAGGATGCCTCCGCCGCCCCGGCCAATCGACCCCGGCTCTGCGCCCAAGGACAAACCCGGAGCCTCTGCCGCCCGGCGGGATGTCGTCAGCCCGCCCAACCAGGAGCGTCGCTCCGCCGCAATTTCGGTTGCCAGCGCCCCCAGGACATCCACCCAGGCTCCAACTCTTCCCGCCAACTCGAGCGCCGGACCGTGGGGCCTGATCGCGCATGGATCGAGCCCGGAGGAATTTGAAGCGATGGCACATCGAATGGTCGGAGACCTGGTGGCCGTAGGCGCCGCTTCCACGTCCCAGTCGAGTCGGCGCGAGAACGTGGAAATCCCCCCACTGAACCAGCCGGGCACAACATCAGTCGGATCACCGAACGACGCCCGCGGAGATTCTCAGGGTGCGGAGCAAAAGACCGCGCGAGCCCCGGCTTCGGCGGTGCCGGCAGGTGGCAACTCCGCTCCTGGTGGCGACTCAGGCGCGCACTCTGACCCGACGCCGGCCGTGCGGATTCTCAATACCCACGCCGGCCCCGTCGAGGTCCGCGAATTCACTGATGGCTCGCAGCAGTGGCGCTTTCCGGCCACCGGCTCCTTCGATGTCGTCATCGTCCAGCGTTCCGCTGGTGCGATGATTCCAGAGGCCGAGCCGCTGCTCACAGGGTGGCCTGTCCAGACCGTCTACCTCTCCCTTGGGACGGCCAAAGAATGGATCATGCAATACTGCTTGCCGCCTTCCGCAAGCGCCCCAGCCGCTCAATCCGGGATGCTCGTCACACTGGGTAAGCCCGCCAAGTTGGAAGCCCCGTTCATTCAACTTGCCATGCTCCCGCCGCCAAAGATCACTAACTCCAGCCGCCCGGCCCTATTCTCCGGGTCGCTCGGCGCCGACGGCCGATTCCGACGCCTGCGCCCGGTGGCCGCGCCCGACTACGAAACGCGCCCGGAGTTGCTTCCGTACATCGAGCAGTGGCTGTTCCGCCCGGCCAAGTGGGACGGCGCCTTCGCGGAAGTGGATGTAGTATTGCTCGTTCCCGCATCCACGGGCGCGTGAGCGTACGGCCTCTCCGCGCGAGCGTTGGCGCAGCCGTCCAGTGGCTCACGCACGCCGCTTATGACATGCTGTCGTTTTCACAATGGAAGAGTCGTCTGCGGTTCTCCTCATTCGAAAACCGCGCGAACCAGCATCTGCTTCGCCATCGGCTTGTAAGGCAGCCGCAGGTAGAGACGAATCAGGAATGGCCACACTGGCAGCCTGGACTTCACTGTCAACGGCAGGAAGCGCGGCCGGCAATCGATCACGCGCAACCCGTGCGATTCCAGGTAATCCACCAGACTCCGGTCCGAGTAAACCGCGACGTGTGTGTAATCGTCGAAGTATTCCCTGTAAGCGAATCTATAGTTCGGTTGGAGCAGGTTGAGCGTCCCGCCCGGCTTTAGCTTCTTCTGCAACTGTTCGAGGACCATCGCAAACTCACCCGGTGTCAGGTGCTCGACCAGGTTGCTTGCAAAAGCGAAATCCACCGAGCTGTCGGCAATGAAGCTCAGATCGGTTACTTCGCCGACGTGCGCTATGACGTCCGAGTTCACGTAGCGCGCAAAGCCCGGCCATTTGTCGACGGCGATCCGGCTCTGGCAGCGGATGTGGTTTATGAAATGGCCGTAGCCGGCCCCTAGCTCCAGCACGCACGCCACAGGTGGAACCAGGTGCTGGAAAAAGGCCTCGCACAGCGTCTCCCACAATACCTCGCGGCGCGCATCGAAACTCAAACGCGTCTCGTGGTAGCCTGGCGTGTCTTTCATCGACGCCTCCGCCATCCGAAGATGATAGCCAATATCATGCGCGTGCCAACCTTCAATGCGCGCAGATTGCTCACGTTCCCACCTTTGCTGACGCCAACACGGTCGTGGAAAGTAACCGGACACTCCACAATGGCGAAGCCGTTCTCCAGGGCCGTATCCAGGAAATAGGCATTGAATTCCAGGTTGATATCGGGATTGAGCAGCGGCAACAGGCGTGTCAGAGCGCTGTTCCGGCAGAGCTTATAGGTCGTGCCGACATCGGTCAGCGTACCTTGGCCGACATGCTTGGCCTCCAGCAGCTTCCCGGCGAAGAAATTCCCGTAGTACATGAAGGTCGTCAACTGCGTTCGCCGAGCCCGCAGTTGCTCGACGATCCGCGTTCCATTCACTATGTCCGCGTGCGGCACGTAGGCCAGGAACTTGTCGATGTCATAGGCCCGGAATGTCATATCGCCTTCGCACAGCAGCGTTAACTCCGTGTCATGGCAGCTCGCGCCTTCGCTCAGCGCCCGAAAAACGCAATGGCCGTAGCCTGCTTGCGGCTCTACGACGACAACGGCTCCCGCTTCGCGCGCCACCTCGACCGTGCCGTCTTTGCTGTTGTTATCCACCACGATCACACGCTTCACTTTCGGATGCTGCAGGAAATCTTCCACCGCCGGTCGAATGCTCAGCTCGTCGTTGTAGGCCGTCAGGACCACCGTCAAGTCCAGGGTTGCCGGCGGATCCCACACCACGTCCACGCGGCTTCGCTTCCTGGGTAGCAATATAAAGAGATCGAACAGGATCAGTATCAGCCCGGCTACCACAGGCATCCCGCTGCACCAGATCGTCTCCCGGATCACGCCGAGTAATTGCCCGCGTGGATCCACAACCAGCCCGACGACCCGACCCATGACGCCCAAAAAGTAGATGGTGAAGCCCAACCCGGCCAGCAGCAGGCCGTACATCAGGGCCGGAAACGCTCTGCGCTTTCGGCGATCGGTCGGAACGGGAACGACGTGTGCGCTCATTTCAGTTTGTACAGCCGCCAGGATTCCGATTGGGCCGCCAGCCGGTATCGTCTCAGCAGAGCCGGATGATAGATCCGGTAATAGCCATCGTAGTAGCGCGGCTCCAGCGCCGGCTGCTTCGGCACCATCACCACACTCGCATCCCCGAAGTACGCATCGTCCGAAGGCCGCAGTTCATCGGTGAAAAGGTAGTTATAGGCTACGGCGGCCATGCCCCCGCGCGCCGGCCGCCATCCCAGAGCGTAGGGGAATGGATTGACCATGTCCATATTGAGCACGCGGTCGCCCGGCCCACAGTATTGCTTCAGGAGCGCGATCCCTTCATTGATCCGGGCCGTGTAAACTCCTCCGTTGGAGCGCTCGTCGAACGGCCCATCGTATAAGATCATCGGTGCAAGACGCGGGACGCTGAATCGCACCCGGCTCATTGCCGCCGACGGCTGAGCCTTCTGTATGGCTCCGTACGCCAGACCCACTACATCCGAACACAACTGCGGCAAACTTAGGAAGCCGCATAATAGCAACACGAATATGTACCGCTGCTTCCCTGACCTGGAATCCATGGAGCCCGCGCGTCGTCGTTCAACGATCATCCAACTGGCGGCCACGATCCCGAACACGCCCAGAAGCGGCATTCCGCGCACTTGCATGTTGCTGTACACCAATGCCGCGTCCGCTATGAAGACGAGCAGCCCCCACAAAAGCAGTTGTTGCTCCTCCATCCAGCGCCCCGCCTGCTTCTTCGCCTCGGTTCCGTATAACGCCAGCGCAAGCACACCCGCCAGGGACGGCACTTGCGAGGTGAGAACAACGATCAGCTTCAACAGACCGAGACTCTTGGATCGTGCGCCGGCGGCCATCCACAGATCCTGCCCAATTTTGAGCACGTCGAACCGCAAGTAAGCCAGCAGCATCAGCGCTACAACGCCGAAGGCGGCTGCCAGTCCGCCCAGGCGTCTTCTGTTCAGTCCTCGGAATACAAGCGAGGCTACTACGATCGGTACGCAAACCGAGAAATAGCTGGCCTTCAAGAACAGCGCCAGAGCCATGGCCACGCCAGTCGAAATCCCGCTCCAATACTCGCCATTGTTATCCTCCGCACCCTTGAGCCGTTGCAGGCATTCCACCAGAACCAACCCCACCAGCGCGAAGCCGTAGCGGTTGTAAACCATCGCGTGCGTCGACCAGGTAGGCCACGTACCGAGTGCGTACGGCGCCGTCACCAGCAGCGCCAGATAAAGCCCCAGCAGCATGCGCGGAACGGCCTCCAGCCGGTTCCGTCCCAACCTATACGCCCACAGCCCGATCAGCAATCCAACGATCGCGCTTCCATAGCCCAGCGCGTTCGGCGATGCGTTCGAGATCAACAGCCCCAAAGCAACGATCAGGAATGTCAACGGCCCCCAGGGACTATAGAAATCCAGATGCGGCCGTTGGCCGCACAAGACGCGCCAACCGTTGTCCAAAAGGAAGAAGTCGTCGTGGCCGAAAAGCCGCGTCGGAACGATCCCGATGAACGCAGTCGTGCCGCAAATCAACAGCAAGCAGACAATAAACAGCAGGGGCCCTCGCGCAGCCCCATGCCCGCGCTTCCTCCATAGCTGAGAAAGGACACCCCACCCCCTCTCCCGCGGAAGATTCCGAGCACTGCCGTCCGGCCCTCCCGACGCGTGACTCACTGTGTCCATGATCGGCGCTTGCTCCTCCCCCAACCTCGCCGGCGGGTCGGGACTGCTGGAAAAAGGATTCTAACATCACGCTTCATCGCACGTCCCGCCCGCGCGCTTGGGGCCTTGAACCGCCATTGCTCCGCCTTCCTGCTCTCTTGAAATGCTTCGCTCTCCACACTATCGCGACTCTCGCCATCCCGGCGCGCCCCTTCGCCGCCGCTCTTTGAACTGCCCGCCCAATGCAACTCCGCACTCCCACTGCCCCGCCCCGATTGCCTTGCGGCTCCGTCGGCTATACGATGGTCCAGTCTCGTTCATAGGCGGGCCGCGGCCCCATCTTGAGCGCGCTTGCACGCTCGCGTTGGGCTCGATGCGCCGGCCCGCTCGGGAGGAACAAAATGCAGCGATATGGAATGGTGTTGCGCCTGCGGCCGGAAGCCACTGAAGAGTACAAGCGCTATCACACCGCGGTCTGGCCGCAGGTGCTGGCCACGATTGCCGCGTCCAACATTCGCAACTACTCCATCTACTTCAAGGACGGCTATCTGTTCAGTTATTTCGAGTACCACGGCAGCGATTTCCAGGCCGACATGGACCGCATGGCCGCCGACAAGACGACCCAGGAGTGGTGGGCCGTCATGAAGCCCATGCAGGACCCCCTGCCCACGCGCCAGCCCGGCGAATGGTGGGCCGATATGGAAGAGGTCTTCCATATCGACTAGAACATCCCTCTGAACACGCCGCACGGCCGCTCGCGCCGCCATTCCGCAACCGGCGCTCTCCGCGGCGTAGCTCAAATGAGCCTGGAATGCTGACGTTAACCACGACCGTCGCGCCCGGCTCAGGCGATACTGAATAGACCAGACCACACCGCATGTCCACGACCCTGATCATCGGTTCCCGCGGCTCGCAGTTGGCGCTCTGGCAGGCGCGCCACATCGCCGGCCGCCTGCACGCTCTCGGCCTCCAGACGCGCCTCGAAATCATCCGCACCACGGGCGACAAGATCACTGACGTGCCGCTCGCCCAGGTGGGCGCCAAAGGCCTCTTCACGAAGGAGATCGAAGAGGCGCTGTTGGATCGGCGCATCGACCTGGCGGTGCACAGCCTGAAGGACCTGCCCACGCTCCTGCCCGCGGGCCTGGCCGTGGCGGCGATCCCCGAGCGAGAGTTGGCCTTCGACGCCCTGGTGGGGTGCAAATTGGCCGATCTCAAACCCGGCGCGCGCGTCGGCACCAGCTCTCTGCGCCGCGCCGCGCAGTTGCGGCGGCTGCGGCCGGATCTCGTGATCGAGAACATTCGAGGGAATTTGGACACGCGGCTGCGCAAGCTCGATGAGGGTCTCTATGACGCCATCGTTCTGGCCGCGGCCGGCTTGCGGCGGCTGGGCTGGGCCCACCGGATTGCGGAATTGCTCACGCCGGAGCAGGTTTGTCCGGCCGTCGGGCAAGGCGCGTTGGCGATTGAAACCCGTTCTGATTCAGATGCTTACACCATCTGCCTGCAACTAAATCATGAAGCCACGCGAATCGCCGTGACGGCCGAGCGCGCGCTGCTCGAGGCCCTCGGCGGCGGCTGCCAGGTGCCCATCGGCGCCTATGCCGAGGTCACTGGCGGACGCGTCCGTTTGCGGGCCGTCGTGGTCCATCCCGACGGCAGCGCAGCCACGTTGGAAACCGCGGAAGACAGCGTGGAGAACGCGGCGCTTTGCGGAAAAAACACCGCGAAGACCCTGTTGGAACACGGGGGCCGCGCGATTCTCCGCGCGGTCTACGGCGCCACGCTGCCGCTCGCCGGGCGGCGCGTGGTAGTCACGCGAGCCGCGGAGCAATCCGCCGGCCTCGCCGAACGGTTGCGCCGCATGGGTGCAGAGGTGATTGACCTGCCTACAATTGCCTTCGTTCCGCCCGAAAACTGGAACGCCCTGGACGCCGCCCTGGCCGGGCTAGAGCATTACGACTGGCTGGTGTTCACGTCTCGAAATGGCGTGAAGTTTTTCTTTCAACGTGTTGATAACACAGGAGTTTGTATCTCTAAACTGCGTGCCAAAATATGCGCCGTCGGGCCGGCAACCGCCGACGAGGCCGCCCGGCGCGGCCTGAAAGTGGACCTTCTGCCGCCGGATTTCAACGCCGAAGCGCTGGCCGACGCCTTGTCCAAACACGACCTGGCAGGCAAACGTGTTTTGTTGCCCCAGGCCGCCGCTGCACGCGATACAGTCCGCGACGCGCTGCGCCAGGCCGGCGCCAGCGTCAACGCCATCTCGGTTTACCGCACGGTCGTCCCCGACGCGCTCGCCGCTCAGGCGCGCGCGCTTTTCGCCGAGGGCTCGCCGGACTGGGTCACCTTTACCAGCGGCTCGACCGTGCGCAACCTGCTGGCGGCGGCCGGCGCCGAGGCGCTCGCCCGGGTGCGGTGCGCGTCGATTGGACCGGCGACTACGGCCGTGGCGCTCGAATGCGGTCTGCGGATGGATGCCGAAGCAGAGCCGTCGACCGCCGACGGACTGGCCGATGCCATCGCGCGCGCGGAGCAGCGCTGAACACGTCTGGGATGCCCGGGAACCGGGTTTTGGCAGGGCCATCCAGGCCGGGGTTGTGAGTACCCCGCTGGCGGCCGGGGCTACTTCTGTGCCGCGGACTTCTTCGAGGAAGAGGTTTTCGTCGTACCGCTGTCCTTGAGCAGCGCCTCGATCTGATTGCGCATGTTCGTTTCTTCGGCTTCCTTGAAGAAGTTGTCGTCGCCCGGGTACTGGGCGCGGACAATCCCCTTGCGGTCGATGAAGACGAGTTGCGGCATAAGCAGCGGGCCCGCGCCGGGGGCGTTGGGATCGTAGCCCAGAAAATCGTAGGCCATCTCGCGCGGCGTGACGCCGACCGGGTAGGTCAGGCCGAGTTTGATGATGAATTCGGGCACCAGCGCCTGGGCGTTGTCGTTGATCGCCGCACCGATGGGCTGGAATCCCTGCGGCCCGAACTCCCTATACATTTTCTCGACGATGCCCGAACAGCGCTGGCAATGCGGGCAGGTCGTGAGTAAAAACTCGAGCGCGACCAGCTTGCCGCGGTACTTGCTGAGCAGGAGTTGCTCCTTGCTGTTCAGCATCACGGTCAGTTCCGGCGCCTTGCGAGGCACCGGCGCGGCGGCTTCCAGGTCCAGACCCGCGACTGCCGCGCCGAGGGCCACTCCCATCCATTGACGTCTGGTGATCATAGGTTCAATTTGAATTGACGGACCGGTTCTGCAAACGGCTCTACTCAGAGTAACGCGATCGGCCGTTTATGGTAAACCCTCCAGGCCCTCCGTCCTCGCTCCTTCCCATCGGATGCGCAAGCCGCCGTATTGGTTGCTGCCTTCGGCCAGCGCGTCCGTGCGCTGTTTCCAGATCAGACCCTGGCTCTTGCCCTCCACGACTTTCTGGTACAGCGCAAACGCCTGGCGCGCCGAATCGGGCGAGTCCCACAGAATGGCCCAGCGCAGCAGCGGCTTTTTCGTGGCCCGGTTTTCCGTCAACTCGAAACGGCCTGCGCGCCACGCCGGCGCCAGCTTGTCGGCTTCCTGTTTCGACCCGTATTGCTCGAACCACACGTGGACGTCCATCTCGCCGATGTCGCCATCGGTCAGTTTCTTCATTTTGTCCCGTTGTTCGTACTCCGGCGGCTCGACCACGGCCGACGTCTCGTGCGCCAGGTATAGCTCCGGATGGATGATCTGGTGCGTGTTGCGCGGCGGATCCCGCAACACCGCGGCGAAGGCTTCGCGGTCCATCTTTTCCACCACCGCCTGCTGGAATTTCAGCCCCGCCGAATAGGGAAACAGCAGGCTCTCCTTCAGGTACAGCGGCGATTTGCCGAAGACCGGATATTGCGCCGCGGCCATGTCGCGCATCGCCGGCAGCATCAGTTCCAGCACCGCCGAGTTCGTCTTGAGCGACTGGCCGCTGCGGTTCAGCATCGCCTCCAGCATGATCCACATCGCCTGCCCTTCGACCACCGCCAGCCGCGCCGCTTCGCTCTCGTCCGAACGCGGCCCTTTGTCCAGGAAACGGTGCATGTCGAAATGCTGGTCGGCCAGCGCATGCGACAGCTCGTGCACCAGCACGGCCTCCTGCATCTCGTCCGGAGCCGCGCCCTGCACGATGATCATGCGCTTGGCCTTGTGATCGTAGACCGCCGCCGCTTGCTCCGTCATCAGGTCCACCGTCGCCGCGCGCAAGTCGAAATCCGCCGGCACGAAGCCGAACATCTTCATGGCCGTCTCTTCGACCCGCAACTCCTCGGGCTTCACGCTCTCGCGCATACGGTCGTTGACCCAACGCCCCCACTCCTCTTTGTTCATCACCGTGATCGGCACCGGACGCTTCAGCGCCATGCCGGTGATCTCCGAGATTTGCGTGAGGATCTTGCGCACCTGTTCGGCCGAGGGAACGGCCTGCGCGGCAGGCGCGGCAGCGGGTTGCGCGGACACTGGTGACGCGGCAGGGGCGGACGCAGCTTGCGCGGCAGTGGGTTGCGCAGACAAAGTTGGTGCGGCGGCGCAGGCGCACGCGGCCACGATCGCAACCACAAGCCACAGCGCGCTGACGCGGCTGGCCAGAAGTTTTCGCATTGGGTTTTTCACGCTTCTCTCCGCCCGCTGCCGGGTGTGCGCCGCATCGCGCCGCGCTCTCTTCAGAGTACAGAACTGCGCCACCCGCCCCGCTTGCGCTAAACTGGTTGTTTACCTAGACTCGTCGGAGGTTCCTCTTCCCCGTGGCCGAAAAGATCAACGCCAATCTCTACCAGGCCGAGTACATCGGCTCCGGCACATTCATCATCCACAAGCCCAAGCGCAAGAAGATCAAGAAGCGCCAGCAGCAGTTGAAGAGCCCCAACCGCGGCATGCGCAAGTAGCCCCCTCCATCGCTTTCTGAAATCATCCCGTCCGCTCGCGCCGCCGTCGCGAGCGCGCTGCGTGTGTCGTGTGCCTGGTCGTCTTGAAGAGTTCATCCGAAGGGGAGTCCGGCTCGGGGGAAGGTACGCTCGAAACTGAGCGGGTGGGTCGAACGGGGATAAAACTGTGGATACTCGGCAGGGTGATCGGAAAGCCGGACCCCTTCGGACGCTCGGACGATACCGCCGGCGCAAGGCCCGCCGCGGCTCCGTCTTCCCAACCCTTTCAAAAACAAGCGAATATTCTTTTCGAATCCTCGTCATGCACCTTCGCCGGCCCGCGCAATTCGGCGCCGTACCGCGGGCGCGAGCTAAAATCGTCTCAGCCGAAGCTGCCCATGCTAGCCCTGAGCCCGTTTATTCGCGCGTGGAACGCGCTGCTGCTCGTCTGCATTGCGACCGTGGTCTGCCTGGCGCAGCCGGGCGCCGGGCCAGGGAGTGAGCCGCCCACGCCGGTTATCCTGATTTCCATCGACACCCTCCGCTCGGACCACCTCGGCGCCTACGGCTACACGCGCATCCACACGCCGAACATCGACTCCTACGCCCAGCCGGGCACTGTGTTCACGGCCGTGGATGCGCAGGTTCCGCTGACGCTGCCCTCGCACGCCTCGCTGTTCACCTCGACTTATCCCTTCGAAAACCGGATTGAGGAGAACGCCCAGCCGGTGCCGCCGGGCGTCGTGACCCTGGCCTCCGTGCTGCACTCGCAAGGCTACAAAACCGCTGCGTTTATCGGCAGCGTTTTCCTCGAACGCCAGATGGGCCTGGACCAGGGCTTCGACCTCTACGACAGCCCCTTCAGCTTCGACGCCTTTTCTCCGCTGTCGGGTTCGATGTTCTTCACCGGCGACGCCGCGAACCGCTACGCCGTGCGCGACCGCCGGCCCGCGGCGCTGGTGGTGCGCGCCGCCGAGCGCTGGCTGAGCGCGCAGCGCGGCCAGCCCGTTTTCGTTTTCGTCCACCTTTTCGACCTGCATACGCCGTACGCCATTCCGCCCGGCGCCCGGCCCAGCGGCGTATCGGGCTACGATGCGGAGCTGGAATACGTGGACCGGGAATTGGGCTGGTTCAAGCGCGCGCTGGTCCAGAGTGGATGGTGGGACCGCTCGCTGGTGGTGCTCTTGTCGGACCACGGCGAAGGACTCGGCCAGCACGGCGAAGCGACCCACGGCTACTTCCTCTACCAATCCACGCTGGCGGTGCCGCTGCTGGTGCACTGGCCCGAGCCCGCGCGAGTCCGGCCGCCGCGCGTTAGCCAGAACGCCGGTTTGATCGACGTCGCGCCGACGATTCTGGATCTCCTGCACGTGCCCGCGCCACCTTCCTTCGAAGGCCGGAGTCTGTTAGGGGAGATCGACTCCGCAGCGCCCGCCCCGCACGCCGTCTACAGCCAGACGCTCTACACGCACGATGCTTTCGGATGGGCTCCGCTGCGCAGTTTGCGCCTGGGCGCGTATAAGTACATCGAGGCGCCGACGCCGGAGCTGTACAACCTGCAGAGCGACCCGCGCGAGCTGAACAACCTGCTGGGCAGCGCTCCGGCCCACGCCGCGACGGAAGCCAAACTGCTCCGCGGCGAACTCGCGAAACTGCTGGCGCGCAAGCCGCCCGCCGCGCCAAACCCGCCGCCCGGCGTTGCGCCGGCGACGCGTGCCCTGCTGACATCGCTGGGCTACCTCGCAGCAGCGCCGCGGCCTGGCGCAGGCCATGCGGGCAGCGCGGGCAACGCGGGCAACGCCGGCCCCGATCCGAAGGATCGCGTCGCCGAAATCCGCCTGTATGAAAATGCCAACCTGCTGCTCGCCGAGCGGCGTTTCGACGCGGCCGCCTCCATCCTGCGCACTCTGTTGGCCCGCGACCCCCACAACACTTTGGCGCGCCGCGATCTGGGCCTGTGCCACCTGGCCCGCGGCAACTACTCCGCGGCCCGGACCTGCTTCCAACAGGCGCTCGCCGCCGCGCCGCGCGATTTCCTCACGCGCTTCCAATTGGGGATCGCAGAAGAACATCTCGGTCTCTTCAGTGCGGCCCTGGAAGACATTTCCGAGGCTTGCAGAATCGCTCCCCAGGCCGCGGCGTGCCGCACCAAGATCGAGCAGTTGAAATTGAAGACGAATTAGAAGATGAAGCTCAAGCCGCCGCGCAGCGAGCGTGGGAATGGCACCAGCAGCATGTTCCGCCCATCGCTGGACGGCACAGGCACGTAGCCCTGCGCCAGCAGATTGCGCACCTCGGCCGTTACTTCGAACCGTCCGCCTATCCCGGTGATAGCCGGCAGCGGCTGCCGCAGTTGGAAGTTAAGGCCCATGCTCGGCTGCCACTCCTGCGTGAGAAACGTGTGCGTCGGAATCACCTGCCCGGTCGGCGTCCAGATGTAGGCCAACGAGATGTGAGTGCCGCTGCCCGGCAGCGTCCCGTTGAGCCGCGTCGAAAACCATTTCGTCGGACTCATTCGAACCCCGCTGCGCAAGGATTCGAAATCCGTCAAGCCCAGCGATTTGTCCGTGTGCAGCGCGCCGCCCTGGCCGAAGCTGGCCCCAAAATTCCACTGGTCGCTCAACGGGCGCGTGGCCGACAGCAGATAGCCCGACGTAGCGAAGTTGCCGAAATTGTAAATCGAGGAATTCGACCCGAGATCCGGCAACAGGTCCGTCGAAGGCAACTTCGATGTGTCCCCGGACACCATGAAAGCCTGGT
Organism: Terriglobia bacterium; assembly: GCA_963838205.1. GTDB lineage: Bacteria > Acidobacteriota > Terriglobia > Bryobacterales > Bryobacteraceae > CAIVVT01. The sequence continues at coordinate 33,195 of CAWIQF010000011.1, read as the reverse complement.
TCGACAGGAACTCCCGATAGGCCGTGGCGCGCACCGTCGTCTTGCCCAGCCCATACCGGTACCCGCCTTCGTAATCCCGCGCCCGCTGCACCCGCGCCTGCGAGTCCAGCAGCGAGACGCGCGGAAATGAGGTCAGATCCGCGAGCGCATCCGTCTGCGGCAGCCCGGCCATCGACGTGCGCATCTCGGATCCCGATGTGCCGGCGCTGAACGCCATCTCCAGCGCTCCCTTGCTGGCCAGATCGTAGTCCAACTTGGCGTACGGGCTCACCAGATTCAAATGATCGATGAAGTCCACCGCCTCCAGCAATAGCCCGTATTCCAGCCGCAAGTGGTCGCCGATTGCCTGGTGGTCCTGCAGATTCATCGAATAGCTGCGCAGCGTCGGCAGCCCTTGCGAGGCGCCCGCCCCGGACACCAGCGACTGGCCCACCGATTGCCGTAATCCGAATTGCCGCATCGTGAATTCCACGTCCGGCGCCGGCAGGTTTCCGCCTTGGTTGGAATAGCGCGTCCGGAATACCGAGGTCGGCGCGCCGGTGGATGGGGCGTAGCCCACGTTGCCGCTGAATTGCAGCTCCCGCGATCCGAATACCGACGTCGCCAGCGCGAACGACGTCCCCAGGCTGCTCGAACCGCTGCCCAGATCCGGGTCCGTTTCACCGCCCGAAAGCTGGACCACGCCGCGCATCATCCGTTCGGCCCGCTCCGAACTGCTCACGCCGGTCAGGTCCGGCAGACTCGGCGACATCCTCAACACCGGCCGCAGCGCCGGGTCGCTGCGCATCGCCCATTTCCAGTCGTCGCTCACCAGCCCGCCACCCGCAGGCAGCGTCGACACCACTTCAATGCTCGAGAAGAAGCTGGCCAGTTGTACGGCCAGCAGGCTCTCCATCCCGGCTTTCACGGGCACGTTCTGCCGGCTGGCCGGGACGAACGTCGAGGCCCACACGCGGACTGTGTATGCGTCGGGGCTGAGCGATTCGAAGTGAAACCGGCCATCCACGCTCGTTTGCGTGCGCGCGATCACGCGTTCGTTCCGCGTCTCCAGCAGAACCACTGCGCCCGGCTGCGGCATCCCCGAAGGATTGCGCACAACTCCGTTAATCGCGCCGAGCAGCCTGATCCCGCCGCCCTGCACACTCGCGGCGCCTCCCATTAGAACGCCGATCAAGGCGATGCCGGCAATGCGGAGCATCCCTGTCTCCTCCGGAGCCAGCGTTGGCGCTGGCCCCGGCTCAATTCCTTCCGGCCCCTACAAGGCCGTTATAGAAAACTCAGCCGACTGCGTCAAGGACTGATTTCGCACCTTGTCGTTCACCTTCAGCCGGATGATGTACCTTCCTGGTTCCAGTGCCTGCAGCGGCAGCAACTTCTCAATCGTCATCTGCGAGGCCGAACCCTCCAGACTGGTCAGATCTTCCGTGAAATCGATCACCTTCGAGTTGTCCCCAGCCTTCACAATCTCGTATGTGACGTCGCCCTGCGCTTTGTGCGTTTTCTCGTCGGCGCCGAGATTGTAGATCTTCATGTAGATGCCCATCTTCTCGTCGCGCCGGAAACTCTCGCCCACCCTCGGCCGCACCTTTGTCGAGCCGATCACGAACTGCCCCGTGCCGATGTTGCGCGTCGGCACCTTCTCCAGCGTGTCGGCCAGAACCAGCGAACTCGTCATCAGCCGGTCGTCTTCCAGCCGCGGCACGTTCAGCGCCATCTCGTAATTATTCATGTTGCCGCCGACGATATCCTTGGCGACGATGTTGATCCGATAGATACCCGGGGCCAGCGGCACCGACTTCTGGTACACGTTCACGCCCTGGCTCGCCTCCTGCAACATCGCACTCGGTACTTCCACCGTTACCGGGTCTTCAAACACGTTGGCCACGCGCCGTGACATCGTCGTGATGCGCGCGTAAATGTTCACCGCCGCTTTGGAAACGTTGTCGGTCTGCTTGAATTGCAGGTCCTTGCGGTTGAACTGCAGCGTGATATTGACCATCACCGAGCTTGACGTCGCCGGGAAGAAGTCGGCCCGCGCGAGCATCGGCAGCACGTTGTAAGTGATCTTCGTCGTCACCGCCGCCTCGAGGTCCTTGAACTTGATGACCGGCGGCTTCTGCAGCGCCGCGAACCGCTCGAGGCGGGTGAATTCGTCCATGCTCTCGGGCAGCGGATCGGTCCCCGTGCCGAGGTGCGTGCCGTCGGTGCGGGTGAAACGCTGCGTCTTGGTGGACATGCCCAACTGCTCGTTCATCGTCAGGCCCGCGCCCGGTACGTACAACAGCGCGTCCTTCTCCGACGGGTCCATCGTCATGTGGTACTCGCCGCTCATCGTCGTATCGACGAATTCGATGATCACGTTCGTGCCGATCCCCTCCAGGTAGCGATAGCGCCACTGCTCAAAGGGGTAAGTGGCCGTCTGGCCGCCGCCTTCTTCCATCGGCCGGTCGTAGGAGCCGCCCGAGGGGTGCGACTCGATTTCGTCCGGCGGTCCGTAGGTGATGTAGATTCGGCCGCGATCCGTCTTCCAGCCCGGAATGCCCGACGCGTAGCGCTCGTTGGAATAGGCGATGCGCCGGTAGTGCTCTTCCTTGAACTCGTTCTCCACCGTGTCCGGCGTCGGGTCGCGCCGCAGCCAGAACTGCTCGATGAATTGCTCCCGTTCCTCGTCCGTGCTCAGGTTCTTGAAGACCCTGCGTTCCTCGTCCGTGATGATGTAGATGACGTCTTCGTCCAGCCACTTCTTGTAAGGCGTCATCAGCTCCTTCTTGAGCTTCTCCGCCTTGCGCCTGGCTTCCTTCTCGGTCATCGGCTTGGCCAGCGTCTCCCGCTTCGAGCCGTTGTCCTTCTTGTCCTTGGGCTTGTCGTTCACCTCGTCCTGAAAGGCCGCCAGGCTCCCGCCGATGCCCAAAACCAGCGATCCGGCGAGGATGGCTAGACTAATCTCTTTCCATTGCATACGTTTAAACCTGATGCTCCCCGATGCTGGTACCTGTCTCCAGTTTACCCCGAACTGGACCATTCCCGGACGGTGAGATGTGCCCCGGCCTGCGTCCGTTACAACGGCTTTAGTCCGCGCGCGGTTCCAACGCCTCTTTCGTGAAATCTTCGCCTAATGGAACCAGCGCGGCTCCCTCGCTGCCCGACGCGAACGGGCTGAAGTTCGTGTCCACATCGAAAACGTTAACCCCCTCCAGCCGTTTCAGGCTGTTCACGATCCAGTAGGTCAGCGGCGTCGCCACCACTTCGTACACCACCTTGAACAGATAACCCGACCAGATCAGAGTGAAAATCGTCGCCAGGCTCTCCTTGCCCAGAAAGGCCACCAGCATGAACACGATCGAGTCGACAAACTGGCCCGTCACGGTGGATCCGACCGTGCGCGTCCACAGGTGCCGGCCGCGCGTCAGGATCTTCATTTTCGCCAGCGTATACGAGTTGACGAATTCGCCGCACAGGTATGCGATCAGACTCGCCGCCACCATTCGCGGCACCACCCCCAGCACGACTTCATAGGCATGCTGTTCGTGAAACTCCGGCGCCGCCGGCAGCGCCACGATCACGGCGCAGATTATAGCCATTAGAATCGAAGCGAAAAAACCCAGCCAGATCGCACGCCGCGAGCCCGCGTAGCCGTACACCTCGGTGAAAATGTCGCCGAATATGTACGTGCATGGAAACAGAATCTGCGCCCCGCCGAAGCGCAGACTGCCCAGTGCGATGATCTTCGCGCCCACCAGATTCGAAATCAGCAGGATCACTACGAAGATGACAATGAAAGTCTCAAGAAACCGGTACTGGTGCGATTCGCGCTCGAAGCGGCGCAGCGCTCGGGCCGTCGTGCTCATGTTCTTTGTTCAGATTCGACCCGCGCGCCCGCCGGTGCAACTCATTCCACCCACGCGGCAGCGCAACTCACCGCTTCGCTCAGACCTTGTCGAGGACCGCCTTTTGTGCCAACTCGCCCTGCGGCGTCGAGATGTTGACTTCCTGCACGATCGACTTGCCATCGTCCGACAAAGTCCACTTCTGGATGAACGTGATAGCGGTGCCTTGGATTTCCAGTTTTTGCGTAACGACCAGCGTCTTGCCATCCCATTTCGCGGTGCCTTTGACTTCCTGCCCGCGGACGGTGTTCGTGAACTCGGTGCCGTCCGTCAGAATCTTCACCTCGTTCGTCATTTCGCCCATCGAGCCCACGGCGACCGATTTGACGTTCATCTCGGGATCCTTGTGGACGATCGTGTAGTCGGCCTTCTCCGGCTTGGGCATGGGGCCGAAATCGCTCTTCTCGACGTTCAACTTCCAGTTGCCGCTGAAGTCGGGCTTGTCGGCGGCAACGACAGTCAGCGAGCACAGCAGGAGGCCTACGAACACGACGGTAACAACGCGTCTGGTCATAGTGAGAACGGTTCCTTTCGGGGAGCTTTGCAGCGGTTGAACAAACTTCAATTCAGCGTATCACCGAGCGCCAGCCGGTCGCGAGACGCCTGCCCGGCGCATTCCCGCTGCTCCATTGGAAAAGTGGCTAAGCCTTGGGCCGATTCAGATGGCTGTGGTGCCGCCCGTAGGTGAAGTACACGATCATCCCTATCGCCATCCAGACAAACAGCCGCAGCCAGTTGCTCAGTCCCAGCCCGAACATAAGCGCCAGGCACGACAGGATTCCCAGGATCGGCACCAGAGGAACCAGCGGCGTGCGGAATGGCCGGTGCAGGTGCGGATGCGTCTTGCGCATGATCAGGATTCCGGCGCAGACCAGGACGAAAGCGAACAGCGTGCCAATGCTGGTCATCTCGCCCACAATCTGGATCGGCGCAAAGGCCGCAAATAGGCCCACGAAACACATGAACAGCAGGTTGCTGCGATAGGGAGTCCGGAAACGCGGGTGAATGTCGGAGAACAGCTTGGGCAGCAGCCCGTCGTTCGACATCGAGTAGAAGACCCGGCTCTGACCTAGCAGCATCACCAGAATCACCGACGTGTAGCCCGCCAGAATCGCCAGCTTGATCGCCGTCATCAACCAGTGCAGGCCCGTGTAGTTCACCGCCACCGCGACCGGCGCTTCGGTGTTCAGCTCCCTGAACGGGACGATGCCCGTGAGCGTGTGCGCGAACAGAACGTACAATACCGTGCACAGCGCCAGCGAGCCGATAATACCGATGGGCATGTGCTTTTGCGGATTGCGCGCCTCCTGGGCTGCCGTGGAGACCGCGTCAAAGCCGATGAAGGCGAAGAAGACGATGCCTGCCCCACGCAGAATGCCGCTGAGGCCGAAGTGGCCGAACTGGCCGGTGTTGGGCGGGATGTAGGGGTGGTAGTTCCGGGTCTGGATGTAGGCCCAGCCGAAGAGGATGAACAGGATCACCACCGACACCTTCAAGGTGACAATGACCGCGTTAGCGCGGGCCGATTCCTGAATGCCGATGATCAGCAGAGTGGAAACACAGACGACCACGAAGATCGCCGGCAGGTTGACGATGCCGTGCACCTGTTGGCCCCCCGCCAGCTTGATCGTCGAAAATGGTGAATTCATCCACCTCGGGTCGAGGTCGATACCCCAGTCCAGCAGCAGCGACCGCAGATACCCCGACCAGCTCACGGCCACGGTCGAGGCGCCCACCGCATATTCCAAGACCAGGTCCCAGCCGATCACCCAGGCCAGTAACTCGCCCATCGTGGCGTAGGAATAGGTGTAGGCGCTGCCGGCAATCGGGATCATCGTCGAGAACTCGCTGTAGCACAGCCCGGCAAAAGCGCATCCGATGGCCGCCACGACGAACGACAACGTGACCGCCGGCCCAGCGTTGTTGGCCGCTGCGATCCCGGTGAGCGAGAACAGGCCCGCACCGATGATCGCCCCCACCCCCAGCGCCATCAGTTGCAGCGGCCCCAGCGTCTTCTTCAGGCCGTGCGCATCATTGCCCGCCTCGGCTTGAATCGTAGCCAGCGATTTCGTAGCAAACAGGTTCATCCGTCAAACCTCATTTCGTCTCCGCCGCTTCCCCGCCCCGTTACGCGAGCGTCGCTCGCAACTCCCTGTGCCACGGACCGTGCGCTGAGGACCACGCCGCCACGTCACCCCTCCCAGTCGCTCCATCTCCGGTGCACCGTGAAAAAGTGGCAGCAGGCCGGCGCTGGGCACAATATCTCAGCGTACAGCGAAAAGTGCAGCCAGGAGTAAATCGAAGCTACCACAATTGCGCAGCCGCCCGCGCCGCGCTCATGCCCCCACGCTCATGCGCTTCTCACGTCCCGATGTTCCGGATCCACTCTTCCATCCGCGCCCGCACATCTCGCGGCCGCGGCGCGTCGCCATCGCCATGCGACGGCAGCAATCCACGAATCACGGCCACCGCATCGGCGCCCGCCTCCAGCACCTGCGCGGCGTTCTCCAGCGTGATGCCGCCGATCGCCACCAACGGCCGCGCGGTCAATGCGCGGCAGGCTCTCAACACTTCGAGTCCTACCGCCGCATCCGCGTCCGGCTTGGAACTGGTCGCAAAAATCGGCCCCAGCGCGACGTAATCCACCGGCTCCCGCGCCGCCGCCCGCATCTGTTCCACTCCATTCGTCGAGAGCCCCAGCAGCGCCGTGCCGATCACACCGCGCGCCACCTCCGGCGCCAGATCGCCCTGGCCAACGTGCAGCCCCGCGTCGAGAATCGCGGCCAGATCGGCCCGGTCGTTGACAATCAACTGCGCGCCCGCATCCCGGCACAGCGCCGCTACGCGATGCAATTCTTCGAATCTCTCCGCGGAATACGCGCCCTTGTGCCGAAACTGCAGCAACCGCGCGCCACCATCCAGCAGCGCCACCGCAAACTCCACCGCATCCAGCCCGCATGCGGCCAGGGTCGCGGTATCGACAATCGGATAAACTCGCGGCAACATCGGCACTCTGATAAAGGTCACGCCCGCACAACGTAAACGGTCTCTTTTGATTTTGAGCGGCCTGGCGGTGATTTCATTCGATTACCGAGCCGTGACCAAAGGGAGCGGTTGCTTCGGTTTTCAAAACGCACTTCCAACTCACGCCGCTACCGCGTCTTCAATTCCTCGTCAAAACACACCGCCACCTTGCCGCACCGTCCCCCGGCCATCAAAGAGTAGGCCTGGTCCACATGCTCCAGCGCAAACCGGTGCGTCACCAGCGCCTCCGGATGCAGCCCCCAACTCACCAGCCGCTCGACCAATTCCTCCATCAACCAAGTCGACGTGACCCACGATCCGAAAATCGTCTTCTGATCGTGAATGATGTCCGGCGACGGGTTGAATTCGACGCGGCCGCCCTCGCCCAGCATCACGATTCTGCCCCACTTGCGCGTGGCGCGAATCGCCGTCGCGCGCGCCGCGTCGTTGGCCGAACAATCCACCGCGCGCTCCACGCCGTGGCCGCCCGTCAGTTGCCGCACTTCGCCGACATTGTCCGCGCCCGACCTCAGCACCTCATCGCACAGCTTCAGATCCAGCGCCAGTTGTAGCCGCTCCTCGATTACGTCGATCCCGATAATCCGATGCGCGCCCAGCTTGCGGCACAACGCGCCCGTCGCCAGTCCCACCGGGCCCAGACCCGTGATCAGCACCGTGTCGTTGCCGCTGATCCCAATCTTCATGAGGCCTTCGTAAACCGTGCCGAAGCCGCACGCCACCTGCGCGCCGTCGGTGTAGCTCAGCTCGTCCGGCAGATAGATGAGGTCCTTCTCTTCGGCCAGCAGATAATCGGCCATCCCTCCGTCGCGCTGCCAGCCGTACGCCCGCCGGTACTTTTCGCTGGTGCACGAAATCATGTACCCGCGCCGGCAGTCGTTGCACACGCCGCAACCGGAAATGTGATACACAATCACGCGGTCGCCCACGCCGAAGCGCCGGCAGCCCGGCCCCGTTTTAACAATCTGCCCGCACGGCTCGTGCCCGGCGATCACGCCCTGGTAACCCTCCGGGCCTTTGCCGAGGTGCTCGTGATAAATGCAGCGGATGTCGGAACCGCAAATCGTCGAAGCCTTCATCCGCAGCAGCACCTCGCCGTGGCCCGGTTCCGCCACCGCGACTTCTTTCAACACCGTCGTGCTGTCGCCGGGCAGGTACGCGCCCTGCATTTTTTTCTGAATTGGCGTCTCGCTCATCGCTTCGTCCCTCTCTGCCTGATCGGCTACGGCGGCGTGATCTCGCCGCTCGGGTCCCACAGATCTTCCCACGTCTGCCCGTCCTTCCACAGGAACACCTGCCCCTTGATCAGCCGGCATTCTCTATCGATGCCCGCGATCGCCCGCATCTCCTCGTCCGTCAACGGCGCGCTCACGGTGCTTTTCAAATTACCCAGGTAATGCGCACGCTTCGTGGAAAACGGAATCGGCGTCTGCCCTCGCTGCACGGCCCATTGCACGCACACCACCGCCGGATGCACGCCCAGCCGCAGGGCGATCCGCGCGATCACCGGATCCTCGATATCCACCGTGTCCTCGGGCGTGCGATCGCGCTCCGGCCGCGCGGGCGACCCCACCGGACAATAGCCCACCGGCTCGATCCCCTGCGCCCGCACGAATTCGAACAACTCCGGCTGCTGGAAATGCGGGTGCAATTCCATTTCATTCACCGCCGGCCGGATGCGCGCGTCCCCGAGCAGCAGCTTCAGCTTCGGGATCGTCATGTTCGACGTGCCGATGTGCCGCGTCAGCCCCGCGTCCACCAACTGTTCCATCTGCCGCCAGGTCCGCATGAAATTCGCGTGGATATACGGCTGCGCGTCCGGGCTGCGCGACTCCACGCTGCACCCCGGCGGATGGAAATTCGGAAACGGCCAGTGCACCAGGTACATGTCCAGGTAATCCAGCCGCAGGTCCGCCAGCGATCGCCGGCACGACCCCTCGACGTCCCCTGCGCCATGCTTGTCGTTCCACAATTTCGAAACAATCCACAGCTCCTCGCGCCGGATCCCGGCCTCCATAACCGCACCCAGCGCCGCGCCCACGCGCTCTTCGTTGCCGTAGACCGAGGCGCAGTCGAAATGCCGATACCCGACCGCCGCCGCGCCCATCACGGCCGCGGCCACCGCGTCCGGTGAAACGTGGTCCGAACCGAACGTGCCCAGCCCGATGGCCGGCATCAATGCGCCGCTCGCCAGCCGTCTTTTCGGAACCAGGCGAGGATCCACGCCATCCGCCGCCGGCTCCCGCTTCGCACCGTTCACTCTGTTCTGCCCCCTTCTCTAATCGGATTACGCCGCGGTCTGCCGCAAAAAACGTTTAGCCAAACCCCGCCATCCTATCAGCCCGTGGTAGAAGTGCTCCGCGACCAAAAAGCGGGACAGTCACCGCTTTTCGCTCGAAGGATCTCCTTTGGATTGAAAACGAACTCCCGCGAAAAATGGTGACTGTCCCGGCCTTTTGGGCCACGCCGATTATTACCACGAGCTGCTATGGCATTGCGTAACCACCAATCAATGATATACAACCGCGGCTTGACACCTCCTCCGCCGCGCGATAGAGTCACCGCTGACTGCCTTCGCACCGCGCCAGGCAACGCTTCTTCTCGGCAACCTTGCCGGCGTCTTACATGCCCTCACGACAGGAGTTCCTTCCATGATCATCAGCCGCCGCCAAGCCCTCGGCGTTCTCGCCGCCGCCGCTCCGGCCCTGCGACGCGCCTCGGCGCAGCCTTCCGCGGAAGCCCTCGAAATCGCTCCCGGCCCCTTCAAAGGCACCCGCGAATCGCTCCGCGACTACCGCATCCCCGACTGGTATCGCGATGCCAAATTCGGCATCTGGGCCCACTGGGGTCCGCAGTCCAGCGCCGAATTCGGCGACTGGTACGCCCGCGCCATGTATCAGGAAGGCTCGCCCCAATACAAGCAACATCTGGCCACCTACGGCCATCCCTCGAAGGTCGGCTACAAGGAACTCGCGCTCGCCTGGCGCGGCGAGAACTTCGACGCCAACTACCTCCTGGAGCTATACCGCAAAGCCGGCGCCAAATACTTCTGCAGCATGGGCGTGCATCACGACAATTTCGACCTGTGGAACTCGAAGTTCCAGCCCTATTGGAATGCCGCCGCCAACGGTCCGAAGAAGGACATCGTCGGTCTGTTCGCCGCGGCTGCGCGGCTCAACGGGCTGAAGTTCGCCGTTAGCGAACACCTCGCCGTCAGCTACCACTGGTTCCAGACCTCCCATCGTGCCGACACGCTCGGTCCCCTCGCCGGGGTGCCCTACGACGGCGCCAATTCCGCCAATTGGTCGCTCTATCATGAAACGCACGAGGTGCCGCGCAACGCCAAAGGCGAAGAAGATCTGTGGAGCCCGGTCAACGTGCCCACAGTCTGGAAGCGCCGCTACTTCGACCGCATCAAGGACCTGATCGACCACTACGAGCCCGACCTGATGTACATCGACGGCCCCATTTTCTTCGAGGAATACGGCCTCTCGCTGGTGGCACACCAGTACAACCTGAGCGCACGCAAGCACGGCGGCGTGCCGCAATCGGTCTACACCAGCAAGCGCCGCGAAGACTCCGAAGTCGGCACGTGCGTACTCGACATCGAACGCGGCCTGGTGGACACCATCTGGCCCAGGCCCTGGCAGACCGACACCTGCGTCGGCCAGTGGCACTACAACAAAGGCCAGAAGTATAAGACCGCCAAAATCGTGATCGATTTGCTCGTGGATATCGTCAGCCGCAACGGCAACCTGATGCTCAATTTCCCGCTGAATTCGAAGGGCGAGATCGATGCCGACGAAATGAACGTGCTCACAGGCGTCACCCGCTGGATGGCCGTCAACAGCGAAGGCATTTACTCGACCAGGCCCTGGAAAATCTATGGCACGAACGCCGCCCCGGCGGCGAAGACCGCAGGCGATACGATGCATTTCAACGAGAACCAGCGCAAGGATCTCTCCGCCGCCGACGTGCGCTTCACAAAGAAAGGCGAGACCCTGTTCGCCTTCTGCATGGGTGTTCCCGAGCAATCGGTCCTGATCGAGCCGCTGGGCACGAAGAGCCCGCAGAATCCGCGCAAGGTGCAGCACGTCGAACTGCTCGGCTTCGAGGGTGGCCTGCAATTCAAGCAGGACGAAACCGGCCTGCGCATCGAACTGCCAGCCCAGAAACCAGCCCTGCCGCCCGAGGCCGTGACCTTCAAAATCACCGGCGCCTGAGGCCGCCCGCGCTTGTGTGATCAGAGCCGCGGCCGTGAGGCAGCGGTCGGCTCTGGTTGTCTCCGCGTCGAACCGCTAACCAGCCTCGCCCGCCTCCTGCACCGCCGCCGTCGCCAGGCCAATCTGGCCCGCCATCGCGCCCAGCGCCGGCCCGTAGGCCGGCAGGCAGGAGAGCAAATCCTTGGCGTGCGCAACGACCCACGGATGCGGCGAAGGGCCTGCTTTCAGAGCCAGCGTCTGGCCTTGCAATTCCCTCCATACGCCCAGCCAACGCTGGCCGTAAGCGTCCAGAATCGACGGCGGCGCGCCGTCTCTAAGCACCGCGGCCAGCGCCACTGCCAGATCGTGGCCTTCGGCCAGACCGGCGTTCATGCTCTGAATGCCGACCGGCCCGGTGAGGTGCGCGGAGTCGCCCGCCAGCCACAGCCGGCCGTGGCCGAAGCCCGTGGCCAGTCGCCGCTCGAAGCGCACGACGGTGCGCCACTTCACCGCGTTGATTTTGGCCTTGAACCACGGCGCGCGCTCGACTGTAAGCCGCCGCAGGTTGTCATCGCTCAGCAGCTCATCCCGGCTGCCCTCGCCGCGGAACACCCGGTCCTTCAGGCGCTCGGTGGGGAAGTGGCCGAAGCCGGAGTTGGCCAGAACATCCTTGATCTCTTCCGTTTGGGGATCGGAATGGCCAGGCAGCAGGAAGCTCCAACGGCAATCTCCGCCCGGCAGCGGCCACAGCACATCGGCCGTCTTCTCGCCCAGCACGACCGTCATTTCGTTCTGCAGATCGGCGTCGGTGCTGCACTCGAACACGGCGTAATACTGCGCCCGGCCGACCTCGGGAAAATCGTAATCCAAGGCGCGCCGCACGCGCGAGTTGTAGCCGTCGGCGCCGACCACGTACGGCACTTCGGTCGTCGACGAGCCAGCCACCACCCATTCGGTATGGGCGATGACGTAGCCGCGCGACTCCTTCTCAAAATGGTCGATCCCGGTGCGCACGCTGCCCGCGCCCTGTTCCAACCGCGCGACCTCCCGGCGCCAGTCCACCTGGATGCCGTGCTCGCCCAGGGCGCGCTCCAGCAGGCTCTCCAGAACATCCTGCCGCAGCACCGCCAGGCACTGCTTGGGGTCGCCTGCGTTGAGCGCGATGCGCGCCCGCGGTCCGCCCGCATCGGCCAGGACCATGGAATTCACGCGATAGCAGTTGTGCATCACGCGGTCGTACAGGCCCAGCTCGTCAAATAGCGGCAGCGACTGCGGCTGAAGCGCCAGCGCGTAGCTGTGCGTGCAGGCCCATACGCCCGTATCGACGATGCGCACCGTCACCCCGCGCCGCGCCAGCGCCAGCGCCGTAAACAGACCCACCGGCCCGGCGCCGGCGATCAGAACTTCGGGAGGTTTGTCACCGAACATGGGAACAGCCTGCTCCTTTCGCCGACCCGAGTATACAACGGATTTTCGGCATTCAATTGTACAACTTCGTGGCTTCTTCCATCTGCGCGAAGAGGCCGTTTTCGCCGGCCGCTTCCTGATGATCTTGCGGGCGCTGTCACGATTGAAGAGGGTCAGTAAATCTCGCCAGTCTGCGGCGCGCGGATCGAAGTTCCACCGTGCGCCGCGCGTGATTGGACCGTGACAACACCGTGTTTACGCGGGAAAAACATGGTGTTTCGCGGTGTTTTTGCGGTTCCGCGTATCTATGGTTTTCTAAAGGACTTATCTAAATTTTCTGCACATTGCGCCGAGCGGAAATCACGGTGATTTCAGTGTGCTTTTTGCGCCGCCGGAGGCAGGCTGTCGGGCTCGCGCCGCAGCGTCTCGTAGTAGCGCCGGACGAAATCCTGGTGCCGCAGCGGGACCTCGTCGCGGCTCAGATCGCCGCCCGCTTCGGCATGCGTGGCGCCGCGGTTCAGGTACGGCGTGCGGAGCTGCGGGTTGCTGCTTTTTTCCACTTCGACCATCATTTCGCCCTGCACATTCAGGCTCCGCTTGCCGATCAATTCGGAGAGCTTGCCCATGGCCTGGGCTTGCTCGGCGAGCTCCGTGTTCTTGTCGCCGTCCTGCTTGCCGGCGCCGCTGCGCTGCTGCTCGGCGCCCGGCTGCAAGGATGAATCGGACTGCGAATTCTGGCCCGCCTGCGAGGAATCGGCCTGCTCCTCGGACTCCTGGCCGCGCGGGTCGCCGGCCTGCGGTTTGCCGGGGCTGGGATTGCCTTTCTCGCCCGGTTTACGCTGCCCTGGCTGCTTCTGGCCTTCCAGCGCCGCCGCGTTTTGCGGGCTCTCGCCGGCGGTGCCGTTGAGCTTCATTTTCTCCATCAGGCTGGCCAGCGCGTCGCGCATTTTATCGAGCAGACCATTCGGTTTGTCGGGCGGGCGCGAGGCCGCTTTACGCGGGCCTTTCACGTCGTTCGACTTCCGATCGTTGGCGCCGCTCGAGGCCCCTTGCGCGCCTTCCGGCAGGTTGACGTTCTCGCTGGGATCGTCGGGCGAATCCATCTGGCCAGGCGCTTCCCGCGACTGCGGGTTGGGGCTCAGAGCGTTCCCCGGCTTGCCCGCATCCGTCTGGCCAGCGACTTCGTAGTCCTTCAAAAGTTCGTCGCCGGGAAGCTTCTCAACGCGGTCGCCCGGTGCGTCCACTCCAATGTCAAACGGCTGCGGCAGCTTCGCGGCGGCCGACTGCTTTTTGGCATTGGTGGCCGCCTGTCCGCTGAAGGTATCGAACACCATCGGGACCACGGATGCGCGCAGGTCCAGCGTGCGCAAAATGCCGAAGCGCAGGAAGAAAAGCGCCAGCACAGCCAGCGCCAGCGCGCCGGTCCAGCGTGCCTGGCGCGGCCAACGCCAGCGCAGCGCCGGCCCGGGTCGGGCGAGCCGGGCCGCCGATTCAGCCTCCTGCAGCAGCGCCGGAGCGAGGCGGGCCGTGGGCGCGCGGCGCGCGGCATACCAGGCCGACGAGAGCAGATCGCCGAGCTGCAGCAGCGAGTCGAGGCGTTGGGCCGTGTCGTATTCGTGAGGCAGCGCGCGGCGACGGATCCACAGGATTGTACTCAACGCCACCGCGAAGACAATCAGCGGCAGATACCAGGCGACCAGGTTCGTGCCAACGATCAGCATCACGGCGGCGGCCACCAGCGCGGCCGTCAGTGCCTGGAACGCGCCCGCGGCGATGATCTGCACACTGGCGCGATGGCGCGCGCGCCGCACGAGTTCTTCCAAATAAGTGAGTTTCGCCGCCACGGAGCCATTTTCATTATCCGGGAACCGTAGCGTGCGCGCGGGGGGATGGCCTCCTTCGCACCGTGGCGCTTCCGCCTATCCGTGACCGCGGATCAACGTAGTTTCTTACCCGAAGGTGGCGCTACAATCACGGCAGGCGGACCTCAGGTATCGGAGGCTGATGGAATGAAACCACTCTGGAGAATCGCGCGACTGACAGCTTGCGTAGCTGCGATCCTGCTAATCGGATGCAAGAATGCCCCCCTCAGCGAGGCGCGCCAAGCCGCCGAAATGGGCGATGCGTCAGCTCAACTCGCGCTTGGCGCGATATATGACACGGGCGAAATGGTGCCTCAAGACTCCGCCGAGGCCGTCCGCTGGTTCCGCAAAGCCGCTGACCAGGGGAACGCGAAAGGTCAGTGGAGCCTCGGCATCATGTATGACCATGGCCGCGGAGTCTCACAGGACTACGCCGAGGCCGTGCGCTGGTACCGGAAAGCCGCCGACCAGGGGATGGCGGAAGCTCAAAGCCGCCTCGGTTTCATGTATGACCTTGGCCGCGGAGTCTCACAGGACTACGCCGAGGCCGCCCGCTGGGACCTGAAAGCCGCGGAACAAGGAAAGGCTGACGCTCAGTTCAGCCTCGGCACCAAGTATGAACTAGGTCTCGGAGTCCCGAAGGACTACGCCGAGGCCGTCCGCTGGTACCGCAAAGGCGCCGACCAGGGGAACGCCCACTGTCAGTTCAGCCTCGGCTCCATGTATGAACTAGATTTCGGAGTGTCACGGGACCACGCCGAGGCCGTCCGCTGGTACCGGAAAGCCGCCGACCAGGGGTACGCGGACGGTCAGTTCATCCTCGGCGAAAGGTATTACAAGGGCCTCGGAGCGCCGAAGGACTATGTGCAAGCATACATGTGGATGAACCTTGCGGCTTCGCGCGCCGGCGGTGAGGACCAAAAGAAGTACGCCGATCAACGGGACCGCCTTGCCGCGAAGATGACCGCCCAGCAGATCGCCGAGGCGCAGCGTCTGGCGCGGGAGTGGAAGCCAAAAGGCGACGGTCAACGGTGAGGCCCGCTGCCAGGACCTGATCGAAACGGGCGAGTCGCGCCGGTGTGCGGCCAGACTTCTGAACGTAGGCCGGACCTCGCTTTGCCGGAAATTGGCGATAGACTGAGCCAGTCTGGAGTGACCAAATGCCGTATTCAGTCGGAGATGATCTTTGCTCCCAGCGGGGCCTTCAGCTTACGTTCGGGTATTTGCTGCCAAGAGTTGCCGCCAACGCGAGAATTACCTATTGAGACATCGCAGACAGGCTGCGCGCCGATCTGTTTCTCAAGGGAAAGGTGTTTCCTGTCCACGTCGGCCACGTCGTTGGTACGTTAATGGACCAGATTCTAGATGCCGAGAGTGCTGCTCCTCTCGTCAACGTGCTTGTCGTCAACCAGAAGACAGGGGAGCCAGGCAGAGGTGCCAATCACTATCTTCGTGATCGATTTGGCACACTCCGAGGACGACGTGAACTCATCGCCAAGTCCGCGAGGGAGGTTTACGCCTACGCTGGCTGGCCGCGCATCTATCGCAAGCTGTTCAAGACGGAACCGCGCGCCGTTCCGGGTTCAATCGTGGAAGGCACCGAAGTTGACGGCATGCCACCGGCGTCAGCTGCTAACAAACACCCGCGTGGAGGGCCTGCGGAAAGCGACGAACACAAGCGACTCAAGCAATACGTAGAAGACCATCCAGAATCAGTTGGCGCTCCGGCACGGCCGCTGCAGAGGCGAAAGGAGCCGAAGTTGCTCTCAGGCGACGAGGTTGACGTATTCTTTGAATACCGTGACACCGCCTACCTGGTCGAGGTCAAATCCACCCATTCGTCTGATCCAGACTTCGAGCGCGGCGTGTACCAGTGCATAAAATACCGGGCTGTTTTCGAGGCGCAACAGTCTGGATTCGCGCTTGAAGGGATCAAAGTAGTACTTGTGACGGAGAGCACTTTGTGTTCGAAGATTCTTGACCTCGCCACACAACACGGAGTTCGTTGCAAAGTCGTGCCGGTGAACCGCCGGGGCGGTGGGAAAGCGGCCCGATAGGCCGACCCAGATTTCCAAATCATAGATCTCGTCCGTATTCGTCTTGATGGTCGGCGTCTTATTCGTTTGTGCCCTTGCGCTCGCGGGAAAGGGTAAGGCCTTACTGCCATGCCCCGTTGGAATCATTGGCTCACGGACGAAAATCAGTAACCCCTTCATGCCTGTCCGGTTGAGCACCTTTCTAATCGACGCAAGCACTCACTAATCAACCAGTCACAGTCGTTCCGACCCGTAGTCGATTTCAATTCCGGCGGCGCGATTGCGGACCGTCCAACGGCCCCGGCGACGGCTGCTGGAAATTGACAAACCCGCTACTAGTAGCGGCCCTCGTCTGCAAGTTATTGATTATAAACAGCCAATTAGAGCACCCCCGCTACACCGTAGCGGCTTGTCCGCGGCCGGACCCGGAATTGCCCATGCCGGCCAGCGCGTCCGAGCCTCAACCGGCCAGGCATGTAACCCCCTACTGGTTTGCCCCTCCTGAGCCGACTCTAACGAGCACCTCCAAGCGTTCCGCGGACGCATTCGCGGCAAATGCTTCAGATGCTCGGCTTGGGAAGAGCATTCCGTGCGGGCGTGGCCCAGCCACCGCTCTCTCGAAAGTCGCGTTGGAGAGCAGGATCCGGAGGTGGGGCAGACCTCCAGGTCTGCGGACGGCGTCCACGCCGGCCTCTCCCCTGCACCCAACCCGGAGCCGGACCTGGAGGTCCGGCGCGGGCCTGGAGACCCGCCCCACCTGCGCCGCCGCGACTTTCATCTCTATGGGTGGCCAGGAGGACCATTGCGACTCCCTGCCGTCGCGGCTCCGTAACGCGGCCGTGGCCGGCTTTACCGACGATGGTCGCTACCGATCCGCGTATCGTTTGGCCGCGGCCAGATCCCGGCGCAGTTCCGGGGCGGTGCGACGCGGACCGTAACCGGGGGTATCGCGCTGGATACGCCAGCCCTCTTTCAGCGGGCCTGCGTCCACCGTATCGAAGCCGAACTGGTCGAGCAGATGGGACACTCTGGCTTTGGCCTCTGGGTCGTCTCCGGCGATGACCAGCGCGCGACGATTACTCGTGCCAGCCGGCTGTCCGTCGGTCGTGAGGGCTGCAGCGTAAATATGGTTGAAAGCCTTGACGACCTTCGAGGTTGGCAGGTGCGCCTGCAAGAGCTCGGCGGTGGTGGTGGACTCGTTATCGAGCTCGGGGATGTGGCCGTCACGCTCAGGGTAGTAATTATTGGTGTCGATCACGACCTTGCCCGCCAGGGGCGCAACCGGAACGGCCCGATAATTCTTCAGGGGCACCGTAACGACCACAATGTCTCCCGCTTGCGCCGCCTCGACGGCGGTGGCTGCGCGGGCCTTCGGCCCAAGCTCTGCGATGAGGACGGACAAAGTCTCCGGCCCTCGCGAATTGCTGATCACGACTTTGTAGCCGCTGGCCACCGCGAGTCGTGCGATCTGGCTGCCGATATGTCCCGCTCCGATGATTCCGATCGTCGTCGTAGTTTCCGCCATCATGTTCCTCCAATGCGTTGTCGAGCAGGTTCTAATCAGAGTCTGCGAATGCCGGGAACGCGCGTCCAATATTGTGCGTCCGCGAACGAGCCGGAGTAGCTCCAAGCAGCGAGCGCAAAACCAGAATGCGGTCCCCAGCATCGTCCCAAAACGGTTAGATCTATGCAGCTCGCTGGGTAATGATTGCATGCCGAAGCCCAGGTTCCGATTAGTGTACACCCAAACTGCCGCCCCTAGCCCGAATATTTCACCGGCTCACTGTACAAAAGCCGCCTTCTCTGGCATAAACATTTCAGCCACGAAGTGCTTTTGCACAGAAAGCGGCGGCTCTTGCTATGACACAGTGTACCCAGGACAGCTTCGAATTTGAAGCCCATTTTTCGCGCCGGGTGGTGGCGGGTTTCGACGGCGGCACGATCACTTCCGACGCCGGGGCGCTACTGCTGCGGCAAGTCAACCGGCGCATCGGCCTGCTGCCACGCCTGGCGCGCTGCTTCAGCGACTTCCGGAATCCGGTTTACATCTCCCACGAAGTGGGTGAAATGGTCTCGCAGCGCGTCTATGCGCTGGCCTTGGGTTACGAAGATCTCAACGACCACGACCAACTGCGTGACGACCCGCTGATGGGTCTGCTGGCGGGTAAACGCAAGCCCGGCGCGGCGTTGGCCAGCAAGAGCACGCTGTGCCGCCTGGAACGCACGCCTGAGGCCGGCGCCGCCTCCGACCGCTACAAGAAGATCCGCTACGATGCCGCCGCCATCGACCGGCTGCTGGTCGAGATGTTTGTGGAGTCGCACCCGCAAGCCCCGGCCCGGATCGTCGTCGATCTGGACGCCACCGATACGCCGTTGCACGGCCAGCAGGAGGGACGTTTCTTCCACGGCTACTACGACCACTACTGCTACCTGCCGCTGTACATCTTCGCGGGCGACCAGATTGTCGGCGTGCGGCTGCGAGAGGCCAATCAGGACGCCAGCGCGGGCAGCGTCGAAGAGATCCAGCGCATCGTCGCGCAGATCCGCGCCCGCTGGCCCCAGACTCAGATCATCCTGCGCGCCGACTCGGGCTTCTGCCGCGAAGAACTGATGAGGTGGTGTGAGGACAACCATGTTGACTACGTCTTCGGACTGGCGCGCAACCAGCGCCTGCGGCGGCGGATCGACAAGGCCATGCGCCAGGCCGCGGGCGAGGCCCAACGCACGGGAAAGGCGGCGCGGGTGCTCACCGAGTTTCGCTACCGCACGCGCAAGAGTTGGTCGCGCGCCCGGCGCGTCATCGCCAAGGCCGAGCAGATCGCGGGCAAGCAGAACCCGCGCTATGTCGTGACTTCGCTGCCGGTCGAGCAGTGGCAACCGCGCCCACTCTACGAGGATCTGTACTGCGCCCGCGGCGAGATGGAGAACCGCATCAAAGAGCAGCTGAGCCTGTTTGCCGACCGCATGAGTGCCGAGACGATGCGCGCCAATCAGCCTCCGGCTGTATCTGTCGGCGGCGGCCTACGTGCTCGTGGAGGCGCTGCGGCGGCTGGCGCTAACAGGCACGGCGCTGGCCGAGGCCCAGGTCCACACGATTCGGCTGCGACTGCTCAAGATCGGCGCGCGGATTCGTTTCAGCGCGCGGCGCGTGCTGGTGTCGATGAGCAGCGGCTACCCCTGGAAGCAGGTGTTTGGGCAGGTGTGGGCGGCGCTGCGTTGCTGAGCCAAAATCGCGACACGGCAAACAAACGATTTCCCGATTTCGCACTTTTCGGGTCAGTCGAACTGCGTCCGAATTGCGTTTTGTGAGGGCGATCGGACGCCACAAGGCCCCCTCGATCACCACATCCCGGCTCGCTGCCCGCCCGAATGCCGCCGCAGCGCCCTCCAAACCTCACGCAAACGCCGGCGGCGACGAAATCACAGCGCCTGTGAAACATCCGGGCTAGCGCTTTGCTATTCCAAGCGAGGCCAGCGGTCGCGCCACAGGGGCATCTCTCCCCCTTTTCCCCGGTGATTCGGAGGACGCGAGGCGGACTGCTACTCTATAAAAATGCGCTTCCTACTATTGATCGCGCCGGCCCTCCTGATGGCCCAGACTCCCGCGCCGAATCCCGCTCCGGCGAACACCAAGCCAACCGCCGCGAAATCGGCCGCGGCGAAATCCGCTGCGCAACCGGCCGCCACGAAATCTGCTGCTGCGAAACCTGCTGCGGCGCAACCGGCCGCCACGAAATCTGCTGCTGCGAAACCTGCTGCGGCGCAACCGGCCGCCACGAAATCTGTTGCTGCGAAACCTGCTGCGGCGCAACCGGCCGCCACGAAATCTGCTGCTACGAAACCTGGTGCCTCGAAAGCGGCGGCCAGACCCGCGTCCGCCGCTCCCGTTGTGCTGACGACCGACGCGGAGAAATCCATTTATGCGTTGGGCCTGTCGGTGTACAAGTCTCTGGGACAATTCGATCTCTCGCCACACGAGTTCGAGATACTCAAGCGTGCGCTGACGGATGCCGCGGCCCACAAGCCCGCTGTCGATCTGAACGAGTGGGGGCCGAAAATCGGCCCGCTTGCCCGGGAACGCTCGGCGCGCGTAACCGCACAGCAGAAAGTTGCCGCCAAGGCTTACCTGGAAAAGGCTGCGGCAGAACCAGGCGCCGTCCGGACCGAGTCAGGCTTGATTTATCGCGAAGTGAAGATGGGCACGGGAAACTCCCCGAAAGCGACCGACACCGTGAAGGTGAACTATCGTGGCACGCTCGTGGACGGCACCGAGTTCGACAGCTCCTTTCGCCGGAACCAACCCGCGCAGTTCGCCCTCAACGGAGTGATCGGATGCTGGACCGAGGGCCTTCAGAAGATGAAAACCGGCGGCAAGGCGGTGCTGATTTGCCCTTCCAACCTGGCATACGGAGATCAGGGCCGGCCGTCGATTCCCGGTGGGGCCACGCTGATTTTCGAGCTCGAACTTCTGGAGATCGTGGGCGCCGCAAAGTAGCCGTCGCTGCGTTGCCAAATCGGCGTCACCCTTGATTCGCGAGTCGATCGGGCGCTGAAATCCTCGACAGTGGCTTGAGATCCAAGCCACGTGCTGGACCGTCGCCCATGCGGAGGCGGCCCAATTGGACGTGTTGTCGGCATGTGGGACAGGAGGCCGGAACGATAAACGGCGTTCCCAGAACCGGCAACCGCGTGGCTTCGGTGACCGCCACAGCGAAGCACCGGCTTTGTGGATGCCGTGCGGCCACAGCCCCCAGCAGGTCGGAAGTGAACGTCGCAATACCGCACTTGCGCGGCAGGTAGTTACCTAGAAACGCGATGGTTCGAACGCTGGATTCTGTTTTCACTAACTGGACCCACCTTTCTCCCCGCTCTGCGCTGTCTTGAAGGGCCGGCGGCGAATCTTACAGTCATGGCGAGCCACGCGCCCGAGCCGGAACCGCTCATTCAGGCGGCATCTGCGATCGTCTCGCTGAAGGATTGCGAGTTCTCCTGCTGATCCCGATCGGCTGCGTCCTGGCACTCGATGCACCGTGACGCCCAGGGCACGGCCAGCAGGCGCTTGGGGCTGATCTCGTATTCGCACTCCACGCAGACGCCAAAGGTGCCGTCGTGAATCCGCCGCAAAGCGGCTCTTACCTGGCGCAGCAGCGTGGATTCCCGGTCGGCGTTTCGAATCGCCAGTTCGCGTTCCGACGCGTATTGAACCTCATCCATTTGATCCGCGCTCTTCTCGATGGCGATACCGTCCCGGGATCGCAATACCTGAGCCAGTTCGGCCGCTGTTCGTGTGAGAATCTCCCGGGCCCCGTCCATTTTCGCCACTGCTGTCTTCATAGCCATCCCCTTCGCCCGTACAAACTGCTTATCATCTCCATGCATTCGATGGTCCAGAGCAGAACCGAGGGGTGTCGACGTTGAAGCCGCTGAGCCAGTTCGGGTTTAGCAGAAATTCACGGAACCGAGATGTAAAGCCTGCATCTGAAATGCAACATTTGCCGTCCCGGACGCACGCCTTGCGGGATCCCGCTTGCCGCCAGAACCCAGGTTTACCGCTTTGGACTTTCTCGCTCCAATGTCTCGAGTGGCAATGAAAATGCTGGCAGAAGCCCGTGAGGCACGCCGTTGCGCTTCCAACCGCATGCAGTTCGGTAGCCGCTTCTAAGTGCAGCAACGGCGCATGCGGTGTAGCCGGACCGGGGCGAAGGAGAGGAACATCATGCAGACGACGCACCCAATGGAGGCTGCAGTGCACACGGCGGAACACGAGCAAAACGGTTTTGTAAGCGGGAGATAGTCCTGCTATCGACAATGTACGGTCCGCCGATGTCACCCACCAGGGATTCCTTCACGGCAAAGTTGCGGCTCCTCGGCCGGCGCGGAGACTGCTAGCGGAACATGCCAAATACCCCACATAGCGTTGAAATCGGTGGGCCGTCACTGAGAGTATCTGTTGCGGCCGCCGGAGTGGCGAAGTGATGGACCGCAACTCTTTCAGCGCCTCATCGCCCGCGACGGTGCTGAGATGTGAAAGCGGTTTGACCGATGATGACGTCCGCCAACGAGAACCAGCCTGGATGGAGAGAAACAATGACTGATTCGCGGATACCGCTGCCAAGGACGCCGAAGCGCATCGGGGTCGCGGCGGATCATGGAGGGTATGAGTTAAAGGAATATCTGGCCGCGAGGTTGCTTGAGGCGGACTATGAGGTAGTCGACTTCGGCGACGGCGCGCCGAAGCCGGATGATGACTATCCGGACTTTGTCGTGCCTATGGCGCGCGCGGTCGCTCGCGGCGAGGTGGATCGCGGCATGGCGGTGTGCGGAAGTGGCGTGGGCGCCTGCATTGCATGTAATAAGGTGCCGGGTGTGCGGGCGTGCCTGATTCATGAGAGTTTTTCAGCGCATCAGGGAGTCGAGGACGACGACATGAACGTGATCTGCCTGGGTGGCCGCGTAATCGGAAGTGCGCTCGCCTGGGAGTTGGTCCGCGCGTTTCTCGAGGCGCGATTCAGTGGCGCCGAACGTCATCGGCGGCGACTCGCCAAAGTCGCAAGTCTCGAAAGCAGAGCGACAGGAGCATGAGCAGCAAGGCTCTGAAACGGCTGGGGACGTTGGTGCGATCCATCTGGCTGGACTACCTCCAGCGCCGTCTGAAAGCCAGCGGAGCACTGCAGCGTTTGCTCGAAAGGGATGGACCGCAGGGTATGGCATGGAATCCATCTGTCTTCGGGAATGCGATTACCCACAGCCGCTACTACGACGAAGACATTCGGGTCATGGCACTCTTCCGGCAGCGCTGATCCGATCTACGAAGAAACACGATGAAGAAAACAAGTGCCATTACCTGCGTGTTCCTGGATATCGGCGGTGTCTTGCTTACAGACGGGTGGGCTCATCAGGCGCGCAGACGGGCGGCGGCGCACTTCAGACTAAAATGGACGGAGATGGAGGAGCGGCACAGACTGACCTTCGAAACGTACGAGGAAGGTAAGCTTGCTTTCGAAGAGTACTTAGGCCGCGTAGTCTTCTACCAACCACGACCGTTTACCCGAGCCGCATTTCGGCGCTTCATGTTCGCTCAATCGAAACCCTACCCCGAGATGATCGCACTGTTCTCACACCTTAAGGCCCACTACGGGCTGAAGATCACCGTGGTCAACAACGAAGCGCGCGAACTGAATGCGTATCGGATTCGTAAGTTCAAGCTCGACGGCTTTGTGGATTCCTTTATCTCCTCTTGCTTCGTCCACATCCGCAAGCCCGACGCGGACATCTTTCGCCTTGCGCTGGACGTCTCCCAGGCGCCGGCCCGGAAGGTGGTCTATATCGACAACACTCCGATGTTCGTCGAGATCGCGGAAGGCATGGGAATTCGAAGCATTCTTCACACGGATTACGAATCCACCCGCGCGAAACTGGTTTCCTTAGGACTGCAGAATGACTAAGGGGTCATCCATGCAACCCTGTGACTCACGCATCCTGACGATCAACGGCGGCTCGTCGAGCATTAAGTTCGCGCTGTATCAGATCCTCCAGCCACTGAAGCGAGGACTTTATGGGAAGGTTGACCGCATCGGCCTGGGCGGAACTAATCTGGAATTTCACGATCCCGCGACCAATCAGCAGGACACCCACAGCCTGGCAGCTACCGATCACAAGACGGCGGCGAATGTATTGATTGATTGGCTTCAAGAACAGAAAGGCTTTGAATCGGTCCGCGCTGTGGGGCACCGCGTGGTACACGGAATGCAGCATACGGCGCCCGAACTGGTCACACAGGAATTGTTGGATGAATTGCATAGCATCAGCCCTTACGATCCGGACCACTTGCCCCGTGAGATCGAACTGATCGAGGCGTTTCGCCAGCGTCATCCGAAACTGCCCCAAGTGGCCTGCTTTGACACGGCGTTTCACCGCACAATGCCGCGTGTAGCCAAGCTGCTTCCAATCCCGCGTTGCTACGACGCGAAGGGCGTGCAGCGCTACGGTTTCCACGGTTTGTCATATTCCTATCTGATGGAAGAACTCAAGCGCCTAGGCGACCCGGCAGCAACGACTGGCCGAGTTATCCTGGCTCATCTGGGCAACGGTGCAAGCATGGCCGCCGTGCGCGACGGCAAGAGTATTGACACCAGTATGGGCTTTACTCCGACCGCCGGGTTGGTGATGAGCACCCGCTCTGGCGAGCTGGATCCCGGCCTGGCGCCGTATTTGGCGCGAACCGAGCACATGACCACCAAACAGTTCTACGAAATGGTCAACCACAACTCGGGCCTGCTCGGAGTTTCCGAGATAAGTTCAGACATGCGAGATCTCCTCGCGCAGGAACCTAATGATATCCGCGCGGCGGAAGCCGTTGAGCTATTCTGCTATCAGGCGAAAAAGTGGATCGGCGCATTTACCGCAGCGCTCGGCGGATTAGATACGTTCGTTTTCGCGGGAGGCATCGGCGAAAACGCACCACCTGTCCGCACGCGCATCTGCGAAGGGCTAGGCGCTCTCGGCATTGAGCTGGACGAGTCGCGTAATGCTCAGTCTGCAGGGGTGATTTCCACAGACGCCAGCCCGGCCAGCGTGCGCGTCATTCGCACTGACGAAGAGTTGATGATTGCGCGCTCGGTGTGCCGACTTCTGGAACCCAACGCGGCGAGCGCAAAGGACTGAACCATGAAAACCAAGACACTCACCTCTGAGCTTCTCAGCACAACTTCCAACCCGGGGGACAAGCAGGCGCCTCCTACGAAGGCCAATACGCTCACTCCGGAACTTCTTAATAAAATGAATGCCTACTGGCGTGCAGCCAACTACCTGTCGGTAGGCCAAATCTATCTTTATGATAACCCGCTGCTCAAAGAGCCACTGAAGCTATCGCACGTGAAACCCTTAGTGGTCGGGCATTGGGGGACCACGCCGGGCCAGAACTTCATCTATGTGCATCTCAACCGGGTCATCATGAAATATGACCTGGATATGTTCTACATCGCCGGACCGGGGCACGGTGGCCCGGCAATTGTGGGCAACGTTTACCTCGAGGGGACCTGGAGTGAAATCTATCCGAACGTCACTCAGGACGAGGCCGGACTCAAGACGCTATTCAAGCAGTTCTCCTTTCCCGGCGGTATTTCCAGCCATGTCGCGCCAACGACTCCGGGGTCGATTCATGAAGGCGGAGAACTGGGGTACTCGCTCAGCCATGCGTTCGGGGCCGCATTCGACAATCCTGGCCTGATCGTCGCCTGCGTTATCGGCGACGGCGAGGCGGAAACAGGGCCCCTTGCAACCGCATGGCAGTCCAACAATTTCCTCAACCCAATTACAGACGGCGCCGTGTTGCCGATACTGCACCTCAATGGCTATAAGATCAGCAACCCGACAGTGCTGGCACGGATCGAGCATGACGAATTGGATGCTTTTCTACGCGGCTGCGGATGGACGCCCTACTTTGTAGAAGGCGATGACCCCGAGAAGATGCATGAACTCATGGCCGCTACCTTGGATACGGCCATTGAGGACATCCGAGGCATCCAGGGTAATGCACGTAACAAGAATGATACAACCCGGCAGCGCTGGCCAATGATCGTGCTAAGGTCGCCCAAAGGTTGGACAGGGCCGAAGGTAGTCGATGGTCTTCAGGTTGAGGGGACGTTCCGGGCGCACCAGGTGCCGCTCTTGGTGGATGCCGAGCATCCCGATCATGTCAAACAGCTTGAAAGCTGGATGAAGAGCTACAAAGCCGAAGAGTTGTTCGATGACAATGGCAGCCTCAGACCGGAATTCGCCGAACTAGCTCCGAAAGGCGACCGGCGAATGGGCGCCAATCCGCACACCAACGGCGGGACGCTGCTGCGCGATCTTCGCATGCCGGATTTTCACCTTCACGCCGTAAGTGTTCCTTCACCTGGCGCCGTTGACGGCCAAGACACTCTCGTGTTGGGTAGGTTTCTGCGCGACGTCGTCAAACTGAATCAGGATCAGCATAATTTCCGTATCTTTGGTCCCGATGAGACACTCTCGAATCTCCTAGGTGCGGTTTTTGAAGTCACTAATAGGCAGTGGGATGCCCGGACAGTTAAGAATGATGAATTCCTGGCGCCCGCCGGATGGGTGCTGGACTCAATGCTCAGCGAGCATCAGTGCGAGGGTTGGTTGGAGGGATATTTGCTGACCGGGCGGCATGGGCTGTTCAACAGCTATGAAGCCTTTATTCGCATTGTCAACTCGATGTTCAGCCAGCACGCCAAATGGCTGAAGGTGACACTTGAACTGCCCTGGCGCCGAAAGATCGCATCATTGAATTATCTGCTCGCTTCCCACGTGTGGCAACAGGATCACAATGGATTCACACACCAGGACCCAGGTTTTATAGACCACGTCGTCAATAAGAAGGCTGACATCGTACGCGTTTACCTCCCTCCCGATGCCAATTGTCTGCTGTCGGTCTTTGATCACTGTCTACGCAGCCGGCATTACGTGAACGTAGTGGTGGCGGGAAAGCACGCCCTCCCGCAATGGCTGACGATGGACGCCGCGGTGGTGCATTGCACGGAAGGGATAGGCATCTGGCAATGGGCTAGCAACGACCAGGGCGGCGAGCCTGACGTGGTAATGGCCTGCTGCGGAGACACGCCCACATTGGAGATTCTGGCCGCCGTTTCTATCCTTCGCGAGCATCTGCCCGATCTCAAGATCCGGGTGATCAATGTCGTCGATCTGATGAAGCTGCAGTCCAGTAGCGAGCACCCGCATGGGCTGAGCGAGACGGATTACGATTCGCTATTTACGAAGAACAAGCACATCATCTTTGGTTTCCACGGATACCCTTGGCTGGTCCACCGGCTGACCTACCGGCGGACCAATCTCAACCTTCACGTCAGGGGCTACATAGAAGAGGGCACCATTACAACAGCCTTTGACATGAGGGTCCAAAATGATTTGGATCGGTTCCACCTGGTGCAGGACGTGATTGACCGTCTACAGCACCTAGGCTCTAAGGGCGCCTACCTGAAGCAGATGATGCAGGACAAGCTCATTGAGCACAAGCATTACATTGACAAACATGGCGAAGACATGCCGGAAATCCGAAACTGGAAATGGAGCAACCTCAAATGAATACGCAAGAGCTGACAGACACTGCGAAGAAGATGGTCGCCGGCGACAAAGGACTGCTGGCGATGGATGAAAGCACTCCGACCTGCAACAAACGATTTGCGAAGTTGGGGATTCCCCAAACCGAGGAGGTCCGACGCGCCTATCGGGAGATGATTGTGACAACGCCCGGGCTGGGTGAGTCTATTAGCGCTGCGATCCTCTGTGACGAGACGATCCGCCAGCAGAAGAAAGATGGTACTCCTTTTGCCAAGGCTGTCACCATGGCGGGGATCATTCCCGGCATCAAAGTGGATGCAGGCGCAAAGGACATGGCCGGTCATCCCGGAGAAAAGATCAGCGAGGGTCTGGATGGATTGCGCGGCCGATTGGCTGAGTACTCTCAGATGGGCGCACGGTTTGCCAAGTGGCGCGCGGTGATCGCCGTGGGCGATGGCATTCCCAGCAGGGGTTGCATCGAAGCCAACGCGCAGGCGTTGGCCCGCTATGCTGCGTTGTGCCAGGAAGCCGGCCTGGTCCCTATTGTTGAGCCGGAAGTGCTTATGGACGGCGGCCATACGCTGGATCGGTGCCGTGAGGTTACCGAGGAAGTCTTGCGAACGGTCTTCAGCCAACTCTTCACGCAAGGTGTGACTTTGGAGGGCATGATCTTAAAGCCCAACATGGTGCTTGCGGGATTGACGTGTCCCAAGCAGGAACCGGTGGATGAGGTGGCCGACGCCACTGTCAAGTGTCTCTTGCGAGCCGTCCCCGCCGCAGTTCCGGGGATTGCGTTTTTGTCAGGCGGCCAATCTTCCGAACTGGCCTCGGCCCGATTGAATGCCATGAATGTCAGGTTCAAGTCGCGACTGCCCTGGGCGTTGGCGTTTTCGTTTGCCCGCGCCATCCAACAACCGGCTATGGAGATCTGGCAAGGCAAGGATGCCAATGTAGTGGCGGCACAGCAAGCTCTGTCTCATCGAGCCAAGTGCAACTGGGCTGCGCGACGCGGCGAATACAGTGCCGCGATGGAGAAGGAATAGGCGGACGCTCATGCCTGGTGAAAACCATGAATCGACTTCACCTGCATCTAGTGGTGCGTAAACCGGTCAATCCGAATCTGCCCTGGGGCGGCCCACGTTTGGGTGAGCCATCCACTGCAAGGCTGCCCAAGGACGGCCCATGCGGCAAAGCGTGGACGATCAGCGACCGCAAGGCCGCTAGGCTGTGTTGAGAATCGGCGTTTTGCTCCTATAGCGGTGTTGGTGTCGTCTGTTTTGCGGCAGCGCAGTTCAGCAAGTATTTTGGAAGTTGCGACACCGGAATGAGTTCCGGCCGAGCAACCGTAACGAGGCAACAAGTTTGTGAAGAAGCTAATTGTATTCGATCTGAATGGTACGCTTGCCGAAAGTAAATCGCCCCTTGACGCTGAAATGTCGGGATTGCTACACGACCTTCTCGGCATCGTCAAAGTGGCAGTGATTTCCGGAGGCGATTGGCCTCAGTTTAAAACGCAACTTCTTTCGAACTTGTCCAGTGACGCGCGGTTGGGGAATTTGTCCCTTCTTCCGACTTGTGGAACAAAGTTTTTCCAGTACGCAGGAGATTGGAAGAAACTCTATTCAGAAGATTTCACCGCGGCTGAGAAAGAGAAGGTCATCAGTTCCTTGAACAAGGCGCTGGGAATAGCGGGCTTCAAGGTCGAAACGGTCTGGGGAGAAGTGATCGAAGATCGCGGAAGCCAGATCACATTTTCTGCATTAGGACAGCAGGCCCCTTTAGAAGAGAAGATCAAGTGGGACGCCGATTTCATCAAACGGAAAAAGATCACAGCAATTCTGGACACGTTGATTCCGGAGTTCTCCGTCCGAATGGGTGGTGCTACATCCATTGACGTCACAAAGTCTGGTATTGACAAAGCCTACGGAATCAGAAAACTGCGAGATATCCTGGGCATTTCATTGAAAGAGATGATTTATATCGGCGATGCCTTGTTCGTGGGCGGGAACGACTATCCGGTCGAAGAAGCAGGTGTTCTGTGTATCCCGGTTCGAGGCCCGAATGAGACCAAGCCGGTCACAGAAGCAATCATCGCTTGTTTGGATGGCTATCGGCAGGGGTGACGTTGTGAAGGGAATTGATGAGTAAATTTGAGTTGAAGCGTCTAGGGGTGGTAATGGAGCCAGAGCTGGGAAATCCCCAGGAGATCGAAGGGGTCCTGAATCCGGCTGCCGTTCGAGGCCCTGATGGCGCGCTGTACCTTTTCCCGCGGCTGGTGGCGCGAGGGAATTACTCGCGAATCGGCATTGCACGAGTGCGGTTCAATGAAGCCGGCGACCCGGCAGGCGTCGAACGTCTCGGCATCGCGTTGGAGCCGGAAGCCGATTATGAGCGGCGTCCAAACGGTGGCGGCGGTTGCGAGGATCCTCGTATCACGTTCGTGGAGCCACTGCAGCGCTACTTGATGACCTATACTGCATTTTCGCCTCAAGGTCCACGCATCGCTTTGGCTTTTTCAGCGGACCTCTTCCACTGGCAGCGCCTGGGACTCGCGACCTTTGGCCGGTATCAGGGTATCGAAATCGGCGACGTGGATGACAAAGACGCCAGCCTCTTTCCCGTCGCCATTCCTAATCCATCCGGGCAACCGGGACTGGCCATGCTCCACCGGCCTCTTTTTCTCGGCACTCGTCCGGAGGAGATTGCCTGCCACCCCGCGACTCGCGACGTGGACCTCGACCGGGAAAGCATCT
The DNA here is from genome assembly GCA_963838205.1 of Terriglobia bacterium. Classification (GTDB taxonomy): domain Bacteria; phylum Acidobacteriota; class Terriglobia; order Bryobacterales; family Bryobacteraceae; genus CAIVVT01. Next base: position 2,921 of record CAWIQF010000011.1, on the reverse strand, counting down.
GGATTTCCTACTCCCCGATGGCCCTGGAGGGCGGTGAGCCATATCGCCTCGGTGCGTTTGCCTGTCATCACCGGCTCGCGACTCCGGTGTCGCCCTGGGAGCGGCTCAAGATTGGCGGCGGCACTCCGCCCATCCTGACCCGGCGCGGCCACTGGCTAATGGTTTACCACGGCGTGAGCGAAGAGACGCAGCCGAACAATGACGAGCACGAGTCTGTGCTACTCGGCCGGGGTGATGGTGCTGTCGAAGGAGCATCCGTGCGTGATCCGCTATCGTTCGCCGGAGCCTGTGTTGACGCCGGTGCTACCGCAGGAACGTCACGGGACCGTCGCCGACGTCGTGTTCCCCACCGGCATCGACCGGCGCGACGATCTTGGCTCACCCGATCGCTTCGACGTCTACTACGGGATGGCCGACAACCGGATTGGCGTGGCGCGCCTGGACGTGCCGGCAGTCGTACCGAGGGAAGGAGCCGCCGACCCGCCGGACGGAAAGGTGTAACTCGACGGAAAGCAGACATGAATAACAAGGCCGGTCCTTCGAGACTCGGTACCGTAGTTTCGGTGCGCGGCAGTGTCGTAAGATATTCGGTTCGACGGGCACTTGCCGCCCATCTATTCGTTGCTTCCAGTGGTTGACAACTCACCCAGCAGTTGACGCCACGTTCGGTGAAATTTTGTCGAGTGGCGTGCCCGGCCGACTGCCAACATCTTGTGGCTCGGCTGATTGGAACAAATCCGGCGACGCCCTGGAGCCAGTGAGCGACCTGGCCAGCCCCGCCGTGTCGCTGTCCGACCTCTAGTACCAGGTCGCGGGATTCGAGTTCGCCTCGTTGCAGCTGTTTGGAGAACACTGGGACGGACCCGGAATGCAAGTCGATCTGCCCGCGCTGGGGCTCGATTTCGCGGTCCCAATTTTCTTCTTCGCAAGCACCGCAGATCAGCAGACTCCGATCGAGCTCGCCGAGCAGTACTACGAGCAAATCTGGGCGCCGCCCAAATGTCGGGCAGCCATGGACACCCACAACGACATCATCCTCTCCAAAATAAGAACCATGGATGCGGCGTCTCGGGTGCCAACCGTTGTAGAACGCCGAATCTGCGGATCTTTGCGCGCACCGCGCAGGCCGACGCCAATGCGCACGATTGCCCGCGCTACTCCGCTCTCCAAGTTTGTTTACCGCCGACAAGTTACAGGCATTTGAAGGAGATCACGTTTGACCCATATGGTCATTGGTAGGGCGCGCCGGAGTTAACCACCTTGCCTACTTCCCGGCGTCGCAGCCTTGCTATGTTGCATCCCCACACAGAGCAATTCCCTCAAGATTCCAAGCTACGGTTTACTGTATTGGGGGATGACCATGCAAGCTCTGAGACGGCTCGCTCGGGCGGCGGCAAGGTGTGGCGTGAAGTCAGAGGATATCGGTCCAATCTCGACCTTTGCCGATGAAGACTACATGCGGAAGTACCTAGACAACATGCGACGGTGGAAGACGCCCTCCTTGTACGGCTGCACAGCCGAGAATCGGGAGCGCGCCCGTCGAGCATGGGACAAGGTCATTGCGAAGGTGGAGGCGACGCGCAACATGAAATCAAGCATGGCAACGAAGCCAATAGCGGCGACGTGACGCGGCGCGCCCGAGACGAATGCAAGTACGTTAGCGGGAGATGTGAAGCCAACGTGTCATCCCGCGGATCACGCCCAATGCGTCGGCCATCGCGACCACAACTTCGGGTCATTTGTTGCTTGATCGGGGAAGAATCCAGATCTGGGCGGACACGGAGATCGCGGGATCGGCAAGGCTAGTGGCCTGTCGCAGAGTAACCATTACTAGCGAGCGTGCGTCAATACAATTGTGGCGACCCGCACCGCTCTGCTCCTCACCGCTGAACAGTCGGCCGAACTGACCGCGATCGCCCAATCCCGGTCCCTGCCCGCCGGCTACGTCTTCCGCGCCAAGTTGATCCTGCTGCTGGCCGAGGGCGCCTCCTTCAGCACGATCAAGCAACGACTCGATACCACTGCACCGACCATCAGCCGCTGGAAAGAGCGCTTCCTGGCGGATGGCGTTGACGGCCTGGACACCTATCATCCGGGCCAGAAGCCGACCGTCCTGACGCCCGCCCTACGCGCGAAGATCCTCGCTGCCACCCGCAAGAGGCCCGCCGATCACTCGACGCACTGGAGCTGCCGCAAACTGGCGGCCGTTCTCGGCGTCAGCAAGGATGCGGTGCACCGTGTGTGGAAGGAAGCCGGATTGAAGCCGCATCGTCTGGAACGCTATATGGCCTCCAACGATCCCAACTTCGAAGCCAAGGCGGCCGACATCATCGGACTCTACCTGAACCCGCCGCAGCACGCAGCCGTGTTCTGTGTCGATGAGAAGACCGCGATTCAGGCCCTGGACCGGCTTGACCCGGTGCTGCCGCTATCGCCCGGCCGCGCCGAGCGCCATGGTTTTGAGTACTACCGCCACGGCACGCTGTCGCTGTATGCGGCGCTGGACACCAAGACCGGCAAAGTCATGGGGAAGACCGCCGCGCGCCACACCAGCCAAGAGTTCGTCGCCTTCCTGGGGCAGGTCGTGGCGGAGTGCCGGCCGCAGCAGGAGATCCACATTATTCTCGACAACCTCTCGGCCCACAAGACTCAGGCCGTCCGGGAATTCCTGGCCGCACATCCCCGCGTCCAACTCCACTTCACGCCGACCTATTCTTCGTGGCTGAATCAGGTCGAACTCTGGTTCGGCAAGATCGAGCGGGAAGTCATCGCCCGCGGCATCTTCACTTCGGTCCCCGATCTGGCTCGCAAACTGCGCCGCTACATCAACGCCTACTCCGCTCACGCGCGGCCCATCCAGTGGAAGTACTCAGACCCCTCCCGCCGCATGCGTACTAACGATCTCTCTGCGACAGGCCACT
>CAWIQF010000010.1:0-256288 GCA_963838205.1 Terriglobia bacterium | reverse complement strand
AGAGCAATTTTTGACATACTATAAGTGCCCTGGCGATTTCTCTGCCGAAACCGTTATGCCGCAAGCATACGCAGACGATCTGCGTCTTAAGCTCTTGGGGGCCTACGACCAGGGGCGGGGTGGGTTGGAGAAACTGGCGGCGTTGTTCGGTGTCAGTTACGGCTGGGCGCAGAAGGTGGCCGCCACGCGACGGCGCACGGGGAGCGTCGAGCGGCCGGCGGGTGCCAAGCGCGGATTTCCGAGTCGGCTGACGCCGGAGTTGCGCTCCGCATTGAGCACTCAGATTCAAACGCGGCCCGACGCAACGCTGGCCGAGTTGCGGCAGTGGTTGAGCGAGCAGCATGGCGTGGCGGTGAGCGTTTCGCGGCTGTGCACGGTGCTGCAAGAGCTGGGACTGCGGCTTAAAAAAAGTCGCTCCACGCAGCCGAGCAGGACACTCCAGACGGACGGGCGCGACGCCAACAGTGGTGGCGCGAAATCGCGGAGATTGACTCCGAACGCCTGATTTTATTGGACGAAAGCGGGGTTACGACCGATTTGACGCGGCGCTACGGGCGCGCTCCGCGCGGGCAACGAGTGCGCGAGGGTGCCCCCGGCGGCCATTGGCACAGCGTCACATTGTTGGGGGCCGTAGGCGTGACCGGATGGAAGGCGGCGATGAGCATCGCGGGTGCCGCCGACGGCGACGTTTTTCTGGCCTACCTGCAAGACGTGCTGGGTCCGCAACTGCGCGCCGGCGACGTGGTGGTGATGGATAATCTGAGTGCTCACAAGGTGGCGGGCGTTCGCGCACTGATCGAGGCGCGTGGGGCGGAGTTGCGCTATCTGCCGCCCTACTCGCCCGACTACAATCCCATCGAAGCGTGTTGGTCGATGGTCAAACAGAAACTTCGATGCCTGCGCGCCCGAACGCTTGAGGCCCTCGATCAAGCCATCCCCGAAGCCCTGCGTTTAGTCACCGCCGAGCACACCGCTGCCTTCTTCCGCCATTGCGGTTATGCATTATAGAAAGTTCGAAAGCGCTCTAGTGCCGACGCGTCGCCGAGGCGTACCTCCCATGATCTCAGGCAGTTCGGATTTCGCGTGAAGGACAGCCGCGACGCCGACCGAATCGCCCATTCAGAATCTCCGGGTTCAGAATTATAGGGTACGGTGGGCAACCAGCTCGAACTTGGGAGTGTTCCAGGTCATGTAGTCAACCTTGAGCAAAACCTCAAAATAGGGAAACCGCGCATTTGGGCTTAATCCGAGTGCCGAATACAGGTTCTGGATCCAGCGCTCGCTCGTGATAAACTGTCCACCTGCTTCACTGGATGCCATGTCGGTTCCCGAAACCAGCAGAACGTTTCCGCTTCGGCTATGGCTTGGCAGGAAAGCCACCCGGCAGTACCCTTGCTTTCTCCATTGGACAGCATATGTCGCGCTCTCGCCGGGAAGGGGCGAGCGATTCTGAAAGTAGGACCCCATCGGTCGCGTTTCTTCAAATACGCTGCGGAAGTTCAACTGATCCTCGTACAATTCCACCCAGGGATTCGTCCGCCGGGTACCCACCAGAATGAGGTTGTGCGACTGAAGGTAGCTCACCGCAAAGTCGCCCGCGAAGACGATCTCCGTGGGCAGATTATGGCCCGCGTTGAGCACCGAGAACTGCGCCGCCGACCGGGCGTCGGAAATGTGCGTGAAGTACGTCCCAGTCAGTAGTTCCTTCCACCTGGCATTTTCCACCGGGTCCTTTAACCGCTCGTCGCTCAGACTACTGAAAAGCTTGTCCCGGTATTCGTTCAGGGACATCTGATGCTTGATTGCGTCATCGAACAACCCAAGCATCGCGTCGGAGAGCACGATGCAGGTAGGGCGCCCATTGTCGAACATCTGGGACCACAGACGATCGACATTCCGGGCGGGGCGGACCGAACTGCCCAGACGCCACGGCCCAAACAGGAGTCCCGCCACCACCAGAACCCCACCGATGGACAAAACGGAGAGCACTGCAATCCAGCGCTCCCGCGCGGGCAAGCGCGGCCGGAGCAACTCAGGCGGGCGATCCGACGAGGAATCCGACTCGCGACTGCGGAAGACCGGCGTGTAGGTCCCCTTGGGAATCTCGATCACAACCGGCTCGTCCCGGCCCTCGGAGGCGAAATACTGCTCCAGCCTCTTGCGGAGCTGCGACACCTGCACACGGACGATGGCGTCTTGAGCCGTGTCGTAGTCCGGGTGGCGGCCGAAAACCTCGATCCCAATCTCGTGTTCCCGGACCGCGCTTGCCGGATCGGTCGGTTTGCGGTTGCAGAGGAACAAAAACAGCTCGCGCAGACGGCTTGATCTGCCAAAGGCGGGACCCGACGCCACGCGCTCCACGAGGAGATTCCGTGAGTCAGGCTGGACGCCGTTCACGAGGCTTGACCGTTCCTTTGGACCAGCTTCTTGCATGAATTCGGCCTGCTTCGCGCCTCCCTAAGAACGAATGCGGCAAGTCGCCGTGCGATAGAGGCCCTGGCCTGCGCACGATCCCTGTCTCGCAAGCGGCTAGCAAGACCCGGACCCGAGGCCCGGCGCGGGCCGAAGCCCTCCTCCCAAAGCGCACCCCGGGCCGTCCCGGTTCGCAATTGAGCGGCATCAGTCTAACACATGGCAATCAGGTTGTAAACTCCGTTAACGAACATGTTAACGAACGGAAAAACCGCGGCTAATTGACCGAGAATTGACTTGTGCGCGGGGCCTCCCCCCGTTGAGCATGGGCTTGGTTCATTTCAACAGGAGGTCTCGCCTCACATGCGACACTTGGTAAAGATATTGCTTGCGGTTGTATTGCTACTTGCGCTTCCAGGTCTGGCGCCCAACGTGGCTTTTGCACAAGATTCCGGCGCCACCATCACCGGTGTCGTGACCGACCCCAGCGCCGCGGTGATCCCCGGGGCGACAGTCGGGGTTACCAACACTGCAACCGGCGTCGGCGCCAAAACCGTCGCCAACGAGTCAGGCGCGTTCCGGATCCCTTACCTGATCCCCGGCCATTATCAGTTAACGGCCAGCAAGACGGGGTTCAAGACCAATGTTCAGTCCGACATTGAACTACACGTGGCGGAAACGGTCGAACTGAACATTCGGCTCCAGTTGGGCGCGACAAACGAAACGATTCAGGTCAGCGCCGTGGCGGAGGTGCTGCAGGCGACCGAGGCGAGCCAGAGCGCGACCATCAGCAAAGCCGAATTGGATGAAATCCCCATCCAGGGCGGCTCGGCGCTGGAACTCCTGACCTTCGCCCCGGGTATGTCCAAACAAGGCGAGCTACGCACTCCCTATCCGGCCTGGAATAACGGACTTACGATGGTAAGCTCCAACGGCGCCGGCTTGGCTCACAACGACATAACGTTGGACGGCGTCGCGAACGAGAGCGTCGGCGGACCCGGGCAAAACGGGGCGGCGAATGGTTACACACGGCCGGCGATCAGTCTTTCCAGTTACGCGGTCGAAGAAATGAAGATCCAGACGAACGTCTACGACGCCACCCAGGGTCACACGTCCGGCGCGGTCTTCAATATGGTCAGCCGCTCGGGCACCAATGCTCTTCACGGCGAGGCGCACTACCAGTTCTATCCCTCGTCCATCGCCGCGGAGAACCCGTTCAACCGCTCCTACGTGTATTACAACAGCGCCGAGCAGTACCGCTGGGGCTTCTCGTTGGGAGGTCCGGTGGTCCTGCCGAAGATCTACAACGGCCACGACAAGACTTTCTGGTTTTTCACGATGGAGAGGCACCCCTTCAAGACGCCCACGTCGAGTCAGGATTCGGTGCCGACCGCGGCGGAAAGGAACGGCGATTTCTCGGCTCTATTGGCCTTAGGCAGCCAATACCAAATCTACAATCCCTTCTCCATTCAGAGCCACTCCGATCTAAGCCGCTCTCCGTTTCCCGGGAACCTGATTCCGGCCAACATGATCAGCCCGGTGGCCACGAACATCTTGAAGTACATCAACTCCCCGAACAACACGGCCGGCATCAGCCCGGCTGGACAAGGCAACTATATCTGGGTCGATCCGCAAGTCGATACTTACGACACTTACAGCACCCGGATGGATCACAGCTTCTCCGACAGGCACCGCCTGATGGGGCGCTTCAGTTGGGATAAGTGGTTCGAAGGGTGGGGAGATACCTACGGCAACGGAACTGCCGGGGAAAGACAGCTCCGGAGCTCGTACGTAGGCGCGCTCGACGATATCTACACTTTCTCCCCCAGCATGGTCCTCGATGTGAAACTGGGCGTGACCTACCAGAAGTACGACGACGGCCCTAAGGTTTCCGGAGTTGACTATGGCGCCCTGGGCTTCTCATCGCAAATGACGGGTCTGATCACGAAATCCGCGGCCATTTTCCCGGACATCAGTTTCGGAGACGTGTTTGACAATATCGGTGGAACGGCCGGTTACTACGATAACAACACGAACGAAACGCTCAACGCCACGCTGAGCTGGCAAAAGGGCAAACACAGCCTGCGCTTCGGAGCCGAGGCCCGGAACTGGATGGAGAACCACCTGAGTACCGCCGGCGTGAACGCTCCGTACATCTCGTTCGGTAGCGGCTACACTAATGGCCCGCTGCCGACGTCCAACGCCTCTCCGGTCGGCCAGGGATTCGCTTCCTTCCTCCTGGGCGTGCCGAGTAACGCCTCGATGGGCGTTGCCAGCCCCTTTTCGGCCAATTACGAGTGGGGCGCGCTGTTCGTCCAGGACGACTGGAGAGTGACTCCCAAGCTGACGCTGAATCTCGGGATGCGCTGGGAATTGGAACTGCCGACCACCGAGCGTTACAACCGCATGGAAATCGGCTTCGATCCCAACTCGGCGCCGAGCTTCGCCTCCGCGGCTGAAGCGGCTTACGCCACCGCCGGCTATCCGGCCAATGCGGCCGGTATCGCGGCAGCGGCGAACCTGAGCCCGGCCCAGACCGCCACCCTGACCAACTGGCTGGCGTCCTTCCCCTCCACATACAACGTGAGCGGCGGATACATTTACGCCAGCTCCGGCAACAGGGACGCCTGGAAGACCGATTGGAAAGAATTCCTGCCGCGCTTCGGTCTGGCCTACCAGCTAAACAACAAGACCGTGATCCGAGGCGGCGCCGGCATCTTTTACGACTCGCTCGGAGTTGGCCGTAACTCGCTGCCCGTCCAGGACGGATTCAGCCGGACCACCAACGTCACCTCATCTGTGGATGGAGGCGTGAGCTTTCTCGACAGCCTGGCCAACCCGTTCCCCAATGGCCTGCTTCCAGCGGTTGGAAACTCTCTGGGCGCGGACCTGAGCGCCGGCAACGGCATCTTCGTGGGCTACGTCAACGCCAAGGAACCCTATTCGGTGCATTGGTCTTTTGGCTTCCAGCGCGAGCTGCCTGGCAAGTTCATGATTGACGCCAGCTACGTCGGGGCCAGGGGCGTGAATCTGCCCGTGACCGACGGATGCTACATTTCGGGCATTCCGTGCACTCTGCTCGACCCGATCCCGCAGAAGTACCTCTCGACTTCGCCGGTGTATGACGGCGACAATCTGGCCGTGCTCACGGCCCGGGTGCCCAATCCATACGCCGGGCTCAGCGCCCTGCCGAACATGAACGGCGCCACCGTGACCATGGCGCAGCTGCTCACGCAGTACACGCAGTTCAACGGCATCGAAGCCGTCACCACCGGCGGCACGAGCATGTTCCACTCCCTGCAATCGCGCCTCGAGCGGCGCTTCAACAGGGGCTTCACCGTCTCGGGCAACTTTACCTGGCAGCGCGAAATGGATCGCACGATTTACCTCAACGGAGGCGATGCGCATCCGACCAATATGATCAACGGCGCCGACCCGGGGCTGGTGTTCAACGCCATCACCGTCTACGAGCTGCCGTTCGGCAAAGGCCGGCGCTTCGGCAACTCCTGGCACGGTCCGCTCAACTGGGCGCTCGGCGAGTGGCAGATTTCGGGTACCACGAAGTGGCAGCAGGGCTTTCCGGTTTCGCTCACTGACCTGTTGCTGATGCCCGGCGAGACGCTGCGCGACCTCAACGGAGCGCGCGATCCGAACGACTTTTTCAACGTTTCGGCGCTGAACACGGATACGTCCCAACAACCGGCGTGGAACCACCTCCGGACACTTCCGCAGCAGGTGAGTTATCTGCGCGGACCCGCCATGTGGACCTCGGACGCCGCCATCAGCAAGAAAGTGACGATTGCGGAGCGGGTCAAGGGCGAGTTCCGCTTCGAGAGCTACAACGCCATGAACCACCCCAACCTTTGGCCGTGGATGACGATCAGCTCCGCCAATCCCTACGGCGCGCAATACAACCGCACATACAACGGGTTGCCGCGGACCTTTGAGTTTAGCCTCCGGACGACCTTCTGACAACCTGATTCGCTCGAAGCTTACCGTGACTCCGTTCCGCGGGAAGAACGGAGTCACGTGACGCGCTGGACTACGAGAACACCGGCACTGGCAAATGGCTTACCAACTGTCCCGCCTGCTGTGTAATGGAGCGATCTAACGCATGAGCGCGACATGGATAGCGGTGGCTTCATTGATCGCCAACTGGGCGGCCGGGCCGGCGCTCGAGCACGACCGGAACCGGGCCGAGGCCGAGCGTCTGTACCAGGAACGGATCCGCGATCCGGTGTGGAGCCTGGACTATTCCGGAGAAACCTTCGCTTGGCACGCCGCCTTTGGCATGTCGAGTTTCCTGGAAGGGTACGAGGCAACGGGTGACACAGTTTTCCTCGATCGAGGCGTCCAATACTACGATGCGTTGATCGCGAAGATGGCCGAGGGACCGGACGGTCACAAAGGCTGGATCGGGCCATTCGAATACAACGACAAATACTGGTGTGACGATCACGTCGCCGACGCGATCCTGTTTGACGGAATTCTCGATTTCGGTTTCGCCGTGATGCGCGATCCGAAGCTAAGTCAGAAATACGGCGCCAGAGTGCGGCAATACGTGGAATTGGCGAAGAAAGATGTCCTCAACAAGTGGGACGCGCGCGGGACATGGCATGAGGATGGGCCATTCGGCGTATATGTTTCCTGGGACAAATATGGCATGCCGGGCCAGTATAAGAGCTGGTCGGTGAAGCAGGAGTGCGCCGCTTATTCCAACCTGACGCTGCCATTCAATAAGCAAATAGACGTTGGCGTGGTGGCGCTTAGGATATGGCAGATCACCGGGGAAGAGAAGTACAAGCAGAAGGCCGAAAAGATCTTCGGTTTCATGAAAAGCAGAATGCAGAGATACAAGGACGAGTATCACTGGAATTACTTTGAACCCGGAGGCCAATGGGACCTGGCGGCAGGCGCGGAACATATAAGGCATTGGGTCGGCGTCCATCCCGAGAGAAACTATCAGAGCGGCGAGGTGGCCAACATCCTGAAGGCATACAACGCGGGCATTGTATTCACCGCGGAAGATATCCAAGGCATCGTCAATACCAATCTCAAAATGATGTGGAACCAAGACCGGCGAAGGCCCATGTTCGCTAACTCGGACGCCGATTTGAAGGGTGAGCTGACGTCGGCCGCCTTCGCGGGCAAGCATGCCGGGGAATTGTGGGGCGCGCTGGCTCAGGTGGACACGCTGGCGCGCACTCTGCTGGTGGAAAAGACCGGCGACGTCATCAGCGGAGAATACTTCCGCAACGTGACGGCCAAGCGCCCGGCGGACTTCGATCGCCGTGATGCGCCTTCCGGCGTGCGGATTCCGTCCGTGTATGCCCAATTTCCGCTGGGCAACGTGCGGACTGTGCAAATGGGCGCGGCGCTGCCGAGCGTCATTGGCAGCAGGGGAAAGACGGTGCTGGTCTGCAAGCTGATCGAAGCGGGTGAATTGGAAGTGGCATTGGTTTCGGCCGATGGCAAGATCAAAGTCGGCACACTGTACCAAGGCCGGGAAGCGGGCGGGGCTGACGGCCGGGAGGGGATCTTCTATTTCTCCTTCGATGGGACGAACCCGGCAACACGCAAGGCTTTCCCGCCCGGCGATTACCGGGTGCGCTGGACAGTCGCCGGGGATGGTTGCCGGGATTTCCCGATTACGATCCGGGCCTATCCACCGGGGACCACTCACACATCGGCGTCGCGCCCGCGCCGCCAATGACTGTTGCATACCCTACTCGCCACGCTCTCCGTGAGGATCTTGCACAGAAATCGTCAAACACAGAAATGGAGCTTTCATGCATTCACGACGGGCCTTTGTTGCAAACATGACTACCCTCGCGGGAGGACTGGCGGTTTCTTCGTCGCGAGTCCTCGGTACCAACGACCGCATCCGCCTGGGCATGATCGGCCCCGGATTCCGCGGACTCCAATTGATCTGGTCGATGCGCGATCCCAATGCGGAGTTCGTAGCGTTCGCCGACGCCTATTCCGGCCGGCTGGAGCCGGCCAAGGAGATGGCGAAGTCTCCGCAAGCAAAGACTTACACGGACTACCGGCGCCTGCTGGAAGACCGGTCCATCGACGCGGTCGTCATTGCTACGCCCCAGCACCTGCACTGCGAGCACTTCATCGCATCTCTCCAGGCCGGCAAGCATGTCTACCAGGAGAAGACCATGGCCTTTAGCGTCGCCCACGCCAAGCGGATGCGCGACGCCCATCTCAATGCCCCCAGGTTAACCGTCCAGATCGGCCACCAGGACTGCTCCTCGGGCCAGGTCGGCGATGCTCTGAACATTCTGCAGACGGGTGGCGTTGGCAAGATCACCGAAATCCATTCGCACATGTACCGCAATTCGCCGCACGGAAAGCCACAGTGGACCCGCCCCATTCCCCCGGATATGACGCCCGAGCACGTCGCTTGGAAGGCTTTCCTGGGAGACAACCCGGACCGCCCCTTCGACGCCAATCGTTTCCTGAACTGGAGGTTTTTCTGGGACTATTCCGGAGGCAACTTCTACGAAAACATGTCCCACCAGGTGTGCTTCTGGTACAAGGTGCTGAATCTGAAGATTCCTTCCCAGGTTTGCGCCAATGGCGGCGTATTCCTCTGGAAGGACGGACGGGAAGTGCCCGATACCATGAATGCGGCGATGGTTCACTCGGAGGACCTTATGTTCACTTGGGACTCGGCCTTCGGAAACGACGAACTGAGTGTGACCGAAGACGTGCTGGGCACCGACGGGACGATCATTCGCGGCGAGCAGGTCCAGTACCGGCCGCAGAGGGTCAATCGACCCGAGGGGAGCCAGATCCTGGGGCGTGCGATTGATCAGGGGCAGCAGCATCTTGACATTGCGCACGTACAGAATTTCCTGGATTGCGTTCGTTACGGCAAACAGCCGACATGTCCATTTGACCTGGGCTTCCGGGTCTCGATGGCCTGTCGCATGGCGGTAGACAGTTGCCGCTTCGGACGCGTGCTGCGCTGGGATCCCGCCAAAGAGGAGATTGTTGATTAAGCGAGGGCACTTGACAGCCGAAGTGCTCTAGAGCGCTTTCGAACTTTCTATAATGCATAACCGCAATGGCGGAAGAAGGCAGCGGTGTGCTCGGCGGTGACTAAACGCAGGGCTTTCGGCGATGGCTTGATCGAGGGCCTCAAGCGTTCGGGCGCGCAGGCATCGAAGTTTCTGTTTGACCATCGACCAACACGCTTCGATGGGATTGTAGTCGGGCGAGTAGGGCGGCAGATAGCGCAACTCCGCCCCACGCGCCTCGATCAGTGCGCGAACGCCCGCCACCTTGTGAGCCCTCAGATTATCCATCACCACCACGTCGCCGGCGCGCAGTTGCGGACCCAGCACGTCTTGCAGGTAGGCCAGAAAAACGTCGCCGTCGGCGGCACCCGCGATGCTCATCGCCGCCTTCCATCCGGTCACGCCTACGGCCCCCAACAATGTGACGCTGTGCCAATGGCCGCCGGGGGCACCCTCGCGCACTCGTTGCCCGCGCGGAGCGCGCCCGTAGCGCCGCGTCAAATCGGTCGTAACCCCGCTTTCGTCCAGGAAAATCAGGCGTTCGGAGTCAATCTCCGCGATTTCGCGCCACCACTGTTGGCGTCGCGCCCGTCCGTCTGGAGTGTCCTGCTCGGCTGCGTGGAGCGACTTTTTTTAAGCCGCAGTCCCAGCTCTTGCAGCACCGTGCACAGCCGCGAAACGCTCACCGCCACGCCATGCTGCTCGCTCAACCACTGCCGCAACTCGGCCAGCGTTGCGTCGGGCCGCGTTTGAATCTGAGTGCTCAATGCGGAGCGCAACTCCGGCGTCAGCCGACTCGGAAATCCGCGCTTGGCACCCGCCGGCCGCTCGACGCTCCCCGTGCGCCGTCGCGTGGCGGCCACCTTCTGCGCCCAGCCGTAACTGACACCGAACAACGCCGCCAGTTTCTCCAACCCACCCCGCCCCTGGTCGTAGGCCCCCAAGAGCTTACGACGCAGATCGTCTGTGTATGCTTGCGGCATAACGGTTTCGGCAGAGAAATCGCCAGGGCACTTATAGTATGTCAAAAATTGCTCTAATTGACAGCGCAGCATCGATTCTCCAAACAGAACGACCTGCTCGGCCCTGTCACGACACGTTACATCCAGACCGTACACGTGGCCCTGACCAGCGCGTCTGAGGAGTGTAGCCGATATGTGCATAAAGGGCGGAGCAATAATAGACCACGAAACGCCGCGTGAGCGGCGGATTGTGGCGGTCGAAGAGTGGACCACCTTTGGGCCGGGTGAGCCGGCCCGCAATCCAAGCGCAGTGTGTTTTGCGACACCTGGGAGGTGCACCGGGTGGAAGTGTATGCGCGGGTCCGCCGGGCGGTGCAGGTGGACGGGATGAGTGAGCGGCAGGCGGCCCGCGAGTTTGGGCTGTCGCGCAAGACGATCCGCAAGATGCTGGCTTACGCGGCGCCGCCGGGGTATCGGCGCAAGCAGCCGGTGGCGCGGCCGAAGCTGGGGCCGTGGCTGGGCGTGGTGGACCAGATTCTGGAAGACGACGAGTCGCGGCACAAGAAGCAGCGGCACACGGCGCGGCGGATTCATGACCGGCTGAAGGCGGAGCACGGCTTCACGGGTGATCGCCCGTCCGGAGCATCGAACGGTAGCCGCGCCCGACTGACAAATTGACCTACAAGCGCAGCCAGGTAGAACAAACCGTCCTCCCGTGTCTCCGCGAAGCGTTTTCAAAAAGCGCACAAAAAGCGAAGTTCTGAAGTAAGATTATAGGCAGAGGCTCGGTTCGACAGGCCAGCGCAAAGCGCACCCTCCGGAAGGATCCCCAAACGAGAGACGGGACTCTCGCAAAACTCCCTCCCTTCTTTCCGTACCCGGAGTGTGCCCCGATGAAAGCTGAACGGCTGATTTCTTACTACGCGTCTGATGGCACGTCGCTCGGTTTCCGCACTCACGATGCGGCCAAGCGTTTCATCGAAGGCGGCCATGTAAAGCCATCGTAGGGCAGGAAGGGACATCTTCGAGCCATCTGGCTGCTGAGCCCCGATGGCGGTAACCCCATCCAGACGCGGGCGCCCCAGGGCACCCGCTACAGCTTCCGCGAGAACCTCGATCACGGGCGCTGCTGGAAGCTGCGCAAGCTGGACGGCCGTGACGAGGACGGTGCGCCGGTCTCCGCGCGCAATGTGTTCCTGCAGGTAGTGGCCGGTTGCATGGTCGGGTGAAACGCAAAAACCAGGTGGGCTGCCGGCCTGTGGTCTGGAAGCGCGGGGCCTGCGGTCGCCCGCGTTTGGCGGTGTCCGGCGCCGGCAAGCCCGACGCCAAGGCCGACACAATGGACGCGACACGGGCCAATGTCGGCGCAACGGGGGCCAACGGTCGGGCAAATCCCTGAGACCTGAAACGCAAGAATCGGCCGGCGGGGACACGCGGGCGCACCGCAGGATCCGCGAAGAGGAGTGCTTTAGATGACGATGCTTCCCAAGCGTTCCTGCGTCGAACTTGGCTGCTCCGCCGTAGCCGCGGCGGGCAGTTCGAGGTGCTCAGTGCATACGCGCGCCGCGCAGCAAGCCTCCCAGCGGTTCTACGACGACCAGCGCGGCACCACGGTTGAGCGCGGCTACGACGGCAACCACCGCCGTTTGCGGGTGCTGTGCTTCGAGCGCGACGGCTGGCGATGCGTGCAGTGCGGTTGGATGCCGCTTGGCTGCTTCCAGGCGCAGGCGTTTGGGCTCGACATCCTGACGGACTCGGCGCTCGAGGAGTTGCGCGTTGCTTTTGCTGCCGGCGAGCGCCACCTGCACATGGATCACGTCGTCCCGATCACGACCCGCCAGGACTTACGGCTCGATCTCAGCAACGTTCAAACGCTTTGCTCTTTGTGCCATGCGCGCAAGACGATGGCGGAGCGCCGGGCGCCCATCGCAGGAGGGACCCGGTAGCCGGTCTGAAAAGCTACAGATCGGTCGCGGTGACCAACGATGGCCAAGCGTGAGAAAATCCGCGCATGAGAATTTTCTCTTTTGATGTAAATCGTTCCAAAACCCAGCAAAAACGCGGTTTGGGGGCTTGAAAGTGGCCATAGATCTACGGAAATGGACCACAAGTGAAAGAAAACACAGGGGAATGTCGCACCCAGCGTAAACGTGTCGTTCTGTGCTACTCTGCTTATCAAAATGCCTCGCGGACAGCGTCCTAAGCCGATTGCATTGCAGATTGCGGAGGGCGATCCTCGCAAACACGGTATGCAGAAGCTTCTGGAGAAGCAGGCGCGCGAGCCGAAGGCGACGGATGGCCTGCCCGAGTGCCCCATGTACCTGCGGCGCAATGCCCGAGCCCGGACGGCCTGGAACTTCTGGCGCGCGGAGCTGCAGAAGATGGATTTGGACAGGCGGCCGGACATGCACATGCTCGAGGGCTGCTGCATAGCGTACGCGGAGACCATCGCGTGCTTCGAGCTCGTGGAAAAGCAAGGGCGCGTGATTCCGCGGCGGGCGCGGGACGCGAACGGCAATTGGGTGGTCGTGGGTTTGATGACGCACCCGGCAGTGCGCCAGCGCAACCAGGCCATGATGATTTTGAAGGCGTTCTGCGACGAGTTCGGGCTTACGCCGGCGGCGCGGACCCGGTTGTCGGTGGAGCCTCCCGACGACGAAGAGGACGATCTGATGAAGCTTCTGTCGCAGCCGCGCACGAACCGGCGCATCTTTCCGGAGGGTGCGTGATTGCCCGCCGCCAGGATCTCGAGGATCTGGATTCTCCCGGATCATCGTGGGCGAGAAGGCGATAGGTCAGATCGGCCAGAAAAAAGGCCCGCCGCGGTGGAACAGCCGTGCTCACAGAATCAACAACTTCGGGTGGGCCAAATTAAACCGCCGAAGTGGGCCAAGTGTACTTGCCAAACGCAGGTGGCCTCGTTCGCAGCAGGAAGGAGACAGAGCGCGTTTGAGTAGGGCATGACTCTTGGACCTTCTTCCCAGCCTTCTGACGAGACGGCGTTTACACGACTTTAGGCCTTGGGAAGCGGCACTCTAACCTGCGGTCCCTGCTCTCGCTTCTGCTTCGCACCTTCCGACGCCAGCTTGAGTGCCGCCCTCCCCTCCACGGTGTCCAGCTTGGCGGCGACATGCTCGGCGACGACTGTCAGCGCGTGGAAGTCCAGCATCGACTCGTGGACCTCCACGCCGATCTCCTTCCCGAGCGGCTCTACAAACAGGACGAGGGACTCCGGCCTCCTGCAGACGACGAGTTTCAGATCGGCGGTGAGGTAACCACCGTCGACTCGGAACTCACCGATCTCGATTGAACCTGGAAGCACGTGTTGCGGTGTCATGTCGTCTTCCTCTCTCACGCTGCCTTCAGAATCCGCGCCACGTAGCAGTGCATCCACGGCGACCCGCTGCGCGTGAACCGGCGTTCCTTGTTCAGGTATGCCGCGATCTGCCGCAGCGACCGACCATGCTCCCGCAGGCGCGTGATCGTCCTCCGCACCCGCTGCTCGGCCGGGTCGGGTTCCACGGTCCTCCCGTCGGAGCATAGGTGGAAGCCGTAGGCGCAGTTGCCAACGAACTCCATCCGGGCTTTCTTGTGCCCGAGGGCTTCCTTCGTGCGCTCGCCGATGACCTCACGCTCCCACTGCGCGAGCGACGCCATGATGTTCATGACCAATCGTCCGGCCGCGCTCCCGGTGTCCAGCGACTCCGCGACCGAGAGCAGGTGGATGCCACGACGCTCGAACAGCTCCAGCAGGTTGGCCAGGTCCTTCACGCTTCGCGTGAGCCGATCCAGTTTGGCGATGATCACGGCGTCGACCTCGCGGCGCTCAATCGGGGCCAGGAGCCGCTGCATGCCGGGCCTGTCCAGGTTCTTCCCGCTCTCCCCGGCGTTGACGATGACCTCGATGAGTTCCGCCTCCTGGAGCGTGGCCATGGCCCGAATGCGGCTTTGTTGCGCGGCCAGGCTGATGCCCTTCTCCGCCTGGCCAGGGGTACTGACACGAACGTATCCGATTGCTTTCATTCACGACAATAAAAAGCGTACGGGTGGGGACGGTGTCAAATGGGTACTCAAGCGTGAAAAGGCAAAGCAGCCTCACGGAGGTGCTTGCACCTCCATCGGATTCCGACCCGGGTCGTAAAATGGAGGTCCTGGCTGGTATGCAGTCTTCAATTGGAATTTGCAACTGCTGCGGTTCGGGCTGAGGGGACTCGTGTCACGGCAGCGAGCACGATAGGATGTCCGGAGGTGAAATTATGAAGGCCGTTTTGCTTTTCACGCTTGGATTTTCTGTGCCGCTGTTGGCCCAGTCCACTCCGGATCCCAGGCTTGCCGTTCTCGGCAAGAAGTTACAGGTCGCGCAGAGCGCAGCCATCAAGGGTCAGCCGGCGTTTGTGCCTCTGCCCGTGGGCGCCGTAGTGCCCAAGGGGTGGTTGCGCGACTGGGCGCTGAGCGCCGCAAGCGGCATTACGGGCCATCTCGATGAGTACTCCGCGACATTTGGCGAAGGTTGGAAGGGATACGGTTTTCAGGCCATCGGTGCAAAGCCGGACGGCACAGGCTGGCCACTCGAGCAATCGAGCTACTGGCTTGACGGCGCGGTTCGCCTAGCCTACATCCTCGATGACAAAAAGCTGATTGAGAAGGTGACGAAGCGCTTGAACCTGGTGGTCGATGGAGTACTGAAAGGCGGCGACTCCTTTGTCTATTGGCGTCCGGAATCGGTGCTGGCGGATAACTTCAACAACTGGGCCCACTCGCATATGGGCCGGGCGCTGGTGGCCTACTACCAGGCCACCGGCGATGAGCGAATCCTGAAGGCACTGGTGCAGGTCTATCGTCACTATCCCTTGCCACAACTGCCCAGCAACTTCGAAGATGTCTGCGGTGCTGTAAATGTCGACGCGATGCTGGAGACCTATCTCATGAGTGGCGATGAGACCATCCTCAATAAATTGACTGCCTTCAGTAGCGCGCCGACGTACCGCGGCACGGCCAGCACATGGCTGAGTGGCAACGTGCCGCCTGGCCACAACGTGATCTTCTACGAGAACATCCGCGTCCCGGCGCTGGCCTATGCGTGGACCGGCGACAAGCGGGATCTAGGCGCCACGGAGAAAGCAATCGAGTGGAACGATCGCAATAATCTCCTGCCCTATGGCATTAGCTCGGGCGAGGAGTATCACGCCGGCATCGGCGCGACCCGCAACACCGAGACATGCAATGTGACCGCATCGTTCTGGACTTACCTATGGATGCTACGCAGCACCGGCGACGGAGCTTACTCCGACCGGATGGAACGGATCTTCCTGAATGCGGCCGCGGCGCCGGTCAGCCGCGACTTCAAGACCATGTGTTACTACCAGAGTCCCAACCGCTACAGCACGGCGCTGCCGGCGGAGGAGCCGCGAGAGCCAGGGCCCAAGTCCTATCAGTTCACGAAACTCGGGCACTCCGTGCTGTGCTGCGTGGCCAATCTCAATCGGGTCCTCCCAAACTACATCATGTATATGTGGATGGCTACTCCGGACAAAGGGCTGGCGGCCACGCTTTATGGCCCCTCGCTAGTTCGAGCGACGGCCGGCGACGATGTGAAGGTGGAGATCGATGCTGATACCATCTATCCCTTCGAACAGTCGATCCAGATGACCGTCCGGCCGGAGAGGCCAGTGGCTTTCCCGCTTTACCTGCGCATCCCGTCCTGGTGCCACGCGCCGGAGATCCGGGTGAACGGACGCCTACATACGATTGCGGCGCAGCCAAAGTCCTTTCTGCGCGTCCTTCGAACCTGGAAAGCCAATGACAAAGTCGAGTTGCGCTTTCCCATGCAGGTCCAGATCGTAAGAGGCCGGGAAAGGTCCTATCCGCGGATTCCGTACTTCGTGGGGAACCGCAAGTTGGCGCAGAAGACCACGATCGACAGCCCTTATGCTTCGGTCTACTACGGCCCGCTGCTGTTCGCGCTTCCGATAGAGGACGAAACGCCCAACCAGGAGAAAGCAGGCGGCAAGTTCAACTACGCCCTCGATGTGAGCGGGCCGGAGCCGGAAAAGCGGGTGAAGGTGCTTCGCCATCCCATGCCGGGACAGTGGAACTGGCCGCTGGCGGCTCCCGTGGAACTCGCCATCCAGGTGAGAGAGTTTGACTGGATGCCCACCGAGCTGCAGCCGCTGCCCGGGCAGCCGGTGGCCGCGGGCAAGGCGGCCGAAGTGAAGCTGGTGCCTTACGGATGCACGAAGTTCCGCGTCAGCATGTTTCCCATCGCCACAGGGGATGGCGGGCAATGAACGAACGCGTGTCTGTCCCGTAGGAACAGACGGCCGGGCATCCGGGCACAATCCACGTGGTCGAGTAATCGACACGTAGAAGTGATCCTCTCCGCGGACAAACTGATCTATGATCGGCCAAAACCCGCTAACGACGGGCCTTTGACGGACCTGTGGGTGTGCACAGGGCGGTGCGTCCCCGGACAGGGACGCCACACCCGGCCAGACTAAGGGACGAGGTGCAACCTGCAACCTGCAACCTGGACGCGATCGGTGCCCTACGTCTGAGCCTTCTTCTGCCGGCGCTTCGCCTCACGCGCGGCGACCGCGTTGCGGGCGCGATCTGAACGCTGCTCTGGCGTCATGGTCTCCAGACAGCGTTTCCCGCCGATTTTCCCACCCTTGGCGCCCTGCTTCCTGAAGAACTCCAGAACGTCGGGGGGTAGCCTCTTCGCCATGATCACATCTTAACCCGGCTAAGATTCTAAGAAAAGAATCTAGTTGATATCTATAGGGACTTTAGATACAGTAGGTGTGCGGTGGCACACAAAAACCAGGACATGAAGGCGATCGGCTCTCAGTGTGAAGCGCAAACAACGGCCGCATCGCTGCGTCCGGCCCGAATCCCAGCGGGACGCCGGCGGAAGGTTCGAGCAAGCCTGTGCCAAGTGCGGACCGACGTCTGTGATGCCGCCAGATCGGAGGCCTGTTTTGTCTAGTAATGGCTCAAGCATGGCACCAGTTCCCACAACCGGGATCGACGCATTCGACGCCGCCTTCGCCGACTTCCTGCGGATCGACGTCGCCAGCGGCGAGGCCTCGCCGGATACGATCAGGAAATACCGCGCCGAAGTCGCGGTGTGGGTCGAATGGTGCGCCGGGCAGGGAATCGACCCGGCGACCGCAACAGTGACGCACGTCAAGTACTATCGCCAGGCGTTGATCCAGGCAAACTTCAACCCCATCACCATCCGCTGGAAGCTGACCATCGTGCGGCGCTTCTACGAGGCGGCGAGGAACGCGGGCCTGCGGACGGACAATCCGGCCGCCGGCGTGAAATCGCCGCGCGTACGCCAGGCCACCGAGGACTTCAAGTACCTGTGCGATGAGGAACTGGCCAGGCTTCTGGCCGCGATCCCCAATCCCGACCAGGCCACCGGGCGGGAACAGATCAAGCGCCTGCGGAACCTGCTAATGGTTACCATGATGGCGCTGCAAGCGCTGCGGACCATCGAAGTGCATCGCAGCAACGTCGAGGATCTGCTGGAGAAGGGCGGGCAGATGACCTTGCTGGTTCGTGGCAAGACCCGCGACCGGATCGCCTACCTGCGGCCGGACATGGGCAGACGGTTGAAGGAGTACCTGGCTCTCCGCGGCAAGATCGAACGCGACGGGGCCGGGCCGCCGCTGTTCTCTGCCGTGGGCAATTCCAGGGGTGGCAGGCGCTTGAGCCGCCGCCACATCCGCATGCAGATTGATGGGTATCTCCGGCAAGCCGGGCTGAAGCGGCCGGGCATCTCCAACCACGCCCTGCGCCATACGGCCGGCACCTTGGGATACTTGCACACCGGCGATCTGCGGGCTGTGCAGGACTTTCTGGGTCACACCGACCCGCGGATGATGGCACGCTATGCCCATGTGGTGGACATGGTAAAGAAGAATCCTGCGCTGTTCATTCCAGTCACGATGGGGTGAGAATACAAGGCCGACTTTTTGGCCATTGCCTGTGGCAAACTGGGACTGGTAGGTATGTCGAAAAGCCAGATCGAGACCTTCAAACCGCCTTCTGCCGACGACCCGGTGTTAAGCGAGATTGCCCGGCGGCTGTCCGAGGTCTATCACCCTCTCCGGATTTACCTGTTCGGTTCGGCGGCACGCGGGGATGCCGGCCCGGACAGCGATTACGATCTGATGGTCATTCTCCCCGATGAAGCCCCACAGCATCTCCGCCGGGGGAATCCTGGATACCGCGCTCTTCGTGGAACCGGGGTGGCTGCGGACGTGCAGGTTTGGCCAGAGGGCGATTTCAACAGGCAGTTGCATCTGAAGGCGTCATTTCCATCCACCATCGTTCGGGAAGGGAAACTGTTGTATGGAGCCTGACCCGGTCCTTGTCTCGAACACCAGGGAATGGCTCTTGCGCGCCAAGGAAGACTTGGACAATGCGCAGCATGATCTGACGGCAAGTCCTCCCTTTGTTAGGGACGCTCTGTTTCACTGCCAACAAGTAGTCGAGAAGGCGATGAAGGCTCTCCTTACGTGGCACGACTCAGCCTTTCGGAAGACCCACAATCTGGAGGAGTTGGGCGAACTATGCACACGCATAGATGGTACTCTGGCTCGAGCAGTGGAAGACGTCACGCCTTTGACGGAGTATGCCGCGAGGTTCCGATATCCTGGCGCGCTCTGGGAGCCAACCTTGCAGGAAGCGCAGGAGTCTATCGACCTTGCACGGACGTTCGTCCGTACCATCCTCAAGAGGCTACCACCGCGCATTACCAGCTTCGATGATCGATCCAAAAACTCAATGGCATCTGGGGCGTAGACACACCTCCGGCACCGTGGACCACAACGTGGCTTCAGATTGTCGGTGGGGCAGGGCCGCGCAGGAGGGAATTACGCGCGGATTGGAGCAGGGCGCTCAGTTTGCGGATCGGGAGGGCTACTACATGGCCAAGAAGAAGCCGGCGCTGTTCATTCCAGTGAAGATGGGGTGAAGCGATTCCATTTCACGCGGAAATGATCGAAGTCTCTCGCCGCAGTCTAGGCGAGAGCCACGGGCTCAGGTCTCAACCGTCTTCTCCAACCAGCGGGACCTTCCCGGCCCGGGCAGCGGCCATCAGCGCGTTGTCTAGGGTTGCCAGCGGCAGCCCTTTCCTCTGCGCCAGTTCGAGATAAACCGCGTCATAAACAGAAAGCCGGTAGGTCCGGGCCAGGCTCAGCACAACGCCGTCGTCGGGTTCGCGATCCACCTCAACCGGCAACTCGCCCATGTATTTGAGGAAACTGGTGGTCTGAGCCTCGCTAAGACGGTTGCGTCGCTCCCCCATCAGGAGGACATTGCGCAACTCGAACCAGAGCAAAACGGGTGCCAGAGCCGTTTCTTGAGCGATCCGCCGCAAGGCGGCTTCGGCGTTCGGGGCAAACTCGTCGGGAAAGCACCAGCTCGCCACAACGGAAGCATCAAGCACAAACATCAGTATTGGTGTCCTTCGTGCCGGGACGCCAGCAGTTCATCCAGGGGAATCCGGCCAGTGGTCTGGCGAAGAGCCTTGATCCCATCCACTGCGCGGCGCACACGCTCCCGGTCGCGCACCGGTGCGGGCACGAGATGTGCCACGGGCCTACCGTGCCGAGTGATTATGATCGTCTCACCTCGCTCCACATCATCTAGGAACTGAGGCAGGCGAGCCTTCACCTCGGATGATTGGATTTGGCGCATGGGTTCCTTTATGACTGGTCTTTTCGACCAGTCTAATTATGGCCCGCCTGCCATCAGGAGTCAAACCCAGGCAATTCTGTCGGTACCCCATACGCGGATGTGGAGGCCGCGCCTCCGCACGAGAGGGGCTGGCGTAGTAACGGATACTCGTACTGGCGGCAGGCAGCTAGCCCGCGATCTGTTTGGGCATTGCGAACGGCATCTCACCAATTGTGGCCTGCGCCGCCACGGCCGGAACGATATCGGGCCGCAGAATGGCCTTGTCCTGGTAAGTCGGGCCGAAAGAGCTGTAGAGCACCTTGCACTCGAGGCGCTGCTCGATGAAACGCACCAGTCCGGCCTGGTCCTCGACCGGCTCGCTTTTCAGCCCCGCGGGCTCGGTTTCAAACAGCGCCCGGGCGTCCGGTTTGAGCAGCGCGGAAGTGAACCCATGCGAATCGCGGTACTCATCCACATAGGTGAAGGGAGACTCCATGCAGTCCAGGTGGGTCAGCGCCAGGCCGTCGATTCCGCCACAGCAATTGATGGCATAGCGGGCCGCCACGAGGTCGAAATGCCCGAAACGCAGCTCCCCTTGCCATTTCGAGCGGACGTTGTGGTCCGGGAAGGCGAGGTTGCGATCCTCGGATACGAAGGGGCCTGCGCCGTGGCGTGTGAAATGCGTTCGCAACACGCCGATTCGCACGGGCGACAGTTGGGCCTCATCGCACAACTCGAGGGCGTTGTCGAAAGTGGTGTTGGAGGGCGTGACGTAGGGTGTGAAACCATGCGTCTCATCGAGCAGCGCGCCCGCCGTGCCCTCGAAGATCATGTTGGCGTCGGGGAACGACTCGACCGCCGAGGCCCAGGTCATGGGCTGAATCCCCTGGGCAAACAAGCGGTAGAACTCGGCGACCCGGCGCGGGTCTTCGCTGGAGAGTTCAGTCAACAGCGCGTCGGCTTCCTTGTTGACGCCCCAATACTCGCGGAAGCTGCTTCAGCTTGTGAACCCGGATGTCGTCCAGCATGCCCAGCGCCGGCGCGTCCGACAGGATGTCCTTCACCTGAATATAGGTGCCCCACAGCAGCGCGTCCCGGCGGGTTTCGCCAACGCCATACCCAGTGGAGCCGTGGCGGTTAACGCCCCGTACCAACTCCTGGATGCGGTTGGCGTACTGGTGATAGGGGGTCACGATGAGGCATTCCGGATCGATGAACAAACGCTCCTGAGTGTAGCGGATCCCCTTTCTTTCCAGCGCTTCGGCTTCCTTCATCAGCGAGAAGGGGTCGACCAGGACGTACTTCGAAATAAAGGTGCAAACTTCGGGGATGAACATCCCACTTCCGAATTGGTGGAAAGCGTGGTGGCTGCCGTCGGGCTGGACCACGTGGCGGGCGCTTTGCGGCCCTCCGTTGAAGCGCACCACCAGCGGAGCATCATGCGCGCGGCCTGGACTCCGGCCCTCGCCGGCCGGCCCGAAGCTCATAGGCAGGCGAAGTGAGACACCGAAGCTCGCCCCAACCCGCGCCCCCTGGCCGGAGTTATACTCTCAATCAAACTGGTACAAAAGATCGGTTAGGGCAAGGATTTCGCGGGGGGAACCAACGGAGGCAGCGCCTCCGTATAACACCCAACGCTGCCTTTTCACCAGTGGAAATGAGTTCGCCCTCGATCAGGTGATCGGCGCTGTGGGCGCGAGGCCGACCGAGGCGTTGAGATTGAACGATGCGTAGACTTTCGACAATCGTGATTGCCGCGTGCGCGCTGGTGGCGTTTCTGCCGGCTCCAGCCGCGTCACAGGGGCCGCTGCCGCAGGTGCGATTGAAGGGCAATTACTTCCAGCGCAACGGCCGGCCGTTCATTCCCGCGGGCGTGCATTGGGTACCCGCCAAAGCCGCCATGCAGTGGCCCATGGAATGGGACGCCGCCAGTGTGGAGGCCGATTTCCGGAAGATGCGCGAACTGGGTGTGAACACGGTGCGCCTGGACCTGGTGTGGGCCTGGTTCGAGCCACGCCCTGGGGACTACAACCCGGCCGCGTTCGCGCAGCTCGACGAGCTGATCAAGCTGGCGCGGCGCTATGAGATCTATCTGCAGCCCAGCCTGTTCATCGGCAACGAAGTCGGCGAGGCGATCTGGGATGTGCCGTGGCGCAATGGGCGCCACCCGCAGGCGGATCCGGAAATGCTGCGCCTCGAAACCAACCTCGCCGCGGAATTTGGGCGCCGCTATGGAAACGAAACGGCGATCCAGAGTTGGGACCTCACCGACGAACCGCCGTTCTGGAATGCGGGCAAAACCACCGACGCGATGGCGATCAACTGGACCAGGCTGATCGCCGGCGCCATCCGGCGTGGCGATTCCATGCACCCGATCGTGGTCGGGACCGATGCGCAGGACATCGGCCATGGCCCGTTTCGCCCGGATAACATATTGGGAGAAGTCGATTTTCTCAGCGTTCATCCGTATCCCGTCTACAACCCATCGCTCTATCCCGATCCACTGCTGGCCGAGCGGACCACGTATGCCGCCGCCTTTCAGGTCGCACTGTCCGGCGGCGCGGGCAAGCCTGTCATGGTGCAGGAGATGGGCGCCTCCTCGGCGCAGCAGACGCCGGAGCGCATCGCGCGCTACCTGCGCGCCAACCTGTACTCGGCGCTGGGAGCCGGCGCCAACGGCTTCCTGCTGTGGTGCTACACGGATGCGGCCCCGGAGACCTTCCAGCGGATTCCGTATCGCCGGGCGCCGCATGAGACTCAGTTCGGGCTGACCACCTGGGATGGAACCGACCGACCGGCCGGGGCCGAGTTTCGGCGCTTCAGCAAGCTGCTCGAGCGGCTCGATCTGACCGGCGTCGCACCGGCCCAAGCCGAGGCCGGGATCGTGGTGCCTTTCGAGTGGTCGAAGCCTTACGGAGAACTGCGCGGGCTGGGTCTGCCGCAGTATGGCGGCGTGCCCTATGTCTCAAATCAGGAACCCGGCTCGGTGGCCGGCCAGGAGGCCGCCGACTACGGCGAATTGAGCGCCGACTTAGCCGCGACCTGGCTAAACAGTTTCGTGCTGGCCCGCCGCGCCGGATTGCGTGCCGGCTTCCCGCGTGAATACAGCGATTGGAGCAGCTTGCCGATGCTTCTGTTGCCGTCGCCTTTGACCCAGTCCAAGCCGAATCTGCTCCACGTGCACACGACCTTCTGGCAGCGGGCCAAGGAGTACGTGCGCGGCGGCGGCGTGCTCTATGCCTCGCTCAACGGCGAGAGCGCCATTCCGGAGATGGAGGAGTTGTTCGGGGTCCGGATCGCCGACCGTATCCCGGCGCGCGATCTAAGGATCAAGGTCGTAGAGCCGTTCGGGGATCTGAAGCCCGGCGATGAATTCACTTTTGCGGCCGGGGGCGCCGTCGGCGATTGGGGTGCGCTGCTCGATCTGCGGGGTGGCGAAGTAATTGCCACGGACCAAAACGGTCGGCCGGCGCTGGTCGCGCACGCATTTGGCAAAGGCAAGCTGTTGACCTGCGCCTACCCGATCGAGAAGTACCTATCGCGCGTGCCGGCGGCCTTTGAAGAAGGAGACAACACACATCGCCTCTACCGGGCGCTCGCGGAATGGGCGGGCGTGCAGCCGCTGTTTCGCTCGGACCGCGCGGAGGTGGAAGCCGCCGCGCTGGTTGGCTCGGGCCGCGGCTACATCGTGCTCACCAACCACAGCGACGCGCCACAGACCGTGACAATCACGCCGCGCAAGGCGCTCCGCCAAGTGCAACTGGTCAGGATAGAGGGCGCCGCGCCTCTCGACCTCCATGACAACGGCTTCACCGCGCGCGTGGCGCCTTTTGGCGGCGAGATTGTGGAGTATCGGGAGTTGCCACGATGAACATGCCGGTGGCCGGAGCGATCGACATCGGCGGAACCAAGATCGCCGTGGGCATCGTCGACGCGCAAGGCCGCATCCTGACGCAGGGTGAGACCCCGACGGCCCCGGAGTTGGGTTACCCGGCAGGACTCGCGCGCACCGGTGCCGTTTTGCGTCGCCTGCTCGACGAATGCGGGCTGAGCATCGCTGGGATTGGAGTCGGCAGCACCGGGCCGATCGATCCCGAGACCGGCGTCTACGGTGAAGTGGGCACGCTGCCGGGTTGGCTGCGCGCTCCACTGGCCGCCGATCTGGAGCGCCTGTTCGGCGTGCGCGTGGCGGTGGAAAACGACGCCGACGCGGCCGCCCTGGGCGAGGCCGCGTGGGGCGCTGGCCGCGGCAGCCGCAGCCTGATTTACGTCACCATCAGCACCGGCATCGGCGTCGGTATTCTGCTGGACGGCCGAATCTACCGCGGCGCGGGCGGCGCCCACCCCGAGATCGGGCATCACACTCTCGATGCTAGCGGCCCGGCCTGCTACTGCGGCGCGAACGGATGCTGGGAGTCCCTGGCCAGCGGTCCGGCCCTCGAGTCGTGGATCAACGCCCAGCGGGACGATAAGCTCAGCGCGAGCGAGATCTGCGAGTTGGCCCGCCACGGAGACCCGCTCGCGCTCCAGGCCGTTCACCGCGAGGCGCACTACCTCGGGCTCGGGCTCGCCAACCTGGTGACCATGTTCTGCCCACAGACGATCGTTCTGGGAGGCGGCATGATGCGCAGCGCCGACTTGCTGCTGGCCCCCGCTTTGGATGTGGTCCAGCGGATCTGCACGCAGGTTCCGGTTGAGAACACGTCGATCGTGCTCGCCGGTTTGGGCGCGCAATGCGGCCTTCTGGGCGCGGCTCGCGTCTGGTTTCACCGGGCAGACTTGTTGTGAGAAGGAGGCGAGGCCCTGAGCTACCTTAACCGCGCGACGGCCACGCTGCCGATGACGGATCATCGCTTCTTGACGCCTGACCGGATTGTAGAATGGACGCGTTTCGGCGACGATGTCGAGATTACGGTGAACTATGGCGCGGCCGACTGCGCGGCGGGCGACGCCGTGTTGCCGCAGTTTGGCTTCCTGGTCAATAGCCCATCGCTGGTTGCCTTCCGTGCCCGCAAGTACAGCCGCGTCGATTTCGAAGATCCGACGCTGTTCGTGCTGCGCTCTCTGGATGGACAGCCGCTCGTAGCCTCCAGGCAGGTGACCGTCCTTCAAGGCTTTGGCAACCGGCGGCTCGGTTTCCAAAAACGCGTTGTCGAGGTCCGCGAAAGCGAGCAGGTGCTTGCGGCCGGAGAAGGCCGGCAGAACCGATCAACAGTCCGTGACCGAAACTCATAGAGGAGATTTGCAAACATGTCGTTCATACAATCGGCGAAAGCGCTCGCAAGCCTGTGCGTGTTGGCTGGCTTGACCCAGGCGGCCGGGTCGGAAGCTCCGATCCGCGTCCATCCCGACAATCCCTGGTGCTTCCAATGCCCGGGCCGGGCGACGGTCCTGGTCGCCAGCGGCGAGCACTCCGGCTCCCTCATCAACCCCGATTTCGACTTCCACAAGTACCTCGCCACCATGCCGGCCACTGGCCTGAATGACACCCGCCTCTTTCTCGGCGACTACGTGGAGGGCGCGGACTCCTTTGGGACCGGCCTGGCACTGCGCGTCGCCCCCGTCGAGGCCGTGCAGCCGCGAGGCGCGGCCGTTTCTCAGGCTGATAGCGCGGTCTCGGGCCAGCCCGCGGGGCCGGGCTTCGACAAGAGCGCCGACACCGCACTCGCGGCGATGCGCAAGCGCGCCGGCGAACTCGGCATCGGCGGCGTGGCCGTCGTGGCCTGGTTCGAAGGGGACGTAATACAAAGCTGGAGTTCGAAGATGGTGGTCGTCGGCCGGCACAAGGACGAGCCTGCGGGCGACAACAAGGGCACAAACCTCCTCGCGATCGCTTACTCCAAGGCCTCCGAGATGGCCGATACACTGCAGGCCAGCGGTAGCAAGGCGCGCCCGCCGATGACCGGCGAATTCGGCTGGTCCGGCGGCGTCATCGTCCGCGGCAAGACGGGCTACTGGATCGCTGCATTCAGCGGCGGCAAATCGGAAGATGACGTCGCGGTCTCTCAAGCGGGACTGGCCGCGATTCGCCAGGTTGCGGAATGAGGGTTCCGCAAAGCCGAGGATGAACCACTTCGATCATCTCTGAACGCGGAATCGACCTGTGGGTATCCCAACGCCGCCTCTCGCGCGATAATGTTGCATGACTGTGTATCTCGCCTGGGCCTTTGAAGCTCCTCGCTGCCCCGGCCTTCCGGTTGTTCGCACGCTGAGGTCCGTTCCTGAATGAACAACGAAGAACTCATCTTCGTCACTGGCGCCACCGGCTTTCTCGGCGCGCGGCTGGTGCGCGAACTGCTGGACCGTCATCCGCAAGCCACGCTGGCGTTGCTGATCCGCGACAGACCCGGCCAATCGGGCCGGCAGCGCGCCGACTTGCTCGTACCCCCGGCGGAGCGGCAGCGCGTCCAGGTTTACTCCGGAGATGTCAGCCAGCCCGACTGCGGCCTGGACGCCGCCGCCCGGCAGCGCCTGGCCGCGGAGACCACCCGCGTGATCCACTCCGCCGCCACGGTGCGTTTCGATCACTCGCTCGACGAAGCCCGCAGCATCAACGTCGAGGGCACCCGCCGCGTCCTTGATTTCGCCGCCGCTGCGCCGCGCCTGCGGAGCCTGGCCTACGTCGGCACGGCCTACGTGGCCGGCGAGCGCACCGACCTCGTGCGCGAAAGCGAACTCGCCGTCGGCCAGAGCTACCGCAATACCTACGAGCAGACCAAAGCCGAAGCCGAGGCCCTGGTCCGCTCGCGCCTCGGTTCCATCCCCGGCGTCATCCTGCGGCCCAGCATCATCGTCGGCGATTCCCGCACCGGCGTCACGTCCAGCTTCAAGATGATGTATTGGCCGCTGAAGATCTATGCCCGCCGCCTGTGGCGCACCGTGCCCGGCTTCCCCGATGCGGTGCTGGACATCGTCCCGGTCGATTTCGTCGCCGCCTCCGTCGCCCGGCTGCTCTTCGACGACGCCGCCCTCGGCACAACGGTCCACCTCTGCGCTGGCCCTCGCGGCAGCGCCACCATTCAACAGATTGCGCGCCGCGCGGCGGAGTACTTCCACGTTCCGGAGCCGCGCTATGTCGATCCCGGGCTCTTCTTCGGCGCTCTGCGGCCGCTGCTGTTTCTGTTCTTGTGGGGACGCAAACGCCGCGTGCTGCGCGACGGCCGCGCCTATCGCGACTACTTCACCATGCGCATGCAGTTCGACACCACCAACGCCGAGCGCCTGCTGGAACCCGCCGGCCTATGCCCGCCGCCGGTGCTCGACTACCTCGACCGCCTGTTCAACTACTGCGTCGCCAGCGATTGGGGCCGCAAGCCGGTTTCCGCCCAATGAGCATCATCGGACGCTTTCGGCTCTCCCGCGACCGCAGCGTGACCGTCGCCAATCTGGTGGACGAGCTGCTGCGGCGCAACGGCGATTGCGAGATCTCGCATCGAGGACGAGCGCCCGCGGCGTCTCGCCGAGCTGCACGCCGAAGTCTGCTCCATCGACGCCTTTCTCCGCCGCACCGTCGCGCTCGCGCCCGGCCAGCCCGTCGCCATCTATCGCACCAACGATCCGCTGTGCTTCCACTGGTTCCTGGCCATCATTCGCGCCGGCGGCATCGCCGTTCCGCTGAACCCGATGCTCTCGCTGGCCGAAGTGCGCCGCATCCTGGCCGACAGCGGCACGGACATTCTGGTAACCGACAAGGCGGTCTTCGAGCGCAGCATCGGCCAGCGCAGCGCGCTCCACTGTCCGCACCTGGATTCAGGCCGACGACGAAACCGAGACGCATGGATGGCTTCGTCCGCGCAGCCGCGACCGAACCGCAGCCGTTCCCGCCTTCAGCCATCGATCCCGCCGCCACCGTCGCCGTGTTCCATACCTCCGGCACCAGCGGTTTCCCCAAGGGCGCGGCCCTTTCGAGCCGCGCGCTGCTCGGGGCGCGCGCGTTCTACCGTGCTGGCCGGGCCATTGCTGGGCCGCAAGGATCTCGCCCTCATCGCTCTGCCGTGGTCCCACATCATGGCCGTGAGCATTGCGCTCTACGGCCTCATGGCCGGCATCCGCGGCTGTTTCCTGGATCGCTTTGACGTCGCCCGCGCCGTGGAGCTCGTCGAGCGTTTCCGCGTCACCGCTTTCGTCGGCGTGCCCGCCATGTTCGCCCGGCTCGTCAATAGCAATCCCGATCCCGCGCGCCTCGCGTCCATCCGCGTGTGGCTTTCGGCCAGCGATCACCTGCCGCTCGCGGTCCGGCTGCGCCTGCGCCAGTTCGGCGCTCTCGCCCGTCTGCCCGGCGGCGGGCGCATTCCGCCCGTGCTCCTCAACTGCTACGGCATGGTCGAACTCGGCGGCCTCGCGATGATGGGCATCGAGACTTCGTTGTTCCCGGGTAGCAGCGACATCTGCTTCCCAGTGCCTCCGTTTCACATCCGTGTAGCCGATGAGAACGGCCTGCGCCTGCCCGCCGGCGCTACTGGCGAGTGCCAGATTCGCCGTCGCGGTCTGGCGCCGCAGTATTGGAAGGACGAGGCCCACCGCCAGGCTCTGCTCACGCCCGACGGCTGGATGCGCACCGGCGACCTGGCCCAACGCAATCGCTTCGGCATGATTCGTCTGGTCGGCCGTATGAAGGATGTCATCAAATCCGGCGGCTACTCGGTTTACGTCCGCGAGTTGGAGGAGACCATGCTGACCCACCCCGCCGTGGCCCGCGCGGCCGCCTTCGGCCTGCCGCACAGCGAGAAGGGCGAGATTCCGGCCGGCGCGGTGGAGCTGCGCGCAGGCTCCGCGGCGAGCGAAGACGAGTTGCTGGAGTGGTGCCGCCACTCGCTTGCTGCTTATAAAACGCCGCGCCGCATCTGGATCCTCGATTCCGGCAGCTTGCCGCTGAATCACACGGGCAAACTGCTCCGGCAGGTCCTGCAGGAGCGATTCTCCGGAGAGACTGCCTGATGCTCGCACTCTTGCTCGCCACCGTCGTGGCCACCACCCCCGCCGATGTCGCCTTCGAGCGCCTGTACAACGCCGACTTTGCCGGCGCGCAAAAAGTCATTAACGAGGCGCTGCGCCAGGAGCCCGCGAACGCGTTCTACTACGCCGTTCGCGCCGCCGCCTACAGCTTCGGCGAGATGAATCGCCTCCATATCCTTGAAACGGATTTCTTTCTCGACGACGAGAATCTCTCCTCTAAAGAGAAGCTGAAACCCGATCCGGCCGTGCGCGCCGCGCTTTACGCCGACGTCGCCCAGGCGCGCAAACTGGCTTCCGCCCGACTGGCCGTCACTCCCGACGATCGCGACGCCCTGTTCACCATGTGCATGGCCGCCAGCGTGATCACAGACTACACCGGCCTGGTCGAGCGGCGTCAATGGCGCAGCGTCAAGCTCGAGTCCGAGGTCAATGTCTATGCCCAGAAACTGCTCGCTCTCCATCCCCCCGTCGTGGACGCCTATCTGAACGTCGGCTCCGTCGAATACATCGTCGGCAGCCTGCCTTTTTTCGTCCGCTGGTTCGTGCACTACGACAACATTCAGGGCCAGAAAGGACGCGGCATCGAGGATCTGAAGCTGGTCGCCGCCACTGGCCGCTACTACGGTCCTTACGCGAAAATTCTGCTCGCCGTCGCCTGCCTGCGCGACAAACGCACGCGCGAGGCGCGCGCCTGGCTCGCCGAGTACGCCCGCGATTATCCCGGCAGCCTCATCGTCCGCCACGAAATCGAAACTCTCGACCGTAAGCTGGCTGCAGGGAAATAAGGTTGGCAGACCACAATCCGGATCGTGGCGTATTCCGCCGTGGTTCAATTACCATCCCGGCTGGTATCAGTTGTTTCCGTTGGCAGTGATATCGGCGATATGGAAACTACGGTAAACGCACACGCGGTCCTGGCTGTGCAGCTCTTGGGCCAGGCTGCGGTTGAAAGACAGCAGAGCGCGTAAAGGCCGCGTGCCGGAGTCCGCTCGCACCTGGACGTGATCCAGAAAGTCAGCGGTCGCGCTGCCACTTCTGAAAATGACGCGGGTGCCCCGCTGGGCCGTTCTTGCAATCTGCGACCACTCTGCACTGAGCGCCGCCTCGTATTCGGGTCGGTTCATCCAGTCCAGGTGATCGAGCAGCACGTACTTGGAAAAAGATCCTTCCGGCTCTGAACCGAGATAATCCGTTATGGTTGCCTCGTGGATATGCAACCGGTCCAGCAGTCCATGTTTCAGTTCCTCATAGCACTGCGGCTGCAGGTAGGAAGGGTGACACTCGCTCGTGTATCCGCCGGTGAATCCAACCAGCCAGAACGGGTTGCGGCGGATGAGTGTCCGATGGAATACCGTGTCCAATGTGTCCAGCGAAAACGTTCCCCATCCACCCGCGTATTCATCGGTAACCTCCGAACGTTGGGCGGGCGGAACGGCAAGCAGCGAAAGTACGGGCTGGCGCGATAGCAGCCATCGGAAGCCCGGCGTGTCCAGGTGGGTTCGGATGCCGCATTCCTGATAAATTTCGCGCTGTGTCTCAAGGTCGGTCGCCGCTAGCAGGCGCTCGAATGCGCTGCGCAGCCCCTTCATCCGGTACAGGCATTCAACCATGCATCGACAGAACGTCCCGGACGTGCTCTTATGATAAAAAGTCTTGCGCCATCCGCATCCCGCCAACAGGTGCAGCCTGTTGTCCCAAAACCAACGTGCCTTGTCCGATAGCCCGTCTCGAATCGCATCCCAATACATGCTGCGTACTTCAGCACATCCGCCGAGACCGAAAAGACGGAAGAACGACTGATAGTCCAGCGCCCGGATGGCGGCTGCCTTGAATTCGAGAAGATGCCCCTGACAGGGGTTGCAATCGACGGCGTCCACGCGCCCAGCTCCCGCCAGCAGGTAGTCGAGAGCGTTGCAGCCCGCACTGGTGATGACCAGAACACGGTCATCGGCGTTCAAGTCGAGCGCCTGGCGGTCGACGTCCGGGTCCTCCCAGCAGCTTGAATAGACCAGCCTGCGGCTCGTTAAATAGCTGAAAAACGCCGCTTGGGG
Organism: Terriglobia bacterium; assembly: GCA_963838205.1. Taxonomy (GTDB): domain Bacteria; phylum Acidobacteriota; class Terriglobia; order Bryobacterales; family Bryobacteraceae; genus CAIVVT01. Next base: position 225,190 of record CAWIQF010000010.1, on the reverse strand, counting down.
GTGCATCAAAATACCAGTTCCAGGGGCCGGGCATCAACGCAACTGCCGTGCCCGCCAGCAGGACCCGGTCATCGCGCGGGATCCGCCCACCTTCAACCGCTTGCGCGAGAGCCAGCGGGCAGAAACTCCCATTTTAGACTTTCAGGTCCTAAAAAGTACACCGACGTTTCTGTCCCGCGGCGCGCATGATTTTCTCTATCCACCTTCTGCGTCCTCCGCTCCAACGCGCTTGCGATTCACCGCCGCCGGTTCGGTTCGTCCGCGCCTGCTTTTTGAACAACCCTGCGTCTGCCGGCCAGCGCGTACGTCACCACGCCGGCCGCAATCGGCAACCCTCCGAGTTGCAGCGCGCTCAGCGGCCCCACCGGTTCGGCGTCGTTGCGCACCACCGCCAGCACCAGCAGCGCCAGCGGTGGAATGCCGATCGCGATCGCGCCGGTAAGACCGCCGGGCACGCGGTACGGGCGCGCCAAACCCGGCTCGCGAATCCGTAGCGCCACCAGCGCCGCGAACTCGAGCACGATGCTCAACCCCGTCAGCAGCACGTCGAGCATGATCAGTTTTACGAAGCTCAACTGCAGGCACAGCGCCCAGGCCGTCGCGCACGCCAGAATCGAGACCCACGGCGCGCCGGTCTGCGCACTGCATCGTGCGAAGACGCGCGGCAGCAGGCCGTCTTCCGCCATCGCCGCCGGCACGCGCGACAGCGCCATGGTCAGCGCGTTTTGCGTCCCCACCGCGCTCAGCATGCCGCCGATGGTGATCGCCGCGGCCAGCAGCATCCCGCCGCTGGCGTCCGGCACCACCCGCCGCGCCACCTCCGCCCAACCGCCCGTCGACCACGCGCCCGCCTCCAATCCCGTCGTTGCCACTGCGGCAATCGGCACGACATAGCTGAGCGTGACCAGGAACGCGGCCCCGGCCATCGCCAGTGGGTAGGTCCGCTGTGGCCGCTCGACTTCGCCGGCGATCGTCGAAGCGTTGTCCCAGCCCATGTAATTCCACATCGCGACCATCACTCCGCCGAGCAAGTCGAAGCGCGCCGCGCCGGCCGCGGCCGCACTCGCGCCAACACGCGCGAATAGCGCATAGATCGCCAGCACGGCGAACGGCGTGAGCAGCAGCGCGCCCATCACCACTGCGCTGCCGCCTATCGTCCGCGCGCCCAGCAGGTTCCATAGCGCCGCCACGGCGACCAGCCCGACGCCAATCCACATTCCGCGTTGGCCCGCGGTTGCGGCGGGCGCGAAATGTCCCAGGTAGGCCACGAACAGCGTCGGGTAAATCGCCATGTCGAAGACGCTGCCCATCAGGGAAAGCCAGGCCTCCTGAAAGCCCCAGAACCGTCCCATCCCGCGTCTGACCCACACGTAGTAGCCGCCCTCGACCGGCAGTGCGCTCGCCAGTTCGCTCACCATCAACGCCGTCGGCAGCGCCCACACCAGCGGCGTCGCCAGCAGTATCAGAATCGCGCCCCGGTATCCCGAGCGCGCGACGATATCCTCCAGTCCGAACGGTCCCCCGGCGACGATGAAAAACGTGGCCGCAATCAATCGCGCCAACGTGAGTTTGCGCGGACTCGGGTTCGCTGCTGGGACGTTTGCCGCCACGGCTGGCCTTGCCTCTTACTCTTGTCTCACTTTTTCGGCTGCCGCCTCGTGCCGGTCCTGTGCGCGCGCTGCCATGCCGCCGCCGTTACGCCATAGCCAGGCCCTGGATTAAAATGGAATCAGATGTGCAAGTGATTCGCTGGCGAGATTTCAATAAGGAGGTTCGTGTGAAAAAGCTGCTCATGCTCTCAGTTATGCTTTGCGTCGCTGCCTTTGCCCAGGAAAGAGGGAAGAGCGAGGCGCCGCGTGGCGGCGGCGGTCACCCCGCGGCGGTTGGCGGGGGCCACATTCCGGCTCGCGGCCCTGCTGCCGCGACTGTTAGCAAGTCTGGCCGTCCGTCAAAAGGGCAGGAATCCCGATCTGGGACCGAGAACCGTCTTGCCGTAGACAAGAAGGGGCATCCGGAACTTCCGCACGTTCACGCTAATAACGATCAATGGGTCGGACACAATAGCGGCCGCAACGATGCGCATTACCACCTCGATCATCCGTTCGCGCACGGTCCCTTCACCGGCGGCTTTGGACCGGGACATGTATGGAACCTTGCCGGAGGGAACCGCGAGCGCTTCTGGTTTAACAACTGGTACTGGGACGTCGCCCCGTACGACTACAACATCGTCGTCGGCTGGAACTGGGGCGGCGATCAGATCGTGATCTACGAGGACCCCGACCACGACGGGTGGTATCTGGCATACAACCCGCGCTTAGGCACCTACGCGCACGTCGAGTATCTGGGAGGCTGAATCTCCACCGGCCAACGCTAGGACGTCTTTAAGCGATTGACACCGCGATCCAGGACCAGTGTCCTGTCGCGGAGATATCGTTACCGAGACGACGTTTCTGAGTCGGCGTTTCTGAGCCGCCACCGTGCGGGAGCGGTGTTGCGTTGCAACCGCGCCGTTGTTTCTGAGCCGCGACTATCGTGACGGAGCCGCGACTGTAAGGAGCGGTTGCTTCGGCGCCGCTCCCCAACCGCCGCTGAGCCGCGCGCGCCGGCGAGCGGTTCGGTGCATGGTAAGAATTGCATAGCGACAGGTCATTAATCGGTAATTGCCGTCCTGGGTCGGTTCAGGCATCTATTCATCGCACGATTCCGCGATGAGCCGCCAAGCCGCGCCAACGCACAATTTGCATTTACCGATGCAGATTCCGCTGCTGTGTGCCCCACGATGAGCCTCCGAGGCTGGCTCCGGTTCGTGGTTTCAATTACTTCTTGACGAGCCGACCATCCAATGCCAGGTAATCGGTATAGCCCTTTTCCGCTCCGCCATAAAACGTCGATTCGTCCGGTGTGTTCAGCGGCGCGTTCAACCGGAAGCGCTCGGGCAGGTCGGGATTGGCAAGAAACAACCGCCCGAACGCCACCGCGTCGGCTGCGCTTTCCGCCACCGCCCGCGTCGCCGTCTCGAGCGTGAAGCCGTTGGCGACAATCAGCGGCCCATGGAACGCCTGCCGCAGCGCCGCCAGCGGCACAACAGCCGCGCCGTGCCGCAGGTCGTCTTCCGAGGAGACGATCACGTGCGCGTAGGCCAGGTGGAACCGGTTTAACTCCTGCAGCACATAGCTGAACGTTGCCTGCGGGTTCGAATCGTGCATATCGTTGAACACGCCGCCGGGCGAAAAGCGAATGCCCACGCGCTCCGCACCCCACACCTTCGTCACCGCTGCGGCCACGGCCAGAGTCAGCCGCGCGCGGTTCTCCACCGGGCCGCCATACTCGTCCGTGCGGTGGTTCGTGCCATCGCGGAGAAACTGATCCAGCAGATAACCGTTGGCATTGTGAATCTCCACACCGTCGAAACCGGCGCTCTTGGCGCGTTCGGCCCCGGCGGCATACTGCGACACGATGCCCGGCAACTCCCCGGTCTCCAGGGCCCGCGGCGTGACGTACGGTTGCGGACCGGTCTCCGTCAGTGCCTGGCCGGACCGCGGCGCGATGGCGCTGGGCGCGACCGGCAGCCCGCCACCCGGTTGGAAGCTCGGGTGAGAGACCCGGCCCATGTGCCAGAGTTGAAGAAAAATGCGGCCGCCGGCGCCGTGCACCGCGCCGGTGACCCGCTGCCAGCCGGCCACCTGTTCGTCGGTGTAGATACCGGGCGTGTTGGGACAACCCGTGCCCTGCTGGGAAATCGCCGTGGCTTCGGTGACGATCAGGCCCGCCGCCGCTCGCTGCACATAATACTCGGCCATTAACGCAGTGGGGACCCGCCCCGAACCCGCGCGCATCCGCGTCAGCGGAGCCATCAGAATTCGATTCGGCGCCTCCACCGCGCCCAAGTGAATGGGAGTGAACAAAGTTGGTGTAGTCATGCTTCCAGTAGCTGTTTCCTAGTTGTGTTTTGCGACTCTATGAATTGCGATGAGACCGGGCGGCCATGCGACTCAGGATGGTCGCGGCTGGCAGGATGCGGACGTCGCCCCGCCCCGGCCTCCGGTCGATGGTCCGGCACAGTTGACATCAGCCGGTTCGCGTTCCTGCGCATCCGCAGTGCTCCGCCAACCGGCTGATGCCCGCTCAACTGCAGCCTCCTGCCGGACAATTCGCGTGGCTACTCGCCGACCACCTGATGCCAGGATTTGTCGGGATTGAATCGCATCAACTGCCGGGCTTGCATTGCCGTCGCGGCGCCCAGGTCCTTTTCATAAACCACGCCCTCGTGATTGATGATAAAGGTCTCGATTCCGGACACGCCATACTCCGCCGGCCAAGCCACCAGTGCGAAGCCGCCAATCATTTTGCCGTTCACCACGTAGTCGAACGCGCCTCCGGCAGCGTCCGGTCCTTGTGATTTCAGCACTCGGAAGTAGTAGCCGTGGTACGGGTCGGGCTTGCTGCCCGCCGTTGCCTGCCGCGCGGCTGCGGCTTCGGCGAAGGCTTTCGAAACCAGACTATCGGCCACGCCGTCCGTATATAGCCCGTCCTGCTTGCCCGGTGTGCTGACGATCCTCTGCGCATATTTCAGGATGCGATCTCCATCGCGCGCCTCCGCGGCGTATTCCAATTGCGCTTCGGCGTAGCCCCGGCACACTTCCATCGCGTTCAATTCGTTCCGGCCAATCCTGCGCGCCAGAACCTCGACCTTTCCGCTGGCCGAATCGAATCTCCATTGACCGTCCTTCTTAATCAGTGGAACCGGAAACGGCCATTCGTCCGCGCCCACCGTAAAGGTCACCCGATCAGGCGTCAGGGGGTCTTCTTCGATCTGCAGCTTCTCCTGCGCCGAACTCGCAAACTCGGCGCGGTGAGCCTTGTCCTGCGCCGCGTCGCCGGATTCGACGATTTCCTTGCCCGCGGGTCCAAAAATCTGTAGCAGCGCTGCCGTGTCATTCTGCTCGGCTGCGGCGATGGTTGCCTGAATGGCTTCCTGGGCCGTCGCGAAGGTTCGCTGGCTCGGCGGCGGAGCCGCTCCGGGCAGTGCTGCCACAACCACCAGGCCGGCGGCCACGAAGAGTATCCGACCCAGCGGGATGTCTTTGAGATAGATCGTTTTCATTCTTGCCATGGTTTCCCTTTCGCTCCTAATGGCGTCCGCCTCCACCACCGCGACTGCCGCCGCCACCGCCGCCCCTGCCGCCGCCACCGCTGAATCCGCCCCCGCGCGAGGAGCTTCCACCGCTCCGCGCCGCACCCAGGCTTGAACGTCCGTGGTCGCTATGCGACTGCGCCGCTCTCCCGTCCCTCACGCCGCCGAAAGCGCTCTGTCTCCTGCTGGATGAGTTCGGCGCAATCTGCCGGTTGCCCATTCGCTGCCCGCCCGACTGCGACGTGGCCCCGCGCGATTGCGACGTGGCCCCTCGCGATTGCTGCGCCATTCCCGCGGACGCGCGCGATTGCAGGTTTTGCCGCGCGGCGCCTCCGTAACGGTTAGCCAAGGCACGATTCGAATACGGTACGCCCTGACGATGCGAGGCATCGTGCGACCATGAACTCCTGCCACTCAGGCTCCCGCCGCGCCCCACGTTGAAACCGTTGCGGTGAATGAAGCTGTTGTTGACGTACATGCTGTGGTTGCCCCAGCCGGGACGCCATCCCCAGCCGCCCCAGCCGCCCCAGCCGAATCCAAAATACGGCCCCATCCCGATCCCAAATCCGAACCCGAAAAAGTTGCCCGCTAGAAACGGAGGGTAATACCAGCCGGGATACGGATAATACATGGCCGGTCCCCAGAAGTAGGCCGGATCGTAGTTCGGCAGGTAGATCGTCTGTGAATTCGCCGGCTCGATGTCGATAACCGGCTGTCCACCGTCGTTCGTGGTGGTCACCCTCTGCTGGCTCGTGGATGGCAATTTCCCCGCCTGCTGCGCCTTGAGCCGCATGCGTTGTACGGCGTCCATTACGTCGGCCTGCTGTGCCAGAAAAGCGTTTCCAAGATTTGTCGTCCACGTGATGTCCTGGTTCAACCGTTTGACCAGGTCCGGAAAGACGACCATCGCCTGGATGCTCGGGTCCCAGTTCTGCTGCTGCGCGCCTTGCGTCAGGTCAGCCCCTGTAAGCCCCGGGTTTCGCTGCAGCCACTGTGAGGCTTGGACCAGTTCGAGCGGATATGTGGCTGCCACCAGGATCTGGCTGATCAGCGGATCCGGGTATAACGCCACCGGCGCTACCAGATCGTCGAGCTGATCGGGCGACAGCGCCTGGCTCGGAGGGGGAGCTTGTGGAGGTTGTGGACTCTCTTGAGCAAACAGGAGTCCGCCCGCCGGCGCCAGCGTCAGCGCCGCACAGAAAACTGCCGCTATCGGGAAGGACAATAAACAAGAGTGATTCATAGATTCCGATCCTCTCGGGCGTGCATTTACTTCTGCAAATCTTCTCTGCGGCCCCGCAACTCCTGCGCCGCATTCAACCAATCCTGATCCGGCGATCCTTCCGGACAGCCTCGGGCTACCCATAGCGCATACGCCCGCTCTGCGATGTCGGCATGTCCAAAGGTCGCAAACCCGTGTTCGTTCAACGTCGCCCGGTGCGCCTGTTCCGTATGCTGGTAAGCCAGTTGGGAATGCTCCAGAGCCTGCCGGGAAAGCTCTTGTCCGGTTTGGTGATCCTGTTTCTCATGCGCCACCGCGGCCGTCCGATGAGCATGCGCGGCGCTGTCGTGCAACTCGGCGGCGCGTTGGTGATTCTCGTAATGCGATCCGTTGTTGTAACGAGTGGACATTAAAGACTTCCTATTTTTCCTGACTTGTTGTGCGCTTCCTGCGCCAGCTTGTAAGCCTGGTCCGAGTACTCCAGCGCCCGCTCAGAATGCCAGACTGCCTTTGTGACATCCCCTTTTTCGTTGTGTTCCGCGGCAGTACGATGGGCCGCCGCCGCACGTGCATGCAGCTCGGCCGCTTGGCGGTGTTCTTCGTGCATCCTGTTCCTCTTTCCTCCTGTGGAAGCGTGGTCAACGCATACTCTTATCTGCACGAGGCGGACCACTCTCATCCCGCTCGGCCATTTCTCTCTGAAATAGCCCCCGATCGTTGCCCTGGCTCGCGCCGGTATCGGAGAAGCGCGCCACGCCCGCGGCCGGCTTCACTTTCATCCACGCCTGGTCGCTCCGACCGATGCGGACTTTGCACTCGCAATGGCAGATTCTGCATGCGCCTGCATCCCGATCAGGCCCTCGAAACCCCCTGAAAGAGGGGCCCGCGCGTCATCTATGCACGCTGCGCGGTTGGTCGTGCGCGTGCAGTAGTTACCGCGCTGCGACTGTATAGGGACCTTCGTGGCTGGATTCGCCAGGATCGCCTAGAGGCTAAAGGAGATTGGAAATGTCTGAACTGAACGCGGTAGTCGCTATTTATGACACGCATACCGCAGCGGAAGAAGCAATCAAGAAGCTGCAGCATGCCGGGATCGACATGCACACTTTGTCCATCGTCGGCAAGGACTACCACAGTGACGAACACGTAGTGGGTTACTACAATAGCGGTGACCGGATGAAGTACTGGGGCAAGACCGGTGCTTTCTGGGGTGGCTTTTGGGGGCTGCTGTTCGGGTCGGCTTTCTTTGCCATTCCTGGTATAGGCCCAGTGCTTGTCGCCGGTCCGTTGGTCGGCTGGATTGTGGGCGCGTTAGAAGGCGCCGCGGTAGTGGGCGGTTTGAGCGCCCTCGGTGCTGCGCTGTATGGCCTGGGTATCCCGAAGGATAGTGTTGTGGAGTATGAAACGGCGCTAAAGGCGGACAAGTTCCTGTTAATGGTGCATGGCACGGCCCAGGAAGCGGCTGAGGCTAAATCGGTCATCGAAGGCACACAGAAGATTCACATGTCACTGCATACGGCGAAGTTAATCGCTGCGTCGGTAATATAATGCAATGCTGTGCAGGCGGTCGGAACGAACAACGCGGTGAGCAACTGCCCGGGAGGGCAAAGACGAAATGTTAACGAATATTACGCATTTGAAAGGTCTTACGATCCGGGCTACGGACGGTGAGCTTGGAAAAGTTGACCAACTCTATTTCGACGATGAGACGTGGGCGATCCGCTATCTCACCGTGGATACCGGTGGCTGGCTGGGCGGGAGGCAGGTGCTGATCTCGCCAATGTCGATCGCCCACGTAGACTGGCCGGAGAGACGGTTGGATGTCGCGCTGACAAAAAGGCAGGTTGAGAATAGCCCCGACATCAATACGCATGAACCCGTCTCCCGGCAGCACGAGGCGGCCTACCTCGGTTATTACGGATATCCCTATTATTGGGGTGGTCCCAATCTGTGGGGCCAGGCTTTTTACCCGGGTGGTCTGACTTTCCAGCCACCGGCCGCTATGGGTTCTATGGAGGAACGGATCCGCAGAGAATCTCCGGATTCGCATCTACGAAGCACGGAAGCCGTCACGGGCTATTCCATTGATGCGACGGATGGTGAGATCGGCCATCTGGACGGCGTTATCGTGGACGACCAGGCGTGGGCTATTCGCTACATCGAGGTGGCAACGCGCAATTGGTGGCCGGGTAAAAAGGTGCTGGTTTCACCGGCGTGGATTAAACAGGTGAGCTGGTTGGAATCTAAAGTCTCCGTCGGCCTCACCCGGGAAGCCATCCAGAACTGCCCCGAGTATAATGAGTATACGCCAATTACTCGAGAGTATGAAAACCAGATTTACTTTCACTATGGGCGCCCGCCCTATTGGCTACACGAACCAGAATATGCGTCTTCTTTGTTCTAAAGTTGCGGTGAATTGATAACGCGGGCGTCCGGTAATCCGGACGCCCATGCTGTATCAAACCGGCCCATGAGTAACTAAGCTTGCCAATCGCGTAGATTACACTTTGCTTCGCTCTTTGTGATTGTCGGCGAGCAATGGCCGCCGCGCAGCGCATTGGACCTTTGCGCGCTATGGCGCCGACCGGCAAAATGTTGGCAAGAACGCCCCCCGAACACGGTGATTTCAGCGCTCGGCAAGAACGCCCAATGTCTGAATAAGTCCTTTAGAAAACCATAGATACACGGTAGCGTGCGGTGTTTATTGGGAAAAACGCGATGCGCGCGCCAAAATGCATGGTTCAAGGCGGCTAAGTCCTTTAGAAAACGCGGAATACGCGGCGACGCACGATATTTACTGGGAAATCCGCGGCTTGAGGTGACTAAGTCCTTTAGAAAACCATAGATACGCGGTGCGCGCGCGAGCATTCGCCTTCAGTGCGGCTAAGGCCTTTAGAATAAGATAGATGAGCGGCGGCGCTCGCAGGCGCGTGCGGCTTGGTTCGGCTAAGTCCTTTAGAAAACCATAGATGCACCGTGACGTACCTTCTAGTTCGGCTAAGTCATTTAGAACGTGTCGGATACAGGGCACCGCGCGGAGCGTGCGAAAGCGTTTATACGGCATTTTGCGTTGAAATTCGGCTAAGTCCTTTAGAAAACCATAGATACAGGATGACGCAAAAACCTGGTGCAAAACCGTGTTTTCACCGCGCAAGCATGGTGTTTCTTGGAGGCGGACGACGCGACAAGCAGGCTGAAATCCTGAATCGCAGGCCAAAGCCGAGCGAGGTCTCAATGCTGCGCGGCGCGCGATTCACCGGTCGGGACCGCGCACGATGAACTCGCGCTGCGCGGAGTTCCGAAAAACAAAATCTGTGAACGACAGGCGGAGCGGTAGGGCTCCCGCGCACGGCGATGCTGCTCAGGATTGGATGCCCGCGCAAAGCCGCCGCACCGCGCAGCGGCTGACCGGCGCGGGCCTAGCCGGTTCAGTCGTCTTTGCGAAGGTTGAACTTCTCCATGCGATAGATCAGCATCTTGCGGCTGATATCAAGGCATTCGGCCGCCTTGGTCTGATTCCAATTGAAACGCTGCAACGCCCGCAGAACGAGTTCACGCTCGACCGCCTCAATACTGATCCCTTGCGGCGGCAACTCGAGTTGAATCGCCTCCATCGCCGGCCGCTCGCGCACCAGGAAGTCCGGCAAATCGGCGACGGTCACATCGTCGCCGGGCGCCAAAACAACGAAGCGTTCCACGACGTTTTCAAGTTCGCGCACATTGCCGGGCCAGCGGTAGGTGGAGAAGTAAGGGAGCAGCGACGGGGACAGTTTCAAGTTCGGGCGGTTGAGCCGCCGCTTGAATTTATCGAAAAAAATGGCGACTAACTCGGGGATGTCATCGGGGCGTTCCCGCAGCGGCGGAAGGGTCAGCGGAATCACGGCGAGACGGTAGTAGAGATCCTCCCGGAACGTGCCGTCTTCCACCATCGCCTGGAGATTCCGGTGGGTCGCGGCGATGATCCGTACATCGACCTTCGTGGGCGCCGCGGCGCCGATCTTCTCAATCTCACGCTCCTGAATCAGCCGGAGAAGCTTGACCTGCAACTCTACCGGCATTTCGCCGATCTCATCCAGGAAGAGCGACCCCTGATCGGCCATCTCAATCTTGCCCTGCTTGTTGGCCAACGCGCCGGTGAATGATCCTCTTGTGTGTCCGAAAAGCTCGGATTCCAACAACTCCTTCGGGATCGCGCCGCAGTTGATTACGACGAAGGGCAGGTCGCGACGCGGGCTATTGAAATGAATCGCTTTGGCCAGAAGTTCTTTGCCGGTACCGGTCTCTCCGCGAATGAGCACGGTGGAATCGCTCTGCGCGGCGCGCGAGGCATTGTCGAGAGTGGACAACAGGTTCTTGGCCTTGCCGATAATGTTCTCAAACCCAAACTTCCTGTCGATGGCAGTGCGAAGGTTCCTGACCTCTTCCTGCAGGCGATGATGCTCCAGTGCGCGCGAAACGATCAGATTCAGGGCAGCGGAGCTAACCGGCTTGATGATGTAGTCATGCGCCCCCATGCGCATCGCTTCCACCGCGGACTCAATTGTGCCGTACGCCGTGACCACGACGACAATGACCTCTGGGTACTCCTGCTTGATCCGCTGCAGCAGGTCGATACCCGACATGCCAGGCATCTTGAGGTCTGTGAGGACGAGGTCTTGTGCGTGCTTCGACAGGATCTCGAGAGCCTGGTGACCGTCGCTCGCCGTCAGCGCCTCGAAGCCGGCCTGTTGCAGCTTGAGTTGAGTGACGCGGCGGAGATTCTCCTCGTCGTCGACGACCAGAATCCTCTTACCAATCATGCAAGGTCACCTCGTGAGCGCGGGAAAAACAGACTGAAGGTTGTGCCCTGGTCCTGGTTCCTGGTGACGGTCACGGTCCCGCCGTGCTGCGTGACGATCTGATGGACAACCGCCAGGCCAAGCCCAGTCCCAGTATCTTTTGTAGTGAAGAACGGGTCGAAGATTCTGTCCATGTCCGCTTCAGGAATGCCTGGGCCTTGATCGCGAATCTGAATCACAATGCCATCGTCCTCCGGCCGGGCGGTAAGCCAAACATCGCCGCCCTCCGGCATGGCTTGTGCGGCGTTCAAGGTCAGGTTCAATATGACCTGGGTCAGTTGCTCCTCATCTCCCAGAAGCGTTGGAACAGTGGGCGTGTTCTCCGTGTGGAATTGGATGCCTTTTCCGGCGGAGTGACCCACCAAGTCGATCACTGAGTCGAGCACCTTGGAGAGATCCACAGCGCGCCACTCGGGGCGGCGGGGCCGCGCGAAGTCCAGCAGACTGGTCAGCAGGCGGTTCAAACGCGCACACTCCTTGCGAATGATGCTCACCGTTTCCTTTCGCAACGCAAGCTGATCGCCGGCAATATCCAGTACCTCGGCTGCGCCATCGATGCTGGCCAACGGGTTCCTAATTTCGTGGGCCAGGCCGGCAGCCAATTGACCGATCGCCGAAAGGCGGTCGGCCCGTTTCACCTGCTCAAAACTCAACTGCAGCTCGCGATAGACGGCGCTGAGCCGCTGCGCGGTGTGCTGCAACTCGATCCGGCGCTTGCGCTCGCGATCCGCCAGGATGCCGGTCACCACTCCAACCGCCAGGAACATGAAAATCTCGGCGTACTGCTCCATCGCGTAGTGATGCATCCCGGACCAGGTAATCATGATGTGCGGAATATACACGGCACCCACGGCCAAAGCAGCCGACAATCCGCCGGCCCAGCCGAAGGTGATCGCGGCGAAAACGACCGGCAGATAGTACAACCGCTGAAAGATGCCGTGCCAGATCAGCAGGCTACTCGGCGTCAGGTAATGACCGGCGCTCGTCAGGGCGATACCTGCCACCACGAGCGCAATCGCCTTCCAGTTGATATTTGTCCGGTCCGGTCCCAGCTTGAGCGCCGCTTCCTCCGGCGAAGACCAGTCAGCGCGAGAGAGAGAACGGGGCAAGTTCGACTTTGGCCGCGGGTCTGGTTGCGTCGTCATATGAGTTCGATCCCTCTTCTAATGTCCTGCCTGCACCAAGAAACTGCACTGCCAGCATCGCGGGGACGTACGCTTGGGTTTCACGAGGCAGCATTCCGGATGTGGAGAGGCGCCAAAAATCCCGGTCCTGAGCCTGTTCAATCGCGCTTTGAACACGCCCTTCGCCCGCATTGTAAGCGGCCAAGGCCAGGGTCCAGTCTCCAAACCTAGCATAGAGAAACTTCAGGTAGCGCGCCGCGGCGCGGGTGGACTTCTCCGGGTCTGCGCGCTCGTCCTGCTGGTCCATCTTCAACCCATACGTCGTGGCCGTCTGGGGAATCAACTGCCAGATTCCCAGGGCGTTCCTGGGCGACCTGGCTGCCGGATCGTACCCGCTTTCGACGAGTCCGATCCATATCAACTCAGGCGGGAGTTCTTCTTCGCGTAGAATGCGCTGGATCATCGGCCGGTATGTCCGGAGCCTGCCGATTGACGATCGGTAGCTTTTTAATCCCGGGCCCTGGAAGTAGCGTACGTAGTCCGCGATGATAGGCCGGAGAGGCATCATATCAGGTGACGCCAAGGTTGCGGCGCGATCGGGCGGAGCGTATATCATCGTGGGGACCGAATCCTCGGCACTGCGCTCCTGCTCAGCACGGTCCAACACTTCATTCAACACTTGTTCCCAACGAGGAATGTTCTGCGCCGCGAACAAGCGCGGGGCATTGGAGAGCGCGATGAACAATAGGACGGAAGCCGAACGAGCGAGCGCCTTCGTCTTCAATTTCATACGCACTGCCAAGATATTGCCGATGCACTTGGGACGCCAATCAGGAGCGGACGGACTAAGCGACAGAGCTTCATGCGGTTACACATAATTCGAACGGGCCAAAGGCCGGGCCAGATTGGCAGGACTGCCGAATATTGTCCAACCCGTGTCCGATAATCTCCAATTCCAGTCATACCCTGGACGATCACGACCGCGCGCGCTAGAGCGATAGATCTTTGGAAGTGAATGAGTTAGCCGGTAGATTAGGCAGTTGGCCCACGACATGCGTTGTCACGGATGAGTGGTAACCAGAAAGAGCAACACGGTTCGATCCCCTTGGATGGGCCGGGCGCTTGTGCTCTTGTCAATGCCGGCATCCGGGCTCTGGGCGCAGACGGATCTGACGGAGCTCAAGGATCTGTTGGCCGAAGCCTTGAGCAACAGCCCCGAGATCGCCGCGGCGCAGAAACGCTATGAAGCGTCCCGCCAGCGGCCTTCACAGGTCAGCACTCTGCCGGACCCGATGTTCTCACCTGGCTACAACAGCAGCGGCAGGCCGTGGCCGGGAGCAGGACTGGGAACAGACGTCACAAGCAATATCGGCGTGATGGTCTCACAGGAGATCCCATTCCCCGGGAAGCGCAAGCTGGCCAGCGACATGGCCGTCAAAGAAGCCGAAGCGGAATGGCAACAGTACCAGCAGACGAAACTGGGCGTAGTCTCCCGGCTCGAGCAAGCCTACTTTCGACGGGCGCATGCGTTTGCCGCTGTAAACGTTCTAGATCGCAACCTCGATCTGCTTCATAGGTTCTTAAAGATCACTGAGGATCGCTACTCGGTGGGCAAGGCGGGCCAGCAGGACGTCTTCAAGGCGCAAACGCAGATCGCCATCCTGGAGACCAAACGCTTGCAGCTCGAACGCGAAAAGCGTGCGAGAGCCGCCGAAATTAACAGTCTGGTAAACCGCGCTCCGGGCTCGCCGCTTGGCCGGCCGGCCGAGCTTCGAGCAATGGATCTGCCAGTTGGACTCCAGGATCTCTATATTTCGGCTGGTGCGAATTCACCTATGTTGCACCGTGACGAAAGCATGATTCAACGCGCTGAAGTGGCGGTCAACTTGGCGCGCAAAGAATACTATCCGGACTTCACGCTGAACGGCGGCTACTACAACATGGGCGGCATGCCACCCATGTACATGTTTCGAGCCGACTTCAAGATTCCGCTCTACTACTTTCGAAAACAGCGCGCCGCCGTGACGGAGCAGTCACAGAACCTGGCACAGTCACGGAAGACATACGAAGCTACCAATCAGGACCTGCATTTTCGTATTCAGGATGAGTATCTTATGGCGGAAACAGCTTCACAGCTGGTGAAGCTCTATGACAAAGCGGTGATCCCGCAGGCCAGCCTGGCTCTGGAGTCTTCTCTATCCTCTTATGAGACCGGATCCATTGATTTCCTGAGTGTGCTGATGAACTACACCACGGTCGTTGACTACCAAATGAACTACTACGAGGAGCTGCAGAACTTCTATCTCGCCCTCGCCCGTCTCGAAGAGATGACGGGACGGCCGCTGGTGCAGTGAGGCACGGTCCCATGAAAGCTCCTCGCATTCTTCTACTCCTTGCGTTAATCGCCATCGCGTTTGTCGGCGGTTTCGGGTATGGACGCTGGTATGGCAAGGACTCGAATACCAGCGTGGGCCAGAAGGGTGGGCGCCGAATCCTCTATTACCAGGACCCGATGCACCCCGCTTACAGGTCGGATAAACCGGGTATTGCGCCCGACTGCGGTATGAAGCTTGTACCGGTCTACGAGGGAGGGGATGTCGATGCACAAGCGCAAAAGCCGACTGGCAAGATCTTGTATTACAGGGATCCGAAGGCGCCCGACTTCAAATCGGACGAGCCGGGTATCAATCCGGAAACTGGAAGCAACCTCGAGCCGGTCTACGAGAACGATCCGGCCTCGATGCCAATGGGCACTATCCGGGTGAGCCCTGAAAAGCAGCAGCTCGTCGGAGTGAAGTTCGGCGAGGTGACGCCTAACGCCGGGGGCCACTCCTTTCGAGCGGTGGGCGCGGTCGCGATGGATGAAACTCGGTTCACTAAAGTCCAGACCCGGATCGACGGTTGGATTGAGAAAGTGTACGTCGATTTCAGCGGCAAGTATGTTCAACAAGGGTCAGCCGCTGCTGACCATGTACAGCCCGGAGATGCTGGCCAGCCAACGCGAATACTTACTTGCACTCCGCAGCCAGGAAATTATGAAAGGAAGTTCGCTGCCGGACTCGCAGCAACAGAGTGATTCGCTGATCGCCGCGTCCCGCAAACGGTTGGAACTGTTCTCGCTGAACGAGGCCCAGATCGAGGAGATCACACGAACCCAGCAACCTTTTACCAACATCACCATCTACTCACCCATCAGCGGATATGTAGTGGTGCGCAACTCATTTCCTAAACAGCACATCACACCAGAGACCGAACTCTATACCATTGTGGACTTAAGCAGGGTGTGGATCATGGCCGACATCTTCGAGAAAGATGCGTCAATGATCCGGATCGGAATGCCGGCACAGATCAATCTGTCTTACGCTGGCGGGCGCAAGATCAACGGTCACGTGAACTACATTCAGCCTCAGGTGGATCCGATGACTCGCACATTGAAGGTTCGCATCGAGGCCGATAACCCGAGCATGGCACTGAAGCCGGACATGTTTGTGGACGTCGATTTCACTATCTCCATGCCAGCGCGCATGACTGTGCCCACGGAAGCAGTGCTCGACACCGGGCTGAAGAAAACGGTCTTCGTCGACCGCGGCAATGGTTACCTGGAGCCCCGGCAAGTCGAGATTGGGGAACGGATCGGAGGTAGCGTCGAGATCACGAAGGGGCTGACGCCTGGAGAACGTATCGTCATTTCAGGTAATTTCCTGATCGACTCAGAGAGCCGCTTGAAGTCCTCTGCCGCGGGCATGCCGGACCACCAACATGGCTCAGCGGGCAGTCCTAGCAAGACCTCCACGCCATCGAAGCTGGCAGCGGGCGCAGCAATGCCGGGGATGGATATGCCGCCTACCGGAGAGCAGAAACATGATTAACCGCATCATCGAATGCTCCGGCAACAACAAGTTCCTGGTTTTCATCCTCATCGGATTTGCGGTTGCCGCCGGCATTTATTCGATGCGGACTATTACGCTCGATGCGATCCCGGATCTAAGCGACACGCAGGTGATCGTCTATTCGCGGTGGGATCGCAGCCCGGACATCATGGAGGATCAAGTCACGTACCCGATCGTCACCAGCATGTTGGGGGCGCCGAAAGTAAAGGATGTCCGTGGCTTCTCGGATTTCGGCTATTCGTATGTCTACATCATCTTCGAGGAAGGGACCGATATCTATTGGGCGCGCTCGCGAACCCTCGAGTACCTTTCCGGCGTCCTGCAACGACTCCCGCAAGGAGTCAAGACAGAGTTAGGTCCGGACGCGACTGGAGTAGGTTGGGTCTTTCAGTACGCATTGATCGACCAGAGCGGACAACATTCGCTTGCCGAACTCCGGTCCTTGCAGGATTGGTTTCTGCGTTATCAGCTGAAGGCAGTGCCGGGTGTCGCTGAGGTTGCGCCCCTGGGTGGCTTTGTCAGGCAATACCAGGTGAATATCGATCCTGACCGGCTCCAGTCATACAAAGTACCGATCATGAAAGTCGTTGAGGCGGTTCGTAATGGTAATAGCGATGTCGGCGGCCGGCTTGTCGAGTTCAGTGGCACGGAGTACATGGTACGGGGCCACGGCTATGTTAAGAATGTCGACGATATCGGTAACATTGTCCTGCTGAACACACAGGGCGGCGTGCCCGTTCGTGTGAAAGATGTTGGCACGGTCGTCCTCGGTCCCGACATCCGGCGAGGCATCGCCGATTGGAACGGCGAGGGCGACGTGGTCTCGGGCATCATCGTGATGCGGCAGGGCGAAAACGCGCTCGATACGATCGAGAGAGTCAAGGCGAAGATCAAGGATCTGGAACCCGGGCTGCCGCCGGGCGTGAAGATCGTCACCGCGTACGACCGTTCGGACCTGATTCTCCGTTCGATCGCAAACCTGAAGGGGACGCTCACCGAGGAAATGGTGATTGTGGCACTGGTGATCTTCATCTTCCTGTGGCACATTCCCAGTTCGATCATCCCGGTATTCACGATTCCCATCGCTATTATCATCGCGTTTATTCCGATGAAGATGATGGGCGTCAGCGCCAACATCATGTCGCTCGGCGGCATTGCCATTGCCATCGGCGCCATGGTGGATGCGGCCATCGTGGTGGTGGAGCAGACCCACAAGCACCTCGAAGAATGGCAGCGGACGGGACGAAAGAAAGACTACCACCGGGTGGTCATCGATGCCGTGAAGGAAGTCGGCGGACCGAGCTTCTTTGCACTGCTGGTGATCGCCGTTGCGTTCTTGCCCGTGCTGACCCTGGAGGCTCAGGAAGGCCGCCTTTTCAAGCCTCTGGCCTACACCAAGAACTTCTCCATGATCATTGCGGCGGTGTTGGCTATCACGTTGGACCCGGCGATGCGGCTGCTGTTCACGCACATGGACAATTTCCAATTCCGGCCTCTTTGGCTGGCCCGTGTTGTGAATGCGGTGCTGGTCGGCAAGATCCATTCGGAAGAGAATCACCCCATCAGCCGGGTCCTGATGCGGCTCTACGACCCCGTCTGCCGCTGGTCGCTGCGCTGGAAATACTTTGTGATTGCCGGGGCGATTGCGATAGTCGTGATCACGATTCCGATCTACGAGAAGCTCGGGTCCGAATTCATGCCGCCGCTCGATGAGGGCACTCTGCTCTACATGCCGTCGACGATGCCCGGGATCTCTGTCGCCGAGGCGCAGAAGCTGATGCAGGTGCAGGACCGTATCATCAAGCAGTTCCCGGAAGTACTCACCGTCATGGGCAAGTCGGGCCGCGCGGAGACCTCGACCGATCCGGCGCCATTCTCCATGATGGAGACGATCATCGTTCTGAAGCCGCAGGATCAATGGCGCAAGGTAGAGACCTGGTATTCAGGCTGGACTTGGGCTCCCCGCCGGCTCAAGGCAGCCTTCGGGCACATCACGCCCGAACACGTCTCCAGCGAACAACTCGTTGACGAGATGAACGCAGCACTGGCGATGCCCGGCGTGTCCAATGCCTGGACCATGCCGATCAAAGCCCGCATCGATATGCTGACGACAGGCGTGCGCACGCCCGTGGGTATCAAGGTGTATGGCTCCGATCTGAATCAGATCGAACAGATAGGCACTGTGATTGAGGGCATCCTGCCGAAGGTGCGGGGAACGCGGAACGTATTTGCCGAGAGAACGGGTGGAGGCTACTTCCTGGACTTCGATTGGAAGCGCGATGAAATGGCCCGTTACGGTCTCAGCATGGAGGATGTGCAAGGGGTGCTGATGAGCGCCGTGGGTGGGGAAAATGTGACCACTACGATTGAAGGCCGTGAACGCTACTCCGTTAATGTGCGCTATTTCCGGGACTTCCGCAGCGACATAAACCAGCTCAGCCGCGTCCTGGTGCCGGTGATGGACGGCAAGACACAGATTCCAGTTTCACAACTCGCGGACATCAAGCTCTCCAGCGGGCCGGCCATGCTACGCGATGAGAACGGGATGCTCAATGGCTATGTGTATGTCGACGTAGCCGGGCGCGATGTAGGCAGCTACGTGGATGAAGCGAAACAACTGGTCCGCGAGAAAGTGAAGCTTCCGGCAGGTTACACCCTCGTCTGGAGCGGACAGTATGAAGCCATGCAGCGGGTTCGGGAAAGGCTGAAGACGATCCTGCCTCTGACGCTGTTCCTGATCATGATGCTGCTGTACATGAATACGAAGTCGATCACGGAGACCATGCTGATCGTCCTGGCTGTCCCATTCTCGGCCGTGGGTGCGATCTGGTTCCTGTACTTCCTCGGCTACAACATGAGCATTGGCGTATGGGTCGGCCTGATCGCGTTGCTCGGCGTCGATGCCGAGACGGCCATCTTCATGCTGCTGTATCTGAACATCGCCTATGAAGGCGCCAGGAAGGAGGGTAAGATGACGAGCCTGGCCGATCTTCAGAATGCCATCCACAACGGCGCCGTGAAGCGCATCCGGCCGAAGTTCATGACCGTAGCTGTCATGTTCATGGGTCTCGTCCCGATCATGTGGTCCACTGGCGCCGGCGCCGATGTGATGCGGCGTATCGCCGCTCCGATGATCGGCGGGATCTTCACCTCCTTCATTCTGGAGTTGGTCGTCTACCCCGCAGTTTATGAGGTTTGGAAATGGAATACAGAAGTCAGAAAGCTAGTCGCATCGTAAGTCTGCTCGTTGCTCTCCTGGCGATCGCTCCAGCGGGGGCAGCCGAGCTCATCTATGAAGTGCGGCATCATCGAGCGTTGAAGAATCACGCCGGCGTGCTCACGATCAGCGAGAAGGGAGTGGGCTACCAGCAGGTGCTCTCCAATGGAAAGGGGAAGAAGCACCCAAAGTTGGAGAGCGTTCAGTTCGACTATCAGGACATCCAGGAACTCTGGGTGTCTCCCGACAAACTAACACTCGTGACTTACAAGGCCCGTAAGTGGCTCCTCGGCGTCGACAAAGAATTCGAGTTCTTCCTCACGAAAGGCAAGTCATTCGACGCCGCCTACTCGATGTTGAAAGACAAACTGGACCGCCGATTCGTCGCCGCGGTGGCAGACTCACAGCCGAGCATACTCTGGGAGCTCCCGGTCAAGCTGCTGGGCACGATTCAGGGATCCGAAGGGATCCTTGAGGTTGGCTCGGATCGCATCGTCTACAAGACGGACCGGGCGCGCCAGTCGCGCACCTGGCGCTATCAGGACATCGAGAGCGTCAGCACTTCCGACCGTTACCAGCTCAGCATTACGACCTACGAGCGTGCCAAGACGCAGTACGGCAGCAGGAAGGGATTCAACTTCCAACTCAAGCAGCCGCTTGATGAAAAGCGGTTCGAGGCGCTTTGGAAGCGACTCAACCAAGACAAAGGACTTCAGTTGTTGACCGCGATCGAAGAAAGGAATCCAACACCAGAATGAAGAAGTTAATCATCACTCTGATATTCGGCACGGCCTTACTCGCCGCCGCCGACAAATCGCAATCGTTTACCGGCGTCATCACCGACACCATGTGCGGCGCCAGACACAGCATGGGCATCACGCCGGATGCCAAGTGCGTCCGCGAGTGCGTGAAAATGGATCCAAAGAACACGAAGTACGCGCTACTGGTCGGCAATGACATATACGTGCTTAGCGATCAGCAAAGCCCCGAGAAGTTCGCCGCGCAAAAGGTCACCGTGACCGGAACCTTGTTCCAAAACACGAAGGTTCTCAAAGTCGACAAGATCGAAGTCGCGAACGCAACCGGTGGGCACGTTGGCCACTCTCACTAGGGCGGCCCAAACACGACCATGAATAGTCAGGTCGAAGCGGTAAGACAGGCAATCGCGCTTATCGTCCAAACTCCCCGGCGAAGTCGGTGAATCTCAGGACCTGGCCGCCGTGGTCGGTCGCAAATCCCTGCGCCTCGATGTGGTTTGCAAACGCGAGCACGCTCGGAGTGCAGCGGTCGAAATGCGATTCGAGCGGCTGATTGTTTTCACCGACAGCGGGATGATGCTGAAGACAAGGGTTTACATCGCTATTACGCACGACAAAGCTGCTCTCAGGCTGCAGCGGGGTATTGCTGAGATAGTCCGTCAATTCGACCACTTGCACTGTCTGACCGGACTGCTGATGCGCTGACAGTGCACACGCCGGGCAGCAGTAAATCGCGCGCTTGCCGTCTATAATCGCCACTGTCTTCATGTGAGAGTGGACGGGTCGCATGCAGGCTTTGCAGGATTGCGCACTCCGTTCCTTGACGAAATGCCAGGCAGAGTATCCAAGTCCGACGACGACGAGAATGGCGACAACGCCGAGTAAAATGCTTTTTCGTTGCATTGCGGCCCTCCTTGCGTTATCGTACACCCGCGAGTTGAAGTGACATTGCGCTCCAATCAGCGCCAGTTCAAGACAGCCCCACGAACCACAGCATGGTGGATTCACGCGAAGCGGAGATTTGTGGGGTCATAGTGCCGCTGTTCTTGGGCGACCGTGATGGCCGGGCTGAACGCCGCGGTTACGTGCCCCGATTCCCGATCTCGTGCTGGCAGGAGTATCATCCAACGCGGCGCGGCTGGCAACTCGCGGCGCGCGACGCCCTCGCGCAGGGCCTCATTCGACATGGCCCAGTTATGGGAACCAGCGCTCCAACGCGCTACAATGCGAGCGGATTCATGCCGCCAACGCCGCCGTTCGTCGAGATTGGGACGCCCTGCTTCGCCGGACAGGTCAGCACGATCTACGCCTTCTCGCTGTTGCGGCTGCAACAGTCCTGCGTCCGCCGCGGCGTGAACCTGGGCTATCTGATGAAGTCCGGCGACTCGCTGATCACACGCGCGCGCCAGAGCATCCTCACGCACTTCCTCTCCGAAACCAAAGCGACTCATTTGCTGTTCGTCGATTCCGACATCGGCTTCGAGCCGGAGCAGGTGTTCCGGCTGCTGGATTTTGACGCTGACGTCACTGCGGCCGCCTATCCGGTGAAGGCCATCGATTGGTCGATGATGCCCGCCGCGGTCGCGGCCGGCCGCACGCCGCTCGAATCGGCGACGCTGTCTTACGTCGTGGAAGGCGAACATTCGCACGGGCTCGTCACGCGCCAGGGATTCGTGAAGGCGCGCTACGCCGGGACCGGCTTTATGATGATCCGGCGCGCGGCGCTGGAGGCGATGGTGGAACGCTACGCCGAACTTCGGTACCGCTCCGAGCATAAGGCCTACGATCCGTTCGAGGGCAACCCATGGCGCGCGGCGCTGTTCAACTGCATGATCGACTCGCAGACATCCACGTACCTGAGCGAGGACTACAGCTTCTGCAAACGCTGGACCGACATGGGCGGGGAGATCTGGGTGGATCTGACAGCCAAGCTGGATCACGTCGGGATGATGACGTTTCACGGCGATCTGGCGGCGCGAGTCGATCTTCCGTCCGATGTGAGCGGCCGTTTCGAACCGGAGCCGGCGCCCGACGCGAGCCAAACCTAGCGGAGTGGCGCCGCGAATTGCCAGAAACGGCGTGATATGCTTGGCGCCGAAACGGAGGCGCGCGAACGCCGGGCCCCAGCCGAGCCGGCGGCACTGGTCGAGCGCCCGTTCCGATCGGAGTTGGCTGCCATGCTCAATCGATATCTGCTAGCGGCGGCGATCGCGTTGTCGTCCGCGATCGTCTACTCTCAGGAACCGGTCAAGACTCCAGACAATCTGCGGGCCATG
Source organism: Terriglobia bacterium (assembly GCA_963838205.1). Taxonomy (GTDB): domain Bacteria; phylum Acidobacteriota; class Terriglobia; order Bryobacterales; family Bryobacteraceae; genus CAIVVT01. Next base: position 202,731 of record CAWIQF010000010.1, on the reverse strand, counting down.
ATTCAGAAGACCCAATCATTCGGACTGGACCGCTACCCCATCAGTTTTTGGAACTACACGAATCTCGCCGAGCACGGCATCCACATGGATGAGGCGGCGGTGGCGGAGTGGGCGGACGCGGGCTTCACCGTGCCGCAGAGTCCGGAGTTCGACCCCGCCGATGCGGAGCAGAGAGCCCACATCGTGAGGCTGTTGGACTGGGCGCAAAAGCGCGGCATGAAGCTGATCGTGTGCGATCGCCGGGGCTACGCGAAGGGTGATGCGGCCGGCGTTGCGCCGGGCTACGCCGACGGCGTGCGGGCCGCGGTGAGAGATTTCGGAAGCCATCCGGCGCTGTTCGGCTTCCATGTCGGCGACGAGCCGGACAAAGCGTTGAAGGCCGCATTTTTCGAGAGCTACCGGATTCAAAAGGAAGCGGCTCCGGGGCTGCACCCATTCGCGAACCTGCTGCCATACTGGCCGGGGGCGGAGCGGGCGGTGGGCGCGCGGAGTTGGGCCGAGTACCTCGACGACTACGTCAAACGGAGCCATGCCGATCTGCTCAGCTACGACTGCTATGCGCAGATGAATCCGGGGACCGAGGGCCAGCAGATGTACTACCGGAATCTGCGGCTATACCGCGAGGCGGCGGTGCGCAACGGCGTGCCGTTCTGGAATACGATCCTGTCGGTCGGCCACTTCCGCTACCGCGTGCCGAGCCTGGACGACATCCGCTGGCAGTTCAACACGACGCTGGCCAGCGGGGCGCACGGCATCCTGTGGTTCTTTTATTACATGCGGGCGCCGGAAGAGAACTATCGCGGCGCGCCGGTGGACGAGCACTGGCACCACAATCCGACGTGGGATTACCTGCGGCTGGTTCAGACGAGCTTCCACCGGCATTACGGCGACCTGTTTGCGCGCCTGGCGTTGACGCGCGTGAGCTTCTATCCGGAAGCATTCGGCGAGGGACAGGTGTTTACGCCGGACGGGATCGTCGCGCGGATTCTGCCCGACAAAGCGAACCATCCGCTGCTCATCGGCGAATTCGCGGACCTGGCGGGGCAGCGCTACGTGATGATCGTCAACAACAGCGTCAGCGACGTAGTCAACGTGGGCGTGACGTTTCCCGGCAACGATGTAAAGGTGTACTCGTGGAACTGGTCGGGCCAGGAGGTGGAGGGCAAAGCGTATTCCGCGACCTCCGAGAATCCGAAGCGCGATGAGCACGGGCTGACGATCCGGCACTGGCTGGCGCCGGGGCAGGAGGCGGTGTACCGGGTCGTATCCGCCGCGGCGGCGAAGGAGCCGATTTCAGGTCGCTGAGGAAGGCGCGGGACCCGACGAGCGGACGCGCGACGGCACGAGCGGCCGCATCAGTGGTCCACGCCGCCGAGGCGGCCGGCGTCGAAGAGGCGGCGATCCATTTGAGGGAGACGGCGGATCTGGGCGGGCGTCAACAGGCGCGTGTGCGCGACCTCGCAAAGATACTCGGGGATGTACCAGACCGGCTCTTCGCTGGTCATCCATGCCTGACGGTCGAAGCGCGCCAGGTTGACGGGGCGGCTGGAGAAGGCGCGGAGGGTTTTCTCGCCCTGCAGGTTGTAGTAATTCGGGAAGTAGCTCATGACGAGTTCGCGGAGGGTGCGGTAGACGGGGTCGCGGTAGCGCAGGCCGGAGTAATTCGACTTGGCGATAGCGCCCCAGGCGGCGCCGCTTTTGAAGACGGCCAGGACGTGATCGTCATCGCGCACGGACTCGAGGTCAAGCAGCAGCGCAGGGTGAGCGTGCACGCGCAGGGCGGCGGCGGCCAGGAGCGCGCCTTCCATGCAATGCGCCGTCATGCGCCGCAATGCCAGTCGCGGTGAAAAGCAGGTCGGCCCGTCGAGTTCGAGGTTATAGGCCACTTCGTCATCGAGGAAGCGCTGAATTTCATCGGGCCGCTTCAACGCCTTCAACACCTTCCATTCCGCCGGGGCGAGGCCGTAGTGAGACATTCTCTCCAGACTACGGCAACGCGTGAGAAGCGTGGCGGCGGCGCATCCACACGGCGCAGCGGCATCAGAACCTTGAGCTGGAGAGTTGTGCGCCAGGACAGAGAAGTCAGCCGCGCGTCTTCGGGGTCTCAAACGGATGCGGCTCATGCCTGTCCGGTTGAGCCCCTTTCTAATCGACGCAAGCACTCACTAATCAACCAGTCAAATTCGTTCCGACCCGTAATCGATTTCAATTCCGGCGGCGCGATTGCGGACCATCCAACGGCCCGGCGACGGCTGCTGAAAATTGACAAACCCGCTACTAGTAGCGGCCCTCGTCTGCAAGTTATTGATTATAAACAGCCAATTAGAGCACCCCCGCTACACCGTAGCGGCTTGTCCGCGGCCGGACCCGGAATTGCCCATGCCGACCAGCGCGGCCGAGCCTCAACTGGACAGGCATGGATGCGGCGACTGTCTGGTTGCAGAAGTTCCGGTACCAGCTCACGGTCGCGGCTCGGTAACACAGCGAGCGTCTTCCAACGGCTCCTAATTCCATCACGGCAGGCGGTTTCCGGGCGATAAGAGGCTTGAGTCCCGCCGTCGCTCGGGCATGTGTAAGGTCGCGCCTGGCATGAGTGTCCGCACCAGTTACGCCTTTGTGCTGTTCGTGACGGGATCGCTGTGCATAACCGCGCAGCACGCCAGTTTCCACGCCAATTTCAAAGTATTCGGCTTCGAAAGCGGGCTCGGGAACCTGAGCGTCGAGAGTGTTGTGCAGGACCACCAGGGCTTCCTGTGGGTGGCGACCGAGGGCGGGCTGTTCCGCTATGATGGCGAGAAATTCGAGAGTGCTGGAGACGGCCTGGGATTGCCCGAATACTGGCCCCGGGGTCTGCATTGCAGCCACGACGGGTGGCTGTGGGTGGGCACGCCCAAGGGACTGTACGTGAAGCGGGGCGCGCATTTCAAGGCAGTGCCGATCGCGGGCGTGGCCGAGATCCGGGGCCGGGAGGCGATCGACAGCGACGCCAGCGGCCGGGTGTACGTGGCTACGCCGGCGGGCCTGATGGCGGGCGGGCCCGGCGACTGGCGCCGGATCTGGCCGGATGCGGGCGCGGCGCCGGGGGCGAGCCTGGCGGTCAAAGTGTTCGCCGAAGACGAGGTGTGGTTTGGCTGCGGGCGGGAGATCTGCCGCTGGGACGGGCAGTCGGTGCGGCGCTACGGCGCCGCGCAGGGCGTGCCGGCCGACGAATGGTCTGCCTTCGCCAAGGACCTTCACGGCCGGCTGTACGCGCGTGGACCGGGGACGCTGGTGGAGCTGGGGCCGGGAGGCTGGGTGCGGCGCGACCACGGGTTGGGAAGAGCGACCGAGGGCGGCACGCTGTTTGTCGATCCCGGGGGACGGCTGATGGCGGCCACCGACGACGGGCTGGCGATGCTCGCCGGTAGGAAGTGGAGCTACATCCGCCGGCGCAACGGGCTGCCCACGAACGTGGTGAGCTCGATGTACGAGGATCGCGAGGGCAACATCTGGGTGGCGACCAACGGCGGCGGGCTGGCGCGTTGGCAGGGCTACGGCGAGTGGGAGGCGTGGACCGAAGCCGAGGGCCTGGTCTCGGAAATGGTGTGGTCGATTCTCGAGGAGTCGAGTTCGCGCTATTGGATCGGGACGGTGCGCGGGATCAGCATCCTGGAGCGAACGGGCAATGAATGGAAGATCCGGCCGCCCCAAGGCCCGGCGCACCCGTACCGGATCCTGGTCTTGGTGCGGGACCACCAGGGGCGCATCTGGGTCGCGTCGGCCAAGGCGGGCTTTGAACGGGCCGACGAGAGGCAGGGCGGACTGCGGCGGATCGGCGAGTCCACGCCGATCAGAGCGGAAAGCGTCTCCAGCGCGGTCATCGATTCAGAGAACCGGCTGTGGGCCGCCACGAAGAAGGGTCTGTACCGCAGCACGCCGCTGGACGGGGCCAAGGTCCGGTTCGAGGAGGTACGCGCGCCAAGCGAGGCGTCCGGGCGCCTGTGGTGGACCGTGGCGCTGGGGCCGGACGGCACGGTCTGGGCGGGGGGCAAGGACGGGCTGCTGGCCTGCGGGCGTGGCGGGGTGCGGCTGTACACCACGAAGGACGGCCTGCTGGACAACGATGTCTACCAGATTCTGCCGCTGGCGGGCGAGGTGTTGGTGGCCTACGATTCCCGCAGTGGGCTGACGCACCTGCGGCCGGGCGGGGGCGTGAGCGGCGCGAGCCCAGTGCGGCACGAGAGAGTGGGGCCGCAATACGAGTCGGAGCGATTCTACTCGCTGACGGCCGACCATTCCGGCAAGCTTTACGCCGGCACGGGCAACGGCGTGCTGACCTACGATGGCCAGAAGTGGGGCGGGCTGGACATGGCGGACGGGCTGGTGTGGGCCGACTGTTCGAGTGGCGCGATTCTGACGGATGGGGAAGGCGCCATCTGGATCGGGACCAGCCGCGGTCTGTCGCGGTACGCGCCCAACCCGCCGCTGCGGGGGCGGTTCACCCCGAGCGTTGTGGTGACGGCGGCGCTGGCGGGCGGCAAAGCGCTGGCGGCGGGCGACCCGCCGAGCGTTCCGTATGACCTGAATTCGCTCGATTTCCAGTTCGCGGGACTGACCTTCACGGATGAGCCGGCGGTGCGGTTCCGGTATCGCCTGAAAGGGCTGGAGGAGCAGTGGGTGGAGACGCGCGCGGGCTCGGCGCGCTACCCGGCGTTGCGGCCGGGCAGATACCAGTTTCAGGCAATGGTGCGCAGCGCCGCGGGGGTGTGGAGCGAAGCGCCGGCGACGGTGGATTTCGAAATCCGGGGGCCGTGGTGGCACAGTTGGTGGTTCATTACGCTGTGCGTGGGAGTGCTGGTGCTGGCGGGACGGGCGGCGTATTGGTGGCGCATGAAGATGATGCTCCAGCGGCAGCGGCAGTTGCAGGCGGCGGTGCGGCGAGGGACGCGGGAGATCGAAGGCCAGAAGGCGGAGATCGAGCGGCTGCTGGGGAAGTCGGAGCAGGCCAACCGCGCCAAGAGCGAGTTTCTGGCGCACATGAGCCACGAATTGAGGACGCCGCTGACGGGCGTGCTGGGGATGGCCGATCTGGTGCTCGAAAGCGACATCGGGGCCGAGCAGCGCGAGCACCTGGACATTCTCAAGCAAGCGGCGGTGAGGCTGCTGGGCATCGTCAACGACATTCTCGACCTGTCGAAGATCGAGGCCGGCCAACTGGAGTTGTGTCCCGAGGTTTTCAGTCTGCGGCAATGCGTCGAAGAGGCGTTCAGGACGCTGGCCGCGCCCGCCCTGAGCAAGCATCTTCAGATGACGGCCGAGTGGGAGCCGGGGGTGCCGACGCATGTGCTGGGCGATGCGCTGCGGCTGCGGCAGATTGTGTTGAATCTGCTGGGCAACGCGCTGAAATTCACCACCGCGGGGACGATTCGCCTGACGGCCGCGTGCCGGCGCATCGAGGGTCCCGCGGAGAGCGCCGCAGGCGCGGGCGAGATCGAGCTCGAGTTCAGCGTGGCGGACACGGGGAGCGGTATAGCTCTGGAGCAGCAGACGCGGATTTTCGAGGCCTTCCGGCAGGCCGACAATTCGACGACGCGGCGCTACGGGGGCACCGGGCTGGGGCTGGCGATTTGCGCGCGGCTGACGGCGCAGATGAACGGGCGGATCTGGGTGGAGAGCCGGCCGGGCGAGGGCAGCGTGTTCCGGTTCACCGTGCGCATGCGGGAGGCGGCGGAGGAGGCTGTAGGGGGCGTGCAGTCGTCCCGGCCGCAGGCGGCTGTCCACGCCCGGGGCGCACAGAAGATTCTGCTGGTGGAGGACAACCTGATCATCCGCAAAGTGGTGGTGGGGTTGCTTGCCAAGCACGGGCATCGCATCGACCAGGCCGAGAACGGGCGCGTGGCGCTGGATATGCTGGCAGTCCAGGACTACGATCTGGTGTTGATGGACGTGCAGATGCCGGAGATGGACGGCCTGGAAGCGACACGGCGAATTCGCGAACTGGAGCGCGGCACGGGGCGGCACCTGGCGGTAGTCGGGCTGACGGCGCTGGCGATGTTGGGCGACCGCGAGGCGTGCCTGGAGGCCGGGATGGACGAATGCGTGTACAAGCCGATCGACGTGCTGATGCTGCTGCAGGCGATCGAGGGAGCGGGTTCCCGGGGCGCGCCGCCGGAGGTCGAAACGGCGTCTGTGACCGGGCCGGTTGCGACGCAAGGCTGAGTGAACGGGATCCGAATACCGACGCTGTCGAATTCGGTTGCTGGCGGGGTCCGTTACCGGACATGGGCGACAAACCGCTCCCTAACGGTCGCGGCTCAGAAACAACGCGAAGGACCGCTCCCGTTGGTCACGTCTCGGGTCGAAGGGGGGAGGACGTCAGCGCAGGATGACGGTATCCGCGGATTGGCTGGAGCGGCGGATGGCGGCGACTTTGCCGTCGCGCAACTGCACGTCCAGGCTGTGATCGGGGCGCGTATAGCACAGCGTCTGCTCGCCGTCGGCGGAGGTCATTTTCATGGAAGGCGGTCCAAAGCGGCGCAGGACCTCAGTATAATCCATGCCTTCCTTGATGCCGGCGGGATCCTCATAGGAAACGGCGGGCGCGGAGGGTGAGGCGGAAGCCGGCGTGGAGGGAACCAGTGCCGGATTGGCCCCGTCTGCGGCGGCAGGCGGCGTGGCGCGGGTCGCCGAAGCGGAGGACGCGGCGGAGGCGCGGTTGGCAGCGGGCCCTTTGACGGTTAAAGGCTGCACCGTCTTCGACGGAGACGCGGGCAGGGCCTCGCCGATTCTTTTGAGTTTGTCTCCTATTGAATTGCCCAGACGCTGAGTCGCGCCGGCCGTGGCGGCGGCCGCGGCAGTGCCTAGCGAATGTTCCACGATGGTCTGGGCGGCGAGGCACGCCGACAGTGCCATCGATATCAATCCAATCCGCAGAAACATGAATCAGCTTCTGCCGACAGTATAGCTCGCGTCTGGTCACGCGCCGGACAAATTATGTTAGAGGCTAACTGCAGACAGTGTTTTCGGGCGGCAGGAGCGGCCAAGAATGCAGCACCCGGCTCCGGGCGATGGGGCCATGGATCACAGAAGATATGGACCGCCGTGGAATCGCGGGTTCAGGGCGCTCAAGACTGGCATGACAGAATGGCAGCCAATGCCTTGGAGTGCGTGCCAGCCACCGTTCCGCGACTGAGCTGCGGCCCCGATGGGCGGCCTGGCGTGGAGTGGTAACGGGGCGTCTTCCACCGCGCATTCAGGCGGCCCGTGATTTCCCACCAAAAGAGTATGGATTCTTTCGCAGCTTCGGTGTAAACTCAGCAGACGCTGGGGCGCGGGCTGAGGAGGCCGGGGTCCACACCAGCGCACACCAACAAGTTCGGAAAGGATGCAAGTTCAACTATGATCAATCGTCTATTCGCTGCCATAGCCCTGCTGTCGGCGGGCGTGGCTTTGTCGGCTCAGCAGCCCAAGAGCCTGATCGCGGTGGCCAGCTTCAAGGTGAGTCCGGGGAAAGAGAGCGCTTTCGTAGGAAAAGGGAAGGCGTTCGAGCCGCTGCTGGACAAACTGATTGCGTCCGGCGTAGTGATGGCGTACGGCATGAACGTTGACATGCTGCACGTGCCGGACAAGAACAACGTCGAATTCTGGGTGGAAGTGCCTGACTATGCAGCGCTGGGCAAAGAGGAGAAGGCGCTGGAGGAATTCGAAAAGGCCAATCCGGCCCTGATGGGTGACCTGCGGACGATGTCCGATCCGGCCACGCATCACGACCTGATCATCGGCGTGCGGGAATCGAACTTCGCGAGCGTGCCGGCGGGCAGCACGCCGGTCAACGACTTCGACATGGTCCAGGTTAAGCCAGGGCGCGGGCACGAATTCAGGGAACTGTTTCACAAATACGACAAACCCGTGCTCGACAAGCTGGTGGCGGACGGCGTGATCTACGGTTGGGAGCTGGACACCGAAGCCGTGCACACGATGGAGCCGGGTTTGGTCTGGGTCCTGGTGATAATGCCGGACCTGGGCGCCAAAGATAAGGTGACTGCGGCATTCGAGGCGGCCTACAAGAGCCTCCCGGAATCCGAGCAAAACTCATTAGACAAGCAATACCAGGAGCTGATTGTTCCCGGCTCACACCGCGACGAGACTCGCGATCAGCCTGGTTTTCAAGACGAAATAGCGCCAGCGCGGCGGCCGGCGCGGTTAGCCGGACGGCGTCGCGGGGGCACGGTACTAGGCCTTCTAGTACGTTGGCGGTTGCAAACATCAGCGGGAATTCCTACTCTCGCATTGGAAGCCGGATTGGAGTTCTCGAACTTCAATCTGCTTTCAAGGGGGCTTGGCTTGCCGCAGCATTCAAGCCCCTTTCTCATCTCGGCCCTCGCCGCCTGTTTCGCGCCGCCTCTGGTCCCCCGTTGTGCGCCGATCCCGAAAACGACCGCCCATCCCAGACCCGCAACGAACCTGCCTGAGGTGCGCCTGGCCCGACTGAACCGGCGCCGTGCGGACGGTGCGCTGCGACTGCGACATGCCCGTTTCCCGCTATCCAACTGTCATGCGCATAGCGGTGGCAGCGTGTGCCCGGGGCGATCTGGACGAAGCTGGTCGATCGACGGAGAACGCGGCGGACGGGGGTGAGACCCGACTTCGGCCAGACCAAAGCAGTAATAGAACAATTCAAAGTAGGTTCTGGAGCATTTGGGATCTTGTAGTTACGGGGGGTTCAGGTAGCTTAATTAGTAGCAGGCCCCCGCCGGGCGCTGTGTGAAAGGAACGACTTTCCCCGGCGGGAATGAGGGCGTAATGAAGATAATAATGTTTGGATTGGCGGCGGTAGTACTCTTGGCGCCCACCGCGCATGCCGGCGCGGTCTATTTCGAATTCACCTATACCGGGCCTGTGGTCAGCGCCAGCGGCACCCTGACGACGACGCCGGTTGTTTCGAGCGAGTATCTGATTACGGGCGTCAGCGGCCAGCGGAACGGCTCACCCATTACAGCATTCCTATATCCAACGACCGGTATGCCGGGCAGCCTGGTCCATATCTCCAATGGTTCCAGCGTTGACAGCTTGCTATTGCTGCCGCCGCTGCAGGGCCCCGTCAGCAACTGGATGGGGGCGGACAACACTCCCAGCGGTCTTGTCTTCGAGAGCACGGACGGGGAGTTTAGCCCCTTTACTACGAATGGCAATACTTACGAGTACAACCTGTCGATGGGCGGTTCCGGTGACGGCATTCCGATTCATTTCTCAATCACCGAGAATCCCGAACCCGGGCCCCTGGCGCTGATCGGCACGGGGCTGCTGGGGATGGACCGGCTGCTGCGGCTGCGAGTGGCGCCGGCACATCCTGGCGCGTGGGCCAGTTCGATAATTAAATACTCTGACGTCAATGAATTCGCTAAAGGCTGGAGGCGGCGGGCCGATAGAGTAATAGAACCAAATAATCCCAGTCCTGGAACTCTTGGGTTCTAGCAATTGCGGGCAGTCTAGCGTAACGTCTATATTGGCAGCACGAATTGGAGCCGACCTGTCCGCCTGAGGTTGTGGCTCAGTATGAAAAAGTCCTAACCCGGGTGAACAAGCCACCCAACGCAAAAGAAGGAGAATTTGAGACATGTCTATTCTGAAGAATTTCCTGAAGGACGAAGAAGGTCAGGACATGGTGGAATACACCCTGCTGCTGGCTTTCGTCGCTCTGGCCGCCGGTGCCGCTTACGTCACCATTGGCAACAACATCAGCTCGATCTGGAGCAAGGCCCAGGCCGACGTCGTCAGCGCGTCCTCTGCTGCTCACTAAGAGCGTGGGCGTTGGAATTGCGGCAGGGCGAGTAATCGCCCTGCCAGGTTTTTTCTTCCCCTTCCCGCCAAGGGCCCGTTCGGGGCCGAGAGTGTCGGCTTCGGCATCAGGCTGAGGTCGAAATGGGGTTCAAGGGCAGGGGTGTAAGGGTTGTGCATGGACCGAGGCTGGTTCCCAAGGCCTCCGAGAAGAGGAATTGGAACGTGATCTTTCTAATAGGTTTCCTGCGGAGCGAGGATGGCCAGGACATGGTGGAATACACCTTGCTGTTGGCATTCGTCGCTCTGGCCGCCGGTGCCGCTTACGTCACCATCGGCAACAACATCAGCTCGATCTGGAGCAAGGCCCAGAAAGACATCACCAGCGCCAACGCGGCTGCGCACTAAGAGCGCGGGCGTTTTACTGGCGCCACGGCGAAGGCCTCTTCTGGGAGTGATCGTCGCCGGCTACCCTTCGAGTTTTATTCGATAGTGTCCCGACCGCTTGCGGCGAAACGCCAGGAACCGGCTAATGATGCCCGTTCCTGGTTTTTTTATGCTGGCTGAAAGTTTCCCTCCCGATCGGTTCGAGTCGGTTCGGCGCGTCTGCCGGCTCCTTTTCCCTTCTCACCGCCGCCCCTGGGACAAGCTTTGAAGCGGCGCATGCTCCCTGATCGGCTCGCGGCCGGCCCGCTGAGGCAATCCGCGGGGGACAAAGGCGCCCTGCCAGGGCCGGGCGGACTTCAACCGAGCCGATAAGGCGGCCGGTACTTATAAAACAGATATTGGTTGGCGGCTGCGTTGTTGGTGAAGCGCTCGGAGCGGGCGTCCCATTCCAGATAGGAACGCGTTTTGAGCGCCACATTCCCGAGCAGTGTGGCCGACGTGGAGAGATGGCCGGTGAGCGTGTCGCAATTGGCCGGCTGGCGGCTCTTAATGGAATCCAGGAAGTTGCGGGCGTGCGCGGCGGGATTGATGGTGCCCTGGGCGCTGCGCGGCTCCATGGCCGGTTTGCGCGTGGCGGCCCACGATTTTTCGTACACGCGATCGAGCGGAGTGCGCGCCGGCACGTCGAGCTCGGAGTTCAATTCGGGCACGACTTCCCAGTGATTCATGTCGATGTACATGGTGCCCTTGGTGCCGCGCAGTTCCATCTCGGAGCTCTTCATGTTGCCGGGCGCGGCGTTGCAATTGATCTGTGAGAAAGTGACCATGGTTCCGCCGAAATCCCACAGCACTTCGAGCGTGTCCGGAATCTCGCGATTGTCCCGCTCGGCGTACTTGCCGCCCATGGCGGTAACGGCCAGTGGGGCGTCTTTGCCCAGGCACCAGCGCAGGACATCCATGTAGTGGACGCCGAAATTGGTGAGCTGGCCGCCGGAATAATCGTAGAACCAGCGGAAGCGGTAGTAGGTGCGATTGGGGTTGTAGGGCCGCCAGGGCGCGGGCCCAAGCCACTGGTCCCAGGCCTCCGCGCTGGGCGGCGGGCCGTCGGGCGGATTGCCGATGCCGCGCGGCCACTCGTTCACCAGGTGATAGGCTTTGGCCACGGTCACCGGGCCGATGCCGCCGGCGCGGACGAACTCGGCGGCTTCCTTCACGAACGCCGCGGAGTGCCAGTTCAGGCCCACCTGCACGATGCGCTTGGTTTCGGCGGCGACCTCGACCATGCGCCGCCCCTCGTGCACGGTCAGCGAGAGCGGCTTCTCGCAGTACACATCCTTGCCGGCGTGGCAGGCCTCGACGAACATCAGCGCGTGCCAGTGGTCGGGCGTGGCGATGACCACGGCGTCCACGGTCTTATCGTCCAGCAGCTTGCGGTAGTCGGCGTACTTGCGCGGATGGGCGCGCGACTTCTTAGCCGCGAAGTCCATGTAGTCGTCGCGCAGGTCGCACAGGGCCACGGTCTCCTGGTCGGCCCATTCGAGAAACGCGTCGTGCACCTGGTCGCCGCGGTTGCCCAGGCCGATATAGCCCATACGGACGCGGTCGTTGGCGCCTAGAACGCGAGAGTAGCTCAGCGCGGTCACTCCGGCGATGCGCTGGAAATCCCGGCGGGAGAGTCCGTCCATAGGGTGGTCCTTTCGGTGGCGGAATGTGGCGACCTATATCCTAACGCGCGGGCGCGCCGGCGTGGCGCGGGGCGAGCCTCCAGCATCCAACATCCGCGGTGGGGCGTGGATCAGGCGCCGGCGCGGTTGCCGGCCACCGGGGTCTGGTGCGGTGTTTCGTCCTGGTCGAGCATTTGCCGGAACTCGGGGTCGTACCGTGCGCTATCCCAGTTCTGGGCGGCTTTGACCTGCCCAACGGCCAGTCCGGTGGCCCGCTCCAGACGCGCTTCGCGCAGGTCCGCGCCGTCGAAGTGGGCTTCGTAGAGATACGCCCCTTCCAGATTGGCTTCGCACAGCGACGCCCGTTCCAGGTGTGCGGCCATCAGAATGGCGCGTTCCAAATAGGCCTGGGTAAGGTTTGCGCCCTCCAGGTGGGCCCGGCGCAGGTTGGCCCCGGAGAGCTCGGCGCCCCGCAGGACCGCTCCTTCCAGGTGCGCGCCGCCGAGTTCGGCCTTCTCCAGGCGGGCGTCCAGCAGACTGGCGCGCTCCAGGTGCGCGGCCATGAGCTTGGCCCCCTCCAGGTGCGCGGCCTGGAGGTTAGTCGCTTCGAGGTTGGCCAGAATGAGATAGGCCCCATCCAGGCGGGCGTCCATGAGGTTGGCATCCTCCAGATGGGCCTTCATGAGGTAGGCCCGTTCGAGGCGCGCCTCCATCAGGTTGGCGCGTTCCAGGTGCGCCCCGCCGAGTTCGGCCCGCTGCAGGCTGGCTTCCATGAGGTTGGCGCGTTCGAGGTGCGCGCCGCGGAGGTCCGCGCCGTCCAGGCAGGCCTGAGTGAGAGTGGCGCGCTCCAGGCGGGCATCGCGAAGATTGGCTTTTTCGAAATGGGCCGCGGAGAGATCCGCGCCCTCGAGATCGGTGCCGGCGAGGTTCAGCGAATGGCCCTGCGGCTCGCGCCGGGAGTTGCGATTGCGCCGGCCGAGCACGGTGAGGATGGCCTGAATGTCGATCGCCGGCGTCTTGGGCGGGAGGGCTTCATCCGCGGCGGCCGGAGCGGGCTCGTGGCCATTAGCGCCGGCGGCTGGCGCGGACGCGAGCGCCGGGGCATGCCGGCGGACGTAAGCCGAGAGCACTTCCATCACCGTCCAATGATCGCGCGCCGACTCGCGGGCGATCTGCTCGAGCGCATAGATGCCGCCCAGCCGCAGCTCGATGTTCGGCTGGCCGGCTTCGGTTGCCGCGAGCTGCGCGACGGCCTGGGTGAAGCAGTCGGCGATGTGACCGGCTTCGATCAGGCGCGTGTTCCGGTCGGCGGCCCGGACGCGCCGCCAGGCGAAGTACAGGACGATCAGACCCAATGCTCCCAAAAACATCTGGATGAGCGGCTTGCGGAACTCATTCTCCAGCAGCAGGCGTTGCAGGGCACCATCGGCGGACGTGGCCGGTCCGAGGATCTCGTTCACCTGCCGGTGCGGGATCACCCGCAGGGCCCAGATCGAGGCCGCCATCAGCGCCACGACAATCGCTGTGCTCACGAGAGTCGACGTATTCTCCCGGAGCGGCGAAAAGTCGAGCTCGGCCCAGCGGCGCTCGAATCCTGCCAGGAGGTTTCTGAGATGTGTTCTCATTGATTGCTCCGATGCCTAAAATGCTGTGGCGGAACTGCCCAAAGTGCTACGTTCCGGCGGCTCTTCCTTATTTATACTGCCGAATCTATACTACCGATATCAATGACTGAATGTCCGGGCAAAGCTCTATACCGCGGCGCTTTCCGAACCACTCCCACAGGCAGCGTGGATGAGCAGCCGACGGGCGCTTCCGACTGAATGACATCAGTTCTCCATCCTTCTAATTCTCCACGCTCCGCAAGGCTCCCGCCAGCGCGGCGGAGGCGCCTGAAACTGAAGTCTGCGCGTGGAGAAAAGACTTCCTGGCGTCAGTCTACTATCTTCTATCGCCCGGGAATAGTTCTATTTCAATGAGGTGGAAGAGAATGATCGCCGGCGCTGGGAGGAGGCACAAATCCAAGGACAGCATTCCGGGGTCGGGCAAACAGCATGATTGTGAGTAGAAGGCGCGGGGTCGCGGTCCCGCCTCGGCGCGGCTAGATCGTGATTCCAATGCGCCACAGCAGGTAGCCGCAGGCCTGGCGGGTGGCCAGCCAGTGCTCGCGCCAGACGGACTCCGGTTGGCCCGAGCGCGGCGAGCCGTAGACCGTCATGCCGGCCTGCTCGAGGATGCGCTTGGCGCGGAAGATGTGATAGCCGTCGCTCACCAGGATGGCCGACTTCAGACCCATGCGGCGCATGATCTCACTGGCCGCGATGATTGTTTGAACGGTCGACTCGCTCTGCTCCTCGACGATGATCTGCTCCGAGGGAACTCCCTGCTGGACCAGGTAGTCGCGGCCGACGATGCCTTCGGTGTAGCGCGGGTCGCCGCCGGCGCCGCCGGTGGTCATGATCAGCGGTGCATAGCCCTCGCGCCACAGTTCGAGCGCGTGATTGAGGCGCAAGCGCAATACCGGCGAGGGACGCCCGTTGTACTCGGCCGCGCCCAGCGTGACGATTACGTCGGAGGCGCGGGCCTCATCGACAATTGCCTGCCGCTCGATCTCGCTGACGGTCTGGCCGACGACCACCGCAAGCCACACCGCCAGAACCAGCAGCGGCACCCACAACCAGCGCCTCATCGTATCCTTATGATCATACTTAGCAGACGGCTGCGTCCGGTGCGCGATGGATCGAGGCCGGCAGGCGCGTCAATTGTTCCTGGTGTAACGTAAAGAGCGCACAGAGTGTCCGTTGTGCGCGGTGAAAAGAAGAGGCCCATGAATTACCTGTCGCGCCGGGAACACGTCACCAGCCCGCACAACCCGCTGCTCAAGGAGATCCGCCGGGCCGCGGCGCGCGGCGGCCTGACGTCCGACGGCCTGTGCCTGGCCGAGGGGATGCATTTGCTCGAAGAAGCGCTGCGCAGCGGCCTGGAGATTGCGGCCATCGTGGCCACCGAAAACGCCATCTCGTCCGCGGCGGGCGCCGCCAAAGACTCGGCAAAAACACGCTTCCTGACGGTGGATTTGCCGCTGTTTCACGGTATTTCCACAACCGAAAGCCCGCAAGGCGTGATCGCGCTGGTGCGGCCGCCGGAGTGGAAGGAAGACGATCTATTTCGCAAAACGCCGCTGATTGTCGTGCTCGACAGCGTCCAGGATCCAGGCAACGCGGGCACGCTGATGCGCGCCGCCGAAGCCTTCGGCGCGACCGGTGCGTTGTTCCTCAAGGGGACCGCCAACGCTTGGAATCCCAAGACGTTGCGCGCCTCCGCCGGGAGCCTGTTCCGGCTGCCGATGCGCGACTCGCTCACGCCCGCCGAGGCGCTCAAGGCGCTGGCCGGCCACGGCGTCGCGGGCTGGACCACGCTGCTCACGGGCGGTGTATCGGTCGACCAGGCCGATCTCAAGCAGCCATGCGGCATCGTGATCGGCAGCGAGGCCCACGGGGTCTCCGAAGAGTTTCGAAAATCTCTGAAAGGCATCACGATCCCGACCATGGCGGTGGAGTCGCTGAACGCCGCCGTGGCAGGCGCGGTGGTGCTCTACGAAGCCGCCCGGCAAAGGGGTTTCCAGTGAGCCTGTTCGATGCCGCGCCGGTCGACGAGCAGGGGCGTCCGCTGGCCGAGCGGATGCGGCCGGAGCGGCTGGAGGATTTTGTCGGCCAGGAGCACATCCTCGGCCCGGGCAAGCCGCTGCGGGCGCAGATCGAGAGCGACCGGCTGACGTCGATCATCCTGTGGGGTCCGCCGGGCGTTGGAAAAACAACCCTGGCGAAACTCGTCGCGCATCACACCAAGGCGCAGTTCATCCCCTTCAGCGCCGTGCTGAGCGGCATGAAGGAGATCAAGGCGGTGATGGCCGACGCCGAGCGCAACCGGCGGCTGGGCTATCGCACGGTGCTGTTTATCGATGAGATCCACCGCTTCAACAAAGCCCAGCAGGACGCGTTTCTGCCGTACGTCGAACGCGGCGACGTGATCCTGATCGGCGCGACCACGGAGAACCCGTCCTTCGAGGTGATCTCGGCGCTGCTGTCGCGGTCGAAAGTCTACGCGCTGCGGCCGCTGACGGTGGAGGAAACCGTGGCTCTGCTCGGCCGCGCGCTGCCGCGGGTCGGACTCACGGCGGCCGGCGATCTGCTCGAACAAATTGCGATCTACGCCGGCGGCGACGCGCGTGCCGCTTACAACCTGCTGGAAATCGCCGCGGCGGCCTCGAAGGGCGGCGTGCTCGACCGGCAGGCGGTCGAGGATGCGATGCAGCGCCGGACGCTGCTGTACGACAAGGGCGGGGAAGAGCATTACAACCTGATCTCGGCGCTGCACAAGTCGGTGCGGTCGTCGGATCCGGACGCGGCGCTGTACTGGCTGGCGCGGATGCTGGAGGCGGGCGAGGACCGGATGTACCTGGTGCGGCGGCTGGTGCGGATGGCGATCGAGGACGTCGGGCTGGCCGATCCGCGCGCCGTCGAGCAGGCCATCGCGTGCATGCAGACCGTGCATTTTCTGGGAGTCCCCGAAGGCGACCAGGCGCTGGCGCAGGTCGCCATCTACCTCGCCGTCGCACCTAAATCGGACGCGGCTTATCAGGCCTTGAACAATGCCCGGGCGCTGGTGCAGGAGCGGCCGCCGGAG
The DNA here is from genome assembly GCA_963838205.1 of Terriglobia bacterium. Taxonomy (GTDB): domain Bacteria; phylum Acidobacteriota; class Terriglobia; order Bryobacterales; family Bryobacteraceae; genus CAIVVT01. The sequence goes on along the minus strand of CAWIQF010000010.1, from coordinate 186,238 downwards.
CCGGTGCCGCTGCAGTTGCGCAACGCGCCGACGCGCGCCATGAAGGAGTGGGGCTACGGACAAGGCTACGAACACGCGCACCGGCTGGAGGACGCCATCACGCACATGGAATGTTTTCCCGAAGCTCTGGCCGGGACGCGCTTCTACGAGCCCACCCGGCGCGGCACCGAGGCACGCATCGCCGAGCGGCTGGCAGAGATCCGCAGGCGGCGCGGCGGGGCTGCTGCGGGGGAAGGCGACCCGCCGGAGGACGACCATCCACGCTCCGGCTAGCTGCGCGGGCGGAGTCTGCCCTGAGGACCCGATCGAGCGCCCGCGCCCGCTTTCCGGCTAATGCCGGGCTTCGCTCGTTGGCGGGACAAGTCCCTTCAGGCGCAAGTACGTCACCATGTTGCCGTAGTGCTCCATGTTGTGCATCGTGTTGAAGCTCAGCACCGTGGCCTTGGCCTGATCGCGGCCGAAGAACTTCACTGTCTGGGCCGCCTGCGCATCGGTGAGGCCGTCATAGGCTTTGTCGCAATAGGCCAAGGCGTCCTTCAGGGCCTGCACAAGATCGGCCTTGGATGTCTTGTTCTTCTCGATGTCCGGAGCCGGGTTCTTTTCGCCCAGGACCGCGGAGCAGATCATGTACTGTGCGTCGGCGACATGGCCGATGATCTGGCCAAAGCTGCGGACGTCGGGAGTCGGTTTGAAGGAGTAATTCTCCTCGGGCATCTTCTCCGCGCCGCGGACGAGATTGTTTTTGACCATGGCGTACAGGCCCTTCTGGCCGGCGCTGATGGGATTGTCGGACGTCTGCGCGCTGGCCGGAGCCAGGCACAGAACGAGGAGACAGAGGACTGACGCGAGCGTGAGCTTCAGCGTGTTGTTCATGTGAATACCTCCAATGGCTACGCAGCCTGAGATTCATGTTAACCCGCTGGAGGAGCGCCATGGCAGGAGGAGTTCGCATCGCCGCGTCGCATCGCAAATCGATATGCTGAGCGTGACTAAGGCGACCCCGATGCGCTCAATCCTATTTTCCACTCTGATTGTCGGAATCCTGACGGCGGGCTCCGCGCTGTGCGCCGGCCCGGATGCCAATGCGGCCGAACGGCTGCGGCGATTCAACGACTGCAAATTCGGCATGTTCATCCACTGGGGGCCGTATTCGCAGGCCAGCGTCGAGGCCTCGTGGCCGATCATGACGCCGGAGCCGGGCGGCATCAGCGAGGCCAATTATCGGGCGCTCGCGCGCACTTTTGACCCGGTGCAATTCGACCCCATGGCGCTGGTGCGGCTGGCCAAGGCGGCGGGCCAGCGCTACATGGTGATCACGACGAAACACCACGACGGCTTCTGTACGTTCGACTCGTCGTTTACGTCGAATAAAATCACCAACACGCCTTATAAGAAAGACGTGGTCGCGCTGCTGGCCGCGGCGGCGAAGGCCGAGAACATGCCGCTGGGCTTCTACTACTCGCCGCCGGACATGACCCATCCGGCCTTCCGCGATACGTCGCAGACTCGCCAGCGCCAACTGGCAGGGCCAGCCTGAGCGCCCCGAATGGCCGCTCTACCTGAGCTACATGGAGCTGCAGTTGCGCGAGCTGCTGACGCGCTACGGCAACGTGTTCGTCATCTGGTTCGACGGTCTCGGTCATCAGGAGAAGTACGACGGGCTGCGGTTCCACACCCTGATCCGCGAACTGCAGCCGATGACGCTGATCAACAATCGCATCGGCCTGACCGGCGATTTTCTGACGCCCGAACAGCGCCTGCCCAAGGGCATCCCGACCAAGGGCGCGAAGGTCCAGGACGTCGATCCCGAGGACCACGGCCTCGTGTCGGCCGCGCCCGGCGCGGACGAGTTTCAGCCCTGGGAGACGTGCATGACGATCAACGACACCTGGGCGTACAACAAGCACGACCGCCATTTCAAATCCACGACCGAGCTGGTGCGCGCGCTGATCGACGCCGCGAGCAAGGGCGGCAACTTCCTGCTCAACGTCGGGCCGACGCCCGAGGGCACCATTCAGCCCGAGTTCGAGGAGCGCCTGCGGCAGATCGGCGGCTGGCTCCAGGCCAACGGCGAGGCGATCTACGGGACCACCTACGGGCCGCTGCAGGATCTGCCGTTCGGCCGCTCGACGGCCAAGGGCGGAACGGTCTACCTGCACGTGTTCGATATGCCTTCGGAGACGCTCGAAGTGCGCGGATTGCACGCCCGCTCGGTCACGTTGTTGGCATCGCACAAGCCGCTCGCGTTCACGCAGCAGGGCGGCCGGCTGACGATCCGCGTAGCCGGCCTCGCAGCGGATCCGTATGCCACGGTGATCGCGGTGAAGACCAGGTAGCGCCGGGTTCGCTGCGTTCTGCAGCCGTCAGTCCAGCGCTGCCAGCGCGGCGCTCATCTCGGCCGCCGCATGGGGGTCGCCGGAGCGCTGCGCGGCTTCGATTCCGCGCGTGTAATAGTCGCGGGCGGCGGCGGTGTTTTCCAGGGTTTCCGCCACGCGTCCCGCCTGGAAGTAAGCGGCGGCGTAGCCGGGGTGGCGCGCGATGAGTTCGTCGAGTTCGCTGAGCGCGCCGGCGTAGTCGCCCGTGCTCGCGTATTCCATGCACAGCATGAAGCGGATGCGTTCGTTCCCCTGATCCTGTTGCACCAAGCCCTTGAGCGATTCGAGTCGGGACATATGTCTCCAGACTAACGCCCCACACGCCGCGCTGCCGGCGCGTTCCGCCACGGCGCTGCCGAATGCTACCCTCTGAGCTATGGAAGGACGCGCTGTTCGTGAATCGCTCAGCGAAATCGCCGAATTCGCTCTGCCCATCTACGCCAACACGCTGGGCAATCTGCTGGGTGGGCGCATCATGCAACTGGTCGACCTGGCCGCGGCCACGGCCGCCATCCGGCACGCTCGCTTGAACGTGGTGACGGCCTCGGTGGACTCGATGAGCTTCCTGCACCCCATCCGCATCGGCCAGTTGATCACCATGAAAGCTTCGGTAAACCGCGTCTTTCGCACGTCGATGGAGGTCGGCGTCAAGGTCCTGGTCGAGGATCTGCACCAGGGCATCGTCTACCATGCCAACTCCTCCTACCTGACGTTCGTGGCGCTCGGCGAGGACGGCAAGCCGTGCCCGGTTCGACAGGCGATTCCGGAGACCGAGGCCGAGCAGCGGCGCTGGCGCGAAGCGGAACACAGGCGGGCGGCGCGGCTGGCGCTAAAGCGCAAGGCGCTCGAACATGAAGCGCAGAGCTAGCGGGCGTCTTCGACCGGTGCACACGGGGACAGACGGCTGAACTCCGCACGGTGCTGCGGGGTCCGAGCGTAAATCGAGAGCGTTGTCGTCGCCTAGGACAGAGCCGTCAGTCCCCGTGCATTCGCGGCTTCACGCCTTGTACATGTATTTGATGTAGGACTTGTATACCAGCAGGTTCGGATCGCCTTCGCGATTCACCTTCAGGCACGTCTTGTCGTACCACTCGATCACGCCGTGGATTTGCTCGCCATCCTGCAGTACGATGATCATCGGCGTCTTCGACTGCATCTGCTTCACGTAGTAAAAATTCTCGGCGTTGGTGGTATCCGGCGGCGACTGCTTCTGGAAGGCGGCACGATTCACCGTGGTGCGCTTGTCCTTTGTATCAACCAACGGCGGGCGGATCAGGCGGCGATTCGGGGACTCCACGTGCGATTCCTTCCAGGTTTGATGAAATTAGGCCAACCAGAGCGTAAAGGCTGGGTACGCGTCTTAATGCCCTTATTCTAAGCAAACCGGCCGGACTCGGGCAAGCATCCATCGCCCGCGGTAAAAAACCGCCGCGCCCGGTTCGCCATCCTGAAACCTCAGGATGCTAAAATGCACCTTCTGGGAGTAGGTCCGGATCATGCAACTTCGAGTCCTGTCGTTCGTGCTCGCCGGCGGCAAAGGAACGCGTCTGTACCCGCTCACGAAGGAACGCGCCAAACCCGCCGTGCCGTTCGGCGGTCAGTACCGCATTGTGGACTTCGTCCTGTCCAACCTGGTCAACTCGGGCATTCATTCGATCTACGTTCTGATCCAGTTCAAGAGCCAGTCGCTGCTGCAGCACCTGCGCGACGGCTGGGAATTCGCGCCGATCATGAAGAGCCAGTACATCATCCCCGTGCCGGCGCAAATGCGCTCGGCGGGCGAGACCTGGTATAGCGGCACGGCCGACGCGATTTTTCAAAATGTCAATCTGATCGAGCAATCCGACCCGCACGTGGTCGCCATCTTCGGCGCCGACCACGTCTACCGCATGAACATCCGCGAGATGATCGAGTTCCACGAGGCCAAGCGCGCCCAGGCCACCGTCGCCGCGATCCCCGTGCCGCGCGAACTGGCCGGCGAATTCGGCGTCATCGAAACTGCCCCCGACGGCCGCATCGTCGCCTTTCATGAGAAGAACCCCAACGCGCCTTCGTTGCCCGGCAATCCGGACATGGTCTACGCCTCGATGGGCAACTACATCTTCTCCACCGGACCGCTGCTCAAGTACCTCTATGAGGATGCCCGGATCGAGGACTCCAGCCACGACTTCGGCCGCGATATCCTGCCCAAATGGGTGCAATCCGGCGAGGTTTTCGCTTACGATTTCGGCACCAATCGCATCCCCGGCGATCCCGTCGACTCGCAGGTTTACTGGCGCGACGTCGGAACCATCGACGCCTATTACGACGCCACGATGGATCTGCGCGCCGTCGCTCCGGTACTCAACTTGTACAACCGCCAGTGGCCGCTCAGGACCGCCGGTTACGACGATCCGCCCGCCAAGTTCACTTTTGACGATGAGGGGCGCCGCGGCTCGGCCATTGACTCCATCGTCAGCTCGGGCTCCATCCTCTCCGGCGGTCTGGTGCGCAACTCGGTGCTCGGCCGCGGGGTCCGCGTCCACACCGGGGCGCTGGTTGAGGACTCCATTGTCTTCGACAATTGCAACATCGGGCGCCGCTCGAAAGTGCGCCGCGCGATTCTCGATAAGAACGTCACGCTCCCCGACGAGACGGTCATCGGCTACGACCTGGAGAGCGACCGCAAGCGCTACCACGTCACCGACAGCGGCATCACCGTCGTCGAGGGCCGCCGTTCGCGCGTGCCGGTCGGCGGCATCGAGATCTAGCAGCTTGCCGCGGAGACTTGCGTTACGGAGCCGCGACTGTTGTTACTTAGCCGCAACTGTCTGGCGGAGCCGCAACTGTCTGACGGAGCCGCAACTGTCTGGCGGAGCCGCGACTGTTAAGGAGCGGTTGTGTTGTGTTTCTGAGATGGAATGAGAAGGCCGGCCCCGGCGGGATGCGGTAAGCTCCCAATGGTTGCGCACTCGAAGTGCAAAAGGAGACCGGCCATGAAGCAGAATAACACTGTCCAGCGGAGTCCGAAGCGTCGGGCGGCGAGCTCGCGCGGGCCGATCACGATCGGCCTGGACCTGGGCGACAGGAGCAGTCGCTATTGCCGGCTGGATGGGCAGGGCGAGGTGGTGCAGGAAGCCAGCGTGGCGACGACGAAGAAAGGGCTGCAGCTGGCGTTCGGCGCGCGGTCGCACTGCCGCATCGCGATCGAGGTCGGAACGCACTCGCCGTGGGTGAGCCGGCTGCTGGCCAAGCTGGGCCACGAGGTGATCGTGGCCAATGCGAGGCAGGTAAAGCTGATCAGCCAGAGCAGCCGCAAGGACGACCGGCTGGACGCGCAGACGCTGGCGCTGCTGGCGCGCGCCGATCCGCGGCTGCTGCGGCCGATCCGCCATCGGAGCGAAAAAGCGCAGCAGGATCTGATGGTGATCCGGGTCCGGGCGGCGCTGGTGGAGGCCCGCACGGCGCTGATCAACTCGGCGCGCGGGCTGGCCAAAGCCATGGGCGAGCGGCTGCCCATGTGCGACGCCGACAATCTAGGTCCGGCCAAGATGGTGGACCTGCCGGAGACTTTGCAGCAGACGTTGAAACCGTTGTTGGACACAGTGGAAGGGCTGACGAAACAGATCCGCGCCGTGGACGTCAAGCTGGAGCAGATCGCCCGGACCGAGTATCCGGAAACCCAACTTCTCAAGCAAGTGAGCGGAGTCGGGACTTTGATCGCTCTGACGTTTATCTTGACGGTGGAAGACCGCGCGCGCTTTCAGAAGAGCCGCGACGTGGGCTGCTATGTGGGCCTGCGGCCCAAGCGCAGCGAATCGGGCCAGAGCCAGCCGCAGTTGCCGATCGCCAAGGAAGGCGACATCTATCTGCGGACGATGCTGGTGCAGGGCGCACATCACATCTTGGGATTTCGCGGGCCGGACACGGATCTGAGAAGGTGGGGCCTGAAGCTGGCCGAGCGCGGCGGAAAGAATGCGAAGAAGCGGGCCATCGTCGCGGTGGCGCGCAAACTGGCCGTGCTGCTGCATCGGTTGTGGACGACGGGCGAAGTGTACGAGCCGCTCCGCAACAGCCAGGGCCGGCCCCGCTCGCGCCACGCGGCGGCGTAACGGCAGGCAGCGAAGTAGTGGCACGCGGCGGCGTAACGGCAGGCAGCGAAGTAGTGGCAGACGGCGTAATGGATTGTAGTTTGTAGCAAATCGCCGAGTGTGGGTGACTGCGAAGTCGCGGCGGAAGAGCGTTTCTGGAAACAGGGGCGTTACTTCGATACTGAGATGGCAGCACCCGTTCGAAATTGAGGACCCCAACTGGCACCGGAGCAAGCCGCTCCATCAAGAGTGCGAATGGAAGCAGGGCGATTCGGCGAGAGCAGGAAAACCTTCCTGAGAATAGGAAGACGGCAGGACGCTGCGGCGCCTCCCGTTGGTCGGCCACGGCCACAAAGAACGAATGTCAGAAAAATGCCTTGACTAGAGCGGCCTTCTCATGGAAGCCGCGACTGTGAAGGAGCGGTCGCCGCGCCACTCCACCGCCGCTGCCAGCCGCGACCGAAAGGGAGTAGTCCCTTCGATCTCTTGTTCAGCAGCCTGCCAGTCCCGTTCCGTCATTGCTGTGATATGTTCGTGGCCGTATGCGCCACACCCTCCTGCTGTCCCTTCTGGCCGCTCCGCTTTTCGCCGCCGCACCCGCCACTGCACCATCGCCTGCGTCCGCGCCGGCCCAGCCCGCGGAGAACACCGTCCGCTGGCTGCGCGACAACTTCGCCGCACCGCCCGCGGCGTATTCCACCATGCCCTTTCTGGTCTGGAACGGCGAAGTCACCGAGCCGGAAATCGATCGCCACCTGCAAGCCTTCAAGGACCAGGGCATTCGCGGCTTCTTCATCCATCCACGCTACGGCCTGATCACCGAATACCTTTCGCCGCGCTGGTTCGATCTCATCGCCTACACCGTCCGGCGCGCCCGCGAACTGGGCATGCAGGCCTGGCTCTACGACGAGGATTCCTTTCCCAGCGGCTTCGCCGGCGGCCATGTCAACGAGCAGATGCCGGCCTCGTGGAACGAAGGCCAGGGCCTTCATCCCGTCCGCCAGACGCGGCTGCAGCCCGACGCCCAAAAGCATTACGCGGCCATCCTGCGCCGCTCGGGCGAGGCCTGGGAGGACATCACCGCGCGCGCCGCCGAATGGACCGGCAAGGACGGCGACTTCACACTCTACGAAATCACCTTCTATGGACGCTCGGCCTGGAACGGTGGCTGGTCCTACGTCGACCTGATCCATCCCGGCGTGACGGAGAAGTTTCTCGAAGTGACCATGAGCGGCTACGAGCGCGCCATCGGCCCCAGCTTCGGCCGCACCGTCCCGGGCATCTTTTCCGACGAGCCGCAGATTGAGCCGCCCGGCCCGCGCGATTCCTTGCGCTGGACGCCCGACCTCTTCGCGCAGTTCAAACAGCGCCGCGGCTACGACCTGGTGCCCCTGCTGCCATCCTTGTGGGCCGAGACCGGCGATTGGAAAAAAGTTCGCCACGACTATTTCAGCCTGCTGCTCGACCTGTTCATCGAGCGCTGGAGCAAACCCTACTTCGATTACACCGAGAAGCATCACCTCGCCTGGACCGGCCACTACTGGGAGCACGAGTGGCCCAACCCCTGGCCCGGCCCCGACAACATGGCCATGTACGCCTGGCACCAGCAGCCGGCCATCGATCTGCTTTTCAACCAGTACGCCGAGCAGGTCCACTCGCAGTTCGGCAACGCCCGCGCCGCGCGCGAGTTGGCCTCCGTCGCTTCGCAGATGGGCCGCCGCCGCGCGTTGTGTGAAACCTACGGCGCCGGGGGCTGGGAGCTGCGTTTTGAAGACATGAAGCGCCTCGGCGACTGGGAGTACGCCCACGGCATCAACTTCATGAATCAGCACCTAAGCTTCTCCACGCTCGTCGGCGGCCGCAAGTACGATTTCCCGCAATCCTTCGGCCAGCACGATCCCTGGTGGGGCCAGTACCACGTGCTCGCGGACTACTTCGCGCGCCTCTCGCTGGCGCTCTCCTCCGGCCAGACGCGCAACGACACGCTGATCCTCGAGCCGACCACCTCGGCCTGGATGTACGCTACGCGGCCCGCCTCCAATCCGCGCCTGGATGAGATCGGCAACGGCTTCCAGCAGTTCGTCAACGCGCTCGAGTCCCGGCAGATCGAATACGACCTCGGCTCCGAGCAGATCCTGCGCCAGTTCGGCTCGAATGACGGCGTCCGGCTGCGCATCCGCGAGCGCGCCTATTCGCGCCTCGTCCTGCCGCCCGGCCTGGAGACCCTCGACGCTTCGACCGTCGCGCTGCTGGAGAAGTTCCTCGCCGCCGGCGGCATGGTCTTCTCGTTTGTTGACGCGCCGCGCCTGGTCGATGGTGCGGCTTCAGACCGCGTGACCGAGCTGGCCGCGCAGTACGCCGCGCGTTGGAAGCGCCTGACCCAGCCCGAACAGTTGACAGAGGCGGGCGTGGCCGCCATGCCACTCGACCACGCGCCCGGAGGCAATCTCTTCCACCTGCGCCGCAAGCTCGACTCCGGCGATCTGCTCTTCCTGGTGAACACCAGTCTCGACGCGTCCGCGCGCGCCGCATTGATCACTAACGGCCTCTCGGTTCAGAAGCTGGATGCCTTCACCGGCAAGCTCGAGCCGTACCCCTGGAAGCCCGTCCCTGTGGGCGCGACCACGCGGCCCAAACTGGCACCCGCGCGCGTCCAGGCCGCCTTCGATATTCCGCCCGCCGGCAGCCTGCTTCTGCTCGTCTCTTCCACGCCCGCCGCGCCGTCCAAGCCCGAGCCGAAAGCGCTCGCGGACACCGTCGTCGCCCCCGCCGGCCAGCTCGCCGTGCGCCGCCTGTCGCCCAACATCCTCAAGCTCGATTACCTCGATCTCACCCTCGCCGGCAAGGAGGACCGCGGCATCTACTTCTTCACCGCCCAGGAGGCGATTTTCAAGCACTACGGCTTCGATGGCAACCCCTGGCTCTCCACCGTGCAGTTCAAATCGGAGATCCTCGACCGCGACCACTTCCCGCCCGACTCCGGCTTCTCGGCCGCGTTCCATTTCCACGTCGCCCCGGACGTGCCCCTGGCCGGCCTGCAGGCCGTGGTCGAGCGGCCCTGGCTGTGGAAGGTGCTGCTCAACGGCGTCGAGGTGCAATCGCCCGAAGGCGCGGTGTGGATCGACCCCGACTTCGGTCTTTACCCCCTCGCCGCCGCGGCCCACGCCGGCGACAACGTGCTCACGCTCGTCGCCCAGCCCTTCACCGTGCACCACGAGCTCGAGCCCGTTTACATCCTCGGCGACTTCGGCGTCCAGGCCGAGGCCGCGGGCTTCAGTATCGTGCCTACCGCTGCCATGACCCTCGGCGATTGGAAAGCGCAGCAGATGCCGTTCTACAGCGACCGCGTCGTCTACACGCGCCACTATACTCTCGCCGCCGTGCAACCCGCCATAGTGCGCCTGGATAAATGGAATGGCACCACCGCCGAGATCCGCGTCAACGGCAAGACCGCCGGCGTCATGGTCAGCCCGCCTTGGGAAGCCGACATCAGCGCTTTTCTAAAGGACGGCGACAACACCGTGGAAGTGATCGTCTACGGCAGCCTGAAGAACGTCTTCGGGCCGCACCTCGGCAAGATCACCCGCGGCATCGTCACGCCCTGGAGCCACCGCTACCCGCCCACGCCGCGCCAGCAGCCGCCCGGCTCAGCCTACGATCTCGACGCCTACGGCTTGCAAACGGATTTTACGGTCGTAACGCTCAAATAGCGCCCGCCTTCGCCGCGGAAAAGCGCGGCTAGCGGCCTGTGGATGGCGGAGGATCTCGTCCGGGAGTATCGTAGGGAACGCGAGATACTATTGCGCAAGCTGGAGGCTACCGTGAAAGCGATCATAGTAACACTCGTTTTGGCGGGCGGTGTGGCGGCAATATGGGCACAATCGCCTCCCATCAAGTGGCCCGAACAGGTCGAAAGATCGAAATGGCCTGTATTCTATCAGGGAGCCATAGAGCAGACCGCAACGATTTGCGTTGACGTGGCGCCGAAGTTATCCCCTACGGAAACCCGCGCCTTGTACTCTAGCGCCAACTACGAGCTGGCCTTCCAGCCAGCCACCCAATTCAGGCTGGTCGTCGATGGCGAGCAGCGATACATCAGCTTTGGTCGCATCACCGGCAGTAACAGCAGCTTCAGTTTCAAACCGGGCCGGCATTCGATTGAGATAGCCGTTCGGGAGCCAGCGAGCAGCGTGAGACTCAGCATGATGCTGCGCACAATGGACGAAGGCGATCAGCCCGACGCGATCCACCTTTGTAGCGCTGCCGCATCCGGCGACCCGCTCATCGCTCCGCCCGACGTCGCCCTGCCCAAGGCTTCGCTGAAGCAGTTCACGCCGCCCGAGGCCGTGCTGAACAACCTCAATCCGAAGCTTGCAATGGAGCCGACCACCATCGCTCCGCCCGACGTCAACCTGCCCAACGTCAACATGGCGCAATACGGCGACCCGTTCGCCAAGATCGGCCCGGCCTCCAACGGACCCGGCTCCGGCGGCGGCATCGGGGGCAGCGCGCACCGCCCTACGCAGGTCGGCCGGGACCAGTGGCCCGATACCGTCGAACCGCTGGATAAGTCGCAGTGGCCGGTATTCTATTCCGGCCAGGTCGAGAAATCCGCTGTCATCTGCATCGAAGTCGATCCGAAGGGCGGTCCGGATTTGGCTCCTCCCTTCAACGTGTTGTACTCCTTGGCCGTAGCGCCGGCTGCGCAGTTCCGAATGATCGTGGATGAGGAGGAGAAGCTGCCGCCTTCTCGCCCGAGCACGTCAGCGGTTGGCACGTTCGGGCTACGGCGTGGCACGCATACGGTCGAGGTGGTTGTTCGGCAGCCCGTCGAGACGGTGCGGCTTGCGATGATCATTCAGACCGGCGACGGGAGTCACATTCCGAACGGAATCCGCCTATGCGGGGCACAGGAGGCACCCCCGCTCTGGCCGAAGTGGGGCGGTGGCGTCAGCGCGCCTGTACCGATCTACAAACCCGAGCCCCAGTATACCAAACAGGCATTGAAGGCCAAGTTGCAGGGCAACGTGATGCTCGCCGTCGTCGTGGACGTGGATGGCAAAGCCAAGAACATCCAGGTGGTCCGTTCGCTGGGCATGGGGCTGGACGAGAAGGCCGTCGAGGTCGTTGCGACGTGGAGGTTCAAGCCCGGGTTCAAGGACGGCGTCCCGGTCCCGGTGAAGGCTAATATCGACGTCCGCTTCAGGATGCGGTAGTGGACAGCTCGTGTGACATAGGCCATGGACGGTGCGACGTCATTCCCAAGGGCGTATGGAACGGAGAGAGCATGAAAGACGCCGTCCTGGCGCGTGTCCTGCTGGCCTTCAGGTCGGGGCAATGGTGTCCTTCGGCGAATAGGCTCGAAAGCGTGCCGAGGCATCCGCTTCCGGCATGCGGCATCGCGGGCCAGGCCAGGCGGGTTGGGCAAAATTTCCCAACCTTGGAAAATAAGATATTTATAATCAATAGCTTACAAAACTTACTGGGAAATCCTGCCCAGTCCGGTCGTCGGCGAATCTTCTAATGCCTGCCAGTCCTGCCGGACCTGGCGCGGATCGCCTCACCTTGGTTCGGCCCGGCAGCCGACAGGGCACCACGCGCAGGAATGGGACAATTAAAGAGTGACGGTTGCGCTCGCCAAGGCGGGCCCGGTGCTGACCCGCCGCCCGCCGTCCGCATGATCCAGCCGATGGCTCCGAATTCCAAACTCAGCCCCGCACTGCGCGCCCTGCGGCATCGCAATTACCAGCTCTTCTTCGCCGGCCAGTTCATTTCCGTAATCGGCACGTGGATGCAGAACGTGGCCCAGGCCTGGCTCGTGTACCGGCTCACGCAATCGTCTTTCCTGTTGGGACTGGTCGGCTTCATCGGGCAATTTCCCGTGTTCCTTCTGGCGCCGGTGGGCGGCCTGGCCGCCGATCGCTGGCGCCGCCACCGCATCATCGTCGGCACGCAGGCCGCCATGATGCTGCTGGCCTTCGCCCTGGCGGCGATCACGTTATCGGGGACCGTCCAGGTGTCGCAGGTCCTCGTCCTGGCGGGGCTGCTGGGCGTCGTGAATGCCTTCGACATCCCCGCCCGCCAGTCTTTCATCGTGCAGATGGTCGGCCGCGCCGACCTGCCGAATGCGATCGCGCTGAATTCATCGTTGTTCAACAGCGCCCGCATCATCGGACCGGCGATCGCGGGCGTTCTGGTCGCAGCGATCGGGGAAGGCTGGTGTTTCTTCGCCAACGGCGTCAGCTACCTGGCGGTGATCGCCGGGCTGCTGCTGATGCGCATCGAGCCGCCCGTCCAGGCGCGCGCGCCCGGCTCCCCCCTCGCCCATCTCGTCGCCGGATTCCGCTGGGTGGGGCGCACCCGGCCCATTCGCGCGCTCCTGATGCAGCTCGGCATCGTGAGCCTGGTGGGGATGCCGTACACCGTGCTGATGCCCATCTTCGCCGACCGCATCCTGCACCACGGCGCGGCCGGGCTGGGCATCCTGATGGGCGCCACCGGCGTGGGGGCAGTTGCGGGCGCGATCCGGCTCGCGCTGCGCCAGGGCACGGGCGGCCTGGGGCGCTGGGTGGCCTATTCGACTTTCAGTTTTGGCGCGTTGCTGATTCTGTTTTCGCTCTCGCGCTCCTTCTGGCTCTCGGCCCTGATTCTGGTTCCTGTGGGATTCGCCTTCATCGTGCAGATGGCCGCTTCGAATACGCTGATTCAGAGCATGGTGCCCGATGCGCTGCGCGGGCGCGTCATGGCCGCCTACTCGATGATGTTCATGGGCATGGCGCCGCTCGGCGCGCTCGGCGCCGGCATCGCCGCGGCGCATCTGGGCGCTCCGCTCACGGTGGCCATCGGCGGCGCCGGATCCTGCGTCAGCGCCGCGGTCTTCTTCTCGCGCCTGCCGTCGCTGCGCGCCGAGGCACGGGAATTGCTGCTGGCGCAAGAAATGGTCGGCGGCGATCCCGCCGATGGAGCATCCGGCGGCCGGATCGCCTGAGCGCTGGGTCGGCGGGATGCTCAGGAAACGGGTCAGGCGGCCGGCCGCGCGCGAACCCTGCGGACAATCTGGTCCCCGTCGCGCTGACGAATGAGGCGCAGATCGTAGTCGATCTGCAGGCCGAGCCACGTTTCCGGCGAAACATGGAAGTATGTTCCCAGCCTCAATGCCGTATCGGCGGTGATGGAACGCGCGCCCTTCACGATGGCGCTGATGCTGATGCCATGTCGATCACGTACGCAATCAATACGCACAATGGTTGACTCCCGGCATAATCTGACGTACTATTTGAATGTGTATGATACTACTGAGAAATCACTGCCATGCCGAGAATAGCGGTGGAAGACAATAACCGGATGTCCTTACGCATTCGGGCCGAGGAAAAGGCGCTGCTCTTGCGGGCCGTGGCGCTGAACCACACCGACCTGACGGATTTTGTCATTCGTCACGCCTTGAGTGCCGCCAAGGCCGTCATCGAGCAGGCGGATCGTGTGCAGCTCTCCGGGAGGGATAGTCTTCGGGTTCTGGCTCTGCTGGAGAATCCGCCTGCGCCAAACGCTAAACTGCTCGCAGCCGCCCGGGCGCTGTCAAAGCGGCCGAAATCGTGACGGCATGGCACGAAGAGCCGATCAGCAAGCAACATGATCGGGAAGCCTTCGACTGCGGCGAGGAAGCGCTGAACGAATTCCTGCGCCGTTACGCCCGCAAGAGCCACGAGCTGGGCGGTGCGAAAACGTTCCTTGCGCTTGACGATGCCGACAACGAGACCATTCTCGGCTTCTATAGCCTGAGCCCCGTCTCGATTGGCTATGCCCGCACGCCGGAGATCGTTCGGCGCGGACTGGCACGGCATGACGTGCCGGGCTTCCGCCTGGCGCGCCTGGCTGTGGATCGCAGGCTGCAAGGGCAGGGAATTGGCGGACAGCTTCTGCTCGCGGCGGGCAGACGCTGCCTGTTGGCCTCGGCGGAGGTTGGCGGCGTCGTGCTTGTCATCGACGCCAAGAATGAAAGGGTGGCCGGATGGTATGCCAGCTATGGCGCTGTGCCGCTGCTGGACGCGCCGTTATCGCTGCTGCTGCCGCTCGCGACAATCGAGGCCGCGCTTAAGAAGGCCCGAAAACTCTGACGTTCCATGCCCTGCCGTTCCGAGAGGCACGTCCGGCGCACCGGGCCACGTCACGCCGCCGGCCGCGCGCGAACCCTGCGGACAATCTGGTCCCCGTCGCGCTGACGGATGAGGCGCAGATCGTAGTCGATCTGCAGGCCGAGCCACGTTTCCGGCGAATCGTGGAAGTATGTTCCCAGCCTCAATGCCGTATCGGCGGTGATGGAACGCGCGCCGTTCACAATGGCGCTGATGCGGTTGGGCGGGACGTCCAGATCGCGCGCCAACTGGTTGATGCTGATCCCCAGCGGCTTCATGAACTCTTCCAGGAGAATCTCTCCCGGGTGGATTGGATCGAGTCGCTTGGACGGCTTCATTGTCCTCTCCCGGCGCCTGAGTGGTAGTCCACAATCTCAACGTCCTCGGCATCGCCGTCGCGCCAGGCGAAACAGATGCGCCATTGGTCGTTGATTCGAATGCTATACGTCGCCGCGCGGCCGCCTTTCAGCCGTTCCAACTGGTTTCCAGGAGGGACGCGAAGATCCTCCAGCCGCAGTGCCCGGTGCAGGTACAGAAGCTTCCGCCGCGCGGGCCGTTCGATGGATTGAAATCGCCGGACCATGCGGTCTTCAAACAACGCCGCCGTATCCGAGCACTTGAACGACCGGATCAAGTCCCAGTCTATGACGCATTAGGTATTATGTCAAACGGAATAGCAATAAGAAAAGCGCTGGCCGTTCCGCCCCTCCCCGGTTGGGGATAGAATCGAAGCGCCATGCTGAAAACTAATTTGATCCTGTTTGGAATTGCCACCATGACTCTTCTGGCGCAGCCCGCGCCGCCGATCGTTTCCCCGGAGGTTCATCCCGATCGCAGCGTGACCTTCCGCTTTCAGGCGCCCAATGCGAAGCAGGTCTTCCTGTCGCGCGAGGGCGCGGAAAAGGTCGCCATGACCAAGGACGACCAGGGCCTCTGGAGCGTCACCACGGCGCCTCTCGATCCCGACCGCTACAGCTACACCTTCCAGGCCGACGGCGTGTCCCTGATGGATCCGCATAATTCGCTGATCACGCCCAATCTGCTCGGTTCGGCCAGCGCGGTCCGCGTGCCCGGCACGCCGCCCCAACTGTGGGAAGTGGCCGACGTCCCGCGCGGCGTGGTGCATCACCACTTCTACAAATCCGGCATCATCGGCGACCAGCGCGACTATTACGTTTACACTCCGCCCGCCTACAACCCCAAGGCTAAGCCCTATCCGGTGCTGTACCTGCTGCATGGTTTCAGCGATGCCGCCAACGGCTGGACCGCCGTCGGCGAAGCCCACGTGATTCTGGATAACCTGATTGCCGCGGGCAAGGTCAAGGCCATGGTCGTCGTCATGCCGCTGGGCTACGGCGCGCCGGAAATCCTCACGGGCGGTTGGAGGCGTGTCGGCGGCGACCCGACCCTGTGGCAGCGCAACAAGGAGAAATTCCGCGACGCCCTGTTGACTGAACTCATGCCCCGGATCGAGCAGGAATACCGCGTATCGAAGGACCGCAAAATGCGCGCCATCACCGGCCTGTCGATGGGCGGCGCAGAGTCCGTGCTCACCGGCTTGAACGCGCTCGACCGCTTCGCCTGGGTCGGCTCCTTCAGCGCCGGCGGAATCGATGAGGACTACAGCGCCGCTTTCCCCAAGCTCGACGCCAAGGCCAACAGCCAGTTGAAACTGCTGTGGATCGCCTGCGGCGTTGACGACGGGCTGATCAAACCGAACCGCAAATTCCGCGACTGGCTGCAAACCAAGGACGTGAAACTGACCTTCGTCGAGACCCCCGGCACGCACTGCTGGATGGTCTGGCGGCGCAATCTGGTGACGTTCGCGTCGCTGCTGTTCCAGGATACGAAATAGACCGCTCCGGGCCGCGCAATTCACCGCCGCGCGACCGTGTTTTCACCATGCGCGCACCGCGAAACTACGGTGTTTTCACGGTGCGAACACGGTGCATTGGCGGTGAAATCGCGGGCTTTCACTGTGGCCGCACGGTCGCTGCGTCGCAAAAAGGGCGGGGCCGCGGCCCCGTCCTCTGGTTTTGTCCATGCCTCGATGTTGGGCTAGAAGGTGAAGCGTAACTGCAGATCGATCCTGCGGTTGTAAACCGAATTGCCGCCGCCAAAGCCGCTGGCCAGAGCCAGCGACTGGCCGAAATAAGGCGAGCTCAGGTTGCCATCCGGCGAAGCCAGATTCACGTAATTCAGAAGGTTGCGCGCCGAGGCCGACAACGTCAGGTTATAGCGCTTGCCGGTGTCAGCACTCCCGAACATGCCACCCGGGCCACCGCCGCGGAACCCGCCGCCGCCCATCCCGCCACGCGGTCCGCCCGGGGGCGGCCCGCCCGGCCCGGCGCCCGCGCCTGAATTGGCGGTTTCCCTGGACTTGCCGAAGCCCCAGGTGCGGGCCAGTCGCAGGTTGAGGTTGAACTGCGCCGGGCCGCGGCCGTAGTTGCGCGGAATGATTTTGTCGCCGGGTTGCGGGTTGATATTGAGCAGCCCGTAGGCCGTGGAGACCACGCCGGGGGCGTTGGGGTCGGTTGCAAAGGCCGGGCGTTCGTTGAAGATCAGGTCGCCGTTGAAATCGTTGCCGGTAGTGATATTATACGGCGCGCCGGAGGAGCCGGTGATGAACGGGCTGAACATCAGCTTGAAGGGCGCGGTGATGGAGCCGCCGATGAAGAAGCGGTGGCGGATGTCAAAACGCGTCGGGCCCCATTCGCTGCTCAGGTCGTACTGGTTCATGGGCGAACCGCCGTCGGAGTTTCCATTGGCGTAGCCGAGGGTGTAGAAGCCGAACAGCGAGACTTTCTTGCTCATGCGCGAATTGATGTTCACGATCATCTGGTTCTGGGTGAACAAGCCGTCGGATTCGGTGAGCATGATCGGGTTCGGATTGACGTACGGGTAAGCGCCGTCGGCCAGCGGCGCATTGATATCGCGCGAGAGCAGGTAATGCATGCCGCGCGAGAAGGCCCAGGTAACGGTGGCGACGGTGTTCTTGGGCAGTTGCCGTTCCAGGCTCAAGCCGCTCTGGAAGACGCGCGGGGCGACCAGGCCCTTGTAAATCTCGGTGGTGGAGGTCGGCTGAAGGTCTCCGGCGAGCGTGGCGAGCGAAGGGACGGTGGGGAAGAAGGTGGGATTCGCGACCACGTACTGCTGCTGGGTGGTGCCGTTGTAGCGCAAAGCGTTGAGGGTCAAGCCAGTGCCGACGCGATCGTAGAAGAAGCCGGTGCCGCCACGGATGACAGTCTTGGCGACGTGGTTTTTGCGCTGATCCACGGCCCAGGCGAAGCCGATGCGCGGCGCAAAATCGGCCATATTGCTGATGTTGGTCTGGTTCTCGTAACGCAGGCCGAGGCTCAACGTGAAGTTGGACCGCAGGCGCCAATCGTCGGTCACGAAGATGCCCACATCGAAACGATTGACATTCGCCAGCGGATTTCCGCCGTCGATGGAGAACAGGCTGGGGCCGCCGCCCAAGACCTGCATCTGGGCCGGCGTGTAGCCCAACTGCTCAAAGACCAGAGTGCGGCGGTAGCGCTCGAGCGAGGTCTCGGGCGCGAGCACGAAATTGCCGTCCGAGCCGATGATCGGCTGATTATTGGCGTCGAGCTCCGGCGCCGAGCCGCCAACAAAGGAAAACGAGCCGTTGAAGTTCGAGGGCGAGTAATCGTTGATCATGGATTCCCGCGCGCGGCCGCCCCATTTAATCGTGTGCACGCCGGCCGTGTAAGTGGTGAGGTTGTTCAACTCGTAATAGTTCGACGTGTCCCAGGCGTGGCCGGTGGTGGACCCGCCGCCGTAGAATGAGTCGGAGACGCTGATGGCGGCCGCGTCGTTCAAGGCCAAGCTGTTGCTGGTGGAGTGGTCGTACATGAAGCGCGTCTCGTTGACCGCCTTGGCGCTTAGCACAGAGGTCTCGGTGACCTGAACCATGTTGTCGTGGTTGCTGGCGTTGACGGCGCGGCTGGCGAGGTTGAATCCGCCGACGCCCTGGTTGTCGGTGGCATCGCCTTCCCAGCGGTAGCGTATTGTCAGGGTATTCTTGTCGCTCAGGGCGATATCCAGCTTCGGCGTAAGCGTCATACGCGAGTTGGGCGTGGGCACGGACAGCGCAAACGGGGTGGGCTGCAAACTGCTGTTGAGTTGTGTGCCGATGAGGATGCCGGATTCGGCGATGTCGCGGCGCTCGAAATCGAGGGTGAACGACGTCTTCTTGGTGAGCGGGCCGGCCAGGTTGCCGCTGTACATTTTCGACTGGTAGGCGGGCTTATTGGAGAGGAAAGGATTGCGGGCGTTCAGGGCGTTGTCGTTGAAGCTGGTAAAAAGCTGGCCGCGCAACTTGTCCATGCCGGGCTTGGTGAAGATCTCGATGCGGCCGTAGCCCAGACGGTCGTACTCGGCCGAGAAGGGGTTCGAATTGACGCGGATCTCGCGAATGGAAGCTTTGGGCGGAAGGCTCCCGCCGGAAAAGCCGTCGATGTAAATCTGGCCGCCGTTGGGGCCGGCCGAGGGCCCGGCGAGGGCTTGCAGATCGTCCTGCAACTCGTCCGGATCGTCGGACAAGGTGTCGAGATCGGTGCCCTTGAGCACCAGCGCGCTGGCGTTGCGGTCGGGATCCACCTCGACGTGCGTGTTGTCGTCGCTGACGGTCACCTCCTGGCTCTCCGTGGCGACGCTCAACTGAATGTCGATGCTGCCATCGCCGCTGACCGGGAACGCTTGCATCTGGTAAACCGCGAAGCCCGTCTTTTGGGCCGTGATGTCGTAGGCGCCCGGCATCAGCCCGACGAAGGAGAAGTGCCCCAGGCTGTCGGCGGTGGCTGTCTTGGCCGTGCCGCCGGCCTGCTGCAAGGTGACCACGGCGCCGGGGACCACGGCGCCCGAGGGGTCCATGACCGAGCCCTTCAGACTGGCCCGCGTGGATTGCGCCGGGGCGCACAGCGCCAGCGCCAAAAGAAACAACAGCGCGAGGCTCGGGCCGCGCCAGGTACGAGAAAAAACACACATGAATCGCATTAGTCCAATCCCATCTCTATTTGATCGAACAACAGCAGAAAACCGCGGCGGATGCGCGGGCGGGATCACTGCGCCGGAACCATCGACATCACGTCGAGGTTCATCCCCATGCTGGGCCCGTTGCCAGCGCCCGGACGCCCGCCTTGGGCGGACCGGGCCTGCGCCATGGTCACCAGAAAATCCGCACCGGCCAGCAATGTCACAGCCGTCACTTCATCCGGCTTACTGCTTTTGCTGCTGGCCACGACAATGGTCTCGCCGGTCTTCAAACCATCCACGGCGATTTTGGGCATGAACTCCATGAGACGGGAGAAATCGCCGCCCCGGCGCTGGCCGCCGCCTGCCGCGCCGCCCTGCGCGCCGTTTCCCGATCCGGCTTGGGCCGTATTCTGAGGGCCACCCGCTGGCCGCTGCCCGCCGCCGCCCGCGCCGCCTGTCCACGCGCCGCCCTGGCCGCCACCTGGCGTTCCGCCACCCATGGGGGGCACCCGGCGGAGGTTCGAATCAGCCGTGATTTTGATGGTCAACGGCTTGCCGTTCTGCATGTTCTTGGCCTGGACCAGGCCGGCCGCGGCATCGACGCTGACCACGGTGGCGGCGAGCGTAATGAAAGCGCCGCTCACGACCTGCTCGGCTTGAACGGTTCCGGCGTCATCTTTGCTGCCCAGCACGCGCACCTGGTCGCCAGTCCCGATTTCGGCCAGCGTCGAGGGCTTGGCATCGGCGTACTTGACCGAATCGGGGATGTAGCGCTTGAACACGGTCTTATTCGAGACGGCCACTTTGACCAGCTCACCGTCGGCCACCATCGAGGGCAGCCGCAGCGTCAGCGCGCCGCTCTGTTCGTCCTTGGCGGTGGCCGTGCCGGCGACGCTGCGGTGCTGCCAGTCGGCCTGCTCCTGCTGATGCTTCTTGGCCAGGTCGGCTTGGCTCATGTCGATGACACGCAGCGCCTGGAGTGTCTTTTGGGCGTCGTTCAACGGCCCTTGTCCAAGCACGCGGTCGCCGACGGAAATATCAGTGAATTGAATCGGTTGTGCATCAGCCATGGTCTGGCCGGGGGCCACGCGCAGAAGCTTGGCCGCGGCCGCCACGGAAACCTTGTAAGTCTCGCCCGCGTCCGATTTAACGGTGAGCGTGGCGGAATCCTGATCGGCCGCGGTCACCACCCCGATGATCCGGTTGCGTGGCGCGGCGGCGGGCGTCTGCGCGGCTCCGGCCAGCCCTACGGCCGCCGTGAGCGCGCATAACAATAACAAACAAAAACTCTTCCTCATTGGGCTACCTTTCAAGACGACGCTACCCTCTCCAAAGATACACGTCCCCGTCAAAAAGATTGATTCCATCGCCGCGCGCGTCCGGATGGCGCGATGCGGAGAAAATCGGCGCGGGCCATGGGCTGATCGCTGCGCAGGTTTGGCATTCGATTTGCTCTGTTCACAGCAGGATGCGCCTTTGGGCCTTAGATTTGGTCGCCGGTTTCATTTGGGGACACGCGCGTGTGCTGATCCGGGCGTGGTGGGCCATGCTGGAACGGCTCCAGGAGATTCCGCCCGATTCAACATCTTCCGAGGCTGGTTGCGACTCATCTCGATTCCTCACGACGTTGCCAAAGCGCGGCAGGCGCGTGTTTTCGTGCCCTGCCGAGGCCAGGTGGCGCGATCCTCCCGGGGCCGGGGATGAACCGGCTGCGCGGTTTGTGCTGGACAGCGGCCTATTGAATATATAAAGATCTGATTAGACTCCTGAGTCGGCGCCCGGAAGATGCCGCTTCGCGGCCGGGAGCCGATTCGGCGGGCACTCGACTTTTCGATTGGAGAGATCTTTATCATGGCGAATACGCGGCGTGGCTTTCTGCAGTCCGGGGCGGCCTTGGCGGCCGGTTTGACGGGCGCAGGGTCCGTACTGGCGGGGCAGACTGCGGCTCAGCCGCCGGCGCCGGGGACCGGGCCGGTGCAGGTGCCGAAGATGAAGTTCGGCAAGGTCGAGATCAGCCGCATGGTGCTCGGCGTGAACCCGTTCTACGGCTACGCCCACAACGTCGGCACCTACGGCGCGATGATGCAGGAGTGGTACACCCAGGAACGCGTCGTCGGGGTGATTCACCAGTGCACGCGCTATGGGATCAACGCCTACAACTACGTGGACAAGTCCCGTGCTCCCCAGGACTGGGCGCGCTTCCGCTCCGAAGGCGGCCACATGCATCTGATCATCCAGGTGACGGCCGGCGACGACTCGGTGGACCTCGTGAAGCGCCTCCAACCGCTGGCGCTGCAGCGCCAGGGCGAGGTGGTCAACAAGGCCTTCCTGGAAGGCAAGCTCGACAGTGTCAAAGAGTGGTGTAAGCAGGCCCGCCAACTGGGCGTTATGGTCGGCGTCGGCAGCCACCGCCCCGAGATTATCGCCCGCGCCGAGGACGAGGGCTGGGATGTCGATTTTTACGCCGGCTGCGTCTACAACCGCGTGCGCACCGAGCAGGAGTGGCGCCAGGCGCTGCACGGCGAGCTGATGGAGATGACCGGCGACATCTACATGCAGAGCGACCCGCCGCGCATGTACCACGTCCTGCGCCAGATCAAGAAGCCGTGCTTCGCGTTCAAAATTCTGGCCGCCGGGCGCATCACCGGCGCGGGCGTCGAGCCGGCCTTCCGCACCGCCTTCGAGTACCTCAAGCCCAACGACGGTGTCTTCGTGGGGATGTTCCCGCGCGTCAAGGATGAGGTCAAGGAAAACGCCGAGATCGTGCATCGGATTCTGAACCACGGATAGCGCATGGCAGGGGCGAGCCGCTACTGTGTAGCGCCCTGCGGCCTGTAAGCCACTCAAAACAAGCGACATATTTTTTGGAGGCCGCTATTAGTAGCGGCCTTGTCGGCTGGGAGCGGGTATGGCGCGGGGCTGGACGGAGTGCTTCAGCGCTCGGCGCGCACCGCTCCGCCGCGCAATTTCCAGTGATAGAACAGCGCTCCAGAGCCGAGCGTCACAGCGGCGGCGGCGGAGGTCAGCGGCGCCAGGCGCGCGCCGTAGATCGTCATCCACACGCCGGGCACCACGAAAACCAGCGGGATCAGCGGCCAGGCGAAGCTGACCACGGAGAGCTTGCGCCAGCCCGGGCGGCCGCGGAATTTGAATAGGCTAAGGACCGCCAGGACGGCGAAGAAGTTCAGCAGGTAGCCGATGTACAGGATCAGGTTGCCGAAGTTGACCAGCGTCATCAGGGCCGCGCAAGCGCCTTGGAAGAGAATGGCGTTGACCGGCGTGCGCCACTCGGGATGGACCTTGGCCGCGGCGGGCACGAAGGCGCCGTTTTTAGCCATGGCGTAGTACAGCCGCGGCCCGATGGTGACCATGGCGTTGACGGTGGCCATCAGCGACAGAGCGACTAGCCCGCTGAATAGCGCCGCGCCCAGGGGGCCGAACAACGAATGCGCAGCCAGTGAGCCGACGGCCACGATGGGGTGGCCGTGCGGGTCGATCATTCGCTGCAGCGGGACGGCGTAGAGGAACACCACGTTGAATAGGAGATAGAGCGCGGCGACGAGGATCGTGCCGATGGTCAGCGCCAACGGCAGAGTGCGCTCGGGTTTGCGCAACTCCTCGGCGACATACGTGGCGGCGTTCCAACCGCTGTAGGCGACATAGATCCAGAACAGGCTGATGACGAACTGTGCCGGCAACGACGTGGTGGCCGTGCGCGTGGCGTTCATCGACAAGTGCGCCCAGTTACCATGGCCGATGGCCAGGCCGAGGACGATGAAGCCGATCATCACGGCAATTTTGATCGAGGTCAGCGTGTTCTGCACGCGGGCGATGAACTTGACGCCGAATAGGTTCAGCACAGTAAACAGGAGAATCATGGCCGCGGCAGCGATTTGCGCGCCGCCGAATTGCAGGCCGAATGCCGGCGAGCCGAAGTGAAAGCGCGCGTTTTCCTGTTTCAGGGCAGGGAAGAAGTAGCCAGCATAGTCGGAAAAGGCCAGCGCGGAGACGGCGATCGGCGCGGAGAAACCGGCGAAGAAACTGGTCCAGCCGCTCATGAAGCCCCAGGTAGGTCCGAAGGCGCGGGTCAGATAGACATACTCGCCGCCGGAGGCCGGGAAGTTGACGCCCAGTTCGGAGTAGCAGAAGGCGCCGGCCAGGGCGAACACCGCGCCGGTGAGCCAGATCAGCAGGACCAGTTTCGGATCGCCCAGGTCGCCGGCCAGGAAGCCGGTGGTCGTGAAAATCCCCTGGCCGACCATGTTGGAAATGACGATCGCGGTGGCACTGTAAAGACCGAGCTGCCGCAGCAGGGAAGGGTTGGATGACATTGTCCCTTTGAATTGTACTGGAACCGGCAGGCGGCCTTGCCTGGATTTTCAGGGAATGTGCGCACGCGCGCGCAGAGTGCCGGGCCAGCGCGCTAAATCGCGGATTGGACCGCGCTCCGCCGCGGGCGCCGCCGCGCTGCGGGCCGGTGGGAAGGGACATCGCGCCGGCGTGGAGCTGAGGCGCGTTCCCGCGTTGCGCCTGGCTCGAAAAGGGAGCTATTTCGCGCGTTCGGGCATTTCAGTAGTTTCCGGGGCGAGTGAGCCCGCATCGAGAATGTGGCGCGTCTGGGAACTGAGCTGCAAGCCGCCATTGAGGTAGGTCTGGAGCTCCTGCGAAAGCGGGCAGATCATGAAACTGTCGTGGATACAGAACTCCGCGACGGCAGCCGCCTTGGGCGAAAGTCCAACTGCGCTTTGAAGGGCCGTCCCCAAACTCACGGCGTCAGCGCGCGTCACGAGCTGCCCGCGCGGTTCCAAGTAATCGCCGTCCCACGGCTGAGCTTCCTTGACAGGCTTGGACAAACTCCAGTCGCGCGGCGGCGGCGCGGTGCGCGCCGGTTGCCAGCCGTTGACCTCGGCTGTCCGCAGGACCTCCATCCACAGCCCTGTGGTCAATCGCAGCGATTGCCCTAACGCGTCGATCAGGATGACAAAATCCCGGTTCGGTTCCATGGACTGACTATCGGCTCGAATCGGCATTCCCTCCATAGGGGCCAAAGCAAAACAATAACACCAGAGGCAAAAAACTGTGACCGTTCACTGCGGCGATGAAGGCGTCCGAGGCGGCCGGGGTCCGCCCGAGCGGCGAGAGCAGCAACAACGAATGCGATGCTACCGGCATGGCGCAAGACCGACGGTCAGGCGGCGGAGAGGGCCGCGCGACCCGGCGCGGATGTGGATCGTGCGCCTGTGGAGAGGCTTCGCGATGGGCAGGCGCATCGTTCGAAATGCATCCGCGCTTGACAATCAACCTGCCCGCGGGCATACTTTCACTTCTGGCTCCGGGCCCGGCGTGCGGAATCCAAGCGGTGCGGCGGAGCATACGGAGTCAAGTCGATCGGCTGCCCGGCGCCGAGGGGTCAGGGCGTCCCGGTAGCGTTCGGGCGCGAAGCTGAGTGCCTGCTCTGTGCACCGTTGGGCAACCTGCCCGATTGTGCGCCGGTCTTCCGGCGATGGCATCGGAGATTCCGACAAGGTAAGATTCCCGTATACGGTCTCTGTGACTGAGAGGGGCGAAGCCTGCCCGAAAATGGCTTCAGGCTCGGGATTCGTCCACGCGGCGGCTAGCATGGCACAGCGGGACCGCGACACGGTTAACAGCCGCCGGTAGCATGGCTGCCCACACGAACATCGGGAACGTGCCAGGTGCCGCCAAATCCATCCCACGCAGCGCGCATTCGGGTGGGCACCGGGAGCGAGGCCGAAAACGAGTTCCTGCCCTAGCCTAGCCCAAGGGCGATCCGGCGGGGCAGCACCGGTATCCATATTGACTGAAACCGCAAGCGCGAAAAACGAAGGGCCTAGATCCGGCTTAAAGGCACGCCCGGTCAGTGAGGCGGCGGGATGATAGAGGGAGGTCCGGTCCGATTGGTGGCGATTCTAAACTCGTTCAACCGCCGGGAACTGCTCCGCGAGGCGTTGCCTTCGCTTGCCGGCGCGTTGGCGGAGTGCCCTTTCGGAGCGGCGATCGTTGTGTTCGACGCGGGCTCAACGGATGGCAGTCTGGAATGGCTTGCCAACTATCAGCAGGAGGAAAGACCGCCAACGCCGGTCCAAGTGATTTTGAGGGAGGAAGGGGCCGACGGATCCTTGAGCGCCGGGGTCAACGCGGCGGCCCGCTATGCGCTCGAAAAGTTCCCGCATCTCGAGTGGCTTTTCTTGTATGAAACAGACAATTGGATCGGAAGCGCCTCTCCTGTTCTCGCGGCGGCGGGTCTGTTGGAGAGCGTTCCGGACCTCGCCGCCGCCGGCTTCACCGTGAAGAAACGTGGCGGAGAAGGCGCCGGATTCGGCTGCCCGTTTCCGACGGTCACGCAATTCATACTCGGCCAGCAGCTCACGAATCTCCTGCGGCTGGATGCTCTCCGAATCAGACAATGGCAAGCGACCGGCGACGTCCGTTGGGCGCCGTGCGACATAGTTTATACGAGTCCTCTGTTGATCCGGCGAAAAGCATGGGAGCAGATTGGCGGGCCGGATGCGCGGAGTTTCCCATTCTGCGACACGGACGTCGATTGGAGTTGGAGGGCCTGGCGCCAGGGCTGGCGAATGGCAGTCATCGAGACTTCCGAGGTCGTCCACGATAACCAGGGCGTCGCGTCCGGGTGGTCCGCCGACAGGGTTGTCAACTTCCATCGCGCCAGATTGCGCCTGCTCAGCAAACATAGAAAAATGTCCCTGTTGCCGGTTAGGATACTGCTGCTATGCAGGCACTTGTGCGAGCTTTTCCTGCTGATCGTTGCGAGTTGGTGCCTCAACAATCCACGGCAAATGCTCCGGAAACGATGGGTCTTGCTTAAATCGGCGCTGTGGAGTTATGAGCGCTGACAGCCATGGATTGCTACTGCGTCGAAAGGCTTGGGTAGAATTGGGACTGCTTGTTGGGTTGTTTGCCAAAGAAAGGGGATGCGGCGCCGCGCGCTGCCTCTTATCTTAATGCAGAGATGGGCTGAGGGAGCCAGGAAGTCTATCGGGCAGATCCTAAAGGGTGTGCTCCCGGCGCGCACGTTCGCACAGTTAAAAAGCACGCGCGCCCGAAAGTATAGCCTAAAAGTTCTGCGAGATAATGGCTTTCTAAAAATCTCCAATCGTGTGGTAGAACATTGTGGCACGACCGTTCTCAGGGGGCCATTTTCGGGCTTACGATTCTCAACTGAGATCTTACTAAATATACCCTGCGCACAACGACTCGTCGGCAGTTATGAGAAGGAACTTCATCCGGTCTTCAAGGATTTGGACCAGAAGAAGGACTACGAGATGGTGGTCAACATCGGGTGTGCGGAGGGATATTACGCGGTGGGGCTGGCCCTGCTCCTCAATTTGCCTGTGTTCGCTTTTGATGTCGATCCCGAAGCGCGCCGGCGCTGCAGGGAAACATCGGAATTAAACGGAGTCGGATCGCTCGTGGAGATAGGCAATTACTGTGACGGGCGGACATTGCGACGGCTCACTCGCGGAAAGAGGTGCTTCGTAGTCAGCGACTGCGAAGGATATGAAATGGATCTGTTCGACCACGAAGCGGCCTCGGATCTGCGGCGCTCGGATGTTCTCATAGAGATTCATGAAATACGACAAACTTCTGTTTATGAGTCAATTTGTAAAGCGTTTATGAGCACTCATACAATTCATACTTATGAGGCCATTGCAAGGGATGTCGATGAATACCCCGAGCTTTCTTTTCTAGGATCAGATGCGGCAAAGGCTATCGAGGAATGGCGGCACGTGAGACAAAAATGGGTCTTTCTGCGATCCATAACTACTCTCTAAGATGCGAATAATTGTGTCGCCCGAACAGGAAACGCGTTATGTTTAATCCTGCCGTGAAATGATATATCTGTTCTTATGAACAGTCTTGACTAACGACCAAAAGTGACAATTTTTCAATGTGGTTCTGATGATTATGACTAAGTTTAGTTTGGTAGGTCTCCAAAATATAAGTATGCTTGCAGCTGTGGCGTGAGGAGGCGCAATTATCACTATGGTTCAATTGGATTGAGCGCTAGTTTAACTGTCAATTATAGCAAGATATTGCGCTGCATGACATTAAATGCTCAGGAGGTTCTCTGGTTTCAGAAATTCATAGCATTCAACCGCGTAAAGATCAGGGTGGCATTGTGAATAAGCAGAACCGATCGGAGAATGACTTGCGATGAGGGTTCTGCTGTACAGCAAGCCCTTCTGGCCGATGGTCGGCGGAGTGGAAACCTACGCCCGGCTCCTGGCACAGGGATTGGCGAAGGAGAAGGGCTATGAGGTGACGGTCGTGACCGCGGCGAAGGGACCATCGACTCCACCACCAATGCTCGCCGCGAACGTGCGGATCGTGAGAGCGCCAAGTGTGCCGGAGTTGTGGAGGATAATCCGTCGATCGGACGTGGTCATGCTGGCCGGGCCTGTTTTTGTTCCGCTGGCGTTGTCACTACTAGCCCGAAGGCCCGTTGTCATCGAGCACCATGGCTACCAAGCTTGCTGCCCCAATGGTTTGCTGCTGTTCGAACCTGAGCAGTCGGTATGTCCCCAAAGATACCTGCGGGGGGACGTCGGCTTATGCCTGCGCTGTAACTGGAAAACGATGGGCCCACTACTAAGCATCGCGAGCCTGGCAGGTACCCCGGTACGGCGCTGGATGTGTCGCTGTGCCGCAGCAAACATCTGTATCACCGAACACGTGTCGCGTAGAGTGCGCCTGCCAAGAAGCAGCGTAATCTATTACGGGCTGCCGGCGAACGATGATGTCGCACGTCTCCTGCCGGCGCCCGGAAACTCAAGGCCGATCGTCTTCGCCTGCGTTGGCCGCATAACCGGCGAAAAGGGGCTGCCAATCCTGCTCAAAGCGGCGTCCATTCTGAAGACAGAGGGCAGGAAGTTCGCGTTGCGCATTGTTGGCGACGGGCCGGACCGGTTCGAGTTCGAACGGCTTGCTCGGCAGCTCGATTTGGGCGATAGACTGGCTGTCACCGGCTTTCTCAATGGTGAGCGCCTGCGCCAGGAACTGGAAGACGTCAGTGTCGTGGTCATGCCCTCCATTTGGGAGGAAACCGCCGGCTTAGCTGCCATGGAGCAGATGATAAGAGGCCGGATGGTAATTGCCGCCGACATAGGCGGGCTGAGTGAGGTGGTTGGTGACGCCGGCTTGAAGTTTAAACCTGGGGATATCGTTGACCTAGCTGATCGAATGCGGCAGATACTCGATGACCCTGCCATTATCGAAACGTTTGGGGAATGTGCGGGGAAAAGAGCATCGCAGCTTTTTCGGCAGGAGCAGATGGTTGAGCGCTACATCTGCGCTTTCAACGCAGTAACACAAAAACTCCACTTTAGGTAGGATAATTAAACTCAACCTTTCAACGCTAGTAAAGACTAGTTGTTAGGAAAACACTTCGGCCGCGACGATGTCTAGTGATCCGTCAAACATCCTCAAATTCTCGATACGGCCACAGAAGTATCCCATGTCATCTTTAAAACAGTGCTAAGATCCTCAGTCATAATTGTAAGCTATAAAAGACAGCAGCAGCTGGCCAAGTGTCTCGAAGGTCTTGCTAGTCAAATAATGCCGCCGGATGAAGTGGTCGTGGTCTGGCAGCATGATGATCAGGCAACCCGTGATCTATGCGAACAACTCTCGCCAACATTTGAAAGTCGGCTAAAGCTGATCCACTGCCCGACCAAAGGAATAGTGCCAGCCGAAAATGAGGGTCTAAAAAGCGCCACTGGCGAAATCGTGGCATTGATTGATGATGACGCTGTCGCGCCAAAAGACTGGCTTTTAAAGCACTTGCGACATTACGACGACGAGGCCACAGGTGCTGTGGGAGGACCTGCACTGAACCACACTCCAGGTGGAGAGCGCTTTCCAGTGCAGCGAGTGCGGACAGTTGGCAAACTGACATGGTACGGGAAATTCGTTGGCCATTTGAATGACAGCGCTATCGAAGACGACCATGAACCGGTAATTCAAGTGGACGGGCTGGCAGGCAACAACATGAGCCTCAGGCGATGCGCATTTGCCAGATTTGATGAAAATATTCGAGACTACTGGCAGCTATTTGAACTGGAAGCCTGCCAACAAGTGCGACTTCGAGGGTTTAAAATTCTGTTTGATTTCGACAATCCAGTTTTTCATTATCCTGCCTCCCAAAATAAAGTATATGATGGCACTCGTCAAGGAAATCTGACACAAAAGTTTCTCAATGCCGCCTACAATCACGCCTACATTTTATCGAAATACACAAGCGGGCCTCTTCGCGCGGTGCGACTGTTCTACCTTGTCACTATCAGTTCAGTCCCATTTCCAGGACCAATCAAGTACCCGCTTGCTGTTTGGCGGTATGGACATCCAGGTCGAGAATTCCAAATAATGGTGGGCACATTAAGAGCCCATTTCAAAGGATGGAAGGACGGCATGCCATATTGAAAACATTCTGCGTGCTTCATTTGTTTTGATTAAACACCTTAAATCTTGGAGCCGACATCAAGGATCGTAGTCATTCTGAGAATCATCAATTATTAGAGCTGCAAAAAAACCAATCGTTTAGAGCATAACAAGCGCGGCTGTCAATTTAACTGAGTATATAAAAGCACATTACCAAAACAAGCCAATAACGAAAAGTCCAAAGTCACCAATCGTTAGCGCCACGGTTATCAACTAAATATACTTCACAATAACAATGTTAAAATGCTTAAAAAGGGAACCTCAAAACAGACAAGAGAAAGTGTATGGATAACATGTATATTTGCAGCAATTGTTTTTGAAGGCGCTCTGCGGAAATGGGCTATCCCGGCAACGCTTCACCCCGTTGCCTTTCTGGCAAAAGACACGCTTGGACTGTGCTACATTGCTTTCCATCGAAGTACTACCTACAGTAAGTATCAAAATGTTCTGAACTTAGTAGGTTATAGTACGGCCGGTCTTTTAATTTTCAGTCTACTGTTAGGTCTAGGCAATTCCTGGCAGTCGGCCATCATCACTTATAAAAACGCAGTGTTATGGCCACTGATTGCTGCAAGCATGGTTGTCAATACGAACAGTGAAACATGGAGACGACTGTCGCTTCTTACTGCTCCAACAACCATAGGTATGTTTCTGCTTGGAGGTGAGCAATTCTTCAGTCCCGCATCCTCCTGGCTAAACCAATATGCTTGGACGGCTGCCGGTCTGCAATCTCCAGTGGCGACTTTCGGAGGCATCCAGGGAGTCCGAGCAACGGGGACATTTTCATACATCTCCGGTATGTCTGAGTTTGCCGTGTTTAGCTTTGTTCTGTGCTTATACTGTTTTCTGAATTCCGTAAGTCTACGACAAAAGGTGTTGCTCATGAGTGGGTGCTCAGCAGCAATCGGATGCGCCGTTGAATCTGGCTCTCGAGCACCGATTGTTCTCATTACTCTTGTCATATTATGCGGCTTAGCTGCAAACTTAGCAAGCACAAAAACCGTTCTATATTTAAGTACGTTTGTTCTTATAGTGACTGCTGTCGTAGGGCTGTCACTCGATAAACAGATGACAGTGGAATACGTGCAGAGATGGACAGTAGATCCTCAAGAAACGCTGCGTAGATTCACTAATGAAGGAATGCGTGGCAATTACTGGGAAATGTTAACTAGAAATCCCATTGGGGTAGGGTTGGGGCAGGGGAATGGCTACGCGGTTTTCGAGATGTCAAGATCAAACAGAGTAGTAGGAGCGAATGTCTATGACGACAGTGTTAGTATAGCAATTTATGAAAGTGGGTTGCTTGGATTACTGGCGTTCTACTTGGCTCCAAGCGTTTTGGGATGGCAATTGACTTTGGGATTTACGGATCAATCTTCAGCGATGAGGTCGTTGGCTGTGTCGTTTGGTTTGGTTTCAGTTGTGGGTTTAATCGCTGGTGTGTGGCATGACCACAATGGGGCAGCGTTCACTTGGCTTCAAATAGGGATCTGGTTTCATTTTGCTAATAAGGTATTAGTAGAACGATACCGGCGCTTGACCAGATGTTAACAGCTTGACAGAACTTGTAACTAAAATACTTTAACAATTAGGCCTGAACTAAGGATTAATCACCATATCAGTAGCGTTGCCGCGCTAATGTACATATAAATTAATATGGCAAAGATATACGAAAGAGATCGATGTAATGCGAAGAAGTGATTATGAAAGTTGTCGTTAGTCATCCGTTCGGGAATCCAAATGTTTATCATGCAACTTTAGGATTTTATGAAAGATCATTATTGGCGAAATTTCACACATGTCTGTTTGCTCCGTTAGGCACCAGTTATAGGAGCTTTCCAGCGCTTCGAGGCGCATCAATAAAGCTTCATCCGTATAGAGAGGTTTTCAGGTTGGCGTTAAACAGCCTTCCCATTGCAGCTTTGAGCGGGCGGCGACAGAGTTGTGTTGATTGGGTCGCGCGCGGTCTGGATCTCGCAGTCGCTAAATGCTTGGACCATAAAACTGATGCTGTGTATTGTTATGAGGATTCGGCCTTTGAAACATTTCAGATCGCTCAGAGCAGTGGAGTACGAAAGTTTTATGAGTTGACAAGTGGATATCAGGACGAGGCAAGGGCGGTGGCAGATGAGGAAGTGCGGAGGGAGAGGGGACTGCGCAGGTGTTTTGTCAGTTTTCCTGAGCCTCAAGAGAAGGTAGTTAGAAAAAAACTTGAAGTCCTTTCTGCTGATCATATTGTCTGCGCTAGCACTTATTGTTACAGCACATTGAGAAAGCACGTCGATGTGCCGGGTAGGGTTTCAGTTCTGCCATACGGTTGTAACTGCAGTAGTATTCCTCGAATTCAGTGTGCCAGCGATTTCCGTGGACCACTGAAACTGGTATTTGTAGGGCGACTCGAACCAAGAAAAGGACTGCACTATCTTTTTCAGGCGCTTGAGACTCTTGCACCCGGATGTTTCATTTTGACGCTCGCGGGTAGATGGGTGCCAGGGTACAGAGAGTGGTTGCTGGGGCGATACCGAATAGAATTCAAGGAACTTGGGCAAATTAGCCGGTCTCAGGCCCTGGAGCTTATGCGACAAAGTGACCTTTTGGTGTTTCCGTCACTTTTCGAAGGATTTGGTCTGGTGTTGCTAGAGGCGATGGGGTGCGGGATACCGATATTGGCTAGCGAGCGGACCGGCGCACCGGATATTATAGAAGACAAACGGGAAGGATTTTTAGTGAAAGCCGGCTGTAGCGAGGACATCGCAAGAGTTTTATGGCACGTTCTGGATGAAAGGAGTGAGTTGGCTGAAATGGGGATTGAGGCCCATAGGAGGGCTATATCGTTAAGTTGGAGTGAGTATCGACGACATTTGAGTGCTCTTGTTACAAGTGATGTCCAGTGCGCTCAGTATCGGTGCGCTCTGCGCTGGGAAAGTCATACTTAGTATGCCGGCTTGTCTGATTAAGGTAATTGCAGTTTCTGCGCCTAGGAAACTGATATTTTTGTGGAAAGTGTTATGTTATGCGCAAGTCATATTGCTACAATGTGTAGCGCTAAAATGGTAATTTGAGCTTTTAGCAGTAATGAAAAAGGTTAAGTTTTGATAAAACGAGTAGTCCTGCTTGGTCCTGATCCCGAGAATGGCAGTTATAGTACATATAATTATTTTCGTGTTTGCGCTGCGGAGCTTGCGAACTCGGTGCAGTCTATTAGGGTTGACGCGTTGTGCCCAAAGGTTATAAATATTGAAGGGCTGAAGGTTGGCCCGCGTGCCCAAGTTTGGACCAGAAACTATATCGGATGGCCGCTACGGCTAAGCAGAATAAAGGCCGAGGCGTATCACATAGTAGATCAGGGATTGGCGTGGTACGGGCATGTGCTACCGATGGGCGCGCGGCTTGTCACAGTACACGATTTACTTAATTATCTGACGTATCTTGGGAAGGTGCCATTTACACCGCTTTCGTGGAAGCGGACGCTGGTTGTGCTGGAGTGTGTGGCGGAAATCAAAAAGGCTGATCACGTGTTTGCGATTTCAGATTTTACGGCGTCGGAACTTATGAAGTATCTCGATTTACAGGCTCGGAAGATAACGATAACGCCAAACTGTGCTGACGCTAGGTTTAGACCTTACTCTGCCACTGAAATTGCGGCGGCGAGGGCAAAACTATTTGGGAATTGTGAATATGTTATTGTTTGTGTTGGTAGCAATGCAGAGTGCAAAAATCGCTTAGGTGCTGTTAAAGTGTTCAGCTTATTAAAAAAACGCTTAAAAAGTGTGCAACTGCATATTGTTGGGGGCAGCGCCTCTGCAATGGAGGAAGCGTTTATCAAGGAGAGCGGTCTCAAGAAATCTGTACACTATTGGGGTCTGTTACCAGTGGAAGATTTAGTTTCTTTTTATAATGGTGCTGACGCGTTGCTTGTTACATCTACATATGAAGGCTTTGGCCTTCCGCCATTGGAAGCAATGCAGTGCGGCTGTCCGGTCGTCAGCACAACCTGTGCTTCCCTGAGGGAAGTGGTGGGTGCGGCTGCGCTGACTGTCGATAGCCCGCTAGAGGTTGAAACGATGGCGCGGTATCTTGTTGAAGTGTTGAGAGATGGAACACTCCACCTGAATCTTCGAAGTCTTGGTTTACGCCAAGCTTCGAAATTTACAATAGAGAGGAGCATGCAGGGCATAGTGGATACTTACCAGAGGTTTCTGGTATGAGAGTATTGCACATACTTCCCTCGCTTGATCAAAGATCTGGCGGTCCGCTTCGCGCTGTGCTGAACCTTTCATTCCTTGGACAGTCCTACGGGTTGGAGAGCGAGGTTGTCGGCGTAGGAGAATTCAAGGTCCAGGATAATTTACTTCAGGAGTCACTGATTCATTCTTGTGGCGGAGAGTGGCCGCGGTCATACTCCTATTCCCCGCGTCTTCGGAGTTGGTTGGAAAAAGAGGTCAAGAGATTTGAGGGCGTTGTCATACACGGTATGTGGTCACATCCGAGTTGGGCGGCAGCTCAGGAGTGCATTCGATGCGGTGTACCGTACGCTTGCTTCCCTCACGGAATGTTAGAGCCGTGGGCAGTGAGCCGTCAAGGTTGGTGGAAATATGTCAAAAAGTATGTTTATTGGCATTTGGTTGAGAAAAGAGTATTTTATAACGCCGAAGCCGCGCTTTTCGCAACAAGGAGAGAGCGCGAGGTGGCGGGATTAGTTGTGTCATTAGAATGTTTAAGCGCCGTTTTACCACCGTTTGGAGTTGATACCACGGATGAGATGTTGACCAATTCGCCAAGTGATAGAATTGTGAAGGCAACTGTTGACAAATATGTTTTATTCTTAGGGCGTATTCATCCGAAGAAAAACGTAACGTTTTTGCTTGAAGCCTGGGCCAAGGCAAAGATTCAGGAGAGGTGGCAATTGGTTGTTGCTGGGCCAAGTGAACAGGGGTATTTGGCGGAACTGAAGCGTCTGGCGAAGTTCCTTAAGATAGATAAGGATGTGACGTTTTTAGAGTTTGTGTTTGGGGATGATAAGAAATACTTACTGCAGAATGCACAATGGCTGGTGTTGCCATCAAAGCAGGAAAATTTTGGAATTGCAGTCTTAGAAGCTTTACAATATGGTTGTCCTGTGGCCATTTCTGATCAAGTGTTTTTGGCGGATGAACTGCAAGATTGTACAGTAACATTGAAGCTGGAGATGGCTGATTGGATTACATTTTTAGGTGACAAAATGGGGGATGAAGCATATCGCTGCAATTGCATCAGAAGAGGTCGCGAATTATTATTTTGCAATTATAATATGGAAACTGTTGCTAAGCTATGGGTTAGTGCATTAACGTCGCTTTTTCGGCAGAGGCGTGCGCCTTTAGGTTGGTTAAAGGACAGGCGGTGAAGTATTAAACTTACTGGGAAGCGATACATTCGTTGGTATCTGTCTTACAGATGCGGCATGTGGTATTTGGGGGATGTGTTTAGAGTATCCTTAAGTGTAGCGTGTTAGAGTTTTCAAAACGGTTGGACGCCAGGCCAGATGATTTCATGTGAAAGACGAGTGGATGGGGGGGGGCGTGGAGATGAAGTGAACGAGTTCTTAATATCATGGACCGAGATGGTGTCCAGCGGGAGGGAGGGAGTGGCGAGGGACGACGATGAAGAGCAGAGGTAAGGTGGATTTGTCTGGGTTCCGCCCGGGGACACTTGTGCGCGGGCGGCCGCGGTGGGTAGAAGCTGCATGGCTTTGTTTTCAGGCTTTGCTGTTTGGCACCTGGTTGCCAGGTACGTGTTGGCGTGTGCGATTACTGCGGCTGTTCGGTGCTCGGATTGGCCTCGGGGTAGTCATCAAACCATCGACTCGGGTTAAGTTTCCGTGGCTTTTGAAGATTGGGAATCACTCCTGGATAGGGGAAAGCGTTTGGCTCGACGACCTAGGGGAGATTTCTATCGGGTCGAATTGTTGCATATCACAAGGCGCATACCTTTGTACGGGGAACCATGACTGGGAGGATCCGAATTTCGGGCTTATTGTGGGGCCCATTGTTCTGTGCGATGGATCATGGGTAGGGGCGCGGGCTGTGGTCTGTCCTGGCGTCACCATCGGTGAGCAGGCCGTGGCTGCGGCGGGCAGTGTGGTCACTAACGATATACCCGCGTTCGAAATCCACGCGGGCAACCCTGCAAAGCTCACGAAAAATCGCGTTTTGGGCTCGTTGTCAAGCTCGTCAGATTGATTCGAACTTCGGTGTAGTTCGATCTTGCTGGGGGAATGCTGACTCGTGGCACTAGCGGGTTTATGGGTTCTCCATGGGCTTGAGGGTTTATTGAAAGAGTATCGCAAGCATCCGGACGGATCCCCGGGTGTTGTAACTAGTTGATGTGATACTGTGAGAAGCACGCACCAACACCGATCCGTAGAGCTATAGGCGATGTTTCGGAAATCTCCTATAATGCGTTTGATCGGAATCTGTGAAATCAGCGATTGTAGACCGACCGGCGTGGCGGCCCGCGCTGCCTAGAAGTTGACGGATTGCCAGAAGCACTCGTCTTTTATCACTATCTGCATCCGGATGACGTGGCCGGTGCAGTTCAAATGAGCGAGCTGTGCGCCGGTCTAGTCGAGCGAGGCTGGAATGTCACGGCCATGCCGTGCAACCGCGGCTGCCGGGATGAATCGAAGCGTTATCCAGCAAGGCTTATCTGGAACGGGGTGAAGTTCGAACGTGTTTGGCGCCCGACTCTGCGGCAGGCTTCCATGCCGGGGCGGCTTATGAACGCAGGCTGGATGATAGCGCGTTGGAGCTTTGTTGCATTCAATCTTGAACGGCAGCCGGATGTCGTAGTGATCGGCACTGACCCTGTGCTGAGCATTCTTGTAGCGTTAGTATGGCGCACCTTCAGACCTGGAACGAAAATTGTCACGTGGTGTTTCGACCTGTACCCCGAGGCTGCTTATGCCCAAGGTGTTCTGCGGCCGAGCAGCGTCTGGGCAGGCCTGTTGCGTCGCGTGCTCATCCGGGCCTATGCATCGTGCGACCTGATCGTGGACATTGGCTCGTGTATGCGTTCACTCCTGAATTCGTACCGGGCGCCAGCCCTGCACACAACTCTGGTCCCGTGGGCGCTGCACGAGCCAGCCGCGTTTTCTGCGCCGCGACCGGCCGAGCGCTCAGCAATCTTCGGCACGGCTCGGCTCGCCCTCTTGTATTCAGGCAATTTTGGACGCGCTCATAGTCTGGACGATCTTCTCGATCTAGCGCGCAGGTTGCGCGGCAGCGGCGTTCACCTTGCATTCAGTATTCGAGGCAACCGCGCACGCTCAGTTCGAGCCGCGATCACTGCCGAGGATGTGAACATCAGCTTCGTCGATTTCGCACCGTGCGCCGCTTTGGAATCCCGACTGGCAGCGGCGGATATTCACGTCGTGACATTGCGCGAGGAATGGACCGGTACTGTCGTTCCATCTAAATTCTTCGGCGCGCTGGCCGCCGGGCGGCCTGTCCTCTTTTGCGGGAGCCCGCGATCTGCTATCGCGATTTGCGTCCGACAATACGGATTAGGCTGGGTTCTTTCCCCCGGAAATGCGGCGAATATTGCCGAAACTCTTATTGAATTACTCGAAAGCCCTGGAGAATTAGACCGAATTAAAGAGCATTGCTTCCGCATATATCGGGAGAAATTTGCGAAAGTGCTCACTCTCGACCGTTGGGATGATCAGCTACGCCAGTTGCTCGCAGGAAAACACTCCCGCCTGCCTGAGAATTCTGCAGTTTCGACGACCGGCGTCCTCTGACTCGTGAACCGGATTTGGGCTTCGGACGAGTTCTCAGCCCATCGATCTGATTTCCGGCCACATTCGATCATGCCTGCTTGATGATTGGTGCTGGCTGCATTCCCGGCAATCAAGCTTGCACCTGCGGGGCCGCGCCTTGGCAGCGCTCGCGCAGGCGCGTTCGGATGAGCGCGAGACATCGCCGGCCATTCGCAAAATGAACCTGGGTCCTTTGTTCTTCCATAAGCTTCTCCCGATTTTCGTGGCGCCGCTGGGCGTCGTCGTTTTCTTCCTTCTGGTCGGCTTGCGTCGTCCTCATAGATGGCCCCTCGCGGCCGCCCTGGCGGCGTTGTGGGCCTTCGGTGCGCCCTGCGTCGCGGATGCTTTTCTCTGGACTTTGGAAAGCCGTTATCCGCCGGTGGATAACGCCCGCTGCGTCCCGGCGGATGCCATCGTCGTGCTCGGTGGCATTCTCCGCTTCCCCGAGTCCACGATTGCGCCCTTCGAGTGGAGTGATTCCGCCAATCGTTTTGAGAAAGGTGTCGACCTTCTCGCGGCCGGCAAGGCGCGCTATCTCGTGTTCACCGGCGCCAAGTTCACCGCTGCCCCAGCCGTACCTTCGGAAGGGGAGATGCTGCGCCAGATCGCACGACGCAGGGGTGTGCCCGACGCCGCAATCCTGGTCACGGAGCGCGTCGTCAACACCGCGACGGAAGCGCGAGTTGTGCGGAAACTCGCCCGCGAGCGCGGCTGGCGGCGCATCCTGCTGGTCTCCTCCGCCTACCACCTGCCGCGGGCCATGATGCTCTTCAACCGCGGCGGCCTCGAAGTCGTCCCCGTGCCTTCGGACTTCCGCGTCGTCGGCATGAGCAGTTGGCAGGATCGGTTTTCGCTCACGCGCTTCTTGCCGCAAGGTGAAGGGCTCCTCACGTCCGACACCGCTGCCCGCGAATACCTGGGGATGTGTTTCTACTGGGTCCGTGGGTTGTTTGTGAGCGATTGATCCCGTATCGGACACTCTGCCCGCCGTCGTTTGAATCATGGTTCGAGCAGGCTTCGACGCGCCGGCAAGTACCGTGAATCCGACTCCGCCAGCATCCCGGTCCTACGAGATAAGTCCCCAGTTCGCCGGCGTGGATCTTGATCGTAGCCGCAAGTCAGACTAGAATCAGATCTGGAAGGGTTGATTCTCGGGAGGACGACCATGAGACATTTAGCCCTGGCAGTGTGGATGGTGCTCACGCCCGCGGCCTTTGCGGCTCAACAAGGCCCCTGGTCGGAGAGCGGCAAGCCCCTGAGTCTGCCAGCCACGGTCGGCAATCCGTCGGGTGCCGGGCCCTTGACCCTCACCTATACCGACCTCAGCGGCAAAACTTCGACCATCACCCTTTCGCCCGGCGCCAAGGTCTCCATCTCCTGGGACGCCAAGAACGCTAAGCCTGCGGTTCGGGTGCAGGATGGCCGGCTCGACTGGGATCTGAATTCGGTGAATGCGGTCGAGTTCTCCGCTCCCCGCCAGACCGTCGCCGTGAACAACACGGTCGGCTATGTCATTGTCGAGTCTTCCAAGAAACTCGGCGGCGCGGGCGTCGTCTTCATCGTGGGCGGCACCGCCGGCGTGATCATCGGCACCTACTTCGGTCTGCAGTCGGAGACGCCAGTTAGCCCGCACCAGTGATCGGGCCGTCCTGACCATACTCTTCGGGCGGCCATCGGAACGGCCGCAAACACAGCAGCATGTGGGTCACATGGCCCGTGGTGTGCCTGGCCCGCATTTCTTACGGTAGTAGCCTTTTGCTTTGTAACGAGCCGCTAAGACAGGAGACCGACGTCTCTCTCCTAACAGCCCGTGGTAGAAGTGCTCCGCGACCAAAAAGCGGGACAGTCACCACTTTTCGCTCGAAGGATCTCCTTTGGATTGAAAACGAACTCCCGCGAAAAATGGTGACTGTCCCGGCTTTTTGGACCACGCCGATTATTACCACGGGCTGCTAAGTGCGCCCAACCGTTTCTAACCACGCAATACATCCGCTGCGCCGTGTGGACTGCAGGCGTCTATCCCCGAACCCCCGTTCGAGCATACTCGCTTACGCCCTTTCAGGAATGCGCGCCAGCCATTCCGGTGCGGATCCACACCCCTCCCGCCGCTTCCCGCCTGGCCGGCCTCTCCGCTCCATTCTGATAAGGTGACTCTGTGCGCTGGTTCGTCCTCGCGTCGCTCACCGCGGCGCTGGCAACAGGAATCGTTTTGAAAGGCGGCGTCTGGCCGCGCCAGTGGGACTGGTCGGTGCTGGTCATCGCGCTCACCGCCGTCGCGCTGTGGCTGTTGTCCGACCAGCGCCACCACGCTCCCGCGGATCGCTGGACCACACTCCTGATCGCCGCCTTCGCTGGCTGGTGCGCCCTCCAGTTGGTGCCCCTGCCGGTCTGGCTCGTCGCAATTCTGAGCCCCACGCGCGCCGCTCTGGCCCGCGCCGCCGGTCCCGTCGGTTGGATCCCGCTCTCCATCGCGCCGGCGCATACCTTTGAATGCCTGCTCAATGTCGGAGCGGGCGTAGTCACTCTGCTCGTGGCCCGCGATCTAGCCTGGTACTGGCGTTCGCGCCCGTGGATTCCGGCCGCGCCGCTGCTCGCCTTGGCTGGGCTGGAAGGATTGCTGGGCCTTGTTCAGTTCTATCTCCAGCGCATGAACCAGACGGCCCAGCCCTGGTCCACCGGGACCTTCGTCAATCGCAATCACTTCGCCGGGTTTTTGGAAATAATCTTGCCGCTCGCCGTCGCGGCGGCGGCCGCGGTCTGGCGGGCCGGCGTGACGCGCCATTCGCGCCCCGCGGCGCCGGCGGTGAAGGCCAGCGCCTTGCTCGCCCTGGCCGCGCTGCTGCTGGCCGCCATCGTCGCTTCGCAATCCAGGATGGGCTTCGTCGCCGCCCTCGGCGGCTTGCTGGTGACGGGCCTGCTGGCCGCCGGCGCCACCGAGCAGCGCATGTACGGTCCCGCCCGCCGCTGGCGCTGGATCATTCCCGCCGTGACCGTCGTCTTAGGCGTGGCGCTGCTGTTCATCCTGCTCCCGACGCGCGAGCTCGTCGAGCGCTTTGCCGCCATGGCCGGCACCGGCGACGCCAACGGCGAAGTGCGCTCGCAGATCTGGCGCGAGACCCTGCCACTGGTGCGTGCCTACCCGCTCACCGGTTGCGGCCTGGGCACCTTCGAGAGCGCATTCCTCAGGTACAAGCACGTGGCCCCGATGTTTATCGTCGACTACGCCCACAACGACTATCTGCAGATCCTGGCCGAGGCTCGGCATCGTCGGCTTCGCCCTCGGCCTGGCCCTGGTCTGGCGCATCATGACCCGCGTAGTGCGCCTGGCGCTGTTCCATCAGGAATCCCCCGGCTGGGCATTGGCGCTCGGGCTCGCCGGCGGCATCGCCGCACTGCTGCTCCACAGCCTGACCGACTTCAACCTCTATATCCCGGCCAACGCCATGACCCTGGCCTGGATCTGCGGCCTCGCCGCTGGCCCCGCCCTGGGCGCCGACTAAGAGGAACGCTCGGTCAGCCGCCTTTCCCTCCTAACTCTTGGCTTGTGCGAATACGTTGTGACCTGGACCCGACTCAATTGTTCTTCACGCCCGCCTAATGCATTTCAGCGCCATAGTAACAGGTAAGATTTTCTGGCCGCGCCGCGATTCGACCGGTAGCATCTCCCGGTCGAAACAGTTTATTTTCGTAAGTCAGCCACAACTCGTTGATCCTGCGGCCGGCCGCACTTCGGCCAGCATCGTGCACTTAGGCCGGGTGAGGGAAACAAGATGAGTACGACAAACGAGTTCAACACCAATACACAAGAAAGAATTTCGCGGCACAGTTCGTGGGTGCCTGTTCTCGGAGTGGCCCTATTGTTAGTGGCGGGCTTCGCTTTCTTTGAGTTCACTCAAATCCAAGGCCTGTCCGGTCACTTGGCAACGACACAACGACAGGTAGCAGATCTGAAAACGAGCGCTGAGCAGAATGCCACCCTGCAGCGCCAGAGTCTGGACGAGCTGCGCTCTGCAATGAGTGTGCAACAGACCGAAACCGGCGTGGCGCTAACCCAGACGCAGCAGGCGGCACAGCACAAGGCCGAAGCCATTGCCGCGCGGATCCGGAAAGAAGAGTCGGCGCACAATGCCGCTATCGACGCCCAATTGAATCAGGTAAAAGAGTCGGCTGACCAGACTTCCAGCAAGCTGGACGGCGTCCGCGGCGATGTCTCATCCGTTCGCGATGACGTCGCTTCGGCCAAGACGGACATCGCCAAATCCGTCGGCGATTTGCAGATGGTGCGCGGCGACATGGGTGTCATGAGTGGGCTCATCGCAACCAATGGGACCGAAATCGAGATGCTGCGTAAACTGGGCGACCGTACGATTTCCGAGTTCACGTTGTCCCGGAGCGACGGCATGGTGAAGGTGGGCGACATCCAGTTGCGGCTCGTGCGCACGGTGCCCAAGCACAACCTGTATTCGCTGCTTGTCAACGCCGACGACAAGATAATCGAGAAGCACAACAAGAACACCAACGAACCGGTGCAGTTCTACGTCACATCGAAGGCGCACCAGCCTTACGAGATCGTAGTCAACGAAGTATCGAAGCAGACGGTCAAGGGCTACTTGGCAGCCCCGAAGGTGCAAACCGCGCGCAACTAGTGCGCCCGTCGGTTGAAGCAGCGCGCGGCCCACAAGATTCCTTTGTGGGCCGCGCGTTCATTTTTTCTCTTACTCTGTTCGACATTCCCATCTCTCCCGCACAGCACAGGCCGGACTGGCCTAGCAGCCCGTGGTAATAATCGGCGTGGCCCAAAAAGCCAGGACAGTCACCATTTTTCGCGGGAGTTCGTTTTCAATCCAAAGGAGATCCTTCGAGCGAAAAGTGGTGACTGTCCCGCTTTTTGGTCGCGGAGCACTTCTACCACGGGCTGCTAGTCATCGGCCGGCCTGCTCTGGCGGTGGGTAACTCGCACCCGAGTCTTTAGAGTCATGCAAGAGGCAAATGGGTCACAGGCTGCCCGTTTGCCTCATGCCTTTTCCTTTCCACTTTTCCCCTTTCCCGAGCATCTGAAGCAGTTGCCGCGAGTGCGCCCGCGGATGGCTTGGAAGTGCTCGATTGAGTCGGCTTGGGAGGGGCAAATCAGTAAGGGGTCACCGATTTTCGTCCGTGAGCCAATGATTCCAAAGGGGCATGGCAGTAAGGCCTTACGCTTTTCCGCGAGCGCGGGGGGCACAAACGAGTAAGACGCCGACCATCAAGACGAATATGGACGAGGTCCCGAATTTGAGACCTGGATCGGTCGCGAGCAGGCGTTTGCCGGGCTGGCAAGATGGCTGCGGGCGCACGAACAGGCGTCGTCGTAGTAGGATCCGGCTGGACCAATGGTGGCTGGGCGAATTGGGCGAACGGGTCAGCCTGACACGAGCGGTTGGCGATTCTGGCCAAAGCACCAGTCGGCTCTGTCACTTTCGCTTGGCGAACGGCGAACGGGCGAACGGGCGAACGGGCGAGCGAACGGGTCAGCCTGACACGAGCGGTTGGCGATTCTGGCCAAAGTACCAGTCGGCTCTGCCACTTTCGCTTGATTCCCTTTTTGCGCCTGATTTCTAACCTTCTGCGCCTCGTCCGACCTTTCAACACGCGACCGACTGCACCCGATTCCCTTTCTCGAAGCCCCATTTCCGCCAAATCCGCTGAAAACGCTCCTCGAACATCCCTAAGTACTCATTTTCGCCAAACCACAGTGCTCGGAAATCATCGAAAATCTCCAAGGT
The DNA here is from genome assembly GCA_963838205.1 of Terriglobia bacterium. GTDB lineage: Bacteria > Acidobacteriota > Terriglobia > Bryobacterales > Bryobacteraceae > CAIVVT01. Next base: position 142,627 of record CAWIQF010000010.1, on the reverse strand, counting down.
GGCAGAGCCCTCTGCCACCTTGGCCTGAATAACCAACCGCTCGTGTCAGGCTGACCCTTTCGCCCTCCTTTCGCCCTTTCGCCTTGGCCTGAATAACCAACCGCTCGTGTCAGGCTGACCCTTTCGCGGCGAAACCACCGGGCCGCCACAGCGAAGTCCTGCGGCACTCCGTACCCATCCTCGTACATCAGGCCGAGCTTGTTTTGAGCGGGCGCATAGCCCTGTTCGGCGGCCTGGCGATACCAGCTGGCGGCCTCGGCGTAGTCCCGCGGCACTCCGCGGCCGCGGGCATACATGATGCCAAGGCTGAACTGACCTTTCGCGTTCCCCTGGTCAGCGGCTTTGCGGAACCAGCGGACGGCCTCGGCGGAGTCTTGAGGCACCTCTTCACCTAGGTCATATATCATGCCAAGTTCGAATTGAGCTCGCGCATCGCCCATTTCGGCGGCTCGGCGCACCTTGCTGAGGGGGTCATTCTTGCATCCGATTAGCAGGATCGCAGCCACGTAGGTTGTCAGCCGTGCGATTCTCCAGAGTGGTCTCATTCCACCAACCTCCGCCGGTCGAGGTTCGCCTGCCGTGATTGTAGCGCCACCTTCGGGTACGAAACTACGTTGATCCGCGGTCACGGATAGGCAGAAGCGCCACGGCGCGAAGGAGGCAATCCCCCCGCGCGCACGCTACGGTTCCCGGATAATGAAAATGGCTCCGTGGCGGCGAAACTCACCTATTTAGAAGAACTCGTGCGGTGCGCGCGCCGCCGCGCCCTGCCCCGCGAATACGATACGGCCCAGCGTCTCGACCCGCTTCTGCAGCTCGGCGATCTGCTCTCCTCGGCCTGGTATGCCGCGCGCAGCGCCCGGATCGGCGTCATCCGCATCCACGTGGCCCACGCTTCCACCGCGGTGGACATGGCTGCCGGCGTGGCTGCGCACGCGTTGTTCCTGGCTGCGAATGGCGAATAATGCCCGTGCCAGCCTCCACCTCCTCCTCGCGTCCTTCGCCGCTGCGCTGGTGGGCGGTTACGATGTTGTTCCTGGCGACGGTGATCAATTATCTGGACCGGCAGGCGCTGTCGATTCTGGCGCCGGAACTGCGCGATCGCTTCCACATGACCAACGTGGACTACTCGCGCATCCTGTTCGCGTTCCTTCTGGCGTACCTCATCATGCAGGGCGTCTCCGGGCGGTTGATGGACAAACTGGGCACGCGCCGCGGATTCTCCCTGACCATCGCCTGGTGGTCCACGGCGGCCATGCTGCATGCGCTCGCGACCTCGGCGCGCTCCTTCGCCGTCTGTCGTTTCCTGCTCGGAATGGGCGAAGCGGGGAATTGGCCCGGCGGCGTGAAAGTGGTCTCGGAATGGTTTCCTGCGCGGGAGCGCGCCTTCGCCATCGGGCTCTTCAATAGCGGTTCCACATTGGGCGCGGTCATTGCGCCGCCGCTCGTGGTGGGCATCGTTGCGCTGTGGGGCTGGCAGGCCGCGTTTCTCATGACCGGCGCGATCGGGTTCGCGTGGCTGGTGCTGTGGGTGGCGACGGTGCGCCCGCCGCTGCACCCTCCCGAGGACGTCCCGCCAGCGCCGACAACGCAGCGCCGTTGGCTCGACCTGCTGCGTTATCGCGAGGTGTGGGCGCTGGTCGGCGGCCGTTTGTTGAGCGACCCCGTGTGGTGGTTCTACGTCTTCTGGCTGCCCGAATACCTGCGCCGCGCGCGGCACTTCACGCTAGCCGAGATCGGCTACTTCGCCTGGATTCCGTTTCTGACCGCCGGCATTGGCTGCATCGCCGGCGGCATGGCCTCAGGCTGGCTGATCCGCCGCGGCTGGCGCGTGCTGCCGGCGCGCAAGATCGTCATGGCCGTCAGCGCGCTGGCCATGCTCGCGGGCATCCCCGCCGTGTTCGCCGCCGCGGCCTGGGCCGCGCTGGCCTGGATCAGCACGGTAACGCTCTTCTACCAGATGTGGTCCGCCAATATCCTTACCCTCGCCGCCGACCTGTTCCCCCAGCAAGAGGTTGCCTCGGTCACGGGTCTCAGCGGCGCCGGCGCCGCCCTTGGTGGCATGTGCTTCAACCTGCTCGTCGGCGCCATCGTCAACCGCTTCTCCTACGTGCCCGTCTTCCTGCTGGCAGGCGTTATGCCGCTCGCGGCGGCAGCGTTCGTTATCGCGGGCATCCGCGAACGCCCCATCAAGCGCTTGCCCGCCTGACAGGCTGCTGAAAAACGGTCCTGTGGGACCGCTCCCTCACGGTCGCGGCTCAGAAACATGCTGCAAACACAGGGGCAAATGTGAGAGCTGTGCGCGCCTGCGAGCATTCCTGGGCCTTTTTCAGCAGCCTGCTAAGCATTGGCCGCGTCCCGTCAGTCCGCACAATCAGAGCCCGGCGATGCAATGGACGCTAAGAATCCATTGCCGACGATTCCCCGGAATAAAAGGGGCTCAGTCTAGCGCTCGATGCCGAGGCGTCCCGCCATCGTGGTTAGCGTCGTTACGAGCCTCTCGATGTGCGCTTCCGTGTGTTCGGAAGTGCAGGAGATGCGGAGCAGATTCTGCGCCGCGGCGGGTTTCAGCACCGGGTTGATGTAGATGCCTTCGGCCAGCAGCGCCGTGCACAGCCGGCACACATCCACTTCCTCCCGGATCACCACCGGCACGATCGCCGTCTCCCCATCCAACACCGAAAAGCCGCGCGCACGCAGCTCCGCGCGCAGCGCGCGGGCCATCTTCAGCAGCCGCCGGCGCCGCTCGGGCTCCTTGCGGACAATGTCCAGCGCCGCCCCGGCCGCCGCCACCGACGCCGCCGGCAGGCTCGCCGAAAACACGAATGGCCGCGCCGTGTGCATCAGATAATTCACCACTTCGCGCGGGCCCGCGATAAAGCCGCCCGTCGACGCCAGCGCCTTGCTGAACGTGCCCATCACGATGTCCACATCGTCCAGCACCCCCAGGTGCTCCGCCGCGCCCGCTCCGGTCGGCCCCAGCACTCCCAGCCCGTGCGCTTCGTCCACGTAGATGCGCGCCGCGCTGGATTTTGAAAGCTCCACCAGCCCGCGCAGCTCGGCCAGGTCCCCTTCCATGCTGAACACGCCTTCGGAGACCACCAGGATCTTCTCTGCGGGAGCACAGTTGTTCAGGCAGCGCTCGAAATGATCCAGATCGTTGTGCCGGAAGCGCATCACCCGCGCTGCCGAGCGCAACGCTCCATCCACCAGGCTGGCGTGCAAGTCGTGATCGCAGATCATCACGTCGCCCTTTTCGGTGAGTGCCGAAAGCGCCGCGTAGTTGGTCTGGAAACCGGTGCCGAAGATCATCGCGGCTTCCTTGTGCACGAAGGCCGCGAGCTCCGCTTCCAGCTTCACGTGCAGATCCAGGGTCCCGTTCAGCAGGCGCGAGCCGCTGCAGCCGCTGCCGTACTTCCGGATCGCCTGCACCGCGGCTTCTACGACCTGCGGGTGCGTGATCAGGCCCAGGTAGTCGTTGGAGCCGAACATCAGCACCTTCGACGAGCCCAGCCGCACTTCTCCCGGCTGGCAGCCCTCCCGGTCGCCGAAAGTCTCGAAGTACATGTACAGCCCGGCCTTCTGGAGTTCGCCGGGGCGGGTGTAGGCGCGGCATTTCTCGAAAACGTCGTGCGTTCTAGCGCTCTTTTTCTTCGCGGTGGCCATCAGGATCGTGTTTAGTGCCATTCGTAGATTCGATATGTCTTGTAGTGTCTTGCGCCCATCACTTCCAGGGAACGCGTCATCAGAACGTTATCTTCCAGGATCCACGACATTTCACAATTGCCGCTGTATCCCAGCTTCCTGGCAGCCCGCACGAGCGAGGCATAAAAAGCGGCCGCTACGCCCGAGGTTCTGTGCTCCTCCACCACCCCCAGAGCGATCACACGCAGATCTTTGACCAAACGTTGATAATACAGAATTTTGAGCAGGCCCGTCGGGAACAGGCTGCCGCCCGCCCGCTTCAGCGCGAAATTGACGTCGGGCAGGGCCAGTGCGAACCCGATCGGCTTCCCGCCCGCTTCCCCCACCAGCACCAGTTCCGGCTTGAGAATCTGCTTCATCTCTTTGCCCATCAGGAAGAACTCGTCGCGGGTCATGGGCACAAAGCCCCAGTTGCGCTTCCACGCCGCGTTGTACACGTCCCACATCCGCACCACTTCGCCGTCGTAATCCTGCATGTTGATGGGCCGGACCGTGACCCCGCTCCGGGCCAGCTTGCGGTCCGCCACCCGCCCGATCTTCTCCTCATCCACCGTCGCCGTGGTACTGACAAAAGCGTTGAGATCCTTCGCCTTACGGAGCCCCGCGCCTTCCATCAAGGCCGGGTAATAGCGCGGGTTGTAGGTCATCATGACCATCGGACTGGAATCGAAGCCGTCGATCAGCATGCCGCATTCGTAGTTTGTCGAGGGGTTCACCGGTCCCCGCAGCAGCACCGCGCCGCGGTCGAATACCCACTTGCGCGCGGCGTCGAGCAGAGCCGCCGCCACTTCCGGGTCGTTCGTCGATTCGAAGAATCCGAAGAACCCGGCGTTCTCCTCGTGAAACTTGTTGTGATTGCGGTCCAGGATAGCGGCGATCCGGCCCACCACTTTGCCGTCGCGCCGCGCCAGGAAAAACTCGGCCTCCGCGTTGGCGTAGAACGGATGCTTGGCCCGGTCCAGCAATTCCCTGACCGCGATCCGCAGCGGAGGCACCCAGAAAGCGTCGCCGCGGTACAGCGAATAGGGAAACTCGATGAACTCGTTCAATCCCTTCTTGCCATCTGCCGTTACAACCTCAAGCGCCAATCGAATCCTCTCTTTCTGACAGCCTCCGGCTTCTCATGGGCCCCGCCGCAGTCAGGACCGCGGCCGGCAGCGCACCCGCCGCCAGCTCAACCGCGTCTCGGTATCGAAGGTAAACTGTAACAAACATAATGCAAAGCGTGTGCCGATGCCAATCGCGCCGCTGCCCACACGCGCGGCCGCGCGTCGAGCCCGGCACGATGGCGCTGGCAGCTCCAACCGGCCAAGCGGCCAGTCCGGGGCTGCAGGCAGCCGATTCCAGTACACAGCGGCCAACGCGTCTGTGCCCGCAAGGGAAGCCAGGATCAGCTTGTCAGCGGCCCCCAAGCGCCCATCCGGGTTCAGTACTTCAGCCAACCCGCCTCCTTGTACCAGGCCAGCGTTTGGGCCAGTCCAAGCTCCAGAGAGGTCTGCGCTTCGAAGCCCAGCTCTTGCGCCGCGCGGCGCGTGTCGCAGGTCCAGTAGCGGCACTGCGCTTCTCTCACCTTCTCGCGCGTGATGATCGTCGGCTTCCCGGTCAGCCGCGAACAAACTTCCGCCAAGCCGCCTGCGGCGTACGCTAGCGGCGAAGGGATCCGTAGGACTCGCGTTCGTTTCCGCATGATACGCGCCGCCGTGGAACTGAGCTCGTTCCAGGAGACCGCCTTCGCGTGGGCCAGAAAGTACGCGCGGCCGCCGGCTTGAGGGGTGCATGCCGCTGCCAGCAACCCTTCGGCCAGATCCTTCCCATAGATCGCCTGAAACCAGCGTTCGCCGCCCGCGATTTCCAGCACAAAGCCCCTACTAATCGACCGGAAAACCTGCAGCACGTCCGTGTCGCGCGGGCCGTACACCACGGCCGGCCGCACGATCACCGCGTCGGGGACCAGCGCCCGCGCAATCCGCTCCCCTTCCAGCTTGGATTTTCCGTAGTGCGTGATGGGATGCGGTTCGGCGTCCTCCGAGACTGGCGTGCCATCGCTGCTGGGACCGATGGCGGCGAGAGAGCTGACGTGCACCAGCCGAATCCCGCGCCCGGCGACTGCCCGCGCGAGATTCTCCGTTGCGCGCGCGTTGCCCGAATAGAACTCGCTCGTCGAAAGCGCCTTCGTCACACCCGCAAGGTGGATCACTGTGTCGGCGCCTTCGACCGCATCCCTAAGACCCTCGCCGGAAACGAGGTCACCGAACACAAGCTCAACTGCGGCAGGCAACGCGAAACGATGTCGCTTGAAACTGTCGCGGCGGATCAGGCAGCGCAGCCGCTCGCCACGAGCGCAAACAGCCTCTATCAGATGGCTTCCGATGAAGCCGGTTCCGCCGGTGATCAGAATCATTACTGCGCTTCATCCCAATTTACCGGTTTTCCGCTCCCCTGGGGTGTTGTCCGCACTCTGACCTGGGTTGGTGCCGGTTTCTTCGAGCCGAATCGGCCGTAGCGCTGCCGCGCCCACTACGGCGCCCACTGCTGCGCCTGAGGTTGAAACCCTCGTAGCTGCCGCAGGCGTACCCGAATGAAAAACAAACGGACAATGCGGGCGCCGAGCGAGCGCGAGTGCGCCAGAATCGGTCCGGCTGTCGGCTCCCTGCCGGCGGTGCGGTCGCCGATGGTCAGAATGGCACGCTGCTGAGTGCGCAAAGGCGGAGCGTTTGCTGCCGGGTGAACCGCGAACTCAATCGATGCACCTGGCTCCCCCGCACGTCGGGCTCAGCGCTGCGAAAGACGGACGACCCACACGTCCTCCGGTCCGATCGCTGCCTTGAGTCGTACCGAGCGCGCGTCGATTACGACGGCGACCGGCTCGCCAGTGACGAGATTGACGCCGCGGTAGGAGCGGCCTTTCAGTCGCAAGGCAATCGAGGGCTCCATGGGCTGCTGGGAGTGGTTGAAGGCGAACACGAGGACGTCGTCGCCGCTTTCGAGATAGCGCACCTCGGGGTCGGCGCCGGTCACGCGCACCGGCGACTCTACGCCGGCCCATTCGAGCAGGGCATTGTAGAAGCGCACCGTGACGGGATCGCGACGGGATTCGTAAGCCGCGCCCACATACGAGCCCAGCATCAACGTGCGGCCCTGGCCGTAACTCGACACGATCGCCGCCGCTCCGCCGCCGGGTAGAACCGCGACGGCAGGATCGCCGATGTGGGGGCGACGGACACCCCCAGGGCAATGAGTGTCGTAAAATGTGCATGCTCCATTTCTGGAGCGGAGGCGGTGTTATGGGATCTGATAGCAGTTGCAATCGGCGGGATGTTTTGGGGGCGCTGGCGGGCGCTTCGATGGCGGCGGCCCTTCCGGCTGGCGCGGCCGCGAGCGAGGGCGGCGGCGAAATGATCTACCGAACATTCGGACGGACCGACATCAAGGTTTCAGCGATCGGGCTGGGGGGCTCGCACATCGGCATGCCCGCGGACGAGAACGATGGTACCCGCATCGTGCGGACGGCCATCGACCGCGGGATCACGTTTATGGATAACTGTTGGGACTACGGCGGCGGAAAGTGCGAAGAGGTGATGGGCAAGGCGCTGCGGGACGGATACCGGGAAAAGGTCTTCCTGATGACGAAGTTCGACGGCCGCACCAAGGAATCGACGGCGCGACAGATCGACGAGTCGCTGCAGCGGCTGCAAACGGACCATATCGACCTGATGCAGTTTCACGAGAACATCCGGCTGGAGGATCCGGACCGCTTCTTTGCGGCGGGCGGCCCGCTGGAGGCGCTGGAGGAGGCCAGGCAAGCGGGCAAGATCCGGTTCATAGGGTTCACAGGACACAAAGATCCGATCGTGCACCTGCGGATGCTGGAGATCGCAGCGGAGCACAAGTTCCATTTCGATAGCTGCCAGATGCCGCTGAACGTTCTGGACGCGCATTTTCGGAGCTTCGAAAAGAACGTGGTGCCGAAGTTGGTGGAGCAGGGGATCGCGGTGCTGGGGATGAAGCCGCTGGCGGAGGGGGAGATCCCGCGTAGCGGCCTAGTGAGCGCGACCGAATGCCTGCATTACGCGCTTAGCCTGCCGACCACGGTGGTGATCACCGGGTGCGAGAGCATGGAGCGGCTGGAGCAGGCGCTGGAGGCCGCGCGGACGTTCAAGCCGTTGACGGAGGCGCAGCTTAGCGCGCTGCGGGCGAAGACGAAACGGGCGGCAGTGACGGGGCGGCTGGAGCGTTTCAAGACGTCGAATGCATTCGACGGGACGGCCCAGAATCCGCAGTGGATGGGGTAGGCTGGCGGGGGCTCCGCGGCTGAAATCCATCGTGGGCGGAGCCCTCGCCGCCCTGACCACCGAGTTCGCCGCTCTCAGGAGTCATTTGTCCAATGACAAGGGCCAATTGCGAAGCTTCGTGAATGTCTACCTGAACGACGACGACATCCGCCGCCTGGACGAGCGCGACAAGACCGCTGTCGCCTCCAGCGACACGCTGTCCATCCTCCCCTCGATTGCGGGAGGATGCGAATGAGCACCCTCGCCGCGCTCATTGCCACATCGCGCGCCACCGCCCTCACCAAGGAGGAGATCGAGCGCTACAGCCGCCATCTCATCCTGCCCGAGGTCGGCGTCGAAGGGCAGCTCAAGCTGAAGAACGCGCGCGTCCTCCTGGTGGGCACCGGCGGGCTGGGCGCTCCCCTGGCACTCTATCTCTCCGCCGCCGGCGTCGGCACTCTCGGCCTGGTGGATTTCGACGTCGTGGAGCGCTCGAATCTGCAGCGCCAGGTCATTCACGGAACGGGCGACATCGGCCGCAAGAAGATCGAATCCGCCGCCGCGTCCATCGCCGCAATCAACCCCAACGTGCGTGTAGTGCGGCATGAGCTGGCTCTCTCCAGCGAAAACGCTCTCGACATCATCAAGAACTATGACATCGTGGCCGACGGGACCGACAACTTCCCCACGCGCTACCTGGTCAACGATGCCTGTGTGCTGCTCGGCAAGCCGAATGTCTACGGCAGCATCTTCCGCTTTGAAGGCCAGGCGTCGGTGTTTGCCGCGGCAGACGCGCCCTGCTACCGCTGCCTCTATCCCGAGCCGCCTCCGCCGGGCCTGGTCCCGAGCTGCGCCGAAGGCGGCGTGCTGGGCGTTCTGCCTGGAATCATCGGCCTGATCCAGGCCACCGAAGTCGTCAAGCTCATTCTGGGGCTGGGCGAATCGCTCAAGGGGCGCCTGCTGCTCTACGACGCTCTGGCCATGCGCTTCCGTGAGCTGAAGCTGCGGAAAGACCCCGATTGCCCGATTTGCGGCACACACCGGACCATCACGAAACTCATCGACTACAACCAGTTCTGCGGAGTGCCGCAGGCATCCGCCACGCCGGCCACGATTGCGGGCGAGATCGACCCGGTGGCCGTCAAGGCCCGCCTCGACAGCGGCGAGGATTTCCAGTTAATTGACGTGCGCGAACCGCAGGAATACCAGATCTGCCATATTCCACAGGCGCGCCTGATTCCCCTCGGTGAGCTGCCGAAAAGACTCCACGAGCTCGATCGGTCGCGCCCCATCGTAGTCCACTGCAAGACGGGGGGCGCAGCGCCAAGGCCGCCGAGCTGCTCCGCCAGAACGGATTCACGGGCGTGTTGAACATGAGCGGCGGCATCCTCGCATGGAGCGATAAGGTTGACCCCGCGGTGCCCAAGTATTGAACATCCGGCCGCCGCACCCGGACTCGTCCGCGTGCGAAAAGGCGCAGCCGCGAAGTTGTGCCGGCCCACTCAAGCCTCTAACGTAATGGAAAGGACTCACCACCATGCTTCGACGAGATTTCCTCTTTTCCGCTGCCACCGCTGCCGCGGTTGCTTCACGGCCCGTGTTCGGCGCAGCCCGCCTCAGTCGTAAGCAGCGCGTGGACCGCGCGCTGAAGGGCGATGAAGTCGATCGCTCGCCGTTCACCTTCTGGCACCATTTCGGCCTGAAGACCGCCGCGGCGCACGCCGACCGCACGCTCGACTTCCACAAGCGCTATCGCACCGACATCGTGAAGGTGATGAGCGATTTCCCATACCCCAAGCCGCATGGCAAGTGGTATGAGCTGGAGCCGCTCAGCAATCCGTTCCCCGACCAGATTCGCGCGCTCGAGCTGATTCGCGACGGGCTCAACGGCGACGCCTACATCGTCGAGACCGTCTTCAACCCTTTCAACGTCGCCGAAAAGCTCTCCTCTAAAGAGGAAGTTCGTAAGCTCAGAGACGAGAATCCGAACGCGCTGCTGGCGGCTCTGGAAGCGATCACGCAGTCCGAGATCAGCCATGCCAAACACGCGATCGCCATCGGCGCCCAAGGCATTCTCCTGGCCGTCGCCAACGCCAACTCGAAGGAACTCTCCACCGCCGACTATGCGCGCTTCAACGCGCCCTTCGACAAGCGCATCCTCGACGCCGTCGCAGGCGCGCCGCTGAACACGCTCCATCTGCACGTCGAGCGCGAATACCTCGACCAGTTCCTGCCGTTCGCCGCGCCGGTGATCAACTACTCACTGCAAGTCACCGGCATTCCGATCGCCGAGGTGCGCGCCAAATTCCCGCGCCAGGTGATCGCCGGCGGCATCGACGAGGTGAACTATCGCACGCTGACCGTAACCGATATTCGCGCGCAATGGGAATCGGCGAGCCGCGCGGCGGGCAAGCAGTACATCCTCACGCCGGGCTGCTCGGTGCCGAACGATTGTACGCGAGCCGAGCTCGCGCTTTTGCCGCATACGATCGGAGCGTGACCGCGCCATCGCGTCGCTGCAGCGCTTCCGGCGCCGTGCATCGCCGCTGCGAGCGCTCAGATGAAATACATCGGCTCTTCGGATTGGTTCGCGTCGCTCCGGGCCTGGTCCTCCCGCCGGCACACGTCCGCCAGAGAAGTGTGATCGAGGATCCGCGCCATTTCGTCGCGCACGTCCCGCATCACCATGCGCGTGCCGCAGAAGCGATCGTCGGCGCATTCATCGCACTTTCGATAGGCCGTCTTGCTGGCGCACGGCAGCGGCGCCAATGGTCCTTCCATCAACCGGATCGCTTCGCCCAGGGTCACCGTTTCGGGAGATCGGGCCAGCGAATAACCTCCGCCCCGGCCCTTCTTGCTGACCACCAGCCCATCGCTATTCAACTTCAGCAGAATCTGCTCGAGGAACTTCTTCGGGATCGCTTCCCGGCGCGCCATTTCGGCGATCAGGACCGGCTTGCCTCCGTGCGCCCGGCTCAGCGCATACAGCGCCCGCAGGCCATACTGCGTCTTCTTGGACAGCGTTCGCATGGGGTCTCCACGGCTAGTTTGGCACGCTTGCGGCACCAAATACCATCCTGTTGCTCGACATGGTCGTCCGTCTTCCTTCCTGAGGGTGCCATTGGATTTTGAGACACTGCCTTGGCCGGAAAACAGCGTAAGTCCTAATCTCCATGCATTAAATCGATTGTTGAGACAACTCGTTATTCCCTTCGCGGCTTCGCCCCTCCGTCCGCTTCCTCTTGTCGTTGTCGCCGCTGCTGACCACCTCCGTCTGACGTGCTGATAACCTGAACAAATGGAATCGGCCGCTCGCCGCGGCGCATCCCAACGCTGAGTACAATTGGAGTTACACTGGCGATCTGGCCGGTCTTCTACCATCGGCGCAGCCGCTATGAACCCAATTCGGACCATCCGCCGTGATATCCAGTCCGTCCTGAAGCGCGATCCAGCGGCCAGGAACTCGCTGGATGTGTTGCTCTGCTATTCGGGCCTGCATGCCATTTGGTCCCATCGCCTGGCCCACTGGCTTTGGCGCAAAAACCTACGCTTGGCCGGCCGGCTGGTTTCGCAATTCACCAAGACCGTCACCGCCGTCGAGATCCATCCCGGCGCGATCATCGGGCCGGGCTTTTTCATCGACCATGGCGTCGGCGTCGTCATTGGCGAGACGGCGGAGATCGGCGCTGACGTCACCATCTACCACGGTGTCACATTGGGTGGGACGAGCCTTGAAAAGGGCAAACGCCATCCCACGCTCGGGGATCGCGTCGTCGTCGGAGCCGGCGCGAAACTCCTCGGGGCGATTGAAATCGGCGACGACGCCCGCATTGGGGCCAACTCGGTCGTCGTCCAATCTGTCCCGCCCAACTCGGTCGTCGTCGGCGTGCCGGGCCGGACCGTGATTCGGGCGCGAGCGCATTCTCCTCAGGACGGCCTCGACTTCCACCACGAGGTACTGCCCGATATGATCGGCGCGACCGTCGTCATGCTGATTGAACGTGTGAATCGTTTGGAGCGCGGCATTCCGCAGGAAGTCGCGCCGCCTCGCACCCCCGGGCCGGACGCCCAGGGCGCCTGGCACGAGGAAGACTTCTCTATTTGATGCAAGCCGGCTGCAGGGCCCGATCGAGGTCCGCAATCGAATCATCCCGGTCTTAGAGACTGGCGCGGCGGGACACTTTCTCGCAATGCACACTCTTAAGGCGATCCAGCTCAGGCGGCGCTTGCGACGCCGGAGGACCGGCTGAGCCGGGTTGTGTAGAATACTCGCTAAGGGGCTATTCAACCGGATTGGATTTTTGGCGCTGGACGTGTCCTCCATGGATCTTGTACTCAATGGCGAGGCCTATCGCCACAACGGGCAGGCGACCATTGCCGACCTCCTTCGGGAGTGCGAAGCCGCGGTTGGACGCACGGCCGTCATGGTCAACGGCGACATTGTGCGGAAGGGCGATTTCGACACTGTCAGGCTCGCGGACGGCGATCGCGTGGAACTGATCATGATCACCGCGGGAGGGTAGCTTATGACCGACGGGCTCAAACTGGGTGATCGCATTTTCTCCTCGCGGCTGCTGCTGGGAACGGGCAAGTTCTCCAGCACGGACGCCATGATCCGCGCTGTCCGCGCCTCGGGAGCGGAACTGGTCACCGTGGCGCTGCGGCGTTTCCATCCCGGCCGCCCGGTGGACGATGTGCTCGCGCCGCTGGCCGCGATCGAGGGCGTGACGCTGGTCCCCAACACCTCCGGCGCCAGGGACGCGCGGGAGGCCGTCCGGGCCGCGCAACTCGGCCGCGAGCTTTGCGGCAGTCCCTTCGTCAAGCTCGAGATCCACCCCAACCCGCATCACCTGCTGCCCGATCCCATCGAAACCTTCGAGGCCGCGAAGATCCTGGTCGGCGAGGGCTTCCTGGTCCTGCCCTACATGCCCGCCGATCCGGTTTTGGCCAGGCGCCTGGAGGAAATCGGCTGCGCCGCCGTCATGCCGCTCGGCGCGGCCATCGGCAGCGGGCAAGGGCTGACCACGATGTCCATGCTGAAGCTGATCATTCGCGACGCCTCCGTGCCCGTCATCGTGGACGCGGGCCTGCGCTCGCCCTCCGAGGCCGCCTTGACCATGGAAATCGGCGGCGACGCCGTCCTGGTCAACAGCGCCATCGCCGCGGCGCGAGAATCCCGAACTCATGGCCAGCGCGTTCGCCGCCGCCGTCCGAGCCGGCCGTGACGCCTGGAAAGCGGGGCTGATGCCCCAGAAGCGATGTGGCGGCGGCCACCAGCCCGCTCACCGCGTTTCTCGCCGGTGGAGAGGCCGGATGAGCGCCGCGCTTCCGGATTGGCTTGCCCCGCTCCCCTGGCTGGACCTGGCCCGAGCGGCCGACCCAGCCCTGGTGGAACGCTCCCTGCGCGCGGACGAGCCCGGCATTCGCGAGTTTGCCGCCCTCCTTTCTCCCGCCGCCGCATGTCGCATGGAAGACCTGGCCCAACGCGCACTGGCCCTGACCCGGCGCCATTTCGGACGCGCCATCTCGCTTTACGCACCGCTCTATTTGTCGAACTATTGCCCGGCGCGCTGTACCTACTGCGGCTTCTCCGCCAACCTCAGAATCGCGCGCCACAAGCTGACCCCGACGGAATTGGATGCAGAGTTGTCTGCCCTGAAGGACTTGGGGATCGAGGAGATCCTGCTGCTGACCGGCGACCGCGCCGCTGTCGCGGATTACCCCTATGTCCGCGACTGCTGTCCGCCTGGCGGCCGAGCGCTTTCCTAACGTCGCGGTGGAAGTCTTTCCGATGTCCGTGGACGAGTACCGCGGGTTGTCAGCCGCCGGTTGCACCGCGGTCACGATCTACCAGGAGACCTACGACCCCGTGCGTTACGCGCAGTCGCACCTCAGCGGGCCGAAGCGCGACTACGATGGCCGCCTGGACGCCCCGGCGCGCGCCCTCGCCGGCGGAATCCGCGTGGTCGGATTGGGCGCCTTGCTCGGCTTGGGCGAGCCTCTGTTCGACCTGCTCAGCCTGTTCCAGCACGCCACACATCTGCGACGCATGTTCTGGAAAGGCGGCGTCGCCATCTCCTTCCCGCGCCTGCGGCCGGAACCGGGCGGTTCCACCGCCGCTTTCCCCGTGGGCGAGAACTTCCTGGCGCAGACCATCTTCGCTTTTCGGATCTGCCTGCCCGACGTGCCGCTGGTGCTGTCCACGCGCGAGAGCCCGCGCTTCCGCGATGGCATGGCCGGCTTGGGCATTTCGAAGATGAGCGTTGCCAGCCGCACCACCGTCGGCGGCTACGACCTGGAAACCGTCCCCTCCGGCCCGCAGTTTGATATCAACGACGACCGCGGCGTCCCCGCCTTCTGCGCCGCCTTGGAGGCCAAGGGATTGCAGCCCGTCTTCAAGAACTGGGACGCTGCCTATCGCGAGATCCGGCGGTGCCCGTCCAAGCAACGCAATGAACCCGACCACTCAGCCCGCTTTTGGGCTCTACCTGGTTCTGACAGAACCCGTCGCCGGCTACGACGCCTGCGCCGAAGCGGCCGTCCACGCCGGCCTGCGCTATCTGCAACTGCGCATGAAAGAACAAGCCTCGCCAGGAGGTGCTCGCCGTCGCCCGCCGCCTGCGTCGGATCACTGCCGGGTCCGCGACGCTGTTCATCGTCAACGATGACGTGGAGATCGCGGCCGACTCCGATGCCGACGGCGTCCACCTGGGCCAGGACGACCTGAGTATTGCCGACGCCCACGCGCGCTGGCCTGCGCCCGGCAAAGTGTTTGGACTCTCGACGCATAGCGAAGAGCAGGAGCGGCGCGCGCGCGAATTGGTGCCCGATTACATCGGCGTCGGCCCGGTCTTCGCCACGCCGACCAAAGAGCAACCCGACCCGACCCTCGGCCTGGAGCGTATGGGCCGCATCGTGCGATCGAGTCCGCTCACCACCGTGCCCATCGGCGGCATCGACCGCCACAACCTGCCAGCGATTCTGCGCCAGGGCGCGGTCAACTTCTGCGTGCTGCGCGCGGTCAATCTCGATCCCGATCCGCTATCGGCCATCTCCGCTCTGCAAGCAATCTGGCGCGCGCACCTGGTTCTGGAGAGGTGAGTACCTTCCGAACCGCGGACGAGGCGCGTGGTCGTATCCTGGTGGCAGTATTGTTTCCCAGTTCTCCGGTCAACGCCAGAAACGGCTGGCCCTCGACGATCAATTGCGTGGCGTTCCCCTGTTTCCGCAAGTGCGGAGTGCCGGAGGCTGTCTGCCCGCAGCACTGGATAGCAATTAACGCTGCGTCTGCTAACAGGGATGCGAGCCGAACTTTCGATTTCATCTTTCTTCACCTCATTCGACTTCTCTCAAAAGCCGCTTTGAGATCATGCCTGTCCGGTTGAGGCTCGGACGCGCTGGTCTGCATGGGCAATTCCGGGTCCGGCCGCGCGGGCAAGCCGCTACTGAGTAGCGGGAGTGCCATAATCGTCCGTTTATAATCAATAACTTGCAGACAAGGGCCGCTATTAGTAGCGGGTTTGTCAATTTCCAGCAGCCGTCGCCGGGGCCGTTGGATGGGCCGCAATCGCGCCGCCGGAATTGAAATCGACTACAGATCCGAACGACTGTGACTGGTTGATTAGTGGGTGCTTGCGTCGATTAGAAAGGTGCTCAACCGGACAGGCATGCTTTGAGATACGAATATCAGATATCGCCTCCGGATGAAGCCCCTCCAATTGCACGGCAGAAGCATTCCAGCAGTTCACTGCCCGACAGGGAGAGGGGGACGAGAGGGGGCCTCCTCTTGCCTTTTGCGCTTTCGCAAATTGCAGTTTTAGGAAACTGGAATGCATATTGCGAGGCGATTTGTGAATGCTATAGACCTGCAATCCGGCAAGCACCGACTCGGGAGCGTTACTCCATAAGTCGAGTATTGATTAATATGCTCCGCACGCCGAGGCACGGTCCAGATGGCATTCCAACGATGCCCACTTACGAGAGGTTCCAAATCAGGTCAACCGGCTAGAAACAGTGGACTTACCCCAGCCGAAGCACGCATGCTTCCACTCCGGACTATGTCCCGATAGCGAGCGCGGATCTTATATTCTATACTTTTTCTTGCATTTTCAATTATACTCTTCCATAATCTGATGAACTGACGGAGGGAATTGAATGGGATTCTGCCCCAGAGGCACTCGCGCGCTGCCTGTGCGCCTAGTGCCGGGATCCGCCGATCATAGCTCGGCATCGGCCTATTTACGCTTCGCCGCGCTGTCTTTTCTAGCACTGACGCTCGTCGGCGCCCAGGAGCCGCCAACTCCTGCCCCCGCGGCGGCAAAACAGGCTGCTGTGCAAGAAGAAGCGGATTCTCTCAAAGCCTGCGCGAAGATGGTGCTCGAGGGTTTCCGAAAAATCGCCGCGACCCGCGATCAACGCTTCGAGGGCAAAGTGGAAGAGGCCACAGCCCTGTGCCGCGGAGGCCAGAAGGCGCTTCTGTTCCGGAATACGCCCTGGGTGGACTGGTCCTGGTATTGGGGAACGGGCGACGAGTCCTCACTCCCAGCGGGCTTGCTCTTGAAAAACGCACCTGTCCAGCGCGGCGTAGCCGGGGCGCTTCTGGATCTCGAATACCAGCGCGTCGAACTGATCAAGTTCAACCTCTTTGACAACAACGGCACATACCAGCCGTTTGTGCAGGGACGCGACGGCGTGGGGGGACCTGCGCTCAAAACCTGGACCGAAATGCGCCTTCCCCCGACGCATCCCAACTATCGCGATGTCGGTGGCGATGGGCCTCAGAACTGTAAGGGAGATCTGATCCGCTGGCGCACGGTAACCGGCATCTGTAACGACATAGTGAATCCGGCGATGGGGTCCAGCGGGCAGTTGTTTGCGCGCAATGTGGAGTTCGACACGACATTTCCCGACCTGGGCCGGAACGAACTCACCCGGAATCGCCACGGCGACCGGCTCTCCCTGCTGCAGCCCGATCCGCAGGTCATCAGCCGCCGCCTGTTCACCCGGCCGCAGTCGAATCCCGACGCTTGCCAGGCCGGTTATGGCTTACCGGACGGCTCTCCCGCCGCGAATTGCGATTACAAGAAAGCACCGTTCTTCAATGTGCTGGCCGCTTACTGGATCCAGTTCATGACCCACGACTGGTTCTCGCACCTCGAGGAAGGGCATAACCAGTCGGAGTACATGAAGGTTGGTTGTGAAGCGACGCTGGTCAACAACGTCTTGACGCCGCTCACGCCGGAAGAGATCCAGCGGCTCGGCTGCCGGCCTGACGATCGCATCGATAAAGGCTACGTCGCCCAGGATTCCGAACCGGGCACTTTCTCGCAAGGTGGAAACAAGTATCTGACCCGCGCTCCGAAGACGATGGCCAACACCAATACCGCATGGTGGGACGCGTCGCAGCTGTACGGCTTCGATGATCGTTCGCGGCAGCGCGTGAAGCGCGATCCGTCCGACCCCGCGAAACTCCTGCTGGAAGCTGTTCCCGGCCAATCTGGTCCAGGCTATCTGCCATTGCTCGGGCCGAATGATCCCATGAATCCCGAGTGGGCGGGACAAGAGGCGACGGCGTTTCCAGATAACTGGACCGTGGGCCTCAGCTTCCTCCACAATCTCTTTGCTCGCGAACACAATTCATTTGTCGCCGAATTCCGCAGCCTAGCGGAGCGCACGCCCAGTGCCGATTGTGGCCTGCGCGATCCGACTCAACCGAAGCACGTCATCCATTATAAGGACGTCACACCCGACGAGCTGTTCGAGGTCGCGCGATTGGTAGTAGCCGCCGAGATCGCAAAGATCCACACCACTGAGTGGACCCCGCAGTTGCTTTACAACGAGCCGCTCTATCTCGGTATGAACGCCAACTGGAACGGTTTGCTAGGTGAAAACGGAGGCGAAGTCTCAAAGGCACTCAGCAACATTGTCGCCACCAGTTTCGGAAAATCGAGCGACGTTGTGAAGGCTTCGCAGTGGTATTCCGTGTTTGCTTCCGGGCCGGGCATCTTTGGTCTCGGCAGTAAGGTGCATGGATATGACATCACCAACCAGAAATACACGAATGGCGGCGTGAACCACTTTGGTTCTCCGTTCAATTTTCCGGAGGAGTTCGTCAGCGTTTATCGCCTGCATCCGCTCCTGCCCGACTTACTCGAATACCGGGAGCTGAACAAGGACCCGAACAAGATCGTAAAAAAGATCCCGATTGTCGAGACCTTCCAGGGCAAAGCGACCACCTATACACGCTCGCTCGGGTTGCCTAACCTCGGCCTTGCACTGGGCCGCCAGCGCCTCGGGCTCCTCACGCTCCACAACTCTCCCCTGTTTCTGCAGAATCTGAAGATTGGCCGGCTTGAAAGCAAGACCCAGCAAATCGACGTTGTGGCCCTGGATATCATTCGCGATCGGGAACGCGGCGTGCCCCGCTTCAACGAGTTTCGGAGGCAGTACGGCCTGCGCCAGCTAACTAGCTTCGACGACTTTATGGATCGCTCACTCCCTGCGGACTCGCCCGACCGCCGCGAGCAACAGGACATGGTGAATACACTGCGCGAACTCTTCGGCCAACACGTGTGCAACGTATCGAAGGTCATTACGGATGCGCAGGTGAACCAGGACGGTTCGCCGATCAACGACTGCCTGGGGCATCCTGATGGAACGCTGATCGACAACATCGAGGACGTCGATACCGTAGTCGGCTATCTGGCCGAATCTACTCGGCCGCACGGCTACGCTATCTCGGAAACCCAGTTCGTCGTCTTCATTCTGAACGCCTCGCGCCGGCTGTTCAGCGATCGCTTCTTCACTTCAAGCTTCCGACCAGAATTCTATACGTCGCTCGGCGTCGACTGGGTGGATCACAATGGCCCGGGTCCGGAAATGCTGGAGAAGGGCGCGCCCAACGGGCACAAACAGCCAGTGTCACCCCTGAAGCGAATCCTGCTGCGGAACATTCCTGAACTTTCGGCCGAACTCGACAGTGTGGTGAACGCCTTCGATCCGTGGGCTCGCGATCGGGGCCAGTATTACAGCTTGCAATGGAAACCGCGGCCCGGGAGCTGAATCCGACGACTCTTTTCGTGTTCCATAACAACTGCGGCGAGCCGTGTTGGGCAAATGGTTTGTAGCTGCCAAGGAGGAGCACCTATGTCTGACCTTACAGTGACGAACTGGTTTGGAGATCTCGTATCGCATCCACAGGTGATTGTCGATGCAAACTCCGTTGACGACATTGTCGCGGTCATGAAGAACCCGGCGCAGTACCCGTGCCCGATTCGAGCGGTCGGGTCGAACCACTCGACGACTCCCTGCGGTACTGCCGAGGCGGGTACTCTCATTCGGATAAGAATGAATCGGATTCTGAACATCGGGTCGGACACATTGACCGTGGAGGCGGGTGCGACTCACATCGACATGGCGAAGGAACTGGAGAGCCGCAACCTGCAGTTCTATGTAAACACCGAGATCGGCAGCCTGACGGCGGGCAGCGCCTCTTGCGCAGGCACCAAGGATGCGTCCATGCCGGGCGAATACGGTCAGGTCGGATCGTATATTACCGGCGTGAAGATGGTTCTGCCGGGTGGCGCCGTGATGGAGATCACCGAGGACCAGCAACCCGAGCTGATGCGGCAGGTGCGGTCGAGCTATGGGACCTTCGGAGTAGTGTACGAAGTCACCTACCTCATCCGCGCCTTGCTCCCTCTCGCCGTGCATCACAAGACCTACAGCATCGCGGACTTCATCGCCACTTTGCCCGAACTGAAGGCTCTCGGGTACTCGATGATGTACTATTTCTTTCCTTTTGAGGATCTTATTACCGTAGAGTTCCGAAAGTACAATCCCGGCGCAACCGGCGAGCCGAATCGTGTGGCGTGGGCGCTTCGGAACCACACTTGGGGGACCTCGGGCCCGAAGTTCGCTCATGACATCGGAGAGCACGTACCACTGGCCACCGTTCGGTACGGCATCATTGACAAGTTCAACGCGTTATGGCGCGTCCAGCTCGAGAACTTCGTCGTCAGTGACAACACCAGCCCACCCGATCAAATCATCAATTACCCCGCAGTTTCCAACGACAGCCGCTACACCTTTAGTCTGTTCGCGTTTCCGGAAGAGCAGTTTCCAGCTGCGCTGACGGATTTCGTCGCGTTTTGCAAGGACTACTACAGTCAGGAAGGCTACCGGTCCGACCTGTTATATGTCGGCTACCGTATTGCTCAGGACGACAAGGCGCTGCTGTCGTACTCCGGCTCGGGCGGCGTCATGACGATCGATCCGGTCTCCACGGGGAACCCGGGCTGGAGTCAGTTTCTTGTCGCATACAATCAGTTCTGCAGCGACCGCAATGGCGTGCCACTGCTGAATCAAACGTTGGGGGTGACTCCGGCAATCGCCCGCAAGGCTTTCGGAGATCGTCTTCAGCAACTTGAACAAACGCGCAAGACTTATGATCCGGATGGTCATCTGCTGAACGATTACTTTCGGACCTTGTTGACGCAGCCTGCAGCTGCCACAACTGCGCCCGGTCGCGTTGTTTAACGCATGCCCTGACGCCCGCTCACACTCGATAAAGGAGAGTGGTAATGCCGAAAAACATCGTCTTCTGCGCCGACGGCACATGGGACCATCCGAACAGCACTGACGGCCCGAGCCCCAATGACACCAATGTCTACAAGCTTTTCAAGTCCCTGTCAACCAGCGCCACGCAAGTCCCGTATTACGACGATGGCGTTGGTGTGACACCCGAGCCAATTGAACATTTTGTCGGCGGCGCATTCGGCGCCGGTCTGTATCAGAAGATCGCCGACGCTTACACTAAAATCGCTCATGCTTATGAGCAGGACGACCGGCTGTTTATCTTCGGCTTCAGCCGCGGCGCTTATACCGCTCGTAGTCTCGCTGGCATGATCGCCATCGCCGGTTTGCCAACCGCGAATTTCAGTCAGGCCGTCGTGGATACGGCATTCCAAGCCTATAGAGACAAAGACGACCGCGCTACGTTGCTGGCAAGCCTTTCCGGATCCAACATGTACAACGCGAAAATCACCATGGTTGGCGTGTGGGACACGGTTGGCGCACTCGGCATTCCCGCCATCTTCGGTGCGAATGACGAAATCCTCTACGGCTTCCTGGATACCGGCCTCCACCCCGACGTCCACTCCGCGTATCATGCGGTGGCTATCGATGAGCGGCGTGTCGAGTTCAAACCTACACTCTGGACCGGCCCGACAGTCCCTGATCAGATTGTCGAGCAGGTCTGGTTTGCCGGCGTGCATTGCGACGTCGGTGGAAGCTATCCGGAGACTGGGCTCTCCGACATTACGCTGAGCTGGATGCTGAACAACGCGATTTCCCAGGGTGTCGAGGTCGATCCAGCATCAGCGGCTAAGTACACGGGTATCGACCCGAAGAATGCACTAGGAAAAATCCACGAATCCTGGAACCTGCTTTGGACATTTCCCGTGCGGCGGTCCGTCCCCGCCGATGCTACCATCGCCAACAGCGTGGACATCCGTGTCGCCGGCGAGGTCGGCTACCATCCTCCAAACCTGCACTATGACGCCGCCGGAAAACTTACTGGCTACTCTACTGAAACGGTTGTCACTATACCCATGACCATGGCCACAGGCGCCTGACGTACATAACTCTGGTGAGTTATCGGAATTGTCTCCATCGTTGTTCATTGCGCCACGGGCCGTATTTCGTTCGGTACAAGCGGCCAACCTATTGCCAAGCGGGGAGATGATGAAGGACGGGACCCGCCTTTCTGGTGCACTATCCAGAGTGTGGAGCATCTGGTGGTCGAACTCGGCCGTGTTCGCCTGCATGATGTTGCGTGATTGAACCTATACCGGTTCGAAAACTGCACGCGCGAAGAGTCTGTTTGTCGAACTGGACGAGTTCATCGCGTGGCATGGTCAGGTGCGCCGGCTTGGCTCTAGAAAGGCGACCTGGCCTGCCCGGTTTCGGGCCAATTTGATTGAGAGCATATCTCCGCGCCCGGTGAGATAAGCGCGGCCAAATTGGAGTCGCTGCGCACTACGCTCACGGCTGGCTGTGGTGAGGCCGCGCGACATGGGTACTGGCGTCCGGCGCAGCTCTGCCGCTCCATGATATGAATGTCTCAATGCGCACCCTGCGAGCCGACCTGTGGATGGCCGCGGTCGTATTCTGCCTGTGCTCGGTGGTGTACGTTTTCAGCCCCAACGCCACCAGCTTCGATTCGCGTTGGACAATTCCGACCGCGCTCAGCCTGCTGCATCATGGTGACGTCAATCTCGACGAGTACCTGCCGCTGCTGGTGCGCGACGGGTTCTACCACATCGAGTGCGTGACTGTAACCAAAGCCCGCACCTTCCCGCTCACGGACGCCGGCCAGTGCCCCGCGGGCCACTTTTACAATTTCTACCCGGTGGCCGTGGCGATAATCGCTGCACCGGCCGTCTTCGTGCTCGAGCATGGTCTGACGGCGGCGCAGCCGCTGATCAGGCCGCTCATTCCGCACCTGCCCGGACAACTGCGGCGCGACATGCCGCGACGGTTTCTTGAAGGCGACCTGTTAGGCGGCGCACCCGTGGCCGAAGTCGTGATCGCCTCCTGGATCACTGCCTTGTCGGTGGCGCTGATGTACCTGGTGGCGCGCGAGTTCCTCGGCACGCCCCAGTCGCTCGCGATAGCCGGCCTGTGCGCGTTCGCCACGCCGGCGTGGTCCACCGCCAGCCGCGGGTTGTGGCAGCACGGGCCGTCGATGTTGCTGCTCGCCCTGACCCTGTGGCTGGCCGCGCGCGCCCACCGGGATCCGCGCTGGATCCGCTTCGCCGGCGCACCGGCGGCCCTGGCCTTCTACGTGCGGCCGACCAACGCCGTCTGGCTGGCGGCGATCACGCTGTTCGTCTTCGTGCGCCATCGCCGCCAGTTCTGGACCTATCTGCTGGGGATGCTGCCCGTGGTAGCGCTGTTTTCGGCCATCAACATCTCCATCTATGGGAATCTACTGGCGCCGTATTTCTTCGTGCGGCGCGTCGCCGAGCCCGGTCTGTCCCTGCTTCCGTTGCCGGAGGCGCTGGCCGGCAACCTGTTCAGCCCGGCGCGCGGCCTGTTCGTCTTTGTGCCCCTCTTTCTGCTGAGCGTGTACGGTGCATGTCTGAAGCCGGAGTGGCCGGCGGCGCGCAGCTTGCGTCCCTTCCTGGCCGGCGCGCTGGTGGGCCACTACCTGCTCATCTGTTCCTTCCAGGACTGGTCGGCCGGCCACAGTTACGGCCCGCGGTACTTCACCGACGTCGTGCCGCTGCTGGTCTTCTTTCTGATCCCCGTGCTGCCGCGAATGGTGAGCCGCACCGCGCGTGCGCGCCTGCTGTGCGGCCTGTTTTGCGTGTTCTCCGCCGCCAGCCTCTTCATTCACTTCGAAGGCGCGACCAACTGGGAATGCATGCGCTGGAATACCAGCCCGACCGAGATCCGCAATGCGCCCTGGCGCATCTGGGACTGGCACGACCTTCAGTTCCTGCGCGGCCTGGCGCCTCCGGTCCGCGCGCGGTCAGATGCCGGTAAAGGGTAGAGCAGCGGGAGGATGAAAGTACTTAACTGCAAAGGAAGACGGTCAGACGATGAGTGGATTCTCGCGAAGAACGCTATTCGGTAATGCGGCAACGCTTGGAATGGCCGCCGGTTCTATGGGCGCGTTGGGCGCCGCCGAACAAAAGTCCCTGAAGCCGGACGCGCCGCAGCGCAAGCTCAAGGCAATCTTTGCAGGCGGCCATCCCGGGGACCCTGAGTACGGCTGCGGAGGCACCATCGCCCGCTACTCGGATATGGGCCACGACGTGATCCTTCTCTACCTGAACCGAGGGGATTGGGGCTTCCTGGAAAAACCGTTGGAGTCTTCGCGGGCCGACCGGGTCGTGGAGGCGCAAAACGCCTGCCGGATTCTGAAGGCGCGCCCCTTGTTTGCCGGGCAACTCAACGGTAAAGCCGTGGTGGACCGCCAGCATGCCGACGAGATGCAGAAGCTGCTCGAGGCCGAGAAGCCCGACGTACTGTTCACGCAATGGCCAATCGACAACCACGCCGACCATCGCGCCACGTTCGCATTGGTCTATGAAGCATGGTTGCGCATAGGAAAAATGGCCGCGCTGTATTTCTATGAGGTCTCGAACGGGGAAGACACTCTCATGTTCGCCCCAACGCATTACGTCGATATTACGGCCACCCAGGCGCGTAAACACGACGCCTGTTATGCCCACGCCTCCCAGTCGCCGGACCGGTATTATGAGATGCAGTCGCAGACTATGGTCTTCCGCGGGCTCGAGAGCGGATACAAATATGCCGAAGGCTACATCCGCCACGTGCACAGTCCCGCGGATGTCTTGCCTATAGGTTCTTGAAGCGTTCCGATGGAATACTTCGATCTTGTGTTGTCCGCGGAGGACGCATGGCCACAGTTACTGGATTTCATTCGACCCAGGCTCACAAGGAAGTGCCCCCAATCGGCGCATCGCGTCTTATGTCGCTCGATGCGTTACGCGGCTTCGATATGTTCTGGATCATCGGCGGCGCGGCCATCTTCCAGGCGTTTGCGAAAATCTTCCCAGGTGCGCCAGCCGACCGTATCGTCGCACAACTCGAGCACGTTCCCTGGCAAGGGTTGCACTTCTTTGACTGGATCTGGCCTCTATTCATGTTCATCATGGGCGTGGCGATGCCGTTTTCCTTGGCGAAGCGGCGGGCGGCGGGCGCGACGCACCGCGAGATATACGCGCATGCTGCCGTTCGCGGAGTAATACTGTTTGTCCTCGGCATGGTCGCGCAAGGGAATTTGCTGGCATTCGATCTTTCGAAGCTACATCCTTGCTATAGCGTTCTCCACGGCATCGCGGCCGGCTATTTGATCGCTATAGTTGTGCTCGTGAACTTCCGACCGACTTGGCAGGCGGCACTCACGGGAGTATTTCTCATCGCGTTCTGGGCGTTGCTGATGCTTATCCCCGTTCCCGGTTTTGGAGCCGGGGTACTTACGCCGGAGGGCAATGCCGCCGCATATATCGACCACATCGTCCTGGGCCGTTTCAGCTACGGCCTAAATACGTGGTTCCTCAGCTACCTGGGCTTTGCATCGTCCGTGCTACTCGGCGTGCTGGCCGGAGAATTCCTTGCTGGCAGTGCTTCCGCGCAAAAGAAAGTCGGTGGCCTCATCGGCGCGGGCTGCGCACTCGTCGCACTCGGCCTCGTGTGGAGCATATGGTGCCCCATCATTAAGTTGCTGTGGACCAGCTCGTTCGTCCTCGTCACCGGCGGCCTGAGTGCAATCGTGATGGGCGTTTTCTATCTACTGATCGATGTGCTGGGATTCCGGCGATGGGCCTTTCCGTTTACTGTAATCGGAATGAACGCGCTGGCCGTCTACATGGCTACGATGCTGTTCGACTTCCGGCACATCGGGCATATCTTCGTCGGCAGTCTAGCTCCGCGCATTGGTGTTTGGGGCGGCGTACTGGAAGCTTCGACCGCATTCGCTGTAGAATGGCTGATCCTGCTGTGGATGTACAGAACAAAGACATTCGTGAAGGTCTGAGGCTTTCGCTTCGAGAGACCGGGAGTGTCGGCAATGAGCGTACTGGCCCGGTTATACCTTCCGCGGGCGCATCGTGCCGTCGGTTCTATGTCTCTATGATTCCTTGCTTTGGTTCATCATCGTCGGGTTCGTTCAAACCATCGGCGGCGGGGCCTCGATCACTCTTCATTGAACCCCGTGTCTAAAGCACCTTGTCTCTAGGGATGAGTTATAGTCTTCCTCAGGGTGCGCAGCGCTTGCCGCAAACTCTCGCGAGGATGGGCTGGAAGAGGGAGTTTGTGTTCGATCACACAGCTCGCAGCAAGGTAATCGGCAAAGCGCGGGACTTCTCACGGCGCTCGCAACGGGCGGACGCCATCTCGTGTCCGCCACCGGCGCCCGATTGTGAAGTCTTATAGAGAGCATCCGTCTGAGGTAACATGGCTTCCAACCGCCGAGAGTTTCTGACGCGTATTGGGTCGGTGGCCGCCGCGGCCTCACCCGCGGTGGCGGTCGCCGCACAGAATCCCGCCGCTCAACCGGCAGAGAATGCCGACAACGCGCTTCTGCTCCGCGCCTTCGTCTACGGGCGCGATTACTTTGTGTTGCGCAGCGGGCGCATTCGCCTGATTGCCCAGGCGGACCAGATTGATGGGGCACCCGCGTTCTTGTGGCTGGCTTTCGATGCTCGTGACAATCGGCAGACGGCCCGCAAGGAGAATGCCTTCAACTTCGGCGCTGGCGCGGGGTTTATCAGAAGCGCCTTGGAGGTGTTGCTCGGCGGCTTTCCGTTCACTGCGCTAGGTCATGAGACGCGGACCCGCTGGGTCCTGCTCGACGGGATCCCGGCGGTGGAAGCTGAGTGGTGGGCCGGTGGACTCCTTGTAACCGAGAGCCTTTTTGCGCTTCAGGATTCCGGGGTCTTTGTCAGACGGATCACTCTCTCCTCGCGGAATCTGGGTGGTCCCGAAGCAGTCAATCTCCGGCTGTCCCTGCCGTCCAGCGCATGTGGTGTGCGCGACGGGTGGCTGATGCAAGACAACGCCCATGCGCGTCTGGCCCTGGCGTGCGCCGACTCTGCTCCGAGCAACTTCCATCCGCCGCAGGCTGATCTCGCGATCGGCCCACTGGCTATTGCCGTCGGTGGATCCATTACCGTGGATACGTTCCTGACGGTTGGCATTCTCCCCGAGGCCCCTTCGCCGGAACCACCGCGCAATCTGAGCCAGACTCTCGAACGGACCCGCGTCGCCTGGGCCGCCGGTTCGTCCCTCGTCACGGACGATACCACCATCCGCGAAGTTTTCGACAAAGCCCGTTTCGGACTGCCCGCCATGGTGGCCGACAACGGCGTGATGGATGCGGGCATCTTTGAGTACGGTGCGCAATGGGTGCGCGACACATCCAACACGTTGCTGGGCCTGATTCACGCCGGCCAGTTCGAACTGGCCCGCAACGGGTTCATTCACATCCTGGAAACCATGGTGAGTGCCGACGGCAAGACCATGATCGGGAGCCGTTTTGAAGACCCCGACCGCGAACAGTTCGATCAAATGGGCGAGCTGATCCACGCGCTCCGCTCATATCGCGACTGGAGCGGTGACGACACTTTGATTCGCGAATATCGGACGAAACTGCTGGCCCTCATCGAGCGGCCTTTGCGTCCCGAGTTTCGCCACACCAGCGGCATGCTGCACAATCGCCGCGAATTCTGGGAACGCACTCTTGAAGATGGCTGCGAGCTGGCGTATCAAACCTATGTGATTCTCGGCCTGCGTGAAGCCGCGGTCCTGGCGGAACCGTTAGGCGCCGCCGATCGCGCCGCGCGTTGGCGCAGCGAGGCGGATAGCATTCAGAACGCCATGCTGTCCCATCCGTCGTTCGCTCTAGTCGAACAGGGCCGTCTCATCAAACGGCGTTCAGTGACCGGGAACTGGGAGCGCTTCATTCGCTTTCCTGCATCCGCGGACGACGTACCCATGAACACGGAGCAGGTCCATTTTGCCGAGCCTGATTCCAGCATGGCCCTGCCCATCGCTCTGGGCATTGTGGATCCACGCTCCGCGCTGGCCCTCAACACGCTCGACGAGTTGGAGAAACTCTGGAACGCCCGCTGGTTTGGTGGTGGCTATGAGCGCTATCATTCCAGCGGCCAGGTGGATCAGCCCGGTCCATGGACCTTCGCCACCTGCTTCATACTTCGCGCGCAGCACGACGCGGGCCTGCTCGATCGCAGCAGGCGCACGCTGGAGTGGCTCAATACCGTACAGGGCGGCCGGACCGGAGCGTGGTTCGAAGAGATTCCGCTGGTCCGGTCCCAGGCGGCCACGGCCGGCATCCTTCCCTGGAACTCGGCCGAGCTCAGCCTGTTCATCGTTCGTCACCTGCTCGGAATTCGCTTCGAGGACCGGGAAGTCGTTGTGCGGCCGGCACTGTATGCCGGCAGTGCGCCGCTGCGCGCCGACCTCAGGTTCCGGACAGGCCGCTTAAGGCTGGAAATTCCCGCGCATGGCCCCTTCCGCTTCGCTGTCGTAAATGGGCGGCGAGCCCGAGTCGGAAAGGATGGCGCGGTACGGCTCGGCGCCGGTTTCGAGGACGGTTCGGTGTCGTTCCACACTTGATCGCGATCCGTTCACGTACCGCGGCCGAGGCTGAATGCTGCTTCCTGGAGCGTGTGGGTCCGTGCCACCGGCACCGGCGATTACACGTCGAGCTCCACGCTTCAACCACTCGATCGCCTGCCACCTGACGCATCCAGGATGCTCTGGCCCTGCCAGCAGCGCCTCGTTTCACTTCTATCTCCACAACGGGCTCCGCGGCAGTTGCGCGCTCCGCCTGGCTTTTCGAGAAGGTCACAGTGGTCCACAGGACCGGCAGGAACGGCGTGCGCAGCATAGCACGCATTGCGCTCCTCCGATCAAGTCTGTGCGATCGTTCCGCGAGCCAAATTCCCAAGTCGCGTCCTGGCCCGCCGTTTTCCTTTTCTTTTCTACAACTTTCCTGGTTCGGCTGGCGCAAGATTTCGAACGGTTCGAACAGGGTTGTCCGCAACGCCCCATCCTGCCAAGCCGCCTTTTCGACAACCACCTGGAGCAACCGGCGCTGCTCGGCGGCGGGCTGCTGCAAGAACAACTCGCTTGCCCGGCTCGTCAGGCGCAGCATGTTGACGGACTGATCGATTGGGGCCGGCGTGGCATTCTGGACATCTTAGATCTTGCGCTGTAGCCCGTCCCGTTCGGAGCGCCAAGCAGCCGATTGCTTGTCGAAGAACTCCTGGGTGATCCGCCCATCGAGCTTGTCTGAGTACATCGTCTCGATGCGCGCTTGGATTTGCTCGTACCGGGTCTGCAACTTCTTGAGCGCCTGCGCGCGGGCCGCCTGCTCGGTCTGGTCGGAGGTGATGGTCGCAATGGCCGCCGCGATGGCCGTTCCGCCGAATAAGGCTACGCCCGTACCGACCGGCCCGAGTTTGTCGAGCAGCCCCTTGGCGGCGTTGCCGGCGGCCTGGAGGGGGGGCGATGGCGTTCTTGACGTCCTGGCCGAACTTTTCCCATGGCGCCGCCTCGGGCGACTTCTGGTTTCGGATCTGGTCAATCTTGTCCGAGTACTTGTTCAAGGCCGAGATCAGCTTGTCGATCTCGGCGGTGCCCGAGGACTGGACACTGAGAGCCAGGGAGAGGTCTGCGACAGCCATGGGGTAATGGGGCGGTCAGGTGGCGTTAAGAACGATGAATTGGAGGGGAGATCAGTTGGTTGATCAGGGACTTGCCACGCCGGGCGCTTTGCGTTCAAACGGCGGCTAGCGTATGCCTCAGCGGACCGAAAGCCGACTTGAATTGAAACCTCCAGGCGCGTGTCCGACCTTATTGGCCGATCTGAGCGGGATGATTTCGGTTCTATGCCCCTGGGATCACTGAGATTCCAGAGGCGAGAGCTTCTCTCAACAGGATCCCTTCTGCGCGACCGCCCACTCGGACCCGTAAAGAGGCACTGCGCATTCTCGCTTCCACAGTGACAGCCACGCCAGGTTTCAATCCGAGACGGGTCATCTCGCGCAGCGCGGTGGCATCGCGGTCGGACACGCTGCTAATCACGGCTGGGATACCACACGCCCACTTTGATAGCAGCACCTCTTGCCGGGCCGGAAGCGCGCCATTTCGCTCGGGAATCAGGTGCCCGTGCGGATCGGTTTGCGGGTCTCCCAATTTCGCCGCGATCCGATCTTCGAGCCGCTCCGAGATGAAGTGCTCCAGCCGTTCCGCCTCGTCGTGAACCTCGTCCCACGAGTAGTCGAGGAAATCATGCAGGAAACGCTCCAGCAAACGGTGGTGGCGAAGAACCTCCAGCGCGCGCATCTTCCCCGCGGCCGTCAAACGCACGCCGTGGTGCTTCTCATATTTCACAAACGGTGGCTTTTGTGCCGCGAGCTTTTGGAGCATTCCAGTGACGGAAGCGGCACGGACGCCGAGATGATGAGCGAGGGCGTTGCTGGTCACCCGTTCCTGTTGCGCCCCGCCCAGTTCCAGGATCGCTTTCAAGTAGTCGTCAACGGATTCCGTGTTGTAGGGCCCATGCATTCTAGATGGCACTAAATCATAGACTACTCTCGTCGCCCTGCTCGCGCAATCAGCCCTATTGGTGGCTTGAATAATCAGTGCTTGACGCGAGGAAGACGGCTGCATTATTATTTAGTCATGCCTAAATTGGAAACGCGCAATTGGATTCTCTTGATGCGGTTTCTGGCATTCCTGGGCGCCACTGTGGCGATGCAAGTTCCGTTGCTGGCTCAGAGCGAGACGACGAGCGCAATCGTCGGGTCGGTCACCGATCCGGCCGGTGCGGCGATCCTCGGCGCGACCGTGACCGTCTCAAGTGCGGACAATGGCCTCAAACGAGCCATGAAAACAGACCAGTCCGGACGTTCTAGCTTTCCACAGCTCAAGCCCGGCATATACTCGGTGAAAGCCGAGGCGTACCGCTTTGAAACTCAGCGGCATGACTCGGTGTCCGCCGGTCTTGGGCAAAGACAGACGGTCGATTTCAAGCTCAGCATCGCATCCGCAAGCGAAACCGTTCTCGTTCAGGAGCAAGCCCCGCTGATCAACGTGGAGAATCCCAATGTCTCCACAACCCTGAGTGCCCGTTCTCTCGAAGACCTTCCGAATCCCGGTGGCGACATGACCTATCCGCTGCAGTTCGCCGCCGGCGCTCTCATCAACACGGCGGGCAGCAGCAACGACTTCGTCGGCGGGACGAACGGTTATGGCAACGTGGAGTTCAATGGTCTGCCTTCTCTTTCCAACGGCTACATCGTCGACGGTCTGGAGTCCAACGATCCGCTGACGAATCTGAACAGCGGTCTCTCGACCAACCTTGTGCTTGGACTGAATTCTATCGCCGAGGTAACAGTCAATGCCCTGTCCTACGCCGTCGATCAAGGCCGGTACGGTGCTTCTCAGGTCAACTATGTCACGAAGTCCGGTACCAACCTGATTCACGGAAACCTGTATGAGCTGTGGAACGGTTCAAGGTTCAATGCGGCGGATTTCTTCACGAACGCCACCGCCGGAAACCACATGCCGCGCTCGACCGTGAATCACTTCGGGGGAAGCCTCGGAGGTCCGATCCTCCACGACAAGCTGTTTTTCTTCTTCGATTCCGAATGGGTTCGGATCGCGCTCCCGATCGTCACTGCCACGACGGTCCCGACGCCGGCATTTCAGCAATATGTCCTCCAGCAACTCCCACGCGGTGGCGTGGACTCCATCACCGGATCGACTTGTCAGCCGGCGCCTCAACTCGTGCCGTTCTACAAGCAGCTCTTTTCCCTGTACGGCAACACTGCGGGAACTCCACTGCCCGTTCTCGGCTGTCCCTTCAACAGCAATGGGACTGTTGCCGCTGGCAACCCGCCCAATGGGAACGGTTGCGCGAACCGCCAGAGCGTTTCGCATTCGAGCGATGATCGCGAACAGGTGCAAACCGCTCGCATCGACTACAACATTGACCCGAACAACATCGCTTGGTTCCGGTTTCAGTCCGACACCGGAGTTCAGGCCGCTTACACCGATCCGATCAATCCGCTGTTCAACGCCGTCTCTCCCCAGCCCCTTTACTCATTCGCAGCGGGCTACACACACGTGTTCTCCGCGCGTCTGGTGAATTACTTCAATCCCGCCTTCTCGTGGTATGAAAGCCTGTTTGGGCCAGCCGACTTGCAGAAGACGCTGGCAGCCTTTCCAATCGTCCTCCAGGGCAGCGGGGCGAGCGCGCCGTTCACCACGCTCGGCGGGCTCGACAATACCTGGGTGCAGGGCCGGCGCGCCACCCGTTTCTTCATCAACGACAGCCTCGCCTGGACAGTCGGCGCGCACGAACTCCGGTTCGGAACCAACAGCCGGATCTTCCGCCTCAATGACTATGATTTCGGGGAAGGCGTGGTCCCGCTGGTCACCTACACGACCCTGCCGCAATTCATCTACGGAGTTGCATCGACGGCTTCGGAAACCTTCCCGCAGGCTAATTCGCAGCCCTACAACTTCCTGAACCTGGACTTCTACGCGCAGGACACGTGGAAGCTGAGCCGCGCCTTGACCTGGACCTTTGGCATACGCGATACCTACAATTCAAATCCCCTGAATCCACACGACGCCGTGGCGCGCCTCGCCGGCTCGTTCGATTCCATCTCCCACAATGTCAATCAGCCACTGAGCCAGGTCATCCAGACCGGGCAGGGGACGATTTTCGCTGCCACACCCGCGGCGATCCTGCAGCCCCGAACGGCCATCGCCTGGCAAATCGCGCCGCACACGGTGCTGCGCAGCGGGTTTGGCCTGTTCAGCGACATCTTGCCCGGCAGCGTTGTCGATCTCGTGGGCGTGAATCCGCCCTACTCCACGACGTTTCAAGGGGGGCTGCTGGGCAATGTCGGCGGAACGGCCATCGCGCCCGGCGTGCCGAACAGCGCCGTGGACGCGACTCGCTCTGCGAATCAAATGTTCAGTTCCGGTTTCGCTCAGGGCGAACTTTCCTGCGCCTCGGCGCTCGCCAACCCCAACGCCTGCCTGCCCCCGATTGCGATGACCGCCGTTCCGGATGGCAAGCTCCATGCGCCTTACTTCATGCAGTGGAGCTTTGCCCTGGAACACCAGGCCGGCGACACTCTCAATCTGCGAGCTCAGTACGTCGGCACGCGCGCCGTGAACCAGCCGTACGAAACGCAGGTGAACGGTTATCAGACGGTCTGCCAGGGTTGCTTCGCGCCGTTCCCTTACGGCCAGCCGATCGATCCGCGCTTCGGGCCGGTCACACAGTTGAGTACCGGCGCCAACAGCCATTACAACGGTCTCCAGTTGACCGCTGACAAGCGCCTCGGCCATGGCTTCCAGCTTCAAGCGAACTACACCTGGAGCCATTGTATGGATACGGTCTCGAACGGCGGATTCCTTCCGTTCGCCGCCGGCGCCATTCTTTCGCCGCTGCCGGGTGAGTTGGGTCGCCAATACGGACCCTGCGACTACGACGTGCGCCACAATCTAACGGCCCAATATGTTTATCAGTTGCCGATCCATCTCCACAACCAGGTATTGGGCCGGGTACTAAACGGGTGGCAGGTCTCGGGTACCGCGTTTTGGCATAGCGGCTTGCCGTTTTCGGTCTTGAGTTCGCCCTATTCCGCGAACGGAAACGGCATCGTGCAGGGCAGCGGCCCGCAGTACGCCAGCGTGGTTCCTGGCGTGCCGCTGTACGACCACAATCCGATTGCTGGAGTGACCCAACCGGGTACCATCCAATGGCTCAACCCGGATGCCTTCGTCTCGACCGTCGATCCCAGCACCGGCGCCTGCGCCGGCGGCAACAGCCCGCAGAACTGCCAGTTCGGTAACCTCGGCCGGAACGCTTTGCGCGGTCCTGATTTCGTCTGGAGCGACCTGTACCTGACCAAGTGGATCCAGGTGACGGAACGCTTGAAGCTGCGCCTCGACGGTCAAGTCTTCAATCTCTTCAATCACCCGAATTTCGGTCTTCCGGTCTTGGTGTATGCGGGGATTCCGGGCAAGCCCTCCACCCAGAACGGATTCGGAGCGCTCAGCTTCCCCACCTCTCCGCCGACCGGGCTCTTGGGCGTCGGACTGGGCGGCGATAGCTCGCCGCGGATGATCGCTTTTCAGGCGCGACTGGAATTCTGAAACCGCCCAAGC
Source organism: Terriglobia bacterium (assembly GCA_963838205.1). Taxonomy (GTDB): domain Bacteria; phylum Acidobacteriota; class Terriglobia; order Bryobacterales; family Bryobacteraceae; genus CAIVVT01. The sequence goes on along the minus strand of CAWIQF010000010.1, from coordinate 108,902 downwards.
GTTCAAGGTGCGCGGGTGCAACTCTTCGCACTGAGAACACGCCGACGGGACGTTGTGGCGGCGAGACGGCCGCCCGCCGTAAGACGTTGAGGACAAGAGTTCACCTTCCCGTCACCGCCGCCGCCTTTCGCTTTCTCGATCTGCTGCTTCCTTCTCCATCCCGGCGACGCGCTGGAAGACGTCCACAGCGTCGAACCACCAGGCGGGCCAGCGCCCGGAATGGGGCCCAAACAGCGCCGCGCCGGTAGCCTCCTTCACCCGGCTCTGGGAGCAGAGCAATTGGACGAGCCACATGCTGCGCGGGGTGATCAGAGACACTGGGCATTCGGCGGCTGGAATATCATCGAGCCGAAATGTGACATCGCCCCAGTCGTATTCGGCAAACCACCAATCGCGGCGGGGCTCATAGCGCCCCTGCGCATTGCGGTCCACATCGTCCGGAAAGTGCTTCCGGCAGTTGCGCTCTATGTGGTGGGCGCGCTCGCGGCAAAGCTGGCAGTCGTACTGCTCCTGCCCCCATCCTCCGCTGCGGGTGAAGGCGAGGGCGACTGCGAGTTTTTTCCTGCTCCGAGGTCAGGCCAGAGTTGAGGTTCGCGGCGAGGTATAGCTCGTCGATGAGTTCGTCCGGCGCGTTGTGGATCAGGCTATCGAAACGAAGCTTCCGGCGCGGATGAAGTAGAACGGCGTAAGCAGCCCGAACGTCAGGGTTCGAAGACGCCTGATCAGGAAGTGGTCTTTGCCGACGCTGCCGGCCAGGACCATTCCAATCAGGTATGCCGGCAGGACCGCCTCGCTGCCCGACCAGACCGCCAACCCGCCCAGCCCAAACAGCAGGAGCAGGATGTACTTGGTCTCGAGTTCCGAAACGCGGCCGCCGTAGCGCTCGAAGAACCATGGTGTAACGAAGGGCAGCACCAGGAAGGACACCACAGCCACTCCAATGAAGATGACTGACTTGATTGTGAACGGCGAGAAGATCAGTCCGAGAGCGATTACCGTGCCCAGATCGTTGACGAAGCATGCCGCCAGAATCGCTTTTCCATAGGTCGTCTGGTTGAAGCCGAGTTCCAGCATCACGGCATAGACGACGGCAACGGAAGTGGTCGAGAGCGCCACGCCGGCCAGCCAACTGGGTCGCCACTGCCACCCCACGATATAGTGAGCGACCATCGCCGCGCCGAAGAACGGAGCGAAAAAGCCCGCCAGGCCGACCGCCATGGACTCCTTCCATTTCGCACGAAACACGCCGGGGTCGAGTTCGGCCCCGGCCAGGAAGGTGAGCACGATGGCGCCGGTGCCGGCGAGGAAGGTGATCCACTCCGCTTTGGCTCCCAATGCGCTGCCACCGGCCAGTGCGCCAATCACGAGCTGCGCGACCGTGCCGACGACGATCTCAGAGAGCGCAGTGGAAATCCTGAGCCAGTTGGCCACGAGGACCGCGACCAGCGCCAGCAGGAGCCAGAGTGCCGCCACAAACCAGATTTGATCCATCCAGGGATCTCCTAGTCGGCTGTGTTGTGGCTTGCTGGAGGGATTTGGCGAACACTCCCACAGCGAAACCACTGTAGGAGTCATTGGCCATCAGGGACGGCGTTGAGCGAACTCCACCGCTACTTCAATTTTCAATATACTCCGACGACCTGCGACGATCAAGGGCAGGGAATCCCCGCGGCGCCCTATGCTTCTTTTCCGCGCGTGGCCCCCGCAGCTCCCAACCGAGCGTCTCCAGAGAAGCTGGAGAGGTCTTGACCACGTCCCTTCGAGAAGGCCATACTCGCAATCGAAGCTGTAAGGTGTTGGAGTTCACCTCGAACCGCCCCGTCTGGGGCAGATGACTCCTACGAGGGATTTTCCTGGTAGGAGTTCGTGCCAATCGCAGGGACCCCTCAAGACAAGGCTGACTGAGTGATTTCGACAGCGGCTGCCGCGATCGGCAAGCGTTTGAACGAACCAGGCGCGCAGTAATGCGCTGGAGGCGGCATGGATTCTCGCGACTACGTTTGCGCCTTCGATATTAAGGGCGCAGATGACGCGCCGGAGGATTTCGAACTGCCGCCAAACGCTTCGAAGGCGATGGCGGGCGTATTTCTCCCGCAGGGCGAATCCGATTGGCTCGGAAGGCGCAAGTATCCGGCGCGGGTGCTCTTGGTGACAGAGGAGGAGCTGTGGGTGATTCCCCATGCGGCGGCGGGCGGCCGGCCGGAGCGGATTCTGCTGCGCGACCTGGAGACACTCGAGTGCGGCCGGATGTTACTGCTGGGCTGGATTGGTTTGCACACCGGAAGCGTCGAGCAGACTCTCGAGCACAACCAGCGTTCGTGCGTCGTGGTGGACAGGTTCATTGCAGGCCTCAAGGCGCGTTGGCTGCGGCGCGAGCCTGGCGTTGGCCGATTGCCAAGACAGACCTTCGGCGCAGCCCTGGATCAGAAATTCGATTTCGGTTGTTCGTTCGAAGCCATTGACGAGCGTGGCCGCACTCACTTCTTGCCGCTAGGCGCGATGCGCTTGAGTTCTTCGAACCAGTTCTGGACGAGGATCATTTCCGTCACCGGGGTGGTCTTCCTGTCGTCGAGCTTGACCATCAGGAAGCGTTGGCCGTCCGACGAGATTTCCCAGTCGCGCACCCCAGAGTATCCGAATCCTCGCTGCTCGAACAGAAGGCGCGGTTTACCGGCGCTTAAAGCAGGCGCGGTCTGCACATCCACCACCCAAATCTGATATTTAGGATTTCGAGTCCGCCCGAGTTTGGCCGTCTCTACGCCGCTTAGCCGGATTCGGGCGCTCTCAGCGCGTGATCACCTGCGCGTCTGTGTCGCGTAAATTCAGCTCGCGCACGCCATGCAGGATCAGCTGCGGTGCGCCGCCCGGCGGCGTTCGGAACGTGTCCATATCAATGCGATCCACGTCGTCAGCCCGAAATGCGGGACGGGCGTCCGGCGCCACCAGGTTCATCCGCACGTTCTGCATCTCGAGCGTCTTCACCTTCCGTACGTAAAGACCCCAGACCGGCAAAGCCCGGGCATCCAACAATGGACCCTGGAGCGGCGCTTGCGCCTGCTCAGCGGTTCCTCCGCCGGTGAATTCGAAGTTCACATCATGCAGCGTCATCTTCTCGATGGGCGTTTCCGCCCAACTTTCCACGGTCGCGGCCGCGAGATAGGCGCCCGTGGCCGTCATCCGGTTGATCGCAATCCGGCCGGCGGTATTGCCGGGCGTGAGAGTCAAACTGAAGGGCGTGGTGACATGGTGCATCGTGATGTCCGAAATCTGCACGTCATCGAGACTGCCTTCGGTCCGCTCCCAAGCGCCCGGTTGAAGCAGGATGGCGGCCAGCATGTTCTTGCGGTGCCGCTCGCGGGAGGTCCGGTGCTCGAATCGCCCCGGGCCGAAGAACAGGCAATCGTGGATGATGAGCCGGCTTGCCGGCCCGATCAGGCGGATTCCGTTGCACGAAGAGTTAAAGACGCAGCGCGAGATTACGGTATCTTCCCAGAACCAGCCCGCAATATTATCGTCGCCCGTGAAAAACTCGCTGTCGGTAATGCTCACGTTGCGGCAGGGATGGTCCTTCCAGCCGCGGAAATGCACGCCGTCCCATCCCCCGGTCACTTTGATTCCACGGATTTCGACATCGCTGGTCAACTCGAGCAAGATCGCGTAATTGCCCGCGTCGCGAATCGTGATGTCGCGCAGCACAATGCCGCGCGCATTGCCAAACAGAATTCCGTGCGGTCCGCGCATGTGCTCCTCGCCGTGGGCATCGAAGACCTTGTTGCCGTCGATGATTCCATGTCCGGCGATCGTCACATTCTCGACATCGACGCCGAGCACGAGGGCACGATGCCAGTCCCGGGAGCCTGCCCCCATCGGCGTGTCCTTGGGCGGGGCGAAGCTCTGGTACTGAGTCAGATCCGGGGTGCCGACGATTTCCGCGCCCGCCTCAACCTGCAAGGTGATGTTGCTCTTGAGCCGGATCGTGCCCGTCAGATAACGGCCTGGCGCCACCAGGACCTGGCCGCCTCCGGCCGCCGAGCAGGCCGCGATGGCCGCGTTGAATGCTGCCGTGTCGAGGGTCCTGCCATCTCCGGCCGCGCCGTACTGGCGAACCGCAAACACGCCCGGGGCTGCCCAGGCACTCGGGAAGAGCACAAGCGCTAACGCCCACGTCGCAGAGGATCCAATTTTCATTTGCCTGTTAATCCGAAATTTCCGTTTTGGACTTCCCGGTCCGATTCAGTATAAACCGAACCGCCGTCCTTTGATCCTGCACGCTGCGTTCTTTCCTCGCCAAGCCGCAATTTGAAAAAATAGGGCTGAAATTCCCCGATTTTACGATTTCTCTTAACAGTCCGTGCCAGGAATGCCATTTTCTCGACCGACGCATTTTGCCGATCCGAGCTGGCGATTCGCGCCGCGAGCCCTCCCGGATTTTCCCAAGCGGCGCAATTGGCCGCATAGAGCCGCGTGACCGATTTGGGCGAAGGGTGTATATTGTTTCGAGTGAAACGCGGTATCGCTCGCGGCGAGGTGAAGCAGAGTATGGGCCAGAAAACGATCGGACGGCGGGATCTGCTGAAAGGGGTTGTGGCGGCTGCGGGTTTCCCCGCGATCGTGCCGGCGACGGCCTTCGGCGCGAACAGCCGCATCGTCATGGCCAACATCGGAGTTGGCGAGATGGGCAGCGGCCACTGTCAGGCGCTGCTCCAGAACTCCGCTGTTCAGGTGGTGGCGGTCTGTGACGTCCGCAGGCAGCATCGGGAGCGGGCCAAGCAGTGGGTGGATGAGCGCTACGGCGATAAGTCGTGCGCCACATATAACGACTTCCGGGAACTGCTGGCGCGCAAGGATATCGACGCAGTGCTGATCGCCGTGCCGGACCACTGGCACGCGCTGATCGGCATCGAGGCGGCTCGTAATGGCAAAGACATGTATTACGAGAAGCCGATGGGATTGACCTTCGCGGACGCCAGAGCCATGCGCGCGGCGGTGCGGCGGTACGGAGTGGTTTTTCAATTCGGCACCCAACAGCGCTCCAACCAGCAGTACCGCCATACCTGCGAACTGGTCAGGAACGGGCGCATCGGAGAACTTCAGACCATCGTCGTCGGCTCGGCCGGGTATACGCCGGTCCCCACGCAGCCGGTACAGCCGGTTCCGGAGGGACTCGATTACGACCTGTGGCTCGGCCAGGCGCCGTGGGCGCCGTATACGGGACTGCGCTGCACGCGGAACTGGACTCTGATCCACGATTACTCCCTGGGTTGCATCGGCGGCGCCTATGGCATCCATGACGTGGACATCGCGCAGTGGGCGAATGATGCGGATCATACTGGCCCGGTTTCAGCGGAGGGCACGGCGTTCATCCCTGGTGAAGGGTTGTACGATACGCCTCTGACCTATGCGATCGAGCACCGCTACGCGAACCGCGTAAAGCTGCAGTACCTGGACATGCAGACAGCGAAGGCCCGCTATGAACAATTCCACTTCGGTGGCATGGCCATACTGTTCATCGGAACTAAAGGCTGGATCTACGTAAGCCGCGAAGGCATGCGTACGCAGCCTGAGTCGCTGATACACCAGGTGATCGGTCCCAACGAAAACAAGGTGCTCTTCAGCAACGATCATCGGAAGAACTTCCTGGATGCGGTCCGGACCCGGCGCCAGCCGATCTCCCACATCGAGTCGGCGGTGCGCACGGAGACCGTGTGCCAGCAGGCCGACATCGCGATCCGGCTAGGCCGAAAAGTGAGCTGGGATCCCGAGCGCGAAGTGTTTCCCGACGACGAGCAGGCGAATCGCATGCTGGCGCGACCGATGCGCGGCCCGTGGCGGTTATAGAATCAGGGTTCCGGAGTTGCAAGCAAACAGGCGGAAGGAGCGATTGGATGATTGAGATGCGGACGAGATACGGGGCTGGGCGGAAGAGGATTCCAGGAGCGCATAGGTCCATATTGCATGCGGTTCTGTCGCTGGCCGTACTGGGCGCAGGCGCGGCGCTGGCGACGCCAGCCGGTCCGCAGATCGAACAATCCGTGAAGAAGGGCGCCCAGGAATCGGCGCAGGAAGCGCGGAAACAGCAGGAGCTCGGCGCACAGAATCTGCCTCAATTGACGGCCGAGGAAAAGCAGAGAGTCGAGAACGCCATTCCGCAGACCGCCCAGGTTCACCCCAAGCGGAAACGGAAGCTGCTGGTGGTCACATTGAACATCAGGGATGGGAAAGAGCGCCGCGGCCATACCTCGATTCCGTTCGGCAATCTGGCTATACAGCAAATGGGTGAGAAGACCGGCGCTTACGAAACGGTATTCAGCAACGATATAAACACGTTCAGTCCCGCCAAACTGAAACAGTTCGACGCGATCTGCTTCAACAACACCGGCGGCGTACTGTTCGAAGACGCGGCGCTGAGGGAATCGCTGCTCAGTTTCGTGCGCAACGGCAAGGGGTTCATCGGGTTTCATGCGGCCGGGGCGACGTTCGTGCAATATCCTAAATACGATCAGTTCCCGCCCTTTGGCGACATGCTCGGAGGTTACGAGAACGGCGGGCATCCGTGGGGACCGAAAGACGTCATCACGATGAAGGTGGAAGACCCGGCCAGTCCCGTGAATGCGGCTTTCGGCGGAAAGAGCTTCGAGATCTCCGACGAGGTATTCCAGTTCCAGGCGCCGTATTCGCGCGAGAAGCTGCACATCCTGCTGGGCATAGATACGGATCGGACCGATATGGACCCGAAGCGGCACTTTCTGGCCGAGCGCGCCAAAGATCACGACTTCGGCATGAGTTGGATTCGCCGTTATGGCAAAGGACGGGTCTTCTATTCCTCGCTGGGCCACAATCCCGAGATCTGGTCGAATCCACCCGTCCTCCAGCATTTCCTGGCGGGCATCCAGTATGCGCTGGGCGATCTGAAGGCGGATGACACGCCCAGCGCGGCTCTCGCGAAGCGATGACCACGCGGCGGAAATTCCTGGGCGGTCTGGGCGCGGCTGCATTTCCCGCGGTCGTGCCGGCCTCCGCTGTGGGCCGCGGTGGCGGAACGGCCCCCGGCGACCGGATTCACGTGGGTTGCGCCGGCGTGGGCTGGCAAGGGACGAACAATCTTAAGAGTTTTCTGGAATTGCCGGACGCGCGTGTCGTGGCCGTCTGCGACGTCGATAGCGAACATCTGGACGCCGCTCAGCAGACGGTCAATGACAAGTACGGGAGCAAAGACTGCGCCGCCTACCGGCGCGTTGAGGAGATGCTGGCGCGGCCGGACATTGACGCCGTGTGCCTCTCGCTGCCGGATCATTGGCACGGCCTGGCTTCGGTTCTGGCGGCGCGCTGGGGCAAGGACATCTACGGCGAGAAGCCGCTGGCCCACAACTTCGCGGAAGGCATGGCCATCTGCGATGCGGTGCGGCGTTACGGCCGAGTGTGGCAAACGGGAAGCTGGCAGCGCTCCGTGACGCAGTTCCGCTACGCCTGTGAGCTCGTGCGCAGCGGGCGGATTGGAAAAGTGCAGCGCGTGGAAGTGGGCTTGCCGGGCGGCCATACGGATTTTGACGGCAAGGCACACCTGGTGGCGCCGTCGCCGCCCCCGCGGTCGCTGGATTACGATCGCTGGCTCGGGCCGGCGCCCCTCGCACCCTACTGTCCGGCCAGGGTGCACAAGACCTGGCGCTGGCATTCCGATTACGGCGGCGGGATGTTGATGGATTGGATCGGACACCACGTGGATATCGCCCACTGGGGACTGGGCCTGGACCACAGTGGGCCGTTTGAAGTGGAGGCGCACGGCGAATTCCCGCCCGCGGACGTGTTGTGGGACACGGCAACCAGTTACCGGGTCACCGCGAAGTATGCCGGAGGCCTGGAAATGCACATTTCCGGCGGGTACGACGATACGCGCCTGGGCACAAAATGGATCGGAGACGGGGGTTGGCTGTGGGTGGATCGCAAAGGCATGGACGGCGAACCCAAGAGTATTCTGACCTCCAAAATTGGGCCGAATGACGTCCAATTGCCGCGCTCGAAGGGCCATCCGGCACAGTTCATCGAGTGCGTCAGGACCCGACGGGAAACGCTGACGCCCGCGGATGTCGCCCTGAGGTCGGCAACGCCGGGGTATCTGGGACTGATCTCGATGCGTGTGGGCCGGAGGATTCGATGGGATCCGGTGAAACAGGAAATCGTGGGTGATCTCGAAGCGGCGCGATTGATGGAACGGCCGATGCGAGATCCCTGGCACATCTAGGCGGAGTTTGAAATGAAGAATAGGTTTTTTTTGGTGCTGGCTGGCGTAGCTGCGGGGACCGTGCTGGCACAATCCCCCGCGGGCCTGAGCGAGGTCCTTACTCAGGTTGCCCGATATGAATACGGCCACAGCCGCGAGCCATTGTCTAAGTTAAGCGATCTGGTGCGGGCGTCGCTCGCGTCACCTTCGCAAGCCCAGGCGGTGGAAGCGGCGCTGGACCGGTTGCTCGACTCCGACGCGACCCGTGATGGCAAGGAAGCAGTCTGCCGGGAGCTGAGCGTAATGGGTTCAGAGCGCTCTGTGCCAGTGCTCGCGCGCTTACTGGGCCAACCGCCCATCGCGGAAATGGCGCGTTATGCTCTGGAACGAATCGGCGGCCCCGCGGCGGACGCGGCCCTGCTCGACGCGCTCGCGAGCGCCGGCGGCAGCACAAGAATCGGGATCGTGAACACGCTGGGCCGGCATCGGGCCCGGACTGCCGTGGAAAAGCTGAAGGGGATGCTGGGGAGCCCGGATGCGGCGCTTGCGGCAGCGGCGGCCGATGCGCTGGCGAGCATTGCGGATGCACCCGCCCAGATGGCATTGAGCGCGGCCCTGGGCAAAGCGTCGCCTCAGCAGCGCGTCTTTCTGACTGAAGCCCTCCTCCGCTGCGCCGAACGCCTGGCGGAGACCAACGACCGGTCAGGAGGCCTCTCGCGATCTACAGACGGCTTTATCAGCCCGGCGAGTCCGAGATGGTACGTGTGGCGGCGCTCCGTGGGCTCGGCGCCATTTCGGGCGAGAGTGCGTTGCCCGTGCTGACGGCGGCGCTAAAAGATGGTAGTCCGACCTTGCGCGCGGCCGCTGTCCGGTCCCTGCTGGCGATCCCAGGTGCGGCTGCCATGAAGGTGATGGTCGACTCAATGGCGGAGTTGCCTGCCGATGGCCAGGTCCAGATGATCGCGGCCCTCGGGGACCGCGGCGATCCCGCCGCCCGGCCGGTCTTGGACGAGGCGTTGAAATCGCAGAACGTCGCTCTGCGGATCGAAGCTTTGACGGGTCTGCAACGGCTCGGCGACGCGTCATCGGTGCTGCCGGTGGCCCAGCGCGCTGCCGACACGACTGGTGAAGAGCAGAGCGCCGCGCGTCAGTGCCTGTACAGCTTGCGCGGCGCCGACGTTGACCGGGCAGTGGTCGAGTCCATTCCCCGGGCAGAGCCCAAAGTCCGGGTTGAACTAATCAGAGCCGCGGCGGAACGCAACATCACGCAGGCTGCCGACACATTGCTGGCGGCGGCAAAGGAGGACGACGCCGCGGTGCGGCGCGAAGCAATTCGGGCGCTGCGGGATGTTGCCGGCCCCGACCGCGTGCCGGCCCTGATCGATCTTCTGTTGAACGTGCGTGGCAATGCCGATCTGACAGAAGCACAGCGCGCTTTGTTTTCGGTGCTGAAGCGCTCCTCTCAATCCCACGGGCCTGAGCTGGTTGCGGCGTACCGTTCCGCGAATGACCCGGAAAAGAAGGGCGCTCTGTTGTCCGTGATGGGGCAGGCCGGCATCAAGGACACGCTGCCGCTGTTCCGCGACGTACTCAAGCAAGCCGATGACGAGGCGCGGCGGCCTGCAATCCTTGCTCTCTCGCAATGGCCGACTGCAGAGCCGGCGGGGGATTTATTGACGGTAGCCGGTCAGCCGGGTAGCTCAGCTCTGCAGATTCTGGCGCTGCGCGGATACATAAAGCTGGTGTCGCAGCCAGGGGATCGCGCGCCATCCGAGACCGCGAAAATGTTGGAGAGCGCGTTGCGCATCGCCCGACAGCCCGAAGAAAAACGCGCCATCCTGGCAGCGCTCCAGAAGGCGCCTTCGGAAGAATCGCTCAGGCTGGCGCGGGAGGAACTGAGCGACGCTAGCGTTGCCCAGGAAGCGAAGATCGCCGTCGCTGCTTTGGAGCAGGCGCTGAATCGGAAGTAGGTTGAACCAATGGCTTCGACGAAAACGACACTGAGCATGATCTCGCTGGCGCTGGCTGCTGCGGCCGCCTGCGCGCAGACGCCGAAGCTCGAGCCGTTGCCGCTTTCGCTCCCGAAGCCGTTGTTCGAAGGGACTCCTCAAAACCTCAAAGTCCCGAATCTCGAAAAGCCCACCGGCAAAATGCGGCCTGCCTTTCTGGCTCCCTCGGGCACGCTGAACGTCGCTCGGGGGAAACCTGTTTCAAGCAGTGCTTCGGAGACTTCGGTAGGTGAGTTCGAAATGCTGACCGATGGTGAAAAGTCGGGTCTGGACGGAACCTACGTGGAACTTCCGCCGGGCATTCAGTCCGTGACCATCGATCTGAGGGAGAAGTGCACGATCTACGCGATTCTCCTGTGGCATTTTCATAAGCAGGCGCGGGTCTACTTCGATGTCATCGTGCAAGTCTCGGACGATCCGGATTTCCTGACCAACGTTCGAACCTTGTTCAACAATGACCACGACAACACAGTGGGGCTGGGCGCGGGCAAGGATCTCAACTACGTGGAAACCGCCGAGGGTAGATTGATCGACGCCAAAGGCGTAATCGCCCGCTATGTGCGGCTCTGGAGCAATGGGAATAACATCAACGCCCTGAACCATTACGTCGAGGTGGAAGTATACGGCAAGCCGGCCCATTGACGCGCGGAGCCGCGATAGCGGCACTGGCCATCCTGGGCGGGGCCCTACGTCTGCCACAGCTCGAACAACGGCCGATGCACGCCGACGAGGCCATCCTGGCAGACAAGTTCGGCACTCTTCTCGTGACGGGCCGCTACGCGTACGACCCGAACGACTATCACGGTCCGATGCTGGCATACTGTACGCTGCTGCCAGCCTGTTTAAGTGGTCGCACGAGCTACGAGCGCCTGAATGAAGCGACCTTGCGGATCGTCCCTGTAACGGCAGGCATCCTGCTGGCACTGTCGCCACTACTGTTCACTAGCGTGATAGGGTTCCCGGCGGCCTGGATGGCCGCGGCCTTCCTTGCCGTCTCCCCGGCGATGGTCTACTACAGTCGCGATTACATTCCTGAAATGCTTCTGGCACTGTGGGCCGCGGCCTGGTTGTGGGCGCTGTGGAGTACTCTCAGACGGCCGGGGCCTGGCGGATGGGCGTTGGCTGGGTGCATCGCAGGTGTAATGCTCGCCACCAAGGAGACGGCAGTGCTGGTACTGGCGAGTTCAGCCGTTGCCTGGGTCGTCGTGTTCCGGCCTCGAGGACTAAGCTGGCGTTCAGCCGGCGCCTTCGCGGCAACACTGGCATTGACCGTTTCGGCCCTGCTCGCTCCACCATGGCGCTGGGGACTGTTGGGATCAGCGGCGCAATCGTATCTTCACCGGGGCGTTGCGCCTGGCTGGCATGCACATCCGTGGCATTACTATCTCGGCTTGCTGGCCGGCGCCGCTGGAGGACCCGGCGAAGCGTTGCTGTTCATTCTGGCGTTGGCCGGCTTTGTGATTGCCTTTCGCTCAGGCAAGCCTGTGCTGCGATTCGTCGCCTGGTACGGCATTCTGCTCGCCTGTCTATACTCCGCGATTCCCTATAAGACGCCCTGGTGCGTCGTCGCCATGTTGTATCCCCTCGCACTCCTGGCTGGAGTGGCGGCCGAAAGGCTCGCACGGCTGTGGCGTCCGGCGGTGCTTGTACTGCTGGCCACGGCAATGACCTATACAGGGTGCCAGGCCTGGCTGGCATCGACCCGCTACTCAAGCGATCCGCGAAACCAGTGGGTTTACGCACAAACCGGAAACGGAGTTTACAAGATCCGGGATAGCGTGGAAGCATGCGCACAGGCCGCTGCACAAGGGCACCAGGTGGCGGTGGACATCTACTCTCGCGAGAACCTCTGGCCGTTGCCGTGGTACCTGCGCGGTTATCCAAACGTGCGCTGGTGGCGCGAAGTGCCAGCGGACGGCCCTCCCGCGCCGATCTTGCTTGCTTCGCCCGCCATGGAGCCGGACTTGATCCGCAAGCTCTATGAGAGCCCGCCGCCTGGCGAACGGGAACTCTACATGCAGATGTTCCCGGAGTACGTTGAGCTCCGCCCTGGAGTGGAAATACGGGGCTACGTTTCCAAGCAACTCTGGGACCGGCTTCAGTAGAGGCACTGAGCCGCAGCCGCTTGAGGCGCCGATCAGTAGGCAGCCTGACAAGCGGCCGCCCGCGCCCTCTCCAACATCCTAAGCCTCTGTTTGATCCGCTCAATGTCCCGGGCTGTGGCTCCGACTCGACATACTGCGTCGGATGTTCATGCGCACTACTCAGGTTGCCGGCGGAGAGTGCCCGGCCGTCAGCACATGCAGCGCCGGAAGCGGGTAACTTGGCCTTAGCCGGAATAGTTCACCGGCTCGTAGTACAGGGTGCGAATTATAGCGCATCAAGACTGCGGTGCATGGAATGGAGGTGGTGCGGCTCGCCGCCGCCTCCCACCGCACCAAGGTTTCGATCGCGGCCTCAATCGGCAATAGTGGCTCAATCCCGGGGCCGTGCCATATGATATTCATCATGCGAAGCTTCTTCATCGCGTTCCTGATGATCGCGGCCGCACACAGTCAGCCGGTGAACCCGGCGCTGATCGAGCGGCCCTGGCCGGCGTGGTGGATCACACACCCGGCCGCATCGGCGACGGAATTTGGCGTTTTCCACTTTCGGAAAGCGTTCACTCTGGCTGCAAAGCCGGAGCGATTTGTGATCCACGTATCGGCCGATAACCGTTACCGGTTATTTGCGAATGGCCGGTCTGTCTCGACTGGACCGGCGCAGAGCGACTTACTCAACTGGCGTTTCGATACCGTCGATCTGGCGCCGTATCTCACGGCGGGAAACAACGTTCTGGCCGCGGTGGTGTGGAATGGCGGCCTTGAGAAACCGATGGCTCAGATCAGCCATCGCACCGGTTTTGTCCTGCAATCGGACGAGCTGGCCAACACAACAGTGAATACGGACCACACCTGGAAGGTGATCCAGGATCCGGCGTATCGGCAGATCGTTTACAAGGATAGCGATCCGCGTTTTCTATGGAACTACTATGTGGCCGGCGCGACGGAGCGTGTCGATGCGGCCAAATACCCGTGGGGCTGGGAGCAGGCCGCCTTCGACGACTCGACCTGGCTCTCCGCGTCCCAAATCGTCCGGGGCGGTCCGGCGGGCATAGAAAGTCATCAGCGTTGGCAACTCAAGCCGCGCAGCGTGCCGTTCCTGACTGAGGACCCGCAGAGGTTCGAGCGAGTCGCCCGAGCCGAGGGAGTGGAGGTTGCGCCGGCGTTCGTGAAAGGATCTGCTCCGTTCCGGATTCCCGCGCACGCCAAAGCCACCGTGCTTCTCGACCAGGGAGCACTGACCACGGGCTACCCGGTTGTGCGGGTCAGCGGTGGCAAAGATGCGGAGGTTCACGTGACTTACTCGGAGTCTTTGTACGACAGCAAAGGCGTGAAGGGCGACCGCAATCAATTCGCTGGCAAACATGTCATGGGTCCCGAGGACAACTTCCTGCCGGACGGAGCGCAGCGCGAATACCGTCCTTTGTGGACGCGTAATTGGCGCTGGGTGCAACTCGACATCCAGACACTCGCGGAACCTCTCGTCGTCGAGGATTTCTCGAGCCTCCTGTGCGTGTATCCGGCGGCCCGCGTGGCCGTTTTTGAGAGCGACTCAGAGAAGCTGAAACCGATCTGGGACGCAGCTTGGCGAACACTCGCACTCACCGCCCAGGAGAATTTCATCAGCGACCTGTCCTGGGAACGGATGGCCTACATCGCCGATACCAAGGTGCAGTCGCTGAGTTGGCTCTCTCTGACGGGAGACGACCGGCTGGGGCGGCTGGCGATCGAACAGTTCGATGCCTCGCGTGCCCCTTCCGGCCTGACCGAGAGCCGGTATCCCGCCAACCTAGAGCAGTTCCTGGCCTCGTTTTCGCTGTACTGGGTGTCCATGGTGCACGACCATTGGATGTACCGCGGCGATGACGAGTTCACGCGGCAATTTCTGCCTGGGATCGGCAACGTGCTCGGATGGTGGGAGGAACAGGTGAAGACGCGCGGAAACCGGCCCGTACAGTGGGCCTGGAGCCCCATCGGGGATAAGTTCCTGTTCTCGCTCACGCTGCAGGAAAGCGCCGAGATGTTCGAGCATTTCGGAAAGCAGTGCGAGGCCGCGCGGTACCGTCAAATCGCCGCGGACCTCAACCGCGAGACTTACGCGTCGAACTTCGACCCGCAGCGCGGCTTCCTGCGGGACACGCCCCAGCGCGGCTATACGCAGGAGGTGAACACACTCGCCGTACTCGCGGATGCCGTTCCGCACGATGCCCAACGGGGCCTGATGGAACGTATGTTGAAAGATCCGTCCGTGGTGCAGGCGGAGATGTTTTACCGCTATTATCTCGGGCGCGCACTTAAGAAGACAGGACTGGGCGACCGCTACATCGAGAATCTGGGACCTTGGGAGAATATGCTGCGGGACGGCATGCAGACGTTCGGAGAAGCCATGGTCAACTCACGCTCGGATTGCCACCCCTGGAGCGCCACTCCGCCATTCGAGTTCCTCGCCACGGTGGCGGGGATCGAGCCCGCATCGCCCGGCTTCCGGAGCGTGCGGATCGAACCCGCGCTCGGCTCGCTGCACCACGTCCATGCCCGCATGCCGCATCCCCTCGGACCCATTGAGGTGTGGCTCGACCGGACCGGCGACGGGCTGCGTGCGCGCGTGTCGCTGCCTCCAGGTTTGGCGGGCGTGTTCGCTTGGAAGGGGCAGGAGCGGCCGATTCAAGGGACCACCGAACTGACGTTCTGAGGCAACCGGTTAAGTTGGCCCGGTGAAGTCGCCACCGGCTCCGGTCATCGAAGTCCGGCTTTTGCTGAGCGTGACGGCCTACAACCTGACGAACCTTTGGCGGTGACTGATGCTGCCATAGAGGATCGACAACTGGTCGCTGACGAGTTTGTAGCAACGGCTGGTGAAGACCGGCGGGTCTGATCAAGCACGCCCGGTACTACTGGCTGATGCTGGCCGAGAGCCATCTCATACGGCGACTTTGTGGAGCATGGTACGGCGCATCGGTGCGCCGATGGTGGCGAGCGGGTTTGGAGAGCCGATGGAGGCGGCGAGGTTGATCGACTCGTGCGATACGACGCCGACGATGAACTCCGCAAAAATCGAACGGTTCGGGTCAGCGCAGCGAGCGAGACTTTTCAGAAGCGCTGGCTGCAGCACTTTCAGGATGCGCCGGCGGTGAACGGGACAACGCCGGAAGTGGGCGGCACGAGCTTTCCCGGCGCGCGAGTCACAAGGTCGCGCCCTTGAGGCGTCCAATCAGCGCCAGGATCTTCGCCCCCTTGCTGTCGGCGTGCGGCGTTGCTGCTCGCTTGGCATGTGTGGGCTTAGCGGCCTTCTGTTGGGCTTGGGCTCCTTCTTCGGCATGGCTGCCGGGCGCTTGCCTTTGGCGGTTTCTGGTAACAGGCCAGGCACCAGCAAGAACACATATTGCGCGTTGATTCGCAGCCGGCGTAGATTACACCGCCTCCAGGGCGGCCTGCAGCATGGCCCTGGCGTAGGCCACGCTGAATGTGACTCCACCGTAGCCACCGCCGCCGGGGTAGCCGGGGATGCGGCCGCGGTCGCGGTCATAGTCCAGAGCGCGCGGATGCTCGGGATAGATTGTCCCAGCGTACTTGTTCTTCACAAGGGCTTTCATCACGCCAAACATGTCCACCACGCCGGCGTCGATGAACAGTTCCGTGTATTTCTCGTACGGCTTCACCACCGAGACGTTGCGGTAGTGCACGTGGTTGATGCGCTTGCGGCTGGCGAAGTAGTTCGCGACCTCCACAGGATCCTCGCCCATCTCCCTGGTGACTCCGCAATCGAACGTAATCCCGTTGGCAGGACTGTCAACGATCCCGATGAGGTGCTTCCAGCCGGCGACAGAACCCATGATCTGCCCCGAGCCGCGGCTGATGGGCGCGGGCGGATCGTTGGGGTGCAGCGCCAGACGGACACCTGCCTTCCCGGCGGCCGGAACCGCGGCCTTAAGGAAGTAGGTGATGTTGTTCCACATCTCGTCCAGACTGTGAGCGCCTTCGCTTTCCAGAGGGGGCAGGTCCCGGACTTTGATCCTGCGGGCGTTGGGATTCGCCTGCAAGGTCTCGGGCGTCAACTGGCCCGATTCGTCGCGCAGCAGGCCCGGCACAATCACCCCGTGCTCATCGACCAGCACTTCGAGATCGTAGTCGAAGCCCGTGTAGCCCGAGTTCGCCCTGCCCACTTGTTCGTAATAACCCTCGACCACGCGGTGCGCATAGAAGTTGTACTCGATCACCGGAAGCCCGGCCTTCCCCGCGGCCTGGATGGAGGCGATGGTCAGCTCCATATCTTTGTCGCGGCCGTCACGGCCATAAAGGATGGTGCTCGGGATGCCGATCATCGCGTTGTACGCGACCATGCCGTGGTCCCTGGCGGTCTGAATGGCGCTGCGAACATTCTCTTCCCGCCATGGGAAACCGCCAACGCTCACGCCTATCAAGTGCGTCACGCCGAGTTGGCTGATGCGCTGATAAGCAGCAGGATTGCCGGCGGCGCCTCGTCCGGCCGAGGCTGCGGCGGTCTGTGCGGTTTCCGGCCTGGGGGTCAGGGTTCCGCCGAAGCCGCTTCCGCGGTTTGTCGCCCGCGCCGCACCGGCGCCCGCAGCCGGCGGCCCGCCTGCAGCGCCGCTTCCGGCCGGTCCTTGGTTCTGAGGCTGCAGTCTGGCGGGCAGCGGCCCGCCGCCATCACCCAAGCCCAGGCAGATCTTCGGAGTTTCCGGGCCTTCCTCAATCGGCCACTGGCGCGCAGGGGGCGCGGCGTTTGCGAACTCGACAGACTGCGCGACGGCTGCAGCTCCCGCGCCCTGCAGCATCTTCCTTCGGGAAATGCAGAATTGCAATGTAGAACCTCCGTGTATCAATATTGACAACTTTTCTTTCGGGCCGGAGCCTCAGCGGTTCAGGAGCCGGGGCCGGGTGTGTCCATCCCAGCAGTCTTGAGACTGAATCCGACACTTGCGACTGGTGGCGCGGTGCTCAAGCGCCAATGGCGGTCAATTGGTTGAAGCCGTCGCTCCGCAATGGCAGCAGCGTGGGAAAGGAGGATTCTCAAGGTGATCAATTACTGCTCGATCGCCGTTTCCGGTAGCGCCGTTTGAACGAAGCCTTACGGCAGACGCTTCGCGTGCTGATGGCTGGCGGGTTGGTTGTAGCTGGGGATATGTTCGGGTCTCTGGTATCGTGAAGGCGTTCCACTCCTGACCGCCTGTCAGCGCGCCAGAATTGATCTTCCAAAGGAGGATCCGAGTTTCATGAATCGCTTTCCACGTTTCACAACACTGCTGCTCCTGCTGACGCCCGCGATCATTCAGGCACAGCAACCCGCCGCCGTCCCCCAGCCGACGACGCCAGCCCAGGCTCCCACCCGTGACACCAGCTACATCGACGCCCAGGGCACGGCGCACGTCACCCGCATTGTTCCCGTTCCGAAGACCATCAGCGCCGAGGCGCAGCGCTCGCTGAGCCGGCAAATGCCCGACCAGGGTTCGCCGCAGTCTCTGGCCGACCGCCGCAAGAGCACGGACGCCTACACGGCCCGTGCGCGCGTGGAATGGAGCCGCCTCTGCCCCAATCAGCTCGTTGAAGACACGATCGCCGGCGTCCCGGTTCACATTGTCACCCCGGAAGGGCTGCCCGAGGCCAACCGTGACAAGGTGCTGCTCAACTTGCACGGCGGCGGCTTCAACTCGGATTCCGGCTCCTATACCGAGTCAATTCCCATCGCTGCCTACAGCAGGATGAAGGTGGTAGCCGTGCTGTACCGGCTGGCTCCGGAGCATCCATTTCCCGCGGCCGTCGATGATTCGGTCGCCGTCTACAAGGAGTTGTTGAAAACCTACAAGCCCGGCCACGTCGTGATCTATGGCACCTCGGCCGGGGCCATTCTGACCGCCGAAGTGGCCGCCCGCCTGAAGCAACTGGGCCTGCCGCTCCCCGCTGCCCTCGGGATTTTCAGCGGCCTGGGCGACTTCTCCCGCGACGGCGACTCGCAGGCGCTTTATGGCTTGCGGGGCCTCTCGGGGCATCTGGATCCACCCGGGCCGGGACACCACGACTCGGAATACGTAGTTGCCACCGACCCGCGGGATCCCGTGCTCTCGCCGATCTTCTCCGACCCGCGCGGGCTGCCGCCGACGCTGTTCGTCACCAGCGGCCGCGATCTGCTGCTCTCCGGCACCGTCAACCTGCACCGCGCCTACTTCAACGCTGGCGTCGATGCGCGACTGGTGGTCTTCGACGCTCTGCCCCACGCCTTCTGGTACGACTCCACACTTCCTGAGGCCATCGAGGCTAACCACATGATGGCGGACTTCTTCGTCCAGCAATTAAGAAAGTGAGCCGTTGCTTGTGTGATCATTCTGGACTCGGCTGAGGGACGCCAGACGGCGGCGGCAACGCCGAAGCCGATACACTGATGGGCGGAGTCATTCATCATGAGACATAACCTGCTGTTGATGGGGGCGCTTGGTTTCACGCTGCTCCAAGGTCAGGAGCTTCCCCCCGAGCAGAAGCAGAAAGTGGACGCCGCCGTCCCAGCCAAAGCGCCGGCCAAACCGAAGCGGCCGCGCCGCATGCTGGTGAGCAACTTGGAGATGCGCGACGGCCATCCATGGCACGGTAGCTCCTATGCCACTCTTCCGGTGGACAACTACGCGATCGGAGAGATGGGCAAACGGACCGGCGCCTACGAGGCGGTGTTCAGCGACGACGTCGAGATGTTTCGCCCGGAGCGGATCAAACAATTCGACGCCATCTGCTTTCTGAATACGGGAGGCGTATTGTTTGAAGACCCGGAGTTGAGGAAATCGCTCCTCGCCTTCATCGCGAGCGGTAAGGGGTTCGTGGGGATTCACGATGCCATCGCGACCTTCGTGCAGTATCCCGTGTACGACCAGTGGCCGCCCTTCGGCCAGATGCTGGGGGCGACCGAGAACGGAGGACATCCCTGGGACGGGGAGACCATGACGGTGCGGGTGGAGGACCCGAAAAGCCCGTTGAATGCCGTGTTTCATGGCGAGGAATTTCAGATTGCCGACCAGGCCTTCCAGTTCCAGGAGCCGACCCTGCGCGACCACCTGCACGTGCTCCTCAGTATCGATGTGGAGAAGACCGGTTTCTTTCCAAACCACCACATCCTGCCAGTGCGCATGGCGGACAAGGATTTTCCCGTGACGTGGATCCGCGCCTATGGGAAGGGCCGCGTGTTCTACAGCTCACTGGGACATGGCGCGCCCGTCTTCTGGAACGCCCCTCTGCTGGAGCACTTCCTGGCTGGCATCCAATACGCCCTGGGCGATCTGAAGGCGGATAGCACTCCTAGCGCCAGACTGCCCGCAGCGAAGAAGTAAGCCGGCAGTTCGCGAAGACCTTGATCGTAATTGATGCCGTTGGGGGTACGGCCGAAGAGCGCATGCTGAAATCGGCGCTGGCCATGCGCGATGAACTGGACAAGGCCGGCATCAAGAACGTGTTTTACCAGTCGCCGGGCACGGCCCACGAGTGGCAGACATGGCGCCGGGATCTGCACGAGTTTGCACCGTTGCTGTTCAAGTTAGAGATCTCTTTCTGAGTCGGCATCCACAGCATCCGTAGCGCGCCAGACTATTCGCTAATGCTCCTTCCGAAGAGACGGAGCGATAGTATGTTGTTGGCGCGAAGCCGCACAGGAGGTTGAGGAATGCTCGGACGCACTGGAGTGGTCTTGGGAGCCATGTGGGCCCTGCTGGCTGCTAGCCTTGTGTGGCCGGCGTCCTATTACACCCGGCGGTTGGACGATCCCAAGGCTGTCTTCCTGACGCAGGAAGCCTTCGCGGCGCAGGGCGATGGAGTCGCCGACGACACAACCGCGTTGCAGCGGGCCATCGATCGGGTGCAGGAGACTACCCGGCAGGGTATCGTCTTCGTACCCGAGGGGCGCTATCGGCTCAGCCACACTGTCTACGTCTGGCCGGGCATCCGCGTGATCGGTTATGGCGCGGCGCGGCCGGTCCTCGTGCTCGGGCAAAACACGCCCGGCTACCAGGACAAGAGCAACGAGCGATATATGCTGTTCTTCGCCGGCAACCGCCCGGCGGGCGCACACGGCGCCGCGCCGCCGGTCTACGAAAATGTGCCCGACGCCAACCCTGGCACGTTTTACTCGGCAATCAGCAACATCGACATTGAGATCGGCGCCGGCAACGCCGGCGCGACGGCGGTGCGCTCCAAGTATGCCCAGCACTGTTTCCTGGCGCACATGGAGTTTCGTATCGGTTCCGGCCTCGCGGGCATCCATGAGGCCGGCAACGTCGTCGAGGACGTGCGCTTCCTCGGCGGCCAATATGGCGTTTGGACGTCGCGTCCCTCGCCGGGCTGGCAGTTCACGATGGTCGATGCGTTCTTTCAGGGCCAGCGCGAAGCAGCGATCCGCGAGCGCGAGGCCGGGCTCACGCTGATCCGGCCCCATTTCCAGGACGTGCCCACGGCGATCTCGGTCGACGCGGGGTTTGCCGACGAGATGTGGGTCAAAGACGCGCGGATGGAGAACATCTCCGGGACGGCCGTGATTCTCAGCGCGGAGAAGAACGCACGCACCGAGGTCAACATGGAGGGCGTCGCCTGCCGGAACGTGCCGCGGTTCGCCGAGTTCCGTGAGAGCGGCAAAAAGCTCGCCGGCGCCGGGGCGATCTATCAGGTCAAGCTCTTCTCCCATGGACTGCACTACGCGGACATTGGCGCCCCGGGCGAGTATAAGACGCTCTACGAGGCCGCGCCCCTCAGCACCCTGAGCGCGCCCGCTGCTTCCGACCTGCCCGACCTGCCAGCGCGCGACACTTGGGCGAACGTGCGCGAGTTGGGCGCCAAGGGCGACGGGCAGAGCGACGATACCGATGCCCTGCGCCGCGCCATCGCCAGGTATCGGACGCTGTATTTCCCCTCGGGCGTCTATGTGGTCCGCGATACGCTCGTGTTGAAGCCCGACACCGTGCTCGTCGGACTGCATCCGGGTGCGACCGAGATCGCGCTGCTCGATGGCACGGCGGCGTTCCAGGGCATCGGCGGGCCGGTGGCGATGGTGGAGGCGCCGAAGGGCGGCACCAACATCGTGATTGGGCTGGGCCTCTACACGAACGGGATCAATCCGCGCGCGGTGGCGCTGAAGTGGATGGCGGGAGCGCATTCGCTGGTGAACGACGTCCGCCTGCTCGGCGGCCATGGCACGCCGAAGATCGACGGCGGACGGGAGAATCCGTATAACAGCAACCACACTGGCGACCCGGACCCGCGCCGACGTTGGGATGTGCAGTATCCGAGCCTGTGGGTGACCGACGGCGGCGGCGGAACCTTCTTCGACATCTGGACGCCGAGCAGCTTCGCGCAGGCCGGCCTGCTGATTTCAGACACGACCACCGAGGGCCGCATCTACGAGCTGTCCAGCGAGCATCACGTGCGCCACGAGGTGCAGCTGCACAACGCCGCCAACTGGAAAATCTACGCGCTGCAGACAGAGGGCGAGCGCGGCGAGAGCGGCGCCGATTTGCCGCTGGAGATCCAGAGTTCGCGCGACATCACCGTCGCCAACCTCTGCGTCTATCGCGTCATCAGCATGTTCCAGCCCTTCCCCTGGGCGGTGAAGGTGACTGATTCGACCGGCATACGCTTCCGCAATTTCCACAGCTATAGCAATAGCAAGGTGTCCTACGACGACGCCGTGTACGACCAGACGCGCCACGTCGAACTGCGCCAGCGCGAGTTCGCCTGGCTCGATCTCTCGGGGAAGGCGCCGCAGCAGCGCCCGCATGCGGCTTCGTCCGTGCTCGCGCCGAAGGCACATGTGGAGAAACTCGCCGGCGGCTTCTATAACATCTCCGGCGGGGCGATCTCGCCTTCCGGGGATCTGTATTTTGTAGACGCCCATTGGCAACGCATCTATCGTTGGAATACGAAGGAGTACCAAATCACGACGGTGCGCGACAATGCGCTCGATCCCGTCCAACTGGCCTTCGACCGTGCGGGCAATCTGATCGTGGTCTCCTACGCCGGCAATGGGACAGTCTATAGCTTCAAACCCGATGCGCCTGGCCTGGATGTGACGCTGCTGAAGCCCGAGCCGGCGATCGCGCGCGCCGGCCTGACGCCGGTGCTTCCGGTGGGCGACTGGCGGCTCGAAGTGCCCGCGCTTGCCCGGCCCTTCCAATACATCTCGCCCGACGGTACGACCTTCCTCGCCGCCGACGAACTCTTCACCAGCGGCAGTACCGCGTGGGGCGTGAAGAACAGTCCCATGCTGCGCGCCTTCGCGCTCACGCCGGCGAAGCCGGGCCAGGCGTTGTACCTGACGAGCGAAGCACAGATGCAGACTTTCCGCGCGACGGTCAACGCCGACGGCAGTCTCAGCGACATGCAGCCCTTCGTCGAGCAAGGCGGGGAGGGCGTCGCGGTCGACGCTCGGGGCAACGTTTACATCGCCGCCGGCCAGATCTATGTCTACACCCCCGCGGGCCGGCTCATTGACACGATCGAGGTGCCGGAGCGGCCGCTGCAATTGCTTTTCGGCGGACCGGATCGCCGGACCCTGTTTATCGCCGCGCGGAGTTCGCTGTACGCTGTGCGGACCCAGACGCACGGGCGTTGAGGCATCCAGAATAAGATCCAAACGGTCACGCAGTCGCCGACCCGTAGAAGTGGTCGTCTGCACGAGCGAATTGATCCAATTGCTAGGCGGTCAAGGAAACAAACCGGGCGAAGGAGACAGGAGAGCGACAGGTGTTTGAGAAATCGCTTGGAATGAGGCACTTCCAGGTTCTTCTGTACCCGGAGAAACCAGAATTGGCTCCTCCGGGACGGTAGGAGTCGTTCGCGATGGGGAAAATGAATGAGCCAGCTCCAAGAGAGGCGGGTGGACGTATAATCGACAACGGGCCAGGATGGCAAAATGGAAATCCTGGCGAATATATAATGTTATGCCTTGACCCAAACCATTGAACAATGGAGTATACATTAGTGGGACCGAAGGGGCCCGACGAGAATGTCGGCGGCAATTCCCTAGCTTCGCCATGGCATTACTCCTTGGCGTCTCCAGGGAGACTTGTGAGCCGGAGTGAACTGCCGCGAAGGCTGCGCGCGGATGCGAAGGAGATGACATGATCCTAGCTACTTCAAGTCGCCAATCAAACAGCCCGCGGAGAATTCCCAGCGGACTGCTATTAGCCATTCTGTTCCTGATGCCCATGATGCTCTTCGGCCAGGGGTACTTTGGGACCCTGAGCGGTAACATCACCGACCCAAGCGGGGCCTTAGTGCCAGGGGCGAAGGTGACGCTTGTTGACCAACAGAAGGGATACCAGTTTGCCACCACGTCGGATAACAGCGGGCGATACGTGTTCACAACGATCCCGCCGGGATTGTATACCGTGTCCGCGGAACTGGAAGGCTTTGAGAAAACGGTGCGTACCAACGTCACGTTAAACGTCAGCGAGAACGCGACGGCAAACCTCGGCCTGAAGGTGGCCATCTCGAAGCAAAGCGTTGACGTGGATTCCCAGGCGCAGAGCCTCCAGACCGAGGATGCGGTGACGGGCCAGGTGGTCAATCGCCGGTTCATAAATGATTTGCCCTTGGTTGACCGCTACGTGCTGGATTTTGTCGGGCTGGCGCCGGGTATCAACAACATGAGCGACTCGAACTCTGTCGGCGACACCGGTACGAACTTTTCGTCCAATGGCAGCCGGGGGGCAAACGCAGACATTCTGATGGATGGTGCTTCCATCACCAACTTCGAGCCCAATGGCGGCATCACGCAGGTCACCTATACCCCGTCCGCTGAAGCGGTGGAAGAGTTCAAGGTACAGCAGACCAACTTCAGCGCGGAATATGGATTCTCCGGATCAGCGATCGTGAACATGATCACGCGTTCGGGCACCAATTCCTTCCATGGCAGTGGGTACGATTTCATTCGTAACAAGATCACCGACGCGAACAACTGGTTCAACAATGAGTACGGTGTTCCGATTGCTCCCGTACACCGCAACAATTACGGCGGCACCATTGGTGGGCCGATCTTCAAAAACAAAACCTTCTTCTTCTTTGACTGGGATGGCACGCGCTCATCCAATTTGGGTACCTATCAGGCGGGTGTGCCCAGCGCCGCCGAACGCTCCGGCGACTTTGGAGAAATATGTGGCGCCAATGGCGGCACGTTCGATTCGGCTGGGCTCTGCAGCGTAATTGCCGGGCAAATCTATGATCCTTATTCCGGCACTTTCCAAACTCCGGCTAATGGGCCGGCCGGCGCCTACCGCAGCGCCTATATTCCGTTCAACAACCTGGCTACTTATGCCAGCGGTGGAAATCCGACGCTGAACGGCACGCCGTACCAATTGTCCGTTGCGGCCGGAAACCTGATCGATCCTGTTGCACAGAAAATGATGAAGCTGTTCCCAATGCCGAATATCGCGGGTGGCAGCATCTACGACAACTGGATCGGATCGGGAGCGTCGGCCAACGCCAGCGACCAGTTCGATATCAAGATCGACCACCGCTTCGGCGATAAGAATATGCTAAGCGCAAAATACTCACGGGGCAAAAATAGCTATACTCCTTTCAACTGCTTCAATAATTTCACGGATCCCTGCGGGAGCGGGCCGAACCAGGGCGCGGCGCACCTGTTCGTGATTAATGATACACAGACCTTTAGCCCAACTCTGATATTGAACATGACGCTGGGCTTCTCGCGAGGCTCGGAGGAGATCGATGCCTACAATAAGAGCCTGAACGCGGATCCCCTGGGCACTCTTGGTTTTCCATCTTATCTGCAAACCAACGGTTTTCTCGGTGTTCCCGCCACGTTCATCGGCAGCGGTTACTATAGCGCTGGGTTCACAAGCATCGGGCAGGATCCTTACGGCAACTACCACCAGGGCCAAGACACTGGCCAGCTTACCGGGGTTCTTACGAAGATCCATGGAAAACACGAACTGAAATTCGGCGCCGAGGGGCGGCTGCACCAGCAAAACTATATTCAGACGAACGCTCCGGTCGGCTACCTCAATTTCAACAGCCTGGGCAGTTCACAGTGCCCGAACCCTGATAATACGCAGTGCGGCGGCGACGGCATGGCCAGTTTCATGATGGGCCAGTTGATGGGTGGGGGAGCTTACTACCAGGTCCAGTTCGAGCCTGCGTCAGAAAGCTTCCAATATGCCGGATTTGTCCAGGATAACTGGAAGGTCGCTCCCAGACTTACGCTGAATATCGGACTTCGCTACGACGTGAATTTGCCCAGAACCGAGCGTGACAATCGGATGAACTGGTTCGATCCGAACGTGGTCTCTCCGCTCACGGTGCCTGGCCTCGGTACGCTTCATGGCGGAGAGGTATTCGATAGCTCCAGCATCCGCAGCGACTGGCAAACGGACTGGAAAGACCTTCAGCCACGGTTCGGCTTCGCCTGGCGGGTGGACAACAAGACCGTCATGCGCGGTGGCTACGGCATCTATTACGGCCAAACCCGCTCCGGGGCCAATGGACTGTTGAGCTACGGTTCGCAGGGATTCACCCAGTCAACCAGTGCGCTCACGACTTATCAAAACGATGGCGCGACGCCCTGGTTGCATCTGAGCAATCCTTTTCCCAATGGGCTGATCCTGCCGCCGGGAAGCTCTCTCGGTTTGTTGAACGACGTTGGCTACGGGGCCATAGGTCCGCTCCGCACCGCAGCGGCAGCCCAAACTCCTTACGAGCAAAGCTGGAGCTTCGGATTCCAGCGCGAAGTAACTTCGAATCTGGTGGTCAGCGTGCAATACATCGGTAAGAAAGGAACTCATCTGTATTTTGCCGGCAACAACAATCTGGATGTCTTGGGGGCGCAGGTCGAAAAGATGAGCCCAACCCAGATTGGAAACCTCGGCAACTATGTGACAAATCCCTTCGCGCCGGTCCTCACGGGCTCGTACTACGCCAACAGCAGTCTTTCCAGCCCGACTGTCCAGGCCTATCAGCTAATGTTGCCGTTTCCGCAGTTTACCGGCGTGGCCTCGGACGAACCGCCGAGCGCCAACTCCATCTATAACGGGCTGCAAATCGTCGTGGAAAAGCGTTACTCCAGCGGATTGCAACTTTCGGCGAATTACACTTGGTCGAAATCCATCGACGACTCCTCCACGTACGACACCAACGTAGCCTGGCTGGCGAACGGCCCCAACTCAGGATCGAATATCCAGGATCCCAACCGGGCGTACCTGGAACGGAGCCTCTCGACTTTCGACATTCCGCAGCAGCTGAAATTCGAGTACAGCTATGACTTGCCGGTGGGACGGGGAAGAACCTTCTTCAACAAGATGCCTCGGGCGCTTGATCTCATCGTGGGCGGCTGGAAGACCGCCGGTGTCTGGAGCATTCATGAAGGCTTCCCGCTTCAGTTTATGGTCGCAAACGGAGGTACCCCCATCTGGACTTACGGCCCCCAGCGGCCCAATCTCGTAGGCACGCCGGAATTCAGCGGCGGCGCCGAATCCAATTGGATCAATAACTACTTTGCCAATCCGAACGTGTTCCAGGCGCCAGATCCGTACACCTTGGGCAATGCGCCGCGGACGGTGGGAAGCGTGCGTAGTCCCTTCTTCTTCAACACCAACTTGTCCATCCTGAAGGAATTCGGATTGTCCGCCAGCCATGAACAGATGAAACTCGAATTGCGCCTGGAGGCGCAGAATGCCTTCAACCATCCCGTATTCGGTACGCCAGACACCATTGTCGGCGATCCCAACTTCGGCGTGATCAGCTATACGTCCGTCGGGCCCCGGCAGTGTCAGACTGGCTTTGAAATTCATGTTCTAGTCTTCACGCAAGATCCGGCAATCGAACGGCGAGTGCACGTATAAGCGGTTCTGACCGCACGTGGAAGCGACGACGTAGTTTTGTTGGTAGTCCGACGACGTCGCCGAAGTGTCCCGCGGTATCGCTACAACAGTTCGAATCCATGCCGGGGATCCTGACGTGCTGCCTCCGGATGCCGCGCTATCGCCGGATCTCGTATCGCTTGATTTTCTCGTACAACGTGGAACGGTCGATGCCCAGTGCGACGGCGGCCTCCTTCACGTTTCCGCTCTTACGTTCGAGCGCGGCCTCGATCATCAGCTTCTCGATCTCCTCGAGTGTGGCGTCGGGCGGAGTCCAGCTATGGCCGTTGCCCGCGCGGGCCAGGAACGCGAAGTCGTCTTCAGTCAGTACGTGGCCACGGCACGTGACCATGGCGCGTTCGATCGAGTTCTCCAACTCTCTCACGTTGCCCGGCCAGGCGTAGTCCATCAACACGCGCATGCCGCCTTCCGAGATGCCCGTGATCTCCTTGCGTAATTCCGGCGCCAGCCGTTCCAGGAAATGCTCGGCCAGCAGCGGGATATCCTCGCGCCGCTCGCGCAGCGGCGGAACATGAATCTCGATCACGTTCAGCCGGTAGTACAGATCGTCGCGAAAGCGCCCCTCCTGCACCGCCTGGCGCAGGTCCACCTTCGTCGCCGCGATCACGCGCACGTCGACCCGGACTTCCTCCGACCCGCCCACACGGTAAAACGCCTTTTCCTGCAGGACGCGCAGCAGATCCACCTGCAGCTTCGGAGAAATGTCGCCGATCTCATCCAGAAACAGCGTGCCCCCATCCGCCATTTCGAACTTGCCTTTCTTCTGCGCGCCGGCGCCCGTGAACGATCCCTTCTCGTGTCCGAAGAACTCGGATTCAAGCAGCGTTTCGGCCAGCGCGGCGCACGACACGGCGACGAATGGCTTGCCCGCGCGGTCGCCGGAAAAATGGATCGCGCGCGCGATGATCTCCTTGCCCGTGCCGCTCTCGCCTTGGATCAGCGCCGTGCTGCGCAGATTGGCGATGTCCGCGGACAGTGCGAATATCTCCTGCATCCGCGCGTTCTTGCTGACGATGTCGCCGAAGTGGTACTGCCGCGAGAGCTTCTTGCGCAGGATCGTGTTCTCCCGCTGCAGGTTCTTCACCTTGATGATGCGGTTCACCAGCAGTGAAATCTCTTCCGGGTTGCACGGCTTGACGATGTAATCCTGCGCGCCCTCCTTCATCGCCGTGATCGCCGTGTCCACCGTCGCGTAGGCCGTGATGATGATGATCGACGCATCGGCGTGCAGCCGCCGGATCTCCATCATCGTCTCGATGCCGTCGATGCCGCCCGGCATTTTGAGGTCGATGAAATAGATCGCGTAGTCCTTTCGCCGTGCATGCTCGATTGCGTCGCGTCCGGATGCGGCCGTGTCGACGCCGTAGCCGTCCTCGGCCAGCCACGCCGCCAGTGACTCGCGCATCACTTCTTCGTCATCCACCACCAGAATCTGCCATTGCGTCTTCATCGTCTCTCCCTCAAATCGCCTCGCCCTTCGGCCGCCAGCGCCGCGCACCCCGCGCACAGCAGCGGCTGTTTCAAATCGATCTGCCCGACGCCGGTCGACAGCGCCATCACGCAACTCGTGTCGGAGCAGTGCACCAGGCCGAACAGGTGTCCCGCCTCGTGCAGCGCTTCTTTGCACGCCCGCACTCTCAGCAACTCTTCGTTCGGCGCGAGTGCGTAGAATTCGCTCCGCAAGCGCGCCATCGAAACTACGCCCGCGCGCCCTCCGAGTTGTGCCTGCCCGTACACGAAGCTCAGCATCGGGATGTACAGATCGCGGCTCGTCACCGCCAGCAGCCTGCTCGAACTATCGCTCTCCAATTCCACCAGCAGCCGCCGCAGGATCAACGGAGCGCTGAACTGTCGCCGCGCGCCGTCCCACGCAAATTCCGGCGCTCCCAGCGCGCTATGGCGCTGCACGTCGATGCCGAAACAATGCCGCAGCGCCTCCTCGATGGCCGTGAGTAGCGCCTCTTCAACCTGCTCCATGGGCGCCACCCGCAACACGCTCATGCCGTCAGCGGCTCCGCCTTCGGCTTCGCTTCCGCGCTCTGCAGCGGCAGTGTTACGGTGAACACCGTGCCCTCGCCCGGGCGGCTCCGCACTTCGATCTCGCCGCTGTGCGCCTGCACGATGCCGTACGAAACCGCCAGTCCCAGCCCGACGCCCTTGCCGTCCGATTTCGTCGTGAAAAATGGATCGAAAATGCGCGGCAGCAGTTCCGGTGGAATGCCTTCGCCGGCATCGCTGACCGAGAGCACCACCGACTTGCCGTCCTCGCCCGCCTGCGTCTCCACAGTCACCGTGCCCGCTCCATGCGCCTGCATCGCTTCGGCCGCGTTCAGCACCAGGTTGAGCACCACCTGCTGGATCTGCCCCGCGTCGCACAGCACATGCGGCAGGCTGCTCGCGAGCTTCAGCTCCAGCGCCATATTCGCCAGCTTCAGCTTGTGATCCACCAGTGAAACGGTGCTGCGAATCAGCCGGTTCAGGTCGGCTTCGGTGCGCTGCGGCTTGCCGCGCCGGCTGAAGCTCAACAGGTCGCTGACGATGTGTCCCACGCGCGTCGTTTCCTGCGTCACCTGGGTCAGATACTTGCGGAATTCCGCTACGCGCCCGGCCGGAATGCCGTCCTCTTTGAGGATGCGCTGCATAAGCATGCTGAGGTTGAGCACGCCCGAGATGGGGTTGTTGATCTCGTGCGCGACGCTCGCGGCGAGCTGCCCCAGGGAAGCCAGGCGGTCGTTCGTCTGCAGCTTCTGCTGCGCGCTCTGCAGTTGCCGGCTCCGTTCCGCCACCTTGCTTTCGAGCGTTTGAGTGAACTGCAGAATCTCATCCCGGGACGACTTCAGATTCACTCGCATCAGCTCGAAAGCGTGGGCCAGCCGCTCGATTTCAATGCTGCCGTCTGCCGCCTCAATCGGCCGGTCGAGATCCATCTGGCTGATCGCCTGGGCCCCTTTCACTAGCTGCCGCAGCGGGCGCGAGACGAAGCGCCGGGTGAAGATCAGGATGAATGCGCTGATCAGCGCCATCTCCACCAGCGCCCGCACCAGCACGCGCATCCTCATCGTCGCTAGTTCGCTGTCCACGCCGGCCAGGCTGAGCTGCACGTCTACCAGACCCAGGACCTTGTCGGAAGCTGGATGCGCATGGCACTCCGACTGGCTGCAGGACGGTTCGTTGTAGATCGGCGTCACCATGTCCAGGCTGCGCCGGCCGTCCGGTTTGCGGAAGATCTGCGTCCGCCAGGCCAGGTCCATCTGCTGCAGGGGCAAGGAAGTGATGTGGCACGCCGAGCACGAATCCAGGCTGCGGTCGCTCTGGTGCCGGATCTCCTCGGGCTTGGTGGAGAAGGTCAGGACCCCGTTGCGGTTGAACATCCGGATGCGGTCGATGCCCTCTTTCTGGGCGATCGTGCTCATCACCTGATACGCGTCCTGACGCCGGTCGGCCAGCATGGCGTGCCAGGTGGCGCTGGTGATGCTGCGCGAGAGCTGGTCGGCGCCTTCGCTCATCATCCTCAGCAACTGGCGCTCTTCCCCGGCCGTCGTGTACAGGCCTGAGAATGCCGCGACGACCACCACGATCATCGTCAGTGGAATGACCAGACGCTGCGCCAGATGACGGAGCATTTCGGACCTCTCGATCCATTATGACTCCGTGAGGACGGATCAAACCATCCCCGGATCAGCATTATCAGTGATTTGTCGGCCACCGCGCGGCGCTGGCGGAATTGGTCTCAGCAGTGGCGTCCGGGCCACGGAGCAGGGCGCCCCTCCTGGAGGGTCATTCGTCAATCGGCCGCGGCTGCGGTTCCATGCTGCGGACGCGCCGATCAGCACCGTTTCCGGAAATGTCACTCTTCGGCCGCTACTGTCAACTGGGCAGCCCGGAGCCAGATGTGCGGTCCGGTTGTTTGCCACCGCGATGGCTTCCTGTGTCTCTCGGACCGTTTCGAGGCTCCTGCCGAATTTCGGCAATTAACCTGTGTTCCCTTCCAAGCTTCAAGCCTCGTTTCCTCCGTCCTACTGCGCCGCTGCCGGCGCGACGACGTAAACGTATTCGAGAGCGTCGCTGCCAGTGTTCAGAACATTGTGGCGCGTCTCGGGAGGAATATAGGCCAACGCCGGAGCAACGAAGCTCTGCTTAGCCTGGCCGTCAACCAGGGCTTCGCCTTGGCCATGGAGGATGACCAGAGCCTCTTCGTGTTTGCCGGTCGTGTGCCAGCCGACTGTCGCACCGGGCTGGAGCCGCACGAACCCGCTGCGCATCCCGGCCGTCTGCGGCGCTCCTGTCAGCAGGGGGCAGTCGCCGCTCGCACACTGCAGCGAGGTCGCCAGCGGCCGGCGCGGGGGCGCCTGGCAGGTGAGGGGCACCAGAACGGCCAGCAGCAGGACCGAAGTTTTGATCAGCATGCATGGCATAGTAGCACGAATTTGACATGTGTGATACGATCTGTCCTTGGTAGCACACTTTGCACATTCGTATGCACTCTCACACTTACAAACCCAACCCCCTGATTTGCGTCTTGCCGGTCCTGGCGCTCAGCAGTCTGGCAGCGGCACAACCCAGCCAGCTTCGGGTCCGCGTGATCGATTCTCAAGGCGGATCGGTCCCGCAGGCAGCCGTACAAGTGCAGTGCGCCGGAGCCGCGAGAGTCACCCTGAACACCGATACCTCGGGCGAAGTCGGCTTCGCGTGTCGCTCGCCCGCACGGCTAACGGTTTCGGCGGCTGGCTTCGGGCCTGTTCAGGAGACTCTGGCGACATGGAGCGATGACCAGCCGCAGACGGTGAAGCTCGAGCCGGCGATGGTTCGGAACTCGATTGACGTGGTGGTGAGCGATAACAGCGCCGTTCCAGTCGTTTCCGGTGACGAGCTAGCCATCGAGAGCACCGGCGCGCGCACCGCTTTCGACGCCGTGGAGCGTCTTGTCCCAGGCGCATTCGTTACCCACAGAGGCGTTCTCGGTTATGGCATCTCCACGAACGGCACCGGCGAGATCAGCATCCGCGGCGTCGGGGAAAGTCCCAACGCCGGCGTTCTCATCGTGGTGGACGGCCGCCCCGATTTTCAGGGCGAAATGGGCCACCCGTTGCCGGACTTCTTCAGCCTGAGCGACGTCAGCCGCGTGAGCGTCACCGAAGGCCCGGCGTCGGTCCTCTATGGCAGCAACGCCATGGGCGGAGTCGTGGAAATCGATCCAATCGAACCTTCCCGGCAGAATGATACCCGCCTCACCGCCAGTCTCGGCTCGTTCCTCACCGGGCAGTATCGGCTGGCCAACGGGGGCATGTTGGGCCGCCTGTTCTATAACGTCACCGCAGGCGTTTCGCACACCGACGGCGACCGTTCCTACTCGCATTTCCGCGAGGGCGACACATCGCTGTCGCTGGGCTACGACTTCTCCGATCACTGGAAGGCGTCGCTGGACGGGCGCTACGGGCGTTTTTATGTCGAAGATCCAGGCCCCGTGGACGATGCTTCGCAGGCCAACTTCGCGACCGTAGGCCGGGGCGGATTCTCGGCCAGCGCAACCGACACCTATGGCTGGACCTATGGCTACATTCGGGCCTTCGGCAGCTACGGCCGCAATTTCATCTCCGACGGTTTCCGCTCGACCGACGACGCCACCGGAGTCCGCGCCGCGCAATCGTTCGTGCTCAGTCCAAGGTTGCTCGTCGAGGTGGGCACCGATGACATGCACTACGGCGGCGAGGCGCACTCGGAGCCCGGTCCCTTTAGCTTCGGCACGCACCATATCGACGAGCAGGCCGGATTCACCCGCTTGCAGTGGTCTCCTTTGCACCGCCTGCGGCTCAACGCCGGCTACCGTTACCAGGCCAACTCGCAGTTTGGCGTCATTTCAGTTCCGGAGGTGGGCGCATCTTACTCCTTCTCGAACCGCTATTCGATCGGGTTCGACGCTTCCAGGGGTTTTCGCAACCCGACCCTGCGCGAACTGTACTTGTTCCCCGCGCCGAATCCGAACCTGAAGCCGGAGACGATGTGGAACTATCAGACGACCTTCCATGCCCAACTGGCGCGCCGCTTTCGTGCCTGGTCCAGCGTGTTCTATGCGAGCCTGCGAGACGTCATCGTGACGCTCGGCAACTATCCCGATCTCTCCCTGCTAAATGCCGGGAATGCAATCAATCGGGGAGTCGAGTTCAACTCCGAATGGACTCCGTTCGGGCACATCCGCGTTCAGGGCGGATATGCCTACGTTCAATCGACCAACCTGCCGCCGCTTGTTCCGGCCAGCAAGTTCAACTACTCGGTCGCGATCCCGATGCGTCGTCTGACAGTGGACTTCAGCGGCATTTCGGCCGGCCGCCGCTATACGGACACCACGCACACGACCTACATGGGCCAGTACACGGATGCGACGTTTCGTCTCAGTTATCCGCTGGGCGAGCACTCCACCGTTTTCGCTCTCGTCGACAACCTGTTCGATCGCCAGTATGAATTTCTTCCTGGCTATCCGATGCCGGGAATCAACGCCGCTGGCGGGTTCACTCTGAAGTTCTGATTAGTAGTTACGGGGCTTCGGGAGACGTGACGCCGGAAGGGCGGACATTGCTGGAATGCTTGCGATCCGAAGGAAGACTCCAGCGGTCGCTGGACGACACCATGCTCTCTGGTGCTGCAATCGGCCGGCGGTTAGCCCTGGATGACGCTGCAGCCTGAAACTGCGCCAGTGGTCGATAAACGTTAGTGCTGTATCGGGAGCGGCCCGGCGCGATTATCTCTCGGGGATGGGCGAGCTTGGATCGTCGGGGCGCTTTCGATACAGCCGTTTGAAGGAAGCCGTCTTGGAACGGTGCGGCTATGGGGTTTGAATGGCGGGCGTGAGCTTGGAGCGGAGTGGGAGCGGCGGTCGGCGGATGGGATTCGGGCTGTGAGCCCGCGGGCCGAGAGATCGATGCGGGAGGGTCGAGTTGCGGTGGGCATGCGGGGACGCGGCGTAGGCGCACGCCTGGCGGTGATGCGCTGGCTGGTGAGTTATAGAGGTTGAGAAAGATCGGGTCATGGCCGTCCGGGATGGAGGGTGGGAGGCGAGCGGAGGAGAGTTTGCGCCGGGGTGAGACGTTCGATCAGCGCCATCGGGCCGCCGCAATGCGGGCACGTCCACAGGGGACCGATGGCGTCCGGGGATGGCGCATCCGGTGTTGGAGCGGCGGCCAGCAGTTGGCAGCACAGGGGCAGCAGGCTGCGGCGCCGCCGATGAGCAAAGATGCCGAAGTGCCGGATGCGCACGAAGCCGGGTGGCAGCAGGTGCAGCAGAAAGCGCCGCAGGAACTCCTCGACGGGCAGAGTCATCCGGCGCTGCTTGTTGTTATGGGCCGAATCGCGCCAGCGGAAAGTCACGCTGTTGTCGGCCAGTGACACGAGCCGGTGATTGGAGATGGCCACGCGGTGGGTGTAGCAGCCGAGATAATGCAGCGCATGTTCGGCGCCGCCGAAGGGTCGTTTGGAATAGACGACCCAGTCGGTGCGGAACAGAGTACGGATCATGGCCGCAAACGCCTTGGGCGCGGCGAGTGGAGCGAGGGCGCCGTGGAAGCCGAGTTTTCCATGCGCGTGCAGCCTGCGCAGGCCCGCGACAAACTTGCCTCGGAAGACGCGGCTGAGCACTTTCACCGGCAGGAAGAAGCCCTGCCGGGCGGCAATCCAGCGACTGTGATCGGCACTCAGTCCGCCGGCTGGAACCACACAGTGAACATGGGGATGGTGCAGCAGTTGCTGATTCCAGGTGTGCAGGACGCTGAAGAATCCGATCTCCGCGCCCAGGTGATTGGGGTCGCGCGCGACCGCGAGCAGGGTCTCGGCGCTGGCGCGAAACAGAAGACCGTAGATCGCGCGTTTGTTCTGCAGCGCCAGCGGCGCGAGTGGACGGGGCAGAGTGAAAACGACATGCGCGTAGCGGGTCGGAAGCAACTCGCGACGGCGCGCCTCGAGCCAGCGGTCGCGCGCATTGGTCTGGCACTTGGGGCAGTGCCGGTTGCGGCAGGAATTGTAGGAGATGGCTTGGTATCCGCACCGCGAACAGGCGTCCACATGGGCGCCGAGCAGAGGCGTGCGGCAGCGCAGGATGGCGGTGAGCACTTTGACGTGCAGCCAGCTCAGCCATCCGCGGCTGCGATCGAAGAACCGTGTCCCCGCGGCGCGGATCACATCGGCCACCTCGACCGGTGGCCGCGGCAGCTACTTCGTCTGCGGCCCGTTGGCGGGCTGGTCGAACAGCGGGAGCGAGTCCAGCGGACTGGCCGTGGCATGCAAATGCCGGCTCGACAGATGGAGATAAATGGAGGTCTCTTTCAGGTCGCGATGGCCCAGCAGAAGCTGGATGGTGCGGAGATCGGCGCCGGCCTCGAGCAGATGCGTGGCAAAGCAATGCCGCAGCGTGTGCGGGTGGAGTTGCTTGCCGAGGCCGGCCCGTTTGGCGGCTTCGCGGCAGGCATGCCACACGACCTTCGGATCGATGGGCCGGTCGGCGCTGTGATAGGTGCCGCCGGGGAACAGCCAGGTGGCCGGCTTCTGGCGCAGGCTGCGGTAATGCTGCCGCAGCACGCCGAGCAGCTTCGGGCTGAGCATCACGTCGCGGTCCTGGCGCCCCTTGCCGCCCTGGACGCGAATCACCATGCGTTGGCTGTCGATGTCGCTGAGTTTCAAATTCGCCAGTTCAGCGCGCCGCAGGCCGGTGGCATACAGCGTCATCAGGATGGTCCGATGAAACGGCGTCAGCGCGCATTCGAGCAGGCGGGCGACTTCTTCCCGGCTCAGGATCATCGGCAGTTGGTGGGGCTTCCTGGGGTACGGTGTCTCCTCTACGCTCCAGTTCCGCTTCAATGCCTTGTTGAAGAAGAAGCGCAGAGCGCCGACCCGTTGATTGACGGAGTTGGCGCTGAGATGCCGTTCCCGGAACAGATACGCCTGGTATTCGCGGATGTGCTCCGGGCGGAGTTCTTCAGCGGGCCGATTGAAATGCCGGCTCAGATCCTCAACCGCGCGCAGGTAGGAACGCGTGGTAGTCTGCGAGTAATTCCGCCGCTCGAGTTCCTCGAGCAGCAACGTTTGTGAATGGGTCACAAGCTTCTCCTTGTGACCCGAACATATCCCCTGCCACGACCAACCCGTCAGCCATCAGCACGCGCAGCGTCTGCCGCCCAGGCTTAGTTCAAACGGCATCTCCGGAAACTTGCCCACTGCCAGTTCCCTGATCCGCAGCAGCTTGACAACCGGGTTTAAGCTCAAAGCAGATGGCTACCCATCCGGCGTGCCCCCGAGCTCTTTGACAACTACGAATCTTTAGCCAAAATTACCGAAAGATAGCCAGTTTAAGTCTAGCATTCTAAAAAGAAAAGTCGACAATTGGCTTTGTTCCTTCATTTTTGTATTTTGGCACGCGCGCCACAGCCTACCGGGTCGCGCGGTGGCCCTGGATCCGCGCCTGTTTTCATGGATCCAGGGTGCCCCGCCGGCTCATGGTGGATCGTTTCGCAGAAACGCGTGGACGCCTATTCCAGCCCCATCTGCGACAGCCGGTAGCGCAGCGCATTCCGCGTCAGCCCCAACAGCCGCGCCGCCTGGCTCTTGTTCCCGTTGGCCCGCCGCAGCGCCTCTCGGATTAACGTTTTTTCATGTTCGTCCAGGGTGACGCCCTCGGCCAGGAACTCCGCGCCTTCGGTCGTGCCGTTCACCGCCGCCACGCTCCGTCTCGGGGCGAAATCCAGACGAATATCCTCGGGCTGCAGTTCGTCCCCCGTGGCCAGAACCAGCGCCCGCTCAATCACGTTCTCCAGCTCCCGGACATTGCCGGACCACTCGTAGTCGACCAGCTTCCGCATCGCTTCCGGCGCGATCCGCGTCACCGCCGAACCCAGCTCGGCCGCGCACTTGTGCAGGAAGTACTCGGCCAGCGGCGGGATGTCCTCGCGCCGTTCGCGCAGCGGCGGAATCGTGATCGGAAAGACGTTCAGCCGGTAGTACAGGTCTTCGCGGAAGTTGCCCTCCTCGAGCGCCCGGCGCAGATCGACGTTCGTCGCCGCGATCACCCGCACATCCACCGCCCGTGTCTTGTTGCTCCCCAGCCGCTCTAACTCCCGCTCCTGCAGCACCCGCAGCAGCTTCACCTGGATCGCTGCCGGAACGTCGCCGATCTCATCCAGGAACACCGTGCCCCCGTCGGCCTGCTCGAACTTGCCGGCCCGCGCCGCCGCCGCGCCCGTGAACGCGCCCTTCTCGTAGCCGAACAGCTCGCTCTCCATCAGGGTTTCCGGAATGGCCGTGCAGTTGATCTTCACAAACGGCATCGCGGCCCGCGGTGAGTTGTGGTGGATCGCCCGCGCGATCATGTCCTTGCCTACACCCGACTCGCCGCACAGCAGCACCGTCGACCGGGTCGGTGCCACGCGCGCCACCGCCGCCAGGATCTCCTGCATTTTCGGGCTGTTACCGACGATGGAGTCGAACTTGTAGCGGTGTCCAAGCTCCTCCCGGAGACGGACGTTCTCTTCCCGTAGATCCTGGACTTCGAGCGCTTTGCGGACCACCGTCACCAAGTGCTCGAGCGTGAATGGCTTGGTCAGGAAGTCCGCGGCGCCGCGCTTCATCGCCTCCACCGCGATCTCCACCGAGCCGTACGCGGTCATCACGATCACTGGCAGCCGTGCGTTCTGGCGTTGCAGCGCCGCCAGCAAGTCGAGGCCGTCGGCCAATGCCGCGCCGCTCGCCGCCGGCAGCCGGATGTCGGTGACCACCAGGTTGGCGCGGTCGGCCAGCCGCAGCGCCGTCATTACATCGCCCGCGGTCTCGACCTCATAGCCGGCGTCCTCCAGGTGCAGCGCCATCACCCGGCGGAGCTTCTCTTCGTCTTCCACGACGAGGATGCGCGGTTTCATGCTCGCTCCTATCATCTCGCATCCTTACGACGCAGGACGACCTCAAGCGCATCGCGCGAATCCTCTCAGGTGACTGGCGCTTTGACTTAGAGCGCGCCCGCGCCCAGCGCGGCCTCGGGCTCGGGGAACCAGCAGTAGCCCTGCCGGACGATCGTCTTCAGGGAATTGGCCGCCGCGCCCAGTTTGCGCCGCAGCCGCTGCACATGCACATCTACCGTCCGTGTCCGGGTGCCCTCCGAGTACTGCCAGATCGTGCGCAGCAGCGTCTCCCG
Organism: Terriglobia bacterium; assembly: GCA_963838205.1. Classification (GTDB taxonomy): domain Bacteria; phylum Acidobacteriota; class Terriglobia; order Bryobacterales; family Bryobacteraceae; genus CAIVVT01. The sequence continues at coordinate 70,527 of CAWIQF010000010.1, read as the reverse complement.
GCTGACGCAGCGCCCCGGGTTCTGGGTGAGCATTAACAACAGCTCCCGCTCCTTGCGGGTCAACCGGACTTGCGCCGTCGCGGGCTCCGGGCTGCATGGGGGAACGGTCGTCAATTGGGCTGAGCCTTGAGTTTCCATAATCGCGAATGCAGATTTGCTCATGCGGAATCGCCTCACTCAATGCGTTCGCTCCGGGACAAAAGGCCGACAGCTTCTCGCCCGTGTAAGACTAGACGGTTCGAGTGACGAAAAGTTCAGCGGAATCTGCCCTTGCCTCTGCAAAAAAGGCTTCGCCCCGGTCGAAGTTTACAAAGATTGAGGTCCGGCCATCCGCCGGTCCGCCATCGGCGACAGGGGGAGTTGGACGACAAACACCGCGCCTTGGCCGGATTCGCTCTGCACTTCCAGCCGCCCGCCGTGCTCGTCCACGATCTTGGCCGCAATCGGCAGCCCCAGCCCCACGCCGCTCGGCTTGGTCGTGAAGAACGGATTGAAGATCTGCTCGCGGTGCTCCGGCCGGATGCCCGAACCGCGGTCGATCACGGCGATTTCGATGGCGGCATCGAGCGCCCGCGTCTTCACCGTGACCACGCCCTCCGCCGGTGAGGCATCGGCGGCGTTCTGGATCAGGTTGAAGAACACGCGCTCGAGCAGCGTCGCATCGCCTTCCACTGCCGGCACCGACGGGTCATAAGCGCGGTGGATGGAAATCGATCGCGAGGGATCCTGGCGTTGGAAGTTCTGGATCGCCTCATCCAGCAGCGCGTGGACGTCTACTCGCGCCAGGCGCAACTGCAGTGGCCGCGCGAACTCCAGGAACCGCGTCACCAGCAGGTTGGTCCGATCCACTTCACTGGCAATGTAGCCGGCCAGTTCCTGGGCCACTGGACCGGCGCCTTCGAGGCGTTTTACCAGCAGTTCGGCCGAAGTGCGGATCGTGCTGAGCGGGTTTCGCAACTCATGCGCCAAACCTGCCGATAGCTGGCCCAGAGCAGCCAGGCGCTCGCTGCGCCGCACGGATGCCTCGGCCTCGCGCAAGCGCTCGTTGGCCGTCGCCAGTTCCTGCACCGCGAGTTGGGCGCGCCGCGCCTCGGCCCGGTTCGATTCCGCGAGCCCATAGGTGAGGTATGCCACCAGTGGGAAGAACAAGACCCGCAGCAGAATGTTCTGCACGTCCGCAGGCTCGTATTGCGCGTGCCAGAACGTCACCGCCAGCGGCCACATGGCCAGGTAGGTGGCGCAGGCCAGCACCGTGACCAGGGAAGTGCCGGCCGCGCCATACGTGGTTGCCGCCGACAGGATCGGCAGAAACAGAATCAGAGTGTACTCGGACTCCGTGCTCTTGGTCACCGCGATCAACAAGAATCCGATCAACAGCTTCAACCCGATCACGCCCGCCGTGCCCGCGCGCGTATTCAGGGCCGGCACCCGCGGCACGGCAATCTGCAATACGGCCATGGCGGCCAGCATCTCGATTTCGCCGTTGTTCTTGAGCGGGCTGGCCCAGACCAGCGCGCCAAACAGGACCAGCCAAACGACGTCCTGCCAATGAAACCACGCCATTCGGCTTCCGGAAGAGACAGTCGGTGCCACGTCGCCATCTTAACAGCCCGCGGGGGAAACCCCGTCAGCCACGGCCGCGCGCGATTTCCACTGCGGACCGTTGACCCTTCTCACTCCACACGCCGAACTACGCGCGCCGCGTGAAGCGGGAAGCCAGACGATATGACACAATGAGGAAGTCTCGCGAGTCGTCTCATGAATTCCCTTGAACCGCCCCAGAATATGGAGCAATCTGTACCCCCGGCCGATGAGTCTTCGTTCGGCGATGTGCTGCGCCAGTTCGAAGCCGAGCATCATAACGTCCAAGGCCCCGAAGCCGCCCACCAAGGTACCGTCCTTTCGGTGTCCGCGGATGGCATCGTCGTGGATGTTGGCCGCAAGATGGAGGGCGTCCTGCGGGGCGACCTGACGGCGCTGCCCCAGGGCGTATCAGCAGGCTCCAAGGTTCGCGTTCACATCACCGGGCGCACCGATGACGGCTACTACTCGCTTTCGACGATCCATGTGGAGAAGGTCAGGGATCTCTCCGGGCTGCAGTCCGCTTTTGACAGCAAGGCGCCGATCAGCGGGACCGTTGTTGAGCAGGTCAAAGGTGGCCTGAGAGTAGAACTGGCTGAGGGTGTCACGGCGTTTCTGCCCGCCTCGCGCAGCGGCGTGCGGGAAATGAGCGACCTCGCCAAATTCGTCGGCCAGCCCATCGAGTGCCGCATCACGAAGTTGGATATCTCGAGTCCGGAGCGGCCCGACGTGGTGGTGGACCGGCGCGGGATTCTCGAGGAGCAGGCGTCCGCCGCCAAACTGCAGGCCTTCGATCTGCTGCAGCCCGATTCAGTCGTGGAAGGCCGGGTGCGCAGCCTGACTGAGTTCGGCGCTTTCGTCGAGTTGTTCCCGGGTATCGATGGTCTGCTGCATGTGACCGAAATGAGTTGGCAGCGGGTGGAAAAACCCTCCGATCTGCTCACGATCGGCCAGCAGTTGCAGGTGAAGATTCTCAAGATCAACCGCGAAAGCCGGAAGATCTCGCTGGGCTTGAAGCAGTTGACGCCTGACCCCTGGACCCAGACCCTGGAGAACTTGAAGCAGGGCGAGCGCGTCCGCGGCAAAGTCGTCCGGCTGGCCGAGTTCGGCGCTTTCGTCGAGATCGCCCCGGGCGTGGATGGCCTGATCCACCTCTCCGAGATGTCCTGGACCAAGCGGGTGCGCAAGCCGGACGACGTGCTGCAGGTGGATGACGTCGTCGAGGCAGTGGTCCTTGATATCAAGATGAACGAGCGGCGCATCAGCCTGGGACTGAAACAGGCGCTGGGCAATCCTTGGGACAGTGTGGAGACGCGCTTCGCGCCTGGCACGGTGGTCGAGGCTGCGGTGACCAGTTTGGCCCAATTCGGCGCCTTCGTAGACCTCGGGGACGGTGTCGAAGGGATGATTCACGTCGCCGACATCACGCGCGAAAAGCGGATTCAGCATCCCAAAGAACTGCTGAAGGACGGCCAGAAAGTGAAGGCCGTGGTCCTGGAAGTGGACCGCGACAAACGTCGCATCCGCCTCAGCATGAAGCAACTCGAACCCACCTCGGCCGATGTCTTCCTGAGCGAACACCCGGTCGGCGAGACCCTTATGGGTCGAGTCGTGGAGCTGCACGGGAATTCGGCTAAGGTTGAGTTGGCCGAAGGCGTTCACGCTCGCTGCCGGACGAAGGAAGAGACGGCGGCGCAGGGCTCTACGCCGGATGCCGCCAATGTGACGGACCTGGCCGCAATGCTCGCCTCCCGCTGGAAAGGCGCGGCGGGCGCCAGCGGCGCCGAGGAACTCCGGCCTGGGCAGCTCCGCCGCTTCAAGCTTCTGGCGGTAGATCCGGCCAATCGCCGCATCGATGTGGAACTCGCCGAGTAGGAACCTACCCTTTTTGGTTCTCAGTCGTCTATATTCGACGGGGTGAGCCCCCGGCGAGGAAGACGTGACCATCAACCAACCTCTGGCCCAGGCCGTCGTGGCCGCGGGCTCGCGAGGCAGCCTGGCGATCGGGAGCCCTATGGATGAAGAGGCGCTGATTCGCGCGGCGCAGGCCGGCGATCACGATGCATTCGAGCGGCTGGTCAGGCAATACGACCGCGGTGTTCTGCGTATTGCCATGAACGTACTTCGTTCCGAGGATGACGCTCACGACATCTATCAGGAAGCGTTTCTGAGGGTCTATCGGAACCTCGGGACGTTCCGTTTCGACTGCAGCTTCCAAACCTGGCTGTATCGTATCGTCAACAACCTGTGCGTCGATTTCCTGCGGCGCAGAAGGGTTCGGCGGACCGAGCCGGCCACGATCGAAAGCGAAGACGGAACGGTCGACCGGCTCGCCTCGGTCCCCGACTCTAGAGGGGAGTCGGATCCCCAGCGCAGCCTCCTGAGCCGGGAAGTCGGCGAACGAATCCAGACGGTGCTGGACGGGTTGACGGCCCGCGAACGGATGGTATTTGAGTTGCGCCATTTCGAGGGCCTGCGCCTGAAGCAAATCGGGGCAACCCTCGGTACGACCGAGGAGGCCGCCAAGAACTGCCTTTTCCGGGCCACTCGAAAACTGCGTTCGGCGCTGGGAGGTCTGCTATGAACTGCGAATTTGCGAAGGATCTGCTGGTTCTGATGAACTACGGCGAGCTGAGCTTCGACGAAGAAGAAGCTCTGTCGTTGCACCTCGACTCGTGCCACTCCTGTGCTGCCGAACGGAGGCGGATCGAGAAGCTCGACGCCCTGCTGGAGCTGCAGCGCCCGGCCTCGCCAACCGGCCTGCTGTCGCGTTGCCGGCGTGACCTGGCCGCCCAGTTGGCGGAAGAGACGCCCCGCCGGAGCTGGCTCCACATGGCCGGCTGGTGGCGCAGCTTGACGGCAATGACGTGGCTCAAACCTGCCGCAGCGATTGCCTTGCTCGCTGTCGGTTTCGTCGGTGGACGCGAAATCCGAAGTGGAGGGGTGTCCCCGGTGGCGTTCATGCCGCCCCACGAATCGCCGGCGGTGAGCAAGGTCCAACTGACGGACAACGAACCAAACGGCAAGATCAGTTCCACCTACGAAGAAACGCGGCAGAAGGAAGTTCCCGGCGACGTGAATAGTGCCGGGGTGCGAGGCTTGTTGCTGGCCGCGGTGAACGACCAGGATCCGGCGCTGCGGATCGATTCCATCGATCTGCTGCGCAGCCGCTGCAACGACGAGATTGTACGCCAGGCTTTGCTCCGCGCTCTGCGGACGGACAAGTACTCGGGCGTTCGGCTAAAGGCCCTGGACGCGCTCCGGCCATACTCGCGCGACCCCGAAACCCGCAGCACCCTGGCCGAGGTTTTGTTGAACGATCCGAACCCGGCGATCCGGACGCAGGCGATCGATCTGCTGGTGCAGTCGCGTGGAGCCGATGTGGCCGGCACACTGCAAGAGGTGTTGCGGCACGAAGACAATAGCTACATCCGCGAGCGCAGCATGAACGCTCTGCGCGCCATGAAAGCATCGGCGGGTACGTTTTGAAACCACGACGGATTTGTTACCTGCGGCGCGTGACCCGAGTTCAGCCGGCGCGTCCAGTGGAGTGAGGTGAAGATCATGCTGAGATTCGACAAACTGGTCCGGAACGCAATCCTCCCGGCCTTCTTCGTTTTGTTGCCGATGGCCGTCGGGGCGCAGGTTCCGGAGCCGTTCCACACGGCTCCTCCCCTCGTAATGCAGGCCAGTTGGGAAGCACACGCGTTCCTCGGCGTAGGCGTTACCGAGATCGACAGCGAGCGCGCCAAGGCGCTGAAGCTGAAAGAGGAATACGGCGTGGAAATCACGCGCGTGGACGAGGATAGTCCCGCCGAGCACGCCGGTCTCAAGGCCGGAGACGTCATCCTGGCCTACAACGGCCAGCGTGTGGAAGGGGCCGAACAGTTCATTCGATTTGTGCGTGAGACACCCTCAGGCAGAACGGTCAAGCTGACAATCGTCCGCGCCGGCGTGCAACAGACCGCATCCGCGACGCTGGGTACGCGCAAGAATCAGTTCTTCGGACCGGACATGGAGGAGTTCCACGTCGAGCTTCCGGACTTCCCCGTGGTGATGCCGGACGTGCCCCGAGCCATGATGTCCTGGCGCAGCTCCATGCTTGGGGTGGAGGCCGAGAGCCTGGGCGAAACACAGCTGGCCGGCTACTTTGGCGTGAAGGACGGCGTGCTGGTCCGCTCCGTCTTCAAGGGCTCGGCGGCAGAAAAGGCCGGCTTGAAGGCCGGCGACGTGCTTCTGAAGGTGGACAGGGAAGCTGTCACAACGCCTCGGGAAGTGACGAGCGCCATTCGTAACTCCCGGAAGAGCGGGAAGAAATCGTTCCCCATCGTTCTGATGCGCGAGCACAAGGAATCGACCTTGACGGTCACGATCGAGGATGCCCACCCGCCCACTCCGCAGCCCCTCGGTTCGCCTGTGAAACACCAGGCGCTGTAACTGGGTTGAGCTCAATCTCGGAGGATTCGCTCTCGCCTGCAGAATGTTCGGGAGTGGGGTCACTCCACCTTGCCTTTCTTGGCTCTTGTGCACTCGAGGCGGTCCAGGACGCGGACGGAATCAATGTCCGGTGCACCTTGAGCAGGAGGTTGACTTCGCTTCTGCAGATTTGAAGAACGGAGGCGATCCGTGAGGGCGAATCTCCCCGGAAGTGCAACCGAAGCACCTGGTTGCGGCGGCTCAGGTTCATCGACTGACCAGCAGCTGGGGCCGCAGATTGGGAAGGCCGCAAACCGGCAATCTCGCCTTTGAGCTGGGAGATCTCCGCGGTCAGACTCTCTTGCTTCGCGTCCCAATCATCGAGACGGCAGTTCTGCGAATCGATTACTTGTCCCAGACGTCGCTTTGTTGCGATGAACAGGCTGAATTGCAGGAATGCAATCAGCGCGAATGCTGCTACGGCAAAGAATAAAGGCCCCATCACTTCCTCCTTGAATTCCCTCGGCGATCTAGAATAGGGTCCGCAACCGTTCCTCCCGGCTGATGATTTCCAGGATTCGAACACCATAATTACCATCCACTACGACGACTTCGCCCCTCGCGATCACGCAGTTGTTGACAATGATCTCGACCGGCTCAGTCACCGACCGGTTGAGTTCAACAATCGATCCTGTCGTTAGCTTCAGTGCCTCTTTTAACCTCATCTGAGTCCTTCCAAAAGAAACACCGATTGGCAGTTCAACCTCGAGCAGCAGATCCAATGTCTTCGAGTTCTTGGCGACCGGAAGGGCAGTTACTTGCTGGTCGGGGGCGGAGGTGTTGGCGGGCGGGGCGGAGGCAGCGGCGGCCGCCGCCAAACTGGACTCGTGCTGTTCCTTTGCCAGCGCGGCCGACAATTCCGGTGAGACCCCGATTGCACAGGGAGGCAAGGCGCCGCCGAAGGCGAGTGCAATTTCCTGCCACTGGAATCCTGGCGGGTAGGTGCCGGACTCATGTCCGTTCTTTAGCTCGACTTCAGATCCGGCGCGCTCCCCCACCTTCGACGCCAACTGGGAAAGACTCTGCCTGACTACCTCAAGAAAGGCGTCCTTGGATGAGGCTTCGTCTTCGCTCGCCAGGCCCGCCGCCTGCAGAATCTTTCCGCCAACCGTTCTGCACACCAGCTCCGGCAAGCGCACGAAGATGCATGCGCCGTCGGCAAGCGTGAGAGTCTCCTGCCAGCCGACGCCCTCCGTCGGCGACCCGACATCCGGGCCAGCGCTGGTCTCCGCCTGCTCGCCGGTCATGGCGAACAGCGCACTCGATAGGGCCAACGCCCACTCTTCGGCAAACCATCGTATGATCGAATCCATCGTTGCCTCCCTGCAGCATCTCCAGCGCCATCAGACCGCTGCGCCGCGGCCAGTCGGCCATTTCTTTTTGAGGAAAGCTCGCAGCCGCGCGATCGCCTGGGTCTTCAATTGTGAAACCCGCGATTCGTGCAGCTGAATGACCGAGGCGATCTCGCGCAAGGTTAGCTCTTCCTGGAAGTAAAGACCGAGAACCGTCCGTTCGATGGCGGGCATTCTGGCGATGGCCTGCGCCAGGATGCGCCTTAGCTCGGCGCGCTCCAACAAGTTAGAAGGCCAGGATTCTTCACTGTCGGCGACGAATCGAAGCAGCTCGCGCCCATCCTCATCCGGCGGATGGCTCTCCAGGCTGCCCAGGTTCAGTCCGCGAATTTCCGTGAGCCAGTCACGGTACTCGCTGACGGGAACGCCAAGTTCCGCCGCGATCTCCTCTTCGTTGGGCGCCCGGTGGAGGCGCTGCTCCAGGTTCGAGATGGCGAGTTCGATCAGCTTGCTGCGGCGCCGCTGTTGACGCGGCGCCCAGTCTAAGCCGCGCAGGCTGTCCAGGATTGCTCCGCGGATCTTATACTCCGCATACGTCTTGAGTTTGACTCCGTGCGAAGGGTCGTATCTGTCGATTGCTGAAATCAGGCCGACGACGCCAGTCGAGACGAGGTCCTCCAGGCTAACCGTCTCCGGCAGCCGATCATGAATACGCCGTGCGATGAGGCGAACCTGAGGCATGTGCTCGAGGATCAGCTGTTCTCGCTCCTCCGGAGTGATTATTGCCGCTTGTCCCTGATACGGATTCATAGGCTCTTCCTGTTCTCATCGGTTCATGCGGCCGTAGCGGCCGCAAGTGGCTCTGCGCCAATCAGGCGCAGCAGCGCGGCGCGAGTGGCGGGCTCTATGTCCTCAGGGATACTCTGGCCGCTGCAGAGGAAAGATACCGGTCTCCCGGTTTCAATGGCCAGACTGAGTACGCCACCATAACAGGCGGTTTCATCGAGGTGTGTGAAGATCAGATGCGCCGGCCTGAGTGGTTCAAATCGCCCAAATGTTCGCGCCAGGTCGGCGCAACGCATTGTCGCCGGCATGACGAGGTGCACATCGATGTCGGGGTGGGCGAGGACGGGAGCCCACTCGTGCATGAGTTCAGGTTCGCGTGGCCCCATGCCGGGGAGATCGATTAGAACCGTCTCCTTGGAACGATGTTCCTCCAGAACCCGGGCAAGACCGCTCGGCGTTTCAACTATTTCGCAGTTGACACCCAGAATCGCCGAGTAAGTGCGCAATTGGTCGGCGGCCGCGACGCGATAAGTGTCAGCGCTGATGATCAGAGTGGGGCTGTGTTGGGCCAACCCGAATCGGACCGCCAGCTTGACTAGAGTTGAGGTCTTGCCGCTCCCGGCTGGGCCCGCGAATGCAACCACCTTCCGCGGACCGCCGGTCGTGCCCAATGCGGGGTCCACTCTGAGGCGGCTGCTGATTTCACTGATGAGTGCCTGCTGGAGTTTGGGTTCCTTGAGGGCCGCGCCACCGCTTGTCAGGCGGCGCACCGCAGAGTGCAGCAGAGATTCCACCAGGGTCGGAGAGAAGTCGGCCGTGCTCAAGTGCACTCCAAGCGGGAGCAACTCAGGCGGCAGCAAAGGAGCCATGCGCACTGCGCAACGCGCCAGCAGATCTCGCATGCTCATGATTTCACGACGGATTAGCTCCAAATCGCCCTCGTCACATGACGACCCTCGAGAGGTCACGGACGAATGCTCGATCTCCGCTTTAGCTCTCACGGATATATCCGGGAAAGCGTCGTGAGTCGGCGGCGTCTCACCTTCGACGATCACCTCATAGACCCCCAGATGCCTCTCGGCTGGATCCGTGCGGCGGGAACCGACTAGGAGCGCTTCGGTCCCCATTCTGCGAGTGGCTTGAGCGAGGGCTTCCTCGACCGTATCAGCAAAAATCGACTTTCGGATCGGCACTATTCGGACCTCCCAAAACCTTCCAAAGCGAGGACTTTGACCCCCGCCGGCACTTCACCATGTGAGAACACACTGACCCCGGGAAACTGGCTTTCGATGATATGACGGAGAAAATAGCGAGCTCCTCCGCTTGTCAGGACAGCGAAGTTGCTGCCATGACGCGTCGTGGCTGCTTTCGCTGCCTCCAAGACCACACGGAGCTGTTGCGGGGCGAGATTACAGTGCGAGACGAACTCCTGATGCTCGACAGCTTGTTCAATCGTTCGCTCTAGGTTTACATCCGCTATCAGAGCGGGCAGGTTGCCATCCTGGGAAAGAAAAGGCTTTACAACAGAACGACGGAGCGTCTGCCTGACGTACTCCGTCAGTAGGATCGGGTTCCGTGTCACGGCTGCAGCTTCGCTGAGGCTTTCAAGAATAGCCACGCCGTCACGGATCGAGACTCGCTCCCGCAACAGGTTCTGAAGAACCCGCTGGACAGTTGAGAGGGGTAGTAGCTTCGGGACAAGATCCTCAACTGCGCGCGGGTTCTCCTCCGAAACGCGATCCAGGAGGCGCTTAGCATCTTGACGAGTGAACAACTCGTGCGCATGACGGCGGAATAGCTCTGAGAGGTGTGTTCCAAGGACGCTGAGTGGGTCAACGACTGTGCAACCTGCAGAACGCGCCGCATCGCCGGCCTCGCTCGGAACCCAGCGAGCTTCCATTCCGAAGGCGGGTTCTCTTGTCTCTACTCCGTCCGTAGGCGCTTTCCCGTTGGGCGCTGGAATGACGAGCACCGAGTTCGGTGGCATTTCGAATCGTGCGACTTCGAGCTCCACGAACCTGCACTGCGTATTCTCTTGCCTTGAGAGATAGGTTGTCGGTAACACGAACGGATGGGAGTATGTAGCCCAACTCCGAAGCAGTCTGCTTTCTGATAACCGAGATACGGCGCAGCAGAGGTGAATTGGCACCGCCCTCCGCAAACTTCACAAGCCCGAGCCCGAGTTCCACAGCGAGCGGCTCAATTTGGAGCAAAGTCTCCAGATTCTCCTTTGGCGCGGAAAGTGCGGACGGTTTGGCAATCGCGACCAGCTTGTCCTGCGCCGTCTTGAGCCTCTTCCCAACCCACCCCACTCCGCCAGCGAAAATGAAAAACGGAATCTTCGGCATGCCCGGCAAGAGAGCCATTACGAGCAGTACGCCAGACGCGAGAAAGAGCGGCTTCGCAGAGCTAAACACTTGCAAGTGAACATCCGAGCTCATGTCTCGATCCGAACTAGCGCGTGTAACGATGAGTCCACCTGAGATCGAGATCATCAGAGCTGGAATTACAGTCACGAGGCCGTCGCCGATGGTCAGTACGGTATAGGTCTGAAGGGCCTGGCTGAGTTCCATCCCGTGTTGGAGGACGCCTATGAGAAAGCCCGCTATGATGTTGATAGATGTTATTAGGATGCTCGCCACAGCATCGCGCTGCGTAAAGCGGGTCGCGCCGTCCATTGCTCCGTAAAACTCAGCTTCCGACGCCAAGGCCTTCCGGCGCTGCTTCGCTTCAGCTTCATTAACCAAACCCGCGTTGAGATCAGCGTCTATCGACATCTGCTTGCCAGGCAGTGCGTCCAAAGTGAATCTCGCAGTCACCTCCGAAATGCGGACAGCTCCATGGTTGATAACAACGTATTGGATGGCTATCAGGACCAGAAACATTACGACGCCGATGACGAAACTGCCGCCTACGACGAATCCGCCGAATGACTCAATCACTTCACCTGCCGCGCTCGTCCCGCGCGCACCGTTCAGGAGGATCAACCGGGAAGAGGACACATTTAGAGCGAGCCGAAACAACGTCATCAGTAGCAGGAGTGTAGGAAAAACGCCGAACTCAACTGGTCTCCTGATGTTCATCGAGACGAGGAGCACTATGGTTGACAAAGTGATATTTGCGGTAATGAGAATGTCGAGTACAAACGGCGGTAAAGGTATGACCATCGCCATTAGGATTCCCAAAACTGCGATCGGCACTACAAGTTCCCATGGCGCGAGTTTTTCCCATCCCGAGGCCAATCGTTCCTTGGAGTCCGTCCTGGCCTTCCCAGCTATGGGGGCCCTGTGGCCAGTAGCGGCAGTCCGGCTTACTGTGGCAGGACTTGAAACGACGGGTGCTGTCATGACTATAGGTCCATCTTTTTTCCATCGTTATCGTTTTTTATTAAGTAATCGAAAAACATAGGCCAGGACTTCCGCGACGGCCTTATAAAGACTCTCTGGAATTTCTCGTCCCACTTCGCAGTTTTTGTAAAGTGCCTGAGCAAGTGGTGGGTTCTCAATAATCGGGACCTGATGCGCCCGCGCTAGATCGCGAATGCGCAAAGCAAGAAAATTCTTGCCTTTGGCGACCACTTTCGGAGCGGCCATAGCTGTATGCTCATAAAGGAGAGCGACTGCAAAGTGCGTGGGATTGACAATCACCGCCGAGGCCTTCGGCACGTCTGCCATCATTCGACGCCGCAGTAAATCGTGCCGCAAACGTCGTATCCGCAGTTTGATTTCCGGATTGCCTTCGTTCTGTCTCCACTCATCTTTTACTTCTTGTTTCGTCATTTTCAGTTGTTCTGAGTACCGCCTCCGCTGGCGAAATAGGTCAATGCTGCCCCACGCAAAAACGATCGCGGCAGCAGACAACAATAGACGAGCGAAAACAGAAGCCAACTTCAAGAAGCCATTTCCGAGTGTTTGATAGGGCAGACCCAGGAACTCTGGAGAATACTGCACAAGAACTTTCCACCCGACGTAGCAAAGTAAACTGAAGAACAGCACTGCCTGACCGCAGGAGCTCAGATTATGGCGCGGCAAATCTTTGAGGCGGGATAGCGGATCGAGCCTGCTAAAGTCAGGAGCCAACTTGGCGGACGCTAGTCCGAAGCCTGTAACTCCCAATTGAGCCGCCACCGAGGCTGCTATTGCGGCAAGACCAGCGAACGCCAGAGGAAAGAGCCACGATGAGGAGAGATCCACCGCAGCCTGACAGAGGCGGCTTGCTGTCAACTCCCACGCGAAAGCGTCGCGAATCATGGCCCGCAATCCTCGAAGCAGGGAGCGAGTCCACTCGTTTCCAGTTCCGATCAACAGCGCAACAAGAACGCAGAACTGGACGGCGGAAGCGAATTCCTTGCTGACTGGAAACTTGCCATCCTCGCGCGCTTTCTTAAGACGTTGAGGTGTAGCGTTTTCCGTTCTCTGGCCGCGCTCTGACACTTAAACCATTTACCTCGTCAACGCATGCAGAACATCCACGCCAGTGATTGCCAGGCGCTGGAAAAGCCAACCGACGGCTGGCAAAATGGCAGCCGTCGCGGCCATTGTCCCCAGCAACTTCAAAGAAAACGAAATTGATAGAAACTGTATCTGTGGTTGCAGTCGGCCGAACAATCCAATACAGAGATCGGCCAGAAACACCAAAGCGATTACGGGCAAAGCAAGCTTAATTCCGGTTTGCAGGCAGTGGGTGGAGAAACTCAGGAGAATCTTCGCTGCCTCACCCTCCCGGATGGACACTTGATCCGGCACCTGGTTCAGTCCGGCCACCAGTGCTCGAACCAATGCGGCGTAAAGGGGAGAATTGAAAAGAAGGAGGTTTGCAGTGAGGCTCATCAGAGAGGGCAGAATGCTCGAGTCGGACTCACTGAATGGATCGATCATTGAGGCGTAAGAAAATCCGGCTGTGACGGCGATGATTTGCCCGCCGAACATCATGGATTCGACCACGAGGGTGGCGACAAGACTGATGCTGACTCCAGTAAAAAGGTCCGCCAAGAGCCTCACCATTAGATCCTCATGCACCTTACTTGAGGGGAGAGAGTCGGGCGACGTTGCGGCCACGACAATCGCCAAAGATAGGGCGAGAAGGACCCGGGCTGCTGCAGGAAGATTTCTGAAGCCCGGCAGAGGGAGAAAGACAAGCATCGCGCCAAGCCTGACCGCGACGGAGCCCAACCGAAACAGGGCAAACGTGTCAAACATCTCAGCGGGCATACTTCGGCAGGTCTTGAAGTAAGTGAATCGTATAAGTCGTCAGCCTCAGGATGATCCAGGGCAGCATTAAGATTATCGCAGCGAAAAAGGCGAGGAGTCTCGGAACCGCCGAGAATGACGGATCCTGAATTGAGGTGACAATCTGGAACAGGCTGATTAAGACACCTGCGACTAGACCTACTAGCAGAAGAGGAAGGCTAATCCAAAAACTGCTCCAGAGCATACTTGAGACCAAGTCAACGACTGATCGATCGTTCATATGTCAGGTAACACTCCTAAGAAGCGATCCGACTACTAAATTCCAACCATCGACTAGTACAAACAGTAAAATCTTGAACGGCGCCGAGATCATAGCCGGCGGCAATTGCACCATGCCAATAGAGAGTGTCAGGGATGCCACAATAAGGTCGATAATCAAAAAAGGCATGAATAGTACTGCCCCAATCTGGAAGGAGGCTCGGAGTTCGGAGAGTACATAAGCCGGCGCGAGAATCCGGATGCTCAGTTCGTCCGGCTTTCTGGGGGGAGGCGTCTTAGTGATCTCGATGATGAGGGCTAGGTCCTTTTCGCGACAGAAACGCAGCAAATAGGTGCGGATGGGCAGTGTTCCTTCATCCCAGGCTAGTTCGGCATTTAGGCGATGCTCTTGGTATGGTATCCATCCTTGACGATATGCGTCTGCAGCCACGGGCTGCATAATGACAATGGTCAGGAACAGGGAGAGCCCTAACAGGATCTGGTTGCTTGGTACGGATTGGGTGCCGAGTGCCTGCCTGAGGAAGTGCAGGACCACCGTAAGTCGAAGAAAGGGGGTTAGAGATACGAGGATTGCTGGAAGGACCGTCAGTGCCGTCAGAAGAACGACAATCTGCATCGTTGCGGAGGATTGTCCTCCGAGAAGTGATCCAAAGAGATCTTCCTTGCCGGCTGCGGCGGTTGGGAGGAGGAAAAGCGCCGTCAAGTTGTGCCTTTCTGCTCCGTCATAGATTCCAGATCGCTGGCAGGTCGAATCGTGGGGAGAGACAGCATCTGCATTCCTTGCGGATGTGTCCCAACTATGTAGACCTTACCAGCGATTGAGATCAAGTAAAGAACGTGATGGGGCGTCAGCGCACGGCGCGCGATCACGCTCAGAGCGTTGGCGATCGGATTCACCGGTTTCACCCAGCCGAGAGCCGAGATCCTGCCCGTTCGAGCAACCCAGACGAGGGCTGCCAGCAGGCCGCAAAAGGCAAGTGCGGCGAAGAGTTGTTCAATAGCGTTCATTCGCTCATCTCTCGGTATTGAAGTCCGTTATTCTAACGCCCATAGTATTTTCAATAATCACGATTTCACCGAAAGCTACGACCACGCCGCCGATCAGTATGTCGATGTTTTCTCCGGCCGACCTGCGCATTGCGATGATACTGCCTGTTTCGAGTTCGAGTACTTCGCGGAGCGACAGGATCCTGTGATCCAGTTCGACAGATATCTCCAGAGGAACATCCGCCATCAAGCTGATCTGGTCTTCTGCGGTCATTACCGTATGAGGGCGATCGTGTCCTGGCTCAACTGATCGGTAGTAGTAACGACCTTTGAGTTCGCCTCATAGGCGCGCTGATAGACGATTAAGTTCGTAAACTCCGTGGCGATATCGACATTCGAAGCTTCGATGGATCCACCGAGAATCTGTCCGCGACCACCGGTATTGGGCACGCCGATAGCGGGCAGGGAGGAGGCTGAACTGAGCTGGTAGTTGTTGTTGCCTGCAGAGACCAGCGAGTCGGGATTCACAATGGCAGCCATGGCAAGTTGCCCGACGGTAAGCTGTTGGCCGTCGGAAAACGTTGCCACAACGCTCCCACCGTCCGAGATTCCTACTTGAGTCAGTTGGGACGAGGCCAATCCATCCTGCGAATTCGCCGAAACGGTAGAGGTTTGCGCGAACTGCGTCAATTGAGATACCCCGGACGAGTTGTAGAGATTCCATGTGATAGCGGGCACAGTTGGGGGCGGCCCGGCGGCGGCTGCCGTGCCCGTCATATCGGCGGCGCCGTCTGCCAGGCCGGTCAGGGTGAGCGTGGGCTCTGCGGTTGCGGCTGGAGACGTCAAATTGCCTTCCGCATCAAATGTAAGGGCCCCAGTTTGAACTTCGGCGTTCCCGCTTGTAAAATCCGATCCGGGTACCGACATCTGATACGACCAATTTCCGCCACCTTGATTCCAAAAGCCGATCGTTACCTGATGTGTTCCGCCAAGGGAGTCATACACTTGCATCGTTGTGGAGAAACTCGGCGCGGCGGTCGCGGGAGTCGTCGGAAGGGTCACTGTATTCAGTGCAGCGCTCGAGTCAAGATTCATCGTCAGGGACATGTTCGCCGTGGGCGTGGGTGGAATGAGGGTTCCCAGGGGCACCATGACGTCCGTCGGTGGTTGAGTCTTATCAATGGTGCCGTTGGCTGTTGCATTCCAGCCCTGCACGAGATCACCTGCCACTGTCGTGAGTTGTCCTTGCTTGTTAGGGATGAGATTGCCGCCCCGCGTGTAGAGCATGTCATTCGTGGATGGATCCTGGACGACGAGAAACCCATCGCCCTGAATCGCCACGTCGAGCGGCCCAGTCGACGTTTGAATGGCCCCTTGAGCGAAATTGGCTAGCGTTGCCGGAGGTGCGACCCCAAATCCGACCTGCGTTTCCCCGAGCCCTGCACCAAGCGACTCTGTCACGAGGTCGCTAAAGGAGACCGTGCTTGCTTTGTATCCGGTTGTGTTCAGATTGGCGAGGTTATTTCCGACGACATCAATCGCGGTCGTATCGGCATTCAGTGCGGAGAGCGCGGTGTTGAAAGAAGTGAACATGTGAACTTATCTCCTGTTGGTACTTTCGGTATTGTGGGCTGAATCAGTAGTTTGCCGCTTGCATCAGGATGAGGAACTGGGGGAGCTGGTGCCCTGTTGTGTGCTTAGGGCGGCGCCGACGTCACTTCCAGAAGATCCTGCAGTGCCGGTAGTACTCTGTTGTGAGGCCGTTGTGCCACCAACCGCAACATCAATTTGCCCCACTGACTGATTAATGTTGATGAGTTGTTCGAGGTCCGAGAACTGGGCCAATTGGGTCATGAAGGTAGTGCTGTCCGTCGGGTTCAGCGGATCTTGATTTTGAATCTGAGCGACGAGGAGTTGTAGGAATACCTGTTCGTTGCCCAGTGCATCAGTAGTAGAACTGGCGCTTGGCGTTGAGGAAGACTTCGGCGTTGGAGAAGTTACGGCAGGCGTTGTGATGGGTGTGGTCATTTTCAAGCTCCAGTGGCAGATCTTGCGGACGTAGGTTGACTTAACAGGCTCTCAATAGAGTCGATCCAGGTCTCTGTGTTGTGGGTGGGCCGGCGGCCTTGTTTTTCAGAATCCCGGCTGCCATGGTCGGCAGAGTGTTGCTGCTCTTTCCTTCCAGATGTGCCGCCTTGATCCGGGTGAGACCGATCCTGGCCGGTCGATGAATCCGAATCGCCCCGGTGATTCAGTGGCGTTGGGGGCGACGGCTCAGGCCGAACATGTTGGGCGTTATCCGTTTGCTCTTGGAGGCCGCGAACATGGCCCTCCTCGACAGGGGGCGGGGCGTTCACCCAGGTAAGCCTGGGCAGAGACGTGGCGGGCGATTGACTGGTGGGGACCGAGCTTTTACCGAAGACGCTTGCCTCCGGCGTAGCGTCAGCAGCGAGAGTGGGACGTGCCGGAATCTGGCTTTCGACGCTCCATCCTTCACGGGCGAGGGAACTCTTGAGCCCGTCCAGCCCATCAATTACGGTTTGTGCCGTCTGCTGATCCGCGGACTTCATTTGAACCTCGATGTGCCCTTGCCGGTCGACAAAACGAAGCCCGATATGACTGTCACTCTGGAGTTGAACCTGAACCTCGATTGAGCTGATGGCTGCGCTGCTGGGGCTCGGCTGTCCGGCCAATGTCGATTCCTGCACT
Organism: Terriglobia bacterium; assembly: GCA_963838205.1. Classification (GTDB taxonomy): domain Bacteria; phylum Acidobacteriota; class Terriglobia; order Bryobacterales; family Bryobacteraceae; genus CAIVVT01. The sequence continues at coordinate 53,228 of CAWIQF010000010.1, read as the reverse complement.
CCATCCGCTGATTCGTCCAGAGCCAAGGGCCTGGATGCCTCCTGGGCTTCGTCCTGCTTCGCGAACACTGTCGAGGTCATCGTCGTTTGAGCCGTTCCAGTGTTGGCGATCCTTGCAGACTGATCTACGTGGACGTGTTCACCGCCAGTGGGCTTATCAATCAATGCTGGTGTCTGCACGATTTCACGTCGATCGTACCTTCCCAGCCCCATTTCCGCGTTCCCGAGCCTGGGGTTTGCAGGGTACGTTGAACTGACAAACCGAGCAAAGGATTCCTTCAGCGTCACGGAACCTGCGGAGCCGGGTTGCGGCGCAGTAGGCTCAATCCTGGAAGCAGTGGGCGCAGCAGTGAAGCTAGGGCTTTGGCTAGAGGCGATTTGGCTAGGCGCACTCTCTTTCCCAAGCCCCGACCCAGTAAGACCGGCCGTGGAACTCCGGCGCCAATCAAGGGCGAGCACATGACCGGACACATCGGTGATGTCAGGTTGGGGAGAAATCGCAATGGCAAGCGAAGAAGAGGCGGAGCCTCCACTCTGGCTCTGAACAGATGGATCCAGTGCCGCGCCTGCAACCTGGCGCGACTGTGTGGAAACTGCGGCTGGGCTGTCACTCCAGTCAGCGGGATCCTGGCGTTTCGCGGTAGCGACCGATTCGGCGAGTTGTGGAGGGAAGTCGGCCCTCGGGGAATTGCCGGCTTTTTCGGTGGTCTGATCCCAATCCCCGTTAAACGAGTTCGCGCTGGCGCCTCGTCCAAGTGCGAGTCCCTGAGAGATAGGGCGGGGAGCTTCGCCCTCTTCCCCCTGCAAGGTTGATTGAGCTGCTACGTCTGTGGTCCCAGCTTGTGTCGATACGAGAGCGCTGGTCTGCGATGCCTGCAGAACCGGGGTGGATTGTTCGCCGCCATGTGGCAATCTTCCAGTCGATCCGTCGACACGCTTGGGCGTGAGTTCTCCTATGGCAGCTATAGACAGTTGCGCCTGCTGATTGTCGGAAAAGAAACCGGCTTGCCCGGTTGTGACTCCAACTTTCCACTCCGCCGGTCCAGCAATCGCTGCTCGCGTAGGCGATGAAGCGTCCGCAGCACACTCCGTGTTTTGAGCCACGCCGGCCGAACCCTCCGAACGAAGCCGTTTGGGTGGCATATCTCTCCCGGCGCCCGAATCGACTCTCACACCAGTGATAGAAGGTTGAACATCCGGCATCGAAAATGGCCATGCTGGTTGCCTCGGCAGTGCAGAACCGTCGGATGCGAATAGGCTCACACTCTCCTCGGCCGAATTCTTCGTGGTTTTCGCGTCGATCTGCCTCGTGCTGGAAGCGCTGCGGAAACTGTGAATCAAAGCCTGCTGTCGCTCTCCACCCTCGCCGGCAGAATCGGTGGCAGAGTCCGAACATAGAGCCGCAGGGCTCTCTGGATCGTCAACCTCCTGGATAGAAGCCGGGAGGAGGTTCCTGAACACGGCTATCATTGACGTTGGCCGCTGTGCCTGGGACGAGGCATAGAAGCAAGTTCCGCCCACGCCGAGATTCGCTCCGGTTGCAATGTAAGGCGTGTCTGACACAGTCACAGCCGGGAACCATGCAACCGACTGGCCAGAGCGGAGAATCATGCAACGCCAACGCTGTCAACAGCTCTTCTCGCGATGCGGTGGTTTCGCGTCCCGAAATGAAACCAGCGGCACACCGCCCGTGTGCCATAGCGGGATAGAAGCCCTCCGTTCGCAGGCAACTAGTTCAAATCGTTCAGGATGCGTTTTGGCCCTCCCATTGCACCCACTGCATCGGGCCTATGGATCCTCTTACCATTGCGGCGGCTGCCGGCATGCGGGCTCGTCTGGAGTCGTTGAGCTTGGTTGCCAACAACCTCTCTAATACATCGGCGCCTGGCTTCAAGGCCGACCGCGAGCGCTTCTCGCTGTATCTTTCTGAAGAAACGAAGTCTGCGCAGCAGGACGGCGCAGGCGTTGCCCAACCATTCCTCCCCGTTGTTGAGAGCAACTGGACTGACACGAGCCAGGGCGAACTGCACGACACAGGAAACATGAACGACATTGCGCTGAGCGGGAAAGGGTTCTTCCAAACCATCGGTCCTGACGGGCCGCTGTTCACGCGAGACGGCAGGTTTGCGGTCACTTCGGCGGGCAAGTTGGTGACACCAGGCGGACTTGAGTTCGCCAGCCAGAGTGGGCAGCCGTTCCAGCTCGATCCCGCCCTGAGCGTGAGCGTGGATGCGGACGGGACTGTCAGGCAACAGGGCATCGAGGCCGGTCGTCTCAAAGTAGTGGATTGGGCCGCCGCGACGCCGTCCGCCAAAAAGAGCGGCGGATATTTCCAACTGGACCCCCGATCCACGAATGCGCTCCAACCCTCGACGGCACAACTCCGGCAAGGCTACCAGGAACAATCGAACCTGGCCCCAGCTGAAGGTTCCGTCCGGTTGATCGAGGTCATGCGGCAGTTTGAGGCCCTCAACAAAGCCGCTCAGATCGGTGGAGACATGAACCGCTACGCCGTGGAGGATGTCGCCAAAGTCACTGCTTAGAAAGAGAGTCAGAACAATGATCAGAGCCTTGTTCAGCGCCGCCAGCGGCATGACTGCCCAACAGATGAATGTGGACAACATCGCCAATAACCTTGCGAACGCGAACACCGTTGGCTTCAAATCCAGGCGCGCGCAATTTCAAGACCTGCTCTATCAGACGGTGGTCCAGCCCGGAGCCGCTTCCAGCTCGCAAACCTACGTTCCGACTGGTTTGCAGCTGGGCCTCGGTACCAAGCCGGTTTCCAACGAGATCATCTTCACCCAAGGAAGTTTCCAGACTACGGGCAACCCTCTGGATCTGGTCATCCAGGGCAACGGCTTCTTTCAGATCCATCTGTCCAGCGGCGAAACGGCCTACACCCGGGCCGGTCAGTTCCAGCTCGACAATAACGGGAACATCGTCGACTCGAGCGGCAACATGCTGGAGCCGCAGATTGCGATCCCATCCGGAACCCAAACGATTACCATCGCCACGGACGGGACGGTCAGCGTGACGCTGCCTAATCAGACCGCCGCGCAGGTCGTGGGCCAGATCCAGCTCGCCAATTTCCCCAACCCGGCTGGGCTCAATGGCCTGGGAAGCAACCTGTATTCGCCCACCGATGCTTCGGGGGCGGCCACAATCGGCATACCCGGCGGTCAGGAAGGAATGGGAACTCTGATGCAGGGCTACACCGAACAATCGAACGTTTCGGTGGTCGACGAAATGATTGGCCTGATCGTCAGCCAGCGTGCCTATGAGGCGAATTCGAAGGTGATCACGGCCGCGGACGAAATGTATCAGATGGTCAATAATTTGCCCAAGTGAGACGCATGCGCAGCTGCCTCTTTCGCCTATCTCTGTATGCCGTCATAGTGCCTGCTCCCCTGATGGCCGGGGCGTGCGTGGAAATCGACGGCCCGGTCGTGCGCGTAGCGGCACTGTCCCGGTTTGCCCAAGCGCCAGATTCGATCTCTCCCGATCTCATCCTGACGGAAACCCCGGACCCGGGAACCCGCAGATGGATCTCTCCCGCAGAACTGCGCCGCTGGGGTCTGGCGCCGAAGGACGGTTGGCCAGCCGAGGGAGTCTGCCTGCAAAGACGGCTTCAACCGCTGCCACCGGAAGCTGTGGTGGAGGCAGTTCAGGGCGCGCTGCTGGCCCGGCACAGCGGCGCCAGGCTGGTCCATGTGACTTCCTTCCAGCCGGAGGTCGCGCCGGCTGGGCGTCTGATTTTGCCGCCGTCGGGCTTCCATATGCTGTCTGCTGCCGACGATTCCTGCAGCTTCCTCTGGCGGGGCGGTCTCGAGTACGACGCACATCGGACCTTACCGGTCAGAGTTCTGGGGCGATTCCGGTTAGCTCAGGCGGTCTTCGTAGCCCGGCGCGACCTGCAGGCGGGGGACTCCCTGGCGGCCTCGGATTACGAGCGGGTTGTCAAAACGGGTTGTTCTGCCCGGGCGGAGGTCGAGCCGGAACTGGCGGATGGCTCGATTCTCAAACGGCCGTTGCGCTTGGGCGACAGCATTCAACCTTCCATGCTCCAGGCGCCCCCGGCGGTGCTGCGGGGGGGGACGGTTCGGGTCGTCGCACGCGTTGGATTGGCGTCTGTGAGTATTGACGCCGAGGCCGAGCGGGACGGCCGGCGCGGCGAGTCCATTCTCGTTCGCAACCCAGAGTCGGGGAAACGAATCTGGGTCCTGCTCACTGGGAAGGGCGAGGGTTCAGCCATGCGGGAGGGACGCTGATATGAGGATTCTGCTGTGGTGGTGCGTGTTCGCGCTTCTGGGCTGTCCGGACGCGCTTTCGGAGTCAAAGCCGCAGAAGAACTCGCCGCAGACTGCGCCTGCGTCTTCCGCCATCGACGAGATCTTGGCAGAACTCAAAGCCCACCCGGCGCGACTCTCGGCCTCGCCCGGTTCAACCTTCGATCCCGCGGGCAGATTCGCGGATGTCTCGCGCGATCTCCGGGCGTCGCACGTCAACGACCTCGTGACCGTGATCATCTCCGACCACGCCAGCGCCTCCTCAGTGGGTGCCACGACGTCGGCGCGGAAGAGCCAGGCCAACTCCTCTATATCCGCTCTCGCCGGCATCCCGAAGGCCACCAGTTTATTGGCGAACCTTCTCGGGACGTCGTCGAACACGCAGCTGAATGGCCAGGGGCAGACCAACCGCACCAGCGACCTGACAACGAATCTCACGGCCCGCGTGATCGCGACCCTGCCGAGCGGCGACCTGATTGTTGAAGGCAACAAGCTGATTCAGATCAACTCCGAAAAGCAGAAGATCACGCTGCGTGGTATCGTTCGCTGGAACGACGTCACTCCCGCCAATCAGGTCTCGTCCGATCAGTTGGCCGAACTCGAAGTGCTGGTTGACGGTCGCGGGGTAGTCAACGATGCCGTGCGCAGGCCGAATTTCCTCTATCGGCTGTTGCTGGGCCTGCTCCCCTTCTGAACCATGCGCTTTCGAACCATAGCTGCAATCCTCGTCCTCCTGGTGGCCCTCGCCCAGGGAGTGCCAGCGGTGCCGGTGCGGTTGAAGGACATGGCCTCGCTGGAGGGAGTCCGGGAGAACCAGTTGCTGGGCTACGGGATTGTCGTCGGGCTCAACGGAACTGGCGATAAGCGCCAGCCGGTGTTTCCGGCTCAAACCCTGGCGAATCTCCTCGAAAAAATGGGTGTCCAGGTTGACCCAACGGCGATCCAGATTCGCAACACGGCGGCCGTGATGGTGACTGCGAATCTGCCGGCCTTCGCCCAGCCTGGCGTCAGAATCGACATCAATGTCGCGGCGATTGGCGACGCCACGAACCTGCAGGGCGGCTTGCTTCTAATGACATCACTCAAGGGCGCCAACGGAGTCGTCTACGCCGTGGCCCAGGGGTCTGTGGTAACCGAGGGTTTCGCTACTGGCCGCGGCGGGGGCAATAGCACAACCGTCAATCATCCGACTGCCGGGCGCGCGCCCGGTGGGGCGATTATCGAGCAGGCCGCACCTTCCGTGATGCCTGTGGAGAAGCTGCGCTGGCAGTTGAAACAGGCTGATTTCACGACCGCGGCGAGGCTGGCGGCGGTGGTGAATAAGCGGTTTCAAGCTTCGATCGCAGTGTGTGAGAGTTCAGGCGTCGTGGTGGTTCGCCTGCCCGACGATTGGAAGACTCGCGAGGTGGAGTTCATCGCCGAGATCGAGGCGTTGACACTCGAGACGGACAGGCAGAACCGGATTGTCATCAATGAGCGAACTGGCACGATCGTACTCGGACGGGATATCGTGATCCACCCCATTTCAATTCTTCACGGAAACCTGTCGGTCCAGGTCCAGACCACGTTAGAAACCTCACAGCCCAACCCACTCTCGGGCGGAGAAACGGTTGTCACCCCGAAAGTCGAAGTGACCGCGAAGGAAGAGTCCGCCCGCAACGTCACTCTCAAGAAAGGCGCCACCGTGGAAGACCTTGTCAAGGCGCTGATGGCTTTGGGTTCCACGCCCAGGGATGTGATTGCGGTGTTAGAGAACCTCCGGGTCGTCGGGGCCCTGGAAGCTGAGATCGAAGTCATCTGATGTCGCCGGTTGACCTGAACAACGCATGCCAGATTCGCATTGAGGCGAAGGGTCCTCAAACCTCCGGTTGCACATCCAAGGATTCCCGCAGCATCCATACGGTGGCCCAGGAGTTTGAATCCCTGCTCATCGGACAAATGCTGAAATCGGTAAAGCTGGGTGAACTCAGCGAAGACAAGAACGGCACCAACGGCTCGATGATGGAATTTGCGCGGGAGAATCTGGCGCGGCTCATCAGCCAGAACGGCGGGATTGGAATGGCGCATTTCCTGGAGAACGCATTGAATCGGGCCGACACTGCCAGTCCGGTCTCGCCAGCCCCTTTTCCACCAACCCCGGTCTCGCCAGCCCCGGTCGCGCCGCCTCCAGTTCCACCAGCCCCGGCATCGCCGCCCCTGCCGTGATCGGCACTAGCAACGCCGTAACAACCGTGCTCGCCGCAACTGTGCATGCCTTGAACTCGCGCTGAGCATCTGCGCATTGTCCTTTCAGGCACGCACGGCGAATCTTGTGTCGTTGCTGCAACCTGGCGCGGGCACCGGGGCCCGCATGTCCTCCGCCCGCGTGCGGCAGAGTGTCTTCCAGGCTTGGCGGAGCGGTTCCAGAGTTTGTATCGCCTCGATCAAGGGCTGTTCAATCTGATAACTCTGAGCCTGTACCAGTCTGTTGCCGACGAATCCGTAGAGACGCCGCAGGTTGACTGCGATTTCTCCTCCCTGTTGATCGTCAAGTGAGTTCGACAGCTCTCCGATCAGTCCGAATGCCTTGCTGATACACCGCGACCGGGCCGCCCGATCTCCGGAGATCAAGTGTCTCCGGGCCTCCGTGATCGATGCAATCAGGTGATCAAACACGATGGCTATGAGTTCGACCGGATCCGCGCTCAGAACCTGCTGCTCAAACTGCCCCTCGTAGGGATTTGAAAACATTCCTTACCTCTTCGCCCGAACCTGCCCGTCGGCCCCTGCCCGCGTCAGTCCACGGTTCGCGTGGGATCCTCTGAAAGACGTAGCAGATACTCGGGTGGAATCTGCTGCACAACTTTTTTGGTCTCCCGATTGATCAACTGGACCACCGGACGACCTGTTCGACTGATCGCGGGTGAACACCAGTTCTTCCGTGCTCCCGAAGACCCCACTTTGGTTGACTGATTTGACGGCCTGGATCAATCGCGATTGCTCGGCGCGGTCTTGTGGGGTGAGCGCATTCGTCGGCGCCTGCGCAGTCCCCTGGTACATGTTGGCCAGGCTGATACTGTTGAGTTCCATGATTCCTCCCCGAGCGGCCGCACCCGCCTCAACCCTCATATCGGAGCTGATGGTGCTTGACTTGAGAAAACTTTTTTGGCGAGGAAGGGATGCGGGCGGGCCGGCCGGCACTGTCACGACAGGCCGGATCTGCTAAGAAAGATTCAGCACGTCGAGCGTCGCCCCGCGCTGCTGTTGGATCTTCTTCTGCAGCAACTGCAGGGCATAGATCAACTGCTCCGGACGCGGCGGGCAGCCGGGGACGTAGACATCCACGGGAATCACCTGATTCACCGGAATCAGCGCATAATTACTGAACACTCCGGTGGAGGTGGCACAAGCGCCCATCGAAATCACCCAGCGCGGCTCCGGCATTTGCTGGTACAAATGGCGAATCACGGGTGCCATTTTGTTTGAAACCCGTCCGGCGATGATCATCAGATCGCTCTGCCGCGGACTGCCGCGGAACACCTCGGCGCCGAAGCGCGCGATATCGAATCGGGATGCGCTCGTTGCCATCATCTCGATCGCGCAGCAGGCTAAGCCGAACGTCATCGGCCAGAGCGAATTCTTTCGCGCCCAGTTGATCGCCTGGTCCACGCTCGTCAGCACAAAACTGTCCGCCAGGCCCGCGGTCCCCTCGGCGTCAATGCGCTGGTACAATTCCGCGGGTGCCTCTCCCAGCTGGATCTGATTCTCGCGGATCGGAGCTTCCATATCCCTCTGGACTGATTATCTCACGACGGCCCGCGATTCCGGATTCCAGCGCCGCACGCCCGCCGCCGCTCAAAGAAAATACCTCCGATCCCGGCGCAACGGCCCGAACAGACCGGTCCGCCGGTTAAGATCGAGGTAGTACAAGGATTCAAGTGACCGAACCACTCCCCCCGGATCTGCTGGACCGCCTGTGTGAAGAACTCGGAGTTGACCGGGAATATTGGGACCTGTGGGGCCAACAGCACCACGCTTCAGCCGCGGCCCAGGCGGCCATCCTCACCTCGCTCGGGCTCGATGCCTCCAACGCCCATCGTCTGCGGCTTTCCGCCGAGGCGCTCTCCGCCAGCCGTTGGACCCGCGGACTGCCCCCGGTTCTCGTTGTCTCGATGGCCGAGTCCATGCCTGCCGTCCGGCTGTGCGTGCCCAACTCTCTGGTGCCCGGCGGAAGTGTCACCGTCACCCTGCGCCTGGAAAATGGCCGCCTGTACTCGCGCACCCACCCGCTTTCCAGCCTGGCTTCCACCGAAACCTGTCTCGTCGGCCAGGAGAACTATCTGGCCTTGAGTCTGCCGTTACCCGGTGTCCCCGAGCTGGGTTACCACGAAGTCCAGGCGGTGGTGGAAGGAGCGTCCGGCCTTCCGCGAACCTCCCATTGCCGGCTGATCGTGGCTCCCGATCGAGCCTGGCTTCCGGAGGCTTTGAGCAACGACGGCAAGCTGGCCGGCCTGGCCGTCAGCCTGTTCGGGATTCGTTCCGAGCGCAACTGGGGGATCGGCGATTTCACCGACCTGCGCCGCCTCACGCGCTGGGCGGTTTCCGCGCTGGGGGTGTCGTTCATCGGCTTGAACCCGCTGCACGCCCTGCACAACCGCGAGCCATACAATACCAGCCCCTACCTTCCGCTCTCGGCGTTTGCCCGCAACACCATCTACCTCGACGTCGAGGCCATCGAGGACTTCGCTCTCTGCCCGGCCGCTCAACGCATCACCCAGGGCGAGGGCTTCCAGACGGAACTGGCGGCTCTGCGCACCAGCGACCAGGTGTGTTACGAAGAGGTCGCCCGCATGAAGCTCGGCATTCTGCGCCTGCTGTTCCATCGCTTCCTGCGGGAGGAGTGGCGGCAGGGCACCGGGAGAGCGCGGAGTTTTGATAACTGGCGCCATCAGCAGGGCGAGTTGCTCGAACGCTTCGCGGTCTATTGTGCCCTGGATGAGGTGCTCCACGCGCAGGATCGCGAACTCTGGATCTGGCCCGACTGGCCGGAGGCGTATCGTTCTCCCGACACCCCGGCAGTCCGCAAATTCGCCGAAAGCCACTGGCGTCGCGTCCTGTTCCACGGGTGGCTGCAATGGCAGGTCGATCTGCAACTGGAGGCTGCGCAAAAAGAGGCCGGCGAGGCCGGCATGGCGATCGGACTGTACCACGATCTGGCCCTGGCCACTGACAAATGCGGCGCCGACTTGTGGTCCTATGGCCATTTCTACGCCGCCGGATGCCGCGTCGGCTCACCCCCGGATGGTTTCGCGCCCGACGGTCAGGACTGGGCCTTTCCGCCGCCCCGTTCCACGGCCCACCGCGAGGACGGCTACCGGCTGTTCATCGAATCCATTCGCCGCAACAGCCGTCACGGCGGCGCGCTGCGCATCGATCATTTCATGCGCTTTTTTCGGTTGTTCTGGATTCCGGACGGTTTTCCGGCCAAACAGGGCACCTACGTCCAGGAATGCTGGCAGGACCTGCTGCGCATCCTGGCGCTGGAGAGCGTGCGCGGCCGCTTCCTGGTCGTGGGTGAGGATTTGGGCACGGTTCCGCCCGAACTGCGGGAAGCGATGGAGCGTTTCGGCATTCTCAGCTACCGCCTGTTCTACTTCGAGAAAGGTTGGGACGGCGAGCCCAAGCGCCCGCGCGATTACGCCCGCCAGGCGCTGGTCTCTTCCACCACCCACGACCTGCCGACACTGGCCGGTTTCTGGGCCGCCAAGGACATCGAAACGCGCCGCGCCGCCGGACTGCTGCCCGATCCGGCGCAGCATCGGCGGCAGCTCGAAGAGCGCCACGCCGACAAGGCGAAGCTGCTCAGCGCGCTGATCCGGGAAGGCTTCCTGAGTCCCGAATTCCCGCGCGAAGCGGCCGATTGGAATGAGTTGACGGGCGAACTGCACAACGCCATCATCGGCTATCTGGCCTCGACTCCTTCAATGTTGCTGCTGCTGAACCAGGAAGACCTGACCAAGGAATTGGAACAGCAGAACCTGCCGGGAACCACTTGGCAATACCCCAATTGGAAGCGCAAAATGCGCTTCTCGCTGGAAGAACTGGAAGGCTCGCCGCGCGCCGCCGACTTTGCCCGCATGTTCCGCGGTTGGATGGCCCGGACCGGCCGGCTCAACCCCGTGCCAGCTGACCAGGGTCAACCGGCTTAAATCCACAGCGGGTCGGAGCTGAACGCCGGCGGCGGCCCGCCGGGCTCTCTCGCGCGAGAAAACTGCTCCGATGGCTGCACTTGAATTTGTAGTGGCTGCCGTCCCGGATAGCAGGACGAGAATTCCCCTTTAAACTACAATTCATTTATGGCTAAAGTCCAAGTCGTTTTCTACAGCATGTACGGTCATATTTACACCATGGCCGAAGCCGTCGCGGCGGGGGCGCGCGAAGTGGAAGGGACCGAGGTGGCGTTGTATCGCGTCGCCGATCTGATGTCCGACGAGGCGCTGGAGCGCAGCGGGGCGAAGGCCGCGCAGGCCCCTTTCATCCACATCCCCGTCATCGAGCCCGACCAATTGACCGAGGCCGATGCCATCATTTTTGGCACGCCCACGCGCTTCGGCAATATGTGCGCGCAGATGCGCAACTTCCTCGACCAGACCGGACGGCTGTGGGCCACCGGCGCGCTGATCAATAAAATCGGCAGCGTCTTCATCTCCACCGCCACGCAGCACGGCGGGCAGGAGACCACCATCACCAGTTTCCATTCCACGCTACTGCACCACGGCATGATCGTCGTGGGCGTGCCGTACAGCGAGCCGGGTCTGTTGAACATGAAGGAGATCACCGGTGGCAGTCCGTACGGCGCGGGCACGCTGGCCGGGGGCGACGGCTCGCGCCGCCCCAGCGAAAACGAACTCACCATCGCGCGGGCTCAAGGCCGCCGCGTGGCGGAACTCGCCCGCAAGCTCACTGCGCGCTGACGGCGCGGGAGCCCTCGCAACCCTTCGTTTAGAGTCTTCCTGCCAGGAAGCAGTACGAGGCGATTCGGGCTTACGGCTTGGGCCGGGCGACCGAGTCGAAACTGACGTTGCCGATTTGGTAACGGCGCCACTCTTTGTAGTCGAAGTGCCACCATTCGTCGCTGTTCACGCTGAACCCCTCGGCCTCCATCGCCGCGCGCAACAGGTCGCGCAACCGGCGCTGGTCCGCGCTGCCGCCCGTGTAGCTGGGGCTGGCGCGTTCCGTCATCTCGTCGTACAGGCTGGGCATGTCGGCGGGGCGGCCGGTCTTGAGATCGTATAGAGTCAAATCCACGGCGCAGCCGCGATTGTGGCGCGAGCCGGTGGCCGGGTTGGCGACGAATTGGTGCTTGTCGGCGGGCGTGGCCTGCCAGAAAATCCACGTGACCGCCCACGGCCGGTAGCCGTCGTGGATCAGCAGTCCATAGCCTTGTTTCTGCAATTGCCGGTGCGCCCGCTCTAGCGCCTCCGCGGCCGAGCGCTGCATGACCGCGCGCGCTTCCGTGTACAGCGGCGTACCCAGGAAGTTGTTCGGCGTGGCATAGCGGATATCGAGCCGGATGAGCGGGTCCAGTCCCGTGAGATCAATCAGATCGAACGGCAGGAAGGCGCCTTGCTCCTGTGGCGGCTGCTCCTTGGCTGCGAGGCGTCGCAACTCCTCCACCGGCCGCACCGGTTGGATGCGGAACACCGGCGGGGCAGGCGTCTGAGCCGTCGTCTGGGCAGGTGCCAGGCGGGCCAGCGGGCCCGGCAGCAGCAGCGCGGCGCAGACTGCCGCCATGAGAAACGGTCGCTGAAAAGACATCCTGTTTGGATTGTAAGCCGCGGCGATGGGGCGGGGAAGCGGCGGCGTCACAGCCCGGTTTCCCCGCGCGGCAACCGCGCTGTTGCCATGAAATCACCGCGTTCGCACCGCATTTTTACCGCAAAACACCGCGCAGTTCGCGGTGAAACGGTGGCGTGCAGGTGAAAAGACGCTGATTCTTCCGGTGAATCGCGGCGTGGCGGGCGATACCAAAAAGCGGGACAGTCACCACTTTTCGCTCGAAGGATCTCCTTTGGATTGAAAACGAACTCCCGCGAAAAATGGTGACTGTCCCGCTTTTTGGGCTTTTTGGGCCACGCCGATTATTACCACGGGCTGCTAACGCAGTTTCTGGAGTTGTTGAACGACGGCGTCGAGGCCCTTGCGGCGGTACAGTTCCACCAGTCGCTCCTCCTCGCCGGAGAGTGGCAACACGCCCAGCAGCCGCGGATTCTGCAGCGCCTGCCGAGTCGGCAGCCACATACCGCCGTCGGCGAACTCGACCGAACTGATGAAACCGGACATGGCCGAGACGCTGGCCGGCGCGCCACCGGGCAGGGAGAAGCGCAGCGCACCGTCGCGGGCGGCGGGGCGGGTCTGGCCCGGCGCCAGATCGACGTCGGCCGGCAGGGCGCCGGCGGCGTATTCGCGGCCGTGGCTGTCGCGGACCAGCCACGAGACTTCGACTGAGCGGACCGGCTTGGAACCGACGTTGCGCAGCAGCAGGTGTGGGGCGCGGGCCTCGTCGCCGGCGATGCGGATCGAGCCGCTCAACAATTCGACGGGCGAGGCGGGGAGCGAGAGCGCGGCCAGTGCCACTTCGCGTTCGGGCTCGATGGCGGTAGCGCGGCCGGCGCGTACGGCCTGGACCTCCAGCCGCGGCTGGGACGCCATGCGGGCCATGGCGCCCAGCAACTCGGTACGCAGCGCTTCGATGCCGCCGCGTTCGAGCGCCGCCAGCAGCGCTTTGCGATCGCGGCGGGCCTCCAGTTCCCAGGCCAGCAGGGCGCGGCGTGCATTCATGCGGTTAGGGCCGTAAAAGCCCAGGTCGTCAAACAAAATGCCGTCGAGTTGCACATCGACCATGGCGCCCGGGGCGGTTTGCAATGGGCGCATCAGGCGCAGGTCGAGGCGCACGGGGAAGCTGTCGCCGGAGTCGATGTCGAGGCTCGGCAGGGTGAGCGAGGCGCGTCCGCCGGGGGTCGAGTCCTGCGCGGTCACGAGCAGCGAGACGCCGCGGATGCGCCGCGCGCCGCTGTTCCTGAGTTGCAGAGTTGAATGCAGTTCGAGCAGCATGGCGCCGCCGCGGGCGGTGGCGCGCGAGGCGCCCCAATCGGCGGAGACCAGCGCCAGCGGGGCGTCGGGCGGTAGATCGACGCGGTAGGAGCCGGGCTGCGTCTGCGCCGAGAGCGCCGCGGCGGCGAGCAACGCCAGGCCCAGCCGGAGCGAGATGGGGAGCTTATTGCGCATACACCTGCTGCAGGGTGACCCGCCCGGTTTCGCCGTCGATCAGGCGGGCGCGCGTTGCGCCATTGAAATCAGCCTCGGTGCGCGCCGCACCCGAGGTGGGAATCAGGAGTTCGAAACCGGCCGGCGGGGCGGCGTCGGCATCCTCGCCTTCCACGGGCAGCGTGAGGACCGACTGCACGACGGGCGTAGGGGTGTGGCGCGGCGTGCCCAGCCACCAGCCCGCGCCGAGCACGAACACCAATGCGCCGCAAACCGTGGCCCAGCGCCAAAACGGAACGGGGGTCGGCGGGGCCGGTTGCGGAACGCTCTCCGGCTCGCCGGCCAGAGCGCCGGCCGTCAGGCCGAGGCGGATGTTGGCGCGCATTTCGGCTTCGAAGACGCTCCAGGCGACGCCCGGGAGTGCGTCGGCGGCGGCCGACTCGTCGAGCGCCTCGGCGGGCAGAGCCGCGCGCAGCACGCGAAACTTGCGCAGCTCAGCCTGGCAATGCGAGCAAAAACGGACGTGCCAGGCGGCGTTCCAACGGCGCCAGAACGGCAGTTCTCCGCCGGCCAGCAGCGCCAGCGTCGGGGCGTCCAGATGGAGTTGGCGGGCCATGTCAGTCCACCTCCCCGGGTTCCGTCCCGGCCGAACGCCGCGGGCGCGCGGCTTTGCCGCGGCTTTCCAGGTATTGCTTGAATTTGACGCGCGCGTTGGCTATGTGCGAACGCACCGTGGCCTTGCCGCAATTGAGCACCGCGGCGACCTCTTCGACCGGCAGATCCTCGACATCTCTCAGCACCAGGGCCAGCCGCTCGCGCTCGGTCAGACGGCTCAGGCCCTCCTCGAGGCCGCGCAGGCGCTCGGCGCGCAGGAGCTGCTGCTCGGGGTCGAGATCAGCCGGGGCGCGCAGCGGCTCGAGCAGCTCTTCGATGGACATTGCCGGCGCGCGGCCGTGGCGCCGCAGAAAATCGATGGCGGTGTTGGAGGCGATGCGCGAAAGCCAGTGGCCGGCTTTGTTCAAGTCGCGCAGTTGATCGCGGCGCTGCAACGCCTTGATGAACGTCTCCTGGGCCAGGTCCTGGGCATCCTCGACGTTGCCGACGATGCGGTAGATCAGCAGGAAGATGCGCCGCAGGTGCAGGCGCAAAAATTCCTCTTCGGCCGCCCCCCAAACGGGAGCGCGCCCGCCGGCCTGTAACTCAAGCGGCTCATCCATGGCGTCGAATGCCAATCTTATTGTGACGCGGCCGGACATGATCTTCTATACAACCAGACGCGTGCCCGACCTAAAGCGTGCAACTCCGACAACGCGGAGCTATGGTCAAATTGTACTGGTTGCGGTGCCAATTGAGCCGTGGAATTCGCGGCGGCTCCGGGTTGAAAGGACGGATTGGTTATGAAACTTGCCAACGCCATGTCGCGGATTGGCACGGAAACGGCGTTCGAGGTTCTGGTGCGGGCCCGGGCGCTGGAGGCACGGGGCCGCAGCGTGATCCACCTGGAGATCGGCGAGCCCGATTTCAAGACGCCGCGGCACATTATCGAAGCGGCCAAGCAGGCGCTGGACGAAGGCTGGACGCACTACGGGCCGACGCAGGGCCTGCCGGAACTGCGCGAGGCCATCGCGGAGACGGTTTCGCGCACGCGCGGCATCGCCGTGAAGCCCGAGCGGGTATGCGTGGTGCCGGGCGGTAAGCCGATTATTTTCTTCCCGATGCTGGCGCTGCTAGAGCCCGGCGACGAGGTGATTTACCCTAATCCGGCGTTCCCGATCTACGAATCGATGATCAATTATTGCGGCGCCACGCCGATACCGCTGCCGCTCCTGGAGGAGCGGGGCTTCAGCTTCGATCTGAACCTGTTCCGCGACTGCTTGAGCGCGCGCACGAAGATGGTAATCCTGAACTCGCCCGCCAACCCGACCGGGGGCGTGACGTCGGCCGCGGACATCGAGGCCATCGCGGATCTGCTCCGGGAGCGCGACGTGATCGTTCTGTCGGACGAGATCTACTCGCGGATGAGCTATGGCCGGGCGCCGGTTTCGATCGCCTCGCTGCCGGGGATGCTGGACAAGACGATCATTCTGGACGGTTTCTCGAAGACCTACGCCATGACCGGCTGGCGCATCGGCTACGGCGTGCTGCCGGAGTTCCTGGTGGACGCGGTGAACAAATTGATGGTGAACTCGAACTCCTGCACGGCGGGCTTCACGCAGCGGGCCGCGCTGGCCGCGCTGGTCGGGTCGCAGGAGCCGTCGGAGGCGATGTTCGCCGAGTTCCGGCGGCGGCGGGATGTGTTCGTCGCGGCGCTGAACCAGGTGCCGGGGTTGCGCTGCGCGATGCCCGAGGGCGCGTTCTACGCCTTCCCCAACATCACGGGGACGGGCTGGAAATCGAAAGCGCTGGCCGACGCCCTGCTCGGGCGAGCCGGCGTGGCATGCCTGAGCGGCACCGCTTTCGGGGCCTACGGTGAAGGCTATGTGCGCTTCAGCTATGCCAATTCCACGGAGAATCTGATGGAGGCGGTAGGGCGCATCGAGCGCTTCCTGCGGGGATAGCCGCGGGCGGTCGGGAGCGGTCGGCAGGGCAGAGCAGGACGGATGACAAAGGGTACTAATATACCTGGGGCATCCCCTGGCGCTGCGCCAGCATTTGACTTCGGTGCCATGCGGGACCATGCCTGATGTGAGAAAGGTCTTGGGCACTTCGCCTTGGCCGGCCAAGGTGAATCTCGGAAACCTCTTGTACCACTCTCCGGCCGGTACGTCGGGATTGGAATTCAGCCAATCCTGCAATGCTTCGAAATCAGAAACCGAAATCCGACCTTCGCGAAAGCGGTCCACCAGATGCTTCATGAAGAAGGGCGGCGGCTTCTTGATTTTAGGCATTCTGATACTGTTTGTGGAACACGATCTTCTGAAGCTCTTCGGTCAGGCGCCGGAGTTCGCTTTCGTTCTTGGCTTCTTTGATCTGTTCCAAACATAGGTGCAGAGCTTTCCTGGAAGCGTCGAGGCCGGTTGTAGCAGGAGCGGCTTCATTCGTCTGTTCTGTGCGAAACCCGGTGAGTTTCCCGGCGTCCATGCCTTTGCGCTTAGGAACAATATGGTCGCTACCCTGTTTGGCCCTAGCCCATCTTGCTTGAACGGCTTTGCGAGCGCTGGCGCTGCGCTGTTCCGGTGTGAGCTTGGCGGCTCTGGCAGGACCACCCTTCTTGCCACCTCTGCGGCCTAGCGCTACGGCGGCTGGGTCTTTTTTCTTTACGGTCATGAGTTCGACTATACGTAAGCGGTCAGGAATTGTCAACTGCGTGCGGTCTTGTCAGCGCCGCTCCGTGGATTCGATGGCCTGTCGAGAACGACCGTAGGCCCAGGGCTTCGAAAAACTCATGCGAGCGGTTCGATTGTGCCAGGCAGGTCAGTGCACAAGAAAGCCCGGCGGCAGCCGTCCGCGGGGACGACTGCAGCCGGGATTGGCCGTTCCACAAGGTAGGGGACACGTAGGCTCAGGCGGCCAAAACTCGATGACAGCGGAACGCTCCGACTGGCGCCACGCGGGAAAGGCGCGCCTCAGACGGCATGGACGTCTTCCTGCAATTCTTCAAACTCGCGCGGCGAGATGAGGTGGAAGCGGATTTCCAGTTGAGTGAACTGGCGCAGGTTGGAAATCATTTCGTCGGTAGGAACGGCGGCGCTGGCGATGTGCAAGGTGCCGTCCTCGACGCGGAACGGCACGACGCGCCAGGAGCGGGCCGCTTCCTGCGGGATGGTACGGCGGGTGCGTGGGCTGATCTTGTTGACGGACAGATGGGCCCGCGGCAGGCTCTGCTGAAGACAGAGCGCATCCATGAGCTGTTCTTCCGTGACCAGGCCTTCCTCCAGCAGGAAGTCGGCGACGGGGACGGAGGCGGGACGCCGCTCGAGCGCCTGCTCATAGAATTGAACTGGGCCGAAACCGAGGAACTCGCAGATTTCGGGCAGCGTGCGCTTGTGCGCCAGCAGGCTGCCGCGGGTGGGGTAGGCGTGGCTGGTCTTGGTCCAGACGAGCGGCCGGTGACGAAGTTTCGATTCGGCGAACAGGCGCAGGGCGCGGAATGTAGCGGCGGCGTTGATGAAATTGGCCCACAACAGGCGAACGGGCGCCCAGAGGGCAAAGCGCCAACCGTAGATGCGCGCGGAGGTGGCCATGCGGACCGGAAGACGGAACGCGACCAGGCAGAAGTTGAGAGCCAGAATGTAAGCCAGCCACGGCCGCGTACGCACAATCGAAGCGATCACCCACGGTTCGCCCAGCACGAGATGCAGCACCCAGGCAATCGCGCCGGCGACCAACAGCAGGT
This sequence comes from Terriglobia bacterium, assembly GCA_963838205.1. Taxonomy (GTDB): domain Bacteria; phylum Acidobacteriota; class Terriglobia; order Bryobacterales; family Bryobacteraceae; genus CAIVVT01. The sequence continues at coordinate 35,358 of CAWIQF010000010.1, read as the reverse complement.
TGCACAGCAGGCTCAGGGGGTTGCCCCACAGGCCTTTGCGGTCGCGCCACAGAAACCAGACCTGCTGCCAGGAGCCGCGCCAGCCGTGGCGCTCCCAGCCCTGCAGGGAATTGCCGGCGATCCAGCGGGAACGCTGGCGCACGGCCTGGCGCCAGCGGCGCGGAAAGTACTCGCGCGTGGCGACCGGCCCGCCGCGGTCGAACAATAGCGGGAGGAAGATCTGGTCCAGGCCCAGCTTGAAGGCGCGCAAACCGAGATCGTAATCTTCGGTGAGGCAGTGCGGGTCGAAGACGTCGCCGTAGCTTGCGGCGAGGTGGCGCAGCGTGTCGCGGCGCAGCGCCGTCCCGACCCCGCATCCGGGCACGAAGGCGCCGGCCAGTTGCCGCGTGGGGAGGTCCTTGGACTGGCTTTCGGCGAAGTCGTCGCAATACACGCCGTGGGTCAGATCCCAGGGCGGCGTCGGCAGCGCCAGCACCGGCAGTTGCAGGAAGTGGGCCTCGTCCAGGCGCGAGTTGAACAGGCCGAGTTCGTCGGGATGAATCAGGTCCTCGGCGTCGTGCAGGACGATGCCGGCGAATTCCTGGCCCATGCTCTGCTCTTCTTCCTCGATGGCGCGGCAGATCCAATTCAGGCAATCGGCCTTGGAGGTGGGGCCATCGTGCGGCAGGCAAACCAGGCGCAGTTTGGGGTGGCGCGCCGCCGCCTGGCCGACGGCGGCGATGGTGGCCGCGTCGTTGGGATAGACGCCGACGAAGATGCGGTACAGGGAGTAGCGCAGCGCGGCCAGGTTGTGATCGAGCATCGAGGCGATGACGTCGGCCTCGCGCCAGCACGGAATGGCGACCGCGATGGGCCGCTCGGGTTGCGCCGCCCAGCCTTTGGGCGCTTGGCGGCGCGACAGCTTCTCGCGTGCCAGACGGATCAGCCACAGCAGGTCGATGACCAGGTCATCCACCGCGGAGACGAGAATGTACAGACCCAGCGGAACCAGCAGCCAGCCCGTCAGCCGGACCACCGCCCCCGCTATGTCACCAGGGTGAACACCTGCTTGCAGCATCGGTTGACAATCAGTGCCGGCACGCAGGCATTTCTCTCTCGGTAATGCAGGGGCCGGGCGATTCGGGGGATGCGCGGGAGAGGGAATTGGAGGGCGGGGCACAGCGCCCCGCCCCCGCGGATGAGGAAGGTATGGGCTGGGATTACTTCACCGGCGCCGGTGCGCCGTCCAAAGTTTTCTTGGCCTTGTAGTACTTACCGACGTTGTTCAGGTTGTCTTTGGTCGGCGTTCCCTTCTCGTGGCACGTGATGCAGGCCTTCTTCTCCTTCTTGGCCATATCCTTGTTAGCGAAGACCAGGCCATTGGCGGCGAAAAAGGCAACCAGCAGTGTTGCCACGGGCAGGACCAGACGGATCGTTCTCTTCATGCAGCCTCCTGGGGTTGGACCGCCAATCGCGACGGCTAGCGGCAGTATATCATTACCTCAAACTCCGATTTCAATAACGAAGATCAGATATTGTCGCCGACCAGTGAGAATGCACAACCTCCGCGGCGCCCGCTGTGATGCGCGCGCTGTCGTGAGGACGCGGTCCGGGCTGTGTTGGGCCGGTTTCTTGTTCAATAAACGAAGTCCAATGGGACAGGATTCGAGCGTGCGGAGTAGTATGGTACAGACTCGACTAGTACCCTCGAGGCACAGGCATGGCATGAGTGAGAACTGGGCTCGGTTGACGGGAGAAGTTGTTGAACGGGCGCTTCCCGCTGCTGCAGTTGGTGGGCGGCGGCGATCGCAGTGCCGTCTTCCTGACGGCCAGCGATGAGCCGGCGATTCAGAAAGCCGCGATCAAGCTGCTGCAGACCGCTCCCGGGGAGGAGCAACTCCAACTGGCGCGCTGGGAAGAGGCCTTGAGGCTCAGGCACCCCAACCTGGTCCGGCTGTTCCAAATGGGCCGCTGCGAGTTGGACGGCAGTTGGCTGCTGTATCTGGTGATGGAGTGCGCCGACGAGGACCTGGCCCAGGTCTTGCCCCGCCGGCCGCTCTCGCCGGCCGAGGCGCGCGAGGCGCTGGAGCCGACGCTGGACGCTCTGGCGTTCCTGCACGGGCGCGATTTCGTGCTCACCAATCTGCGTCCTTCCAACATCCTGGCCGTCGCCGATCAGCTCAAATTAGCCAGCGATCATCTGCGCCGGGCCGGCGAGCCGCGCCAGCGGGTCGAGGAGTTGAGGCCCTACGATGCGCCCGAACTGGCGCGCGGGGAGATCACCCCGGCCGCGGATGTGTGGTCGTTGGGGGTGACGCTGGTCGAAGCCCTGACCCAGCGCCTGCCTGTCTGGGACATGGCCAAATCTGTCGATCCGGTGCTGCCGCCGGGGCTGCCGGAGCCATTTGCCGAAATCGTGCGCCATTGCCTGCAGCGCGACCCGGGCTGGCGCTGGAGCGTCGAGCAGATCCAGGCGCGCCTGGAGCGGTCGTCAACCGCACCCGAGCCCGTGTTCACGGCCGCGGCCGCCGCGCCGCTACCGGCCACCGGTTCGCGGCGCTGGTTCGCCCGCTGGGCCACGCTGGCCCTGCTGTTGCTGGTGTTGATTGTGATCGGCCTGTGGGTATTCCATCCGCGACCGGAATCGCAACCCGCCGCTCCCGCCACCGCGCCAGCGCAGCAGGTTCTGCAGACAGAACCGGCGTCGAAGGCAGAGCCGGCGCAGGAGCAGGCCCCGCCAGTTCCGGAGCCGCAGACCACGCCGACACAGGAACAGGTTCCGCCGGCCGAAAGCGCAGTCGCGCCATCCTTCCCGGCCCCCGCTCCGGCCGCCGCTGCGCCGCAGCCGGAGCGGGAAGCTTCGGGTGCGGCCGTTCCCGGCACGGTTGTTGAGCAGGTTCTGCCGAACGTGTTGCCCAAGGCGCGCGAGAGCATCCAGGGGTCCGTGAAGCTGGGCGTGCATGTGCGCGTCGATGCGGCGGGTAAGGTTGTGGATGCGCGGCTGGCTCCGGCCGGGCCGAGCAAGTACTTCGCCGGGGTGGCCGTCGATGCCGCCCGCCGCTGGAAGTTCCGTGCGCCTCGCGTGGGCGATCGGAGCGTGGACAGCGAATGGCTGCTGCGCTTCCAGTTCGAACGCACGGGTACCACCGTGCAGCCGCAACAAGTTGCTCCTTAGTTACCCAGTCCGACTCCTGCCCCGCTGCCGGCGCCGCGCGCCGGGCCTTGCATCCGGCGCCAACGGGATCATAATGCAAAGCAGCGGGAGGCTACCTATGTCAGAGCAAGACTCCAAACCGCCCGAGACTGCGGAAACGCCGCCTGAGACGCCCGCGACCCCGTCCACCGAGGAGCAGATCGCCGCGCTGGCCAAAAAATTGTGGGAAGCGCGCGGTTGTCCTGAAGGATCGCCCGAGGTTGACTGGTTCACCGCGGAAAAACTGGTCCTAATGAAGCACAAGACCTGACCGGCCTCGCTTGGGCTGTCGCCGCCAAACAGGGCGAAATCGCGTTTTCAGAAGCCACATGAAATCCGGCCTGCCAGGGCCGGAACCAGGACCGGAGCCAGGGTCGGACAAAGACCCGGACCCGCCAGCGCACCGGCTGGTGGTTGTACAATCGACGATGATCGGGAAGCCGCGCCGGGCATCCTGGCTGGCGAGCGTCAGGTGTGCCTGGACACGCCGGGCGCGTATATCACAAATACGGAATGAGTTGGATCGGGGCGCCGGCCTGCACGCAGTGCGTTCGTCCGTTGGGACACAGCCGCGGCGGCCCATTCCCAAAGGGAGCAGGTTGTGCACAAAGGGTGGATTGACGGTGAGTGAAGGCGTGCAGCGGGTCCGCGCGCCGGGCTTGAAAGAGATGAAGCAGCGCGGCGAGAAGATCGCCATGCTGACGGCCTACGATGCTCTCATGGCGCGGCTGCTGGAGCGCGCGGGCATCGACGTGCTGCTGGTCGGCGATTCGGTCGGAATGGTGCTGCTGGGCTACGAAACCACGTTGCCGGTCACGCTCGAGGCGATGATCCATCACACCCGCGCCGTGAGCCGCGGAGCGGAGCGCGCCCTGGTGGTGGCCGATATGCCCTTCCTGACCTATCAGGTGAGTGCCGTCGAGGCGTTGCGCAACGCCGGGCGCCTGGTCCAGGAAGGCGGCGCGCAGGCCGTGAAAATCGAGGGCGGCCGGGCGGTGGTCGAGACGGCGGCCCGGCTGGTGGACGCGGGCATCCCGGTGATGGGCCACCTGGGCCTGATTCCGCAGTCCGTGCACCAACTCGGCGGCTACCGCCGGCAGGCGCGCTCGAAGGGCGACGCCGAACGTCTGCTCGAGGACGCGCGGGCGCTCGAAGGCGCAGGCGTCTTCGCGATCGTGCTGGAGTGCATTCCAGCCGAAGTGGCGCGCGGCGTGACCGCGGAGTTGAGCATCCCCACCATCGGCATCGGCGCCGGCCCGCACTGCGACGGCCAGGTGCTCGTGAGCCACGACGCATTGGGCTTGACCGCCGGCGCCGTGCCGTCGTTCGTAAAGCAATACGCGCATCTCGGCGCGCTCGTGGCGGAGGGAGTGAAAGCCTACATCCGCGAGGTCAAGGACGGCCGGTTTCCAGCCCCCACCGAGGCCGCACTCAGGGCTCGGGCCCCGAAAGAGCGCGCATGAGCGCCGAGGTCATCGGCTCGATCGCGGCGCTGCGCGAGGCGCTGGCTCGAATTCGTCGCGCCGGCGGGCGCGTCGGGCTCGTGCCGACCATGGGCGCGCTGCACGCAGGCCATGCGCGGCTGATCGAACAGGCGGCGCGGGAGACGGACTGCGCCGTGGTCAGCATCTTCGTCAACCCGATCCAGTTCAACGACCCGCGCGACTACGGCCAATACCCGCGCACACTCGTGGAGGACGCGGCGCTGTGCGGCCGGCTGGGCGCGCCGATCGTCTTCGCGCCCTCGGGCGAGGAGATGTATCCGCGGCCGCAGCGGAGTTTCGTCGAGGTGCAAGGCGTCACAGAGTTCCTGTGCGGCCAGTTCCGGCCGGGCCACTTTCGCGGCGTGGCCACGGTGGTGCTGAAGCTGTTCCAGATCGTCCAACCCGACGTGGCCTACTTCGGCGAGAAAGACGCACAACAACTGGCGGTCATCCGGCGCATGGTGAGTGACTTGAATATTCCGCTGCGCATCGTGGGCGTAGCCACCGTGCGCGAGCCCGACGGCCTGGCGCTGAGCTCGCGCAACCGGCTGCTGAGCGGCGAAGAGCGGCGGCTGGCGCCGGCGTTGTACCAGGTTCTGCGGCAGGCTCAGGAGCGGATCGCGGCCGGCGCGCGCGATGCCGTCGCGGTGCGTCGGGAAGCCGTCGCGGCGCTCGACGAGCGCCGGATCCGTGTCGAATACCTGGAGATCGTCGATCCCGACTCCATGCAGCCGGTCGAACGCATCGACGCCCCGGTGCGCGTGGCCGCGGCCATCTGGCTGGGCGCTACCCGGCTGATCGACAATCTGCTGTGCACTCCGTCGGCGTTCGAGCCGTAAGCCGGCGCGGACCGGAACATCGGAGCACTTTGTTTTTCCAACATTCCGCTCCGCCATGTTCGGAGGCGCGGCGGGTCGCCGTCGGCAGCCTTTCCGCCACTGTTTGCCTTCGCCAAAACTCGCTCAATTTGAATGATGATGATTGTGTTTGAACGAGATTGGCGGATAATGGTCCCAGGCCCGGCTGATTTGCGCTATGTTACGCCAAGCCGAGCTGGTCCATGACGATAGAATGTGTGGCTCAGGCCGCCGCTATTGGGCTGCGTTCGCGGGGCGCCGCGAAAAATGCGTTGAGCCGGCGAACCCAACGGGTTGCTCAAAGTAGGAGAATGCAATAGATGAACCAAGCACTCGGGATGATCGAGACCAAGGGTCTGGTGGCGCTGTTTGAAGCCTCGGACGCCATGCTGAAGGCGGCCAACGTCACCTTCACCGGATGGGAAAAAGTCGGCAGCGGCCTGGTCACCGCATTCGTCGAAGGCGACGTCGCGGCGGTGAAAGCGGCCACCGACGTGGGCGCGGCCGCGGCGCGCCGCGTGGGCGAGCTCTCCACCGTGCAGGTGATTCCGCGTCCGCATGAGGACCTGGCGCCGTTCTACAGGAAAGCGGCCAAGAAGGAGGCCCCCGCGGATCCGGATGCGGGCACGGCCGTCGGCCTGCTCGAGACGCGCGGTTTCACCGGCCTGGTCGAGGCCAGCGACGCCATGTGCAAGGCCGCCGCGGTGCAGCTCATCCGCTGCATCCAGATCGGCGGCGGCTACGTCACGGTGGTGGTCCGCGGCGACGTGGGCAGCGTGCGCGCGGCCGTGGACGCCGGCGCCGCCGCGGCGCGGCGCGTGGGCGAGCTGGTCAGCTCGCACATCATCCCGCGGCCCCACGAAGGACTGATGGAAGGCATGCTCCGCTAACGCCGGCAAGGAGACTCGCAATGGAATTCGCAAGCATCGGAATCATCGAAACCAAGGGCCTTGCCGCGTTGGTGTGCGCTACCGACGCCATGCTCAAGGCGGCCAAGGTTGAGTTCAAAGGCTATAAAAACGTCGGCAGCGGTTATTGTTCGGCGTTCGTGTCCGGCGACGTCGCCTCGGTCAAGGCGGCGGTGGACGCGGGCGCGGCCGCGGCACGGTCGGCCGGGGAGCTGATCAGTGTGGACGTGATCGCGCGGCCGCACGAGGAAATTCGCTCCATTCTGCCGAAGTAAAGCGCGTCCTCCGGCGCACGCGAACATGCATGGAGTAATCGTGGAGAGGTCATGACGGGGAACAGGGAAGAGTTGATCGCCGGGATCGCGCGAGAGGTCATCGCGCGCCTGCAGGGCGCGCCGGCTGCGGCCGCGCCGGCAGCGGGCGTCGCGGTGGGCGACGGCGTTTTCGCGACCGTCGACGAGGCCGTCTCGGCAGCCGCCGAGGCCCAGCCGCGCGTCGCCGAAATGACCCTCGAAGCGCGCGGCCGCATCGTCGCCATCGTGCGCCGCCTGTGCGCCGACAACGCGCGCGAGTGGGCGCAGAAAGAGCTCGACGAATCGGGACTCGGCCGCCTCGACCATAAAATCGAGAAGCTGCAAAATGTCCGCCACGTGCTCGGCGTCGAGGCCATGCACAGCGAACTGCGCAGCGACCGCAGCGGCCTGTGCATCATCGAGCACGCGCCCTGGGGCGTGATCGGCATGATCCTGCCGGCCACGCATTCGGTGCCCACCATGGCCAGCAACATGATCAACGTGGTCGCCGCCGGTAACACCGCCGTCTTCAGCCCGCACCCCGCCGCTTCGAAAATCGCCTGCCACGCGCTGAAGGTTTTCAATCGCGAGATCGCGCGCGAACTCGGCGTGGCCAACGTTTTCACGACGGTGAGCGCGCCCAGCATCCGCTCCGCCGAAGAGGTGTTCCATCATCCGCGCATCGCGCTGCTGTGCGTCACCGGCGGCCCCGCGGTCGTGCGCGCCGCCGCGAAATCGGGCAAACGCGTAATCGCCGCCGGGCCCGGCAATCCGCCGGTCGTCGTCGACGAGACCGCCGATCTGGACAACGCCGCGCGTTCGATCGTGCTCGGTGCAGCGTTCGACAACAACCTGCTGTGCATCGCCGAAAAGGAAGTCTTCGTCGTGGCCCAGGTCTTCGACGCGTTCATCGCCGCCATGAAGCGCGCCGGCGCGTTCGAGCTCAACCTCGCCGCCATCGAGCGTCTCACGGCCGCCGCCTTCACTTTCGACGGCGAGGGCAAGGGCTGCGCGCACGCCCATTTGAAAAAGGAACTCATCGGCAAGGACGTGGCGCTGCTGGCCGCGGCCGCCGGCGTCCAGGTGCCGCCCGCCACGCCGCTGCTGTTTGGACAGACTGCCGAGGATCACGCCTTCGTGCAGGAGGAGCAGATGATGCCCTTCGTGCCGATCGTGCGCGTGCCCGATGTGGACGCGGGCATCGCCGCCGCGCTGAAGGCCGAGCACGGCTACCGGCATACGGCGCTGATGCATTCGCGCAACATTCAGAACGTGACGAAAATGGCGCGCGCCATGAACACCACGCTGTTCGTACACAACGCCGCCTGCGTGGCCGCGCTCGGCGCGGACAATCCGAGTTATATGAGCTACAGCATCGCTACGCCCACTGGCGAAGGCGTCACCACGCCGCTGACGTTTACCCGCGAGCGCCAGATCGCGCTCGGCGGCGGCGCGCTGCGCATCATCTGAGAGGGCTTCATGAGCAGTCTCGATCTGACGAAACACAAAGTCATCGTGGCCCAGGACGTCGAAGACGCGGTTAAGGCCGGCGCCGCGGAACTGCTGGTGCGCGACGGCGCCATCTTCACTCCCTCGGCCCAGGACGCCGTCTCCGCCCACGGCCTCACGCTCGTCGCCGGCGCCGCCACACCGGGCACAGGCTCCACCGTCGCGAGTGCCCAGTGGGACGAGCTGTTTCATTCGCCCGCGGCCGAAGCCATCAAGGCCGAAATCGTCAACGTCGGCCGCAAGCTCTGGCAGCGCATGTACGTCGATGGCAACGGCGGCAATATCTCCTACCGCCTCACGCCCGACGCCGTCCTTTGCACGCCCACTCTGGTCAGCAAGTCCGACCTGCGGCCCGAAGACCTGTGCCTGGTCGATCTCGCGGGCAATCAGCTCACCGGCGGCCTCCCGCGCACCAGCGAGATTCTGATGCACCTCGAGATTTACAAGGCCGTCCCCGCGGCCAAGGCCGTCGTGCACTGCCATCCGCCCCACGCCACCGCCTACGCCATCACCGGCCGCGTCCCGCCCACCTGCATCATCCCCGAGTTCGAAGTCTTCATCGGAAAAGTCGGTCTGACGAAGTACGAAACGCCGGGTACGCAGAAGTTCGCCGAAACCGTGCTGCCCTTCGCCAAGGACCACAACACGATGCTGCTCGGCAACCACGGCATCGTCTGCTGGGCCGACACCGTGACCCATGCCGAGTGGTACGCCGAAGTCCTCGACACCTATTGCTGGACGCTGCTCATTGCCAGCCAGCTCGGCGCACCCATCACCACCATTTCCGCCGAGAAAGCCGCCGATCTGCTGGCCATCAAGCAGCGCCTGGGCCTGCCCGATGCGCGCCTTCAATCCGGCACGTGCCCGGTCTGCGACCTGCCCGAGCCCGGCTCGATCATCGCCGTGCCGCTCCCGCCCGCGTGTACCACGGGCGCGCCGCCGGACTCTGAAATGGAGTCGCTGGTGCGCGACGTGACCGCGGCGGTCCTCAAAGCCCTCGACGAAAAATCCGCGAAAAAATGAAAGCTACCGGCAGGCAGATCCGTATCCGCCAGCTTCTCGAAGCGCGGGAGTTCGTTGACCTGGAGACGCTCTGCCGCGAGCTCGAGGCCTCCGAATCCTCCGTCCGCCGCGACCTCATCGCGCTCGAAAACGAGGGCGTCCTCAAGCGCGTCTATGGCGGCGCCATGGCCATGCAGGCGCGCGGCCATGTGCTCGATTTCGACTGGCAGAGCGCGCGCATGGCCGAGGAAAAGCGGCGCATCGGCGCGCTGGCCGCGGCTTTGATCGAGGACGGCCAGACCGTGATCCTCGACGGCGGCTCCACCGTCGCCGCCGTGGCCCGCACGCTCACCAGCCGCTCGCTGCACGTGATCACCAACTCGCTGCCCATCGCCGAAATCTTCAATGAATCGCGGCAAATCGAAGTCACGCTGACCGGCGGCTACCTCTTTCCGCGCCTGCGCGTGACCCTGGGACCGTTGTGCGAACAGATGCTCTCGGGCGTCATGGCCGACGTCCTCATCATGGGCATCGGTGGCATCACGGCCGATGGTTTCAGCAACACCAACACGCTCGTAGTCAGCCCCCAGCGCAAGATGATCGAGGTCTCGCACAAGGTCGTCATCGTCGCCGACCACACCAAGTTCGGCCGCCGCGCCGTCATGCCTCTGGCCCCGCTCGACGTGGCCGACGTCGTCGTCTCCGACACCGGCCTTTCGCCCGAGTACGGGGAATTGCTCCGTGCCCACGACGTGGAACTCTTGCTGGCCTGAGCTGTCGCACGTCTTCCCGATCTACGCTGCAGTGCCGAAGACGCTGCGTTTGTTTTGAAATGCGGCTCCCCGAGTGCGAAGCTGAACAGAGATGCAGACCTCCTGGCGCGAGCGGTTACATCGTATCATCGCGGATCCTTCTCACCTTGCGCTCGCTATCCTGATCGGCGCGCTGGTCGGCTCCACGATTGTGGCATTCCTGGCCTGCACCGACTGGATGAACAGGCTGCTGTTCAGCCGGGCGATGCCCGTCTGGATGCGGCCGCTGATCCCCGCCGTCGCCGCGCTGATCGCCGGCTATTTGCTGCTGCGCGTGTTTCCCAACGCGCGCGGCAGCGGCATCCCGCAGACCAAGGCTGCCATCATCGCCGGCGGCGGCCACATCAGTCTGAAGACCGTCATCGGCAAGTTCTTCTGCTGCTCCCTGTCCCTCGGCGGCGGCGTCGCCCTGGGCCGCGAGGGGCCGTCGGTGCAGATCGGCGCCGGGATTGCGTCGTTCCTGGCGCGCAAGGCCCGGCTCGAAACGCGCGAAGTGCAGGCGCTGGTCCCGATCGGCGCGGCGGCGGCGCTGGCGGCGGCTTTCAACACGCCCATGGCGGCGGTGCTGTTCACGCTCGAGGAATTGCTGGGTGACCTCAACGCGCGGGTGCTCGGCTCGGTGGTCATCGGCGCGGCGACCTCGTGGATGGTATTGCACCTGTTCCTTGGCGACGCTCCGCTGTTCCACGTTCCTTCCTACAGCCTGGTGCACCCTTCCGAATTCCTTTTCTATGCCCTGCTCGGCGTCGCCGGAGGCTGCGTCTCAGTGGTCTTCTCGTCGTCGCTGTTGTGGCTGCGGCTTAAGTACCGGCGCCTGCCGAAGTGGACGCTGGCGTTCCAGCCGGCAACGGGCGGGCTGACAGCCGGCGTGTTGGCACTCTATAGCGCGGACGTGCTCGGCGCCGGTTACGCCGCCGTCGAACTTTCCCTTCACGGCGCCCTCAGCGGCTCCGCGATGTTCATTCTGCTGTTTCTGAAACTCGCGGCGACCGTGGTCTGCTACAGCTCCGGCAACGCCGGCGGCATCTTTGGGCCCAGTCTCTTTCTGGGCGCGATGCTGGGCGGAGGCTTCGGTTCGCTGCTGCACGGCTGGCTGCCGGCCACCACCGCGCCCGCGGGTGCATACGCGCTGGTTGGGATGGGCACCACGTTTGCGGGTATCATTCGCAGCCCCATCACGTCGGTGGTGATGATCTTTGAGCTGACCCGCGACTACAACATCATCGTGCCGCTCATGATCTCCAATCTGGTGGCGTATGCCGTCGCGCGCTCATTCAGCCACACCCCGATCTACGACGCACTCGCCATTCAGGACGGCGTGCACCTGCCGCACGCCAAAGGACAACGCCCGGAGCCGGACTTGCTGGTGGGCGATGCCATGCGCAGCCCGGCGGTTCTGCTCCGCCGCTCTACACCCATCGCCGTAGCGCGCCAGTTGGTGCCTGAGGGCGACTGCCTCATTGGTGAAAACGCAACTTTGTATGGCGTCGTGCGTGGCGCCGACCTCGATGATGCGCTGCACAAGGGCGCGGGTGAGGCCGCCGTGGCGAGCCTCGTTCGCCGCGAAGTGCTCAATGAGACTGTCCATTTGCACCCCGACGAGCCGGCCGACATCGTGCTGCACCGCCTTGGCCAATTCAACCTCAGCGTGCTGCCGGTGGTTGACCGGCGCGACATTACCAGAGTTTTGGGCGAGGTCACGCTGGAGGACTTGCTGGAAGCGTACCGCAACGCTGCGTCGTGAGGTCGCGCGCCTCCGCCCCTCACAGCCGGAAGATCTTCGGCGAATGGAAGCCCTTCAATGCGTTGCGCGTGTCCACGATGAGTTGCGCCCGCTCCACCAGCGCCGTGTAGTCGGTCGCTTTGTGATCGGTGATGATCACCACACAATCGGCTTTAGCCACTGTATCCGGATCCTGGTCGGAGCTATAGGCGTGTTGCTCCACCTGGATCGAGGGAATGTAGGGATCGCTATAAGTGACTGTCACTCCGCGCCGCGAGAGTAGGTGCATGATATCCAGCGCCGGCGATTCGCGCACGTCGTCTATGTCGCGCTTGTAAGCCACGCCCAGCACATGGACATGCGAGCCCTTCAGCGGCTTCCGTACTTCATTCAGCGCGTTCTGAATCTTGTCCACCACGAAGTGCGGCATGTTGGAGTTGATATAGCCCGCCAGCTCGATGAAGCGCGCCTCCATGCCCGACTGCTTGGTCTTCCACGATAGATAGAAGGGATCGATAGGAATGCAGTGCCCGCCCAGGCCCGGCCCCGGATAGAACGGCATGAAGCCGAATGGTTTCGTGGCCGCCGCATCGATGATTTCCCAGACGTTGATATCCATCCGGTCGCAGAGGACGGCTAACTCGTTTACCAGGCCGATATTGATCATGCGGAAGGTATTCTCAAGTAGCTTCACCATCTCCGCGACCTTGGTGGAACTCACCGCTACCACGTGTTCCAGCGCCTGCGAGTAGAACAGCGCGCCCATGCGCGTGCACTCCGGCGTGATGCCGCCGACTACCTTCGGTATGTTCTTGGTGTGGTACTTCGGGTTGCCCGGATCGACGCGCTCGGGCGAGAAGCATAGGAAGAAATCGCGGCCGACCTTGAGCTTGGATGCTTCCAGCATCGGCAGCAATAGCTCGTCGGTAGTGCCGGGATAGGTGGTCGATTCGAGAATCACAAGCAACCCCGGATGAGCGTACCGTGCCACCTCCTGCGAGGCCGCGACCACATAGCTCATGTCCGGATCCTTGGTCTTGCGCAGCGGCGTAGGGACCGCGATGTTGATCGTATCGAGATCGCGCACGGCGGCGAAATCGGTAGTCGCTTTCAGCAGGCCCTGTGCCACCAGCGGAGCCAGTTCCGCCGTGGGCACGTCCTGCACGTAGCTATCGCCTTTGTTAACCCGCTCGACCTTGCTGGCGGTGACATCGATGCCCGTGACGTGAAAGCCCGCCTTGGCGAATTCGACGGCTAATGGCAAGCCGACGTACCCCAGCCCGACCACGCCCACCCGCGCCGTTTTCGCGCGGATCTTTTCGGCCAGCGCCTCGGCGACGGCGTTTCCGCCCGCGGCTTGCCCTGTCGTTGCGGTGTCCTGTTGCATCGTGGAATCTCCGGTTCGATCGCACTCTCGGAAGGCTCAGGATATCAAGTCCTCGCCCGCCTCATCCGCCGAGTTTCCGATCCTGGTAGCTTTTCTACATGCGGTACCACAGTCTCGTTCCGGTTCTGACCCTGATCGCGCTGGGCGCGGCGCAGGCTCAAACTCCGCCCGCGCCGGCGGCGGCGAAGCGCATCCGGCTGCTCATCCAGGGCGACGACATGGGCGCGGCGCACGGCATGAACACGGCCACGATCCGGGCCTACAAGGAAGGCATTCTGCGTTCGACCAACGTGATCGTGCCGGGGCCGTGGTTTCCGGAGGCGGTCGAACTGCTGGCGCAGAATCCGGGGCTGGACGTGGGCGTGCACCTGTGTCTGACCAGCGAATGGCAAGGCTTGAAATGGCGCCCGCTGACCCAGGCGCCAGGCCTGGTGGATGCGGACGGCTACTTCTTCCCGATGGTCTGGCCGGAGAAAGGATTCCCGCGGCATACGAGTTTGAAGGAGGCCGACCCGAGGACCGAGGACGTGGAGCGCGAGCTGCGGCGCCAGATCGAAGTGGCGCGCCGGCACATCCCGCACCTCTCCTACCTGTCGTCGCACATGGGATTCCCGGCGCTGAACCCTGCCTGGCGCGACCTGTTGCAGCGCATTTCGAACGACACCGGCATTCCGCTGATGGAGAACCAGAAGGGCCTGAACTACCTGTTCTCGGTGTGGAGCTCCGGGGCGGGCGCGGCGTTCGACAGCGGCGCGGCGCGCGCCGCCAAGCTGGCGGCCAAGCTCGAACGCCTGCAGCCGGGCACCTACATCATGGTGGACCACTGCGGCACGGAGGACCCGGAGATGCGGGCACTCGGGCACCTCGGTTACGAGAACATGGCGGCCGACCGCGCCGCGGTGGTTGAGGCCTGGACCAGTCCGAAGGTGCTGGAAGTCGTGAAGCGGCGCAACATCCAACTTATCGGCCACGCCGACCTGCCGCGGCTGGCGCGGCAATAGGCGGCTATCCACTTATCGCGGAGACTTGCGTTACGGAGCCGCGACTGTAAGGAGCGGTCGTGCGCCGCTCCACAACCGCTGCGCGCAGTGGTCAAAGGGAGCGGCTATCCGCGGAACTCCTGGAGCAGACCGGCAACGTACTCGATGTCGTCAGGCGCAAGGCCGGGATAGACCGGCAGGGCCAGCACCTCGCGGGCGGCCTGCTCGCTGACGGGGAAATCGCCCTCTTTGTAACCCAGATCGCGGAAACAGACCTGGCGGTGCAGCGGCAGCGGGTAGTAGATCTCGCTGCCGACGCCGTGCGCCCGCAGATGCTCGCGCAGCGCGTCGCGGTGCGGCGAGCGCACGACGAATTGGTTGAATACGTGCCGCGTCTGGTAGCCGGCGACGACCGGCAGCGAGACCTGCGGCGTGCCCGGGCCGAGCAGTTCGGCATAGCGGCGGGCGTTGGCCTGGCGGGCCTCGGTCCACTCGTCGAGATGGCGCAGCTTGATGCGCAGCACGGCCGCCTGGAGCGTGTCCAGGCGCGAGTTGATGCCCACATCGTCGTGGTAGTAGCGCACCGCCATGCCGTGGACGCGCAGTGCCGCGAGGCGCCGCGCCAGATCGGCGTCGGCGGTGGTGAGCAGGCCGCCTTCGCCCATGGCGCCGAGGTTCTTGGTGGGGAAGAAGCTGAAGCAGTCGATGTCGGAGAGCGTGGCGACGCCGCGGCCCTTGTACTCGGCGCCGATGGCCTGGGCCGCGTCGCCAAGGACGCGCCAGCCGTGGCGCCGCGCGATGGCGACGATCGGTTCCATGTCGGCCGCGCCGCCATAGAGGTGGATCGGCATCACGGCTTGGATGCCGGGCGTGCGGCGGGCCACATCTTCGAGCCGCGCCGGATCCATGTTGTACGTGAGCGGATCGATGTCGACGAAGACCGGCTTAGCGCCGGCGCGCACGATGGCGCCGGCGGTGGCGAAGAAGGTGAAGGGCGTGGTGACGACGCGGTCGCCCGGGCCGATGCCGGCGGCCAGCAGCGCCAGAAACAGCGCATCCGAGCCGGAGCCGCAGACGATGGCGTGCGCGGCGCCGCAGTAGGCGGCCAGCTCCTGTTCCAGCAGTGCAACGTCCTCGCCCAGGATGAAGCGCTGGGAATCGACGACGCGCGTCAGCGCAGCCAGAATCTCGTCGCGCAACGGCCCGTGAATGGGCCGCAGATCGAGGAGCGGAACGCTGCGGGTGGCGGGAAGACCGGACATCGGGGACCTCTTCATGCCGCAACATGGCGGCAAAACTCCAGCCTAGCATTGAGGCTCGTCTTGGGTTTCGGCCAGGGTCTGAGAGGCGACGCGGCGGGCGGTCACAGAGGTCAGAGGTTTTGTTGTTTCGGCGCAAGGTGAAGCGCGGCCGGGGGTTAGAAGAAATGGATCAAGACGGTGGAGCGGGTGGGGCTTGCGGGCGGGGGTAGAATGCGGCAGCGGCAGTGACTGGCGGGGTGGAAGTCCGGGGCGGTGGGCCGGACGCGATTGGGCAAAATTGCCCAATGCGATTTCTAACTCATTGATTCTATGGACACATTTTGGACGAATTGGGAAATCGTTGCCCAATCGCGGCGGCGGGAAGGGCCAGGCAAAGCCGCATTTTCAAAGGAGGAACCATGCGAGACAAGGGGACGGAGAAGGGCGTCAATCTGGGGACCTGGCTGGGTCGCAGAGAGGCGTTCGCGCAGGTGGCGGGCCGGTGCTCGGCCGCCGACGCGGCGTGCATCCAAAAGATGCGCGAGGAGCGGCAGTATCGCGAGCTGGGGATGAACTGGGAGCAGTTCTGCAAACGCAAGCTGGGGATCAGCAAGCGCGGGGCCGACCTGATCATTGCGCAATTGAACGAATTCGGGCCGGCGTACTTTCTGCTGGCGCAAGTGGCAAAGGTGACGCCGGAGGAGTACCGCCGGATCAGCGGTTCGGTGCGCGGGCAGGCGCTGTTGCACGCCGGGGAGGAGATCCCGATCGAAGCCGAGAATGCGGGGCGGCTGGCGGTGGCGATCGAGGAGTTGCGGCGCGGCCAAAAGGCCGCTTCAAACGCGGGCAGCCAGGCCAGCGCGGAGGCCGGAATTGATGACGCCGCGGCGCAGGCCGGAACGAAGAGCGAGGATCTGAATCGCACGCTGGACAAGCTCGAACGCACGCTCACCGCGGTGGTGAGCGAGGCCGGGCGGGTGCACGGGCTGCGGCTGGACGTGGCGCAAATTGAGAGACTGCAGGGAATCGTGCTGGCGCAATTGAAGCGGATGCCGATGGTGCAGTTGATGCGAATCGTAGTGCGGCCGTGAGGCGGGGCGGGGGCGTTTCACCGTGCGGCGCACCGTGATTTCACCGTGGATTCACCGCGCGCGGACCGTGTTCTCACCGTGAAATTGCGGTGCTTTCACGGTGAAATCGACGGCGGCGCGACGGTGCGAAGGGCAAGCGCGCCCGGGAGCCAGGGCCGCATTCTCCGGTACACGGATTTGCAGATGCAAATCCGGATTTCGGCCTTAGAACTACTCGCAGCGGTCGCGGATCAAGCGCGGCGGCGGCGTGCCAGGATGACTACGGCTAGACCAGAGATCAGCAGGCCCAGGCTGCCCGGCTCTGGAATAGCAGTCCCTGTGTCAAGTACCACTACGTCGTCGAGCGCGATGTACTCCGGATCATCCCGAAAGTTGAACTGAATCGTATCGGAGCCGGTGCCGGTTACCGTGAAGAGGAACTGGGTCCACACATCGCCAGTATTTGGGTTATCGACGGACATAAGTGCGTCGGTGTTCCAGTACGCGCTGAAATCGCTGGGGTTATCACCGACGGCGTCGATATAGAAAGAAACAGTGTAGGTGTCTCCAGGATTCGTGGTCAGGGTCTGAGACAGAGTTCCGTCCCAGTCGAACTGGGCCCAAGAAAGCGAAGTACGTGCCCGAATGGGCACCACCGTAGGCATAAATGTCACTCGACACTCCGATAAGGCCGGGGTTACCCGCATGGGTCCAGCCAGTGAAATCGCGAGTTTCGAAGCCGCAGTTGGCGACCAGGTTGCCGGCCTGGGCATCACAGACGCTGACCGAACCCGCCGACAGCGGCAGCGCAACGGCACAGACGAGCACAAGTAAAGCAAATGACCAACGGATTTTCATAACTGATGTTTTCTCATCCCGCACAGCAGCCGCGCTAACTAAACCATTTAGCACGGTTTATAGCTCCCGAATCCCCCAAGTTATACACCCAGTAGCCGACTCCCGATCCATGGAATTGCAGTTGCCGACAGCTTTTTTTTGGAGCCGGTTTTGGCTCAGTCAAGCGCCGACTTCGCCCTGTCCCGGGAGAGTCCCGCCTCGCGGTTGGGCGGTGCGGTTTTCGAGAGAAACGAAAACGGCGCGCGGGGCTCAGGCGTATGGGATTTTGAGGCCGTCGAGGATGCCCTTCATATAGCCGAAAGCGAGAATCTGGCCGGTGATGGCGTAGCCGGGATGGTCGTTGGATTCGCCCTCGAGGGTGGGGGCGTGGTCGGGGCGGATGGGACCGGCGAAACCGTTTTCGGAGTAGACCTGCAGCATGCGCGCCATGTCGGTCGGGCCGTTATCATGGAAGGTTTCGACGAAGTGCTCGCGGGTGCCGCGGATATCGCGAAAGTGAATGAAAAAGATTTTTTTCTGACGGCACCATTCGCGGGCCAAGGCTTCGAGGTCCTCGCCCATGGCCTTGAAATTGGCCTGGCAGAAGGTGATGCCGTTGACGGGACTGGGAACGATCGCGAGGACGCGGCGGTAGTTTTTGGCGCTGGTGAGGATGCGGCCGATGCCGCGCAGGGGCGAGATGGGCGGATCGTCGGGGTGCAGGGCCATTTTGACGCCGGCGGTTTCGGCGACGGGGATGACCTGCTTCAAAAAGTATTCGAGATTGGCCCAGATTTTCTCTTCGGAGATCTCGCCGTACTGGGTCAGACCCTGGGCCCGGGCGGCTTCGGCGTCGAACTCGGTGGTGAGGGCGCCGCCGCGCTCGTGCACGTCGGTTTTGGTGCGGTACCAGCCCAGACCGGCCATCCAGTTGTAGCACAGGACCGGGATTTCGGCGCGGCCGAGGGCGTCGATGGCGGCTTTATAGTTTTCGATCTCCTCGTCGCGGCCGGGGAGGCCGAGCTTGATCTTCTCGGCGGGCACGGGATGGCTCTCGACGCCGGCGATGTGGATGCCCTCTTCGAGGAAGTCGGCCTTGATGCGGCGGAGCGTAGGGAGGTATTGGTCGCGGGGCACTTTGGAGAGCTCGCCGGCGACACCGGCGATGGCGGAGTTGACGCCGATCTGCTTGAGCAGGCGCAGGCGCGAGGGCTGGCCCGGAGAGACCATGTGGGCCAGATGAATGGCAGGCCGGGCGGTGGGTGGCTGGCGATCGGGCCCGGCCAGGGCGGGGCCGGCGGCGGCCGCGGCGACGCTCGCCGCGCCCAAAACTTTCACGCCGGTTTGCAGGCAGTCGCGGCGAGTGATGCGCTCCATGGAGCAGCCTCCTGGGAAGGGAGCCGGATGGCCGGATCCGGATGAAATCGTATCAGAATTCAGACCGCGGGGCGGGCTCAAGGCGGAGCAGGCGCGCAGGTAGCTCAGGCTGGCGGTAGAGGTCAACGCGGCCGCAAGTGGCGGAGCCAATTCCACGAAAAAGCAATGGAAAGGGTCGGGTTCGAACGGTCCGAACTCAGCGATTGGAGTCCGGCGCGCTCTTGCGGAGGATCACCTGATAGGCCTTGGAGAGCAGCTCATAGCGGCCTTGGAATGAGGCGAGAAACAGATCGATGGCCGGCTGCGGCCGCTCGGACGGCGACTTGTCCATCTCCCACAGATAATCGTCGAAGATCAGCACACCGCCGGCCTTCAAGAGGAACCAGGCGCTGACGGCGTCGTAGAGAACATTTACGGCCTGATGGGAACCGTCCACATAGATAATGTCGAAGCTATCGCGGGGTAGCTGCGCCAGAAGATCTTCCGAACGCCCTTTCAGCTTCGTGACCTTGTTCACCACAGCGGCGATGCGGAGGTTGTGATCGAAACGCAGCTCACGCGGGGCTGGCACAAAAAGGTCCACGCAGACAATGCCGGCGGTGGGATGGGTGAGTATGTTCGCGAGAAACCAAAGCGTCGAGCGACCTTCGAAGCTTCCGATTTCAAGCATCCGCACGTCCGGCTGGCCCTGGTAGACCGCCAGCGGTTCGGTCCATTCGCCGACGTGCGGGGAGAGGTAGTCTGCAGTGAAGGAATAGTCCGCGGTGGCGTCGAGTTGGCGCGCAAGTGCGGCGGCATGCGCGCGCTCCCGGCGCCGGCGAACTGCCGCGGCGAAGCGCTGAAGCATTCTCACAACCACGATCGTCGGTTCCCTCCGCTTGCCACTTTTTTGCCTGGACTACGAAGACTCAGTTACTGACAAATTCCGAGTAACGAATGAATTGGATCGGCGTGAAGATAGAACGGCAACCCTACTTATCACCCCGTTGTGCACGAATGTAGGTGGCGACTTTCTCTACCGTACCTAGCCAGACGCCATTGGCGGGGTCCTGGGCGTATTTAAGAAACTGCTCCAGGCTCGAGACCAGCGTCGTCTGAGTACCCGAGACGCCAATCTCATGGCCGGCGAAGACCAGCCAACTTCCCTGCTGCGAAGCAGCGACAACCGCCGCCTTCATCTGGTCGAAACTCATTCCATCGGATTCCACGCCGTACACCTGGGACAGGTCGCAGAACAGGGGGTCGTTGGCCGCTTCATCGCGGAAACCGCGGCCGACCAGAAAGCGCCTGGCGACGAGCGGCACATAGCTTTGCACCGCCACGCCGCGCCCGATGAATTTCTGACCGCAGGGGTAGGCGAAGGTCATAGCCTTGACTCCGACCAGGCGCAGGATCTCGGCATTGGCGCCGTCCATTTGCTGCTCGATCATGGCCGGCGTGTAGTTTTCCAAGGCGTTATCGCGCGACCAGGCGAAGTTGCCCGAGCAAGGGTGGGAGGTGGTGTGATTGCCGATCTCGTGGCCGTGCGCGACGGCCGTTTTCCAAGCCTCCAGACGCTTTTGCATGTTGGGCGGGTTGACCACGAAGGTGACCTTGGCCCCATACCGGTCGAACAGCGGAAGGCCCACGTCCATCTGGCTCAAGCGGGCATCGTCGAACGAAAGACTGACGGCCACGCGTTTGCCGTCGGGCCAGTGAAATGCAGGCTTCGGATTCTGCGCCAGCAGTTCAGAGTGCGCTGTGAGGAAACCCGCGCAGGCCGGCACGAGCACGCATAGCAGAAATTTCGCCTGGTTCATTCACGCACCTCGATCGATTCAACCCGAGCCCAGAGCCGGCCGGGATCGGCGCCGGCTGGTCGAGCCGCGTTTCCGGCAGCACCCGTGAGCCGATACACATACGAACGCCGGCAGCCGACGCAGCCACTAGAATACACCCCGTGCGGCGCGCGCTGGATGGGTGCCGGAGGAAGCGCGGTGCAGACCACCCGGCGATGTCTGCCGGGCCCTGGCTGGGGTCGACGCGGCCGCGATTTCCAGACCGATGCCGGGTGAACCAAGGTTAAAGCTATGATGAGTTAAACCGGGGAATTCAGGATGCAATCCTGAACGAGAGTGGACCCACCGGGGCGGGAGAGTATGAGTTTTAACCCACAGAGCATCGAGACGGCCAAGGCCTATAGCGTTGCCGGTTCTAAAATCGTCTGGCAGTGTTTTGAGGAGGAAGTCGTCGTCATCAACCTGGAGTCGGGCAACTACTACAGCCTGAACCCTACGGCTACCGCGATCTGGAATCTGGTGGCGGCCGGCGGCACGATTTCGAGTGTCGTGGACGATGTTTGCAAAGATGCTCCCACGGGGGAGCGGCGGGAACAGGTGCTGGGGTTTTGCGGCCGGCTGATCGAGGAAGGCCTGATCCGGCCCGGCGAGGCCGGGGACGCGCCGCGAGCGGGGACGCTTCCGGAGCCTGCCCAAGTCGCGGCCGGCGTGTGGGTCGCGCCGACGCTCACCGTCTACGCCGACATGCAGGACCTGTTTCAACTGGACCCAATCCACGACGTGGACGAGACGGGCTGGCCGTCGCGGCCGGCGGAGGAAACCTGATGGCTTGGCCGTCCGAGGCAGGGCCATCGGAGGCGCTGGCCAATGCTGCGCCCGAAGCGTTTTTCACTGCAGTCCGAAGCCGCTTCGAGGCGGCCGCAGAGCGCGCGGGCGTGATCGAGAGGCGCTTTCAAATTGGCGACCGGGTCGCGCTGTTGCGATTCGCCGGAGCGGCGCTGGAAGAATTGTTGACGCCGGCCTTGGCGCACATTCCGGCGCCGGCGGAGGCGCAGCCGGAGTTGACGATCTGCCTGTTCGACACGCGATCGACGGGCGTGGCGCCGCCGCCGCCGCCGTGGGGCGCCGATGCGTACGGGGTTCGCGGCGAGATTGCCGGATTCAACACGACGCGCCTGCGGACCGTGTACCAGCCGGGCTCCGACATACTGCTGATGCTGGACCACCAGCGCGGTGAAGCGTTCTACTGGATCTCCGACGACCGCAAGGTGCCGTACTGGGAGCGCAGCTTTCCGCTGCGGACGATTTTTCATTGGTGGTTCGAGAAACTGCCGTTGCAGCCGGTCCATGCGGCCGCGGTCGGACTCAGTAGCGGCGGCGTGCTGATTACGGGCGCCAGCGGTTCGGGAAAATCGACCGCGGCCCTGGCGTGTCTGGATTCCGATTTACAATTCGCCGGCGACGATTACGTGCTGGTGCGGCACGGTCCGGAGCCGCATGTTTACAGTCTGTACGGCACAGCCAAGGTGGAAGTGGAAAACCTGGCGCGGTTTCCCCGCCTGCGCGCGGCGGTGAGCAACGAGAGCCGTCTGGATAGTGAAAAGGCGCTGGTGTTTGTGAGCCGCTTCGCTCCCGGGAAGCTGATTGGCGGGTTCCCGATTCGGGCTCTGCTGGTGTCGCGAATCACGGGGCGCCAGGACACGGTGCTGCGACGCGCCACGGCCGCCGAAGGCTTCCGGGCACTCGCGCCGACGACGCTGTCGCACCTGCCGGGCGCGGAGCGGGAGGCGTTTCGAAAGCTCAGCGCGCTGGTGCGAGAGGTTCCGGTCTACACGCTGGAAGCGGGAACGGATCTGCCGCAGATCCCCCGCAGAATTCTGGAATTTTTGTCCCACCCGGAGGCCGTATGAGAGGGCCGCTGGTGAGTGTGATCGTGCCCTGCTACAACGCCGCCAGGTTTCTGCCGGACGCCATTGCGAGTGTGCGGGCACAGAACTACGAGCCGCTCGAAATCCTGGTGGTCGACGATGGCTCGACCGATGCGACGCCCGAAACGGTGGCGGCGCTGGGAGCGGATATCCGTTATTTCCGCCAGGAAAACAGCGGTCCGGCGGCGGCCCGCAATCGCGGCCTGCGGGAAGCGCGGGGCGAGCTGATCGGCTTTGCCGATGCGGACGATCAGTGGCCCGAGGGCAAGCTCGAATTGCAGGCGGGCCGGCTGGTGGAAGACGCGACTCTGGACATCGTGAGCGGACGAATTCGCTACATCGAGCTGCCGGGCGCCGAGAAGCTGGATTTGCCCTTCGAGGGGCCGGACCACTCGGTGGCGCACATCCATCTGGGCGCCGGTTTGTATCGACGCCGCGTTTTCGACGCGGTGGGGCTGCTGGACGAAACGCTGCGCATCAGCGAAGACTTCGATTGGTTCCTGCGGGCGCGCGAGGCGGGGTTAAAGATCGTCATCCTGCGCGAGGTCACGCTGCTCTACCGGCTGCACGAATCCAACATGACGCGCGAGCTGAAAGCGCGCGACCTGATGCTCACCCGGATTCTGCACGACTCGCTGGCACGGCGGCGGCAGAAAAGCGGCAAGGCCGAGGAGCTGGCGACGTGGTCCAGCCTGGATGAGAAGCGGGGCTCGGATTCCTAGTGTCAGGTCTCGCAGATTCTCTGACAATCATCGGCCATTCACCGTGGCGCAGGTACGTGGCGCAGGCACTCGTGTCTGCCGCGTCGACACTCGTGTTGACGCTCGGCCGGCGTTGTCAATCCTCAGACTGAGACACTACACTAGCAGCCGGTGGAGGCGGAGCGGAGCCGGCTTGAATTGCGTATGTTGCATGCGAGAACAAGCCGCGCCGTTCGCGTCCAGCAACCACATTCAGTAAGATCGTCACGAAGCGAGGAGTCTCCCTATGCAATGGCGCGGAGTCATTCCGGCGATCACGACGCCTTTCCTTGAAGACCTGAGCGTGGACCATGAGCTGCTGGCGCGGCACGCGCAATGGCTGGTAGAGAACGGGTGCCGGGGCTTAGTCGCGCTGGGCTCGCTGGGCGAGGGTGGCACGCTGAGTTCCGAAGAACGGCGCGACGTTCTGAGAACCTGTGTGGCGGCGCTGGCCGGGCGCGCGAAGGTGATCGCGGGCGTGGCCGCGACATCGACGCGCGAGGCTGTCGAGCAGGCTCGGGCGGCGCAAGAAATGGGCTGCGACGGACTGATGGTTCTGCCGCCGTATGTGTATTGCGGCGACTGGCGCGAAATGCGGGCGCACGTGGGCGCCGTGATGGAGGCGGCGGCGCTGCCGTGCATGTTGTACAACAACCCGATCGCCTACAAAGTCGATTTCCTGCCGGAGCAGGTCGTGGAATTGCTGGGGCTGCACGCGAATCTGGAGGCGGTGAAGGAATCGAGCGCCGATGTGCGGCGCATCCAGGCATTACGGGTGCTGGCGGGAGAACGGCTGCAGATTCTATGCGGCGTGGACGATCTGATTGTCGAGGCCGTGGCGGCCGGGGCGTGTGGGTGGATCGCGGGGTTGGTGAACGCGTTTCCGAAGGATTCGGTGGAGCTGTTCAACGCGGCGCGTGAGGGCGACATGGCGCGGGCGTACGAGATTTATCGCTGGTTTCTGCCGCTGCTGCGCATGGATACGGTGCCCAAATTCGTGCAGTTGATCAAGCAGGTGCAGGAGCAGGCCGGGATGGGCAGCCGGCGCGTGCGCCCGCCGCGGCTGGCGCTGGCAGCGGCGGAAGTTGAGATTGTGCGGGCGGAGTACCACCGGGCGCTGGCGCTGCGCGCTCAAGCCGGCGCAGGAGCGAGCTGAGGCCGGTGGACCGCGGCGGGTCCGGGCCGCGTTGCCAGAGCGCCACCCGCGGGCGGAGCCGGCAGAAGTTTTTTCAGCCACATGGGGCAATGAGCCGCGAGGATCCTTGCCGGAGTGGGCAATTGGGTATAGCGTATGAGCAGCTAACTGCCCGATCTAGGTATGGAGGAGGCTGACCGTGCCCGGGAATGGAACCGCGAGCGCCAGGATCTTGCTGGTGGAAGACGAGTGGGCTGTCCGGGAACTGGCCCGGCAGATTCTCGAACACGAGGGCTGGGCGGTGGTGGAGGCCGGGAGCCTGGAGCAGGCGACTGAATTCATCCGGGCAGAAAACGGCGATTTCGACCTGTTTATCCTGGATCTTCATCTGCCGGACGGGTTGGGGACGCAACTGGCGGAGCAGATACGCCGCTCCTGCCACGACGCGAGGGTGCTGTTTGCGACGGGCGATCCGGGGTGGCTGCGGCGTCTGGAGGGTGAAGGACAAGCGGTCCTCCCGAAGCCGTTCACTCCACTTCAGATCATCCAGGCGGTGCGCCCGGTTCTGGCCGAACGGCGGCGTGGCGGAGACTTCCACACGCCGCGAGGGGCGTAACCAGGCGGGCGAAATCCTCCGGCGGCCGGAAAGAGTCGTCGGAGCAGCCAAGCTGCGCGATGAGGCCGCGCGCTTTTCACAAACGATCAGTTGCCGTGGGCGGTCCGGATCATAGCCCGCAGATTCGCGGGCGGCGTGGTGGCGGGCAGGGCACAGCCGGCGTTGAGGATGAGCCGCGGCGTGTCCGCGAAGATCGCCATCAGCGTGCGGCATTTGGCCTCGACCAGATCCGGCGTTCCTAGGGCCATGACGCCGGTGGGATCGATGTTGCCGATGAGCGTGGCGCGGCCCATCAGGGCGTCGTGCGCGGATTGCGAGTCGGTTTTGAAGTCGAGTTCCACGGCGTCGGCGCCGGTGGCGACGAGATCGGCCAGGATGGGGCGGGCGTTGCCGCAGACGTGCTGCGCGTAGGGCAGTCCAAGATCGTGCGAGAACGCGGCCAGGCGCGTCTCATAAGAGTGCGCGAAGCGGCGGTGCAGCCGCGGTGAAATCAGGCTGGAGCCCGCGGAACTATCGCCGTTGGAGAGCATGTCGCAGCCGGTGGCGGCCATCAACCGCAGAAACTGAGTCGTCGCTTCGTAGCAGTAATCGAGCAGCCGGAAGGCCGCGCTTTCGTTTTCGGGATCCATCAGATCGAGCATCCAGCCCTCCGCGGAACGCATCAGCGATGCCAGGCTGAAGGGGGCCTGGTCGCAATTGCCGCGGATAAAGATCTCGCCGCTGAACTCGCGCTTGAGCAGCCGCACGGCTTCCACCCAAACCTGCACGCGCTCGTGCCGGGCGACATCGGGCGGCGGCAACTGAGCCAGTTCGGAAAGGCTGGCGAGGCGCGCGCCGCGGCACACGGCAGGTTCGTCTTCGGGGTATTCGACCGGGACGCCGACCGCCGCGGCCAGCGTTGCGGTATCGACGTCCACCATGATGCCGTCGTAACCGTAGCGTTCCACCGACTCGCGGAAAGCGCGGGCGATCTGGCGCGGGTCGCTGCGAAACTCGCGCATGCCGAGGCCGGCTTCGCGCGCCGCCATCATGAAATTGTGCAGCATGACGGGCGTCGCGTCGGTGGGTTCGCCGGCGAGGGCCGCGGCAATGCGCTGGTAGCCGTTCATGGGCTTCTCCTGTCGTGCGCCATCGTATCACCAGAAGCAAGTATGATGTGCTTGCGCCGAGCTGCGCCGAGGAGGAATCCGAAGCTTGCATCTGCAACTCATCGATTGGGCCATTGTCGCGATCTATGCCGTGCTGGTCGTGACCATCGGCTTGCGGGCGGCGCGCCGGGCCGCCACCAGCGAGGGCTACTTTCTGGCCAATCGCCAACTGCGCTGGCCGTTTATCGGAGCGTCGCTGCTGGCCTCCAACATCTCCGCGGAGCATTTCGTTGGTCTGGCCGGGAGTGGCTTCGCCATCGGCATGTGCATCGGAGGTTTCGAGTGGATCGCCGTCTTCTGCCTGGTGCCGCTGATCGTGCTGTTCCTGCCGTTCTACATGCGCAACCGCATCTACACGGTGCCGGAGTTCCTGGAGAAGCGCTTTAGCGCGCGCGTACGGCTGCTGTTCAGCGCGCTGATGATCGTACTTTCGATCCTCACCAAGATCTCGATCTCGTTGTGGGCGTCGTCGATCGTCTTTTCCGACGTGCTGGGCTGGGACCGCGTCACCGTGATCTGGGTTCTGGGCCTGTTCACGGCGCTCTACACGATGAAAGGCGGCTTGAGCGCGGTGGTTTATACGGACGCTCTGCAGACCACGGTTCTGCTGGCCGCGGCGGTGGTTCTGACCACCATCGGCCTGGGCCGCGTCGGCGGCTGGCAGGGTCTGCACGCGCGCCTGCCGGCCGAGATGTTCAGCATGGTGCGCCCGCCCACGCACGCCGACGTACCATGGCCCGGCATGTTCTTCGGTGGCTTCCTCGTCGGCAGCTTCTACTGGTCGATGGACCAGGTGCTGGTGCAGCGCGTCTTCGCCGCGCGCGACCTCAACCAGGGCCGGCTGGGAGCGGTCTTTTGCGGCTACCTCAAGGTCGCCATGCCGTTCCTGCTGGTCCTTCCCGGGTTGATCGCGCGGGCGCTGTTTCCGACGCTCAGCTCGCCCGACAAGGCTTATCCAGCGCTCCTCGGCGCGCTCATGCCGGCCGGCCTGCTCGGCCTGACCGTGGCCGGTATCGCCGCCGCGCTCATGGGCCACCTCAGCGCGACGTACAACTCGATCGCCACCCTCTTCACGCGCGATTTCTACTTGCGTTGGCGCCCGGACGCCTCGCAGCAGCGCCAGGTCTTCACCGGGCGCATGGCCGTGCTGGCGGTGTTCGTGCTCGGCGCGCTGTGGGCGCCGGTGATCGGCCGCTTCGAGTCGCTGTGGATCTACCTGCAAATGGTCACGGCCTACCTGGTGATGCCCTTTGTCGGCATCTTCTTCCTGGGTGTGTTATGGAAGCGGATAACCACGCGCGGGGTCATGGCCTCGGTGCTGACCGGGTTTGTCGCCGGCCCCCTCCTGATGTTCGACAGCCGCCATCCGTTCATCCCGTTCCTGCAGACGCCAGTACTGCGGCCCTGGCTGCACGGGGCAATTATCGAGTGCCTGCTGTGCGTCTGCGCGCTGGTCGGCGTGAGCCTCCTGGACCAGCGCCGTCCGGCGGGCGATCTGGTCATGACGACCGTGGATTGGGGCCGGACGTCGTCGGCCGAGGCGCGCCCATTTTTGCTGGCCGACTACCGCTTCTGGCTAACATTGCTGGTCACACTGACCGCGTATCTCTGGTACCGGATGCGCTGACTTTTGCCGCGCGGCGCAACGCCCACCCGCAAAGAGTGATAGAACCAATCCATGCACAAGCATTGGATTGTTGTACTCCTCGCGCTCGGCGGCGCGCTGGCGCAAGCCGAAACAAAACGCGTTGTTTTTGACGCTAGCGGAACGGAACAGAAATGGGCGGTGAAGGATTTCGACCCCGCTCTCCCGGCCGATTGGTCGGGCTACAAGTTCCTGGTGCTGGAGGTGAAAACGACGACGCCCCAGCGCTTCGAGTTGCGGATCCATACCGCGGACGGCGTGCGCGGCCTGAACATGCACCTCTTTCAAGGCCCCTGGATTCGCACCGTCCTGCCGCTGGCGCGGATCGAGCGGCCCGAGCAGAGTGGCACGGATCTGGCGGCGATGAGCAACCGGCCGCGCGCGCTGTCGTTCGTCAGACTCCGCGCACGGGCAAGGCCCGCTGACGGCGGTTCAGGAGATTGGCATGCGCATGCCGGCGCCGGATGGCGAGGCCGTCGTCGAGATCCGGTCCATCACTCTCGTCAAGGACGATCCGGGTGACAAACTGCTCGAGGCAGGTTCGCTGGTGGATCAGTTTGGCCAGTGGATTCCGGCCACGTGGCCCGGCAAGGCCGCGAGTCTCGACGATCTCCAGCACGCCTGGGCCGACGAGGCCAAAGCGCTGCAGCCCGGCGGATACGACTACTGCAATTACGGCGGGTACAAGAGCACGCACGCCAAGGCGACGGGCTTCTTCCGCGTCGAGCAGGTCGATGGCAAGTGGTGGTTCGTCGATCCCGACGGCCACCTGTTCCTGTCGGTGGGCTCCGATTGCATCCGGTCGACGATTGAAACCAGCACGCGCGACCGCGCGGGCGTCTTCGCGGCCCTGCCTCCGGCCGGATTGAGCCACATGCCGCCGTGGGCCGAGGGCCGGCAGATGACGTCGTTCTACACCTGGAATCTGCTGCGCCGTTTCGGCGACGACTGGAAACCGAAATGGATCGATTTCTCGCTGCAGCGCCTGGCGGCGTGGGGTTTCAATACCGTCGCCAACTGGTCGGACCCGGTGTTGTGGGCCGCCAAGCGCACGCCTTACGCCGTGCCGCTCGACGGCTGGGGCATGGAGATGTACATGGGCATGCCCGACGTCTACTCGCCCGAATGGCCGAAAAAAGTGGACGAGGCAGCCCGCCGCCAATGCGCGCCGCGCAAGGACGATCCGTGGCTGTTGGGTTACTTTATCGCCAACGAGCCGGCCTGGCCGGGCCGCGAGCCTTTGGTGGCGGACCTGATGCTGAAAGGCTCGGACACGGCGACGAAACGCGAGCTGCAGGCGTACCTGGCGAAGGGCGATACGCCGGAACGCCGCAAGGCGTTTTTGTTGCAATGCTTCGAAAAGGAACTCGCGGTGATCAACGCGGCCGTGAAGAAGCACGATCCGAACCATCTCAACCTGGGCCTGCGCTTCGGCGGCCACGCCGACGACGATGTCGTGGCCCTGACGCGCGGCTTCGACGTGTTCAGCCTGAACATCTACGACGTCGTGCCGGATCGCGCCCGCATAGAGAAGATCTATGCGCTGACCGGCCGGCCGATCGTGATCGGCGAATTCCACATCGGCACGCCCGGCCGCGGCCTCTCCGCGGGTCTGGTGCAGGCGCGCGACCAGGCCGAGCGCGGCGTGGCCTATCGCTATTACGTCGAGAACACGCTGGCTATGCCGGCCATGATCGGCACGCATTGGTTCCAGTGGACCGACGAAGCCAACACCGGCCGCGGCGACGGTGAAAACTACAACATCGGTTTCATCGACGTGACCGACCGGCCCTACGCCGAGCTCGTGCAAGCCGCCAAGGAGACGCACAAACGGCTGTTCGCGGTGCACTCAGGCACCGCGAGTCCGTCCAGTCAAAAGGCGGTGACGCGGTAGCCCCGCCTCAGGCGAATAACTCCTGCGCGCGGGCCAAGCGCTCGCGCACATGCACGCCGTTCGCGCATTTGACCGCGCATTCGGCGCAATCGCCGCAGCGCACGCTGCGCTGTTCCGCGGAAAGTCCGAGGAAGTTCTCGCGCGCCAGCGCGAACTCGCCATATCCCTCGGCGTAGGTCAGGAAGCGCAGCACGGCGGCCACGGGCAAGCCCTGCGGGCAGGTCCCGTCGCACGAGTTGCACATGCGGCAGTAGCGCGGGCGCAGGAAATCGAGCTGCGCAGAGAGCACCTTTTCATCCGCCGGAGTGAACGGGCTCGCCATGGCGCGCACATCCTCGTCGAGCTGATCGAGGTCGGTGATGCTCGGAATCGTCGTGTCCACGTGCTTGTTCTTGAGCGCCCACTTCAGCGCGGCGAACATCGCGCCCTCGCGGTGCAGCAGTTCGATCACCTGCGGATCGTTCTTCACCGCCGGAATCGGGTGGTAGCCGCCGGCGAACACCTTCATCGCGACCACGCCGATGCCCGCTTTGCGGGTCTGTTCCAGCAGGTCGTCGATGGTCGCGCCCATCGTGAAGTTGTAGCTCGCCAGCAGAACGTCGAAATGGTTGGCCTTGATCACTGCCGGAATCAGCTCGCGGTGGCCGACGTGGCTGCTGATGCCGGCAAAACGGATCTTGCCCTGCTGCTTGGCAATCCGTTGCGCCTCCATGAGGTCGTCCGTAATGTGCTCGGGCTTGCTCTTGGAATGCAGGTACCAGATATCGAGATAGTCCGTCTGCAGCTCTTTGAGACTCGTGTCCAGATGCGCTAGCGCGCCGTCCTTCGTTGGAGCCAGCGTCTTCGACGAAAGCACCAGCTTCTGCCGTTTGCCTTTCAGTGCCGCCCCCACCATGCGCTCGTTGTTGCCGCCCTGATAGACGCGCGCCGTGTCGAAGAAGTTGATGCCCATCTCGACAGCCTGCGCAATCACCGCGGCGTCGGAGGTCACCATGCAACCGAAGCCCATGGAAGTGACCTTGAGCCCGGTCTTGCCGAGCGTGCGGAACTCCAGCGCGGGCTGACCAGCGGCTGCTTTGGGCGCGTTCGCGGGAGGCGCGGCGGGTTGGGCGGATTGGGTGCCGGTGGTCGCGGCGATCGCCGACGCGGGCAGGACCAGCCCGGCGGCCAGGAAATTTCGGCGGGATGAATCGTTCGGCATACGAGTTTTGGCTCCAGTGATCCGATTATCGCAGACAACGTGGGCTCCGACGACCGCGGTGGGGGAGGCGCTTGCGCGCTCGCGGACGGCCGTGCGCTTGCCGGGAAGTCTCAGGTGCGATAGGTTCCATAAGGGTCCCCACCATGCAGCCAGACAACACTTCTTCCATCTCCACTCATTCCGGCGCCGCGTTCGACGCGTCGCGATTTCATGAAACTCTCCGCCGCCGCGCTAGCCGCCGTGCCCGCCTCGGCCTACGTCGCCGGCAGCGACGTGATCAAGGTCGGCGTCATCGGCTGCGGCAATCGCGGCCCCGACGCCGCGCTGAACGCCATGCGCGCCGGCAAGGACGTGCACATCGTCGCCATGGCGGACATGCTGCTCGACCGTATTCAGGAGAACCGCGCCTCGATGAAGCTCAAGTTCCCCGACCAGGTGGAGGTCCCCGACGAGCACTGCTTCACCGGCTTCGACGCCTATAAGCATGTCATCGAAGTCTCCGACGTCGTGATCATCGCTAACGCGGCGAAATTCCATTCGTTCCACGCCCTGGCGGCGATCGACGGCCGGCAAGCACGTTTTCGTCGAGAAGCCGCACGCCATCGACCCCATCGGCATCCAGCGGCTGCGCGCCGCCTGCGAGCTCGCCAAAACAAAGAATTTGTCAATTGTTTCGGGGCTCCAGAGCCGCTACCACCCCGGCTATCGGGAGGTGATGCAGCGCGTGCACGATGGCGCCATCGGCGACATCGTCGCCATCCAGGAGACGTGGCTGCGGCCGCCGTACGTGATGTACCCGCGCCGCCCGGGCATGAAGGAGGTCGAATTCCAGGCCAGCAACCAGTACCATTTCCACTGGCTCTCGGGCGACGACGTGCCGCAGACGCTGATCCACAATCTCGACCGCTCCAGTTGGGCGCTGCTCAACGCCGCGCCGCTGCGCTGCTACGCCATGGGCGGCCGTTCGACGCTGCACGGCGAGATCTACGGCGACATCTTCGACCACAATGCCGTGGTCTACGATTTCCCCAAGGGCGTGCGCGTTTACGCCTTCTGCCGCACCATCGACAACTGCTACGAAGAGAACTCGAGCCTGATTCTGGGCAGCAAGGGGCGCTGCGATCTGCTGAGGCTGCGGATCACGGGCGAGACCAACTGGGAATCGCAGGCGGCGAAGTCCAAGGCCAGCGCCTACGACCTGGAACACGTCGCGCTGTTCAACGGCATCCGCACCGGCAAGCCTGTCAACAACGGCGATTACATGGCGCGCAGCACGCAGATCGGCATCATGGGCCAGTTCTCCTCCTACACCGGCAAGGAGGTCACGTGGGAGCAGTTCGACAAGTCGGATTTCTTCTACCCGCCGCTGCCCGAGAACGTGAACATGGACATGGAACCGCCCGTCAAGCCCGGGCCGGACGGCATCTATCCGACTTTCATACCGGGCGTGACCAAGCTGCTGTAACGGCCGGGGCGGACGCCTTCAGCAGATCCGCGGCAGTTGCTCGCCCGATGGCAGATCGAGCACGTGCGAAGAGCCGTAGCGGTTGCGGATGATGACGCCGAAGCGCGCTTCGTCCTTGACCCGGCCCGCGCGCACCGCGCCGGCGCTCACCCCACAGGCCCGCAAGATACTGGTCGCCTGTTCCGCCTGGGCCGCTGGGAGGAAGACGCAGAACCGCCCTTCGCAGGCGATGTACAGCGGATCGAAGCCCAGCAATTCGCAGGCCGCGCGCACCTCGTCGCGCACCGGAATCGACGGCTCGTCGAGTTCGATGTCCAGGCCGCGCGTCGACGCCAATTCGTTTGCCGACGCCGCCAGGCCGCCGCGCGTCAGGTCGCGCAGACAGTGTATATCGAGGCCCGCTTTGAGCAGCGCATCCACCGGCTCCCACAACGGCGCGGCGTCGCTTTTCAGATCGGTTTGAACGCCCAACTGCTCGCGCGCGGCCAGGATCGCAATGCCGTGCGCGCCGAGGTCGCCGCTCACCAGGATCGCGTCGCCGGGTTCGATGCGCGACGGCAGAATCGCCGGACCGTGGACCACGCCGAGGCCCGACGTATTGATGTACACGCCGTCGCCTTTGCCGCGTTCGACGACCTTCGTGTCGCCGGTGACGATGGGCACGCCGGCCCGCGCCGCGGCCTCGCTCATCGCTGCCACAACGCGCTTCAGCGTGTCGATGGACAGACCTTCTTCGAGGATGAAGCCGGCGCTCAGCGCCAGCGCGCGCGCGCCGCACATCGCCAGGTCGTTGACCGTTCCGTAGACCGCCAGCTCGCCGATCGATCCGCCGGGGAAAAACAGCGGCCGCACCACGTAGGAGTCGGTGGTGAAGGCCAGCCGGCCCGCGGCAGTCTCGAGCGCCGCGCCGTCGTGCCGCGCCGCCAGCGCCGCATTGCCGAAGGCCGGGTAGAACACTTCTTCCAGCAGCTTCTCGGTCATGCGCATGCCGCCGCCGTGCGCCAGCACGATCTGTCCGCCGCCCTCCGATGGGCGCGGGCAGGCCAGTGCCGGCAGGCTCGATTCGTCCTGGCTCATCGGCGCGGCCTCACACTTTCCGCCCGTAGTGGTAGTACGCCGCGCAGGCGCCTTCGCTCGAAACCATCGGCGCGCCCAGCGGCTGCTCCGGCGTGCACAGGGTCGCGAAGGCCGGGCACTCGCGCGGCTTCTTCAGCCCCTGGAGAATTAACCCGCTGATGCACGCGCCATCGTCCTGCACCGGCTCCGGGCCCGCACCGAATCGCGCGACGGCATCGAATTTCCGATACGCCGGGCGTAGCGCCAGCCCGCTATTTGCGATTAGACCCAGCCCGCGCCAGGGCCGGTCGGTCACTTCGAATACGTGATCCACCGCCGCGCGTGCCGGCGCATTCCCGTCCGCGCGCACCGCGCGGCTGTATTGATTTTCGAGCCGTGCCTGGCCGGCTTCCAGTTGTCGCACGGCCATCAGGATGCCCTCCATCAGATCGACCGGCTCGAAGCCGGTGACGATAATCGGCACCTTCCAACGCGCGCTCAGCCGCGCGTATTCTGCCGAGCCTTCAATCGTGCACACGTGGCCCGGCGCGAGCAGCGCCTGCACGCGGCATTCCGGCGATCCCAGCAGCGCGTCGATCGCCGGCGGCACCAGCACATGCGCCACCAGGATCGAAAAATTCTCGAGCCCCAACGCTTCGGCCTGCAGCACGGCCAGCGCGTGGCCCGGCGCGGTGGTCTCGAAGCCTACCGCGAAAAACACCACCTGCCGTCCCGGGTTCGCTGCCGCGATCTGCACCGCGTCCAGCGCCGAATAAACGACGCGCACGTCCGCGCCCGCCGCGCGCGCATCCAGCAGTGCCGCGGGTCCTTCCGCCCGCCCGCGCGAACCCGGAACCCGCAGCATGTCGCCATAGCTCGTGAAAATCACTTCGGGCCGCGCCGCCAGCGCCACCGCGGCATCGATCAATTCGGCCGGCGTCACGCACACCGGGCAGCCCGGGCCGTGCACCAGTTCGATACCCGGCGGCAGCAGCGCCTCCAGCCCGTTCTTCACGATCGAATGCGTCTGCCCGCCGCAGATTTCCATCAGCGTCCAGGGCCGCGTGGCCGTTCGCCGGATTCCGGCCGCGAGCCGCGCGACGACATCCGAATCGCGATACTCGTCCACCAGTTTCACGGCGTCGGCGCCTCTTCCGCCGTCTCCGGAGATGCCTCAACCGCCTCGCCCAGCCGCCGCAATTCCTCCAGCGTCAGCAGTGCTTCTTCCTGATCGACGACCGTCAGCGCAAAGCCCGCATGCACCAACACGTAGTCGCCCGGCCGCGCCTCCGGCGTGAATGCAAACGAGACCTCCCGCCGCACCCCGGAGAAATCCACCCGGCCGCGGAGGAACGCCGGATCGTCGCCCTCGATCTCAACCACCTGGCCCGGCACTGCGAGGCACATACTTCAATGTCCTTCCATGGCCGCGTCCGCGCGCGCCTGCCGCGAGCGCGCGATCTGCCGCTCCAACCATTCGATCCACGCGCCCAGCCCGTCGCCCGTGCGGCATGAAACCGGGAAAACCGCGGCTTCCGGACTCACCGCGCCAACGCTTTCGATCAACTCCTCCAGCCGGACGTCGGTGTACGGCAGCAGGTCGATTTTGTTCAACACGACCGCGTGCGAGCGGTGAAACATTTTCGGGTACTTGCGTGGTTTGTCGGCCCCTTCGGTGACGCTGAACAGCGTCACCCGCCACTGCTTATGCTCGACCATCCCGTCGTCCGCACGGTCAGCCGAAACCCCGCCGCCGCCATGCGCTCCCCGCCGATCCCCTCGAACTCGACTCCAGGCAGCAGCTCGCGCATCGCCCCCGCCAGCGAAGCCGCCAGCATATCCCCCGAAGCCTCGCCCGTCAGCATCACAACCCGCAAAGCCACCCCCCGCGCCGATGTCGCACCGCTGGAGCCGACGCAGCTCGGCATCGGCGGCCGCTCACCACTGGGCGCCGGCCTGCGGCCGGGACCTCACTTGACGATCCCGCGCTCCGTATCCGTTTCGACGAACGCCAGAAAGTGCTTCCCCTCAGACGTCTTGACCGCCGAGCGCAGCGCTTCGACCGCCTGCGTCACGTTGTGCCCCGAGCGATACATGAGC
>CAWIQF010000009.1:0-376270 GCA_963838205.1 Terriglobia bacterium | reverse complement strand
TGTTACTGAGCTGCGACTAAAAAGAGAGCGGTCTTAGCGAGCCGTGACCAAACAGAGCGGTCTTAACACTGCCCGAATAATTCGATGAACTTCGAATCCAGGACGCCAGGCTGCCCCGGAACAGCGTGCGCACAGCGGCGCATCGTCGTGTGCACGATCGGCGTGCCCCGCGACAGCACTCCAGTGCAGTCGGGCGGTATGATGTTCTGCGCGGCCAACCGGCGCCCTGAAGGCCGGCTGGAACGTGGCCGCGCCGCGATCCGGATCGCCGGCTTGAGTTGAGAGAGAAGAGGGAGCATTAATGCAGGCTCGGTTTTGTTACCGCCATCCTGCCCGACTTGAGTTTCGAGCAAGTCGTGGACTTCGCATCCGCCACCGGCTACGCCTGCATCGAAGTGATGTGCTGGCCCCAGGGCAAAGCCGAGCGCCGCTACGCCGGCATCACGCACATCGATTGCGCCGCGTTGACCGCGTCGGAAGCCGAGCGGTTGGTCAACTACGCCGCCGACAGGAAGGTCGGCATCAGCGGCCTGGGTTATTATCCCAATGCGTTGTCGCCCGTGCCCGATG
Organism: Terriglobia bacterium; assembly: GCA_963838205.1. Classification (GTDB taxonomy): domain Bacteria; phylum Acidobacteriota; class Terriglobia; order Bryobacterales; family Bryobacteraceae; genus CAIVVT01. The sequence goes on along the minus strand of CAWIQF010000009.1, from coordinate 375,700 downwards.
AAGCCCAGGTCGCAGTAGAGCAGATTCATCGCGTCATTGACGCCGCCGCGACGATGGGCGTCGGCGTCATGAATACGTTCATCGGGCGCGATTGGAAGCTCAGCGTCGACGAGAGCTGGCCGCGGATGGTGGAAACGTGGAGACCGATTCTCGACCACGCCAAGGCCGCCGGCGTGAAAATCGGCATCGAGAATTGTCCCATGCTGTTCACGCGCGACGAGTGGCCCGGCGGGAAGAATCTCATGACCACGCCGGTTATCTGGCGGCGCATGTTCAAGGAGTTTGAAGGCTCCAGCCTCGGGCTCAACTTCGACCCGTCGCACTTCGTCTGGCAGGGGATGGATTACCTGGCCGCCATTCGGGAGTTTGCGCCGCGCTTCTGGCACTGCCACGCCAAGGATGCCCATCTGGATCGGGAGAAGTTGAACCAGGTGGGCATCATGGCCCATCCACTGGAGTTCCACACGCCCAAATTGCCGGGCCTGGGTGACGTAAATTGGGGCCAATTCTTCTCCACGCTGGCCGACGCGGGCTATACCGGCGCGGTCTGCGTCGAAGTGGAAGACCGGGCCTACGAAGGTTCGCTCGCCGCTCGCCAGGCGTCGCTCGTGCAGAGCTTCCGTTATCTGCGCCAGTTCGTCGAGCCGTATTGAGCACTGATCCTAAGAATAGGCCCGCTTCAGGCCCGCCGGCGATATTTGTCGCGGCATGCCTCCGAGCAGAACCACAGCGTCTGGCCACCCTCTCTCAACGGGACCGCCACCGCCTCGCTCACGTACGTGCCGCAGACCGGGTCCTTATGCAGCATCGTGCTCCCCGCCGCCGCGGGCGGTGACGCCACCGGCGAGCGCTGCCCTGCCGCGGATGAGGAACTTGTCCCCAGCGACCAGTTCAGCAGCATCCGCGCAATCGCGCCCAACCACCCCCGCAACACGGGCAGCATGATCAGCACGAACAACAGAATCAGAACGTATCGCATCCTAGAAGAAAAGGGCGCCCGGCCTCGCCGGAGCGCCCTTCGCCTTAAATCAGATCCACCTGTTTACTTCTTCTTCGATTTCTTCGCGTCCGGGTTCTGGTACGTCGTCTGGAGTGAGGTCGAGATGGCCGACAGCAGACCCTTGGCCGCGTCGGCATACGGGCCGTTCGGGTCCAGCGCGAGATACTTCTCCAGGGCTTCCTGCATCCCCGGGGGCGCGGTCGGCTTGCCATCCTTGTCCATCGTCATTTTGTTGCTGAGCACGTTGCCGATGTAATACCAGGCCGGGGCGTACTTCGGGTCGGCCGCGACCGCCTTCTGGAAAGCTTCCAGCGCCGCGTCGTTCTGCTGGTTGTTCACCATGACCGCGCCCAGGTTGAAGTAATACTTGCCGGCGCTGGCGGGCTCGATTTCGGCGGCTTTGGCCAGTTCCGCCTTCGCCTGGTCGATCTTCTTCATCTTCACCAGCAGCAGGCCGTAGTTGTTGTGAACCCCGCCGTCGTCCGGCTTCATCTCGATGCACTTTAGGTAAGTATCGCTCGCCTTGGCCATGATCGCGTCGGCGTCGGCGCCGGTCTTGGTCTTCGCCAGACCCTCGTAGGCCGTTGTGAGCTTCATCCACACGGCAAGCTGTTTCGGATCGACTTCGGCGGCCTTGTTGAAGCTGTCCACCGCGGTCTGATAGTCCTTCGCCTCCAAGGCGGTCATGCCGGCGTTGTAGGCATCCTGCAAGGCCTTGTTCTTGGCCATGCTGGCCGATCTTTCTTTGATGTTCTTTTCCATCGCCGCCTTCTGTTCGGCGGACATGGAGCGCTCTTGTTCTTTCGTCAACTGGCCGCTCTCGGCGGCTTTAGCCAGCTCCTGCTGTTTCTGCATGGCCTTTTGCAGGTCGAAATTGACCTCCACCTGGTCGCCGAACTTGCTCTGCACGTTGTCCATGGCGTCAACAACTTTGCCGTCCACCAGGCACTCCACCTTGAAGGTGCCGGGATAGGGTATGCCAGCGTGGATGTATTCGCCCCGCTTGTCGGACTTGGTCTTGAACAGACCCTTCATATCCTTCCGCGTGATGACAATCACGGCGTCTTTCACCGGCTTGCCGTCCTTATCGATAATCTTCCCTTTGATGCCGCCAATGGACTGAGAGAAGCCGGGGCCGCCCAGGATCAGGCATGCGGCCGCGAGCAGGGCGGCGCGACGCAATAGACGAAACATTTGGAAAGAGACCTCCAACTCTGATTCAAATCACATCGTTAGCATACTACACGCGGCGCGCAAGTTGCTGGACTCCGAGGTCCGTATTCATGTCTTCCCCACGCTACCGAGAACTCCGCGGTTCGGCTCAGTTACTGCCCGTCCGGCCTCCGTTCCTCGACGCAGCAGGCCTGCCGGCGCCCCCGCCACCCCGGCCACCCCGCTCCATCGCTTGCCGGACGGAACTTGCCAAGCCCGACCCGCCATCCCGCCCGCTTCAGGGACCCTATAATGGGACTTCTCGTATGGGGATCGACTGGTTTCCTCTGTGGCTCAGCCTGCGCGTGGCTTCCCTGGCGACGCTGATCGCGCTGCTGGGCGGGCTGTGGGTGGCCTGGTTGCTCACTCGCAAAGGCTTCCGCGGCCGCGAACTCGTCGATGCCGCCGTTACCCTTCCCCTGGTGTTGCCGCCCACCGTGCTCGGCTACTACCTGCTGGTGCTGCTCGGGCGCATGAGCCCGTTCGGGCGGCTGTACGAATCGGTCTTCGGTGAGCCGCTGGTCTTCACCTGGAAGGCCGCCGTCGTCGCCGCGCTGTTCCATGCCGGACCGTTGCTGATTAAGTCGGCGCGAGCGGCCCTGGAAAGCGTCCCTCCCGATTATGAGAAAGCCGCGCGATCGCTGGGCGCCGGCGAGTGGCGCGTCTTCTGGCAGGTCTCGTTGCCGCTGGCCTGGAACCAGGTGCTTGCCGCCACCGCCCTGGTCTTCGCCCGGTCGCTCGGCGATTTCGGCATCACCATCATGCTCGCCGGTAACATCCCCGGGCGCACGCAAACACTGTCGGTGGCGATCTACGACGCCGTCGAGGGTGGCCGGGGCGATGTGGCCCGCGTTCTGGTGCTCGTGATCTCGGGAATCGCGCTCACCCTTCTCTATCTGGCAAACCGGCTCGGGCGGAGCCAGTTCGGTCGGGCGCTGTGAAAGGACCAGGCGGGATGGTGATGCCGCATGATTGACGCGCGCATTCAAAAGGCGTTTCCCGGCGGCCGCGGCTCGGCGCCGTTCGAGCTCAACGTTGACTTGAAGAGCGCCGCCGAAGTGACCGTTCTGTTCGGCCCCAGCGGCGCCGGCAAGTCTCTGACGCTCGACTGCATCGCCGGCTTCGTCCGTCCCGACGAGGGCCGGATCCTGGTCAACGACCGCCTGCTGTTCGACGCCGGCGCAGGCGTCAACCTTCCGCCCCGCCAGCGTCGTTGCGGCTGCGTTTTCCACGGCGACTCCCTGTTTCCGCACCTGAGCCTGTTCGAGAATCTGTGGTTCGCCGCCGGACGGATCCCCAGGCGTGACCGCCGCCCAAAAGTCAGCCAGATGCTGGAGCGATTTCACCTGGAAAGCCTTGGCGCGCGCCGCCCTCACGAGCTTTCGAGCGGGCAGCGGCAACGCGGCTCCATCGCCCGGGCTTTGCTCTCGCAGCCCTCCCTGCTCCTGCTCGATGAGCCCGCCCGCGGCCTCGATGCGGCCTTGCGCAGTGAGTTCTACGCGCTGTTGACCGAGGTCCGTACCGAGTTTGGCGTGCCCGTGGTCCTCGTCACTCACGATCTCGACGAGGCCCTCACGCTCGGTGAATCGATGCACGTGCTGGTGGCCGGACGGATCGCGCAGAGCGGTGCTCCGCGAGAAATCTTCGACGCCCCGGCCAGCGCCGCCGTCGCCCGCCTGATGGATTGCTACAACCTGTTGCGCGCCCAGATCGTCGCCATGGATCCGGCCACCAACCGCAGCCGTCTGCATGTCGTCGCCGAAGACCACACGGAATTCGATATCATCGGTCCCTACTTCCCGGGTTTGCTGCTCGGCGCGCAGGTGACGCTGGCCGTGCGCGAGGACGAGATCGAACATGGGGCGGATCTCCCCGGCGGCGTCCAACTGGCACTGCGGCGCGTGATCCGGCTCAGCCGCGGCGTGCGCGTGGAACTCAGCGGTGGAGTCCGCATCGCCGTCGCCGAAGCGCCCGATCCCGGCGCCACGCGGCAGTGGAATGTCCGCTTCCGGCCTCAGTCGCTGCGTATGGTCAAATCGTGAATCGCCTGGCCCGCACCGGGCTTTTCCCTGCGACCTCCGAGCAACGGGCCGCCAGACGGCCTGCTCTACCGAATCCAGCCGCCCCTCCTCCAGCAGTTCACGCCAACGGCGGGTGCAGCCGGTCCGGTCCTCGGGAAGCCGGACCAGACTTTCCAGCAATTCACTGGCGGTCTGCGTCACGCCCCTTATATCGGCGCGTCCTAGCAAAACGATTAGAGGTCAGACGCGAAATTCAGCGCAGAAACCCAAATCAGGTCGCGGCCGCCGGCGCGTGCATCTCCTGCAGACTCCAAACCCGCAGCGGATCGCGCTGCCGGCTCTCAATCGCATCCGCCGCCGCGCGCGCACCGCTCATCGTCGTGATGCACGGCACGCGGCTCAGCACCGCGTTTCGCCGGATCGAGCGCTCGTCCTCGAACGTGTGCGCGCCGGTGGTCGTGTAAATCGCCAACTGCAGCGCGCCCGCCTTCATCAGGTCCACCGCGTTCGGCCGGCCCTCGTTTACCTTGAATACGGTCTTTACCTTCAGTCCGGCCGACTTCAGCACCGACGCCGTGCCGCGCGTCGCCGCCAGTTCGAACCCCATCTCCGCCAGCCGCCGCGCGATCTCCACGGCCTCCCGCTTATGGCGGTCGTTGACGCTGAAAAACACCCGCCCCGATTTCGGCAGCGGCACCCCGGCGCTCCTCTGCGCCTTGTCGAAGGCCTCGCCGAAGTTGTCCCCCACGCCCATCACCTCGCCCGTCGAGCGCATCTCCGGTCCCAGCGCCGGATCGACGCCCGGGAATTTTCCGAACGGGAACACCGGACTCTTCACGCACACTTTTCTCACCGGCAGCACGCCCTCGGTCTGCCCGCCCGTCAGGCTCCCCAGATCCTTCAGCTTCCGGCCGAGCATCAGCGCCACCGCGATCTTCGGCAGCGGAACGCCCGTCGCCTTGCTCACATACGGCACCGTGCGCGAGGCCCGCGGGTTCACTTCCAGCACGTACACCTTGCCGTTCTGGATCGCGTATTGGACGTTCATGAGGCCGATCACGTGCAGCGCCCGCGCCAGCTTTTCCGTGTAGTCGCGGATCACCGCGATCTCTCCCGCCGGAATCGACTGCGCCGGCAGCACGCACGAACTGTCGCCCGAGTGCACGCCGGCTTCCTCGATGTGCTCCATGATGCCGCCGATCAGCACGCCTTCCCCATCCGACAGCGCGTCCACGTCGATCTCGATCGCGTCCTCCAGGAACCGGTCGATCAGTACCGGGCGTTCTTGCGAAAACAGCACCGCCTCCTGCATGTAGCGCCGCACCGTGGCCTCTTCGTAGGCGATCACCATCGCCCGCCCGCCTAGCACATAGCTCGGCCGCACCAGCACCGGATAGCCCAGCCGCGCCGCCGTCTCGGTGGCCTCCTCCACGCTCGTCGCCGTGCCCCACTCCGGCGACGGAACGCCCAACTCCGCCAGCAGCCGCCCGAACAGCTTGCGGTCCTCGGCCAGGTCGATATTCGCCGGATCGGTGCCGATCGTCGGCACTCCGGCCCGCTTCAGCGGCAGCGCCAGATTCAGCGGCGTCTGCCCGCCGAATTGCACAATCACGCCGTCCGGCTTTTCCGTGTCGTATATGTTCAACACTTCTTCCAGCGTCAGCGGCTCGAAGTACAGCCGGTCGCTGGTGTCGTAATCCGTCGACACCGTCTCGGGATTGCAGTTCACCATGATCGACTCAATCCCGAACTCCTGCAGCGCAAAACTGGCGTGGCAGCAGCAGTAGTCGAACTCGATCCCCTGCCCGATCCGGTTCGGACCGCTGCCCAGAATCATCACCTTCTTGCGCGCCGACGGCTCCGCCTCGCACTCACTCTCGTAACTCGAATACAGGTACGGCGTGAAACTCTCGAACTCCGCCGCGCATGTGTCCACGCGGTTGAACACCGCCCGGACGCCCAGCTCTTTCCGGCGCGCCCGCACCTCCAGCGGCTGGCTCTGCCACAGCCGCGCCAGCGTCGTGTCCGACAGCCCTTCGCGCTTGGCCCGCCGCATCTGCTCCGCCGTGATGCTCGCGAGCGCCTGCCCCGCCAGTTCCTGTTCGAACGCCACGCCGTCCCGCACCTGCCGCAGAAACCACGGGTCGATCCGCGTGCGTTCGTAAATATCCTCCACGCTCCACCCGCGCTCGAACGCGTAGCGGACGTAGCCCAGCCGCTCCGGGTTGGGTGTCGTCAGCCGCTGCGGGATCAGCCGTTCTTCATACTTCGCTTCCGACGTCCGCCCCGTCTCCAGGCTCCGCAATCCCTTATTCAAAGCCTGCCGGAACGTCCTGCCGATCGACATCACCTCGCCCACCGACTTCATCTGCGTCGTCAGCACCGGCTCCGCTCCCGGGAATTTCTCGAATTGCCAGCGCGGGATCTTCACCACCACATAGTCGATCGTCGGCTCGAAGCACGCCGGCGTCTTGCGCGTGATGTCGTTCGGAATCTCGTCCAGCCGGTAGCCCACCGCCAGCTTGGCCGCGATCTTGGCGATTGGAAAACCCGTCGCCTTCGATGCCAGCGCCGAGCTGCGCGACACCCGCGGGTTCATCTCCACGATCACCATCCGCCCGCTCTCCGGGTCGATCGCGAACTGTACGTTCGAGCCGCCCGTATCCACACCGATCTCCCGCAGGCACGCGATCGAGGCGTCGCGCATCACCTGGTACTCGCGGTCGGTCAGCGTCTGCGCCGGCGCCACCGTGATCGAGTCCCCCGTGTGCACCCCCATCGGATCGACGTTCTCGATGGAACACACGATAATCGCGTTGTCCGCCTGGTCCCGCATCACCTCCAGCTCGAATTCCTTCCACCCCAGCACGCTCTCCTCGGCCAGCACCTCATGTACCGGCGAAAGCTCCAGCCCGTTTTCGAGAATCGTCTCCAGGTCCTCGCGGTTGTACGCGATTCCGCCCCCGCTCCCGCCCAGCGTGAAACTCGGCCGCAGGATCAGCGGGTAGCCGATCTTGGCCGCGAACTTGTGCCCCTCTTCGATGTTCCGCAGCAACTGCGATTGCGGCGTCTCCAGGCCGATCTTGCGCATCGCGTCTTTGAACAGCAGCCGGTCTTCGGCTTTCTTGATGGATTCGATTTTCGCGCCGATCAACTCGACGCCGTAATGGTCCAGCACGCCCGCCTCGGCCAGATCCACCGACAGGTTCAGCCCCGTCTGCCCGCCTACCGTCGACAGCAGCGCATCCGGCCGTTCCCGCCGGATCACCTCCGCCGCGTGCTCCACCGTCAGCGGTTCGATGTAGGTCCGGTCCGCCAGTTCCGGATCGGTCATGATCGTCGCCGGGTTCGAGTTGATCAGCACCACCTCGTAACCCTCGCTCCGCAGCGCCTTGCACGCCTGCGCCCCGGAGTAATCGAACTCGCACGCCTGCCCGATCGTAATCGGCCCCGATCCGATGATCAGAATGCGCTTCAGATCAGTTCGCTTAGGCACCCTCGAACTCCCTCCCGATCATGCTCCGCCCAACTCATCAGCGTCGTCTGTTCTTGTTTCGATCATTCTTTGTTCTCTTGCCCCGGGCAATTTGCTCAAGCTGAGCAATTCTTCGACTAAAATCAATAAGTTACAGCCAAAATTCTCCTCAACGTGAGGAAAACCGGGGACCGACGTCTCTGTCCTAGGCACGCACATCTCTCTATCCACACTCTGTCTCCGCAAAAACCATCAATCAGCCGCGGCTGTTACCGACCCGCGCCTGTTACTGAGCCGCGACTGTTAAGGAGCGGTTGCCGCGTCGCTCCACAAACAATGCGAGCCGCCGCGAAAACCGGGGACTGACGTCTCTGTCCTAGGCGCGCACAACTCTCTCTATCAACCCTCTGAATCATCTGCGCCGTGTGGACAGAGCCGTCTGTCCCCCGGTTTTCGTCCCCCGGTCGAGGACCCCCGCTTCCGACCCGTGAGGAATGCGGCTTAGGCACCCCGGAACTCCTTCATCAGAGCCGTGAAATCGTCGAACAGGTACCGCGAATCGTGCGGCCCCGGCGCCGCCTCGGGATGGTATTGCACCGAAAACACCGGCTCGCTGCGGCTCCGCAAACCCTCCACCGTGTGGTCGTTCAGGTTGATATGCGTCAGCTCGACCTCGCTCTCCTTCAGCGAATCCGGATCGACGCAGAACCCGTGGTTCTGCACCGTAATCTCCACCCGCCCCGTGCGCCGGTTCAGCACCGGATGGTTGATCCCGCGGTGCCCGAATTTCAGCTTGAACGTGCGTCCGCCCAGCGCCAGCCCGATGATCTGGTGCCCCAGACAGATCCCGAACACCGGCGTCCGCCCGATCAGCTTACGCACCTGCTCCGCCTGAAATGTCAGCGGCTCCGGATCGCCCGGACCGTTGGACAGGAACACCCCGTCCGGCTTCAGCTCCAGCACCTCTTCGGCCGTCGTCCCTGCCGGCACCACCGTCAGCCGGCACCCCACGCTCGCCAGCCGTCGCAGGATGTTTCTCTTAATCCCGTAGTCGAACGCCACCACGTGGTACCGCCCCGGCTCAATGTTCTCGATGTGCTCCGACGGCGAACACGCCGCCGCCGCTTCGCTCCACTTGTACGGCTGCGCCGTCGAGACCCGCGTCGCCAGGTCCAGCCCGGCCATGGACGGACTGCTGCGGGCCATTTGAACCAGTTCCTCAGCGCTGTCCCCGGCCGTTGACAGCGCGCCCCGCAGCACGCCCCCGCTTCTCAGTTTCCGCACGATCGCCCGCGTGTCCAATTCGGAGATGACTGGCACGTCCTGCCGCGCCAGGTAGGCGTCCGCCGGCTCTTCCGAACGCCAGTTGCTCGGCTCCTCGGCCCACTCGCGGACCACCAGCCCTTCGATCCAGGCATGCGCCGCTTCGTCGTCGGCCGCGCACGTCCCGTAATTGCCGATCTGCGGATTCGTCAGGATGACGATCTGTCCCGAATACGATGGATCTGTGAAAACTTCCTGATACCCGGTGATGGATGTGTTGAAAACGACTTCACCGGTGCGCACTCTCCGTGCGCCATATGCGCGACCCTGGTAAACGCTTCCGTCCTCCAGGGCCAGGATGGCTGTCTGCGGCAACGCAACTCCTTCCGGGGATTTCTATCCATTTCAGCACGCCGGGGAAAAGCGGGACAAGCGCTGACTGGCGGGCAGGCGGCTGGAAGGGGATGAGTCGGGCCCTACGCGAGGCCGTTTCCGACCCGCGTTTCCGAACCGCGACTGCGTTACTGAGCCTCGACTGTCAAGGAGCGGATGCTCGCCTTGTTCCACGCCGTGACCGCGCTGGGCCGCCTCGCACTTGGCTCACGAGCACCCCCGTCGCCACCACCACCGTCGCGCCGATCACGTTGTACCACAGGAATCCGATGCCCGTGAACAGCCGCGCCGCGAAGATCGCCGCCTCGCCCGCCAGCACACCCCAGAACGCCCCCGTGCCATCTACGCGTTTGAAAAAGAACGCCAGCGTGAACACCCCCAGCAAGCCCCCGTAAAATAGCGAGCCCACCAGGTTCACGGTCTCGATCAGCGCGCCCACGCCCTTCAGGTACTGCGCCGTGATCACCGCGTACAGGCCCCAGAATGCCGTCGCCGCGCGCGATACCAGCAGGTAATGCCGGTCCCCCGCCCCGCCGTGGATGAAGCGCTTGTACACGTCGATCACCGTCACCGTGGCCAGCGAGTTGATCTCCGCGCTGATCGTGCTCATCGCCGCCGCGAAGATCGCCGCGATCAGCAGCCCCACCAGCCCCACCGGCATGTAGCGCGTGACGAAGGTCAGGAAGATGTAGTTGGTGTCGGCGCCTTTCACTCCGGTTTGCCGCGCCACCACCGCCGCCGCCTCCTGCCGCGCCGCGTCCAGCCGCTGTTGCGCCTCGCCGAAGCCCGCCTGGGCCGGCGCCAGCGCGGCCTGCCGGCGCGCTTCCCAGGCGTCGTAGAAGTGTTTCTCCGCCGCCTGGCCGGCGTCAGTGTGCCGCACCTGCTCCCACGCGCGCACATGAAAGATCGCGGGCGGCTTTTCGAACACGAAGAACACGAACACCATCGCCCCGATGAACAGGATGCTGAATTGCATCGGAATCTTCGCCACGGCGGTGAACAGCAGGCTCAGCCGGCTCTCGGTGATGCTGCGCCCCGTCAGGTAGCGCTGCACCTGGCTCTGGTCGCAGCCGAAATACGCCAGCGACAGGAACAGCCCGCCGATCAGGCCGCTCCACACGTTGTAGCGGTCGTTCGGATTGAAGCTCCACACCACTGCGTCCAGTTTGTGCGCCGCGCCTGCGATGGCCACCGCATCGCGGAAATGCACCCCCGCCGGCAGTAGCAGCACGGCCGTCAGGAACGCCGCGATCAGCCCCGCGGTGAGGATCATCATGTGCAGGAATTCCGACCACGTGATGGCCGTAATGCCGCCCTTTACCGTGTAAATGACGATGATCAGCCCCATCGCCGACGTCGTCACCCACTCCGGCCAGCCCAGAATCACCGTCATCACCACCGCCGGCGCGGCCAGCGCTATGCCCACGCCCAGCCCGCGCTGGATCAGGAACACGCCGCCCACCAGCGCGCGCGTTTTGGCGTCGAAGCGCTGCTCCAGGTATTCGTAGGCCGTGTAAACCTTGGTGCGCTGATAGATCGGCACCGCTACGGCCGAAATCAGGATCATCGCCAGCGGCAGCCCGAAGTAGAACTGCACGAACCGCATCCCGTCCACGTAGCTCTGCCCGGTGGTCGAGATGAACGTGATCGCGCTGGCCTGCGTGGCCATGATCGACAGCGCCATGGCGTACCACGGCATCTGCTTGTTGGCCAGCATGAAGCGCTGGGTGGTCTGCGCGCCGCGGCTGCGCCATAGCCCGTACAGCACCACCGACGCCAGCGTCAGCGCCATCACGGCCCAGTCGGCGGGTCTCACGGGCTACACCTCCGCGAGAACGCCCTGGACCGTGCGATTTGCCATTCACGCTGCGCGGTCCTTGCCGCTCCGCGCCTCATCGGTTGAAGCTCCGCGTGAACAGCGTAAACAGCGCGATGAGCGCCACCAGGTACAGCGCGATCGCCGCGTAGATGTTGCGCCACGAGCCCAGAAACGGCGGCCGCTCCTCCTTCTGCTTTTCCGGTGCGTGGCCCGCTTCTGGCTCTGCCATATCGCTTTCTAGAGTAACGCCTGAGTGCGCTCGAATGAATCCCTGGCTCATCGCACCCTAACTTCCCCCCGCAGTCACCGGCGGATGAGCTGGGAGGCAGCGACTGCACAGCCGTCGCCAGCAAGCCGCATGAGAAACGACTCAGAGCCAGGGGCGCTACGGGAAAGGCGCCACAGAAAAGTATTGAATAGTTTCAGATCTTGGAGTACTATTCATCCCTAGCGGACCTGGGATTGCAGCAAATGGGACAGCTCAAATGGGACAGCCTGACCCGTCCCCACGGGGTTTTCATACGATCTATGCCGCAAATGGCAAATGGCAAATGGGCAAATGGGACAGCCTGACCCGTCCCCACGGGGTTTTCATACGATCTATGCCGAGCCGAAAGCGTCGGATTCCTCCAGATGCTCTCAATCTGAACGAGTTATAGGTCTACTGGCCGGCCGCGCGGCGATGGAGCGCCACGAATCGCGCCGTCCGCTGCAAACGCGCCTGGACGATGTCTCATTGCTACCTCATACTGGAACTGCATACCCGTCAGGGACTTATCGGGAGGCGCGCCTGGAATCCAATCGACGGAATTCGGTTTCAGAGAAGGCAAAATGCCGTGGGGACGGGTCAGGCTGTCCCCTTTCCACTTTCCCTTTCCCCACAATCAGTGTTTTGGAACCAATCCGCTGGAATGGGTCCGGGATAAACGGCAACAGAATCCCGGAGGGACACATCAGGACGTCCCCTTCCATCAGGACGTCCCCTTCCACGGCATCGGCGGCGCGCCGGACGTGCGCACCCGCGACGCCGAGTTCGCCGCCCGCGGCGGCATCCCGCGCGAGGAGCTGCTGACGCGCCTGCGCCAGACCGTCGATGAAGCCTGCCGCGTGCTCGACACTCTCCCGCCCGCGCGGCTGCTTGACACCATCACGCCGCAGAATTATCAGGTAAGCGTGATCGAGGCCATGCTGCACGTCGTCGAGCACTTCGCCGAACACGCCGGGCAGATCATCCTGCTGACCAAAGCCCTGACCGGCGAGGACCTCGCCTTCTACGCCCACCTGCGCGGCGCAGCGCCGCCACCTCCGCCGCCTGCCGGCCAGGACCTCCCGTAACTTCTTTCTCTGGAAGGGGCCTTTCCGCCCCTCCCGGCTCCTGCGCCGCGCCCCGAAGGCCCGCTGGATCTGAATCGCCGCCGCTTCGAACCCATTCAAGACATTCTCATCCATTTTACACCGAATGTTAACGGCAGCTTGATAGCCTTCTGTCCAAGTCTGGTTTTCGGGCAGTCGCAGTCCTAGCAGCGTCGATGCCGCTAGCCTTTCGTCCGAGACCAGTTCAAATTCTTGGAGGCTCATCTCAATGCGGTTACTGCTTCAGGTAATGCTATTCATAACAATTCTGTGTCTGCTCAGCTTGCCCGCCGCCCTGGCGCAGCAGGCCAAGAGCACAATCAGTGGAATGGCCAAGGACTCGGGCGGCTCCTCGCTCCATGGCGCCGTCGTGAAGCTCAGTCCCAATGGCCAATCGACCGCCACCGATGAACAAGGGCAGTTCACTCTCTCCGATCTGCCGCCGGGCACTTACAGCCTGACAATCTCCTACGTGGGTCTGGCGCCGTTTTCCAAGGACCTGACCGTGACGGCCGGGGAAACCATGCACGTGGTGGCGGAACTCCAGGTAGCTTCGCGCACCGATTCGATCACCGTAACCGCCGAGCGGCCGCGCGGCGAGGCCGAGGCCATCAACCGGGAGCGCACGGCCGACAACATCCTCAACGTGCTGCCGGCTGAGGTGATCACCAGCCTCCCCAACGCCAACATCGCCGACGCCCTGGGACGAATGCCGGGCGTCACCCTGGAGCGCGATGAAGGCGAGGGTAAGTACGTCCAGATTCGGGGGACCGAACCGAGGCTGAACAACGTGACCATCGACGGCATCAATGTGCCCGCGCCGGAAGGCAACGTGCGCCAGATCAAGCTGGACGTGATCCCATCCGACATCGTCGAATCCGTCGAAATCAACAAGACCCTGCAGGCGAATATGGACGGCGACGGGATCGGCGGATCGGTCAACCTGGTGACGAAAACGGCCGGCGATACGCCAACCATCAGCCTGAGCGGGCTAGGCGGATATACGCCGATCCTCGGCGGCCGCAGCGCGGAGCAATTCGGCGCCACGGTCGGCAAGCGGTTCGGCAAGCAGAAGCGTTTTGGGGCGCTATTCGGCTTCACCTGGGACTATAACGGCCGTGGTATCGACGACATCGAGCCCACGCCGGACGCCGTGCAGACCGGCAATACGGTTACCCCCTCGTATGACAGCATTGACCTCCGCGAATACCGCTACCGCCGCACCCGTTACGGTCTCGGAGGCAGTCTGGACTATAAGATCACCGATGGATCGATGGTCTACCTGCGCTACCTGTACTCCGATTTCCAGGACTTCGGCGATAAGTGGACCTACACTTTGAACAACGGCGACACCCCGAAATACAAGACGTCCAGCCGTTCGCCAGACTATGCCATCGGCAACATAGTGGCTGGAGGCAGCCACTACTTCGGGGCAACCTCGGTGATCTGGGATGCGTCTGTGGCCCGCTCCCGCGAGTTGGACGCTGCCGGTAACCCGGGAGTCACGTTCAAGGCCACCGGCGCCCTGAAGGGACTCACTTCCTGTGTGTACGATCCGACGGCCACGACGGATCCCTACCGGCCGGAGTTCAGCGCGTCTTGTACCGCGCCCGGATCCCCGATCTACGATCCGGATAACTATAAGATGAGCGAGCTCGATACCTCCTACGGGCTGACCGCTCAGCTTAATCTACAGGGCTCGGTGTCGATTGGCAGGAGTTATAACCTGAACGGACACCTTGGAACCTTCCAGTTCGGCGGCAAAGTGCGGAATGAACATAAATACCAGGACGCCTACCAGGGCGTCTATGACCCGACCACCACGCTCCTGATGAGTCAGTTCCTCGACACCTTCACGAATCCCAACTACTACAACAACAGCTACGTATTGGGGCCGGTTACGAATTACGGCAAAATGACTTCGTTCTTCAACGCCAACCCGAACGATTTCAGCCTGGACGCTGGCAGCACGCACTTGGGCTCCGATCCCAACAACTTCGACCTCATCGAGCGGATTTCGGCCGCCTATGCGATGAACACGATCGATTTCGGCAAATTCCGGCTGGTGTTCGGCGTGCGCTTCGAGAACACGCAGTTGGACACGCTCGGCAACTATGTCACCAACGACGCCAACGGCAATTGGGTCTCCACGACGCCGGTGTACAAGAACACTTCGTATGTGGACGTGTTGCCCAGCGCGTCCTTGCGCTACGCGCTCACCGGGGATTCTGACCTGCGCCTGGTCTATGGCCGAGGCATCTCGCGCCCCAACCCGTATGACACGGTTCCTTACTTCCAGGAAGACGATCAGGGGCTGACGATCACAGTCGGCAATCCCAACCTGAAAGCGGAGCACGCCAACAACTACGACCTGCTGTATGAGCACTACCTTAAGCACCTGGGCCTTGTTCAAGGCGGCTTCTTCTACAAGGACCTAAGCGATCCGATCTATCAGGTCGCCACGAACCTGACAACCGGTCCGTTCGCGGGCTACGAGCAATACCAACTGGTCAACGGTTCCAGCGCATGGCTGTACGGATTTGAAGTGGCTTACCAGCAGCACTTCGGCTTTTTGCCGGGCCCGATGGCGGGAATTGGTTTCTCGGGTAACTATAGCTACACGAACTCGCAGGCCAGCGATGTGCCCGGCCGTTCGGAGAATCCCGCGCTGCAGCGTCAGGCGCCCAACACCTGGAATCTCAGCCCGACTTATGACCGCGGCCGGATTTCTCTGCGCGTCGGTATCTCATACAATGGCGCGAGTATTTACGCGTACCAATACCAGGATGGGGCGCAATTTGGGCTGAAGGGTCCCTTCGGCGACACTTACTTCTACCCGCACATGCAGGTTGACGCGCAGGCGAGCATCCGTCTCATGAAGGGACTCAGTGCAGTCGTCTACGGTCTGAATCTAAACAACGAAGTATTCGGATTTTACAATGGATCTCCGCAGTACGTACTCCAGCGCGAGTATTACGGCCCGACGATCGGCGCCGGCGTGCGCTGGAACCCCACCAGAGAGAAATTCTAAGCGGGGACGGATGCGCCGGTTACTTTTGAAACGCCTGCGAACGGTGGTATTGTTCACGGCAGTCTGGGCGGTCGGGGCGGGGTTTGGAACCGCCCCCGCCGCTCCGCCGCCGCAACTGCGTTACATCGCCATATTGACCCGGCACGGCGTGCGATCGCCGACGTGGAATGTTGAGCGCTTGAATCAGTATTCGGCGCAACCATGGCCGGAATGGGGCGTTGCGCCAGGCTACCTGACTCCGCATGGCAGAACCCTCATGCAGCTCCTGGGAGCCTACTACCGCGAATGGCTGTCCAGCGAAGGATTGCTGAGGAGCCAGGGATGCGAAGACGCGGGGCGGACTTACATTCACGCTGACACCGACCAGCGCACGCTCGAGACGGGCCGCGCCATGGCGGAAAGCTTGCTTCCCGGCTGCGCAGTCGCGGTCCATTCGGAGCCGGAGGGCAGCCGCGACCCGCTTTTCGATCCCATCTCGGCGGGCTTGGCCCACCCCGATTGGGAAGCCGCCGCAAAGGCTGTGCGCGAGCGCTTGGGAGACCATCCGGAGCGCTTCCTGGAGTTGCACCGCGCCGCTTTCGAGGCACTTCAGCTTGTGTTGGCCGGAACAGGCAGCCCGCCGCAGAAACTGATTGAATCTCCGCAGGAGATGGTCGTTGCCGCGACTGCTAAGTCCGTTCAGGTCAGCGGACCGCTGGGCCTGGCGTCGACTCTCAGCGAGAATCTGCTGCTCGAATACACCAATGGCATGCAAGGCCAGGATCTGGGCTGGGGCCGCCTCGATGCGGATATCTTGTTGCGCGTTATGGAACTCCATGCGGCCAGCTCGGACCTGACGCGGCGCACGCCGTATCTCGCCCGGGCCAGGGGTTCCAACCTGCTGGATCATGTGTTGCGATCGATCGAGCAGGCGGCCACCGGGAAGGCGGTCCCAGGAGCGCTGGGCCGGCCGGGAGACGCCGTCCTCATCGTGGTGGGCCACGATACGAACCTGGCGAATATCTCGGGCATGCTCGGTCTCTCCTGGCATTTGCCGGGCTATCAGCCGGACGACACTCCGCCCGGCGGCGCCCTCGTCTTCTCGCTGTGGCAGCAGCCGGATACGGCCCGCTACTTCGTGCGCACCACGTACTTGGCGCAGACCCTCCAGCAGATGCGCGGCGCGATTCCGCTCACGCTCGCCGCGCCTCCCGCGAAGGAAGATGTCGCGGTCGCGGGTTGCGGGTCCGCGACACAGACGAGCGGTTGCTCCTGGGAGACGTTCGTAAGGGTGCTCCAGACCGCCAGCGACCCTCGATTCGTCGCGCTGCCGCCGGCGGCCGCCTCCGGAAAGTGACTCACCGCCGCGCCACGGCAGCCGCCGGTCTGTATCCCGTATGCCATTGATATTGCTGGTCTTATCCTCAATCTGCAACCATCCCATCTAGCGCCCCATCTAATAGAAACTGAAGGCATCGCCCAGGCCGCGCCGGCCTGTCGCGCGGCATTCATATTGCCGAAACCCATTGGCCGCTACAATGGGCCGGAAGCTTCCTCCCCGTGCGAGCGGGCCAATTGCGGCCCCTCTCCTTCCGCGTACAGTCACTGGCTGAGAATTCCCTTCATTCGATCGAGAAATACAGGAGGCTTGACGAGTGTCACCATCTATAACTTCACCGGCTAAACAGTACTTGGTTATGAGTGACTTCGACCAGACGCTGAGTTTTAATGACTCGGGGATCGTGCTCAGCGAAATGCTCAATATCGGCGCATTCGAGGAGCGCATCGCCGGCCTTTCCAACATCCATCTAGTGCAGCAGGGCGGCGAGCTGGCCTACCTGATCCTGCACGACCCGGAGTATCGCCGCGTCCGGAAACATCACTTGGTGGGACCTGGGACAGGGACCTGGGACCTGGGACAGTATCCTCAAACCCCATCTCCCTCGCGGACCTGCGACTGGGGCGCGAGCGCGTTGGTCTTGAAGCCGCGGATCGAGAGCGCGCGCGAAGGCGTGGCAGTAAGGGCTTACTGGTTTTCGTCCGTTGCCTAACGATTCTAAAGACCCGACGCAGTAAGGGGTTACGGTTTCCCGTTTTGGAGCAGGCACTGTTCGACCGCGAATCGGCAGTCCTTTCAATCCCCCTCACCGGCGCGCGCGGCCGGAAGTTGAGCCGAGCCGGTGGTCGTGCCCGGCCCGGCCAATTTGCCGCCGGCCTCCGCCGGCCCGCCGAGGCTGGCAGCAAGTCTCCTCCGGGGGCGCGCCACGGCGTCTCCGCCGGACCGGCCACGGCCGACGATCCCGCGGGTGCGGTTCAGCGCGGGGCCTGGCCGGCGCTGACCAGGTTGGCGAAGATGCGCCAGGCGCCCGGCACGCCCGCTGGCAATTGCCGGAACCACGAGTAGCTCGTGTAAATGTACACGCCTTTGCCGTAGCGGGCATACAGAATCCCGCCCGGGAGCGGCTTCTCGCCCGGGTCGCTGGTGGCGATGACCGTCGCGTAGTGCGCGTCCCACTGCGACGGGAAATACAGGCCCCGCTCCTGCACCCAGCCGTCGAAGTTGACCGCGCCGATTTTGTTGGGGAAATTCAGCAGCGGGTGCCGCGCGTCCAGGATCGCGATCGGCGCTTCTTCGACCGTCACGCGGTCGCGTCCGAGGGTCAACGGATACGGCCCGATGCACCGCGGATCGATCCCCGCGCCGCCTGTGAGCATGGTGTCGGTCAGGTTGTACTGCATCACCACCGTGCCGCCGCCCTCCACGTATTCCCACAGCCGCGCGCGCGCCGCGCGCAGATCGGCGCGCTGGTTCAGGGCGCGCACGCCGGTGACGATGGCGTCGAATTTCGAGAAATCCGCCTGCTCCAGCTCGGCCGGACCGAGCAGCGTGACCTCGCAGCCGAGCTGCCGGAGCGCCTCCGGGATCTCGTCGCCCGAGCCCATCACGTAGCCGATGTGCTTGGCCGCAATGCGCACGTCCGCGCGGACGGCGTGGATCACGGCCGGAGACTGAATCGTCTGCGGCGGGATGTGCTCGTAGTTGATACGCACGATGCCTTCGCGCACCAGGTACGGCGCGCTCAGCCCGGCCACCGCCTGCAGCGTGGCGCTGCCGTCCTTGGCCGGCGGCGTCACCTCGAAACCCACCCGCGTGGCTGCGCCAGTTCCATGCACCTGGAAGCGCGGCGTCACCGGCTCCACGCGCCACCCCGCGGGCGCGCGCAGTTCGATGGTGCCGCCTTGAATGTCGTGATTCGACCGGACGCCGATGTCGATCATGCGCGGCTCGCCGTCCGGAAGCATCAGCAGTTTGTCCGGCAGCTCGATCGAGACCGCCGGCAGAATCACCAGCGGCCGCGTGAGCTCGCCGCGGGCGCGGTCGATGACGTGCTCCGCGACCGGGCGCACCAGTTCCAGCGTCTCCCCGCCCACGCGCACGCGAATGCGGCAGCTCAACACCGGCGGGTTCTCCGCCAGACCGAGCAGGGCGCGGTCGCGCATGTCGTATCTCTCGCCCTGCGCCGGGTAGCGCAGCCAATACGGCTGGGTGGGCGGCTGATCAGCCGGAATCGTGAAACGCACTTGCGCGGTCTTCGGTTCGTTGTCCACCAACGCCAGATCGGGAGGAAACTCCGGCGCGCCCGCGATCCCTTCGAGCCGGGCGCTCTCGATGGTCGCCGCGAATTTCGCGCGCTGCACCGCGGTCAGCTCGAGCTGCAGATCCATGCCCGGCGCGGCCTCGTCGCGATCCACCGAAACGTCCAGCCACAGCCCCATGGCCTGGGCGATGGTCTCGTCCAGATCGATGAGCTTGAGCCGCGCGTCGGGATGATCGATGGCCGCCATCAAGGCGCGGGCTTTCAGCAGATGCGGCACGGCGGCGGAGGCGTCGGCGGGCGTGAGGGCCTGGAGCGCGGCCTGCAGCGCGGCGTCCACGGCCGCGCCGCCGGGGAGCCGGTTCCAGGTCGTGTCGATGCCGTCCATGAAATCCTGCTGCATCGGCTCGCCATCGACCACAATCAGGGAGACCGGCGAGCTGCCCTTGTGCTCTGCGGAGCCCTGGCCCTGGCTGCGGTGCTGGGTGCGGCTCCAGGCGCCGAGCTCGGCATAGGAGACGCCCAGCGCGGGGTTGTATTCTCCGGTGTCGATCACCTCTTCCTTGGCCGTCGGATACATATCGTGGGCGCGGCCGAAAAACGTATTCCAGACGACGCGTTTGGCCTGCCACACCGGCGCGTCCTGCAGTTGATCGGGGAACCGCTTGGGATCGGCGGCGGCATGGAACGCCTCTTTGGCTAGGATGGCGGAAGCCTGGTGGTGGCCGTGGCCGTCGCGCGGCGTGCCCGTGAAAGAGAGCACGATGACGTCGGGCCGGAAACGGCGAATGCGCCACACGATATCGGACAGGACCTCGTCGCGGCCCCATTTCTGAAAGGTCTCCTCGGCCGTCTTCGAGAAACCGAAGTCGATGGCGCGGGAGAAGTATTGCTCGGCGCCGTCGACGCGGCGCGCCATCAGCAATTCCTGGGTCCGGATGACGCCCAGCAGCGCGCCCTGCTCGGGGCCGATCAGGTTCTGGCCGCCTTCGCCGCGGGTCAAAGAGAGATACGCGGTGCGGAGCTTGCGGCCCTGCGCGTAGTAGGCCAGCGAGCGGTTGTTTTCATCGTCGGGATGGGCCGCGATCATGAGCAGGCTGCCGACCACGCGCAGCTTCTCGATCCGCTGTTCGAGGACGCCCGTGCCGGTGGGCGGACGGACGAGTTGCGCCGGGGCGGGCGCGGCCGGCAGCAGGGCTAGAATCGCGGCGAGCGCGAAGAGCCGGCGGGTGGGCAGGCGGAGCAGGACTGTCATGGCGGGTGTCAAGGCGAGAGACAACCATTATCGCCAATGAGGCCGCCGGAGATGGAACGGGCGCGGAGCAGCGCGGGGACTTTTGGTCGCGGCTCGGTAACAATGCGAAGGACCGCTCCCTGACGGTCGCGGCTCAGTAACATCGTCGCGGCTCAGTGACATCGTCGCGGCTCAGCAACATCGTCGCGGCTTGGTTACGATGCCGCGGTAGCGCCGTCGCGGAACCGCTGTCTGCGCGAGACTACTCCTCTTTGTGAATGTGCTGCGCGAGGTAGTTCTCGTAGCCCATTTCCTTGATCATGAAGAGCTGCGCTTCGAGATGGTCGACGTGCTCTTCCTCGTCCTTGAGGATCGACTCGAAGAGCTCGCGCGAGCCGTTGTCGCCGGCTGCGACGGCGGCATTGATGGCCTTGTTGAGGCGTGGCACGGCATCGTATTCGACCTGCAGATCGTTCTCGAGCTGCTCCTTGACGGTCTGGCCGATGCGCAGCGGAAACAGCAGTTTCATGTTGGGCGCGCCGTCGAGATAGAGCATGCGCTCGAGCAGCTTTTCGGCGTGCCCCATCTCCTCGATGGATTCCTTGCGCGTCTTGGCGGCGAGGCGCTTGTAGCCCCAGTTTTCCATCATTTCCGCGTGCAGAAAGTACTGGTTGATGGCGGTCAGTTCGCCGGTCAGGACTTCCTGCAAGTACTCGATCACTTTTGGATCACCGTGCATGAAACACCTCGCTTCCCAGACACCGGGATTTTAGCATTTTCAGGAGTTCGCGATCCAGATTCCAGGCGGCCTGTTGCGGGGTCAGTGATCGTCCTAGTGGCCCGTCGCGGAGACTTGCGTTACTGAGCCGCGACCGTGAGAGAGCGGATGTGTTGTGTCGGAGCCGCGACTGAATGGAGCGGTTGTCACGCTACTTCCCAACCGTTACCGAGCCGCGCGCGGCAGCAATCGGATTCGTGCATGATAACGATTTCTCAGCGACGGGTCACCAGATATCGCAATGAAGAGCCAGTTGAACCGCCGATGCACCGATGGCTGAATTCCCAATGAGGGGGCGCCTGAGAATTGATACGATTGGTTTCTCAACCAGAAGGGAGCAACCATGCGCTGGTACCACTATGTGGCGTACTTCTTTGGGGGCGCGTTCCTCGCGAACGCGCTGCCGCATCTCGGCGCTGGCGTCTCGGGACATGCCTTTCAGAGCCCCTTCGCCTCGCCGCCCGGAGTGGGCTTGTCCTCCGCGATGGTCAACGTCCTGTGGGGCCTGTTCAACCTGGCCATCGGCTACCTGCTCGTCTGTCGTGTCGGCAGCTTCAACCTGCGCAACACGCGGCACGTGCTGGTCCTCGGGGCTGGCATCCTGCTCATGTCGCTGATGCTGGCCCACACATTCGGACGGTTCTACGGAGGGCTCTGAGGTGACCTCGACGGCGAGCCGGGCATTGCCCGAGGCTGGGCTCTTCCGGGTCTTACGCGCAGCGGCCCTGGCATTCGCGTTGGCCGGAGCCGCCGCCTCGGTCGGTTTGACGCTCTATGCCGGCCGCCATAACAATTCCCTGCTCCTGCGGCTGATCTTCGTCGTGTGGGTGCTCTCTCCTCTCGTGGCTGCCGCATGGGCCAACGTAGTTTCGATCCGTTGGACGGTGCTGACCCGGGCGACGCTGCATGTGGTGACGCTGGTTCTAACGCTGAGCTCTCTGGGCATCTACGCAGCGGTCTCCTTCGGACTCCTGAAGGCGAAGATCGGCACGATCTTCCTCCTTGTCCCCCTGGCCTCGTGGCTGCTGATGGCGATTCTAGTCCCGCTGGCGGCGTTCCTCTCCGGCAGGCTGTCGCGCCGGGATGAGGGCGCGTAAGCCTTCGCAGCGCGAGCGCTTTGCGCATGGCAAACAGCGTTATCGGAAACTGGCCGCCGACCAAGCTCAGTGGACAGAAATCGCAGCCTGCCTCAGGCGAACAAGAGGCGGCCCTTCGGCTTCGGTATCGCACGCCCTAGTTCGCGGGCAGTTTCCAGCCACTCGGCGATCACCTTTTCTGCATTGGCGAGTGCATCCTGGCGAGTGGGGCCGTCAGCGGCGCAACCGGGCAGCTCCGGCACCTCCGCGATAAACGCCTCGTCTTCCGCGCTCCAGTACAGGATGATCTCGTACTTGGTCATTGAGCCCTTTCAGCCAGTTTATACCGGACGATCACAGCGCGGACCTGCTTAATCTGATAAGCCTTGGCAAATGAGCCGCGAGGTTGCAGGTTCAGGATCTCGACCACGTCCGGTTTCGTAAGAATGTGATGACTGCCCTTCACACGCTCGCTGAAGCCGAGTTCGGCTAAAAGCGACCGCAGGCGATCGAATCGGATGTTGGAGTCCGCAGTCCCTTGCAGCACCTGAGCCAGAACTTGCTTGCCCACATCTTTGATTATCGTGGCTGCGCGCCAGTGCTGCACGAGCTTGTTCCGTGGACGCACATCCGAGTTTGGCCCGCATGCGAGGCGGTCGGTGATGTTTCCGACAATCCCACTCTCAGGGAATTAGTGGCTGGCTGCGTTTCAGGACAGCGGACCTGTCAACGTGCCTCAAGAACTCAGCGTCGGATCCGGCGAGGAAATCGCGTCCATGCTCTTCGAGGTCCTGTCGAAGGTGCCGAAATCCGTCGAGTGGGTCATTGGAGAAACCTGGGTAATGACTTCTCCAGCGTTCGCCCAGGACCGACCACATGTAGTCCTCATGCGCGACCGTCGCGTCAGAAACGTGATACTGGACAAGTCCGAGGCTTTGCCGGAAGTGCAATTCTAACCGTCGATCTCCCCGACGAAACTCGGTCCAGGCGAAGGCGCCTCCGCTTCCGAGCCCGGATTTGATAGGGGCTTGTGAGAAGCCGTGCCGTGCCAATAAGTCATGCAGCAAGGCCGTTCCGTTACGAAGAATCTCGACCGGGTCTTTTTCGCTCAAGCCTCCCCCAGGCCCGATTCTATGTCAGTCGAAAGCTCCGCTG
The DNA here is from genome assembly GCA_963838205.1 of Terriglobia bacterium. Classification (GTDB taxonomy): domain Bacteria; phylum Acidobacteriota; class Terriglobia; order Bryobacterales; family Bryobacteraceae; genus CAIVVT01. Next base: position 352,315 of record CAWIQF010000009.1, on the reverse strand, counting down.
CCGGTTGCGGTTGCGCGACGCGTTTTCGGAAACCGGGCCGCCGCCCGCCGGGGCATATTTGGCGAGCGCAGGCGGGTGATTTTTCCGATAACGCCACTTCACAGTCACAACCGTTGCCTCAAGTACTCTCTGAATACACTAACCGAGTTTTCAGAGAGCGGAGCGGGGGATGAGACGATCATGCGGATTGCCGGCCAGATTTCGCGCGGGATGCTGTGCAGGTACAGCCAGATCCGATGAGGGCCATGCGGCAAGCCCTGGAAACCGTTGAAAAGCGGCGGGCGGAGCACGCCTCGCAACCCGGTGGCGGCGATACTCTGGCGGCAGGTGCGGCCGGTTCTAAAGTGGTGAATTGAGCAACCCCCTCGGCCGGCCTTCGCTCGCGCACCGAGCGGAGTATCCTGAATCTGGCATTCCCAGTTCGTTGCCACGGAAGGATTCGCCCATGAAGCGAAGATCGTTTCTGAAGTCACTCGCGGTTGCGCCCGCCGCCTGCGTAACCCTCCCACGGCTCGCTGATGCAGCCCTGCCGAAAACCAGAATCACGCGGGTCCGCATTTACAGACCGCCCGATCTCAATCAGATTCTCAACCAGAGCAACATGCTCGTGACGGTGGAGACCGAAGCGGGCATCACGGGCATCGGCGAGGGCGGTTCCAAGGACACTCTGGAGCAGTGCGCCGGCTCCCTCATCGGCAAGGATCCGTTCAAGATCGAAGCCATTTGGCAGGAAGAGTACATGGGGTGGTTCTACCCACCGGGCCGGGAGAAGCAGCATGCCATGGGCGCCCTCGACCTGGCGCTGTGGGACATCAAGGGCAAAGCCCTCGGCGTGCCCATCCACCAGATACTGGGCGGCACCGTGCGGAACTACTGCGAGTGTTACAACACCGGCAATGTGCGGCCGCCGGCCACAGCGGGCGGCGCGCAGCCCACGGCTAAAAGAGTGCGTCCAGGCGACCCTGGACGCGGGTTACAAGGTCTATCGGATCGGCGCGGCTGATCCAGGCGGCGGCCCATGGGATGTACGCGCCCGTCTTTTGCAACTAGCACGTGAAGCCAAGGAGATTCGCGAAGCTCTGGGCTCAGCCGGTGATTGGAGCGTGGATTTCCACCAGCGCTTCGAGTACGCCGACGCCCTGCGCGGCTGCAAGCTGATCGAGGAATATGCGCCGTACTTGGTGGAGGATCCCGTGCGCGACGAGCACTTCCTGGAAGACATCCCCAAGCTCCGGCCGATGACTTCGGTGCCCATCGCGGCGGGCGAGGAGTGGGGCTGGCGCTGGGACTTCAACAAGCTCGTCGAGAACCACGACATCGACTACAACCGTTGCACCTTGCCAAACGTCGGCGGCATCACCGAGTTCCTTAAGATCATGGCGCTATGCGAGACACACGCCGTGGGCATCGTTCCGCACTTCACCGGACCCGTCGCCACCGCCGCCCTCGTGAACTGCCTGGCCACCTTCCCCGGATCGGTGATGTTCGAATACAACTACGCCGGCCGCCAGATCCCCTATCTTCCCGAATACACGGATTTCAAGGCCGGCAAGGTTTACCCCAATGATCGGACGGGGCTCGGAGTCACCGTGGACACGAGACAACTCACGCAGATCGGCGAAGTGACCCAGCCTGTCAGCGGACATATCTACAGCCGGCCCGATGGGTCGCTCACCCACTGGTAAGCAGCAAGGCGCATCCTTCCCGGCCCTAGGCCAAAGTCGGAGGCCCGGCACGCTGTCTTCTGCGCGTCCTCGGTTGTTTTTTGAATGGGAACGGGTAGTTATCTCAAGTGCTCACCGGCGGTTCCAAAGGTGCGCTGGAAGCTTGGGGTCGTCCTTCCAGATTGTCGGCAACACTTCCACAATCCGGTTGTGCCCGAACGGACCGTCACCTGGGCGGAGCCGCGACTCGAGAAGCGGAATCGCGAGGGACTACGTCCTTAACGAGGTTTCAGAACTGGAAACGAAACGCCATCGACCGATGACTGTGAGCACAACGCGACCGCCGATCGCCTTCGCCATATGCCGCCACGGCTCGGCCTCCGTTGAGAATTACTACGTTTCTTCATGGCGGTCCCTTTCTACGCTTTGAATGCACATCGTTGAGAGTTTGCCGCATCCCGTCTGAGGCTGGCGTTTTCATTCCATCTCGGAAACTGTGCCAATGGTTGGTAAACGTTAGTGCTGTATCGGGAGCGGCCCGGCGCGATTATCTCTCGGGGATGGGCGAGCTTGGATCGCCGGGGCGCTTTCGATACAGCCGTTTGAAGGAAGCCGTCTTGGAACGGTGCGGCTATGGGGTTTGAATGGCGGGCGTGAGCTTGGAGCGGAGTGGGAGCGGCGGTCGGCGGATGGGATTCGGGCTGTGAGCCCGCGGGCCGAGAGATCGATGCGGGAGGGTCGAGTTGCGGTGGGCATGCGGGGACGCGGCGTAGGCGCACGCCTGGCGGTGATGCGCTGGCTGGTGAGTTATAGAGGTTGAGAAAGATCGGGTCATGGCCGTCCGGGATGGAGGGTGGGAGGCGAGCGGAGGAGAGTTTGCGCCGGGGTGAGACGTTCGATCAGCGCCATCGGGCCGCCGCAATGCGGGCACGTCCACAGGGGACCGATGGCGTCCGGGGATGGCGCATCCGGTGTTGGAGCGGCGGCCAGCAGTTGGCAGCACAGGGGCAGCAGGCTGCGGCGCCGCCGATGAGCAAAGATGCCGAAGTGCCGGATGCGCACGAAGCCGGGTGGCAGCAGGTGCAGCAGAAAGCGCCGCAGGAACTCCTCGACGGGCAGAGTCATCCGGCGCTGCTTGTTGTTATGGGCCGAATCGCGCCAGCGGAAAGTCACGCTGTTGTCGGCCAGTGACACGAGCCGGTGATTGGAGATGGCCACGCGGTGGGTGTAGCAGCCGAGATAATGCAGCGCATGTTCGGCGCCGCCGAAGGGTCGTTTGGAATAGACGACCCAGTCGGTGCGGAACAGAGTACGGATCATGGCCGCAAACGCCTTGGGCGCGGCGAGTGGAGCGAGGGCGCCGTGGAAGCCGAGTTTTCCATGCGCGTGCAGCCTGCGCAGGCCCGCGACAAACTTGCCTCGGAAGACGCGGCTGAGCACTTTCACCGGCAGGAAGAAGCCCTGCCGGGCGGCAATCCAGCGACTGTGATCGGCACTCAGTCCGCCGGCTGGAACCACACAGTGAACATGGGGATGGTGCAGCAGTTGCTGATTCCAGGTGTGCAGGACGCTGAAGAATCCGATCTCCGCGCCCAGGTGATTGGGGTCGCGCGCGACCGCGAGCAGGGTCTCGGCGCTGGCGCGAAACAGAAGACCGTAGATCGCGCGTTTGTTCTGCAGCGCCAGCGGCGCGAGTGGACGGGGCAGAGTGAAAACGACATGCGCGTAGCGGGTCGGAAGCAACTCGCGACGGCGCGCCTCGAGCCAGCGGTCGCGCGCATTGGTCTGGCACTTGGGGCAGTGCCGGTTGCGGCAGGAATTGTAGGAGATGGCTTGGTATCCGCACCGCGAACAGGCGTCCACATGGGCGCCGAGCAGAGGCGTGCGGCAGCGCAGGATGGCGGTGAGCACTTTGACGTGCAGCCAGCTCAGCCATCCGCGGCTGCGATCGAAGAACCGTGTCCCCGCGGCGCGGATCACATCGGCCACCTCGACCGGTGGCCGCGGCAGCTACTTCGTCTGCGGCCCGTTGGCGGGCTGGTCGAACAGCGGGAGCGAGTCCAGCGGACTGGCCGTGGCATGCAAATGCCGGCTCGACAGATGGAGATAAATGGAGGTCTCTTTCAGGTCGCGATGGCCCAGCAGAAGCTGGATGGTGCGGAGATCGGCGCCGGCCTCGAGCAGATGCGTGGCAAAGCAATGCCGCAGCGTGTGCGGGTGGAGTTGCTTGCCGAGGCCGGCCCGTTTGGCGGCTTCGCGGCAGGCATGCCACACGACCTTCGGATCGATGGGCCGGTCGGCGCTGTGATAGGTGCCGCCGGGGAACAGCCAGGTGGCCGGCTTCTGGCGCAGGCTGCGGTAATGCTGCCGCAGCACGCCGAGCAGCTTCGGGCTGAGCATCACGTCGCGGTCCTGGCGCCCCTTGCCGCCCTGGACGCGAATCACCATGCGTTGGCTGTCGATGTCGCTGAGTTTCAAATTCGCCAGTTCAGCGCGCCGCAGGCCGGTGGCATACAGCGTCATCAGGATGGTCCGATGAAACGGCGTCAGCGCGCATTCGAGCAGGCGGGCGACTTCTTCCCGGCTCAGGATCATCGGCAGTTGGTGGGGCTTCCTGGGGTACGGTGTCTCCTCTACGCTCCAGTTCCGCTTCAATGCCTTGTTGAAGAAGAAGCGCAGAGCGCCGACCCGTTGATTGACGGAGTTGGCGCTGAGATGCCGTTCCCGGAACAGATACGCCTGGTATTCGCGGATGTGCTCCGGGCGGAGTTCTTCAGCGGGCCGATTGAAATGCCGGCTCAGATCCTCAACCGCGCGCAGGTAGGAACGCGTGGTAGTCTGCGAGTAATTCCGCCGCTCGAGTTCCTCGAGCAGCAACGTTTGTGAATGGGTCACAAGCTTCTCCTTGTGACCCGAACATATCCCCTGCCACGACCAACCCGTCAGCCATCAGCACGCGCAGCGTCTGCCGCCCAGGCTTAGTTCAAACGGCGTTTCCGGGATGTTGACCTTACCTCGGGGTGAAGAGCACATCAAGCAAAGCAGCGCGGGAAATCGACGATTGAAGCTGATGGCCCGTTTATGTACGTCGGAGTCCCGTAGGTTGGACATCGGGGGCACTCCTCTGTAGTTTGTGCCAACATTTGCCATTGCGGTCGTGCGCGGCGAAAACTGCGCGTGGCCTGCCCCGGTCTAGTCCCTTGTGAGACGACCCTCTGAAGGCAGAGAATGGCCTCATGAAAAATGTATCGCGAATCCTGTGTGTACCGGCGCCAGACGTGACCCTCCCGGTGGCCGTGCAATGAACCGCCGCCGCTTCCTGGGCGCCGCCGGCGCAAGCGTGGTCTCGGACGCCACGCGGCTGACTGCGCGAGGACACGATACAGGCGAAGATCAGGCCAGCGCCTCGCCGGATGCGCGCGGAGCGGCCGTTCTACTGCATGCAGAGTTTCCCGATCCCACCGTGGTTCGGGCCGGCGATTACAATCTCGAGGCGAGGTTCGCGCTCGACCCGCCAGCGGAAGCCGAAGCCGGCGTGATGCTCTTTTATTGCCCAGGAATTGACTTCTATGCAGGGATCGCGAGTAAGCAGGGCGGAGTATTCAGCCTCTGCCAGGGCAAGCCATTCGGCTCGCCGCTGGACGGAACGGGATGCCGCTACTTCAAGATTGGCGTCACCGGCCATGACGTCGTGACCTTTTTCAGCACCGGTGGGAAGGTGTGGCGCAAGTATCCCAACGGGATGGAGGTGTCGGGCTACCCGGCGAACACGCTGGGCGAGTTCGCGAGACTGAAGATCGCGGAATACGCCAAAGGTGAGGGCAACCTCAGGATCGGCGACTTCCGTTATACTCCGCTGCCTCACGGGCCGGCTGCTGCGCCCGCAACCCGATGAGTCGTGGGGTTGGATTGCCATGTGCTATTGACTCAAGACGCCCTATGCGAACTCCGAAGATCTACCTTTTCACACTCTCAGCGTTGCTTTTTGCGGCCGCCTTCCCGGCCCTCTCCGCCGCTGAGCTGACACTCAAAGATGCGGGCGTGCAACTCCAGTTCGACCACACCGGAGACCGGCTGCGCCTGCTCCAGATTTGCCGCGCCGACGGTACGCCATTGTTGTACGGCGACCAAGCCGTGCGCGCGCCGGGCCCCGGGCCGGTGGGTAATCCGTTGGCCGTCGTCGTGCGCGGCGGGCGCTACAAGGGCGTTTACGGCATGGAACGTTTTCACGTGAAGAGCCTGACCAATTCGCCGCGCCGGTTGCTGGTCTACCTGGCGCATGACCAGATGCCGCTCGAACTGGCGCTGGAAATCGAAGTCGATGGCAGCGTCGTGCGCTGGAGCGGCCAGGCGTTCTGGAACGGCGACACGGCCGTCGATGTGGACTTCTATTACCCGCTGCTCTCGCGTGTGCGCTTCGACGCACCGGAGCGCGACCGGATCCTGGTGGCGAAGACCTCCGGACTGACGCTCGGTCCGCTGAGCGAGTTGAACTACGGCGAGACCTACATTGGCAGCCTGGCCGCGCCGGTGATGCTGGCCGAAGGCGGAAACCGCGGCCTCGCGTTTGTGGACAACAACCGCACGGATTGGGGCCCGGATCCCTCGGCGTCGGCGCAGCACGGGCAGGTGGCGGGCAACACGTTCCCGCTTTCCGGGGAGCAGAGAGGCCGCTTGAAGGTGAAGGGCGGCGAACAGGGGCCATACGCCGGCATCCGCACCACGCGCTGGTTCCGGCCGATTCAAGAGGCTGGCGGCGAGGCGGCCTACGATGCGGCGGAGAAACCTGCGGGAGGTTTCCCCATCAAGAAACTGGGCGATGCCGTGGACCTCGGTCCGGTGCTCACCTATCCTTACGAAGGCACCTGGAAGGAGGGCGCGGCCTGGGCCCGCACAGTGCGCGACGATCTGCGGTTCCGCGTTTCCCCAATCGAGTGGTTCCGTCAGACGACGTTCATTGCCGAGGCGATGGGCGACGACCTGGTGCGCACCGGCAAGAGCGCTTACGACTATCCGAAGGTGCTCGCCGAGAAGCAGAAGATGGGCGCCGATCTTTTTCTCTTGCCAGGGTTCCACGATCCCGAGGTGCTGGGGACGAGCTACAACTTCCTGAACCGTGGCGATTACTTCCTTACCGCACAGAACCTGGGCGGCCCGGAAGCCGTACGCCAGGGCGTGGCCACGATTCACCGCCAGGGCGGCCACGTGCTGTATTACATCGAAGGGCTCATCGTCTGGAAGCGTTCGCGTATCGGGCGCGGCGGTGCGGCGGAGTGGGCGCTGATGAACGCCGACGGCTCCTACTTCGAGAGCTACAAGGGCTTCTACCACATGTGCCCGGCGGATCCGCGCTGGCAGGAGTGGTTTGCGAAGATGGCTGCCGAGGTGCTGCGCACCACCGGCGTTGACGGCTTCTTTATCGACTCGCTGACCGCGACCAGCAACCATCGCTGTTTCAATCCGGCGCACCATCACCCGCATCCCGACGTCTGGACGTGGGGCGTGCGCCAGACACTGCAGCGCATGCGCGAAGAGCTGGACAAGGTCAACCCGAACGCCGTGCTGTTCACCGAGGGCGAGGCCGACATCGCTCGCGAATTCGTGGACGGCTTCGTTTCCCACAGCCATTCTTGGGGGCACGGCGAATTTACCGAGCCGTTGGTGCGTTTTCTCTACCCCGATATGCGCGCCTACGAGAGCTGGGGCAACGGTGCTCAGCCCGAGCGTGAATTTGTGTTTAACGCCGTGCACGGCCACCGCATCTACGCACACAACTGGCAGGTTGAGCGGATGGCGCCATTGAGCCTGCGCACGCGGCGCTACTATGACGCCTATCCGGAGCTCAGCGAGAACCCTATCTCCTTGCTCGATGCGCAATGCAGCGGTTGTCTGACTGAGCTTTTCGAAGGACGGCGCATGGTAGTGACTGCGGGCAATCCCACGGGGCTGCCAGTGGAGGTGACCCTCAGCGTCCCGGCCCCAGGGGCGGTGCTTTTCGATCGGGTGGACGGCCAGCGCTTCCCGCTCGATCGCGGCACGGCGAAGCTGAAGCTAGGACCCTGGGACTTCCGCTGCTTCGAGTTGCGGCCCTGACCGAGATCGTGACAGGTACGGAATGTCAGGCGCACAGCGCAGCGATATCTGGTGATATCGGCAGCGGTTGCTGTGCCGCCTGATTGGTGTGACCTCTGCAGAGCCGATGTATTAGACCGGAATTCCACTTTCTTGATCGATGAGACTTCTGGTCCCGAAACTCAGGATGCGGCCAGCGGCCTATAGAATCGCCTTCGGAAGGCCGGTTCCCGTAACAGAACGGAGAGGAGGAGAGAATCATTGTCGGACAGAAACCCTTCGTAGCCGCAGGTCTCGCCGCTCCAGGTGGTCCATTCCATTCCCAGCGTGCTTGATCAGTCGCCCTCTGTCTTTAACCGGCTCAGCCGATGCCCATCGCGCTGCCGCAGTCGCATACCGCTGGCGGCGCGGTGTGGATTCCGGTTCAACCGAAAACCATTGGGGGCCACATCCAGCTGAGGCGGCTTGAAGTGAAAGCACTCCAGAGAGAGATCGAAGCACAGATCGGAGTGGATACGACGAGCGTGTTCAATCGGCCAACCCACCCATTGCCTTGCTAATATTCCCGATATAAGATTGGGCTCATGCAGAGTGGACTATTGTTGGTATTATTTCTCTACGGTGCCGTTGCTGTCGCCGTCGTCGCATTCCTGGTGGCGATTTTGCGAATCAGGCGCGACTGCACCCGGATCAGCCACAGCCTCGAAGAAATCGCGGCAGCGATGAAAGCCGAGCCCCGGCCATAATCCAACGGGCCGCTTCGGGCCCACGCGAGTCGCACAAATGAACGCCCGATTCAGCGGTGCTGGTCGGTCGCGGGCGCCGGCGCGGCCTTGACCGCGGGCGGGCCGGAGTCCAGCGGCTCGGCGTGAATCCGCGTGGACATCTGGTTGAGGATCCGGCCGAACTTCTTCTGCTGTTCGGGCGTGAGGATCTTCATGATGCGCTCTTTGCCGTCCTGGCGGAAATCGTCCATTTGCCCCTGCAGATTGTCGTAGTACTTGGCCAGATCGTCGAGCAGCACTTCGATCTGCTGGGCCTGATCGGAGGTCAGGTCAAGATCCTGTTTCAGATGAGCCATCGTGCTGGCGCGGCCGCTTTCCTTCCAGGAAACGGCGCCGCGGGCCGTCATCCGCGAGAAGGCGATCCGCGCCGCGCAGACGCCGCAGGCCAAGCCGCATAGGAACACCAGCAGCAGCAGGGCCAGAATCCGAGGATTGTGCCAGGAGGGCCGTGTATCGGTGAGTGTGTCGTGGAGAGTCACGGGCGTATTACGATGCCTTCGTCACTCGGAGACGTTGACCAGGTGAACCGAACGATCCGACAGAACCTCATCCATCACCGCATCCTTGGCGGCGTCGGGATCCATGCCCGGCTGGGCATGCGGACCGAAGCCGGCGATCAGGCCCACCGGATTGGCGTCGTTGGACAGCGCCTCGTGGCTCTCGCTGGTCCACAGAATCGACGAGCCGACCACCAGGAATAGGGCCAGAGTGGCGTACAATACGCGGCGGGCGAATATCGGTTGCAGGAAAACCGACCACAGCGAGTCCGCGCGCTGCGCTTCGATCCGGTCGAGCACCCGGGCATAGAATCCCGGCTCCGGCGCGACTTCTTCCTGACCGCTGCGCAACGAGCGGAACAGAGTGGACTGCGCCTCGAACCCCGCCACCTGCTCGCGGCAGCCGCGGCACGCGCCGGTGTGCTTGCGGAATTCGGCGAGGCGGCCCGGCGTCAGGCGTCCGCTCAGATAATCCTCAAGATCGTTGCGAATCTGCTCATGCATGACTCTTCCCTCAAAAGACCTTTTCACGCCTGCCGCCGCGTTTCCCGGTGGACCGGTTCCCGACCGATTCTCTCCCACGGAGTGCATTCCCTCTCCGCTCGTTTACGCTTGACGCAACAGACTGGCTCAAGCCAGGCCCCACGGCCCCGGCTCTTGCTTCTAACTTCTTACCGCTTCCAGGCTCGATCCCCGGAGCAACCGCTGCGCCGCCTTCAACAGCTTCTGGCGCGCCCTGAACAACTTTACCTTGATTGTATTCTCATTGAGGCCCGTCATTCCGGCCAATTCCTCGACCGAAAGACCCTCAACTTCCTTCAATACCATCAGATTGCGATCCTCGGCGGAGATTTTCGACAGCAGCTTCATCACCAGGTCGCGATTCGCCAGCCGCACTTCCACCGATTTGGAACCGTCCGGCTCGGTCCGTTCCATGCTCTGCGCATCTTCCACGCTGAAATCGCTTTCGTACACCAGCTTGCGCACCTTCTTCTTACGCAAGTAGTCGTAGCACTCGTTGACTGCGATCTTGTAGATCCACGTCAGCAGCGTACTACGGAAGTCGAAGTTATTGATAGAAAAGTAGATCTTGGCGAAAACCTGCTGCGCAATGTCTTCCGCGTCGTTGCGGTTGCGCAGGATCCCGTAGATGATGTTGAAAACCTTGGACTGGTAGCGGTCGACGATCTCGCGGAACGCGATTTCGTCGCGGTTCTGGATCCTCCGCACCAACTCGGCTTCTTCGCTCTTCCGGTAATCCACGCGTGCTTTGCCCGCTCGGCGTTCACCCGCCGCAACCCCGCTGCCGGGGAATGGAATCGCGCTCGCGTATCCGCTCATACATGGGGTCTGACGGACAACGTCCAAGTACGGTTTCAACGACCCACCGTTTTTCAGCCGCCAACCCTCGCGCCCGGCGCTTCCAGAATCACGATAGCAGATCGGCACACCTGCTCCGCCTTTTGGATACTTTTCTCCATCCCGTTGCATCTACCTTAACCAGAGCCGTTCAGAATGCTAAAATAAGCAATCAGGACTAATTTGTAGGAGGCCTCAGAACCGATATGATCACGCTGACCCCCACCGCCGTTGGCAAAGTGAAGGAAATTCTGGATTCCCAGGAACCGAAGCCCAGCGGGCTGCGCATTGCCGTCGTCGGCGGCGGCTGCTCCGGCTTCAGCTACTCCATGGCTTTTGAGAACACCCCCGGCCTGCTCGACAAGGCCTACGAGTTCGACGGCCTCAAGGTCTTCATCGACCAGGCCAGCCTGCTTTACCTCGACGGCGCCGAGGTCGATTTCGTTGAGACGCTGGAAGGCTCGGGCTTCAAGTTCAACAACCCGCAAGTGAAGTCCACCTGCGGCTGCGGCTCCAGCTTCAACGCCTGAGCGCCATCGCCGTCCGCCAGGGGCGACAATAGCCCTATGGACCGTCCCATCGACCTGGGGCATCTGCTGACCGAGCAGGTTAATCCTGCCTCGGAGAACCTCGATGCCCTCTCTACGCTCGATATGCTGGCCGTCTTCCACCACGAGGACCGCCGCGTCCTGGAAGCTGTAGACCGGGCGCTGCCGCGCCTCGCCGAGGCTGTCGACGCGATTGCCGCGTGCCTGCGCTCCGGCGGCCGTCTGTTCTACATCGGCGCTGGCACCAGCGGCCGGCTGGGCGTGCTCGACGCCAGCGAATGTCCGCCCACCTTCAACGTCCCGCCGGAGCTCGTCACCGCCATCATCGCCGGTGGTGACCACGCTTTGCGTCATTCGGTCGAGAGCGTCGAGGATTCGCCCGCAACCGGCGCCGCCGACCTGCTGGCCCAGGGCTTCTCAGACGGTGACGTGCTGGTCGGCATCGCCGCCAGCGGGCGCACGCCCTATGTTCTCGGCGCCATCGACGCGGCCGCCGCCCTCGGCGCGCTGACCGCCTGCATCGTCTGTGTACCCGCCTCGCCCCTCGCCGCCCGCGTGCGGATTCCGATCGAGTTGCTGACCGGCCCCGAGGTCATCACCGGATCGACGCGCCTGAAGGCCGGCACCGCCACCAAGCTCGCGCTTAACATGCTTTCGAGCGGCGTCATGGTCCGGCTGGGCTACGTCTATTCCAACCTGATGGTCAATGTCCAGCCGCGCAACGCCAAGCTGGTGGACCGCGCCCGGCGCATCGTCTCGGCCGTCGCGGGCGTCCCCGGCGACCAGGCCGCGCGCCTGCTCGAAGTCTCCGGCGGAAGCGTGCCCACGGCCATCGTCATGGGCAAATTGGACCTCCCGCGGGATCAGGCCGAACAACGGCTGGCGGCCTGCCAAGGGCGCATCAGGGATGCGCTACAGTAATTGACTGGAGCATACGATATGAAGCACGCCCCCGGATTCCTCGCGCTGGTCAACGACGCGAAGTCCCGCGTCAAGGAGATCAACCTCGACGGCTATCGCAAAATGCTCGCGGAAGCTGTGCCGCACGTGCTGATCGACACCCGCGAGGACAGCGAGTGGGCCGCCGGCCACGCCCAAGGCGCCATTCACCTCGGCAAGGGGATCATCGAGCGCGACGTCGAGAACCTTATTCCCGACAAATCCACCACCCTGGTGCTGTACTGCGGTGGCGGCTATCGCAGCGCTCTGGCGGCGGACAACCTCAAGAAAATGGGCTACCAGAACGCCATCTCACTCGACGGCGGCTGGAGCGCCTGGTCCAGCTCTGGAATGCCCGTGGAACGCTAGCATCCCGAGTAAGGAATTCGCTGACTAAGTCATCCCTCACTCGATACCGAGCCGCGTCCGCTACCGACCCGCGACGATGTTACTGAGCCGCGTGCGTTACTGAGCCGCGACTGAAAGGAGCGGTCCCCGCGCTGCTCTTCACTCGACACCGGGCCGCGACTACTAAGGAGCGGTCCTATCGACGTTTTTTCAGCAGCTCGCTACGGCATTGGCGCGGTCGCTATTTTCTCCAGATTAGCCAGGCGATCGCGCATCGGTCGCACTTCTTCTTCAGTCAGTTCCTTGGCGCAGCCAGCGACAATCCGTGTTCCCAGCGCATGCAGTTTCGCTCGATACGCGGGGTCCGCGGCGGTCCCGGCGATGTCAATCAGCGCCCGCAGCAGTCGCAGGCTGACCGCCAGGTCGGCTTGCGAGTACAACCGTATCTGTTCAAACGCCGATGTCAGCAAACCGTCGAAGTCGATCCACTCAATGCTGGCCCGAATAATGCCCGGCGGATCGTACAGCAAAGGAGCCGGCGTCTCCCGTGCTGCGAAACGGATCAGGATCCGGCTCAATTGGTCTACGCAACTGACGCCCGTCGTCGGATCGTTCACCGCCGGCGAAATCGCCTTGAGCGCGATATCGACGATCTGCAAAACTCCGAACTCGACGTCCTGCTCCAAAGTTCTGGATGGGCCGAGGTCGACGGTGTCCAGCAGTTCCTCGCTCTGGTCGGGAGAGAGACGATTGCCCTTGTAAACCATCAAAAGCGTCGTCCCGGCCGGCACGAAATGCCCGACGCGGCGCATCACGCGCGCCTTCACGCGATACGACTTCGCCAGCGCCACCAGCCGCCCCGTGTCGATGAACCGGATATAGCCTGAATTAGGGCTCGCGATCGCCGTCTCCCATGTCGCCGGCTCCAACAATTGCGGATCAGGCGTGGCATTCGGCTGGTGCGGCCCGGGCATCATCTCATCGATCAGCAGTTCGGTCTCCGAGGCAATCCGGTCGACGATGTGGCTGACGCTGATGGCCTGCGAAATGTGGTGTATGAAGAACAGCAGCCAGGCCACGCAGGCCAGCGCCAGCAGCATCGCACCCAGCACCGTGGCCACCGGCGCGAAGGGCTGCGGCAGTTGGTGCGCCGCCGGGAGCGCGGCCATGCAATAGCAGAACGTGCCCAGGAAGATGCCCAGCGTCCATTGGGTCACGCGGTCCTTCGCAAAACTGACGATGATGCGCGGCGAGAACTGCATCGAGGCCAGCGTCAGCGTCATCAGCAGGATCGCGAAAACGATGGAAACCACCGTCATGATCGAAGCTGCGATCCCGCCCAGAATGAATTGCGCCACCTGCGGATCGGCGTGCGAAGGGAAGATCGCCCGCGGCACGACGTCGCTGAACGCCGGGAAGGTCTCTTCCAGCCATGCCAGCATCGCGCCGGCACAACCCAGCGCCAGTGCAATGATCAGCGGACGGACCAGGAACCCGCCCCGCAGATTGTACGTGGCTTGACGCAGCAACTGTCGCAGACGCTTGTTCATTTCTACTCGTCCCAGTCTAAGCGCACTGCAGGCTTCAGTGTGCCGCACTCGCCGGAAGGCCGCCTCGCTGCACCGGCACTCGAAGCGTGGGTCGGTCTGAAGAACCTAAGCCATTTCCCGGATCGCAGTATCAGGGCTGCCATGCTTCGGTAACACTCGGCGCGCCTCCCGCCGATTGGCCTTGCCTGGTCCAGGCGGCGGTCCCGGTAAACGATAAAGTGGCGGCGGCGGACCGCAAGTTCGCCTGGCGCGGATCTGCTACCATGTCACTGCGAGGAATCGTTCCGCCCGGCTGGAGACTGACTATGCCTTGCTTGCTCGTGTTCGTCGTTGTCTTGTTTCCGCGCGTCGCGCTGGCGTTGATGTGGTTCTTCTCGACCTACTTGCAACGCGCCTTCCACGGCGGTCTGCTGTTGCCGGTACTCGGCTTCATTTGCCTGCCGCTCACCACGATCGTCTACGCCTGGGAAATCAACAGCGGCATGCCGACGTCGGGAGTCAATCTGTTGTGGCTGCTGATCGCCGTGATCATTGATATAGGCGGGCTGGGCGGCGGTGCGCATCGCCAATTCCGCCGCTGAGCTGCGATTCTTACGTTCCCGACTTCCCGTTAGGCGCGCCGGCCGCCCTGCCATGCCGTTCCATTGGGCCGCGTAGCCGGCCAGCCGGTGTGCGCGGACCTACCATTCCACTACTCGAAATCAGCTTGACAACCGGGCCTATGCTCAAAGTGGCCCGTTGCCTGCGCGGCGTGCCGGCCGCGCTCTTTGAAAACAGCAAATATTCAGCCAGAATAGACGAAAGATAGCCAGTATAGATCGCTCATTCTAATAAGAAAAGTCGACAATTGGCTTTGATCCTTCAGATTTGCTTCGCAGCGCCCCGGCATTCGCATTGAAGAGGCCGCCGTGACAATCAGCTTCGACGTGGAACCGCGCTCCCGGGGTGTCGCGCCGGGAGCAATCCGTAGCTTGAGCAACGCCGCTCAGCCGGCCATCTCTGGCCGTCGCGCGACGTGGCCAGTGGCATCCTCCAGCGCTGCGGCGATGCGCAGCAGTTCCTTCTCGCCGAAGGGCCGCCCGACCAGTTGCATTCCGATCGGCAGGCCGCCCCGCGTGAACCCCGCCGGCATGCTGAGAGCCGGCAGGCCCAGCGCATTGAAGCCCCGCACCAGGCGCGTCGAGGCCATTCGTACATCCTCCATCCGCCCGCCGATCTCCACCTCCGTCTGGCCGATCAGCGGCGCCACTACCGGCGTCGTCGGCACCAGCAGGCAGTCCACCTGCTTCAGGGTCGCCCGGTAGACCACCTGCGCCCGGCGCCGCAGCCGCTGCGCCTGGACGTAGTCCACGCCCGGAATCACGCGGCCCATGTCCACCAGCGTCCGGACGTCCTCGCCGTATAGCTTGCGCCGCTTGCGGATGTACGGTTCGTGCACCGCCGCGGCCTCCACCAGCAGCGTCACCTGAGACACGGCGTTCAACTGCGCCCCGTCCGGCAACCGCAGCCCCACCAGCTCCGCGCCCAGGTCCTGCGCCCGGTAGGCCATGAAGTGCACGGCATTGTCCACATCCGGATCGAGGCGCTCGAAGTAGAAGTTCTCCGCCATCCCGATCTTCACGCCCTGGAGCGAGGCCACCACCGGCGGCGGCAGCAGATCCTGTAGCAGCCCGTGGGCCCGGCCTCTCGCGCTGCTCGGATCGCGCCGGTCAAAGCCCGCCATCGCCGCCAGCGATACCGCGACGTCGCGCACCGTGCGCGCAATCGGTCCGGCGTGATCGAGGCTGAACGCGAGCGGCATCACGCCGTGCTTGCTCACCACTCCGTAGGTCGGTTTGAGGCCCGTCACGCCGCAGTACGCGGCCGGTATGCGGATCGACCCGCCGGTGTCGCTGCCCGTCGCCATCAGGCACAGGCCCGCCGCCACCGCTGCCGCCGAACCGCCGCTCGATCCGCCCGGAATCCGCGCCAGGTCCCAAGGGTTGTGCACCGCGCCGAAGTGTGGGTTGTCGCACGTGATGCCGTAGGCGTGCTCGTGCATGCCGGTCTTGCCGAGCATTACCGCTCCCGCCTCCCGCAGCCGTTCCACCACCGCGGCGTCGAAGTGCGGGACGTGGTTCTCGAACAGCTTCGAGCCCGACGTCGTGCGCACGCCGGTCGTGCAGAACAGGTCCTTGTGGGCGATCGGAATGCCGTGCAGCGGCCCCCGGTCCATGCCCGCCCGCCGCTCCTCATCGGCCTGCCGCGCCTGCGCCCGCGCCGTGTCGGCGGTCACCGTGAGAAACGCGTTCAGGCTCGGGTTGAGGCGCTCGATCCGGCTCAGGCACTCCTCGGTCAGCTCGGCCGACGAGACCTGGCCATCGCGCAGAGCCCGCGCCGCGTCGATCAGGGTCATCCCGGCCATCGTCATTCGGTTTCGTCCTCGACCGGCAGCGCACTGCACTGCAGCACCGGTTCTTCCTGCCAGTCGATCAGCCCGCGCAGCCCGAGCATGCTCTTGTCGAGCCCTTCGAGCGTCCGTTTCGCACCCTCGCCGAGCTCGATTTTGAGCCCCGCCGCAATCGCCGTCCAATCGCGCATGGTCTAATAATGGCATGTCCGAGGGGCTTGCCAATACGGAACGCCGCGCGCGCCCCCGCGCCTGGTTCAGTGCAAGTGAAGAAGCAGGCAAGCTGGTTCGCGCCTCCAGAATCGGCGGCAGTTGCGCCGGCGCCACCAACGCGCATCACGTGGCCATCGCCACGTCGTTGTGGCGATCACTCCTGCGCCGGTAACCTTCCGCCACGCCGCCGCATCGGTTATCTATGGGTCAAAGGGTGCCAAAGGAGATTCGACTATGACGCGCCTGTTCCTGTTCGCTGCACTCGCCGCCGCCCCGCTCTTGGCTCTGCCCGCCGCCGATGAATTGTCTCCCGATCAGCAGCAGGAGATCATCCGCAAGTTCGCGGCCAAGGAAGCGGCCTTCGCCCACGCCCGCGAGAACTACACTTATCGCCAGCGCTACATGATCGAGACGCTCGGCGCCAACGGCCGACCGGATGGCAAGCACGAGGAGGTCTCCGACGTCGTCTTTACTCAGGACGGCAAACGCACCGAGCGCACCGTCTACGCGCCCATGGATACGCTTGAGCGCATCCAGATGGACGCCCAGGACGTCCAGGACATGCGCAGCGTCCAGCCGTTCGTCCTGACCACCCAGGAGATCTCGAAATACGAAGTGCAGTATCTCGGCCGCGACCAGGTGGACGAGATCTCCTGCTACTTATTCGCCGTCAAACCGAAGCAGATGCTCGAAGGCGAGCGCTACTTCGCCGGCCAGATCTGGGTGGACGACCGGGACCTGCAAATCGTGAAGACCTACGGGCGCGGCGTCGGTCTGCAGAAGAAGAACTCGGACCACAAGTACCCCAAGTTCGAGACCTATCGCGAACAGATCGACGGCAAGTACTGGTTCCCGACCTACACGGTCGCCAACGACGTCCTGGCATTTCGCGACAACTCAGTGCCGATCAAGATGGTGATTACTTACAAGGACTACAAGCAGTTCAAGTCCGAATCGACCATCACATACGGCGACGTCACCGACGACCCGAATAAGAAGCCACAGACCCCACCCAAGCCCTAGCCCGGATGTTTCACAGGCGCTGTGATTTCGTCGCCGCCGGCGTTTGCGTGAGGTTTGGAGGGCGCTGCGGCGGCATTCGGGCGGGCAGCGAGCCGGGATGTGGTGATCGAGGGGGCCTTGTGGCGTCCGATCGCCCTCACAAAACGCAATTCGGACGCAGTTCGACTGACCTGAAAAGTGCGAAATCGGGAAATCGTTTGTTTGCCGTGTCGCGATTTTGGCTCAGCAACGCAGCGCCGCCCACACCTGCCCAAACACCTGCTTCCAGGGGTAGCCGCTGCTCATCGACACCAGCACGCGCCGCGCGCTGAAACGAATCCGCGCGCCGATCTTGAGCAGTCGCAGCCGAATCGTGTGGACCTGGGCCTCGGCCAGCGCCGTGCCTGTTAGCGCCAGCCGCCGCAGCGCCTCCACGAGCACGTAGGCCGCCGCCGACAGATACAGCCGGAGCTGATTGGCGCGCATCGTCTCGGCACTCATGCGGTCGGCAAACAGGCTCAGCTGCTCTTTGATGCGGTTCTCCATCTCGCCGCGGGCGCAGTACAGATCCTCGTAGAGTGGGCGCGGTTGCCACTGCTCGACCGGCAGCGAAGTCACGACATAGCGCGGGTTCTGCTTGCCCGCGATCTGCTCGGCCTTGGCGATGACGCGCCGGGCGCGCGACCAACTCTTGCGCGTGCGGTAGCGAAACTCGGTGAGCACCCGCGCCGCCTTTCCCGTGCGTTGGGCCTCGCCCGCGGCCTGGCGCATGGCCTTGTCGATCCGCCGCCGCAGGCGCTGGTTGCGCGCCAGTCCGAAGACGTAGTCAACATGGTTGTCCTCACACCACCTCATCAGTTCTTCGCGGCAGAAGCCCGAGTCGGCGCGCAGGATGATCTGAGTCTGGGGCCAGCGGGCGCGGATCTGCGCGACGATGCGCTGGATCTCTTCGACGCTGCCCGCGCTGGCGTCCTGATTGGCCTCTCGCAGCCGCACGCCGACAATCTGGTCGCCCGCGAAGATGTACAGCGGCAGGTAGCAGTAGTGGTCGTAGTAGCCGTGGAAGAAACGTCCCTCCTGCTGGCCGTGCAACGGCGTATCGGTGGCGTCCAGATCGACGACGATCCGGGCCGGGGCTTGCGGGTGCGACTCCACAAACATCTCGACCAGCAGCCGGTCGATGGCGGCGGCATCGTAGCGGATCTTCTTGTAGCGGTCGGAGGCGGCGCCGGCCTCAGGCGTGCGTTCCAGGCGGCACAGCGTGCTCTTGCTGGCCAACGCCGCGCCGGGCTTGCGTTTACCCGCCAGCAGACCCATCAGCGGGTCGTCACGCAGTTGGTCGTGGTCGTTGAGATCTTCGTAACCCAAGGCCAGCGCATAGACGCGCTGCGAGACCATTTCACCCACTTCGTGGGAGATGTAAACCGGATTCCGGAAGTCGCTGAAGCAGCGCGCCAGGCGTGGCAGCAGGCCGATGCGCCGGTCAACCTGCCGCAGCAGTAGCGCCCCGGCGTCGGAAGTGATCGTGCCGCCGTCGAAACCCGCCACCACCCGGCGCGAAAAATGGGCTTCAAATTCGAAGCTGTCCTGGGTACACTGGGTCATAGCAAGAGCCGCCGCTTTCTGTGCAGAAGCACTTCGTGGCTGAAATGTTTATGCCAGAGAAGGCGGCTTTTGTACAGTGAGCCGGTGAAATATTCGGGCTAGTGGCCTGACCGCCCATTCCGCTATTACCAGGGACCGCTCACTTCCACTCGCGGCTCCCGAACCGAGCCGTGACCGCAGCGAGCGGTCGGCGCGTTGTGACGAGCCGTGGTTGTTACCGAGACTCGACCAATAGGGAGCGGTTGCCCGCAATCGCACACCATCGCACGGGCAGAGCCGCAGCCGCCCATCCCGCTTTCTGCCGTGGTCCGCTATTCCACCGAGAACCGGAACACGGTGGTGGACTTGTACTCCGCTCCCGCTTTCACCACGGTGGTCGGGAAGTCGGGATGGTTAGGCGAATCCGGGAAGTGCTGGGTCTCCAGGCAGAAGCCGTAGCGGCGCTGGTAGACTTTGCCGCTCTTGCCGGTGCTGGTCCCATCGAGGAAGTTGCCGGTGTAGAACTGCACGCCCGGCTCGGTCGTCAGTACCTCCAGCACGCGCCCGGTCCCGGGATCGCTCACGCGCGCCGCCGGCCGCAGCGTGCCCGGCGTGCCGTCCACCACCCAATTGTGGTCGTAGCCCTTTCCGCGCTTCAGTTGCTCGTCGTCGTTGTTGATCCGCGCGCCGATCACGGTCGGCTGCCGGAAGTCGAACGGCGTCCCGGCCACGCTCTTCAGCTCGCCGGTCGGGATCAGCCCCGCATCCACCGGCGTGAACTTCGAGGCGTAGATCGTCAGCACGTCGCCCAGAATGTCGCCCTGGCCCTGTCCCGCCAGATTGAAGTAGCTGTGGTTGGTCACGTTCACCACGGTGTCCTTGTCCGTGGCCGCCGAGTAGTCGATCCGCAGTTCGTTCGCCGCCGTCAGCGTGTAGGTCACTTTCACGGTGAGATTGCCGGGATAGCCCTCTTCGAGGTCCTTGCTGACGTAGGTCAGCTCCACCGCCGGATCGGTGCCTGGCACTTCGCGCGCCTGCCACACCGCATGGTTGAAGCCGTGAATGCCGCCATGCAGCGAGTTCTCGCCGTCGTTGACGGCCAGCTTGTACTCCACCCCGTTCAGCGTGAAGCGCCCTTTGGCGATGCGATTGCCGTAGCGCCCGACGATCGCGCCGAAGTACGGGTTCGGCTTCTCGTAATCAGCGAGTTTGTCGAATCCGAGCACCACGTCGGCGATCTGGCCTCCGCGGCCCGGGACTTTCAGCGACACCACAATGCCGCCTAAGTCGATGATGCCCGCCTCCATACCGGAGGCGTTCTTCAATGTGTAGAGCTCGATCGGCTGGCCCGCTTCGGTCTGGCCGAACGGCGCTTTCGTGATGGCAGATGACATCGGCGGTTCCTTCTTCTGCGCGCAGCCGCCCATGAGCAGGGCCGCCGCGGCGAGGCTGAGTATTGTAGTGGATGTGTGCAAGGTTGACACTCCTCGCGGCCGCGCTATGGGGCGCTACCGGAACTCTGACGCTATCGCTCTGCGCCCCCGCCGGTCAACTCTGGTACGCCGTCGAACCGGCTCGGCCGCACGCTCGCCACCCGTTCTCGTGGTAATACTCCGCCCCCACTCGAACGGTTTGGCGGATTGTAGAAGATCGCCACGGTCTAAAGATAGTTCATCAAGACGTATTGAAAAAGATTGACGGTGCTCGAATTGGCTCATATACTGCCCCTAGTACATATACGGTACTAGTGTGTAGAGGAGGCTGATTATGATGCACAGAGACACTTTGCTCGGCCCGTCCGGGCTCACGGACGAGTCGCCATTCGGGCCGCTGGCCTTGCTGGCCCACGACCCCAGCGACAAGGACGAAATCAACGAGGCCGAGTCGGATGAGATCTCCGGCGGCGGTGCCCAAATCAATCACAACGAATCCGCCGGCCCGGAAGAGAGCCAGGAGCTCTCCGAGAAAGACTCCGAAGAGGTCTCCGGTGGTTCGCACGGGATTAACCACAACGAATCCGCTGGGCCCGAAGAGAGTGGAGAGCTTTCCGACAAGGAAGCCGACAACGTCGCCGGAGGGGCCCTCAGCTTGAACCACAACGAGAGCGCAGGTCCGAACGAGGGCGAAGAGCTCTCCGACAAGGACTCCGAAGAGGTCTCAGGCGGCGGTCTTGTAGTCGGCACCCTTCACAGCTAAACCGTCGGTCCGAACGAGGGTGAAGAGCTTTCTGAGAATGATTCTGAAAGCGTCTCCGGCGGCGGTTGGAACACCAACCACAACGAATCCGCCGATCCGGGAGAGGGCGGTGAACTCTCCGCAGGACAGCAGGACACCGTCTTCGCCGGCGCGATGAACGCGTACTGAGCCAGCAAGGGCTGGCGAACGACCTGCCTACAGAATTCGTTTTCGCAATTCCAATGCAGCGCTTCCACGCCGCATTGGAATTGCAGCGTTCGCTCTGCAAAGCGGACGCTGCGCTAGCCTCGAAGTAGCAATGGACCCGGCGACAACCAGCCCTGGCTCCGCGCCGGACGACGATCCTCTCGCCGCGGCATCAGCAGCCTGCGACGCGGCCGAGCGCCTGTTCCACGAGTACCGTCACGTTGAAGCCGAAGCCGCCTCCCGCCGGGCTGCTGTCCTGCTCGTCAATTTCGCCGGCGCCGAATCCAAAGTTGTGGCCAAGGCCCGCATTCGCGCCTGCTCCCTGCTGGGCCTGGCGCTGCGCGAAATGGGGCGCTACGCCGAGGCTGCCGGCCCGTTCCTGGAGGCCATCCGGCTCGCCGAAGTCCGCTGGGGCCAGGAAGGCGCTGTCCTGCCCGCCCTGCTCAACAACTACGGCGTGCTGTGCAAATACTGGGGCCACTATGACGAAGGCGAAGCCGTCTACCGGCGTGCGCTGGCGATCCTCGACGCGCGCCACGGCCCGGATTCGCTGCAGTCTGCCGCGCTCTACCATAACCTCGGCGGGCTTGAGCATTCGCGCCGCCGCTTCGCCGCCGGCGAGCCGCTGGCTCGCAGGGCCTGGGAAATCCGGCGGCGTCATCTGGGCGATGAGCACCTCACCACGCTGATGGACCAGGTGGCCTGGGCTGGCCTGCTCGACGGACTCGGCCGTCAGGCGGAGTCGGAGTCGATCTACCGCCGCGCACTGCTGGTCTACGAGCAGCGCCTCGGGCCGGACCACTTCGAGGTGGCCGCGACGTTGAACAACCTGGGTATGGCCCGCGCGGCCCAGGGCGATCGCGAGGAGGCTCGTATCCTGCTCGATCGTTCTCTGGCCATCAAGACGAAACTCCTCGGGCCCGGCCACCCCGGCACCCTCCTCACACGGCGCAACCTCGCCGCGCTCGCTCCGCCTCCACCCACGCCTCCGACTCCGTGAGCGGATCAGTTCCCGCCGCGGCCGCCGCAATTGCCCCGCGCCTCCGCTCACGATATGATTCTTGCTTACAGGAGAAAAGAGTCTGAATCGCCGTAAATTTCTCGCTACCGCCGCGGCCGCCGGAGCGGCTGCCTGTTCCTACACGCAGAACTCGCCCTGGCGGGTTCTTTCCGGCGAGGAAGCCCGGACGCTCGGCGCCTGGTGCGAGTGCCTGATTCCGGAGGACTCCGACGCCGGCGCGAAGCGCGCGGGCGTGGTGCGCTTCATCGACATTCAATTGACGAAGAAGTACAAGCGCCACCGCAAGCTCTACGCCCAGGCCCTCTCCGCGCTCAACTTGCTGGCCCGCCACAACAACTCGCACGACTTCGCGGATCTTCCGTTCGAGGCGCGCACGGCGTTGCTCGAAGAGTTCGAGAAGGGCCAGTATCGCGCCGCCTTCAATCTCGTTCTCGACCACACCATGCAGGGCTATTACGGCAGTCCGCGCCACGGGGGCAACGCGGATTATGCAAGCTGGCGCATGCTCGGCGTGCCGATCGTGCCCGTGCGCGGCCGTCTCCAGTACTCCATCTTGGATCCGGCATCGCAGGGAGGACAAAGCTGATGCCCTTGCCTATGGCCGATGCCGTCATCGTCGGAGCCGGCGCCGCCGGTCCCATCGTGGCCCGGCAACTCACCGCCGCCGGTTGGCGCGTGGTGCTGCTCGAGCGCGGCCCGTGGTACACGCCCTGGGATTGCCGCAAGGACGATCTGCGCAACCAGCGCAATTCGACTCTGGGCAACGCTTTCGGCCCCGATGACGAAGGCCATCCGCGCGTGGTGGTCGATCTCGATGGCACAACGCGCATCGTCGCGCCCTCCGAACCCGGCTACTCGAACAACGCCGCCTGCGTTGGCGGCGGCACGCTGAGCTACGGTGCGATGGCCTGGCGCTACCACCCCTACGACTTCCGCATGGCCTCGCAATACGGCGTGCCGGAGGGCTCCACGCTGGCCGACTGGCCCATCTCCTATGACGACCTCGAGCCCTACTACGAGCAGGCGGAATGGGAGCTGGGCGTCTCCGGCGACGACTCGAATAACCCCTTCAAAGGCCGTCGCCGTAAGCCTCTGCCCATGCCGCCGGTCTCGCCGCAGGAGCGCGAGCACGAGATCCTCGATAAGGCCGCACGACGCCTCGGGCTGCATCCGTTCCACATCCCGATGCTGCGCAACTCGGTGCCCTACAACGGCCGCCCGGCCTGCATGCGCTGCCGCTGGTGCGTGGGCTTCGCCTGCGAAGTGGACGCCAAGAACGGCTCGCAGAACACCGTTCTGCCCACTGCGCTCGCCACCGGCCTGCTCGAGTTGCGCACCGAGTGCACGGTCCAGGACATCGTTTTCGACGAGCACGGCCGCGCCTCCGGCGTGCGCTATTTCGATCGCGGCGGCGGCCGCTGGGAACAGCCCGCGCGCGTCGTCATCTCATCCTGCGGCGCCATCGAGTCGGCGCGCCTGCTGCTGAATTCTTCAAACAGCCTGTTCCCCCATGGCCTCGGCAATCGTTACGACTGGGTGGGAAGAAACCTCCAGGGCCATACCTACACCGGCGCTCTCGGCGTGTTCGACGAGATCCTCTACGACGATCTCGGCCCGGGCGCATCCATCGCCGTCAGCGACTACAACCACGGCAACCCCGGCCTGCGCGGCGGCGGCGCGTTGTGCAACGAGTTCGTGCGGCTGCCCTACCAGTTCGTCGGCATGCGCGCCCCCGATGTCCCGCGTTGGGGTCAGGCCTACAAGGACTGGATGCGCCACTCTTACCGCCGCGCAATCGCCGTGCAGGGCCCGACGCAGGAGATGCCGGTGTTCGAATCCCGCGCCGCGCTCGACCCGCAAGTGCGCGACAAGTTTGGCATCCCCGTGGTCCGGCTTTCCGGCCCGAAACACGAGGAAACGATCGCCATCAGCACGGTCCAGGCCCATCACGCCGACGCCTGGCTCAAGGAAGCGGGCGCCGTGAAGACCTGGCTCAAGCTCGCCGGCAAGGGCACTTCGGGCGGCCAGCACCAGGCCGGCACATGCCGCATGGGCAACGACCCGAAGACTTCGGTGGTGGATCGCAACTGCCGCGTGCACGATATCGACAACGTCTTCGTCGTGGACGGCGGCGTGCACGTCACCAACGGCGGCTTCAATCCCGTGCTGACCATCAGTGCGCTGGCCTACCGCGCCGGCGAGTTCATCGCGCAAAGCGGGCTAAAGCCGCGCGCGTGAAGGAGAATGCCCTGACATGAAAATCGCACTCACCCTCGGTTTGCTCCTCCTCGCGCTCCTCCTGCTGGTGCCCACGGCCAGCTTCGTCTACGAAGCCGGCGCGCCCGGCGCCTGCGCCCGCTGCCACGAAATGGCCGTGCCCGTGGATCAATGGGCCGGCTCGGCCCACCGCAATGTCGCCTGCGCCAAATGCCACGGCGACGCGCTCACCGCCGACGCCCAGTTCCACATGACCAACGCGCGCCGCGTCCTCGATCACAACTTCGGCGAAGTCGCCGAGAGCGCCCATCTGCGGACCGCCGACGTCTTCGCCATGGTCGACCGCTGCCGCAGTTGCCATCCCCAGGAGTTCGCCACCTGGGCCGCGGGGCCGCACTCGGTGCGCTACGAGCCGCTGTTCCTCGACAAGAAGCAGAACACCGAACGGCACCTGATGGACGACTGTCTGCGCTGCCACGGCATGCATTTCGACGGCCCCATCCGCGACCTCGTCACGCCGTTGAACAACCAGGGCCCGTGGAGTTTCCGCGATGCCGCGATGGCCTCCAAATCCGCCATCCCGTGCCTGAGTTGCCACGCCATCCACATCCACGGCGCACCGTTGAAGGACCACGTCCGGCGCGCGGTGATCTCGCGCAAAGAACCCATCATGACGCCCTCGCTGGCTTTCTTCGACCGGCGCTCGCGCGAATCCGTGTCCGTCTCCATGCTCGCTCTGCCCGCGATGCATGAGGGCGAAAGGCCCGTCAAAATGAGTCCCGACCCCCGCCAGGCCTTGTGCTACCAGTGCCACGCGCCGCTGGCCAACACGCAGGTCCACTCCGGCGACGACCGCACGCCAGTCGGCGTCCACGAAGGCTTCTCCTGCCTCGCCTGCCACGACCGCCACAAGCAGTCCACGCGCGCCTCCTGCGCCGACTGCCACCCGCGCCTCTCCAATTGCAACCGCGACGTCGAGAAGATGGATACGACCTTCTTCAACAAGCAGAGCGCCCACAACATTCATTTCATGAAATGTTTGGACTGCCATCCCAAGGGCATTCCGCCGAAACGCGTGAAGCCTTTCAACTCGGCCGACTGACCGCGCCCGCTCAGACGAACTCGACGGCCGCCACCTGCGCCACTTCAAAAACACGGGGACTGACGTCTCTGTCCTGGGCGCACTCAACTCTTTCTGTTCACACTCTGTGCTCTCTGCGGCGTGTGGACCGAGCAGTCCCCGCGCTTGCGCAGTTCACTGCAAGCGCGGAGGCTGCTCCTGTGAAGAATGTACTAGCGGCTCTTCTGCCGGCGGGCACGAAGCAGCCCGCCCAGGCCCAGC
Source organism: Terriglobia bacterium (assembly GCA_963838205.1). GTDB lineage: Bacteria > Acidobacteriota > Terriglobia > Bryobacterales > Bryobacteraceae > CAIVVT01. Next base: position 326,403 of record CAWIQF010000009.1, on the reverse strand, counting down.
ATGCCCGCTCCGACGAGCAGCCAGGAGGACGGTTCGGGAGCAGCAGTGTCCAGCGGCGGATCGGCGGAAATCCCGGCAGTGTTCTCGCCACCGCCCTGAGCCGCGGGCGTTTTCGGCTGTAGAGGCGATACTGGCGCCAGGAGGTCATACCCCGTGAAATACGCAGGCTGCGGCATCACCCACCAGTTGGGTCCCGCGGGTCCATCCTGTTCCAGCGGGGTGAGCATCCCGTCCTGGGGCGCGGAGCTTAGCAGCTCCTCCGGCGTCTCGGGCAGAGGAGCAGTCGGCTCCGGCAACAGATGAGGCAGTGCAGCCGCCAGCAGTCGCATCCGTTCAGGCGGGCCGGCCAACTGCAGCGGCGCCATCGGACCGCCCGGCAACAGCGGAGTGTCCAGTTCGGCCTCGGGAGGTTCCTGGGGCACGGTGCGAGCCATGGTGGCGTCCGAAATCCGGTTGCCGCAGCGTGCCCGCACCATGTTGGTGCCGTCGCTCAGCACGGCCTCGCCGCGGGCGAGACGAACCTTCTTCGTCGTCCAATAAACTGTGTCTCCCTTGCGATAAGAGACATACGCGGCGGTGTCCGCTGTGAGGCTGATCCTCTTCAGGCCGGCGAGATTCAGCCCGCGGTAGTGTTCGCTAACGACAGGATCGGCGGCGACGGCGCGCCGGACGTCCGCGGCGTCGGCGACGCCGCCGGGCACGACGGAATAGGCGTACACCAGCCGGGCGGACGGAACGGGGAGCGGAGGCGGATCCGGAGGCGGCGCAATGTCGAGCGCGTGATCCAGCTTATCTTCAACGCTGTAGATGCCGGTAAGCTCCGGCCACTTGCACACGAACGCCACGGCGCCCGCGAGCAGCAGCAGAGCCGACAGACGAAATGCGAACAGCCCGCCGCGGCGCGACGAGCCACTGCGCCGGGCGAGCCCGCGGCTCAGGTCGAAATCGTGGTCGCTAAATGACGGCACAGCCCAAACCCTCTCGGCCGCCCTCTTATTCGAGCGGTCTTTATATATGCCGATGCTAGTGTGTTGTCCTTTTCAACAATAGACAGGACCGTACTGCAGGACTGCCTGTAGAGGCCTCCCGATAGCCTCCGCCAGCCCGCCGAAGGCTTCGCAGATTATTGATAATAAAAGGTGTGGTTGTCGGCCGAGAATACTAGTACTGAAACTGGGCGTGGGGCCTTCTCAGGGCGTCGGGCGGAGCAGGCAAGCGACTATTGGGGACCCGTCGCCGGCGCGGGTGATTCTGCTCGAACGCAGATTAGAGAGGCAATCGGTCAGTTCTTCTTGTCTGGCAGTTCCGGCATCGACACCAGCCCCTTTTTGAGGGCGTAGACTACCAGATCGGCGGTCCGATGGATGCCCAACGCTTGCATCAGGTTGGCGCGGTGCACGGAAATCGTATTCACGCTGAGGCCCAGCAGCGTGGCGATTTCACGGTTCGATTTGCCCTGGACGATGTATTGCAGGACCTCGCGTTCGCGCTGGGTCAATTTGCTAAAGTCGCTATCGTGGCCCTGCGTCGGCGGGGCCAGGCCGGGCGTAAGCACCGTGCGGCCGGCGGCGACCTCCTTGATGGCGTAAGGCAGGTCCACCTCGAGCGCGTTCTTCAGCAGATAGCCGAGCGCCCCGGAGGCGAAGGCGTTGCGCACGTAGTTGTCCTCGGAGTACATGCTGAGGATCAGCACCTTGGTCTCGGGCCGGTGCCGCAGAATCTGGCCTGTGGCCTGGATCCCATCCAGTTCGGGCATCGAAAGGTCCATCACCACGACCTGCGGACTAAGCTGCAGCGCGGCCTCGATGGCCGCGGCTCCGGTGGACGCTTCCCCTACGACCAGGATTTCGGGGTCGTCGTCCAGAAGCCGCCGGAAGCCCTTGCGGACCAGGCTGTGATCGTCAACCAACAGAACTGTAATCGGACCTGTCATGAGGCTACTCCAGCCCGCAGCGGTACCTGCAGCGAAACACGGACACCACCCCCGGCGGGCTTGGAAAACTCCAGCACGCCGCCCAGCAGTCCGGCCCTCTCGCGCATTGAGATCAGACCGATGCCGTGCCGCGGCCCATCCTCGGGCATTCCCACGCCGTGGTCTTCGACCACCAGCGAGATATGCAACGGCGCGTACTCGGCACGCACCCAAACCTCGGAAACCTTGGCGTGCCGAAGCACGTTATTCAAGGCTTCCTGCAAAATTCTGTAGACGTGAATAGCAACCTGATCGCCAATCCAAAGCGCATCACCGATTTTCGCATAATGCACGCACAAACCTGACTGTTTTTCAAACTGATTGATATACCATTCGACGCTCTTCTCCAGCCCGTAGTCGTCCAGGATCGGCGGGTGGAGCATCTGCGACATCAGCCGTACGTGCTCCAGCGTGCCCGCGGCGACCTCCCGGATTTCCTTCAGGCCGGATTGGGCCGGAGAGTCTTCGGGGATTTGCTTCTTCACTCGCTGGAGCATCGCGCCGAGAGCCGTCAGCACCTGGCCGAACTCGTCGTGCAACTCGCGCGCCAGCGTGCGGAACACATCTTCCTGCACATTGATCACCTGCCGGGCCAGCTCCTGGCGCTCATCGGACAGCTTTTCCAGCCGTTCGAAGATGCGGCGGCTGAAGCGGATCGCCGAAACGCCGGTAGCGCCAATCGCCAGCAGCCCGGCCGCGAGGAACCAGTACAGGTTCGTCTCGACCCGCCGGTAGATTTCTCCCACCGCGCGCGCCCCCGCGGTCTCCGCGTCGCTGTTTTCCACCAGCAGCCGCGCGACGCTCGAATTCAATGTGCCGCGCTCGGAGTTCAGCCGCGTGCGGATCAGCGTCCGGGCCTCGTTTTCCCGGCCATCCGCGGCCTGCATCCACATCTGGTCCATTCCGTCCCAGAATCGCCGCATGCTAGCTTCGAGCACGTCCTGCTGGTCGCGCGTGCGTGAACTCGGCACCAGGTCATGCTCCAGCGAAATGGCGGCGTCGAGGTCCGTGTGCAGGCGGTCCATCTCGCTATGATGCGCCGTGAGTGGAAAGGGGTCGCCGGTCTCGGCCATTTCGTGCAGCGCCAGGCCAATCTGGTAGAGGTCGTTCTGGATGCGCACCAGTTGCAGCGAGTCGCGGCGGTTGCGGTCCACCGTCTCCACCTGCAGGCGCTGCAGGCCGCGTACCTGGTCGAGCGTGAATCCAAAGTAGATCGCCACGGCGGCCAGAGTGACGCCCAGTCCGAAAAGTTGTGGTACCCACGGTGCGCGGCCCGCCATCTGGGTATCCTATCCTAGAGTGCCTGAACTAAACCCTCTCCTTGAAATCCAGACTCCGATCCCATTCGACCAGGTGCGCACCGAACACGTGCGGCCGGCCATACGGCAGCTCGTCGCAGAGGCGCAGAATCGCATCGAGGCGATCGCCGCGGAAACGCAGCCGCGCACGTTCCTGAATACGCTCGGCGCGTTGGACCAGGCCAGTGAGAAGCTGGACTACGCCTCGGCCGTCGTCCAACACCTGGAGAACGTCGTCACCTCGCCCGAACTGCGGGCGGCGTGGAACGAGGTGCAGCCCGTGGTGAGCGAGTTCTACTCGCGCATCCCGCTGCATGCCGGGCTGTGGTCGGCGCTCAAGGAGTACGCCTCCACCGCGGACGCGGCCGCGCTGACCGGCGTGCATGCGCGATTTCTCAAGAAGACGATCGACAGCTTCCGCCGGCATGGGGCGGATCTCGATGCCGCCGGTAAAAAGCGGCTCTCGGAGATCGACGTCGAGCTCTCTATCATCTGCACGAAGTTTGGCCAGAATGTCCTGGATGCGACGGCGCAGTTCGAATACGTGATCGACAATGAGCAGGCTCTGGCAGGTCTGCCCGCGGCGGCTGCTGCTGCTGCCCGGCAGTCGGCTGAGGCACTTGGCGTCGAGGGCTGGCGCTTCACGCTGCAGCAGCCCAGTTACCTTGCCATCCTGACCTACCTCGACGACAGCGCCGTGCGCGAGCACTTCTATCGCTGCTACAACCGGCGCGCGGCGGACACGAATACCGGTCTGCTCGAGAAGATCCTCGCACTGCGCCGCGAGAAGGCCCGGCTGCTCGACTTCAAAGATTTCGCGGATTTTGCGCTGGCCGAGAGAATGGCCAAGAGCGGGGCGAAGGCGCTCGGTTTCTTGCGCGATCTGCGGGCCCAGACAGTCGAAGCGTTCCACCGCGAAATCGAGCAGCTCGAGCTCTATCGCGCCCAGCCGAATGGCGAGCGGCGCAGGCTGGACCCGTGGGAGGTCGGCTATTGGGCCGAAAAGCAGCGCGCCGCCGAGTTCGACTTCAATGAGGAACAACTGCGGCCTTACTTCCCGCTGGAAAGCGTCCTGAACGGCCTGTTCGAGCTCGTCCAGCGCCTCTACGGCATCGCCATCGTCGAGACGCCCGGCCAGCCCGTCTGGCACGCGGACGTGAAGTACTACGAAGTGCGGGACGCCGATGGCGGCGTGCTGGGCGGCTTCTACGCGGACTGGTTTCCGCGCGATACCAAGCGCGGCGGCGCGTGGATGGGCGCGTTCCTGACCGGCCATGCCATCGACGGCGTGTGGCGGCCGCACGTGGGCGTGATGTGCGGCAACGTCACGCCGCCGCTGGCGGACCGGCCGGCGCTGCTCTCGCATCGCGACGTCGAGACCGTATTCCACGAGTTCGGCCACCTGATGCACCATTGTCTGAGCCGCGTCGAAGTGCGCAGCCTGGCCGGCACCAGCGTCGCCTGGGACTTCGTCGAACTGCCCAGCCAGATCATGGAGAACTGGTGCTGGGAGCGCGCCGCGCTCGACCTGTTTGCGCGCCACTGGAAAACCGGCGAGCGCCTGCCGGATGTGCTTTTCGACAAAGTGCGCCGCGCGCGTACGTTTCGCGCCGCCAGTTCGCAGATGCGGCAGCTCGGCTTCGCCACCGTCGATCTCTCCCTGCACATGCTCTACGACCCGGCCCGCGACGGCTCACCCGTCGAGTATGCCAACCGCATCCTCCAGGAATTCAGCACCGCGCCCTTGCCCGAGGGCTACGCCATGATTGCCGCGTTCACTCACCTGTTCGCCGATCCGGTGGGCTATGGCGCCGGCTATTACTCCTACAAGTGGGCCGAAGTGCTCGACGCCGACGCCTTCACCCGCTTCCTGCGCCAGGGCATCTTCAGCCGCGAGGCCGGTCTCGAATTCCGCCACCAGATTCTGGAGCGCGGCGATAGCGAAGATCCGGCCGAACTGTTCCGCCGTTTCATGGGCCGCGACCCCGACCCTTCGGCGCTGCTGCGCCGGTTGGGCCTGATCGCCTGAGCCTGGTTCGGCGGCGCCTGCCATGCGGGGTCCGCCCCCTTATCGCCCCAATTCCGGTTGACGGCCGGGCTTATGCTCGAAGTGGCCGGCCGCGTGCGCGGCGCGGTGGCCCAGTTCTTTGACAATTGCGAAATATAGGCGAATATCCACAGCGTAAGCCTCTTATTCTAAAAAGCAAAGTCGACAATTGGCTTTGATCCTCACGTTTTGATCTCTGACGCGTGCCCCGGAGTGTGCGTCCGCCCAGAATTTGCGCCTGTTTTCACGGATCGAGGCGGGATAGCCAGCTCATAAGCGCTCTGTCTTGCTCGAACGTGGGCTGCACTCCTGACCTTCGTTCGGGCCCGTGCACGACATCCGCTGCCGGCCCTTCTCGTCTCGAAATCTGACACGTGTTCCGGTCCAGAACCGAAATGGAACAAACTCTCTATCTGGCTGAATCATATCTAGTATCTGCATTATTTGTAACTTATAGATAATAAGCAAGTTCTTCTGCTCATGCCGTTTGGCTGGGGTCGTGCATTCTCCCTGTCGTCAGACCACTTCACTCTGGAACACCAGGCAGGGAGAATCGATATGGCATCGGCTACGATCTCAACGGCAGTTCGGACTGAGACCACGTTCTGTCTCGCTCCGGCGATCCCGGCTCCGCCGGCGGAAGAGGCCGCGGTCACCGCCAATCTGGGGTTGGTCCGGTTTATCGCCGCGCGCATCGCTTCGTCGCTGCCGGTCCACGTCGAGTTGGAGGACCTGGTGCAGACCGGCACCCTGGGCTTGATTGACGCCGTGCGGCGCTACGACCCCTCCAAGGGCATCCCGTTCCCGGCCTACGCCCGCTATCGCATCCGCGGCTCAATCCTGGACTCCTTGCGCGCCCTCGACTGGGCCACCCGCAACCAGCGCAAACAACGCAAGGCCATGGCGATTGCAGTATCTCAGGAAGGTGCGCCTGAGCCAGATACCCGCAGGCTGCGCTTCTTCAGCCTGGGTCCCGTTGCCTCCCTCTCCACACGCCACGAAACCCAGGACGACCTTCCGGCGCCCGACGTCGCTTGCGGCGAGAACCTGCATCCCGACAAGCTGTATGAAGCCCACGAAGCTCGGGAGTTGATTCGCAAGGCGCTCGTAGTCCTGCCGGCTCGGCACCGCCGGGTGGTATTGATGTACTACTCAGGCGACTGGAGTATGCGCGCCATTGGCCGAACCCTCGGGGTCAATGAAAGCCGCGTCTCGCAGATCCATAAGTCAGCCTTGGACAAGATGAAGCGCGCGCTCTCCTGCGAGTGCCCGGCGGACTCGCCTTGCGCGGCCTGAGGCCAAGCCCGCGCTACCGGATCTCGACCCGATAGGGCATCACGCGCAACATGCCGCCTTGCAAGTACGGCAGCACTCCGCTTTCGGCTCCGGCGCGCCGCAGCAGCCATTCCTCCGGCGTCTGGGACGCCGATGAGGCGTAGTCGCCCACGCCCATCAGCTTCTCCCAGAAGCTCTTGCGCCCCGGGTAGACGATCAGTTTGGCCTCCCGGTCGGGGCCCAGCACCCCCTTGTGCCGCAGCACCTCGATAGCCTGGTCGATTCCGCCCAGCTCGTCGACCAGGTGGTTCTGGAAGGCGTCCGTGCCAATCCATACCCGGCCCTGCGCCAGCGGTTCGATCTTCTCGACGCTCGACCTCCGTCCCGCGGCGACGCGCTTGAGGAAACCACTGTAGATTGACTGCAGCGACTCTTGCAGCTTCTTGCGCCCCTCCGGCGAGAGCGGCTTAGTCGCGGAGTCGATGTCGGCGTACTTACCCCGCTGCAGCGTCTCGGTCGAGAAGCCCAGCTTGTCGTAGAGACCCTTCAGATTGGCCTTCCCGTAAATCACGCCGATCGATCCCGTGATCGTGTTGGCGTAGGCCACCACCGGGTCGCCGGTCATGGAGATGTAGTAGCCGCCCGACGCCGCCACGTCGGACATCGACACCACCACCGGCTTCTTGCGAGACAGTTCCTTGAGCGCCTGCAGAATCTCGTCCGAGGCGATCGCATCGCCGCCCGGCGATTCGACCCGCACGATCACGCCCTTGATCGTGGAATCGTCGGCAATGCTCTTCACCAGCCGCGCGACCGGCGCCGGCGTGATCCCGATATCGCCACCCCAGGGATTGTCCGGAGCGCTGCGCAGGATGTCGCCTTCGGCCACCAGATACGCGATCCGCTGGCTCTTCTGCGTGGACTTCATGTCGCCCAACAGCAGTTGCGGAGTAATGAAGACCGGTTCGGCCAGCCCGGCTCTCAAGGCCAGGGCCCGCTGCACCGCCGGCAGATAGCTGAGCTCATCCACCAGCCCCTTCTGCAGCGCAGCCGGCGCCAGGAACGGCGCCTCGTCCACCAGCGCGCGAAACTGCTCGGGCTTCATCCGCCGCGCCGGGCCAATCGTCGCCGTGACGTTGCTCCAGATGCCGTCCAGCAGCGCATTGAGCGACTCCTTGGTCTCCGGGCTCATGTCCTTGCGGGTCAGCATGTCGCCGGCGTCCTTGTACTTGCCCATGTGCTCGACTTCGAACTGAATGCCCAGCTTGTCGAGGGTGCCCTTAAAGTACATCGCCTCCAGGCGTAGCCCTCTCACGTCCAGGTAATCCTCCGGCGCCAGGTAGATCCGGTCGGCCGCGGAAGCAAGGTAATAATCTCGCAGGCTGGGCGTCTCTACCCACGCATAGACCGGCTTGCCCGAGCGCTTGAAGGCTTCGATCCCCGCTCGCAGCTCCTGCAGCTTGCCCCAACCGGCGGCGACATGCCGGGGCCGCAGCAGTAGGCCTTTCACCCGCGCGTCCTTCCCGGCCGCGCGCAACACGCTCCACCACTCGACCATCGCCAGCGGCGCCTGGCGCGCCAGCGCGGGGATGGGCGGCACTTCGGCCAGCCCCTCGGGCATCTCGCCCGACAGGTTCACGGCCAGAATGCCGCTGGCCGGGACGGACGGCGCCTGCGCCGACCAGCGCACCGCGGCGAAAATGAGCACCACCAAGGCCACTCCGGCAATCACGATGCCGGCCAGAATGCCCAACAAGAACTTCTTCATGCCTGCATTGTCTCCAGTCGAACGGGTCTGGCGGCTGGCGGCGGAACTCCCGCCGGCCGCATTGCCGGTGCCGCTGCTGCCCGCAGGGCCGCCGGATCTGGCGGCGGCAGCTTCCTCGCTCCTCGCCGCTCAATCACATCCCCATCCTCGCCGCTTCCGGTTCCGGCTGCAAACGCACCGCCCGCGCCGCCGTGCGACTTCCGCAACGGGCCGCTAGGCGCAGGTGAGGATGGCGTCGAACCGCTTGCTGACATCCTTAAGATACGAGGCGTCGCCACCCTCCAGTTCCGTGGTCGCGACGCCTTTGTATCCGATATCGGCCAGCGCGTGGTAAATCGCCTTCCAGTCGATGTCGCCGTCGCGCAGATTGACCCAGTCGACGACGGTCTTGTCGATTTGCTTGTTGTGACGGAACGTGAAGTCCTTCAAATGCAGCTTCACAATGCGCGAGCCCAGCGTCCGGATCCAGTCCTGCGGATAGCCGTACAGCACGACGTTGCCGACATCGAAATAGGCGCGGATCCAGGGGCTCTTGAATTCGTCGATGTAGTGCGCGAACTCCAGCGGGCTCAGCAGAAACTTGTTCCAGACTTCCTCGATGCCGATAATCACCTTGTGCTGCTCGGCCAGCGGAATCAGTTTGCGGATCTCGCGCTGGCTGCGATCCCAGGCCTGTTGGTAGGTGACCTCCGGGGTCACCACGCCCGGCACCAGCAGCACGGTCTGGGCGCCCCACAGTTTGGCATTGTCCAGGCTCGTTTCCATGCCCTTCAGGCAGCGCGCGACAACCTCGGGATCGGGACTCGTCAGCGGGTATTGCCAGTGCCCCATGTTCATCACGGAGTGGATCGGCAAACCGGCCTCGTCCGAGGCTTTCTTGTACTCTTCCGCAATCCGCGGATCCTCCTGCGTGCCAATCTCCACCGCCTCGAAGCCGCACTCCTTGGCCAGGCGGAGCCGTTCGACGGCGCTCAGGCGCTTAGGCAGCATCGAAAATTCGACGGCCTTGCGAATGGGCAGCCGGGCCGATTCCGCCGCGGCCAGCCTCGAAGCGGAAGCCGCGCCCACGGCGGCTGCGGCGGAATTGAACAGAAACGTGCGCCGATCCATGCAAAACTCCTTATTAAGACATTACCGGGATGGTCCAGCACGATTCTACACCGCGCGGCGGGGCCACAGCCCGCCAGGCCCCGGACCGCTATAATCGAGATGGGATTCAAAGTGTTGAAATTTCAGCGCGTTGGCATTTCATTTTGCAGTCGTCCGGTCAGACCAACGGCGTTCGGTTTGGCCGCCGCCGCGGAAATCTGAGTTTTCCGGTGAAATCGTGAGAACAAATCCGGAAGCGTCATCGTCCTAACTACAAGAAGGCAGGAGTATCAATCCGTGAAGCGGAAGTGGAAGTGGATTCTCGGCATTGGCGGCGTCCTCTTGGTCGCTGGCGGCGTGTTCGCGAGCGTGAAAATGAGCCAGCGTGGCATCGTCACGGTCCAGACAGGCAAAGTCCTGCGTTCGGACCTGACCAGCCTCGTGACCGCATCCGGGGAGATCAAGCCACGCGATTACTATAATATCGGCGCCAACGTGATGGGCCGCATCGTGGCCATCAACGTGAAAGAGGGCGACCACGTCAAACAAGGCCAGGTGCTGGCGCGTCTGGAGAATATCCAAGCGGATGCCGATGTCCAGGCGCAGCAGGCGTCGTTGAATTCGGCCCTGGCCGACTCGTCTGCCGCGGAATCGGGGCTGAAGGCGATGGAAGACAATATCCAGAACGCGCAGGCGACGGTCGACCGCGCCAAGGCCGACCTGGACAAGGCGCGCGTCGATTTTCAGCGCGGCGAAGAGCTCTGGAAGGACAAGCTGATCGCCAAGCAGGATTACGACGTCCGCAAGTCGACTCTCGACAGCCAGGCCGCCACTCTGCGTGGCGCCCAGGCGGCGTATCAACAGATGCTGGCGCAGCGCGAACAGACTGCGGCACAGTTGAACGGCGCGCAGAAGCGCGTTGCCCAGTCGCGGGCCATGCTGCGGCGCGTCGACGACGTCCTGGCCAAGCACCTGGCGACCAGTCCCATCGACGGCATCGTCACCAACCTGCCGGTGCGCATGGGCGAGACCGTCGTGCCGGGCATTCAGAACTCCTCCGCATCGCTGATCATGACCATCGCCGACATGAGCCTGATCACGGCCGAGGTCAAGGTGGACGAAACGGACATCGTGAACGTGAAGCTGGACCAACTGGCCGATGTCACCATCGACGCCATTCCCAACAAGACCTTCAAGGGCCACGTGATCGAGATCGGCAACACGGCGATCCTGCGCTCCACCGGGCTGGCGGCCAGCCAGAGCGCGGTTTCCAGCCAGGAAGCCAAGGATTTCAAGGTCGTCATCGCGCTCGATAATCCGCCCGACGAGATCCGGCCTGGACTGTCGTGCACTTCCAAGATCATCACCGCCACGCGGCAGAAGGCGCTGGCCATTCCGATCCAGGCTCTGACCGTGCGCCAGCGCGGCGACCTGGAGCCCGAAAAGCCGGGCGGCAAAGTGGTTCAAGCCAATGCGACGCCCGATCCGGTCAAGGAGAAAGCCAAGAAGGAAGAGTTACAGGGCGTCTTCATCGTGAAGACCGGTGGCGCCGAGTTCCGCGAGGTGAAGACCGGCATCACCGGCACCACCGACATCGAAGTCCTCTCCGGTTTGAAGGAAGGCGACGAGATCATTACCGGCAGCTACAAGGTCATCCGCACACTGCGCAACGCGGCCAAGGTGAAAGTGGACAACCAGGCGCCGGTCAAGACGGAAAGCTAGACGCTCCGTCTCCAGGCTTGGAACGAGGGAGAACGACATGGCCACTGCAGCCGGCATCGATCGCGACGCGCGCGCCGAGGAACTCAAGCGCGATAACATCGTCATCCGCACTTACGATCTCTGGAAAACGTACGTCATGGGCGACCAGGAGATCAATGCCGTGTCGGGCGTGGATCTGGAAATCCGCCGCGGCGAGTATCTGGCCATCATGGGCCCGTCGGGCTCGGGCAAGTCGACGCTGATGAATCTAATCGGCTGCCTGGATTCGCCCACCAAGGGTGAGTACTACATCAACGGCAACCTGGTCAGCGAGATGGACGACGACGAACTGGCGCGCATCCGCAACAAGGAGATCGGCTTCGTTTTCCAGACCTTCAACCTGCTGCCGCGCGCCACGGCGCTGCACAATGTGGAATTGCCTTTGATCTACGCCGGCGTCCCGGCGCAGGAGCGCATCGAGCGCGCCAAGCAGGCGCTGCGCATCGTGGACCTCGAGGCGCGCATGTACCACAAGCCCAACGAACTCTCGGGCGGGCAGCGGCAGCGCGTAGCGGTGGCCCGCGCGCTGGTCAACAACCCGTCGATTCTGCTGGCCGACGAGCCCACCGGCAACCTGGACTCCGCCACCAGCGCCGACATCATGGCCCTGTTCGAAAGGCTCTACCAGCAAGGCAACACCATTGTGCTCGTCACCCACGAGCGCGACATCGCCGAGTACGCCCATCGCATCGTCACCATCCGCGACGGCAAGATCCACAAGGACGAAACGCGCGAGCAGCACTACGGCCCGCGCGCCAAATAACCGCCCTTTCCTAGGCAGGCCCGCGATCTGTTACAACGGTCGCATGACCGGCATTCTGTACCGTGGGCGCCGCGCCGCCAGCATCGAAAACGAACACCTGCAGGTGGTGGTGACCGAACAAGGCGGCCACATCGCGGCGATTATCGACAAAGCCAGCGGCGTCAACCCGCTCTGGTCGCCGCCCTGGCGCACGATTGAACCGTCTGCCTGGTCGGCCGACATGGACGAATACGGCAGCGATGCCGAAAGCCAGTTGCTGGCAGGTATTCTCGGGCACAACCTGTGCCTGGACCTGTTCGGCGGCCCGAGCGAAGAGGAGGCCGCCGTGGGTTTGCGCGTGCACGGCGAGGCCGGAGTCATTGCGCACGCCTTGAGTACGGACGGCGATACGCTGTGGCAGCGCGCCACCCTGGTGCATTCCCAACTTCTCTTTGAACGCACGTTGCGCCTGCGCGCCGGCAGCCGGCGCATCGAAATCGGCGAGACTGTCGAGAACCTGTCGATCTACGACCGGCCTGTCGCCTGGACCGAGCACGTCACACTGGGGCCGCCGTTTCTCGAAAAGGGGCGCACCGTCACCGAGGCGACAGCCACGCGGTCGAAGGTCATGGAATCCGACTCCAGCGGCGGCCTATGCCCGCATCGGATCGGCGCGGAGTTCGACTGGCCGCACGTGCCGCTGGCCGCGGGGGGCAGCGAAGATTTGCGCGTCTACACCGCGCGCGACGTCTCGGCCTCCTTCACCACCCAACTGATGGATCCGGCGCGCGAAACGGCGTGGTTCAAGGCCTGGAGTCCCACTGACAGGCTGCTGCTGGGCTACGAGTGGAAGCGGAGCGATTTTCCGTGGTTGGGCCTGTGGGAGGAGAACTACAGCCGCGCGGCGCTGCCCTGGGGCGGCAAAACTCTCACCCGCGGCCTGGAGTTCGGCGCGTCGCCCTTCGCCGAGAGCCGCCGCTGCATGATCGAACGCGGCAGAATGTTCGGCGCCCCGTGTTACCGCTGGATCCCCGCGCGCTCCTGCGTCTCGGTGGAATACACCGCCTGGCTCGAGCCCTGCAAGGAGCTGAAACTCTAGCTCAGAATCTTACGCGCCAGCGCGGTGTTCTCGGCCGCCTCATCCTTGAACTTGCCGTACATGCCGACAATCACGGCATCGCTGGGCTTGATGCTCGCGTAGGCCGTGCGGAGAACCTGTTCCACGTGCTGCGGCGAATCGATGTTGCGTCCGGCGCCCATCACCTTGAACGCCAGGCACGGCTTCTTAGTCGTGCGGATCATCTTATACATGCGCTCCGGGTCGCGCTCCATAAAGCTCTCGCCCAGCGGCGCTTCGCCGAACTCCGCGCGCGATTCTTCGACCGTGCGCGAAACGCGGTACAGACAGGTCATGTAGTAGTCGTTTTCCCAGCCTTCGCTCTCCGCCACGTCCACCACGCCCGGATTGTGCGTCGAGACGCCCGCCATCACGCCCGCGTCATGCACCGCCTTAAGAAAGTCCCGGATGCTCTGCTTCTTGCCGTCGCGGAACTTGTTGTCGGTGACGCCACCGTGGTGGGCGATCGAGATCGGCTGCATCGTCTTCACCACTTCGGGAACCAGCTTGTAGTCCTTCATCAGAGCGAAGTCGGCCAGCAGCACCAGGTTCATCTTGCCGCCCGCCGCGCGGTAGCGCTTGTAGTCGTCCACCGGCGAGTTGCCCGCCGGCTGGTCGTTGTAGTGCACCTGCCACGTGTTGATGCCCATCTGTTCGGCGTGCAGCAGCAGCCGCAGCTTCTGCTCGGGCGTAAAATACTCGCTGTAGTGCGCGTCCAGCCACTTGTTGAAATGCGAGTAGCCGTACAACGGGTTCGAGCCGATAATCATCCGCGTGATGCGGTGCTGGCCGAACGCCACCGTGGGCAACTCCGGCTGCCGCCGCGGTTGAGTTGGCGCTGGCGGCTCGGCGCCTTGTGCGCTGGAAACCGTGGCGGGCAGGGCCGCCGCGGCCGGGAGCGCTGCGGCTGCCTGAAGAAAAGACCGGCGGGATTGGGCCATGATTATCTCCTTGCGGACTTCCAGAGCCGATTCTACTTCAATCCTGACTAGGAACTCAATGCTCCCCAAGGCTTATACTGGCAACCATCCGCATGGCTGACTTTGTGAACCGTACTCCTTTGACGCGGCGCGCCTTCACGGCGGCGGCCGCCGCCGCTCTGGGCGTCCCGTCGGCGCTGGCCCAGTCCGCCCCAACGCCCGTGCCGCCGGCCCCGCCCGGCGCGGACTTCTTTCCCTTCGGTACGCACATTTACCGCGAGCCATCGCTGCCGCTCGAACAACTGCGCGCCGACCTGCCGGTGCTCAAGCGGCTGGGCTTCAATATGGTGAAAATTCAGGAGTCCTGGTCGGCCGACGAACGCCGCGAAGGCGCCGTCGATCTGTCACGCGTGGAGCAAGTGATTGCGGATGCCCGCCAGAACGGACTGCGCGTCTATTTCGGCTTCACTATGGAACAGGCGCCGGCCTGGCTGTGGCGCAAGTACCCCGACGCCTCGATGCAATACGAGACTGGCGAGCCGCACAACGATCCCACGCCGTACCTGTTGCCCTCCGACGGCAAGCCCGGCCCCTGCTGGCACCACCCCACCGCCCGCGCCGCCGCCGAACGCTTCATCGAGGCCGCCGTCGCCCGACTGGCGCGTTTTGACAATATCCTGGTCTGGAACGTCTGGCAGGAGATCGGCTTCGGCGACCTGCGGCCCGGCCACCTCGGCGTCTGCTATTGCCCACACACGCTGGCCGCTTACCGCGATCACTTGAAGACGCACTACGCCACGCTGGAAGAGCTCAACGCCGCCTGGCGCAGCGCCTTCGGCGATTGGGAGGAAGTCGAGCCGCCGCGCCTGTTCGCCGCGGTCCCGTCGTGGTTCGACTGGCGGCACTTCATGGACAGCGTCTATCTGCCCTGGGTGCTGCGCTGGAAAGGCGACGCCGTGCGCCGCGCCGACCCGGTCAAACGGCCGATCCTGGCCCACACCGGTGGCGCCTCGATAGCCACCACCGTGGACTGGCGCTGGGCCGAAGCCGTCGATCTGTACGGTTCCTCGGCTTACCCCTCCTGGGGCGATCTGGACGAGCCCGGCGAGCCGGCCGAAGCGCGGCGTCTCGAAATCCACAAGCGCCGCTACCGCCAGTTCTGGAACGGCGTGCTGATGAAGTTCGACCTGATTCGCGCGGCCAGCCGCGCCAAAGGGCCGGGCGGCAAATTCTGGACCGCCGAACTCGAAGGCGGCCGCGCCTCCGGCGGCCTGACGCCCGGCCGCGTTCCCGGCCCGCGCGACATTCGCCTGTGGACGCTCGGCACTATCGCCGCGGGTTCGAGTGGCATCTGCTATTGGAATCATCGCTCGGAGCCATTTTGGAGCGAGGCTTACGGCTTCGGCTTGCTCGATCTCGAAGGGACCACGACGGTCCGCGCCGCGGAAGCCGGCCGGATCGGCAAAGCGCTGCAGAAGCACGCGCGCCTGTTCACGGAAGGAGTTGTGCCTCCCGCCGCGGCCGCCATCGTGTGCGGCGAGCGGCTGCATCAGTTCTTCGACGCCTCCGGCGCGGAGCACGCTGCCGCGCTCGAGAAAACGACCGCCGGCCTGTGGAAGGCGCTGTTTGAAGAGGGCTTTCCCGTCGATTTCGCCGACGCCGCCTTTCTGCCCGATAAGCCGGGCAAGCCGCGGGTTGTCTTGTTGCCGATGCCCTGGCTACTCGAAGTGGAGACCATTCGCCGGTTGCGCGAGTTCGTGCACAACGGTGGCACCGTGATTGCGGAAGCCTGCCCGGGCCGTTTCGACGGCTTTGGTTTCGGTTACCCGGGCGAAATGGCGCCGCTCTTGAAAGAGCTCTTCGGCGTCCGCCACAAACAGACTCTACACCCTCGCGGCGGACAGCAAGACCCGGCCGCGCCTGGCGGGCCAGGGTCCGCTGGCCGGCATTACGATCGACGCGGAACGGTGTCTGCAAACGCTCGAACTCAACGGCGCCGAGGTCGTCCTGGCGTTCGCAGGTGAGGCGGCGGGCGTGCGCAACCGGTTCGGCGACGGCCAGGCGATCCTCCTCGGCACGCTGCTCGGCGCGGCGGTGGAGGCGGGCCGGGACGACGGCAAAAAGGTGCTGACGACGCTGCTCACTCAGGCCGGCGTCAAGCCCGATCGCGCCGGCCGGCTGTTGCGGCGCCGCCGCGTGTTGGACACCCTCCAGGCTTGGTTTCTGTTCAATACCAGCGCAGATCCGGTTGAGGAGTTGGTGCCGCTCGAAGGCCGCACGCTCGTCGCCGACCTGCTCGGCGAGCCGGCCGATGTGGTCGGCAAGACCGTGCGCGTGAAAGTCCCGCCCCTCGATGTGCGCTGTCTGATCCTCGACCAGCCCGCGTAAGACCTGCCGGTTTCGATAGAATCGCAGGCGGAAGGAAGCCACCCATGAGCCTCAACCGCCGCGATTTCGCCCGCGCCAGCGCCTTGACGGCGCTCTCTTATTCCCGCGTCCTCGGATCGAACGATCGCGTCGGCCTCGGCGTCGTCGGCACCGGCGAGCGCGGGTCCTATGTAATGTCCCTCTTTCAGAAGGAAGCCGAGATCGAGGTGCGGGCGCTGTGCGACGTGTATGCCGTCAAGGTGGACCAGGCACTGCAGAAAGCCCCCGGCGCGCAGACCTTCTCCGACCATCGGCGGCTGCTCGAGCTCAAGCAACTCGACGCCGTGCTCGTCGGCACCCCCGACCACTGGCACAAAGGGGTCGCCATCGACGCGCTGAACGCCGGCAAGGACGTTTATTGCGAGAAACCGCTGGTGAGCCGCCGCGAAGACGGTCCCGAAATTGTGCGCGCCGCGCGCGTGAACCAGCGCATCTGCCAGGTCGGCATGCAGCAGCGCTCCGGCACGGTGTATCTCGAAGCGCGCGACAAGTTCGTCTCGAGCGGACTGCTGGGCAAGCTCACGCACGTCTGGTGCGTCTGGAACTCCGGTATTCCGCGTCCCCTGCCCGTGGAGCCGCGCGAGAAGCCCACGAACCTCGATTGGGTGCGCTTCCTGGGGCCCGTGAAGTACCGCGACTGGAACCCGGCGCAATACCTCGATTTCCGCGCCTTTCTCGACTTCGGCGGCGGCAAGATGACGGACTTCGGAGCGCACTGGATCGACGTCGTGCACATGTTCACCGGCGTCGATGCGCCGCTGTCGGTCGCCGCCCAGGGCGGCGTGTTCTACGATTTCCATGATGGCCGCACGGCGCCCGACACGATCTCGGCGCTCTACACGTATCCCGGTTTTACGGTCCATTTTGAATCCCTCGCGGTGACCGGCGGACCCGAGTACGGCGTGACCTTCTTCGGCGAGAAAGGCTGGTTGTACGTCAATCGCAACCGTTACGAGTTTCACCCCGCGGGCAAAGGCGCCGAGCCCGTGATCGCGAAGTTCCCCGGCGATATCACCCAGCAGCACGTCCGCAATTTCCTCGATTGCTGCCGCACCCGCAAGCTGCCCAACGGCGATGTCTATATCGGCCACCGCTCGGCCCAGGCCTGCCTGCTGGCCGTGCAGGCCTACGAGGAGCGGCGGACGCTGCATTTCGACGCGCAGCGCGAAGAAGTGCTGCCGCTGTAGGTGGCCGTGCGGACCGGCTCCCGCGCGCTCTGCTCTGCCCGTCGGGTGAGCCCGGCGCCCCCGGTTGGCCGGCGCCATGGTCCGCTGCGCCGCTGTGAACTGGCGGTAGACTGATAGATAGCCTCGCTGGTTGGCCGGAATTTGAATACCGTCGGCCGCCGGGTCGCGTAGCCTGTCATGTAAACTGAGGGGGCGCTTCGCGGGACAGGAGGCGTGACTGGGATTTGCTACAGCCTCTGGGCGAACCGCCGGGGTACGATTGAGGAAACGCACGCTGCTGAGCGTGCATCTGACTGATCAGCCTGCGGCCCTCGCGCCGAGTCGTGTGGAGCTGCTTAGCGAAATCGTCGCGGCTGCGCGGGCGTCCTGGCTGGCGGCACTCCCGAGGCCGCTTGCCAGAACCCGCCAAGCTGGCGCGAAGTGAGCACGGGAAGCGGGCCCGGTCGGATAGTGGATGTAAGGCCGCAAGGACCCGAAGGAGTCATATTCAAGTGAAAAAAATCACAAGCTGGGTGTTTCTCTTGGCGCTGGCAGTGGCAGTGCCCGTCATGGCGCAGCCTACCCTCACCGTGAACAACCTGAACCCATATCCGCTGCCGGCGGGGACCACTACAGTCACGATCTCCTGGAACGCCCCGGGCCACACGCTAGTCTACGTTTACGTTGGCTCGGCCACGGGCACTCTGTTCGCCTCAGGCGGCCCCACCGGGTCGGCGTCATGGCCATATGCCGCCCCGGGTCAGGTCTTTTATCTCGTCGACCCCAACACCAGCGACACCCTCGCGGCTCTCACCCTGACCAGCGTGGCAACCATCACTCTGACGCCTAATCCGCTGCCGGCGGGAGTCACCGCCCTGACGGTTGCCTGGAGCGCCCCGGGCTATTCGGCGGTCGATATTCACACCGGATCCGCTACTGGCCCGGTGTTCACGTCAGGCGGATCCAGCGGCTCGGCCGCGGACAGCGGCGCGTCAGTTGTTCCAGGTCTGAGCTTCTATCTCGTCGACCACGCCACCGGTACGTTTCTCGCCAGCGCGTCGGTGCTGGGAGATTGGGATATCCCCACCGCCAATCAATCGGCGTGCTTGCCCTTCGCGGTTCTGAGTCAGGCCGCCACCGCGGGCCCGACCGGATACGTCACCTGCTGGCGAGTCGGCTATCTGCACTGGTATACGATTGGCGCCGACTGGTCCACGGGCTTCACGCTGACCAACCCGACCAGCTCTGACATAGCCATCTCGATCACCGTCGAGAACCAGGCCGGCCTCCCGTACACCCCTTCGAGCGCGCAGCTAAACGGGGCGCCCCTTACTCTGGACGCAAATTCTTCTGCCACCGGCATTCTGCCCAAGCACGGCACTCTGCGCTTCAACTTCCCCAACCCGGGTTCGGCATCCGCCGCGGCCGGCCAGATTCTTGTCCAGGCCGAGGCCAAAGACGGCCTTTCGTTGAACACAATCCAGGCCGTGGAGGACTACACCTACACCAGTCCGGCCGACGTCGTCTACGCGACGGTGACTGTGCCGGTTAGCTGGGTCGATCTGGCCGTCAACGCCTACTCCTCCACCTTTGAGGAAACCACTGCGGATGGGAGCCAGGGCTCCTTCGCCGTCAAGAACATGTCCGGCTCCGCCCAGACTCTGGACGTGAAGGTGTTCGACGTCAACGGGAATCAGCTTGGCGATCAGACCGTGAGTCTGGCCGCGAATCAGACTTGGGCCCAAACCTCCGACGGCCTCTTTGGCGCGAGCACTTTCAGCAGTCTCCCCTTGGTGCCGATCGTCAGGCTCCAATTCACGGGCACGGCCCCGATCGCGGTCCTGGTCCTCCAGAAGAGAGGACTGACGTTTGCCTCGATACCGGCTCAGCCGACATACGAGCAGTAAGCTTTCGTCCGTTGATTCGAGTCGCGGGCAGTCGCGGCAGCGCCACTGTTCGCGGCTCGCCCACCCGTTTCTCCCTGCGAGCAATGCGCGCTGGCTCAGACGTCCTGGATGAGCCCCGCCCCCGCTGCGGCGCGCACGGCGTAGATCTCCGGCTGCCGATTCGTCGCTGCCTCATAACTGGTCCGCACCGCGCTCGCAAACCGATCCACCGCGTCCGCTTCCACGAACGCCACCATGCAGCCCCCGAATCCCGCGCCGGCCTGGCGCGCACCGATGATGCCCGGCGCGGCCAACATCGCCTGCATCATCGACGACATGGCCGGAGCGCCGATCTCGTACAGCTCGCAGGCGCCCCGAAACGACTCGGCGCACAGCCGCCCGATCGCCTCGCGGTCGCCCCCGCTCAATACCAGGGCCAGCTCGAGCACCCGCGCATTCTCTTCGATAATGAACCGGCAGCGTTTGTAAACCACGTCGCCCGGCAGCTCCCGCCGTTGGGCTTCGAGCTGTTCGAGCGACGCATCGCGCAACGCCGCCACGCCCAGTTGCCGCGCTCCCTCCTCGCACTGCTCGCGGCGCGCTGAATACTCCGATCCGCACAGTTCACGCTTCGCGCGCGTGTCGCAGATCACCACGCGCAGTCCCGCGTCGAGTTGCACCGGGCGGCTCGAAATGTCCCTGCAATCGAGCAACAACGCGCAGGAATCGCGGCCCGCGCAGGATGTGAACTGGTCGAGAATGCCGCAGTTGAGGCCGACAAAATCGCATTCGGCCCGCAGGCACAACTGGGCCATTCGCGTCGCGTCGAGTTGCCACCCGCCCAGGGCTTGAAAAACCACGGCCGTGGCGCATTCCAGGGCGGCGGACGAACCCAGACCGCTGCGCAACGGCACCGTGCTTTGAATCACACCGTCGAAGCCCCGCAGCTCCAGTCCTTCCTTCTCGAGAGCCCAGGCCACGCCGCGGACATAGTTGCTCCACGCGCCGTCAGCCGAGCGTTCGATCCGGTCCAGAGAGAAGCAATTCTGCAAATCGAGGTTGGCCGTATAAACACAGACGTTGCGATCGTCGCGCGGCCGTGCGGCGATCCAGGTGTCGCGGCTGATGGCCAGGGTCAGCACATACCCCAGGTTGTAGTCGGTGTGGCTGCCCATCAAGTCCACCCGCCCCGGCGCACGCGCCACCAGCGCGGCCCGGCCACCGAAACGCTCTTCGAACAGACGGCCAATCAGCCGCAACCGTTCTACATCCGCATCCGTCATCGCGGCTTTCCTCCGTCATCTCTCGGAAAAGCCTCCAACATCGCCGCCACATTCGCGCCCGGAATGTCCGTTTGCATGCGGTGCGACGGCCCGATCATCAGCCCCGTGCCTCGCGGCGCCAGCGTGCGCAGGCACTCGGCGGCGGCCGCTCGTACTTCCTCCGGCGTGCCCGACGGCAGCACGCCCTGCGTCGAGATTCCGCCGTAGAACGCCAGCCGATCCCCGTATTCCTTCTGCAGCCACGCATGCTCCAGCACCTCCGGCTGCACCGGATTCAGCGCTGTCACGCCGATTTCCACGAGGTCCGGCAGGATCGCCCGGATATCGCCATCGGAGTGCAGAATCACCGGCCGCCCCGCCTCGCGGAAAGGCTCGAACATGCGCGCCAGTCGCGGTTTGAACATCCTGCGCCATAGCCGCGGAGAAAACAGCATCGAGCGCTGAGCGCCGTAGTCGTCTCCGAAGTAGCCGCCATCGACGCCCGCTTCGATGTAGCGCCGGATCAGAGCGACTTGAATCCCGGTGATCCGTTCCAGCAGTTCTTCCACCCACTCCGGCCGGTCGGCGAAGTCGAGCAGAAGCCGGTCAAAGCCGCGCAGCGACCACGCCCGCTCGAACAGGCACATGCCCAGGTTCGGCGCCACGAAGTACTCCGCGCCCCGCTGCGCTTCGGTTTGCCGCGCCCCGTCGAACAACTGCGGCGCCTGTGGATCGGGCCATGCGAAAGCGTCCAACTCCTCGCTCTCGGCCAACGGGCTGAACGTGTGCCAGTAGCCCTCGGTCTCCGTGCTCCACCCGGCGCCCCACCAGTCGTACGCCGTGCGGCCGTCATCGCTCATGCGCCGGTCGTGTTGTAGATCGACCCGCACCAGGTGATTGTCCAGCCGGTCCGGCAACTCCTCGATCGGGATTTGAAAATGACCGGCCAGCTTCATGCCCATGGCCAGCGTGTAGTTCGATTGCGTCGGTAGCCGGTCCACCGCCTCGTGCCGGAACGCTCCTAGAACTCGTTGTTTGCGGGTCAAGACGCCCATTCTACATTTGCGGACCGGCGAACCGCTGCCCGCGCCGTCATCGGAGCTGCTGTCATCGGAGCTGCACCGCCTTTGCCGCCCGGTGTGTTACGATGCCGCCATGCGTTGGATAATCGTCTCCATCCTGAGCCTGGCTGCGGCGCTGGCTGCGCCCGCGGGCCGTCTGAAAATCAACTTCATCGATGTGGAAGGCGGCCAGGCGACCCTGTTCGTGCTGCCATCGGGCGAGTCTCTGTTGGTGGACGCCGGCTGGCCCACCCCCGACTCGCGCGACGCCCAGCGCATCGTAGCAGCAGCTAAGTCGCATGGATTGAATAAAATAGACTATTTACTGTTGACCCATTACCACCTTGATCACGTCGGCGGCGTGCCGCAGCTCGCCGCGGCAATTCCCATCGGCACGCTGATCGATCACGGCCCCAACAACGAGACCGACGCGGGCGCAAAACATCTTGAAGCCGAGTATCAGAAGGTCATTGCCTCAGGCGTGAAGCGGCTCGTCGTGAAGCCCGGCGACGTGCTCCCGTTGAAGGGCGTCCGCATCGAGATCGTCACCGCCAACGGCGAGCGGATCCGCGGCAACGTCGCTGGAGGCGGCCAGCCGAATCCCGCCTGCGACGGCATGGCCCGGCGTCCGGTTGACACCTCGGAGAACGCCCGCTCGGTCGGCTTCGTGCTGACGTTCGGCAAGTTTCGCGCCATCGATCTCGGCGATCTGACATGGAACAAAGAGCTGGATCTCGTCTGCCCGGTCAACGCCGTCGGCCCGGTGGACCTGCTCGTCGTCTCGCATCACGGCTGGTCGGAGTCCGGCTCGAAGGCCCTGATCTACGCCCTGCACCCGCGCGTGGCGGTGATGGACAACGGCGCGCGCAAGGGCGGCTCGCCTTCGGTTTGGAAGACCCTTTCCTCGTCGCCCGGTCTCGAGGACCTGTGGCAACTGCACTACTCCATCGAAGGCGGGGCCGCGGCCAACGTCCCGCCGGAGCGCATCGCCAACCTCGACGAGAAGTGCCAGGGCCTCGGCATCGAGGCCGACGTCGCCCCCGACGGCGCCATCGCCGTGAAGAATCTGCGCACCGGCTTCTCGAAGCAGTACCAGGCGAAATAGGCGCGCCCGCCGCTGTTTATCGAAAATCGGAGGCCGATTCGAAGGGCCTCGCCGGGCCGGTGCGGTAGAATCATCACTTTGGCTCCCGGGTCCTCTCGATGGTTCTTTCCAGCTCGGTCTACTTCGTATTCCTGGTCGGGATCTTCCTGCTGTACTGGCCGCTGTCGCGCTGGCGCGCCGGCGGGCTCGCGGTCCTGCTCTTCGCCAATTACTTCTTCTACGCCAAGTGGGATCTTTTTTACCTGATTCTGATTCCGGGCGCATCGTTCGTTCGACTACCTGATCGGATTGGGGTTGGGCGTGGGCAATCAGCGCCGCCCGACGCTGCCATTAGCCGCCGCCCACTCAGCACTTTCCGCCTGGTTTCAACAAATCGCCGCACGCGCCTGGTTCCGGCGCTTGCTCATCGCCTGCAGCCTGGTCCTGAACCTGGGCATTCTGGCGAGCTTCAAATACATGCCGTTCTTCCTGTCGGCATGGTCGGGCGCCACCGCTCACAAGGCGCCCGAATGGCACTGGACCTTCCCCCTGGGCATCTCGTTCTATTGCTTCCAAGCCCTGACCTACACCATCGACCTGTATCGCAAGGACGGCCAGCCGGTGCGCTCCCTGCTCGCGCACATGACCGCCGTCAGCTTCTTTCCCACTACGCTCGCCGGGCCAATTACGCGCGTGCTGGTGCTCGCGCCGCAGTTGGAGAAGCCGGGCAAAACCCTGACGCTTGAGGAAAGCGGCCGCGCCCTGTTCCGCATCGCGCTCGGTCTGCTCAAGAAGTTCATGATCGCCGACTATCTGGCGGAAAACCTCGTCAACCGGATCTTCGACACGCCCGGGCTCTACACCGGCATGGAGACGTTCATCGGAGTGTGGGCCTTCGCCTTCCAGCTCTACTACGACTTCTCGGGCTACACCGACATCGCCATCGGCAGCGCCATGCTCCTGGGCATCCGTCTGCCCGAAAATTTCAACCGCCCCTATACCGCGCTCAACATCAGCGATTTCTGGCGGCGCTGGCACATCACGCTCTCCAACTGGCTACGCGACTACCTCTACTTCTCCCTGCCCGGCCTGCGCTCGAAGTGGAAGATCTTCACCTACATCAATTTGACCGTGACGATGGTCCTGGGCGGCTTGTGGCATGGCCCCAATTGGACCTTCGTCGCCTGGGGCGCGCTGCACGGCGTCGCTCTGGCCGCGCATCACGGCTTCCGCACGGCGCGCGGCAATCCGAAGCCCTCGGCCAACCTCTGGATCCGCCTGCTTTCCCGCGTGTTGACGGCCAACTACGTGGCCTTCTGCTGGATCTTTTTCCGCGCGACGTCGTTTGAAAACGCGGGCGCAATTCTGGGCCGGTTGGCCTCGCTGACGGTCTCGTTTGCGAACGTCTCGCCGGCGCTCGTCACCGTGTTGGGCGTGGCCGCGCTGGGCCACTTCTGGCCCCGCGCGTGGTACGACTTTTCGATGCGCCAGTTCATCCGCGTGCCATTCTATGCACAGGCGGCGGCCGTGGCGCTGCTTGTGCTGGCCATCGAGTATGTGGCCATGACGGGGGCGGCCCCATTCATTTATACGAAGTTCTGACCCATGACGCTCTGGCCCCGACACCCGCTGCTGTTCCTGCTCGCATTCGCGGCCATCGTCACCGTGCCGCAGTTCATACCGCAGCTCTTTAACTGGCGCATCTTCGAGTGGTCCACGGTCGCCCATGTGCTCGATTTCCAGCCGCGCCAGCCCAGCATCGCGCCGCTTGAAGAGGAACAGGCCCGCATGCGTCCGGACCTGACGCCGGCGCGGCAGAATGCCCATCGCATCGTCGATCCGCAGCTCGTGCTCGCTCCGTTCTACGCCGCCCTGTTGCGCGTGGAGCGCCGCGAGCCGGGCGCGGTCGTGCGGATCCTCCACTACGGCGATTCGCCGTCCACTGCCGACCTGATTACCGCCGACGTCCGCGCGCTCCTGCAGCACCATTTCGGCGATGCCGGCCACGGCGTCTACCTGATTGCCAAGCCCTGGGCCTGGTATGACCACCGCGGCGTCTATTCCAAGTCGTCGGGCTGGGTGATTGATCCCGCCACCAGGCACGCGCAGCCCGACGGCTGGTACGGACTCGGCGGCGTCAGCTTCACCGGCAAGCCCGGCGCCTGGTCGAAGATCGCGTTGCGCGATCCCGGCCAGACGCGCCTGGTCCTGCACTACGTCGGCCAGCCGGGATCGGGCAAAGTGCGCATCACCGCGGGCGACGTCCACATCGCCACACTCGACACCTCCATGCCGCAGAAGACCGCAGCCCATGAAACCTGGCGTATTCCGGCCGAGGCGCAGGAGTTTGAAATCGAGATCGAGGACGCGCCCGTCCGGCTCTTCTGCGTCGAGTTCCTGAAGGATTCGGACGGCGTGATTTACTCCAGCCTCGGACTCAACGGGACTTGGGCCGGCGTGCTCGCCTGGTATATGAACGGACCCCATTGGAGCGACCAGTTGAAGGAAGAGCGCCCCGATCTGGTCGTTCTCAACTACGGAACCAACGAGAGCGGCTTCCCGAAGTACGTGGATTCCACCTATGTCAAGGACGTCCGCGAAATCGTGCGCCGTATCCGCACCGCGCTGCCCGCGACGCCCATCCTGGTGATGAGCCCGATGGATCGCGGCGTGCGCGAAAGCGGCGGCACCATCGGGACTATTTCGGCCCTGCCGCGTCTGGTTCAGAAGCAGGCCCAGGTCGCCACCGAAACCGGCTGCGCCTTCTTCAACACCTTCGAGGCCATGGGCGGATCGGGCACCATGGGACGCTGGTATCAGGCCGAGCCGCGAATGGTCAGCGCCGACTTCATCCACCCGCTGCCGTCCGGCGCAAGAATCGTCGGCGCGCTCCTGTATCAGGCCCTCTACGACGGTTACAACAACTGGAAGATGCAACAACTTCGCCAGACCCGCATCACGGCGGCCGGCACTCCTCCGGCCGGCGCGCAGCCCCAAGAAAGGCGCGCCCGATGAAGCGGCGTTTCCATATGCTCCTGCGGTGGCTGCCGATCCTGGCACTGGCCGCGTCCGTCCTGCTGCCGTCGCGCGCCGTGGAACCGACGACGGACCAGGACAAGAAGAAGTCTTCCAAGGCGTCGGCGCAGAAAAAGAAGAAGAAGCACCGCGTGCCCAAGCCTCCTCCCGCCACGCCGGCCCAGCGCGCGGAGGCCTCGCACTTCGTTCAGGAGCATGCGGGCGACACGATGGATCTCGGCATCCAGAATCCCGCGGCGCTGGTCCCGTTTCTCGAGCGGCTCTACCGCAGCCAGCAGGCCGGCTCGGGCGAGACCTTGCGCGTCCTGCAGTTTGGAGATTCGCATACCGCTTCCGACGATTGGCCGGGCGCCATTCGCGCCTTCCTCCAAGCCAAGCTCGGCGACGGCGGTCCTGGATTCACGCATGCCGGCCACCCCTTCGAGGGGTATCGGCGCTTCGACTCCAAGGGCACGCAGTCGCGCGGTTGGCGCGCCGAAGGGTTGTTGAGCCGCGAGGGCGACGGGCTATATGGTCTCTCCGGCGTGCGCCTTACCACCGGGCGCGCGGGCGAGACGCTGACCCTCGATGCCGATGGCTCGAAGGTCGAGTTGCTGTATTGGAAACAGTCGGGCGGAGGAGCCGTGTCGATCGAAGACAACGGCGCGCCGCTGGCTGTCGTTGACACCTCGGGTGAGGTCGGGCCGGGCTTCTGGCGTCAGCAGGTTCAGGCCGGTGCGCATCATCTCGTGTTGCGCACGGAGTCCGCTGCGCCGGTGATCGTCTTCGGCTGGGCCGTGGAGAAAAGCGGCGGCCTGACGTGGGAGACGTTAGGACTCAACGGCGCCCAGGCGGATTTGCTGCTCCTTTGGAACGAACCGCTTTTCAAAGCGCACATCGAACGTCGCGACCCCGCCCTGATCGTGCTGGCCTATGGCACTAACGAGGCCCGGCGTCCCGACTGGACTTATGAAACTTACACCGAAACCCTGCGCCATGTGCTCCGGCGCCTGCGCGCCGCCGCGCCGCTGGCCAGCGTTCTGGTGATCGGCGCGCCCGATCAGTCCATCCGCGTGCGCGGCCGCTGGACCACCGTTCGACGGCGTGGACCGGATTATCTCCGCGCAGCGCGAAGCCGCGCTGGCCGAAGGCTGCGCCTTCTGGAATCTGCGCATGGCCATGGGCGGCAAAGGATCCATGAAACAATGGGTAACGGCCGGTCTGGCCCAGGGCGACTTCGTCCATCTCACCGCGGCCGGTTACCGGCTCTGGGGCGAATCGTTAGCCCAGTTGCTGTTGCAGGACTATGGCGTTTATCAGACCGTGCGCCGTCAGGTGTTTGGGAGTACAGACAATGGACCGCCGCCCAAAACTCATTGAAATCCTCCGCCAGGTTACGCAAAAAGACGTCAACCCTGCCGATGACGAATCGTTGTTCGAGTCCGGCACGCTGGACTCGTTCGCCTTGCCCGACCTCGTCTCCGCGCTCGAGCAGGCATACGGCATCTCGATTCCCGACTCGGACATGAATCCCCGCAAGTTCGAGACCCTCGCGCGCATGAACGAGTACCTCGATTCGCGGCTCTAGGCAATGGCGTTCATCAGTGAATTCGGCTGCTGGCTGCCCGCACGCGTGGTGACCAACGAGGAGGCCGGCGCCTGGGTCGGCGCCGATGCCGAGTGGGTCCGCGGCGTCTCCGGCATTGAAGAACGGCGTTTCGCGCGCGTTGAGGACACCGTCGTCGCCATGGCCTCGCAGGCCGGCCTCGACTGCCTGCGGCGCGCCGGCGTCGAGGCGCGTTCGCTGGGCCTGGTGATGGTCGCCAGCGGCAGCGGTGAGCGCTCGTTTCCCGGGCCCGCCGCCGAAACGGCGCTCCTGCTCGGCATTCCTGGAACTCCCGCGCTGGACGTGCCCATGGCCAGCGCCGGTTCGCTGTTCGCACTCGGCTTGGCCGCGCGCCTCGCCGCATCCGTCGGCCCGATCCTGGTTATCGGCGCTGAGAAGATGTCCTCGATTGCTCTGCGCGAACCCATGGAACGCGGCGTGGCTGTGCTGTTCGGCGACGGCGCGGGTGCGGCGCTCGTGACCCCGGATCACGGCCCGTTGGAGCTGATCGACGTGGAACTCGCCTCGGACGGCGCCTACGCCGCGGACCTCTGTCTGGAGCCTGGCCAGCCGCTCACCATGAATGGCCGCAGCGTCATCCTGCAGGCCGCGCGCAAAGTGCCAGCCGCCATTCGCGCCGTGCTCGAGCGCCACGCCATCGCGCCTCCGGACGTCGCCGCGTTTCTGATGCACCAGGCCAATCAGAACCTGATCGTGAAAATCGCCGCCGCGCTGGGCGTGCCCGCCGCCCGGTTCTACTCCAACATCCGGCGCTACGGCAATACCTCGTCGGCATCGATGCTCATCGCGGCCGCCGAGTGGCTGCGCGAATCCCCGCCCGCTCCGGGCGCCCCGGTTGTGTTCGCCGCCTTCGGCGCCGGCTTCCACTGGGGCGCGGTCCTCGCCCGCGCACGCTGAGCTGGCTGTTACATCGGTGACATCCGAAAATTCCCTGAACATGGATTCGCCCGGACGCGTTATTCAATGAAAGCCTAGGAGACGCACATGAGAGAACTGCTTCTGCTGACAATCGCCGGCGCGCTCTTTGCCGCGCCGCAGCCACCCGCTTTTCGACTCCCCTCCGACGCGGTTCCGGTCCGCTACAAGCTCGACCTGACGCTCGATCCCGCCAAGGACACCTTCTCCGGCGTTGTGACCATCGACCTGCAGGTGCGCCAGGCCACCACCGTGATCTGGCTCAACGCTTCGCACCTGAGTGTCGGCGCGGCCACTCTCGAACAAAACGGCTCGAAGCTGACTGCGACACTCGTGCCCGGCGGCGATGATTTCATCGGCTTCGAATTCGACCATCCCCTCGCCGTGGGCACCGCGCGGTTGCACGTCGAATACACGGGCCAGGTCAACCTGAAGGCGAGCGCGGGCGTTTTCCTCAGCAAGCGCAACGACGATCGCTACCTGTTCACGCAGTTCGAGCCCATTGATGCGCGCGCGGCTTTCCCCTGCTTTGACGAGCCGGCTTACAAGGTTCCGTGGCAGCTTACCCTCCACATCCCCGCCTCGCAAGTGGCCGTGTCCAACACGCCGGTCGAGACCGAGAACCCTGAGGGCGCGCTGAAGCGCGTCGTCTTCCACGCGACTCCACCGCTGCCCAGCTACCTGATCGCCTTCGGCGTCGGTCCGCTCGAGTTCGTCGACGGCGGCACAGCCTGCCGTAACAAGGTGCCCGTGCGCATTGTCGTGCCGCGCGGCGACGCCCCGCGCGCGAAGTACGCCGCCCAGGTCACCGCGGAAATTCTGACGAAACTGGAAGAATACTTCGACATCCCGTACCCGTTTGAAAAGGCCGATCAGCTCGCCATCCCGCTCTCGTTTGGGGGCGCGATGGAGAATCCCGGCCTGGTCACCTATGATGCCGGCATCATCCTGGCGCCGCCGCAAGGCGACGACACGCTGCAGCGCCAGCGCGAATACGCCATCGTCGCGGCGCACGAACTGGCGCACCAGTGGTTCGGCGACCTGGTCACCATGGCCTGGTGGAACGACACCTGGTTAAACGAATCGTTTGCCACGTTCATGGAACAGAAGATCGTCAGCACCTGGAAGCCCGAGTGGGAGACGAAGGTCGACGACCAGGGATCGAGAATCTATGCCATGTGGCTCGATCGGCTGGCAACTGCCCGGCGCATCGATCAGCCGGTCCAGGCCAGGAGCGATATTGCCAGTGCCTTCGACGGCATCACGTATCAGAAAGGCGCCGCGGTCCTCACCATGACCGAACAATCCATGGGCGTGGAGAAGTTCCGCCAGGCGGCGCGCTTCTATCTGCTCCACCACGCCCGCGCGAACGGCACCTCGCAGGATTTCCTGGACGCTCTGGGCGAAGCGTCCGGACCGCGCGTGCCGGCCAGTTTCCGCACCTTTCTCGAACAGGCGGGCACGCCGGAGATCGGCATGCAACTGAAGTGTGAGGGCGGCTCAGCCCGCATCGAAATGCGGCAGCAGCGCTTCCTCCCTTTGGGAAGCACTGGAGCGGAAGCGCAGTTGTGGAAGGTGCCGGTCTGCGTCGCTTACGACAACGGCGCCGTGCGGCAGACCGATTGCACGATTCTTGAGACCGCGACCAGCGCGCTGGCTCTGAAATCCAAAGCTTGCCCGGCCTGGTTTCTCGGCAACGCCGGCGAGTCCGGCTATTACTACACGCGCTACGAAGGCTCGGCATTGCAATCGCTCGTCGAGAATCGCGCGCGGCTCTCCCTGGCCGAGCAGGCCGGCCTCTTCGGCGAACTCGATAACCTGGCGCGGGCGGGCAATCTGCAGTTGTCGGAGGGCCTGAAGCTCGCTGCCATGTTGAAGGACGAGCCGAAACGACAGATCATGGACGCGGCTCTGCAATTCGCCGCCGTGCGGATCGACTTTCTGCCCGAGAATCTGCGGCCGAAATACATCGCCTATGTGCGGGACAATTTCGGAGCTCGCGCGCGCAAGCTGGGTTGGATTCCAAAGCCGGGCGAGAGCGAGGACGACCGTTTGTTGCGTCCCTCTCTGGTCGGTTTCGTCGCTCGGGATGGCGAGGATCCGGAGCTGATCGCGGGCGCGAAGGAACTTGCCGAGAAGTGGCTCGCAACCAGGCAGGCGCTCCCGGCGGAGATGTTCGGCGTCATCTTCAACGTGGCCGCCCGCAACGGCGACGCCGCACTCTATGAGAGAATCCTCGCGGCGGCCAAGACCGAAAAGGATGAGTTTTTCCAACAGACCCTGGTCGGCGCCTTGGGGTCGTTCCGCACGAAGGAACTTGCCCAGCGCGACATGCAGCTATTGATGGACGGCACGTTCGACATGCGGATCGCGGCCTCGCTTCTGTTTGGGCCGCTGTTGACGCCCGAACTGGCCGGTATTCCCCTTGGGCTGGTCGAGTCGAACTACGATGCCATCGTCGCGAAATTGCCCAGCTCGGCCGGCTTTGACTACGCGGCGTTCCTGCCCGAGGCGGCCGGCCGTGGTTGCAGCGCCGAGGAAGCCCGCGCCGCGCAGGACTTCTTCGGGCCCCGCATGGCCAAGGTCAACGGCGGCCCCAGAAATCTCGCTCAATTGCTGGAGACCATCCGGCTTTGCGAAGCACGGAAGCAGGTTCAACAACCGGATCTGGTGCAGTTCTTCCAACTCCGCTAGAATCGTCGGCTGTCGTCTGAAAGTGGCGCCTCCGCCGCGATCGCGATATCTTCGTGAGGTGGGCGAGAGCGGAAAGATCATCGTGCTGGTCGGGTTGCCTGGGTCTGGCAAATCCACCTGGGCGGCACAACAGGACGCGGGCGTGCTCTCGTCCGACGCAGTGCGCGTTCTGCTCACCGGCAGTGCGGACAATCAAAATGTCAATTCCCTGGTCTTCGAGACCTTGCGGTTTCTGCTGCAGATGCGCGTGCAGGCCGGCGCCCAGGTGACCATCATCGACGCCACTTCGCTGACCGCCGCGGAGCGCCGTGCCTGGGTCCGCTTCGCGCGCACGCTCGGCTGCTCCGCGGAAGCCGTCTTCTTCGATACGCCAACGAAGACCTGCAAGGCCCGCAATCAGGCCCGCGCGCGTGTGGTCCCGGATGATGTCATGCTCCGTTTCGCCGGTCGTCTGACCCCTCCAACCTTGAAAGAGGGATTCACCCAAGTCACCGTGATGAAGCCATGAACATACACCGCCGCCGCAATGGAAGACCTGCTTCGCCGGCTGCGAGTTTGCGCGCCGCGCAAGTTCCCACCGGCCGGTCCGGAAGGTAAGAATAGGAATTCATGCTCGCAGCCATCATTCTCCTCATCGTCGCCCTGGCGGTGCTCGTGATGGCTTGGGCCGTCCGCGGGCGCAGCGCGCCGCTGCTTGGATCTTGCGTCTGGCGCGGCCCCAAAACACGGCGCGCCGTCGCCCTCACTTTTGACGATGGGCCCAGCGAGTTGACTCCGCGCCTGCTCGAACTGCTCGAGCGCTACGGTGCCAAAGCGACCTTCTTCATGTGCGGCCACCACGTCCGGCGCCTGCCCCATGTCGCGCGCCAGGTCGCCCGAGAAGGCCACGAGATCGCTAACCATACCGACACGCACGAGGCGCTCTACCTCCGCTCGCCGCTCTTCATCTTCGAGCAGATCGCCCGCGCCCAGACCTGCATCGAGGAACTGACCGGCTGCGCCCCGCATCTGTTCCGCGCTCCGCTCGGCGCGCGCTGGTTCGGATTGCGGGAGACTTTGAAAAAACTGGGCCTGACCGGAGTGATGTGGACCGAGATCGCGCGCGACTGGACGCTCGACGGAGCTGCCGTTGCGCGTAGACTGGAACTTCGCGCGGCCCCGGGCGCCATCTTCTGTTTCCACGACGGGCGGGAACTGATGCACAATCCGGATATCGGCGCGACGATCGATGCGCTGGAACTGCTGCTGCCTCGCTGGGCCGGCGCGGGCTATGAATTTTTGACCGTTTCGGAGCTATTGTGGCAATCGACGACAACATCACACAGCGCGTAATCACGATCATCGAACGCACGATGAAGCTGGAGCCCGGGCGCGTGACGCCTACCAGCACGTTCGAAGAACTGGCCATCGATTCGCTCGATGGCATCAACATCGCCTTCGCGCTGGAGAGCGAGTTTAACATCGACATCCCCGACGACTCGCTGCCCAAATTGCGCAGCGTCGCCGACATTGTAGCCGGCATCGGCGGGTTGGTGGCGGCCAAAGCGGACCCCAAGCCCGAGCCGGAAGGAAAAGCCGGGGAGACTCCGGCTTGAGACGCCGCGTCGCCGTCACTGGCGCGGGCGTCGTCTGCGCGGCCGGTTTGACAGCGCTCGAGACCTGGGCCGCCTTGCGCGAAGGCCGCAGCGCGATTGGTCTTCTCGACGCAGCCTGGGCGCGTGAGTGCAAGTATCACGCGGCCGCAGTGGTCCGCGGCTTCGATCCCGCCGCACACTTCGAGCCCCGGGAAATGGCCATGCTCGACCGCTTTGCGCAGTTCGCGCTGGCCGCCTGCACCGAGGCCGTCCGCAGCAGCGGGCTGAGCTTCGACCCCGCGCTCGCGGCGCGAACCTCGGTCGTCATGGGCACCTCCGGCGGCGGACAGGCCTCTATCGACGAAGGCTTCGTCGAGCTCTACCGCAAGGGCAATCCGCGCGTGCATCCGCTGACGATTCCCAAGACGATGTCCAATGCCGGCACCAGCCACATCACCATGAAATACGGGCTCACCGGGCCGTCCTGGGCCGTTTCCACCGCCTGCGCTTCGTCCACTCACGCCATCGGCCAGGCCTTCTGGATGGTCCGCGACGGACTCGCCGACGCGGCCGTCGCCGGTGGCAGCGAAGCCCCGCTCAATCCTGGCTTCTGGCGCGCCTGGGAAGCCATGCGCGTGATGGCGACCGACACCTGCCGCCCCTTTTCCCGCGACCGCAAGGGCATGATTCTGGGCGAAGGCGGCGCAGTGCTGATCCTCGAACCGCTCGAGCACGCCATCGCGCGCGGCGCCACCGTGCTCGCCGAAATCTGCGGCTTCGGCATGTCGGCAGACGCCCACCACCTCACGCAGCCTTCGCCCGCGGGAGCTGCCGCCGCCATCCGCATGGCGCTCGACGACGCCGGGCTCCGCGCGGAGCAGATCGGATACGTCAACGCCCACGGCACCGGCACGCCGGCCAACGACGTCGCCGAGTCCCTCGCACTGGCCCTCGCTTTGGGCGAGCACGGCCGCACCGTTCCCGTGAGTTCCACCAAATCCGTTCACGGCCACGCGCTCGGCGCGGCCGGCGCATTGGAAGCCTTCGCGACCGTCATGGCGCTCCATCACCGCGAGATTCCGCCCACGGCCAACTTCACCGAACTCGACCCGGCCTGCGATGTCAACGTCGTCGTCGCGCCGACTCGAGCGCCGGATCTGCGCGCCGCACTCTCCAATTCGTTCGCCTTTGGCGGATTGAACGCCGTGCTGGCCTTCAGAGACCCAGCCGCTCTTTGAGCTCCTTCAGCCGCCCGCGGTGGAAGCCCTCGTCGCAATGCGCGTCCGGCACGGGATTGCCGATATAATCCTCATCGACAGGAGCATCATGATCGACTCGACAAGGCGCACATTCATCAAGACGGCCGCCGCCGTGACGGCGGCCTCGCAGGCGCGCATTCTCGGCGCCAACGACCGCATCCGTGTGGCCGGCATCGGCACCGGGGGACGGGGCCAATATCTGCTGGGCATCGTGAGCAAGACGCCCGGCGCGGAGATTGTGGCGCTATGCGACGTCTATGAGCCGCACCGCGCCCAGGCGCGGAAGAACTCCGCGCCGAATGCCCGCGAAGTGGTGGATTACCGCGAGATCCTGGACGACAAGACGGTGGACGCGGTGGTCATCGCCGCTCCGAATCACTGGCACGTGCCGATGACCGTAGACGCCGTGGGCGCGGGCAAGGACGTGTACTGCGAGAAGCCGGTCACGCACACGATCGAGGAAGGGGACGGCCTCGAGAAGGCCGTGGACCAGAGCGGGCGCATCGTGCAGGTGGGGATGCAGCAGCGCAGTTGGCCGCACTTCGCGGAAGCGAAGAGCCTGGTCGAAGCGGGCGAGCTGGGCCAGGTGACGTACATTCGCACGTACTGGTATCAGAATCATCTGCCGTTCGGCAACGGTCCCTTTTCCGCCGACCCGGCCAAGCTGGACTGGAAGCGCTGGCTCGGCAACGCGCCCGCGCGTCCGTTCGAAGCGATCCGTTTTGAGCACTGGCGCTGGTTCTGGGACTATGGCGAGGGCGCTCTCACCGATCTGTTCTCGCATTGGGTGGACGTGGTGCATTGGATCATGGGCAGCGACACGCCCAGCGTGGCCACGGCGCTGGGCAGCAAGTGGGCGCTGCCGCTGAGGGAGTGCCCGGACACGATGTCGGCGGCGTTCGAGTATCCGGCGAAGTTCCTGGTGGGCTACGACGGCAGCCTGATCGGGTACCGCGAGGGTGGCGGGATGATCTTTCACGGGACCAAGGCGATGCTGCGGCTGCATCGCGGCGGCTACGGTGTCTATCCCGAACTGCCGAGCTACAGCGAGTCGCCGGAGCTGGATGCGCCTTCCCGGTCGGCCAAGTCGCAGCGCGACGGCACCCCCTACCACATCGAGAACTTCCTCGACTGCGTGCGCTCGCGTAAGGCTCCGAATGCGCCGGTCGCGGTGGGCATCGCCGCGGCGCGGGCCGGGCACCTGGGCAACATCGCCATGCGCCAGAAGCGCATCGTGACGTATCCCATCTGAGCGCGCGCCCGGCACGAGTGTATTTCGAAGCTGGCGATGGCGGCCGATTCAGCCGATGGCCGCGGCGAGATCCTTCTTGGTGATCAACCCGAACAGCACCGTGCCACCGGTTTCGACGGCGGGCACGGAGCGAATGCCCTTGGACATCAGCAGATCCGGGCGCAGCGTCACGTCGATCTTGTGCAGCGTGAAGCCGCTCTCCTTCTGCAGCTCATCCAGCCGCTGCTCCATCAGCGGGCAGAAGGGACAGCCGAGTGCGGTGTAGAAGATGACTTCGGCTTTCGCCGCAGCAACAGTCGTGGCCGGTTGGTTGACGATGCGCCCATAGCCCAGCAGTTGAGACAAGCCGCGGAACTGCCTGATATAGAGCCATTCAAACAGCGGAATGCAGACCAGCCAGGCGATCGCCATCGGCCACATCGAGCGATAGAGCAGATACGCCAGGCCGCCCAGGTAGAACACCCAGGTGAAGTAGATCATCGCCATGTGGCATTGCTGTTTCATGGGAACCCTGGCACCGATTATACGGGAGGCCCGCCACGGGAGCAGCCCCGCTTCCGGCGAGCGCTCGATGGTGGCAGCGAGGACGCTGCCCTGAGTCTCGACGGCGCTCTGGAACCGGGCGCCGTTGCCGGAGCGGGGGCAGGCGGAGCTCACGCTCGTGCCGCGCTCCGGTTGTGACGGCGGCGGCGGCCGCGTTAGAGTGAGCCTTCGTGGCTCAAACCAAACCGGCTCTCGAGCATCCGTGGCGTCTGCTGGCGCTGCTCGTGGTGTCGATCTTCATCAACTTCATCGACCGCAGCAATCTCTCCGTGGCGGCGGCCGATCTGCGGCGCGAGCTGATGCTCGACCACTCGCAATTGGGGCTGCTGCTGTCGGCCTTCTTCTGCAGCTACGCGGCGTTCCAGTTGCTCGCCGGGTGGCTGGTTGACCGCTACAACGTGTTCTGGGTTTACGGGATCGGGTTTCTGGTCTGGTCGGCGGCGACGGGCATGACGGGGCTGGTGACGAGCTTCGCGCAACTCTTGGCGCTGCGGCTGCTGCTCGGCATGGGCGAATCGGTGGCCTACCCCTCGTACTCGCGCATTCTGGCTTCGGGCTACCCGGAGCAGCACCGCGGCTTCTGCAACGCCGCAATCGACGCCGGCTCGAAGCTCGGTCCGGCGCTGGGTACGCTGATTGGCGGATTGATCGTCGCCCGCGTAGGCTGGCGGGCGTTGTTCTTCATCCTCGGCGGAGGCGCGCTGCTGTGGCTGGTGCCGTGGTTCCTGTCGATCCCCAGACGGGGTCCCGCGCGCGCCCCGGAAGCCGTGGGCGGGCCGGGATTCCTGGACATTCTCAGGCGCCGCGAGACCTGGGGCACGTTCCTGGGATTGTTCGCGATCAACTGGGCGTGGTACTTCCTGGTAACCTGGCTGCCGACCTACCTGCGCGAAGCGCGGGGCTACTCGGCGGAGTCGATGGCGGTGTTCGGCTCGCTGCCCTACTGGTGCATCGCCGTCTCGTCGATCACCTTCGGCTGGCTTTCCGACCGGCTGATCGTGTGGGGCTTTTCCGTCTCGACCGTGCGGCGCGCGTTTTGCGCCGGCGGGCTGCTGCTCGCCGGCGCGTTCATGCTGCCCGCGGCGCTGGTCACGAACGGACGCACGGCAGTGTATCTGCTGGCTATCGCCGCGGCCCTGTTCGGGCTGAGTACTTCCAACATCTGGGCCATCACGCAACGCCTGGCCGGCCCGCCGGCGGCCGGCAAGTGGACCGGATTGCAGAACGCGTTTGGCAACCTCGCGGGCGCCTTCGGCCCGTGGCTCAGCGGAATTCTGGTCGAGCGCAGCGGCTCATACGTCCCGGCCTTTGCGCTGGTTTCGATTGTAATGGGGCTGGGCGCAGTCTCGTTTCTGGTGTTGATTCCGCGCGTGGAGCCGGTGGATTGGGCATCCCTCTCCACATCGCCCTCTGAACCGAGATACGCTGATCCGTAATGGCCCGCGTTGCCCTCCTCTCCCTCCTCCTCACCGCGGCGGCGTTCGCGCATCCGCCGGTGGTTCCCAAGAACAGCGCGAAACCGATCGGCCCCTATAGCATCGGCATGGACGCGGGCGGCTTCCTCTACGCCTCCGGCCAGAGCGGCCGCGACGCGGCAGGCAAACTCCCCGCGGGCGCCGCGGAGCAAGCCCGGCAGTGTCTGAACAACGTGAACGACATCCTCGAAGCCGGCGGCCTGACGATGCGCCACGTCGTCGCGCTGCAGATGTACTTGACCGACCTCGGCACGCTGCCCGAGGTGGACAAAGTCTACCGCGAGTTCTTCCCCGAACAGGCGCCGGCGCGGGTGGTTGTAGGCACGGTCCGGATGCCGTTTGCTTCGCCCATCGAGATCACGGCCGTGGCCGTAAAGGACCTCTCGCAGAAGCGCGCAACCGAGGAAGGCGTGTGGGCCGGCGACCGGCTGTACCTGAACGCCATCGCCGCGCCGACTCTTCTGGCGGCCCAGCGCGAGTTGCGGAACACGTTGCGCCGGGCGGGCCTCAACGACCGTTCAATGGTCTTCGAAAACACCTACACTACCGGCAAGGCTTCGGAGGCCGAGGTGAAGGTGGCCGCCCTGCCTGGGGGCGCGAAGTCGCAGCTGTTCGTGGTGGCCTCGAAAAAGCCCGGTGAGGTGCTACGCGACGGCTGCCGCGAGGCCGCGGGGACGCTGTACTGCGAAGTGCGCGCCTCATCCGGTCACGGCACCATCGAGGAGCAGACCAAGGAAATGTTTGCCCAGCTCAAGGCGCGCATCGAAGCGCACGGTTTCAAGTTCGATGACGTCGCGGCGGCCAACGTGTGGATGAACGACCTGGATGAGTTCCAGCGGATGAATGCGGTCTACGCGACCTACTTCTCCGCGGCGCCGCCGACCCGCACCACATTGCAGCCCGCGGCAAGCGCGGCCACTGCTCCGGCGGTGCGGCTGTCGATCGTGGCAGTTCACTGAGTACATCCGGGTCAGGCGCGGGAGTTCCACGCCTGCCAGGCGACGCCCGCGAGCACAAAGGCCGCGCCGGCCAGCGCCCACGCATCCATCCGCTCGCCATGGACCAGCCACGACCAGATCGGATTCGAGACCGGCTCCAGCAGCAGGATCAGCGAGGCTTCGAAGACCGGCACGCGTTTGATGGCCCGTGTCAGCAGCCAATACGCCAGGCCGATCTGAAAGCAGCCGAGGTACGCGACGACCGCCAGGTCCTTCCACGCCGGCATGGCCATCGGCAGCGCGCCCGGTAGCGATAACAGCAGCGCGATCAGGTTGCCCAGGACCACCACCGGCAGCGCGCTGCCCCCGCTCGTGCGCGCCAGGCGGCGCATGCCGGCCAGCGTCAGGGCCCAGGCGAGGCCGGATGCCAACGCCAACGCGTTCCCTGTCGCCGGGTCCGGCGCGGTCGATTGCGGCGCGTTGCGGCCGAGCAGGAACAGGAGCATACCCGCCGCCACCAGCAGCCCCATCCAGGCGTCCAGCCGCCGCAACTTCTCCTTCAATAACAGCGGGCCGATCAGGAGCAGGTACAGCGGCGCCGTGGCCTGCAGGAACACCGCATTGGCCGACGTCGTGAGCTTGTTGGCGTGGACGAAAAGCCCCAGCGTGGCGGCGTACGCGAGCGCCACCACGAGCGTCCGCGCATTCCACCGCCGGCGCGCCTCGGGCAGCAACAGGCACAGCACGGCCGCCGCGACGCCGCTCCGCCATGCCACCACCTGCGACGCGTTTAGGCTCGTCGCTTTGATCGCCGCGCCGCCTGTGGAGAACAGCAGCGCCGTCGCCACCAGCATCAGCGCGGGCAGGGCGCGGCGCGCATGTCCTCCGCTTTCATCCATTGCGACCATCTTCCCCCAAAGCCCTCCGCGAGCGCCGCCCGGCGCATTGCCGGAGCAGTCGCCGGCAACTCTTCCTGGTATCCTGGGGCCTGGTGTCCTCCCCTTTGAATTTCCAACTGGAGCACTATGAGGGGCCGCTGGACCTGTTGCTGGATCTGATCCGCAAACAGCAGATCAACATCTACGACATCCCGATCGCCCAGATCACCCAGCAATACCTCGAATCGATCCAGCGCGCCATGGCTCTCGACATCGAGGTGTCGGCGGAGTTCGTCTATATGGCGGCCACGCTGATCCACATCAAGAGCCGCATGCTGCTGCCGCGCGATCCGGAGTTGGACAAGCTCGACCCGGAGGACGATCCGCGCCAGGAGCTGGTCGACCGCTTGATCGAGCATGAGCGCTTCCGCTCCGCCGCGGCCATGCTGCAGGAGAAACGCCTGGTCGAGGAGGCGATCTGGACCAACCCGCAGATCCAGAGCTTCATCGACGCCGACGAGGAGCCCGGTCTCGCGGTTAGCCTGATCGACCTCGTGCGCACGTTCCAGAAGGTGATCGAGCGCGCCCGCAGCCGGCCGACGTATGAGGTCAGCACCGAGGACGTCAGCGTACCGGAGATGATCCTGTTCCTGAAGCGAAAACTGGCCGCCCTGCCCAAACGGCAGAGGCTCGAACTAGTGCCATTATTCGAACAGCAGCAGTCGCGGCGAGCCATGATCTGCCTGTTGCTGGCGATTCTGGAGATGGTGAAGCAGCAGGCGATCCGGCTCACGCAAAAGGAAAGCTTCGGCGAGATTTTCATCCAGCGCGACGCGGGCTTCGACCAGCTGCTGGCCGGGGACCGGGATGCGTCGCGAATCGAAGAAGAGTATAAGAGCTAAAAACGACCGGGGAGATGATGGAAGAAGACAAGCAGCACGAGGTTGTCGTGCCACAGAACGCGGATGAAGCCGCGACGGAAGCCGTGACGGAGCAGTCGTGCGCGCCCGGCGGCGAAGCGACGCCGGAAGAGGACGCCGAGGCGCAACGGTTGGATGACGATGGCGGCCCGGCAGCCGCGGAAGCACACGCCGCGGATGAGAATCCCGCGGACACACCGCGGGACGCAACGCCGGCCGAAGCCGACGCATTCCTGCTCAGCGCCGAGCAACCGGCGACCGTTGCCCAGGCCGACGCGGCCACGTTGCAGGCGCTGGTTGAGGCGGTCGTCTACGTGCTGCCCGAGCCGCTGCCCGCGGCGCAGATTGCCGCGGCTCTGAACCAGCCTCTGGAGAACGTCCAGCAGGCGCTCAACCGGCTGATCGAGGAGACCGCGCGACCCGAACGCGGCGTCTTTGTGCGCGAGGTCGCCGGCGGTTACCAGGCCGCCACCAAGCCCGAGCACCACGAGGCGATCCGCAACTTCGTCAAGAACCTCAAGCAGCCGCTGAAACTGTCAAACGCCGCGCTCGAGACGCTGGCCGTCATCGCCTACAAGCAGCCGGTGACCGCGCCCGAGATTCTCGAAATCCGCGGCGTGCAGGGCGTGGGCGTGCTGAAGACGCTGCTGGAGCGCAAGCTGATCACGACCGCCGGGCGCAAGAACGTCATCGGCAAGCCCATCCTCTACAAGACGACCAAGGAATTCCTGACGCAATTCGGGCTCAAAGAAGTGACCGAGTTGCCGACGCTGAAGGAGTTTGAGGAGATCCGCCGCCAGTCCTTCGCCGAGGACGATGAGGTGCAGCAGCGGACGGCGCCGCCGGATGCGCCGCGGGTGGAATCCGAGACCGCGGAGGAGCTGGATTGGGCCGACGCAGTGCAACTGGAACAGGCGCCGGCCACGACGCCCGAAGCTCTGGCTGAGCAAGCGCCCGAGACCACCACGGAAGAAGTGTCCGCGCCCGAGGCGCAGGGAAACGGCGGAGAACACGATGGCTGAAGAACGTTTGCAAAAGATCCTGGCGCAGGCCGGCATCGCCAGCCGCCGCAAGGCCGAGGTGTTGATGCTCGAAGGCCGCGTGTCGGTCAACGGCGAGACGGTCAACGGGATGGGCGCCAAGGCCGACGCCGAGCGCGACCAGATCAAAGTCGATGGCGCGCTGATCCACCTGCCGAAGCGGCATGTCTATGTCGCGTTGCACAAGCCGCGCGAGGTCGTGACGACCGTCACCGATCCGCAAGGGCGAACGACCGTGATGCATTTCGTCAAGGGCGTGCGCGAGCGCGTCTTTCCGGTCGGGCGGCTGGACTATCACTCCGAGGGGCTGCTGCTTCTAACCACCGACGGCGAGTTCGCCAACCGCATCACTTCTCCCGCGGGGCACGTCGAAAAGGTCTACGTGGTGAAGTCCAACGGCCGCCTCAGCGACGAGCAGATGGAGGATTTTCGCAAAGGCATTCCGCTGCACGGCCGCCGGACCGCGCCCGCGCATATCAAGCTCATCCGCCAGGGCGACAATCCGTGGTACGAAGTGCGGCTGACCGAGGGCCGGCAAAACCAGATCCGCATCATGTTCAAACATTTTCACCGGCTCGTGGAGAAGCTCCGCCGGGTGCGGATCGGCTTCCTCACTTTGAGCGGCCTGGAGCCGGGCATGTGGCGTTATCTGGAGACCCAGGAAACGGAGCGGCTGCTGCGCATGGTGCATCTCGAAGCGCCTGTCAGCCGCCACGCCGCACACGCGTCCGCGCATGACAAGACCACTCCGCACGAGCATCCAGAGCCCGCGCCGGAGCCCGCGCCGCCGCCTGTTCGGGAGGCTCCCGCGCAGCGGCCCGCGCCGCGGCAGGAGCGGCGTCCCGCGGCAGCGGGTTCGTCCTCGCGCGGCAGCGCCGCACAGAAATACAGGACGCGGCGTCCGGTATCGCGGGAAAATCCACCACACGCGCCGGAGCAGGAACGGCGTCCCGCGGCAGCGGGATCGCCCCCGCGTGGCAACGCCGCACAGAAATACAGGACGCGGCGTCCGGAATCGGGCCAGCGTCCGCGGCCCGCATCGGAGCAGGAACGGCGTCCCGCGGCAGCGGGATCGCCCCCGCGTGGCAACGCCTCACAGAAATACAGGACGCGGCGTCCGGAATCGCGGGAGAATCCACCACACGCGCCGGAGCAGGAACGGCGTCCGGCAGCAGCGGGATCGCCCCCGCGTGGCAACGCCTCACAGAAATACAGGACGCAGCGTCCGCCATCGGGCCAGCGTCCGCGGCCCGCATCGGAGCAGGAACGGCGTCCCGCGGCAGCGGGATCGCCTTTACGCGGCAAGCCCTATCAGAAACAGAGGCCGCAACGGCCACCATCCGGCGAGAGCCCCCGCCGAACTCCGGAGCAGGACCGGCGGCCCGCGCCATCGGGATCGGCCCCGCGCGGCAAATCCTCACAGAAGTACGGGGCGAATCGGCCGCCATCGCGCGAACAACCGACTCCCTCGCAGAAGCCCTCGCGGCGGCCCTTCTCGGGTTGGCCCGCGCCGAACAAACACAAACGATGACGCCCGAACAGCGGATCCTGGAAACCTGCCGCACCATCGCCGTGGTTGGCCTATCGTCGAATCCGCTGCGGCCCAGCTATGAAGTGGCGCAGTACATGCAGCGGCAGGGCTACCGCATCATCCCCGTCAATCCGCAGGAGTCGGAAGTGCTGGGCGAAAAATGCTATGCGCGCCTGGAAGACGTTCCGGGAAAAATCGATTGCGTGGACGTGTTCCGCAAGTCCGAATTCGTCCCCCCGATAGTGGAATCAGCCATCGCCATCGGCGCCCGGGCCCTGTGGCTGCAGCTCGATGTCGTCGATGACATTTCAATCGCGCGGGCCCGGGCTGCGGGTCTGCTGGCGGTGCAGGACCGCTGCCTACTGATCGAGCACCGGCGCTACTTCCGCTTCAACAACGCCCCAGCGCCAGCGCCCATCGGTTAATGTCGTTGAGGGGCAGCATTTGCCCCTGTTCCAATTTCCCCCCCGCCGTCACTCGCACGGACATGCGGTCAGTTGTACCGGATCGCTTCTTCCGTTACCGTGCCACGGACCAAGCGAGCGCTCCCGCGCTCGTCGACTGGTTCATTGGATATCCAACTCGGGCTGCTGGCTTCGCGCCGCCGCTCGCACCGCCCGTAGTTTCGGCAATATCGCGCCCAACTCGACCGCCGCCGACGCCGGCTGCCCCAGCCCGAAGTACAGCGCGCGATACAGCACGAACAGCTCCTCGTACACCTCCACCTCGTGCTGATCAGGCTCGACCACGCGGAAGCTCGGGCACAGCGCCGCCTGCGCTTCCTCGATGGT
Source organism: Terriglobia bacterium (assembly GCA_963838205.1). GTDB lineage: Bacteria > Acidobacteriota > Terriglobia > Bryobacterales > Bryobacteraceae > CAIVVT01. The sequence goes on along the minus strand of CAWIQF010000009.1, from coordinate 283,076 downwards.
CGCGAATGCTCCTGCCGCGACGAACGCGAAGATCGCCGAGCCCAGGCTCGTCACTTCCTGTTGCGGCACCAGCACCGGTTTGTTGAACACGTTCGCGTACACCCGGTTCAGCGTCTCGTTGCGCTGCGGCACGCCTCCGCCGTTGATCACGCGGTCCACCCGCACGCCGTAACCGGCCATGCGTTCGAGGATGATCCGCGTGTGGAACGCCGTGCCCTCGATCGCCGCGAACAGCTCGTCCTGCGCCGTCGTTCCCAGCGTCCAGCCCAGCGTCGCGCCGCCTAGATTAGGATTCACCAGCACCGTCCGGTCGCCGTTGTCCCACGTCAGCCGCAGCAGCCCCGTCGAGCCCGCGCCATAGCTCTCGAGGCCCGCCGAAAGTTCTTTCACGCTCGTGCCCGCGCGCCGCGCGATCGCCTCGAAAATGTCGCCCACCGCCGACAGTCCCGCCTCGATGCCGTAGTAATCCGGATGCACCGAGCCCTTCACCACGCCGCACACGCCCGGTATCAGGCCCGTCTCTTTGGCGATCGCGATGATGCACGTTGACGTGCCCACCACGTTCACGATGTCGCCTTCGCGAATGCCCGCGCCGATGGCGTCCCAGTGCGCGTCGAACGCCCCCACCGGAATTGGGATCCCGGCTCGCAGTCCCAGCTTCAGCGCCCACTCCTCGCACAGCCTGCCCATGAGCACGCTCGAAACCGCGTGCTCCGCCGCCAGCTTCTCCCGAACCCCTTCCAGCAGCGGATCCACCTCGCTCAGAAACTCCTGACTCGGCAGCCCGCCCAGCTCCGCGTTCCACATCCACTTGTGCCCGCTCGCGCACACGCTCCGCCGCACCTCCGCCGGATCTTTCAGCCCGCATAGCACCGCCGCCACGTAGTCGCAATGCTCCATCGCCGTCACCAGCTTGTCGCGCTTGGCGGGATTGTGCCGCAGCCAGTGCAGCAGCTTCGAAAAGCCCCATTCCGACGAGTACACGCCGCCGCACCACGCCAGCGCTTCCAGGCCCATCTCGTGGCCTTTCGCCGTGATCTCCGCCGCCTCCTCCTTGGCTCGGTGGTCGCACCACAGGTAGTAATCGTCCAGCGGTTCAAGTCCAGCGCCCAGCGGGATCACCGTCGAGCCCGTCGTGTCCAGCGCGAGCGCCTCCACCGCCGCGCCGTCCACGCCCGCCGCTTTGAGCGCCGCGCGCGTCGCCTCCGCCAGCGCCCGCGTGTGGTCCGAGTGACGCTGCGTGGCATGGTCCGGGTCTTCCCGTTTGCGGATCACCGCGTATTCCGCGACCGCCGACCCGAGCCTGCCCTTGGCGCTGTCGAACAGCGAAACCCGCACGCTCTGCGTGCCGAAATCGACGCCCGCGACTATTGCCATGCGTGCCTCCCCGAACTGCACACATTATCAAACCCAGTCCCCTCCGTGCGTGCTGCTGCCGCCGCTTCGAGTCCGGCTCCACTGTGATAACGTTCCCTCGGAGGCTCGCCTCGAACAAGCTCGAGCCTCGCCCGTTCAGGGATCCGAAGGTACGTTGATAGATTGACACGAGGTTTGTAGCATGTCCGGTTCTCAGCACTCTGATTCCGCCGCCTCGGCCCCACTGCTTACGAGCCGTCGCGATTTCATCGCCGCCGCAGCTGCCGCTCCGTTGCTCACCGCGCGCGCCTCCGCCGCCCCAATTGCCGCTCCGATCCTGGCCCAGCCGCGCCTCGGCGCAGAATTCTTCCTCAATCGCACCGAGACCCGCGACTCCGTCTTCCATCACTTTCAGCGCATGGCCGAGACCGGCCTCACCATCGCCCGCATCTTCACGCTCTGGGACCAGGTCGAGCGCCAGCGCGGCCAGTGGGACTTCAGCCGCTACGACTGGATCTACGACGCCGCCGCGCAGAACGGCATCCTCATCGCCAATACCCTCTGCTCCGAAGACCCTCCCGGCTGGATGGATCAGGCGAATTTCTATCATGCCTGGAAAGACCTCTCCAATCCGGCCCTGCGCCCCTTCTCCGCAATCTATCTCGATCAGATCGTTACGCGCTATCGCCACCATCCCGCCCACGGCGTCTGGCTGTTGCAGAACGAGCCCGGCCTCAGCAGTTCCAACGAGCCCTACGTCCTCTCGGAGTTCGCTCGCTGGCTGGAGCAGAAGTACGGCAGCGTCGAGAAACTGAACCAGGTGTGGTACACCCCATTGCGCCAGTTCTCCGATGCCCGCGCGCCGGAAGATCCGCGCTCCGGCGGTTGGTCCGACTATCCTTCCAATCTCGATTGGCGCCGCTTCCGCTGCGATCACCTCGCCGATCAGCTCCGTTGGATTCACTCGCAGGTCGATAAGCACCACCCAGGTGCGCTCACGCACTGCAATCCCCCCGGGTTGACCAACAACATGCCCGCCGCTGGCCGCGACATGTGGCGGCTGAAGCCCACGGTGCATTTCCTCGGCGCTTCCATGCACGCCGCCTGGAACTTCGGCATGTTCCCGCGCGAGGACTTCGGCCTCGCCTACGCCTACTGCTGCGACCTCATCCGCAGCGTCTCCGCACCCGCGCCGTGGTGGGTCACTGAGCTCCAGGCCGGCCCCACCGTCTTCACCGGCACCCGGCCCCTCAATCCCACTTCCGGCGAAATCACCCGCTGGCTCTGGGACGGCCTCGGCAACGGCGCGCGCGGCATTGTCTACTGGCTCTGGCATCCGCGCACGGAAGGTAATGAGGCCGGTGAATGGGCTCTGGCCGGACCCAACGGCGAACCCACCGCGCGCACCCGCGCCACCCGCGCCGTGGCTTCCGTCTTGAACGCCCACCAGGACTTCTTCCGCGTAGCCCAGCCGGTGCCGGCCCGCGCCGCCATCCTCTACGACCGCGAGGCCATGCTGCTTTACGCCGTCGACGGCTGGCGTCGCCCGACCGATGAAATCATGTCTTCCCTCATGGGCTGCTACAAGGCGCTGCACCGCGCCCACGTGCCCGCCGACTTCATCGACACCACCGCGCTCGAAGCCGGCCAGGCCGCCCGCTACGCCGTCCTCTATTTGCCTTATTGCTACGCCCTATCGGCCAAATCCGCGGCCGCCATCCGCGAATTCGTCCGCCGCGGCGGCACCGCCTGGGCCGATGGTCTCGTCTGTTGGAAGGACGAGCAGGGCACCACTCTGCAGTTCCCGCCCGGTCCGCTCTCAGACGTCTTCGGCTTCACGGTCGAGGACATCCAGTCCGTCTGGGAGCCTTTCGCTCTCACCGATTCGGGCGACCAAGCGGGCGAGCTGTGGCGCTGCCTGATCCCGTCCGAGACCTCTGGCGCGACGCTGCGCGGCACCGACGGCCGCCCCGTCGCCGTCGAGCACCGCTTCGGCCAGGGTCGCGCCATCTACTACGCCACCGCGTTGACCTACGGCTGCCTGTGCCGCGACGATCCGCGCGTCGTCAACTGGATCGCCGCGCCCGCCCTCGAAGCCTCGCGCGATCTGCCGGTCCGTCTCGAAGAACCCGGCGGCCGCGTTGCCTTCCACGCCCTTCAGGCTCCCGGGCGCTCCGCTGCCTTCCTCAACAACTGGGGCCCCGCCACCCGTGCCACCGTCCACCTCCCAGCTTCGACCCGCGCCGTCGTGGACATCCTCACCGCCGCCACCGTCCCCATCCGCTCCGCCGGCTCATTCGCCGAAGTGATTGTCGACCTGCAGGAAGGCGCCTCCGCCGTCCTGCTCGCCGAATAGCGAATCAGTTAGCGGCGCAACGGCGCAGGGCGTCCCATGCTCTTACGCTTATGACTCTGGTGCCGGATCGTCTACGGCCGTCACAGTTTCCTATTCCTGTTTCCGGCGTGCCTGCTCTTCAGTGCCGCTCCGATCGCCCGGGGACCACATCGATCTGCAGTATAGGATCCGCCGCAGGCACGTAGGTCATAGGCAATCCAAGCTCACTCCGCACAATGTTGGCTCCCTGCGCGATGGCGCTGGCCTTGTAAAACGCGATCTCGCGATTGCAGCCCTGCCGGCCGAAGCCGCAGTCGCTGGATACGATCAAACGCTCGGGCGGAATGTATTTCAGCGCCTTGCGAATCTCGCCGGCGACCTCCTCCGGCCGATCGGCCTGCAAGGCGCGATGGCTGACGGCGCCGATGCAGATCTTCTTCTTCAGATCGTGCTTGAACGGCTCGAACAGTTCCAGATCCTCCTGGTCGCGATCCTTCATCTCGAGCGTCCACACGTCGCCGCGGCAGCGCTCCAGGTAGATTTCGATCGAGTTGGCGTAGCTGGTGTCCTCCATCACGCGCTGCATATTCGGATTGCCCCAGCAGGTGTGGATCCACAGCTCCACGTCGTCGAGCCCCTGCACCTCGCGGTTGAACGCATCCACCATGAACTTCACTTCGTCATGATCCTTGCCGTAGGTGTTGGCCATGAAGTGGAACGTCGGTTCCTCAATCTGGATGCAGCGGCAGCCGGCGTCGCGCAGCGCCAGCAATTCCTTGTTCATCGCCTCCGCCATGTCCCAGATCACCTGGCGTTTGTCCTTATACTTGGGCGTGTGGATATCGAGGAACAGCGCCATCACCTGCGAGCAACAGGTTCCGAACCGGACCGGTTTGCGCGTCCGGGCCTGCGCCAGGCGCCACAGCTTCGGATAATCGAGCGGCCGGTGCTCGATCTTGTCGACCACGTGCGGCCACCGCCAGCCGGTGTAGATCTCGTTCAGCAGCGTCCCCGGCGGATAGTGCAGCCAGGGCGCAGTGGTCGCTTCGGGCTGCAGATGGTCGCCCTCAAATCCGGCCCAACGCTGCAGCGGATAGTGATGCCATGCCCGGCCTGCCAGATCCTCGTCGACGTGCAGATCGCCGTGCGTCAAAATGTCGAGCCCGGCGCGCTCCTGGTCGTTGATCAACACCGCCATCGCGTCCTGAAACTTCTCGCGGAAGCGAACGTCGAGCATGCACGTGTCGAGGGGGCGGCCCCACATGCTGACGTCGCACCAGCGCGGGCGAGGAAACGATCCAGTGGTCGTGCTGGGGAGAATCAGGTCGTCGGTAGCGGTAAACATGGTTGCTCCACATTGTACTTCCTGAGCCCGCGAATCTAACAGGGAATTCCCATTTTCGCTCCCGGCCACCGCTGCGTCTTAACCGGGAATGGGGGAGCCCATCCCTTTTGCGTGCCTCTACTGGCAAGAGAGAAGCGCTCAATGCTCACGGGCGCAAAGGTCTTGAACTGTGGCACCTAGTGCTATAGAATAAAACAAGGCGAACTGTGCGGATCTTCAAATCCAGGTGGTTTCAACGCTTTGCCCGGAAGGAAGGGATTGCGGATGCGGTCTTGGGCGAGGCCGTTGCCCGGGCCGAAGCGGGCCAGATCGACGCCGACCTTGGCGGTGAGGTCATCAAACAACGGATCGCCCGGCCAGGAGAGGGCAAATCGAAAGGCTACCGGACCATCATCCTGTTCCGTCGTGGAGCCAAGGCGTTCTTCATGTATGGGTTCTCAAAGAGCCAGCGGGCGAACATCGATAACCGTGAGGAAGAAGAGTTCAAGGAAGCCGCGAAGCACATCCTGGCCTTGCCGGAGAAGCATCTCGCGGAGCTATTGAAGAGAGGCGACTTTGCGGAGGTGAAAAGCGAATGAGCAAGAAGTATAAGAGCGATGCCATGGCAGCAATCCATGAAACCATGGAGGCCTTGTACGAGGTTGGGGCTATCGACAAACAGACGATGCGCCGTTTCGACGATGCCTGCCTTACGCCGATCCGGCCATTGAAGCCTGAAGAGATCAAGGCGATCCGGGAGCGAGAACACGTCAGCCAAACCGTTTTCGCCAACTACCTGAACGTGACGAGCAGCCTGGTCAGCAAGTGGGAGCGCGGCGAAAAGCGGCCTTCCGGGGCCTCGCTCAAGCTCCTATCGCTGGTCGAGAAGAATGGACTTGCTACCGTTGCATAATCGCACGTCACCCATGCGATCACTCGTGGATCCCAATCCGCAGTCTCTACGGAGCGAACTCGGAGCGCCGAAGCGGACATGCCGTCGGAGCACAACTGCTCCTCAAACCCAGTTCCCCGTCGCCAGTTGCGCCGATTCCGACGTCATTGCCCAGCGGCCTGCCGTGGGCGCGAACGTGCCCGTTTTGCAGCCGCAGATCAAGCACCCAGCTGGGGCAAACCAGTAAGGGGTTACATGCCTGTCCGGTTGAGGCTCGGACGCGCTGGTCGGCATGGGCAATTCCGGGTCCGGCCGCGGACAAGCCGCTACGGTGTAGCGGGGGTGCTCTAATTGGCTGTTTATAATCAATAACTTGCAGACGAGGGCCGCTACTAGTAGCGGGTTTGTCAATTTCCAGCAGCCGTCGCCGGGGCCGTTGGATGGTCCGCCATTGCGCCGCCGGAATTGAAATCGATTACGGGTCGGAACGACTGTGACTGGTTGATTAGTGAGTGCTTGCGTCGATTAGAAAGGTGCTCAACCGGACAGGCATGAACACCTTACTGATTTTCGTCTGCACGCTGCCGATTCTAAAGGAGCACCGCAGTAACCCCTTACCGTTGCCCTATTGGAGCCAGCGCCATCCGGCTACGCAACCGAGTACCGCCACCCGGGCCAACTCGCCGGTGTGCAACCAGTGGCCGAGGTTGTGGAGCGGTTGCTCCGCGTTGGGATGGAAGACGGCGCAGTCAGCACTTCTTGCTTGCTGGGTGGCAGGAAGTGCACGCCATCGCTCGCGGGAGCTTGGGGATTCTATCTTGTTTGGCATGCATTCATCTTTGGCCACCTATCTGCACTGCATTGGATAGAAGGAAAAATAAAGAAATGATGACGATTTTGATTGTTCTTGTAGTGCTGTTTCTGATTGGTGGCGGAGGCTGGGGCTATTCCCGTTGGCGCGGATAGCGCCCGTTTACCATCTGCCTGGCCCGCGAAATGAAACCCGATCCACGACAAAGGTGGGGCGGACGAGGCCGGGGTACGGCTTCGCTACGCTCCGCCTGTCGATGCTGGCTCCAGACCCAAGCATCGACACAGTAATTGGAGACAGATCCTGCGGGAGAGATGGCGGCTAGTGCGCTGCGGGCAGAACGCCCAACCCGCGCATCCAGGCCTCGACCAATGCCGGCCAGCGAGTCACCGGGTTTTCTGTCGCGCGCAATCCATAGCCGTGCCCGCCTTTGGCGTAGAGGTGCATCTCGGCCGGCACTTTGGCGGTCTTGAGCGCTTGGAAGTACAGCAGGCTGTTTTCGACGTGCACGGGATCGTCCTCCGCTTGCACGAGGAATGTTGGCGGCGTCTTGGCCGAGGGTGTCACCTCAGGTCCGAGCTTGTCGGCCGTTTCGCGCTGGGTCAGCCCGCCCGGATAGACCAGCACGGCGAAGTCGGGCCGGCAATTGGCCTGGTCGGCCGCGTCCACAGCAGGGTAGACGCGCGATTCGTAATTGTTGCTAAGAGCCGCGCTCAGGTGCGCGCCCGCGGAGAAGCCGAGCACGCCCACGCGGTGCGGATCGATGCCCCACTCGGCGGCGTGCGTTCGCACCAGGCCGAGCGCGCGCTGCGCGTCCTGCAGCGGCGCGGCGTAGCGTGGCATGCCTTTGCGCGCCGGCACGCGGTACTTCACCAGCACGCCCGTCACGCCGATCGAATTCAGCCACTCGCAGACCTCGGTGCCTTCCAGGTCCATGGCCAGAATGTTGTAGCCGCCGCCGGGGAAAACCACCACCGCCGCGCCCGTCTTTTTGGCCTGGTCGGGCTGATAAACCGCCAGTGTCGGCACGCTCACGTTGCCCAGCCGGATCACGCGCCGGCCGGCTACCAGATCGCCGTTCGGCTTCGTGGTGTCCGCCTCCACGCCGATGTCGCCCTTTTCGCCGGGCGCACCGTTGGGCCACAACGGAATCTGCTTCGGACCACCCGCATTCTGACCCGCGGCCAAAGCCGCCGTCAGGACGAAAAGACACTTGAGAGAATTGACGATCACAAAAAACTCCTCCAGCCGCTAACAGCCTGTCGCTATGAATACATTACTATGCGGCGGACCGCTTCTTTCAGTTGCATCTCGTAACAACACAACGACCGCTCCTTTCAGTCGCGGCTCGTAACAACACAAGGACCGCTCCTTTCAGTCGCGGCTCCGTTAGATTGTCGCGGCTTGGAAGCGTTTTTCTCCGCGCCCAGCCGCTAGGCCGGATTCTGCGCCATGAACTTCGAAATCTCCTCGACTTCCGCCGCGCTCAACCGGAACTCGCCCGCGCCGCGCACGCCTTCGAGTTGCTCCGCCGACCTCAGGCCCACGATGGCCGCCGTCACCGCCGGGTGGCGCAGCGTCCAGGCGATTGCCACTTCGCCCGGCGTGCGGCCGTGCGGGGCGCCGATGGCGCGCAGCAGTTGGGCCAGTTCGAGATTGCGCGTCAGTTTCGGCTCCTGGAACTGCGCCACTCGCTTGCGGAAGTCGTCCTCCGGCATGGCCGCGATGCGCTCGCGCGTCATCTTGCCGGTCAGCAGGCCGGACTTCATCGGGCTGTAGACGAGAACGCCGATCCGGTTCGCCTGACAGTACGGCAGCAGTTCGTCTTCGATCTCCGGCGAGATGATCGAATACGGCGGCTGGAGCGTGGCCGGCGCGGCGATCGAGTGGATGCGCCGCAACTGCGCGAGGTTGAAATTGGAAACGCCGGCCCACCGGATTTTGCCTTCTTCCTTCAGCCGCTGCAGCGTTTCCCAGCCTTCTTCCAGATCCTCGTCGGGCTCGGGCCAGTGGATCTGGTAGAGGTCGATGACGTTGACGTTCAACCGCCGCAGGCTGCCCTCGCACTCCTGGCGGATCGAGTCGCGCTTGAGCCGCCCCTGAATCCGACCGCTTGCGTCCCAGCAGCGTTCGCACTTGGTGAAGATGTAGGGCTTGGGCGAGAGCCCCGCCACGGCCCGCGCCACGATCTCCTCGGAGTGGCCCAGGCCATACACCGCGGCGGTGTCGATCCAGTTCCAGCCGTCATCGAGCGCGGCGCGGATGGCGGCGACGGATTGGTCGTCGTCCTGCGGTCCCCAGGCGAAGGCCCAGCCTCCTCCGCCGATCGCCCAGGAGCCGACGCCCACGGGTGTAATCATCAAGTCGCTGGTGCCCAGTTTGCGCTTTTCCATAGTTCTTGAACCTCAATACCGATCCTAAGACGATGGCGGCCGCTCCAGGGCCACCAGGTCCTGGAAGCCCAGGTCGGCCTCGCGGTAAGAGAGCACGCTGAAGTAGCGCGCGAACGTACGTTCGGCGTAATCGCGGCTATGATACGCGGTGTGATACCAGCCCGGCACGATGCCCCGCAGCTTGGCCGATGTTCTAAACAGGAAGCCGCGCCGGCCGAGGATTTCCAGATCTTCGCGCGGCAGGGCCGTCCAGCTAGGCGCGCCGTGCAGACTCAGCAGCAGCACGCCGCCCGGCCGGAGGATCCGTCGCAGTTCCGCGAGCCAGCGCAACTGCGGCTCTTCATCGAGGTGCGTGAAGACGGAGATCGCCAGGATCAGGTCGAACATGCCGTCCGGATAGAGCGTCGGAGGCAGAGGCGGGTTGACGGCGAACCCAGCCAAGGCCAGATGCAGCCGGCACCAGGCGATGGCCGGTGCATCGACGTCGGTGCCGTAGAGCGCCATCCGCGGATGCTCGCGCGCCAGCCAGATCAGCGTCCGGCCGCATCCACAGCCGAAGTCGAGCACGGCGTCAAAGTCCGCGAACGGCCGGCCGATGGAGGCCAACGCGGCCTGGATGTCGCGCGACAGTTTTCTACCGGAATCGAGGAACAGGCGCGCGCTGGGGCTCTCGTCCACGTGGAAGCGCAGCATGGCCGGAGGCAGCATCAGGCCGTCGCCGAGATCGTGTTTTTCGAGACGATCGAGGCACCAGCAGCGCAGCCGTATGGCGCCGCGGTAGAGCGGAAAGAAGACGGCGCGCGCGGGGGTGCGCAGCGGCCGCGGTATCAGCGATTGGATGGGCAACGATGGCAGCGGCTCCCGCGCGTCGTTTACAGCCGCGGCAGGATGCGCTGGGCCATGGCGATGGCGTGGTCGCGGCCCTGCGGCATCTGGCGCAGATCGATCTGCACGCCGAGGCCGTTCTTGGTGAACACCAGCATGGAATCCATCGGGCCCATGACGGCGTCGTCGCCGATTCCAGAGATCGGTTCCACGGTCTTCATGCCGGGCGAGACGGCGCCCAGCGCGATCTTCATGCCGGCGATTTGCGCCCGCCCGTTCTGATTGACCTGGATCGAGAAGTACGGGCCGGTGCCGGGATTGGCGCCGGCCACGAGGTTCTTGGTCAGGTTTTCGACGCCGGACGCGCGTGCGGCCGCGGCAGCATCGCCGGCCTGCGAGGCGGCATCGGCGGCATGCTGCTTCGAGCGAGCTTGGATTTCTTCCAGAGCCTTGCGCATGCGTTCCTGCTGCTGGGCCGGAGACACAGGCTGGGCGTAGTAGTCGCAGGTACGGCCGTGCTCCTCGGTGCGCTCGATGGTCAGGCCGGCGATCTCCGAGGCTTCCTCTTTCGTCAGCAGCGAGCAGGGATCGGGCATCCGGCCCTGGTAGGCCGCCGAATTGCTGAATGCGGACAGGTCCACGCCGCGCCGGTTGGCTTCCTCAGTGATTCTGTTCTTCACGCGGTAGGCCATATAGGCGACGCTGATGACGCCCGCGGCGCCCAGGACGAAGATGACCACTAGGACGATGAGCACGATCTTCAGCGCCGAACCGCCGGACTTGGGAGCGGGCGCTGGAGCTCCGTAGGCCGGCGGGGCGGTGTAAGGCGGAGGCGGCGTATAAGCCGGCGGCGGAGGGGCAGTGTAAGGCGGTGGGACGGGGGCGTAAGCCTGCGGCGGAGGCGGCGCCGGGGCTGCACCTGGCCGCGGCGCTCCGCATTTGATACAGAAACCAGCCCCTTCGGCCAGGGGCGCTCCGCAATTGGTACAAAAGGCAGTCATCTTCTACTCCTCATTTCGGGCCGAGCGCGGCGCACGCGGGCGCTCTGCACCCACGGCACGAAGGCTTCCAGTATGCATCGGGTTCATCGGCCGGCACAAGCCCGAACGCGGGGCGGCGTGACGAAGCGTGGCGGGAGGATGGGAAGCGGCTAGCGCGCGCGGCGGCGGACCGAGTAGCCGTGCAGCAGGCCGCCGAGGGAGCTCATCGCGGTCAGCAGGAAGAACAGGAAAAACAGCAGCAGGACCAGGGCAAAGGGGTTGCGGATGACCGATATCATCTGATCCATCACGTCGGCGGGCAGGCCCAGTGCGGCGGCGTTTTTGCGGTTGGCTTCCAGGGCGGAGCTGGAGTTGACCAGCGCCAGGGCGCTTAAGGAAAAGAAGATGGTGCAGATGACGAAGGAGAAGATACCGCAGATCCAGCCCAGCCGGGCGCCGCTGCGCAGGCTGGCGGGTTCGCCGCTGCGGCGTTGAAACAGGAACGACGCGTACCAGCCTCCACCCAGGATCAGGGCAAAGAATCCCAGCAAGACGAACGTGCCCCCGAGCACCGGAATGAAGCTCAGCACGGGCAGCAGGTTCAGCAGCAATTGGCTCAGGGCCGCGGCGACCAGCGCGCTGCGCACGGCAATCCGGTTGCGCATTTCGACCGGCACGGCTTCGGACGGTCCCGAGACGCTGAGCACGACGCGGTCCGGCGCGCTGGCGACAGGCTCCGGCTCCGCCGGTTGCTCCTCCTCCGCCGGCTCCTCCTCCTTGAGGAGCGGCCGCAGCGGACGGCCGCAGCGATGGCAAAACAGCGCATCCGGCACGAGCCTGGTCCCGCAGGTGCAAAACTCTTCCACGTCCTTAGTGTCCTCTTCAAGCGCGCATCCTGCAAGCCGATCCGGTACTACGCGGCCGTTCCACGCGGGGCGCCACCGGATGCGGCTGGGAGACGGCTGCAGCGGCGGAGGTGCAACGCAGGCGCTATGCTGAGAAGTTTCCGGATCAATTTCCCATGCGCGCTCCCACCTTACTTGTTCTCGGCAATCCCGCCGCCCGGCACCTCGCGCTGCTCGACCATCTGCCCACGGAGACGCACATTCTGGCAGGCGAAACGGAGCAGGCTTTCTCCGCCGGTGTGGACGAGGCGCAGGTGGTGCTGATGGCGGGCAGTTATCGCGAGGTGCTGCGGGCGCTGTGGCCGCGGCTCAAGCGGGTGGAGTGGGTGCACTCGATGTGGGCCGGACTGGAGGGGGTGCTATTCCCGGAACTGGTGGAGAGCGCGGTGCCGCTGACCAATTCGCGGGGCGTGTTCGCGCGCAGCCTGGGCGAGTTTGCGATCGCCGGCATGCTGCACTTCGCCAAGCGGATCGGGCGCATGAAGAGCCAGCAGTCGCGGTCGCTGTGGGAGCCGTTCGAGGTGGAAGAGCTGCACGGGCGGGTGCTGGGGATTGTGGGCTACGGGTCAATCGGACGGGCGGCGGCGGAGCGGGCGAAGGCGTTCGGCATGCGGATTCACGTGCTGCGGCGGCATGCGGAGCGGGCGGCCGAGGACGCGCTGGTGGAGCGGGTTTACGGGGTCGCGGAGCTGACAGAGTCTGATGGCGGCGTCGGATTATGTGCTGGCGGCGGCGCCGTTGACCGCGGAGACGCGGGGCCTGATCGGGGAGCAAGCGATCGCGGCGATGAAGCCGGGCGCGGTGCTGATCAACCTGGGGCGCGGGCCGGTGGTCGAGGAGCAAGCGCTGGTGAGCGCATTGCGCGCGGGCGCGATTCGTGGGGCGGTGCTGGACGTGTTCGACCGCGAGCCGCTGGAGCCGGAGCACCCGTTCTGGAGCATGGATAACGTGTTGCTGTCGCCGCACACGGCCGACCGAACGGCGACGTGGCTAGACGAGGCGATGGAGTCTGTTCTTAGAGAATTACCGGCGTTTTGCGGCCGGGCAAGCGCTGCTGAATGTGGCCGACAAGCGGTTGGGCTACTAGGCGCGCCGAGGTGGAGCTCGAATCATGTTCTGCGTGCAGGCCGACGAAATCCGGCAAGCGGCGATCAGCATAAGCGCGGTGGCGCGGCGGACGCCGGTGCTGCGGTCGCGCTCGTTGAATGCGCTGACGGGCGTCGAGGCGCACTTGAAAGCGGAGAATTTCCAGCGCGGCGGGGCTTTCAAAATCCGGGGCGCGACGAATTTCCTGTACTCGATTCCGGAGGCGGAGCGGGCGCGGGGCGTGGCGGCGTACTCCTCGGGCAACCACGCGCAGGCGGTGGCGATTGCGGCGCGCAGCCTGAACATGCGGGCGACGCTGGTGATGCCGACGGACGCGCCGCGTTCGAAGCTGGAAGCGACGCGCGCGCAGGGGGCCACGATCGTTCTCTACGACCGGCAGCGGGAGAGCCGCGAAGCGATCGGCGCGAAAATCAGCGCGGAAAGCGGGGCGACGCTGGTGCCACCGTTCGATCATCGGTGGATCATCGCCGGGCAGGGGACTTGTGCGCTGGAGTTGCTGGAGGAGGTTGACGGGCTGGACGCGCTGGTGGTGAGCCTGGGCGGAGGCGGGCTGCTGGCGGGGTGCGCCGTGATGGCCAAGGCAATCAATCCGGCGATCCGCCTGTTCGGGGTGGAACCGGAGGCGGCGAACGATTACTGGCTGAGCCGGCGGGCGGGCTACCGGGTGGAAATCGCGCCGCCCGAGACGATCGCGGACGGGTTGCGGACGACGCGGCCGGGAGTCGAGACCTTTCCGATCATTCAAAGCCTGGTGGAGGACGTGCTGCTGGTGAGCGATGCCGAGATCGTGGCGGCGATGCGGTTTCTGCTGACGAGAATGAAGATTCTGGTTGAGCCCAGCGGAGCGGCGGGCGTGGCGGCGCTGCTCCACGGCAAGCTGCCGGCGGGGATCAGGCGCGTGGGCGTGATCCTGACGGGCGGGAACGTGGATCTGGAATTCCTGGCGCGGCTAGCGGCAGACACAGCGGGCGGCTAGGCCGGGTGGGATGGATTGGGCGGGGCGGCCCAAGGCTTAGGCTTTTTCCCTGTGATGTTGACTGGGATGGCGTTGACAAACTCGATCCGGCGCGGGATCTTGAACTCCGCCAGCCGCAGCCGGCAGTGAGCTACAACGGCTTGGCGGGAGAGCTCGCAGCCGGGCCGGACCGCGATGCTGGCGGCCACGATTTCGCCTTGCGGCGCGGCGCTGAGGCCATAGACCGTGCAGTCACGCACAGCGGGCAATTCCAGCAGGACATTCTCAACCTCGCCCGGGTCCACCTTGACGCCGCCCACGTTGATGACCAACTTGGAGCGGCCGCACAGGATCAGCGCGCCGGATTCATCCAGCCAGCCCAGGTCGCCGGGGCGAAAGAATCCGTCGCGAAAGAGTTCCCGATTGAGCTCGGGCTCGTCGAAGTATCCAGCCACGACGCCCGGCCCTCCCACCACGACTTCTCCCGGGCATCCGGGTCCCAGACGATGGCCGCTTTCATCCAGAATATGGACCACCGTCGAGGCCAGGGGATGGCCGACGAGGCCCGGCTGATAGGGCGTGTCGGAGGACTGGATCGAAATGATCCCGGTTTCCGTCGTCCCGTAAGCCTGGCGCACGCGCAGGCCCAGACGCTGATCCAGGCGGCGCATGGTCTCCGGCGCCATCGGCGCGCCGAACGAGTAGGCGGATTGGACGGACGCAAAAGAGGCGCGGGTAGCGTTGCTCTCGAGCAGCATCGAGTACATGAAAGGAGAGCCCATCATGATCTGGATGCGCTCCTCGGCCACCGCGGCTTCGGCGGCCGCCGGATGGAACGCCGGCAGGACCACCGCCGTCGCGCCCGACAGCAGCGACACCAGCATGCAGCCGACCAGGCCGCCCCCATGGTGAAACGGCACGGCGTTGAGGATGCGAGTTCCAGGCTGCACGCCGAGCCCCGCGGAGATGTTCAGCGCCGAGCTCGAGCACGATGGACTGAGTTCTGAGAACCACGCGCGGCCGGCCGGTCGTGCCGGAGGTGGTCAAACAAACCGCCAGTTCGTCCGGTGCGGAGGGTGATGCGGCCAGCTGCGCGGTTGGGGCGAGGAGCGCGTTCTGGAAGGCGGGATCGTTGACCCGCACGACCGCAGGAGGGAGGACGGCGGCCTCGCTCCAGGCCTGTTCGAGGAGGCTGTTGGTAATCAGCGCGCGCAACGGCAGCCGGCCGGCCAGCCAGGCGAGTTCGCGGTTACGCCACTGCGGATGGATGGGGACCCAGACTGCGCCGATGCCCGCGGCAGCGAAGAAGCCGGCGACATATTCCCAGCAGTTTGGCAGGCAGACGGCGATGTAATCACCATGCCGCAGTCCGGCCTGCTCGACCAGGTAGCGGGCAAACCGGCCGCTGCGCACCAGGAGGTCGGCGTAGGAGAGGCGTACCGGGCCATCGATCAGCGCCAGAGCCTCGGGTTGGCGGCTAGCCACGGAGTCGAAGAGTTCCTTCAACATGCCTTACCGCAATGCGCCTCGATATAGGCGGCCAATCCCGGCAGGTCGGCCAGGAACGCCGCGCGCAACTGAGGCTTTTCGAAGGTCAGGCCAAACTCACGTTCTACGGCGGCTAGGAATTGGAGGACGGACAGGGAATCGAAGCCTGCCACCTCATCCAACCGGGTGAGGGAAGCCAGTTCCCCGGCGGTCAGATTCAGATTGAGGGAGCTATCGGCCAGAAGCCGCAAGCGCTGCAAGACATGGTCGGGTGTGGACATAGCGTTCAACGAATCAAGCTTACCAACGGATCCAACCATCCCATTCCGCGGGGTGGTCTTTGATTTGCTGCTCCAGGATGCGATGCAGTTCCGCCAAGTTGCGTTCGGCAAAATTCTTCTGGTCCGGCGCGCCTTGGAGCAGCAGCGGCTTTCCGAACACAACCGTCAGGTGGCGCGAATGGCCCAGGCAGTGCATCGGAACCAGCGGGCAGCCGGCCAGCCGGGCCACGTGCAGGAATCCGGCAGGCAGGACTGTCTTCTGTCCGAGAAATGAGCTTTCGACCAGCGCTTGCGACTGGGGCGTGTCCACGAGGCAACGGACCAGCCCGCCGGAGCGCAACCGGGCGAGCATCTTCAGACTGCAGTCCGGATCGCGCGTGGAGACAAAGTCGCCCACGGTCCGGCCCAGAAAAGCCATATAGCGTTTCTGCAAAAAGCGCTTACCAAGCCACCCGGCGTACGGATCCTCCGGCGCATGGTTCCCAGTCGCCAGAATAGGGAAACCAATCGTGGCGAGGTAACGTTTCGCCATGCGGCCGGCATACCAGTGGTTGCCGACCAGCAGCGCGCCGCGGCCGGCGGAAAGCGCCTGGGTCAGGTTATCGAGGTGCACCAGTTCGACGTTCGGCAGACGCGGCTGGCGGAAGAGCCGCTCCATCAGGAGATCGTCGAGGAAGCGCAGGATGGCGTTGCGAAAAAACTGATCGGCAATGGCGCGCAGACGAGGGTCGGCGGGGGTCGTGTCGAAGGCCGGCGCGAGCCTCTCCAGCAGCGCCTGGCGGGGCCGGCGGAGACAGCCCGAGGCGCACACGGCGGCGACGTCCCCGACGGCGTAAAGCAAGCGCAGCGGCAGAATCAGGGCCAGCCAGCGGGCCGGGTAAAGGTAGATCAGCCAGGCGAGGTCCTTCACCCGGATCAGCGGGCGACGTAGTGGCGGAGCCGCGGAGTGCGGCGGCGCGAGCGTCGTGGCAGCCTGGGTTTGCATCGCGGCTTGCGGGCCTCGGTTGATTCTATACTAAGAGCCGCGCCGGCCCGCACTTCTTCCGCTGCAAGCGATGCATGGACGCTGGCCGGCGAGGCACGGTGCGCGGAAGAGCAAGCGGGTGGCTACGGGCTTCGCTGTTTCAGAGGCGCGCTACTTCCCGGTGGGTTTCGTGGGTGCTTTCGTCGGTGCTTTGGCATGAGCCGGAGGTGCGGCCATGAGCTTATCGAGGCTGTCGAAGAGCCCATTGCCGGTGAGCGCCGCCTCGTCCGTCTCCCAGCCGAAATCCTCGCGGATCATGCCTTTGCGATCTATCAGGAAAAAGTGCGGGAAGGCGACCTGGGGATGCTCCGGCGTGGCCTTCATGAGCACCGCCGAGGCCTGTCCGCAATCGAACAGGATGGGATAGCGGATGCGGAAGCGGATAGTAAAATCCTTGACCTTATCGATGGTGTCCGGGGGCACGACGATGGTCAGAATGGAGACCCGGTCGCCGTACTTTTCCTGGACCTTTTCGAGCTGCGGCACCATGCTCTGGCAATGCGCGCAGGTGGTCTGCATGACTTCGATCAGGACGACTTTGCCGCGATAGTCGAGGATGTCGTGGTAGGTGGCGTTGGCGTCGGGCAGGGCGAAGCTGGGGACGCGCCGCCCGGAGAGTGGGCCGGCCGAGAGAGAGGCCGCCGCGGCAGCCAGCAGGAACAGGATCAGGAGCGTATTCTTCATTTCGATTCCTTTGCGGGTGAGAGCAGCGCGGGCAACGACGTTGCAAACGGCGGGCGCGCGATGCCCATCTCTGTAATGATCGCAGTCACGTAGCGTGCGGGTGTTACGTCAAAAGCGGGATTCTGGACGGCGGTGCCTGACGGGGCGACCGCGGTGCCGAAGATTTCGGTGACTTCGCGCGAGGGCCGCTGCTCGATGGGGATGCGGTCGCCGGAAGACAGCGTGAGGTCGAGCGTCGAGACGGGAGCGGCGACATAGAACGGCACGCTATTCTCGTGGGCCAGGACGGCGACCGCGTAGGTGCCGATTTTGTTGGCGACGTCGCCGTTGCGCGCGATGCGGTCCGCGCCGACGACGACGCAGCCGATGCGGCCGCTGTGCAGAAAATGGCCGGCCATGTTGTCGGTGATGAGGGTCACTGGGATATTGTCCTGCTGCAGTTCCCAGACGGTCAGACGGGCGCCCTGGAGAAACGGCCGGGTCTCGTCGGCGAAGACGTCGATGTGCTTGCCGGCCGCGACGGCGGCGCGGATGACGCCGAGCGCGGTGCCGTATCCGGCGGTGGCCAGCGCGCCGGCGTTGCAGTGCGTCAGCACGGTTTTGCCATCCGGCACGAGGGCCGCGCCGTTTGCGCCGATGGCGCGGTTGATGGCGATGTCGTCGAGGTAAATCTGCCGGGCCTCGCGCACCAGCGCGGCGCGAATTTCGTCGATCGGCCGGCCGCGCAGCGAGCCATAGAGCCGCTGCATGCGGTCGATGGCCCAGAACAGGTTGACGGCGGTGGGGCGCGTGGCGGCGAGGGTGGAGCAGATGGTTTCAAACTCGGAGTCGAGCGTGGCTTCCGAGGCGTGGAGCACGCCCAGCGCGACGCCCATGGCTGCGGCGACGCCAATCGCCGGCGCGCCGCGGATGACCATGGTGGTGATCGCCTGCGCTACTTCCTGGTAGGTGCGGCAGGTGACGAATTCCTCGATGAGCGGCAGGCGCGTCTGGTCGATCATGACGACGCCTGCGTCGGTCCACTGGATGGTCTCAACCATGCGCGGCGAAGGTCCTTCCTTGAAGCAAGAAACCGATGAAGAAAGTCATATTGTATACGGCATGGACCAGTGTGGCCGCGCCGGTGGAGTTCCAACGCGCGCGGGTCAGGCCGAAGGCGACCGAGGCCAGAGAGAGCAGCAGCAGATGACGCCAACTCCAGGCGTATTGCGGGCCGTGGAGCGCGGCGAACAGCAGGCTGGTGGAGAGAATGGCGGCGGCGAGGCCGGCTGATTTCTGAATCAGCGGCTGCAGGAAACCTCGAAAAAGAGCCTCTTCGGCGGCGGGTCCCAGGGTCGAGGCGAAAAGCCCGACCAGCGCGGTGGAAAGCGGATCCTTGAGCAGGCGCAGGAGCGGGTTATCGACATCGGGGGCGTGCAAGGCTGCACCCAGGAAAGCCACGCCGAGCGCGAGCAGGAATCCGGCTGGGATCAGCCCGGCGGCCTGGCGCCAGGCGAAAGGGAAATGGAGCGCGGGCCAGAGGCTGAGGTTGTGGCGCAGTTCAAGGATGAACCAAAGCGCGGCGAAGAGCATGACGTACATGAACGCCTGTAGGGTCAAGAGGCGTCCGGCCATGCTCATGCCGAGGCCGAATACTGCGTTGACGGAGCGCATGGCGATCATGGAGCCGAGGAAACACAGGGGCAGCGAGGCCAGGAACCAGCCGACATCGATCCAGCCCCAGAAGGGCTCGACGACGGGCATCGCGGTGTCGCTGGTTTCCACGGGGGTCATGCGTCGAGGTCCGCCAGAATGCCGGCCAGAAGCGGGATCAGCAGCTCATGATGGCCGGTGATGGAATAACCCTGGCCGCCGCGCTGCGAGTGGGGGCGTTCGACGACATTGACGCGCGGGCGATAGGGTTGGAGGAAATCGAAGTTCACGGTCGTGAAGCCGGCCAACGGGCAGCCCAGATTGCGGACTGCGCTGACGGCCTTCAGGAAAACTTCCGGCAGCACCACTGCCGAGCCGACGTTCAAATAGACGCCGCCGGCGTCGAGTTCCCGCACGAGGGAAGAGAACAAACGGAAGTCGTGATGGGTGGCCGCGCCGATGGCGGCTCCGTCCGCGGTGGGATGAATGTGCGGCGTGTCGGCGCCGATAGCGACGTGGACCGTCACGGGGATTTTCCGCCGCCAGGCCTGGAGCAACAGGCAGGCGGAGGCGAACTCGGGGCGGGCGATGCGCTCGAGCCGCTCGCCGAGGCCCTCGCCCATGCCGATGCCCTCGTCGGCTGCGTCGCGGATGGCCGCGTTCATCTCGCGCCCCGTTTCTTCCGCGGAGCCGAAGCGCCCGTCCGGCAGCACGGCCTCCACGTCCTCGCTGGTCTGGCCGGCCAGAGCGATTTCAAAGTCGTGGATCGAGGCCGCGCCGTTCATGGCGAAGGCGGTGGCGTAGCCGCGGTCCAACAGGTCGATCAGAACCGGCGCGAGACCGCACTTGATGACGTGGCCGCCGATACCCCAGAGGATGCCGCGGCCTTGGACGCGGGCCTGGCGGAGCGCGGCGACGATGGCCCGCAGGGAATCCGCGGCGAGCAGCTTGGGCAGACGGTCCAGCCAGCGCGCGAGGGTCAGAGATTTCTCTGGCGGCAGACCCATGTGCTCCATCCGCACCTTGCCGCCGCGGGCTTCGAGGGGCATGGTCGAAAGGGCCGAGAAATCGAGCGGATGCTGCTTGTAGCGGCTCATGGCCGGGCTCCGTTTCTGGCGCGGCGCAGGACCTTTTCGAGGGCCCGCGCGGTGTGGCTGCGGCGGTTCCTGACCACCTGTTCGGGCGTTCCGGCGGCGACGACATAGCCGCCGCGTTCCCCGCCCTCGGGGCCGAGGTCGATGAGCCAGTCGGCGCTTTTGATGACGTCCATCTGGTGTTCAATCACTAGCACGGTATTGCCCAGGTCGACCAACTGGTTCAACACGTCGAGCAGACGCCGGACATCTTCGAAATGCAGCCCGGTGGTCGGCTCGTCCAGGATATAGAAAGTCCGGCCGGTCTGGCGACGGCTCAATTCGCGCCCCAGCTTGATGCGCTGCGCCTCGCCGCCCGACAGGGTCGTGGACGACTGGCCGAGATGCAGATAACCGAGCCCCACGTCCACCAGAGTTTGCAGCTTCTGGCGGATCTGAGGGAACTTATCGAGCAGCCCGAGAGCGTCCTCGACCGTGGATTCGAGCAGGTCGGCGATGGAGACGCCGTCGAAGCGCACCTGCAGCGTCTCGCTGTTGTAGCGCCGCCCGCGGCAGACGTCGCAGGGCACGAAGACATCCGGCAGAAAATTCATCTCGATGCGCTTCATGCCGTCGCCCTGGCAGGCCTCGCAACGGCCGCCTTTCACGTTGAAGCTGAAGCGCCCGGGCTTGTAGCCGCGCTCGCGCGCCTCGGGCAGCATCGCATACAGCTCGCGAATGGGGGCGAAAACGCCGGTATAGGTGGCGGGGTTCGAACGCGGCGTGCGGCCGATAGGAGCCTGGTCGATCTCGATCACCTTGTCGAGGAAATCGAGGCCTTCGATTAAATCGTGCGCGCCCGGATTTGTTTTGGCGCGGAAGAAGTGCTGCGAGAGCGCGCGGTAGAGAATATCGTGCACCAGCGTCGATTTGCCGCTACCGCTGACACCGGTGATGACGATCAGCGTGCTCAGGGGGAACTCGACGTCGATGGACTTCAGGTTGTGTTCCCGAGCGCCACGGACGACCAGGCTGTCGCCGCTGCCCGGACGCCGGTAATCGGGCGTGATCACGGAGCGCGCGCCGCTGAGGTATTGACCGGTCAGCGAGCTCTCGACGCGCGCGATCTCGGCCGGCGTGCCGGCGGCTACGAGTTCGCCGCCCAGACGCCCGGCGCCGGGGCCGAGATCGATGACGTAGTCCGCGCGCTCGATGGTCTCTTGGTCGTGCTCGACGACGAGCACCGTGTTGCCCAGGTCGCGCAGGCGCGTCAACGTGTCGAGCAGGCGCTGGTTGTCGCGCGGATGCAGGCCGATGGAAGGCTCGTCGAGAACGTACAGAACGCCGCGCAGCCGCGAGCCGATCTGCGTGGCGAGGCGGATGCGCTGGGCTTCGCCGCCGGAGAGCGTGGCCGCGGAACGGTCGAGACTCAGGTAGTCCAGCCCGACTTCGGCGAGAAATTGAAGACGGTTGCGGATCTCCTCGACCAGTCGCGCGGCGACCTGGAGCTCGCGCTCGGAGAGCGGCCAGGCGGTCGCTGCCTGGAGCGCGCGGGAAACCGGCAGCGCCGTGAAATCGGCGATTGAAATTCCGTTCATGCGCACGGCCAGGCTGGAGGGGCGCAGGCGGCGGCCGTGGCAGCTCTCGCAATCGGCCGCCGACATGTACTGCAGCAGGTAATCGCGATAACCCTCGGTGGGGTTCTCCTTGAAGGCGCGATCGAGGAGCTTGAGGATGCCGGGGAAATCGCCCTGCCCATGGAGCAGCAGCGACTGCCGTTTGGCGCTGAGCGCGAGGAACGGCTTGGAGATGTCAATGCGGGCGCGGCGGGCAGCCGCGGTGACGGCCTGGCGCATCAGGGCGGAGCTGCCGCCGGGGCCCAGGCCGCCGTCGAACAGCGGCCGCGACTCATCGACGATCACCTTCTGGGGGTCGAAAGTCCAGGCGCTGCCCAGGCCATTGCAGGCCTCGCAGGCGCCATACGGACTATTGAACGAGAACGAGCGCGGCTCGATCTCGGGCACGCTCTCACCACAGTCCGGGCAGGCCATCTTCTGCGAGTACAAGCGCTCCTCGGCGCCGACCACGGAGACGATGACCAGGCCTGACGCCATCTTGGTGGCGGTTTCGATGGAAGCCTCCAGGCGCTTCTCGAGACCGGACTTCACGAGTAGCCGGTCGACCAGCACCTCGATGGTGTGGTTCTTGCGTTTGTCGAGGACGATCTCTTCGTCCAGCGAGCGCAACTGGCCGTCAATGCGGGCGCGCAGAAAGCCCGTGCGGGCGAATTTCTCGAGCTCCTTCTTGTACTCGCCTTTGCGGCCGCGGGCGACGGGCGCGAGGATCATGATGCGCTCATCCTGGCGCAGGGCCAGGATCTGCTCGAGAATCTGCTGGGTGGATTGCTTGCTGATGGGGATGCCGCAGTTGGGGCAGTGCGGAACGCCGATCGAGGACCACAGCAGGCGCAGGTAGTCGTAGATCTCGGTGATGGTGCCGACCGTCGAGCGGGGGCTGCGGTTGGTGGTCTTCTGTTCGATGGAGATGGCCGGACTGAGCCCGTCGATGGAGTCCACCTCGGGGCGTTCCATCTGGTCGAGGAACTGGCGCGCGTAGGGCGACAAGGTCTCGACGTAGCGGCGCTGCCCCTCGGCGTAGATGGTGTCAAAGGCGAGCGAGGATTTGCCCGAGCCGCTCAGGCCGGTGATCACCGTGAGCGTGTGGCGCGGGATCTCCACGCTGATGTTTTTCAGGTTGTGCATCCGCGCGCCGTGCACGGAAATGCGTTCAAGCATGTTGCGCCTGGTCAGAGCCGGCCCACGTTATCCTCGCCCCCGCCGGCGGCGCGTGCCGAATGAACATTCCATCCCGCCTGGCAGAAAAAGGAGAGCTCTCACCTGGAACCGGAGAACCCGCGCCACGGGGATCTCCCCGAATTGTACCATTCGGCCTTTCCGGCTCCGGATACGATGGCGCGTGGCCGGGGTCTTAGATGGGCTGGCGCGAGCGTCGCGGGCGGCAAAAGGGGGTCCGCCGCCGGTGGGCGCGGGTCCATCTGAACTGGTACGTCGGGTCGGAGAGTCCTGGAACCAACCCGGCGTAAGGTTAATTTTGGCTAATAAGTACCGATCGGGTATATGGTTCGGCCGACTGGCGTCCCTACTACAACATGGGAGGAGTCTGTGCCAACTAAAGATCAGCGCGAGTTCAAGAGATTCGACATTGCACTGCCGGTTGAACTGACGCAGGCCGGATCGCTGCGTTTATCCGACCATCTGCAGACCCACAATGTTAGTGCGAACAGTGTTTTAATGAGCTATCCTTCCGTCCCGATCGAGGTGGGGCAGGAGGTCGAATACTTCGTCACACTGCCCACGTTCCAGACGCCCGGCACGGTGGTCCGGCTGCACTGCCTGGGCCACGTTGTGCGGCGCGACCTCGACCAGGACAGCCTGACTGCGAGCATTGAGCGCTACGAATTCGTCAGCCATCCGCAAGCCGCCTATCAAGCCGCCTGAACTATAATCACTTGCGCGCCGGCGCGGAGACCGCTACGCTGGTCTCTGGCAAAGAAAGGGCGAACAAGTGAACCTCACGCTCGGTTTTCAAAATCCGGAGCCGGACGACGCGTTCGGACTGAGGCGCCGCGCGGGGCTGCAGGCTTCCATTGATAAACTGACCGCCCGCATGCAGGAGCCGGACTCGCCGATCCGCGCCATCCGCATTCTGCCGGCGCGGGAAGGCGAATACGCCGAAATGCCCACAGCAGTGCCGGCCGTGCTGCGGGAGGTGCTGGCGCAGCGCGGCATCGAGCGGCTGTACGTGCACCAGGCGGAGTCCTTCGAGGCGCTCGAGCAGGGGAAGAATGTCGTCGTCGTCACGCCGACCGCCAGTGGAAAGACGCTGTGCTACAACCTGCCGGTGTTGTGCCGGCTGATGGCCGACCCGGAAGCGCGGGCGCTGTACGTGTTCCCCACCAAAGCCCTGGCCGAGGATCAACTGCATGAGTTCCATTCCACTGTGGAGGCGATGGGCTCGCCGATCCGGGCCTTCACTTACGACGGCGACACGCCGCAGGATGCGCGCAAGCAGATTCGCGAACGCGCCGGAGTGGTGCTGACGAACCCGGACATGCTCCACGCCGGCATCCTGCCGCACCACACCAAGTGGGCCAAGCTGTTCGAGAACCTGCGCTACGTGATCATCGACGAGCTGCACTCGTACCGCGGCGTCTACGGCAGCCACTGCGCCAACGTGCTGCGGCGGTTGAAGCGATTGTGTGCGTTTCACGGTTCGCACCCCCAGTTCATCTGCTGCTCGGCGACCATCGCCAACCCCCAGGCGCTGGCCGAGCGCCTGGCGGGTGAGGAGTTCCACCTGGTGGAGCGCAACGGCGCGCCATCCGGAGAAAAATACTTCGTCTTCTACAATCCGCCGGTCGTGAACCGGCAGCTCGGCATCCGCCGGGGCTACCTGAACGAAACCCGGCGCATCGCCTCCGAGTTGGTCGCGCGCGGCCAGCAGACGCTGGTGTTCGCCAACAGCCGGCTGGCGACCGAAGTTCTGGTGACCTATTTGAAGGATGCCTGCGCGCGGCCGCCGGCCCTGCCCGACGCGGTGCGCGGCTATCGCGGCGGATATCTGCCGAAGGAGCGGCGCGAGATCGAGCGCGGCTTGCGCGAGGGCGCGATTCGCTGCGTGGTGGCGACCAACGCGTTGGAGCTGGGCATCGACATCGGCGGACTGGACGTCGTCGTGATGGCCGGCTATCCCGGCACCATCGCCTCCTCCTGGCAGCGCGCGGGCCGCGCCGGCCGGCGCCTGGGCACGTCGCTGGCGTTGCTGGTCGCCTCCAGCGCGCCGCTGGATCAGTTCATCGTCGAACACCCGGATTACTTCTTCGGAAGCTCGCCCGAGCACGCGCATATCAATCCCGACAACCTCGAGATCCTGTTGAACCATCTGAAGTGCGCCGCGTTCGAGCTGCCGCTGCGCGACGACGAGAAGTACGGGCCGCACGCGGTCAAACCCCTGTGCGAGTTCCTGCAGGAACTCGGGCTGGCCCATCCCAGCGGCGGCGCGTGGCACTGGACCGCGGACAGCTACCCGGCCGACGCCATCAGCCTGCGCTCCGTCACCAGTGACAACTTCGTCGTCGTGGATATCACGACCGACGAGCGCATCATCGCCATCGTCGCCTTTCCCGCCGCGCTGGTCGAGCTGCATCCCAAGGCGATCTACCTGCACGAGGCGCAGCAGTTCCAGGTGGAGCGGATGGACTATGAAGGCCGCAAGGCGTACGTGCGGCGGGTCGAGTGCGACTACTTCACCGACGCCATCGACTATACCCAGGTGAAAATCATCGAGGAGTTCGAGTCGCAGGCCGTGCCGGCCATCGACTCGGGCCGGCCACGCGCCGTGGCCGCGCACGGCGAAGTGAGAGTCAACCGCCAGATCGTCGGCTTCAAGAAGGTCAAGTTCTACACCATGGAAAACGTCGGCGCGGGCACGCTCTCGCTGCCCGAGCAGGAGATGCACACGACGTCGTTCTGGCTGCACTGCCCGCTGCCGTTTCTGGAGCTGCTCGACGGCCTGTCGCCGTCGGAGCGCCTCAACGGCCTCACCGCGCTGGGCAACGCCATGCGCACCGCCGGGGCGCTGCTGCTGATGTGCGATCCGCGCGACCTGGGCGTGGCGCTGACCGACAAGAGTGGCACCCAGACGCCCGGCTTCGAGCCCGACCTGCATCTCTACGACAACTGCCCCGGCGGCACCGGCCAGAGCCAGCCGCTGTACCAGATGAACGCCCAGCTTCTGGCCGCGGCCCGCGACCTGATCGCCGGCTGCGCGTGTGAAAGCGGCTGCCCGAGCTGCGTTGGACCGGAAGGGGAAACCGGCTCTCGTGGCAAGGAAGCGGCGTTGCGGGTGCTAGACGCGCTGCTCGGTGACGAGAATGCCCCTGCGCCTAGTGAGCGCGGCAAGCTTTAGCGCGGTAGTCTGGCGGCGCTGGTTCACGACTTACTGTTTGTGGGACACGGCGGGAGCGTGTGGTGCCTTCGTCGTTTCAATCCACGCGGTGAGCTGGTCAACCTCATGGGCCCAAAACAACGTAAGTCCAGAATTCTGGGCGTTCTCCAAATTGTGGATCTTGTAAACTCCGCTGAGCATCGCAGAGGGAACGATCTGTTTCGTCCCAAAGTGCTCGTACCAGATTGCCGCCTTCACAGCAGCATCGTTATTAAGGCGCTTCACTGAATTCGTACTTGAATTCGACACCTTGCACTCGATAGCCATGATGCGGTGATCCCAAAGCCCAACTACAAAATCAGCCTTGCGCTCGCCGAGCATACTCTCACGGCAAAACTCGCCGGGGGTAGGGGCCAGGTTCAACGTTGGGATGGGCCGCGTCGAAACCTTATTCATCCCCATGCCGGCCAGAGCATCTTCGACCAGCTGCTCCTGCGCTTCTTTACCTTGGCTGCGCCGGTTTGTGCCAACGCGGCTTGTTGCCATCAGTGCCGCAGAAGCGAGAACTGCCGCGCCTCGCTCCTCCTCGGTGGGCTCGCGGCCTTCGGCCACCCACGGAAAACGGCGACGATCAAGGCCAATGCTCACAACCTCGATGATGCGACGAACCATCGCCGGATCACTGCGGAGTCTTGTGGGGCTCAAAACCGCTTCGCTGAGGGTCTTTAGGTCGTCGGCTGAAAGAGGTGGGCCAGCGACATAACGGAATGCTTCGAGCAAATCGTGCTGCGTAAGGATGTTCGACGGCGGTCTCTTCCAGTTGCACCAAGTCGATGCTGGCTTCCAGTAGATTTTCAACGAAGCCCTGATACCGCTCGAAGGCATCCAGGTAAGCCTCCAACGGCTCCTGCATGCGTTCTTGCCGGAATTGTTCTTTGGCCCGTTGTAAGCTCGCCTCAAGTTGCTCGCGTGTCCAGCGGGGCGGCGGCATCGTCATTGTAGATGTTTCAACAGCTCGGGCGCGGGCACGAGGATTCGCTGTCGCGGCAAAATGATAATGTCCTATTTGGGCAAAGTAGAAATGTCCTATTGACAGGGTCCAGCCTGGAGGGTGGACAAAGGACAACTACTGATGACCCAAGCCGAACGAGACCGGCTGGTGGCCCTGAAGAAGGCCAAGAAGAAACTGATCACGCAGAAGCAGGCGGCCGAGGAGATCGGCGTCACGGAGCGGCAGGTGCGGCGGCTCCTGCGCAAGCTGCGGCGGAAAGGGGACCAGGCGGTAATCCATGAACTGCGTGGGCGACCGTCAAACCGCAAGCTGTCGGCCGAGATGGAACAGCGAGCGGTGGCGGTCCTTTCCGACCCGGTGTACCGGGGATTTGGGCCGACGCTGGCGGCCGAGTACCTGCGCAAGCAGCACGAGATCACGGTGAGCAAGGAGACGCTGCGGCAATGGATGGCGAAGGCGGGTTTGTGGAAAGCCGGCCAGCGGCGGGTGGTGGAGGTGCACCAATGGCGGCCGCGGCGGAGCCGCTGTGGCGAGTTGGTGCAGTGGGACACCAGCACCCACGACTGGCTGGAGGGCCGCGGAGAAGCGGATCTATCTGATCTCGATGATCGACGACGCCACCAGCCGGCTGTTCGCGCGCTTCGTGCGGCACGACACGAGCGAGGAGAACCGGCTGCTGTTGCGGTCGTATCTGGAGCGGTACGGCCGCCCCCTGGCGTTCTACACGGACAAGGCCGGAATGTTCCAAGTGGCCGTGAAAAGCAAACGGCAGGAGCAGCGGGAAGGTCTGGACCGGCAGCCGATGCCGCCGACCCAGATTGCGCGCGCGCTCGGCGAACTGGGCATCGTCTGGATTCCGGCGCATTCGCCCCAGGCCAAGGGACGCGTCGAACGCCAGTTTCAGACGGCTCAGGACCGCCTGGTGAAAGGCATGCGCGTGGCCGGGGTGGGCACCCTGGAGGCGGCCAACGCGTACCTGGAGGAAGAGTACTTGCCCTGGTGGAATGAGACCTTGACGGTGGAGGCGGCCACGGCAGAGGACGCCCATCGCCCACTGGGGAAGGAGCACGATCTGGCGGCGATCCTGAGCCACGTCGAGCAGCGGCAGGTGACCAATGACTACACCATCCGATGGGACGTCGAAGTTTTATCAAATCGACCGCCGGGACGTGCGGCCCGGAATGCGCGGGGCCTGGGTGCGCGTCGAGCAGCGCTTGGACGGGGCACTCGCTGTGCGATTCCAGGATCGGTATGTGCGCGTGGACCGGTGCGCTCAACCGGTCCGCGAATTGCAGCCGGCCAAGGCCACCGCGGCCAAACCGCCGGAGAAGGCTCGTAAGCCCAAGCGCAAGTCAGACTGGATGGACAACTTCTCTTTGCGGTCTGGCCCCTCTCTGCGCCAGGCGGTCAGGACGTCGAATGCGCGCAGTTGAGCAGGGCAGGCGACACAAAAACCAAAAAGAGCGCCGGGCAAAACCGGCCCGGCGGTCTCTCGCGTTTTATAGCCCAAGGCCTCAGCTCCTCAGGGACTCCACCAAAGAAAGTATGGGTTCAAAACCAAAACCCTCTGATGGCGACTTCGTCGCCGCCATCAGAGGGTCGGTATGCCGATGCTTTCTTCGGAGCCAGCCCCGTCGTCGCCTCGGCCTTGGGCATCCGCTCGGGCGCGACCCCTCGCGGACGAATCCACTCTAAACCACACCCCTTCGGCTTTACCCCGTAAAGAGGACATTTCTACTTTGCTGGGAATAGGACATTTCTACTTTGCCTTGACAGGCACGAGGATTCGCTCCATTTCTCGCGGTTCGAATTTTGTCAATCCCCCAGCATACGTCCGACCTTCCCAAATGGTAGTGCAGGTCGATAGGTAACCAGCCAGACGAGTCAAAACG
This sequence comes from Terriglobia bacterium, assembly GCA_963838205.1. GTDB lineage: Bacteria > Acidobacteriota > Terriglobia > Bryobacterales > Bryobacteraceae > CAIVVT01. The sequence continues at coordinate 254,140 of CAWIQF010000009.1, read as the reverse complement.
ACATCACTCAGCGGCTCACGAGGGTAAAGCCCGTGAGCAATATTGATGTGCCGCGCTGAAGCCAGATTGCGCACGAAAGCCGGGGGTCTGCGAGCCATGTATGTTGCGAGAATCGGCGCCGGCTCACGCAACCCGACCGACCACCACGCCTTGCGATTCTCGGCGACATAGCCGCTGTCAACTCCCGCTGCTTTCGCGAATCTCAAGAACTTCTCTACGGCCATGCGGTCGGCTGCATTCAAAACGGACAAGTTGACCGGAAGATCGATCACGCGTTTGAGCGCAGAAACGTCCTCAAGGGCAGCGCCGGCCGCGAACAGCTCGCGCGCTCGGGTCACAGTCCTGAAGAAAACACCTTCCGGCAGTCCTTTGCTGTGCAGTCCCTCGATCCAGATGCGGTTTGCGCCCGTAACCTGCCCACGATGCACCCGGCAAAGCTCCCCCAGTTCGACATAGCCCGAGGGCGCGGATTTGCTGCGCCGCGTGAGATGCGACCATCTAGCCTGCGCTTCAATCCGGCCGCGATGAACCAAACGCCCAGCTTCCAGCGGGTATATCGATCGAGTGTCGTTGACGCGGCGCATGCGGATGCTCGCGGGCGTCGTGCCAACCTCGAAAGTCGTGATAGCCGCGGTGCTGGCAGCGTCGGCAAAGGGTCGCGCTGTCGGCTCCACAACGGTGATGCTGCGCCCGCCGAGATCGTCCAGAAAGAGATCCCGGACGAGCTGGCCGTAGTTGACGTCGAGCCACTCGGCGGCCGTAATGAACGAGCCGAAGTCTCCCGGCTTGGCCTGTAGCGCTGTCGCTAGAAAAAAGTGGACGTGCAGGCCCGCAAGTTGGCTGGCGGGGTGGCCGAGGCGCTGGGCCTCTCGAGTCAGCCACTCTTTCCACTTCGAGCCTAACAGGTGATGGCGAACGTAAGGAGGGTTGCCGATATAGAGCGTGCGGCCATCGATGGCTGGTAGCGCGGTCGCCCGAAAATCGCTGCAACGAATCTCGCTGCGGTCGGCGAACCCCGCCGCCGCAAGATTTGCGCGGGCCGTCAGCGCGGCAAGCGGATCGGTATCGATTCCGACAAGTTCGGCGTCCGGAAAACATCGGCCGGCTTCGAGCAAGAAGCGGCCTGAGCCAACACCCGGATCAACGATCCGAGCCGGGGCGTTGTGTGCCGCGGCCCATCGCACCATCGCTTCTACGATGGCGCGGGGCGTGTACGTCGCTCCGTCTACGCGCCGTCTTTCAGGTGAACGCAACCGGCTGAACGCTTCGCCGAGGGGGTCCGCTCCGCTCTGAATCTGCTGAGCAAGTCCGGTGGTCGCAAGTCCGCTGATCGGCGCAACACCCTTGGTCAACGCCCGTTCTTCACTGGACCACGCGACAACCCATGACGCGTGCAAGGCGATTGCCGCAGCCACCACATCGTGTTCGGATTTCAAGCCTGCGGCATCATAGAGGCACATGATTCCAGGCTCTGGCTGTCTCGAAGAATCGTATCATCCCTACCTTACTACAAGTCTTATCGGGAACAAAGAATAAATGGCGAACGAATTTGCTCATGCAATCAGCCTACGTAAGCGCGACTGCTTACCGGCGCCCGCCCGCTGCGCGCTCAGCCGGCGTCGCGCGTTGTCGCGGGCGTCTGCTGTTCCTTGCGGTAGAACATCAGGTAGGCGATGCCCACGCCGATCGGGATCAGCCCGATGGTGGCCGCACCGAGCGGCAGGCCTTCGCGATCGTTGTCGGCCTCGCGCATGTACTGCTGAATCTGCTGCTCGGTGGCGCCGTTGTCGCGCAGATTTTTTACCTGCCAAACCTTGGACGACATGCTCGGGGGATGCGAGGCGCTCAGCGAGAGAGCGCCAAGCGTGATCGTAATCGCGATCCCGGTATACAGCCACATCATTCCGCGCAGCAGGTACGTGCGCGGAGTCCAGGGCGCCTTGGGGCGTTCTTCGTCGAGCGACGGCAGCACGCCGCCGCGCTCGATCACTTGTAGCCGCTCCTGATGGCGCAGCACGGCGCGACGGTGGCGCAGGACCATCAGCAGCATCAGGAACGCCAGCCCTCCGCTTACGAACATCAGCATCATTACTTCTTCGGGATGCCAGGAACGCATTGGTCAGAACTCCTTTTCGCTTCTTTTGACCTGTGCGCGGGATCCGAATGTTTCAATTCCCGGCTGAAACATTGCCCGGCCGTCGTATGGTCTAAACAGGGGAGCGTCTCAAGCCCCCACACCGATGGAACCTGCGATCAAGGCCGAACTCGAAGCCGGCAATCTGAACGCGGCGTTCGACCTGGTGGTCGAACACTACCAGCACCGCGTGTACCGCCTCGCGCTGGCCATTCTCGGTGACCCGGCGGCTGCGCAGGACGCGGCGCAAGAAGCGTTTCTCCGCATCTGGAAGGGATTAGAGGGGTTTCGCGGCCAGTCGGCGTTGAGTACTTGGATTTACACGATCACACGCAACACCGCGTTGACCGAGCGCCAATCGGCCGCCGCGCGCCGGACAATGCCGTTGGACGACGCCCCGGCCGGCGCGCTCGCCGCCGGGCGCGCGGACTCCCAGGCGCCCTCGCGCGCCGGATTCGACGTCGCCGCGCTGGTATCGCAGTTGCGGCCGCAGTACCAGCAGGTGATTCGCCTCTATTATCTGGAGGAGAACTCGTATGAGGAGGTGTCGCACATGCTCGACATCCCCTTGGGGACGGTGAAGACGCTGCTGCACCGCGCGCGTATCGAACTCGTGGCGCGCTTGGCGCCAGCTACAGTGAAAGAAGGCTGAAGATGCCCTGCACGGAATTCGAGGAACTGCTCGCGGATTACGAAACGCTCGACGCGATGGAGCGCGCGCGCGTACAGGCCCACCTGGCCCATTGTGAAGCCTGCCGCGGCTGGCGCGAGGCTTTCGCCGAGGCCGACGCGGCGCTGAGCGCGGCTTACACCGGCGTGCGTGCTCCGGCGTCGCTCGCAGCCTATGTCCGGCAGCGAATCCCGCATCCAGCCGCTAGCGCCGCCCGCGTCAGCCTGGTTCCGGAGATTCTCGATTTTATTGCCTGGACCGGCGTGCTTTGCGCTTGCGGCGTGCTCGCGTACTTCTGGATGCCGCGAGACGCCGTGTTCACCCAGGCGGCGTTCTTTGCGGTTTCAGGCCTTCTGCTTTGCGTCACACTGTCGGCCACGATCTGGGTGCTGCGCAGCAGCGAAAGCTGAGGCACAGCGAACCGCGCCAGAGGCTGCCGATTCCTGCGCCGCCTTCCAGCCCGAAACCCGCTTGACACCAGGGAGTATCCTCAAATTGGCCAACCATCTGTTCGACGCGTCGGCTCAGTTCTTTGACAATCGCGAATATTTGGCGAATTTCAACAGGATAAACCAATCGTTCTAAAGAGAAAAATCGACAATTGGCTTTGTTCCTCACTTTTTGTTTTTCGTGCTTCCGGCGACCTCGGTTCCTTGCGGGCAGAGCTGTTTGGACCGAGCGTTGACGCCAGGCCTGCCCCTCCGTAAACTCCTTAGTGCCTGAGCGCATGCTTAGTGTGGCAGGCCACCCCATTGGGCGCGCCGCTGGCGTACTCCAAGAGCTACGAATTGGGCGAAATAACCGAAAGATAGCCATCATAAGCCAATCATTCTAAAAAGAAAAATCGACAATTGGCTTTGATCCTTCAGATTGGCGCAAACCGCTCCCGGCGAGCCCGTCTGCGCTCGTCCAACCACGCCCGGCTGCGGCTGGCGCTACTGGATCGGGCCGCAGGCGATGCGCGCGCCGGCGTTGCCCGCCGGGTCGGTCTTCATGTCGTCCGGCTTCTCGTGGATCACAACGGCGCTGCCGCCCTCATGGAACAGGGAGTTGGCATTCTGACCGGCCAGCGTCGCGCCCTCGAGAGTGCTCTTGAACGTGCCTTTCCCGTTAGCCGCGACCGTCAGATTGGGCATGTCGCCCATGTGATGGCCTTCGGGATTCTCCAGACCGTGCTGCTTGTTCGTTGGGTTGAAATGGCCGCCCGCGGTCTTGAAATCCGGCGCCTCGCACGTGCCTACGGTGTGAATGTGGATGGCGTGCACGCCCGGAGGCAGATTCATCACTGTCACCGACATCTGGACGCTCTTAGTGCCTTCCTTGAACTTGGCCTCTCCGACCTTCTGGCCCTTCGCATCTTTGATCTCGGCAGTGGCCGTCTTGCGGCCCTTCGGGCTCTTTGGGCTCTTCGGGATCTTCGGGGTCTTAGGGGCCTGGGGGGTCTGGGGGACGCTAGGTGCCTGTGCGGCTGCGGTTCCGGCCAGGGTTCCGGCAACCAGCAGAACTCCCAGGCCTGAGAGAAGCTTGTGAATCGTCATCGCGTGATTCTCCTTCTGAACGATTCTACGAGGAATCGACGCCTGACTCAAAGCGAATGTTCGCATCGGCGGCCGCCCGGCAAAGCGGACCGGCTCGCAGCGCGCGCGGCGCCGCTCCTTCCGCGGTAGACTCCGCGGCAGTCGCGGGGTTGATATAACGAATGCAACATGCGTACGTTCCTCTGCCTGGCGCTCTGTGCCGCTTCGGTGCTGGCTGGTGAACTGACCGAGCGGCTTCAATTGACGAAGACGCGCGTGCTTGAGGGCAGCGCGCCGCGCTTCGACGAGCGCTTCATTCTCGCCGATGCCTCGGCGCAGCCGGGCCGGCGCTTTACGGAGTTCAGCGGTGACGTATCAGGGCGCTACATCGGCGCGCTCTCGGCGCTCGCGTTGTACAGCGGCGAGCGCTACGCGGTGCTCGATCGCGTGGTTGACGGCGCGATCCGCGTGCAGCAGCCGGACGGTCACTTCGGCGCTGCGCTGAGCAGCGGCCCGGTGGTCGACAGCGATATGGCGACGCTGTGGGGCAATGGCCGGATGCTGATCGGGCTGCTCGAATACTACGCGCTGACCCATCGGGCCGAGGCGCTTGGTGCGGCGCGCAAGCTCGGCGACTTCCTGGTAGCCGCGGCGCCGCGATTCAATTCGGCCCAGGTGCGCGAGGCCTACAACGGCGAGAAGTTTGCGGTGGGTTATATCTGCTGGACCAACGCGCTCGAAGGTGTGGTCGAGCTCTATCGCGTCACGAAAGACGAACGCTACCTCGCGCTGGCGCGCTCGATCGCCGAGCGCACCGATCGCCATCCGGCGCAGCATAGCCACGGCTTCCTGACCACCGTGCGCGGCGTCGTCGCGCTCTATCGCGTGACCGGCGAGGCCAGGTATCTCGAGCAGGCCGAGACGCTGTGGTCGGGCGTCGTCGAGTCGGGCAACGTGCTGATCCAGGGCGCGGTGCCGGAGATGTTCGCGCCGCGCGCCAAGCGCGACGAAGGCTGCTCGGAGGCCGACTGGCTGCGGCTGAGTCTAGACCTGTGGGAGATTACGCGCCAGCCGCGGTACCTCGAACAGGCCGAGCTGACGCTGTTCAACGAGATGGCGATGAACCAGTTCCACACCGGCGACTACGGTCATCACACGTTTTCGGACGAAGGCATCACGGGCCCCTTCGCGCACGCCTGGTGGTGCTGCACTTTTCATGGCCTGCGCGCGCTAGTGGCCACCTTCCAGCACGCCTTCCACGGCCAGGCGGGCGCGCTCTCCTACGACCTGCCAGTCAACGGCCGGGGCGAGGCGGAGGGCCTGGCGGTGCGCGCTGAGTCCGAGCTTGAACGTATGGCCACGGTGCGGCTCAGCGTCGTCCAGGCCGATCAACGCACCCATGCGCTGCGCATTCGCATGCCCGAGTGGGCGACGGCGGTGCGGCTTTCGCTGGACGGAAGACCTCTGGAGGCGCAGGTGGAGGGCGGCTACCTCACGGCTGCGCGCGTGTGGCAGAGCGGCGAGGTCGTAACCGTGCGTTACGCGATGCGGACGCGGGAGGTGAAGCGCGGCGGCAATGCTGGAACCGATGCGCGTCAGGTGGCAGTCTTCTATGGGCCGTGGCTGCTGGCGGTTGACCCGAGTGCCTCGCCGAATTTCTTCGATGAGCCGGCGAATGAGAATCAGGTGCAGCTGGTCGAGCAGAATGGGCAACTCCGGCTCGAGGCCGCGCCCAAGCTTGCGGAGTCGGCCGGCCGCTTCGCCGTGCCGGTGGCGCACTTCATTCTGCACTATCGCCCGGGCGGCTACCCGATGCAGCCCCAGACAGCATTGCTGAGGCCAATCTCCGAGTACACGCGCGGACCAGACGCGAATGAGCTGTGGTTCTGGCTGCCGTTGGTGCCGCGGACCGAGGGGCTCGACAGCAACTACAAGTGAAACCAGTGCCCATTCTTGGTGACTGATTCGACTGGAGGGTGACTGTAAGTGCTTGAAAAAATGGTGGCCAGGGACGGACTTGAACCGCCGACGCCGGCCTTTTCAGGGCCGCGCTCTACCAACTGAGCTACCTGGCCAGTCTTCTTCTATCAAAGATACCAGAACTCAAAACCTCTGCGTTGCACCCCGGGCGATTCTGGAGTCCGGCACCGGCGGGCCGGAGCGTTCTGTCTGGTAGAGCGGGTCCCAGAATCGGCCAGTGGCGTCCGGTGGTCCGGAACGCGAGATTGGCTTCTGAGGGATTCGGCCGCAGGGTGTGGGCCAGCGGGCTTCGGATTCTCCTGGAAGCCCTGTGGAGGCCTGAGAGGAATGGTCTGCAGCGGCACTCACTCGACAGGAGAACCGGAGCGGTTCCCATGCGAGTCGTGTCTCTCATGATCGTGCTGGGGCTGGCGTGCGCCTCCAGCCGGGCGGCGGCCCGGCCGGGCAGCGCCGTGGAGTACCTGGGGGGAACGCTGGCCAATCTGAACCCGCGGACACCGGGCTGGCTCGTTACCACCGATTCGCTTTCGCTGGTCTTCTACGCGAAGAAGAGCATGATCCGCGTGCCATACGAACGGATCAACCAACTGGAGTATGGACAGCGGGCCGAGCGCCGCTATTTGGAGAGCGTCCTGTTGTCACCGCTTTTCGTACTGATGAAAAAGCGGGATCACTATGTCACTGTGGGCTTCGAATTGGAAGATGGGCAGCAGCAGGCACTGCTGTTCCGGGTTGACAAGGATGACCTCCGGTCACTTCTGGTCAGCCTGGAAGCGCGGACCGGGCGCAAGGTGGAATACCAGGATGACGAGGCGAGAAAGGCTGGCAAATGAATGTCGTGGCGCGATCTCGCGGTGGCGGCCCTGGTGGCGGCTGGGACGTTGTCAGCGCAAACGCCGGGCGCGAATCCCGCGCTCGAACCGGTCGTCAGTGCGAAGAAGGCGCAGGCGGACAACGCCGGCGTGAAACCACAACTGGATCAACTGGGCGGCATTAAGCGGGTCTACGTAGAGCGATTCGGCGGCGGGGAAGGGGCGGAACAGATCCGCGACATGGTGATCGCCACAATTCAGCGCACCAGCCTGTTCGCGCTCACGGAGAATCCGGAGCATGCCGATGCCCTGCTGAGGGGCAGTGCCGAAGACCTGATCTACACCGACAACTTTCAGAGCTCCGATGGTATTACGGCCAGGCTGGGATCCACCGGAACCACAGGCTCCAGTCGCAGCAGCAGCCAAATCGTGCCGGGCGTCTCGATTGGAGACCATGAGAGCGTTCATAAACAGGAGCGCCGACACGAGGCCTCCGCCTCGGTCCGTCTGGTCAATCGGGATGGCGACGTGATTTGGTTGACGATTCAGGAAAGCCAGGGGGCGAAATTCCACAGTGCTGCGGCGGACGTCGCGGAGCGGATCGGTCACCAGCTAGCGGCCGACTACGCGAAAGCGCGAGAACGCAAGCCGCCCCTGGGAACGCCGGCGGCCTCAAAAGAATGAAACCCGCCGGGGCGGCCGGGACGGCCGGCGGCGGGCTAAACGGCGGATTGCCATGGTTGTGCCCCGCCATTCTTAGCAAGCCACGAGAACGACGAGCGGGAATCCCGGCGCCCCTTGTCCTTCAGGTCAGCCTCAACCCCGCGACAGCACGCACTGAGAACCAACCCGCGCGCGGCCAGAGCCGCTCAGGCAAAGCGGCCATCCGAGTAATCATTCCTAATTAGTACGGGTTCACCAATTGGAGTCCACGGCAGGGGGCGACTAGTATTCCGTAGTGATTTCATGATAATTTGACAGCAAACCTGACCAACGGATGGTATGCTCGTTTTCTTCGGGAGGTTTTTTTGGCCACAGCACAAATGGCTCCGAGGCATGATCGCACGTCCGTCCGCCATTCGGATGCCAGAACCCACCGCATCCGCAGCGGCGTGAGTCTCGAACTCATCTGTGAACGCACCAAAATCAGCCGGCATTTCCTGGAAGCAATCGAGGAGCGGGCCTACCAGCGCTTGCCGGGCGGCATCTTTGACATCAGCTACATCCGGCAGTACGCAGAGCAGATCGGCTACAGTGCGGAGTCTCTTTTGGAGGACTACAGATCGCGCAGTGGCGCCAAAGAAAGTTCTTCGAACCTGCACGCGGTCCCTGCTCGGCCAAAGACCTGGTGGAAGGCCTTGCTGTAACTCCGCGCGCGCACGCCAACCCGTTGGGAATCAGAGCATTCAGAGTGGTTGGGTTGAGAATCCGTCAGTCGTCCCGAGGGACCGATCTGGCAGCCCGTTCTCCTTCGCGAGCGGCATAATAGCTTGCAGGCCTAAAGTTTTTTGGCCGAGTGCCGATAGAATACTCAGGAGGCCCGCATTCATAGATCGCTCGAATCGGGACAACTTCGATGCGCATCCACGATAATCAACCCTCTGGGATCGGCCCCGCGGCTACTGGTGCAAGCCAGGATGTCCGGTCCGCCGCGCGACAAGGCGCGTCCACAGCCAAGCCTGGCGAGGGTGCGACCGGGAAAGATGAAGTCCGTCTTTCGGCCGTGGCCGATCAGGTGGGCAACCTGAGTTCCACGCCGGAGCGAGCGGCCAAGATCGCCGAACTGGCCAAAGTGGTTCAGAGTGGTCAGTACAACCCGCAACCAGAAAAAGTCGCCGATTCGATCATCACGGACATGTTGTCCGGTTCGGGATCGTCGTAGTTCGAGCAAATTCTGAAATCCACGAATTGGAGCGGGAAGCCGCCATCGGTGGTCGGGGTGTGTGTTCGATTGTCACTACTTCTATCAGGGGCGAAGGTGGCGCTGTTTGAACGATGAGCCGAAAGGGGCAGTCGTATGAGTGAAAAGATCGGCCAGGGAGCACAACCGTCCCCGGTCGATGGCGACATTGTGATGACGTTGCTTGATCGGTTGCTTGTGCAGTTGAGGGTAGCCGAGGACGGTTTGAAGGACTTGAGCCGCGAGGGGATGGGCTCCTTCGGCGTGTCGATTGACTCGGCCACTGATGAGCTTCGGGCCTGCCAGGACAAAGTGCGATCAGCCGAGTCGAAAGGACTTCCGCGGGAGCGGCTGCAGAGCAGAATGACGGCAGTCAAAACTCGCAGCCGCAGGGTGCAGGTGCTGCTCGCCGCCGCAAAGAGCTTTCATGCTGCGTTGTTCAGGATTCACCAAACTGAGCAACACGGCTACGGCGGACTGGTTGATGTTCCTGGCGCGGGTCACTACATCGCGGCCCCGCACCGGCTCGAGATACGAGGCTGAGCCATGGGCAGTCTGTTCAGTATTCTGCACATGTCGTCGAACGCTCTGGGCGCGTTCCAGCAGGCCATGAACGTCACGGCCAACAACACCGCCAACGCTTCCACACCGGGCTATGCCAAGCAGGTCGCGCAGTTCGAGTCGCAGCCTTTTGACACGCAGTCGGCGGTCGGCGGCGGCGTCGTGTATGGGGGGACTGTCGACACACGGGATCAATATGCAGAGCAGAACGTCCGGCAGTGTGTAAGCGATCAAGGCGAGGCGACGCAGGAGTCCCAACAGTACACGAGCCTCCAAGCCGTCTTTCCGATCGACGGGCAATCGGGGATCTCCCCGGCGCTCAGTGGGTTCTTCAATGCCTTCTCGGCTCTTACGACGACACCGAACGACTCGAGCCTGCGGCAAAATGCACTCGACAGCGCGCAGCAGGTCGCCCAGGCGTTCAACCAATCCATCAATCAGTTAGATCAAGTGAGCCAGGGCGTTCAGCAGGATTTGACTGCGCAGGTCGGCCAGGTGAATCAGATCGCACAGCAGATTGCTTCGATTAACCAGCAAATCGAGGAGAACGCGGGCGCGGCCACCGATCCCGGACTGAGCGCCAACATGTCGCAGGCTTTGGAACAGCTTTCGCAGTATGCAGATGTGAGCGCTGTCAAGCAGGACAACGGTACGGTCAACGTCAGTGTCGGGCAGGCGTCCCTTGTGAGCGGGGATACCGCGCTGCCGCTGCAATTGGTCCCCGGCGCCGGCCAGATGGTCCTGGAGGACAGTCAGGGCAATGATGTTTCCCAGGGACTGCAGTCCGGCAGCCTTAAGGCCATCCTGAACATGACCAGCAGCGTGATGCCGGCCACTGTGGCAAGTTTGAACCAACTGGCGCAGAGTTTCGCCACGGCGGTGAATGGCGCCCTCGAAGGGGGCGTGGACCAGACGGGCATCCCGCAGGGCAACCTGCAGGCCCAAGACCTGTTCACCTTCAGTGCGGCCAATGGAGCCGCAGCGACGATCAGCGTGAATCCTCTGACCACGTCCCAACTCGCCCTGGCCGCTCCGGCGGCCGCGGGAGGAAACGCGATCGCCGTGCAGGTGACGAATCTTCAGCAGGCCACCAATCTGATCCCCGGCCAAACACAAACGCTGAGCCAGAACTACGCCAGCCTGGTGGCACAGGTGGGGCAAATGGTCTCCAACGCCGGGAACGACCAGACCACAACGGAGAGCCTCACTGCCCAGGCGCAGTCGGCGCGCCAGAGCGTGCAGGGCGTCAGCCTGGACGAAGAAGCTATGAATCTGCTCGAGTATCAACGCGGCTACGAGGCGATGTCGAAGTTCGTGCAGGTCATTGATGAGATCACGCTGGAGTTGATCAACGATATGGTTCAGTGATGATTTGAGGACGGCACTTTTGGGGAGAGATGTTAAATGGACCTCCTAGTCTCCAACAGCAAAGATGCGTTGTTTATCAACCAGCTCAATGTGCTCAATGCCGCCATGTCCCGGGCGCAACAGGAACTCGCCAGCGGCAAGCGGATACTCAACGCCTCCGACGATCCCGCGAGCGTTCCCGCCATCGTGCAGAACCAGGCCGACCTGGCGCGCGTCGAACAAAGCCAGTCCAACCTCAACACATTGAATTCGGAAGTTGGCATGGCCAGCAGCGATCTCGAGAGTGCCGCGACAATTATGGACAACATCGACTCGCTGGCCGCCCAAGGAGCCACCGGCACGACCAGCGCCCAGACACGGCAGGTGCTCGCCGGCCAGATTCAGGATCTTGAAACGCAGATGGTTGGGATCGCGAATTCGACGAATGAGGGGCGATATCTGTTCGGCGGCGACAGCGATGCAGCTGCCCCTTACTCGATCAACTACGCGAACACGCCGCCATTCACTGCCAACACGACGGCTCCAGCCACCAGATTGGGCATCGATGCGATGGGGAACACGTTTTCGATCGCCATGACAGCCACGGATATCTTCAACAACGCCGATCCCACCCAAAACATTCTGCAGTCCATCGAAAACCTGCGTCAGGGCTTGCTGACGAACAACAGCCCGGCGATTACGAATGCCGTCACTCAGCTTGCCACGGCGGACCAACATCTGAACAATGTCCAGGCTTTCTACGGAAACGCGGAGAGCTCGATCACTTCTGCTCTCAGCGCTGCATCCACAATGCAATTGAATCTGCAGACCAACCAATCGCAGCTGACCGACGCCGATCAGGCGCAAGTGATTACGACCGAGCAGACCGCGCAAACACAGCAGCAGGCAATGCTGGAAATGCGCGCCCAATTGCCGCGCGGCTCATTGTTCGACATGCTCGGGTAGGGTACGCGCCGACCGGCCACTCAGGTGGCGCACCTCGGCTCGCACAGGCACGCCGATCGTGACGCGACAAAAGGTCTGCTCTCTGCGACCCGGAGGCGGCTTCGCCCAGTGCTGGCCCAGGCTGGCGCTGGTGGCGCGCCGATCAGCGTTGTTTCCCTCCGAGTCCTACAAGTTCCTCTCGAACCAACCGGCCCGCCGAGTCGAACTCGAAGGAGGCGCTGAAGGGCGATTCCTCCGGCAGGCCGAACCGGAGATCGGAGACTCGAACCAGCGTTCCGCCTTCCAGTCGTGGGGAAGGGATGGCGCGCCAGTACGGGTAACGCGTGAAATTCAGAAAAATGCGCCCGGTCTGGGAAGCTCGGACTGCACTTTCTTGGGGCAGCGGCAGTTCGGGTTTCGACAGCGCGCGACCGGCATCGGGGTCGTACTCGCGCAACAGGTCAACTGGGACAACATGCCAAGCTCTTTCCGTCTCCACTAGGCCTGTCCAGCGCCAGGGAGCGAAAGGCCCGGGCAGCGCCGCCACGCGTTGCGGGGCGTGAGTGTCGTAGAGCCGCGATTCAATCGTGGTGACCGCCTGGGCGTGCAACGCGCCACGCAGGGCGATGAAACCACACAGCAGAAAGAGGACCACCCAGGCGCCACCGCGTCCCGAACCACGCCGGACGCCGATTTCGCTATCCACCATTCGGACCAGAAGCGGCGCCACTGCGCCCACCAGCAGTAGCGCCCAAATCCATATATCGACGATGTACACCCAGTCCAGCCGATACCAGTGGTCGGAGAACGGGGTCAGGAGGCGCACGCCGTATGTATTCCAACAATCCATGAAAAGGTGGCTGACAATGCCGGCAAACACGGCCAGCCAGGCATAGGCAAACGCCTTCAGCCCGGCACCGCGCTTGCGTGTGGCGAGCCACCAGATGGGCAGAGGCAGCAGGGCCAGCACTGGCGCCAACGCAAAGGAGTGAGTCCAGCCGCGATGGTATTCCAGATACGTGAGCCTGCCGGCGACGGCCGTGACGACGTCGATGTCGGGTAGATTGGCTCCGACGATGACGAGCGCTGTCGCGCCTACACCAAGCCGATTCAATCCAACGCGGGCCAGCATGAGCCCGACCAGAGAGTGCGTAAGGTTATCCATGAGGGGCAGTTCCCGCCGCTCGCGGATTCCAGTCGCGCGGTGAAAGCGGGAGGATGACTATATTGTGGTCTATGGAAGGTTCCGGCCGCACGCTCGCTCCTCTGTCCGTGCGCCACACGAGCCTCCACCAGGGCGGCGGAGTGACAGCAGCCGCCCGGATGGCGGGCGAAAGGTGAGGGAGCGCCGCTCCCGCAGAAGAAGAACAGGAAGGACAGGAATTGCAGCAGACGCCGTATTTCGGTAAGGTCGGGAAAGGCTTCTATTATGATGCGTCTTCGAGGATTTGGATTTGTTGTTTACGTGCTTGCTCTTTTGACGAGCTTGGTTGCGCTTCCTGGCTGTTCGAGGATTAGGCACGAGGATCGCGTGGCCGCCATGGGAAGCGCAGTCGCGGTCGGTCAGTTGACATACACGGCGATTGAATCGGAATGGCGTGAAACGCTGGAATCCACGAATGGCCAACGGATACCGCGGAACAGGTACCTGCTGATCAACATCTCGGTAGTCAACAACGCCCCTGAGGAGAAGGCGGCTCCCCTGCTGCAGTTGGAAGATGCGAAGGGTCAGGTTTACCCGGAAATCAGCGAAGGCGGGGGCGTACCCGAGTGGCTGGGTTATCTGCGCTTGCTGCAGACGAAGGAAACCCGCTCCGGGCGTATCTTGTTCGACGTACCCCAGGGCGCCTACAGGCTTCGCGTGTCGAGCGGAGGCGATCCTGAGAACGAGCAGACGGCGCTCATTGAGATACCGTTCCAGCTCGGTTCGGATGTGCAGAGCGGTTCCACCACTCCCGCTTTCGGCGACGTGGGGGCGAACCCTCCGCTGCCTGCGCCGGCGACGCCCGCGAAGAAGTAGCTGGACGAAAGGAAGGCAGCGTGCGCCGTCCCGGCAGATGGCTTCTGGCGGTGCTGGCGGTGCTCACTACCGCCCAGGCCGTACCCTCCAAGCTGGCGATTGTCAGTGCCATTCTTCACGATCGGCGCGAAGATGGCCCGGCAATCCCAGCCAGCTACGAGTATGTGCCCGGTGAACTGCTCTACCTGAGTTATCGCATGGCCGGCTACACGGCGAAAAACGACGCGGTGGATCTGCGCTGGCAGATGTATCTGACGGATCCGGACGGGCTCCTGCTGGAGCCGATCTCGAACGGTGCGGTTCGGGACGAGGTTACTTCGCGCGACAAAGACTGGTTGCCCAAAGTCGAACAAACGGTCCCACTGCCGCCCGAATTGTACGCCGGGCTTTACGCCATCCATCTGCGCGTTGCCGATGAACTCGCGCAGTCATCCGCCGAACTCCTCATCCAGTTCCGTGTTCATGGCCGCACACCGGAAAAGCTCCCGGGGATCACGGTGCGAGGCGTCCGATTTTACCGCGGCGAGGACGACGCCATTGCGCTCGATCCCGCGACCTACCGGCCCGGGGCAACGCTCTGGGCGCGCTTCGAGATTGCCGGCTATTCGCTCAGGGAGTCGAACGCGTTCGACGTCGAGTACGGGTTGGCCGTCTACGGGCCGTCGGGGAACTTGTTATACGAACAACCCGTTGCGGCGCAGGAACACGATTCTCCGTTCTACCCGAAGCGTTGGCTCGTGGGCGGATTCAGCCTGACCGTCAGCGCCAACCAGGCGCCAGGCGAGTATCGACTCACAGTGCGGGCGCGGGACAAACTGGCGAAGACGTCCGCGGAGCAGTCCGCGAACTTTCAGGTGAAGAACTGAGGCGCGCTCCGAAGCGGCGCGAACGGGCTTGGGCCTGGACTCCAATCGAGCCGGCGCGCCGGACGTCCGCTCCCAGGAACTCTCGCGCGGCGAGCCGTTCCTGTTCTCTCTGGAGCGACGCCAGCCGATCAACTCGAGGGCGGCAGCCCCGAGCCGAAGCCGCCGTCCACTACGATGGACGCGCCGGTTACGAACGACGCCTCGTCGCTGGCCAGGAACACCGCCACGCGCCCCACTTCCTCCGGCCGCCCGATGCGCCATAGCGCGTGCAGTTTCCCGGCCGCGGCCCGCGCCGCCGCGGGGTCCGGCTGGGCTTGGAAATAACCTTCCGCCAGCCCGGCGTCGATGTAGCCCGGACAGATGCAGTTCACGCGGATGCCCTCCTTGCCGTGGTCGATGGCCATCGCCTTGGTCAGCCCGATGATGGCGGCCTTCGTGGCGCAATAACCGGCGCAGAACGGCTCCACGAAGAAGCCGTTCACCGACGACATGTTGATGATGTTGCCGCGCGTTTCACGCAGGCGCGGCAGCAAGTACTTCGAACACAGGAACACGCCGCCTAGGTTCACCGCAATCTCGCGGTTCCACTCTTCAAACGTTGTGTCCTCAATCGTCTTGTTCACCTGGATGGCGGCGTTGTTGAACAGCACGTTCACCCGCGAGAAGCGTTCTATCGCGCGTGCCACCAGGCGCTCGACCGATTGCGGCTGCGAGACGTCGGTCTCGACAGCCAGGGCCGTGCCTCCCTGGACCGCGATCATGCCGGCCGTTTCCTCCGCACCGGCGGCATTGATATCGGCCACAACCACGGCCGCCCCCGCTTTGGCAAACTCGATCGCACTGAAGCGTCCGATGCCCGCGCCCGCTCCAGTGATGACAGCGACCCGGTCTTGCAACTTCACGGTTTCGACTCCTGATGATTCACTGCCTGCGACGCCGCGCTTCGGCTTTCCACCCCCGTCCCGGTGCCATGACGTGTGGACACCTGTTTGAAAGCTCGAGCCAGCAGAAGTTCAATTCTACCTGCGAACAACATCCGACAACGAGGCTGGAGTCGCCGCTGCTCGAATGGATTTGGGCCGGCGTCTTCCCGATTCTCTGCTGTCGAGATCCATAGGGCGCGGACGGCGACTGGTTGACTGCGGGCGACGGTAAATCCCGCACTTCCATGTGCAGCTTCTGCGTGCCCGGCGAGTTCAATCTGATCCCAAATCGGGAATGAACCACTCGGCAGGCACGCTCACCTGTGTTTTCTTCTCGTTGCAATTGCCACAGCCCTATGGGGACGATTGGTATCGTGATTGCTCTGATAGTCGGACAGGAGTGTGATCATGAACCGTTTCTGGAATACTGCCCTGCTGTGTGCCGCCCTCACCGTCCCCCTGGCAATAGCGCCAACCGCGCTGCGCGCCGATGATCAGAAGGCCGCCCGCAAGTACCACGACAAGCAAAACAATGACGACCATGAATGGAATAAGCATGAAGATAAGGCTTATCGTGTATATGTAAAGGAAAACCATCACAAGTACAGCGAATTCTCAACGCTCAAAGAGGACGATCAACAGAATTACTGGAACTGGCGTCACCAGCATTCAGACGCCCTGCTCAAGATCGACATCAAGTAACCTCGACTCCGCTCGTTCTCGCTAGGCTAGGTAATCTGGACGATTGCGCTATTGGTGTCCCCTTCGTGGATTGTGGAGACCCGCGCCTATAGGCGAGGCGATAGTGGTGAAACGCGGTCGCGCCCGCTGCGGGGTGGTGAAGAATAGTAACCGGCCAGAGCAATGCGCGACCGCGCTCACCGGCATTCGGATTTGTCCGGGGCGCAATCTGCCTCAGCGCCTTCCAATTCCAGATTGGATCTAGCCCTCATTTTGCGTCAAGAGCCCACACTACCGCGCTCACCGGCATTCGGATTCGTCCGGGGCGCGATCTGCCTCAGCGCCTTCCAATTCCGGATTGGGCCCAGCCCGCATTTTGCGTCAAGGGCCTACAGTCGTCGCCCCCCCCCTCGTCCTTAGGGCGCAAGTCGTCCACCGCGCGGCGAGATCCCAACTCCGCGAATCCAAGCTGCGGTCGAGCGTGTGCTCCATCGGCTGGGATGATCTACCGGTGAATCAGAGATTCCCCCACCATTGCGCGCACTAGGATTCTCTGAGGATCCGCCCGGCATGGCACTGTTCCGCACCCGAAGCGCCGCCGTTTTCGGCATCGACGCCCAACCTATCGAAGTCGAGGTGGACCTCTACCCCGGCGGCTCCCAACGCGATTTCGTCGTAGTGGGGATGCCGGATCTGGCCGTCCGCGAGAGCCGCGAGCGGATTCGGAGCGCCCTGGCCAACTGCGGTTTCGGCTACCCCACCAAGTCGGTCACGATCAACCTCGCGCCCGCCAACGTGCGCAAGGAAGGTGCCGGCTTCGACCTGCCCATGGCTGCGGCGCTCTTGGGCGCGATGGGCATCGTACGGCCGTGCAGCGAGACGCTCCTGACCGGCGAATTGTCGCTCGACGGCGGCTTGCGGCCCGTGCGCGGTGTCTTGTCGATGGCCGTTTGTGCCCGCAAGAACGGCTTCCACTCCCTGATTGTCGCCCGGCAGAACGCCGCGGAAGCGGCCGTCGTCGAAGGTCTGAAGGTTTACGGCCTGACTCATTTGGGGGAAGTAGCCGGTCTGCTGAACGACCCCGACAAGTTTACGCCGGTCCAACCGGTTCTGCAGGATGGCGGTTCGCACGGCGCCGATTGGCCTGACTTTGCCGATGTGCGCGGACAAGCCACGGCCAAACGCGCCCTGGAGGTCGCCGCGGCGGGCGCTCACAATCTTCTGTTGGTTGGACCTCCCGGGTCGGGCAAGACCATGTTGGCGCGGCGTCTGCCGGGGATTCTGCCGCCAATGAGCTTCGAGGAAGCGCTCGAGACATCGCAGGTCCACAGCGTGGCCGGCGTGCTGGCGCCAGATCAGGGATTATTGTCCGAGCGCCCGTTCCGTTCCCCGCACCACAGCGTCTCCAACGCCGGATTACTGGGCGGCGGCGTCGGCACGCCGCGGCCGGGCGAGGTGAGTCTGGCGCACAACGGCGTGCTGTTCCTCGATGAGTTCACGGAATTCGAGCGCAGCGCCCTTGAAATGCTCCGCCAGCCGGTCGAGGAGCGTTGCGTCACCATCGCGCGCTCGCAGATGTCCCTCACCTTCCCCTCGGATTTCATGCTGGTCGCCGCGATGAATCCCTGTCCGTGTGGTTTCTTTAGCGACAACTCCCATACATGCAGGTGTACCGGAGGGATCATTCAACGTTATCTGGGGAAGATTAGCGGACCATTGCTGGACCGCATCGACCTGCATATCGAGGTTCCGGCGGTTGCTTACCAGGAGATGCGCAGCAAGAGTACCGGCGCCAGCTCGGCCGAGATGCGCGGCAGGGTGCTGGCGGCGCGGGCGCGGCAGTCGGAGCGCGGTTTTGTGAACGCCAACATCCCGCCCGGGCGGCTGCGCGAGTTCTGCCCGCTGGACGACGCTGGAGAGAAGGCCCTGGAGATGGCCATCCGCCGGCTTGCGCTCTCGGCCCGCGCCCACGACCGGATCTTGAAGGTCGCACGCACGATTGCCGATATCGGCGGCGCGGAACAGATCCAGGCCAAACACATCGCCGAGGCGGTGCAGTATCGATCACTGGACAGGGAGTACTGGAAGTGAACACGCCTCCGCGATCAGGATCAAGCGCCATTCGGCGTCCGGCTCGGGCTCGCGACATCCAACTGCCTGGCCTATGAGGGGATGTGGGGCACAAACTGGGGAAACTCTATGCACCTTCGTGATCACATTTCGTCGCTACGTCATTGAACAGACGATTGTTGAGCGGTTTCCCAAGCTGGGACGTCGCGGGTTCGAGTCCCGTCTCCCGCTCCAATACCCAATGTCGCCGGCGGTTCCTCGTTCTCGAGGGTGATTACGTAGGAGGCATGAGCAACCGGAGCATTGGCAGATCGATGGTTCATGCATCCGTTGCCCTGCTCGCCGGCGCCTGCCTGGCGCTTGGCTCTGACCCGGGCACGTTTGATCGCACTCTCCCGGTGTCCGGGCCAGTGGATCTCGACGTGAGAAGCGACCCCGGCGGCGTCGCCATTACCACTGGTTCCTCGACCTCCGTCCGTGTGCATGCCGTCATCAAGCCCCTCTACGGCAGACTTGATCTCGATCTGGCGGAGGCCAATATACGCGCTCTGGAAAAGAATCCTCCGATCGAGCAGGTGGGCAATCGCATTCGCATTGGATATGTCAAAGACCAGGCGTTGCTAAGAGGCGTCACCATTCACTTTGAGATTGAAACCCCCAGCCTGACCGTGGCGCATGCCTATACTGCGTCGGGCGGAATCAGCATCGACGGCATCACGGGACCGGTCGAGGCGTCAACGACCTCAGGCCGAATCGAGATCGGCAATGTCGCCTCGGAGATCAAGACGACCGGTCATTCGAGCGCCGTTGTCATCCGCAATGCCGGAGGTCATGTCTTCGTGCGGACTCAGTCCGGAGGCATTCAGCTCACCAGTATTCGGGGCGCGGTCGAAGCCGAAACGACCTCAGGCCGAACGGTGATCGCTGATGTTTCCGGGGAAGTTCGCTCCACCACGCATTCAGGGAGCATCAGCATCGACAACGCAAGGGGCGCCGTTGTAGCTCACGATGATTCTGGCAGCATACTCGCCCTCCGGCTTGGCGGCTCCGTCCACGCCGAGACGAAATCCGGGGCCATCCGGATCTCCCAACTGAGCCCGGCTCCCATCCGCGCAATTGCGGATTCAGGCGCGATCAAGGTCAAGCTTGCCAGTGGAGGCGGATATCTTGTTGACGCGAAGTCGCGCTCCGGCAAGGTTTCGGGTCCGGTGGCGAACACGTCTCATCGCACGCAGGACGCTCATAGTTTAAAGGCCCAGATCGGATCGGGTGGGCCGCTCGTTGACCTCGATACTCAGTCTTCGAGAATCAACATCGACTAACGGGCCAGCCGCTACAAGCGCGGCTTACCCGCAGATGCGCGGCAAGGAGCCCGGCGCCTCATCCGCCCAGATGCGCCAGCGCGTTCTGGCCGCCCGCGCCCGCCAGGCCGAACGCGGCTTCGTCAATGCCAACCTGCCGCCAGGGCGTTTGCGCGAGTTGTGCCCTCTGGACGCCGCCGCCGAACGCACCCTGGAAATGGCCATCCGGCGCCTGGCCCTCTCTGCCCGGGCGCATGACCGGATTCTCAAGGTCGCGCGCGCCATCGCCGACCTTGGCGCTAGCGACCAGATCCAGGCCAAACACATTGCCGAAGCGGTCCAGTACCGCTCGCTCGACCGCAATGATTGGAAATAGGGATTACTCGAACGCCTCGCGCACCGCGCGCGCCACTTCGCACACCGCGCGGTACGCCGCCGGCACGATGCCGCCCATCGAAAAGAAACCGTGCACCAGCCCTGGGCAGCGGGTCAGCGTCGCCTCCACGCCGGCATCGCGCAATCGCCCGGCGTAGGCCTCCCCTTCATCGCGCAGCGGATCGTATTCTGCCGTCAGCACAAAGGCCGGGCAAAGGCCCGGCAGCGACGGTGCAAACAACGGGGAAACGTCGGGATGCCGCGGGTCCGTCCCGGGCCGCAGATACTGCGCGAAATACCATTCCATGTGCCGCCGCGTGAGCATGTGGCCGTCGGCGAAGGCCGTATAGGACTGGTGCGACATGGTGGCATCGGTCACCGGATAGACCAGAGCCTGGAAGTGCGGCACGGCCGCGCCGCGATCCCGCGCCCGGCGCACGGCGACCGCGGCCAGATTGGCGCCGGCGCTGTCGCCGCCCACGGCGACTCTGGTCGAATCCAGCCCGCGCTCCCGCCCGTGCGCCATCACCCACCCGAGCACCGCGCAGGCATCGTCCAATCCCGCTGGAAACGGATGTTCGGGGGCCAGCCGGTAGTCCACCGCGAGCACTGTGCAACCCGACCGCACGGCCAACAACCGGCAGATCGGGTCGTGCCCCTCAATCGAGCCCGACACGAACCCGCCGCCGTGATACCAGATCAGAACCGGCTGGTCCGGGCCGTCCTGCCGCTCCGGGCCGTGCCGATACAGCCGCACCGGAATCGGACCACCCGCTCCCGGCACGCTGAAATCCTCCACGTGTTGGACCTGGGCCGGCTCTCCGCTCCACGCCCGGCGCGCCAGGTGCGCCGCCCGCACTTCTTCTAAGCTCACCTCCCACGGCGGTTTCCCGCCCGCGGCTTTCAGTTCGTTGAGCAGCTTTTGAACCTGCGGATCGAGGGGCATGGCGATGCTATGTTCCCTATGCTACCCCTGCCTGCGGGGGCGTTGGAATCGCCCCATCGACGACAACCAGCGGCCCCGCCGCCTCGACCGGAAGCCCCGCCTGCGACCATGCGTCAAAGCCGCCCTCGATCGCGATGGCGTTCTTGAATCCTGCTTTCTTAAAGCGCAAGGCAAACGTGGCACTGGCGGCATCGTTCGGGCAACTGCAGTAGAACACCAGACGCGTGTCGCTGGGTAGCGTCCGGACTTGCGCCTCGATCTCCTCCGACGTGGCCACCCGTGCGCCGGCAATCTTGAAACCGCTTTGTTGAATGGTCCGCGGCGGGCGCAGGTCCACGATCACCGCCGGAGTGGAGCCCGCCAGCAGCGCCATCACCTCCTCCGGCGGCACTCGCTCCACCTTGACCCGGCGCAGCCAGAGCCTCCGCTGCGTGTATTTCCAAACGATCCACAGTGCAATCGGCGCGGCCAGCGCCATGAACATTCCCATTCCGAACCGCGACAGGATCTCGAGCGCCCGTTCCAGTTGTTGGCGGAACAGCCAGCCCACACCGAGGTAAGTTCCGGCCCACATCGCCGCGCCGGCCAGGTCCAGCATCGCGAACCGCCCCGCCGAAATGCCGGAACTGCCGGCCAGTGGCGCAGCGACCGTGCTCAGCCCAGGGATGAACTTGCAGAAAATCAGGCTCGCCTGGCCGTAGCGGTCGAAGGCCTGATGTGTGAGCCGCACGCACGTGTCCGGCTCCATCGACAACCGGCACAGCAGTCCCAGAACCGACTCGCCGCGGCGTCTGCCAATTTGAAACCAAACCTGGTCGGCTGCCACCGCCGCGAAGGTCGATAGGGCCAGCGCGGTCACCAGGCTGAAGTGCCCCGACCCGGCCAGCGCTCCCATCGCCAACAGGAATGGCGCGGCCGGCAGCGGCGCGCCCAACTGCTCGGCCAGAACTGCCGCCAGCAGCAGGGTGTAGCCGTGCAACATCAACCATCGCGTGGCTTCGTGCACTGCTCCCTGCTGCCCCATGGTCCCCTTTCGCCTGCTTTCCGTGCCGGATCCCGCTCAGTTGAGATCGAAAACCAGCACTTCGGACGCTTTGTCCGCCACAACCCGTACCGCCGATTCCTTCGTGATCGCCGCTCCGTCGCCCTCTTCGAGCGCCAGGCCATTCACCTGCACCGCGCCCTTCGCCACTTGCACCCAGGCCGAACGGCCGGTCTTCAGAGGATGCTCCACCGTCACGCCAGGCTCCAGAACGCCGTCGTATATGGCAGCATCCTGGCCGATCGTGACCGACCCCTCGCGCCCATCCTGGCTGGCGATCGGGCGCAGACGGTTCAGGCGCTCGGATTCCGGGAAATGCTTCTGCTCGTAGCCCGGTGCCATGCCCTCCTCCTGCGGCTCGATCCAGATCTGCAGCAGCCGCACCGGCTGCGTGCTCGATCCGTTGAATTCGCTGTGGAAGATGCCCGTGCCGGCGCTCATGCGCTGCGCGTCCCCAGGCCTGATTTCCCCTTCGGAACCTGTTGAATCCTTGTGCTTTAACACACCATCCAGGACCCACGTGACGATCTCCATATCGCGGTGCGGATGCGTGCCGAAGCCGCCCTTGGGCGCAATCCGGTCGTCGTTGATCACCCGCAGCGTGCGGAAGCCCATCCAGGCCGCATCGTAATACTGATTGAACGAGAACGTGTGGCGGCCGTCCAGCCAGTTCAGCCTGGAATTGCCGCGTTCGGAAGCTTTGCGGTGAACGATCATATGCCCTTCTTTCCGTGATATATCATTTATTGACTAATCACTAGTCAGCTTCCTATGAGATGCCCGACCGCGGGAAAGGATTCATGCGCCCCTTCTGTCTTGGACCTCCGGATTGGACTCCGCGCACGCCGCTTCGTCAAGAATTTTCTTGAAGTTATTGATTTTGCAAGATTTATATGCGCAGTCAACGTGACTACTGACGCGCGAACAAGCGCTCGCACTCCCTCTTGATAGTCCCCTCGGAGTCGCGGAGACGCCCGGGTCGTCCAACGGCCGTTTGCCGCTCTTTCCCCGCCGCTTAGCCGCGGCTCAGCGCCGCCTTGACCCGCGCCAGCGTCATCGGCAGTTGCAGCATCCGCACGCCCGTGGCGTCGAATACCGCGTTCGCGATCAGCGCGCCGATCGTGATAATCGGCGGCTCCCCGCAGCCCTGCGACGGCGTTTCGCGGTTCTCGATCAGGACCGTCTCGATCTTCGGCAGCCAGGAGAAGCGCGGCAGTTCGTAGCTGTCGAAATTGCGGTCCAGGACGTCCCCGCCCTTGAAGTGCACTTCCTCGCTCAGCGTGTAGCCCAACCCCATCGTGATGCCGCCCTCCAGTTGCTGCAGCGCGCCATCGGGATTCACGATCAGGCCGATGTCCATCGCGGCCACGATCCGCTTCACCCGGATCTGGCCCGTTGTCTTGTTGACGGCCACTTCGGCCATCGTGGCGGCGTCGCCGCCTACGTCGGTGCCGCAGGCGACGCCGAAGCCCACCCCGCTCGCCTTCTTCCGCGTGCTCCAGCCGAAGCGCTTCGCCGCGGCCTCCAGCACGCCCTTCATCCGCTTGTCGGAGGCCAGATGCTTGAGCCGGAACTCCACCGCATCCACGCCCGCCTTGCGCGCCAGCATGTCGATATGGCATTCGCGGGCGAACGTATTCGTATTGACTGACGGCGCGCGCCACGCCCCGACGGCCAGCGGGTGCATTCCGTCCGGCCCGCCGCCCCAGCCGCCGGCCGACCTCGTCCGTTGATTTGGAATGTCGTAATACTGCTTCGCCTCGCGATCCCCGCCGCCGTAGGTCAGGAAGTCCCACAGCACCATCTGCCCCGCGCCGTTCAGCCCCGCGCGGATCTTCACCACCGCCGCCGGCCGGAACGTGTCGAAGAAAAACTCCTCCTCGCGGCTCCAGATCACCTGCACCGGCTTTCCCGCGAGCTTCGCCAGCCGCGCCGCCTCCATGGCTTGCTGGTTCGCGCCCTTCCCGCCGAATCCGCCACCCAGGTAAGGCGTAATCACGCGCACATTCTCCTGCGCCAGACCGAGCGCGCGCGCCACTTCCCCTTGCACTGGAAACGGCGTTTGCGTGCTCGCCCACACCGTCATTTTGCCGTCCTCGAAACTCGCCACCGCCGAGTGCGTCTCCATCGCCGCGTGCGCGACGTAGCTGTTCAGGTACGTCGCCTCGACAATCTGTGCCGCCTGCTTCTCGCCCTCCGCCAGACTGCCGCTCTGGTCCACCACCGCCGGCTTGGTCCCCACCTTGACCAGGTGCTCGAAGATCGTCACATCGTCGACCGTCGCCGCCGGCTTGTCGTACTCGGCCTTGATCAACCCTAGCGCCTGCTCGGCCACGTCGCGCCGCTCGTGCAGCACCGCAATCAGGTCGCCGTCTTTCACCACTCGCGCGCCCGTCTTCTCCGCCGCGGAAGTGTCCGCGCTCTTCAGCTTCGCGCCATGTACCGGCGGCCGCAGGATCCGTGCGCACAGCATCCCCGGCAGCGTGATGTCGCCCGTGTACTGCGCCTTGCCGGTGACCTTCTCCCGCCCGTCCTTACGCACCACCGGATGTCCCACCAGGCGCAGCGCCGCCACCTCTTTCACCGGCACTTTTTCCAGATGCCGCTCGATGCGCTTGCCCTGCACCAGTTGCGCGTACGTGACCCGTTTGCCCCCGGCCGTGTCGGAGATTACGCCCGCTGCCACCTTCAACCGTTCCACCGGCGCCTTGAGCTGTTCGGCCGCCATCTGTAGCAGCACTGCTCGCGCCTCGGCGCCCGCCCGGCGCACGATCTGTCCATAAACGCGGGTGCTCATCGAGCCGTACGTGCCCCCGTCCCACGGGCAGCGCTCCGTGTCGCCCATCACCACGTCCACCGAGTCGAACGGCACGTCCAGTTCCTCCGCCAGCAGTTCCGCCGACGAGGTCATCGCCCCCTGGCCCATCTCGATTTTGCCGATGAAGCACGTCACCCGGCCATTGGCGCCGATGTGCAGGTAGGCGTTGAAATCGGTCGCATACTCGGACTGCCGACGCTGCCGCGGCGTCTCCTGCCGCGCCTCCAGCGCCTCCGTCGAAAACAGCACCAGCAGTCCCGGCCCGGTCACACCAAAGAAGTCGCGCCGGCTGAATTCCGCGCCGGCGTTCGCTGCCGGTTTGCCCATGTCTGCCGTCTCCACCGGTTTCATCGCGCACCTCCTTTCATCGTCACCGCGGCCTCTTCGATGGCCTCCACGATGCGCACATGCGCGCCGCAGCGGCACAGGTTGCCTTCCATGTGCTTCAGGATCTCGTCGCGCGACGGCCGCGGCGTCTTGTGCACCAGCGCGTATGCGTTGAGAATCATCCCCGGCGTGCAGAAGCCGCACTGGTACGCGGCGTGCTTCACAAACGCCTCTTGCAGCGGGTGCAGCTTCCCGTTCTCGCTGAGCCCTTCGATCGTCAGCACATGCTTGCCCGCCACGTCCTTGACCGCCGTCGAGCACGCCAGCGTCGCTTCTCCGTCCACAATCACCGTGCACGCGCCGCAGTACGTGGCGCCGCATCCGAACTTCGTCCCCGTCAGGCCCAGGTCGGAGCGCAGCACCCACAACAGCATGCGCTCGTCATCCACCGTCACCTTCGTCGGCTTGCCGTTAAGCGTAAACGCAATCGCCCGCTCCATAGAAGTTCTCCTGCCCTTACCTCACACCGCTGCGCGCGCGGTGTCAACGCTCCCCGCCCCCAAAGCCTCGCGCGCGGGGGACACCCCTCACTCGGGGACACCGAGGCCAACTCAGCTTCGAATACGACCACCAAGCCCTATGCCGAGGGCGACACCAAGGCGTCCGCTGCGGATGCCGTAGGTGTGTCCCCACGCTACCGCTGCGCGCCGCGATGTGTTTCTGAGCCGCGACCGTCAGGGAGCGGATGTGTTACGTGCCTAAGCCGGGACCCCTCGCGCGCAGGGGACACCCCTCACTCGGGGACACCGAGGCCAACTCAGCTTCGAATACGACCACCAAGCCCTATGCCGAGGGCGACACCAAGGTGTCCGCCGCAGACGCCGCAGGTGTGTCCCCGCGCTACCGGCCAACCACCGCAAACCCCTCGCGCGGGGGACACCGAGGCCAGCTCAGCTTCGAATACGACCACCAAGCCCTATGCCGAGGGCGACACCAAGGCGTCCGCCGCAGACGCCGCAGGTGTGTCCCCGCGCTACCGCTGCGCGCCAAACCAAGTCTCCGTCCCACGCTCGCACAACTAAACGTGCGCTACTCCACAATCGCCCCCGCCCCGATCTGTGTAAACGACTCGCGCCCCATCTTGCCGTCCGGCCCGCTCCACTGAATCAGGTACACGCCCACCAGGTCCTTCTTCGGATCGATGTAGCCGAACGTCGAAAACGCCCCGCCGTGATGAAACGCCCCCAGGCTCAGCCCGCTCACCGTGCCCGCCGGATCCTTCGTCACTTCCCACGTCAGACCGAAGCCCGTCCCCACGTCCCAGCCCGCCTTGATGTCGCCCGTCTGCACCATCGACATCTCCTCCACCGCCGTCGCCGACAGCAGCCGCTTGCCGTGGTACACGCCCTTGTTCAGCATCATCTGGTAGAACTTCACCAGGTCCGCGGCCGTCGAGTACATCGCAAAGCCGGGCCCGGAGTACACCGCCCCCTGCCGGTACTTCAGCGCGTCGCCGCCCAATATGTCCGCGCCCGCCTTCACCATCCGCCCGTTCTCGATCGTGTAAACCGCCGCCAGCCGCGCCCGTTTCGCCGCCGGCAGAAAGATGTACGAATCCACCATCCCCAGCGGCTCGTAAATCCGCTTCGCCAGAAACTCCTCGTACTTCATGCCCGAAACGACCTCGATGATGCGGCCCAGCACGTCGATCCCCACCGTCGAGTACATCCACCGCGTGCCCGGCTGGAACTGCAGTGGCTCGCGCGCGTACAGCGGTACGGCGCGGCCCAGCGTCATGAGGTCCAGCTTCACCATCAACGGGCCGGTCGAGGCCGGCGGTTCCCCCATCATCCCCGACGTGTGCGTCATCAGCTCGCGCACCGTGATCGGGTGCGCCGGCTTCTTCAGAATCGGCTTGCCATCCGCCTGCGGCTCGGCCGCCATCTGCCCGCGAAACTCCGGCAGGTAGCGCTCCACGGGGTCGTTGATCCGCACCTTGCCCTCGTCCACCAGCATCATGATGCCCACGCCTGTGAACGGCTTGGTCATCGACATGATCTGGAAAATCGTGTCGCGCTGCATCGGCTTTTTGGCCTCCACGTCGGCCCAGCCCGTGGCTTCGAAATGCGCCAGCGCGCCGTGCCGTTGCAGCAGCGTCACCGCGCCCGCCAGTTCGCCGCGATCGATGAACTCCCGCAGGCGCGGAGCAATTTGAGCCAGCCGTGCCGGGTCCATCCCTGCTTTTTGCGGATCCAGCGCCGGCGGCGCCGCCACCACGAACGACTGGATCAATAGAACAAGCGTGAGTGACCGCATGATGAGCGACCGCTTCGTGAGCAAACGCATCGTGAAAACTCCTCAGTCCCGCGTCCCATGCTCAAGCTAGGAACTGCCACGCAGCTCCCGCTCCGCCGGCCCGCCGGGTCTCACGAAGATTATATTCGCAGCCCTGCCCGCAACGCCGGTCTCAACTAGTGGCCAGCCGTGGAGACAACGTGCCCGAGCCGCCCGTTTCAGAGCCGCTCGTTACAGAGCCGCTCGTTACTGAGATGGAATGAGAAGGCCGGCCCCGGCGGGATGCGGTAAGCTCCCAATGGTTGCGCACTCGAAGTGCAAAAGGAGACCGGCCATGAAGCAGAATAACACTGTCCAGCGGAGTCCGAAGCGTCGGGCGGCGAGCTCGCGCGGGCCGATCACGATCGGCCTGGACCTGGGCGACAGGAGCAGTCGCTATTGCCGGCTGGATGGGCAGGGCGAGGTGGTGCAGGAAGCCAGCGTGGCGACGACGAAGAAAGGGCTGCAGCTGGCGTTCGGCGCGCGGTCGCACTGCCGCATCGCGATCGAGGTCGGAACGCACTCGCCGTGGGTGAGCCGGCTGCTGGCCAAGCTGGGCCACGAGGTGATCGTGGCCAATGCGAGGCAGGTAAAGCTGATCAGCCAGAGCAGCCGCAAGGACGACCGGCTGGACGCGCAGACGCTGGCGCTGCTGGCGCGCGCCGATCCGCGGCTGCTGCGGCCGATCCGCCATCGGAGCGAAAAAGCGCAGCAGGATCTGATGGTGATCCGGGTCCGGGCGGCGCTGGTGGAGGCCCGCACGGCGCTGATCAACTCGGCGCGCGGGCTGGCCAAAGCCATGGGCGAGCGGCTGCCCATGTGCGACGCCGACAATCTAGGTCCGGCCAAGATGGTGGACCTGCCGGAGACTTTGCAGCAGACGTTGAAACCGTTGTTGGACACAGTGGAAGGGCTGACGAAACAGATCCGCGCCGTGGACGTCAAGCTGGAGCAGATCGCCCGGACCGAGTATCCGGAAACCCAACTTCTCAAGCAAGTGAGCGGAGTCGGGACTTTGATCGCTCTGACGTTTATCTTGACGGTGGAAGACCGCGCGCGCTTTCAGAAGAGCCGCGACGTGGGCTGCTATGTGGGCCTGCGGCCCAAGCGCAGCGAATCGGGCCAGAGCCAGCCGCAGTTGCCGATCGCCAAGGAAGGCGACATCTATCTGCGGACGATGCTGGTGCAGGGCGCACATCACATCTTGGGATTTCGCGGGCCGGACACGGATCTGAGAAGGTGGGGCCTGAAGCTGGCCGAGCGCGGCGGAAAGAATGCGAAGAAGCGGGCCATCGTCGCGGTGGCGCGCAAACTGGCCGTGCTGCTGCATCGGTTGTGGACGACGGGCGAAGTGTACGAGCCGCTCCGCAACAGCCAGGGCCGGCCCCGCTCGCGCCACGCGGCGGCGTAACGGCAGGCAGCGAAGTAGTGGCACGGGCGGCGTAATGGCAGGCAGCGAAGTAGTGGCAGACGGCGTAATGGATTGTAGTTTGTAGCAAATCGCCGAGTGTGGGTGACTGCGAAGTCGCGGCGGAAGAGCGTTTCTGGAAACAGGGGCGTTACTTCGATACTGAGATGGCAGCACCCGTTCGAAATTGAGGACCCCAACTGGCACCGGAGCAAGCCGCTCCATCAAGAGTGCGAATGGAAGCAGGGCGATTCGGCGAGAGCAGGAAAACCTTCCTGAGAATAGGAAGACGGCAGGACGCTGCGGCGCCTCCCGTTGGTCGGCCACGGCCACAAAGAACGAATGTCAGAAAAATGCCTTGACCAGAGCGGCCTTCTCATGGAAGCCGCGACTGTGACTGAGCCGCGACCGTCAGGGAGCGGATGTGTTGTATCGGAGCCGCGCGAACCCCAGCCGTCTCCTCACCGTGCCCGTCGAGAACGCCCACTACTCTTCGTAAAACACACTCATTGCCAGTCCTGGGCGCTGTGATATATGTGCAGGACTTCGACGGCTTCATCTCTCACCCAATAGACAACCACGTACGGCAGCGGTGTCAGCGCCAGTTCTCTTGTTCCGGCACGGTGGCCGGGCCGGCCCCGGTTCGGCGAGGTTTTCAGGGAATGGATACGCTCGTAGATTGTCCGCACGGTCGTTTCGGCGAACTGCGGGTAGTGCTGCTGCAGGTAGTTCTTGATGCTCTCTAAATCGCCGGCGGCCGGGACAGTCCAACGAATGCGCATCAGGCCCTGAACATGGCCTCCAGGCGGGCGTCCATTTCTTCTTCTTCGATAAACTCGCCGCGCTCGGCTGCCGCTATTCCCTTTTCCACGGCGGCCAGGAAGCGCGCTTCTTCATCGAGATACCGGGCCACGACATTCGTCACCAACCGCTCGGGGACGGTCCCGGCATTGGTGGCAATCTGCGCCAGCCGTGCCTGCTGCTCGGCGGTGAAATGGACTTCCATCGCCCTCAGAGTAACCGAAGCCGTCGCTTGTTACAAGACGTACACAGCACCCCTCAACACGCCTGCGCTACCACCGCGCCGCTCAGCCCTGTTCCGCCCCTATTTCACGACGATATTCACGAGCTTCCCCGGCACCACGATCACCTTCACCACCGTCTTGCCTGCCGTGTGCGCCCGGACTTTTTCATCCTCCAGCGCCACGCGCTTCAGCTCTTCTTCACTAACCCCGTGCGGCACCATCACGCGGCTCCGCAGCTTGCCATTCACCTGCACTGGGATTTCCAGCATCTCCTCGCGCGCCAGTTCCTCGCTGTAGCCCGGCCACGCCTGTTTGAACACCGGCCCCGGCTGGCCCATCAGTGCCCACAGCTCCTCGGCGGCATACGGCGCGAACGGCGCGATCAGCAGCGTGATCGTTTCCGCGCACTGCTGGCGCACGCCGCCCGACAGTCCCGTCTCCACCGACTGCAGCTCGTTCATCAGCTCCATCAGCGCCGCGATCGACGTGTTGAAATGCCATCGGTTGTCGAAGTCGTCCGTCACCTTGCGGATCGTCTGGTGCAGCTTGCGCAGCGCCGCCGCGTCGGTCTCTCCCGTCCCAGCCGGGTTGTCGAAATTACGCGTCACCCAGCGGAAATAGCGGCTGATGAAGCGGTACTGTCCCTCCACGCTCGACTCGTTCCAGTCGATGTTTTTCTCCGGCGGTCCCGCGAACAGCGTGAACAGCCGGCACGTGTCCGCGCCGTATTTCACCACCATCTCGTCCGGGTCCACGATGTTGCCCTTCGACTTCGACATCGTTCGCCCATCCAGTTGCACCATCCCCTGCGTGAACAGGTTGCGGAACGGCTCGTCCACATCCACAAGGCCGAGGTCGCGCATCATTTTGCACCAGAAGCGCGCGTACAGCAGATGCAGAATCGCGTGCGTCACTCCGCCGATGTATTGGTCCACTGGGAACCACGGTTGCACCGTCGCCCGGTCGAACGGCAGCTTCTCGTTATGCGGATCCACGTAGCGGAAGAAGTACCACGATGAATCCACGAACGTGTCCATCGTGTCTGTCTCGCGTTCCGCCGCGCCGCCGCACTTGGGACACGTCGTCCTCAGAAACTCCTCGTGCTGCGCCAGCGGCGACCGCCCCTTGCCCGTGAACTGCACGTCCTCCGGCAGCACCACCGGCAACTGCTCCTCCGGCACTGCCACAATGCCGCACGCCGGGCAATGCACCACCGGGATCGGCGTGCCCCAATACCGCTGCCGCGAGATGCCCCAGTCCTTCAGTCGATACGTAATCGACGCCTGCCCGAACCCCTGCTTCGTGGCATGTTCGGCCATACGCCGCCGCGCTTCGGCCGACGTCAGCCCCGACCACTCGCCCGAGTTTTCCACCACGCCATAGCCGCAGAACGCTTCTTTCATCTCCGCTTCGACCGCCAGCACGCCATCCACCGGCCGGATCACCGGGACGACCGGCAGCCCGTATTTCCGGCAGAACTCGAAGTCGCGCTCGTCGTGCGCCGGCACCGCCATGATCGCCCCGGTGCCGTAGCCCCACAGCACGAAACTGCCCACCCAGATCGGGATCTCCGCGCCGCTGTATGGGTTGATCGCCGCGTGTCCCGTGTCGAACCCCAGCTTCTCCTGAAGCTCCGGATCCTTACGGCCCGGATCGTCGATCATCGCCCGCAGCCGGACCGCCAGCTCCCCCGTGCACAGCGCCTTGGCCACCGGATGCTCCGGCGCCAGAATCACGCACGTCGCGCCGTAGATCGTGTCCACTCGCGTCGTGAACACGCGCAGCTTCTCGCCCGTCGTCTTCAGGCGGAAGTCGATCTCCGCGCCCTCGCTGCGCCCGATCCAGTTGCGCTGCATCGTCAGCACCTGCGGCGGCCACCCCGCCTCCAGTTGCCGCATGTCGTCCAACAGCTCTTCCGCGTACTGGGTGATTCGCAGGAACCACTGCTCCAGCTCGCGCTGCTCCACCGGCGTCGCTTCGTGTCGCCAGCAGCACCCCTCCACCACCTGCTCGTTGGCCAGCACCGTGGCGCACTCCGGGCACCAGTTCACCAGCGACTGCTTGCGGTACGCCAGCCCCTTTTCGAGCATCCGCAGGAACATCCACTGGTTCCAGCGGTAATACTCCGGCGTGCACGTGTTGATCTCGCGCGCCCAGTCGTAGGCGAAGCCCATGCGCTGCAGTTGCTTCTTCATGTGGGCCACATTCGCCAGCGTCCACTTCGCCGGGTGCTGCCCGCGCTGGATCGCCGCGTTCTCCGCCGGCAGCCCGAACGCGTCCCACCCCATCGCGTGCATCACGTCGTGGCCGCGCATCCACATATAGCGCGCCAGCGTGTCGCCGATCGAGTAGTTGCGCACGTGTCCCATGTGCAGCACGCCGCTGGGGTACGGCAGCATCTCCAGCACGTAATAGCGCGGCCGTGCGCCATCGTCGGCGGCCTGGTACAGCTCCGGGCTTGCGGCCCAGCGCTGGCTCCATTTCAGTTCTACTTGTTCGTGGTTGTACGCGGTTTCCGGCATAGCGCTTTCAGGGTGTCCACATTGCGCTGGTCGTCGCCTTCGTTGTCGATCGGCGTCTCCAGGATAAAGGCCTTATCTCGCAGCTTGGGATGGTTCAGGATGCGGCGGAAGCCTTCGCGGCCAATGTGTCCTTTCCCAATATTCTCATGCCGGTCGAGGTGCGAGTTGAGCGCGCCCTTGGAATCGTTGACGTGAACCACGGCAATGCGCTCCAGCCCCAGCAGCTTCGCGGCCCGTTTCACCGTCTCCGCCAGGCCCTTTTCCGTGGAAACGTCGTAGCCCGCGGCGTACAGGTGGCACGTGTCCAGGCAGAATCCGGTCGGAAAGGGCAGCCGCGGCCCGGCCATTTCGCTGAGTGTCTTCAGCTCTTCCAGTGTCCGGCCGATGGTCGCTCCGCCGCCCGCCGTGTTCTCGAATAACAGCGTGAACCCCGTCGTCTTCAGCCCCCGCGCCGCCTGCTCCAGCGAGCCGGCGAGCGTCTCCAGCGCCTGCTCCAGCGTCTCGTGAGCCTTCGCGCTCCCCGGATGCATCACCAGGTATTCCGCGCCGATCGCGATCGCCCGCGTCAGCTCTCCCCGGAATGCGGCGATCGATTTTCCGCGGATCTCCGCATCGGCGGCGGCCAGGTTGATCAGGTAGCTGTCGTGAATCACCAGCGGCCGCAGGTCGTGCTCCGCGCGCGCGGCTTTCATCAGTGCCACCTGCGCCGCCTCGGGCGGCGTTGCGCGCCACATGCGAGGGCTCGCCGAAAAGATCTGGAAACAGTTAGCGCCCAGCTCGACCGCTTTGTGCGCGGCGTTCACCAGCGCGCCCGCGGTCGAGGTGTGGATGCCGATGCGCATCCCCGGATTGTAACCCGGCTCGCCCTCCGGACTTCTTGTCCCGGCTTTCGGAACCGCTCCGCGACCGCGTGCTTCTGAGCCGCGACTCTTGTTACCGCGCCGCGACTGTCTGACGGAGCCGCGACTGTCAAGGAGCGGTTCTTGCGTTGTTTCAGAGCCGCGATTCTTGTTACCGCTCCGCGACCGTCTGACGGAGCCGCGACCATGTGTTTCAGAGCCGCGACTGTCAAGGAGCGGTTCCGCCGAAATCACCGGACTGCCCGCAGACCCCTCACGCGCCGGGGACACCGAGGCCCCTTCGTCCCCGAGTACAACCACCAAACCTTCTGCCGAGGGCGACACCACGGCGCCCATCTAGGACGCCGCAGGTGTGTCCCCGCGCTGCGGATACGTTAAGCCCGCGGCGCGCCCGGCCAGTGGCTGCGCACCGCAGCCAGATTGACCATCGCTCTCCACCGCGCGTCAAACCACTCGGCGATGTCGGGCCGGTCCCGCAGGGTCATCTCCAGTCCCAGTCCGGCGTGCGGGCTCAGAAACTCGTGCTGCGACTTCAGCCGCTCTTCGATGTCGCTCCAGCGGTTGGTCAACCCGCCCGTATCGAGCAGCACCACGCGCTCGTCCATTACGCCGTAGTTCTTCAGATGCGTGTCCAGCGAGAACACGCCCCTCCGCCACCCCGCCCCGCGCAATGCCAGAAAACGCTCCAGCCATTCCCCGATCTCGTCGAAACGCCGCGCGCGCGCCAGTTCGTTAATCCGCTCCTCCAGCGTCATCTCCACCCGCTCCGTCGCCTGCTTCACCAGCAGCCAGCCCGGCCAGCGGTCCACCTGCACCTTCGTCGGCGGGAACCGCACGCTCTTGGGCAGCACCGCCGTCCCCGCCAGGTACTCATCGGCCAGCAGCGCCCCGCGCGCTTCGCTCTTGGCGAACCAGCGCCACACCTCGCCCATGTTCGTCGCGAACCAGATGCCTCGCGGCACCGCCAGCACCAGGCCCTGCACCAGCACCCGCAGCAGCCGCGCCAGCCGCCCCGGCTTCTCCAGCATCCCTTGCCCCAGCCGCCGCGGCAGGAACCGCTGCAACCGCCTGACCGCCTTCCACATGAAAATGAGGGCCATGATCTCGGACGGGTGCCGTTCGCGTTTCACCACCCAGTGCGGAGAAGCGTAGACGACTTTGCTGATGCCCTCGCCCAGCCGCAACAGCGGTCCGCGCGTCAGTTCCTCCGGCGCCTTGGACAGCACCCGGACCTGCCCCTGCTGCGGGCCACGCTGTGGTTTGTGCGCCATCGCCGGGCCGACGCCCACCCTCGTTATACGCGCCTCTCGCAGCGGGAGCAAGACGCTCCAGCCGCGTGCCATCGCAGCCAGCCAAATCACCGTGCGGCGGACCATGTTTTCACCTCTTGCGCCGGGGGACACCGAGGCCAAATCACCTCTCAACCACGACCACCGCGCCTCAAGCCGAGGGAGACACCAAGGCGTCCGTCCCGGACGCCGCAGGTGTGTCCCCGCGCCCCTTTCACATAGAATCCGCCGCCGCTCGCGCCCGGCAAGACACCGCAAGAACACCGCAATTTCACGGAGCGCGCACGGTGAATTCGCGGTGAAACCATGGTCCGCCGTACGGTGAAACGCCCGCCGTCGCCCCGCCCGCCGGCGACGGATCTGCGACGCCGAAGCTATCTCCCAGACGCATCCGCTCGCCACGAATCACCCTGTCGGGATGGGCGTTTTTCGGTCAAGTGCGACGAGCCCCAAGTGTCGGACTGTCGGACCGTCGGAGATCGGCAGCGCTATTATGTGAAGGGATGAAGGTTAGGGATCTGATCCGCCTGCTCGAGTCTACGGGTTGGCGGCTAAAGGCGGTCAAGGGTAGCCACCGTCAGTTCCGCCATCCGGATAAAGGACTGGTCGTCACTGTGCCGGGCCATCCCGGCAAGGATATACCGGTGGGAACGTTGAAGGCGATTCTCCGCAGTGCCGGACTGGAAAGGAAGGAGGAGGATTGATGACGTACACGGTTATTTACGAAAAAGGGCCAACGTCCTGGGGAGCCTATGTCCCCGACCTTCCCGGTGTGATCTCTGTAGGCGAATCGC
This sequence comes from Terriglobia bacterium, assembly GCA_963838205.1. GTDB lineage: Bacteria > Acidobacteriota > Terriglobia > Bryobacterales > Bryobacteraceae > CAIVVT01. The sequence continues at coordinate 218,673 of CAWIQF010000009.1, read as the reverse complement.
GAGACGAAGTCGAGCAACTGATCCAGGAAGCCATAGCGTTTCACCTTGAGGGCATGCGCGAGGAAGGCATAGCCATTCCCCCGCCATCGAGTTTCCCAGGGGTAGTCGAAGTCGATTCCGCGGCTTGACACGGAACAGGGGCGCCTTGGACAGCACCCGGACCTGCCCCTGCTGCGGGCCACGCTGTGGTTTGTGCGCCATCGCCGGGCCGACGCCCACCCTCGTTATACGCGCCTCTCGCAGCGGGAGCAAGACGCTCCAGCCGCGTGCCATCGCAGCCAGCCAAATCACCGTGCGGCGGACCATGTTTTCACCTCTTGCGCCGGGGGACACCGAGGCCAAATCACCTCTCAACCACGACCACCGCGCCTCAAGCCGAGGGCGACACCAAGGCGTCCGTCCCGGACGCCGCAGGTGTGTCCCCGCGCCCCTTTCACATAGAATCCGCCGCCGCTCGCGCCCGGCAAGACACCGCAAGAACACCGCAATTTCACGGAGCGCGCACGGTGAATTCACGGTGAAACCATGGTCCGCCGTACGGTAGAACGCCCGCGGGCCACGGATCTGCGACGCCGAAGCTAGGCAAGCCGGGGGTATGGTCATGGCTCCCGACGTGTCGCAACGTCCTTCGCGCCCGGCAGCCGACGATCTCGTATCCCGCATTCCTAACGCACACCGGATGGTCGGCCACTCGGAAACAATTCACCTTGACGAGAAGTCGCCGACCCGCAAAAGTGACCCCCGCGCGGACCCCCCCCGCCTCACGGCCGCACTACGATTCGCATCAACTGCACCATCGGCATCCGCCGCAACTGCGCCAGCACGATTGCCTGCAACCTCTCGATTTGCGCCAGATCCAGCCGCAGCCCGTGCACCCGCCCGGTCTCGCTCACCGCGGCCGTGAGCGTGCGTTCGAGCTGGTCCAGCGTGCGATTCAGATCCTCACTCTTCGTCACGGCCTGCTCCGAAGCGTCCCCTCTTCCGGCCTCCGCGCTGGCCCGGCTGCCCGCGTCTGAAGCAGCCTTCCCGGCGCGCCGCAGCTCCCCAATCGCCACCGCCAGCCGCCCCGCATTCTCGGCTTCAATCGGAATCTCCTCGCCGGCGTGCAGCAGCGCCTGGCCGTGCACCGAGCCTTGAATGCGCCGGTACTCGCCCGGCGTGATGCCCGTCGCCTGCGCCAGCATGAAATACGTTGGCCCGAACTCCTCCAGATAGCGGATGGTCTTTTCCGCGGTGACGCGGCTGATGCCCATGCGCTCGCGGCAGAACTCATCCCAGGTCATGCGCAGCGCCCGGTAACTCTTGCGGTCGCGCGCCCGGCGCAGGCATTCGGCCGTGGCGGCCGAACAACGTCCGGCCACCTCGGCAAAGGCTTGTTTGCGCCCCACCCACGCGCCGCTCTCAAAGACCTGGTCGTCTTTGGTTCCAGTCTTTCGCCCCTCGACGCCCGTCGTCCCCGCGCCGGCCGTCTGTTCAATGCCCGCCGTCTCCTTCATCGCTCCCCGCTCCTCCCAAAACCGTAAGGGGTTACGGTTGTTCTTCTTTAGAATCAATTAATTGCAGGAGATTTCCGAAACACCCTTTCGGTTTTCCCCGCCCCGCCCGCACTCGGACGCCCGCTGAGGCTACTCTACGAGCGCGGTCCAGCACTTCCCCGGGCCGCTGTGGGTAAGTGCTTGTGGAAATTGATCGAGATTATTTCGATGGCGTGTGACCGGGACAGCGCCCACATAGATGAACTGGCGCTTGGGGCGGCATGCCGGTGTGACGGAGCCTGGGTGTGACGGAGCCGCGACTGCAAGGAGCGGTCGTGTTGTGACAGAGCCGCGACGGGTGTGACGGAGCCGCGACTGCAAGGAGCGGTCGTGTTGTGACAGAGCCGCGACCGTCAGGGAGTCGGCCGGCGCCTCGCCGCCGCGGCGGAACCGCTCCTTAGCAGTCGCGGCTCTGAAACAAAGTAAGAACCGCTCCTTTCAGTCGCGGCTCCGTCAGACAGTCGCGGCTCTGAAACAAGAATCGCGGCTCAGCAACAAGAGTCGCGGCCCGCGTCTAAGCCGAGGAAGGCGTCCGAGCCTGGAAGACAAGGGAGCCTGGCAGGCATTCGAGCCCGAGAGGGCATCCGAAGCCCGGCAGACAAGTGAGCGAAAATGGGAGGGTCGCGTCATGCGTTGCCGGATCATGCTGCTTCTGTTCGCCGCGCTGCTGCTGTGGCCGCCGCGGCTGGCCGCCGACAGTTTCCGCCTGTACCTGAACGACGGCACCTACCAGCAGGTGCGCGAGTACAAGGTGGAGGACGAGCGCGTGCGCTACTACTCCAGCGAGCGCAGCGACTGGGAGGAGCTCCCGCTCAGCCTGGTCGACCTCAGGAAGACCGATGCCGAGCGCAAGCAGGTGAGCGAACGCGTCAAGCGGGAGACCGCCGCCTCCGCCGCCGCCGACGCCGCCGAAGACCAGTTCGAACGTGAGCAGGCGCACCAGATTTCGCTGATTCCCAAGGGCGCGGGCGTGTACTACCTGCAAGGCGAGAAGGTCGAGACGGTCAAGCAGGCCGAGTTCGACGATCGTCACCAATAAGAAGCGCAGCGTGTTGAGTCACCTCTCGCCGATCCCGCTGATCGGCAAGGGGACCCTCGAACTCGATGGCCTGCACTCGGCCTTCGTGCTCTCCGAGGAGCGCCCCACGCTATGGTTCCGGCCCTCGGCCGACGAGCGTTTCGGCATTGTCCGCTGCCAGGCCAAGGCGGCTTCGCGCGTCGTCCAGACGTGGTACACCGAGCCCGCGTCCAAGGAGATGGCCTCCGAGCACGACGAGGTCGAGATCTTCCAGCAGCAGGTCGGGGACGAGCTCTATAAGATCTGGCCGCAGAAGCCGCTCGCGCCCGGCGAATACGCGGTCATCGAATACACCGAAGGCCAGGCCAACACGCAGATCTGGGACTTCCGCATCGACCTCGCGGCGCGGAAACAGGACGCCGCGCCCGCGCCTCCACTAATAAAATAGGGCCGCCCCATGCGGAGCGGCCCGGTGAGTTCCCACCAATGAAAAAAGCGAATCAAGCGTAGCTCGCCACGGCGCCGCGGTTGCGCTCGCCGCGCTCGGCTTCGGCGCGCGCGTTGTAGCCGCTCTCGCGATGCGCGGCCAGCGGATCCTCGGCCAGGCCCTTCGACTTGCGCCACTCCTTGAGCACCGGCCGCACGTCGGAGAAAAACGCCTCGCGCAGGCACTCTTCGGCGTCCACCAGGTCGGCCTTGGCCTGGTGCGCCACGAGCTTCTCGCGATCCACCAGCGCCGCCTTCACGTACAGCTCCTGCGCCGTGTTGGCCGTCTGGATCGTCTCCTCGACCTTGTTTTTCAGGTTGTGGCTCTGGTCGACCATGTAGGCGATGTCGGCCTTCTGCCCGCGCTCCCACTCGAATAAGCAGATCTCGTGGAAGATGCGGAACACGGCGTAGGGGTCGATGCAGCCCAGCGTCAGGTCGTCGTCGGCGTAGCGGCGGTCGTTGAAGTGGAAGCCGCCGAGCATGTTCTCGCTGAGCAGCCAGGCCACGATCTGCTCGACGTTCTGACCCTGGTAATGATGCCCGGTATCGACCAGCACCTTCGCCCGCGGCCCGGCGCTCTTCGACAAGATGTACGACATGCCCCAATCGGCGATGTCGGTGGCATAGAACGCCGGCTCGAAGGGCTTGTACTCGACCAGCATCCGCATGTCGCCGCTCAGTGCGGAGTGGACCATCTTCAGTCCCTCGTCAAACCACTGTTTGCGCGCGCGGATCGAGCCGGTTCCCGGGTAGCTCGTGCCGTCGGCGAACCACAGCGAGAGGTCGCGCGATCCGCCCTTCTTCTGGATCTCGACGCTGTCCAGAATGTGCGACAGCGCGGCGCGGCGCACCTCCGGGTCGGGATTGCCCAGCGAACCGTTCTTGTAGCATTGATCCTGGAACACGTTGGGGTTGATCGCGCCGATGCGGATGCCGTGCTTTTTGGCGCAGGCGTCCAGGCTCTCGACGTCGGCCACGCCGTTGGGATAATCCCACAGCACGTGTGTGGCGATGGTCGGGCAGCAGCCGGTGACCTTATGCACCTGCCCGGCATCTGCTATCTTTTCGGCAGTTGTGGTCGCCGCGGAGGCCTGAATGAACTTCCCGAACCGGGTCCCCGTATTGGCGAATCCCCAGGAAGGAAGTTCGATGGCAAACCCGTCTAGAGCCTTGAAGGCAAAATCCTGCTGGCGTGCGGTGAGCGGCATGGAAAGACTCCGTGGTCAGATGTATCCCCCCGTGGGGCTGTTGAACATCATACTCCTCGCGTTGTTGGCCTGTCTGCCCGCCGCGCCGGCGGGCGCCGCCGACCGGCGCAACGACGTCGTCCTGGACGTCAACTCGAAGATGCACATGCCGGCCTATCCATCGCTCGCGGCGTGGCAGACGCGGCGCGGGGATCTGCGCTCGCAGATCACGTTGGCAACGTCGCTGTACCCGCCGCGCACGCCCACGCCGCTGAACCCGCGCTACTCCGCCAAGCTGGACGAGGACGGCTACACGATCGAGGCCGTGGCGCTGGAGACCATGCCCGGCTTCTGGCTGGGCGGCAACCTATATCGCCCTAAGGACGGCCAGGCGAAGCACCCGGCGATCGCGCATCCGCACGGCCATTGGAAGCACGGGCGGCTGGAGAACACGGACAACTACTCGGCGCAGCGGCTGTGCGGCAACCTGGCGCGGATGGGCTTCGTCGTCTTCGCCTACGACATGGTTGGTTACAACGACACGCGCCAACTGCCGCACGAGTTCGGCTCGGAGCGGGAACAGTTGTGGGGCTTCAACCCGCTGGCGGTGCAGACGTGGGACTCGGTCCGCGTCGTCGACTTCCTCGCGAGCCTGCCCGACGTGGACGCCCAGCGCATCGGCGTGACGGGCGCGTCTGGCGGAGGCACGCAGACTTTCCTGTTGACGGCCGTCGACGACCGCATCCAGGCCGCCGTGCCGGTCAACATGGTGAGCTTCATTATGCAGGGCGGCTGCGTCTGCGAGAACTCGCCCGGCTTGCGCGTCGGAACGAACAACGTCGAAATCGCGTCGCTGTTCGCGCCCAAGCCGATGCTCGTGATCTCGGCCACGGGGGATTGGACCAAGAACGTCCCGCGCGAGGAGTTCCCGGCGATCCAATCGATTTACGAGCTGTTTGGAAAGAAGCAAAACGTCGAGGTGGTGCAGATCGACGCCGAGCACAACTACAACCGCCAGAGCCGCGAGGCGATGTACGCCTTCTTCAACAAGGTCTTCCTCGGACGCCCGGGCCCGGTCACGGAGCAGGACGTGAAGATCGAGCCGGACGAGAAGATGCTGGCCTGGGCGGCGAGCAAGATGCCGGACGGCGCGAAGAACCGGGAGACGCTGTTCGAGTGGTGGCGGGAGGACGCACGGCGCAGGGCACGGGCGGGGTCACCGCGGCAGAGGCAGCGGTGGCTCGAGCGGGCGCTGGGCGCGGAGTGGCCGGCAGAGGTGAAGGCCGAAGAGGGAGTGCTGACGCGTCCGGGGAAGGGCGATCGGGTGCCGTTCAAGTATTTCGAGGGCCAGGGCGCGCCGGCGATGTATCTCGATCCCAACGGCATGGACAACGCCCTGAAATCGGAGCAGGTGCAGGGCTGGCTGAAAGCCAAACGGCCGGTGCTGCTGATTGACGCGTTTCAGACCGGGTCGGCGCGCGAGCCGCGCGACCGCACGGTCGGCCAGTTTCTGGGCTACAACGTGAGCGACGACGCGGCGCGCGTGCAGGACGTGCTGACCGGGCTGAGCTGGCTCTCGGCGCAGAAGAGCGGCGCGGTGGAACTGGAAGCGGACGGCGCAGCGCGCTGGTGGGCGCTGTTCGCCGCCGCGCTCAGCCGCGCACCGGTGCGCTACAGTGTCCGTCCAGATGAATTCAAGCTCTCCGATGAAGCGCTGGTGCAGACATTTTACGTGCCGCATCTCCAACTCGTCGGCGGCGCGGAGTCGGCGCTGCGGTTACTGGACCAACGCTGAATCGGGGCGTGCAATCGGACTAGCTTGCCTGCAGGGCCGCGCGCAGCACGGTGCAATCGTGTTGCAAAGCCGCGATGACGGCCGAAGGCGCGATGGTGATCTCGCGTTTGCCGTTTTCGGCGCCGCCGAGCGGGTACTCGGCGTGCACCTGAATGGGCCCGGCGAAGTCACTGTCGCGGAGCATGCGGGCGAATTCGCGGAGATGAACCATGCCCGCGCCGAGCGGCGTCCACTGCACGTCCCACTCGCCGCGCGCATTCCGCGCCCAGATGAAATCCTTCACCGCGACGCCGTGAATGCGCTCCTGGCACAGCCGGAAGGACTGGATCCAGCCGGCGAGGCCGCCTTCGATGGTGGCGTGCGCGATGTCGTAGTTGATGCCTACGCCGCGCGGGTCGGCATCGTGGAACATTTCGCGCAGGCTGACGATGGAGGCGCTGGCGTTGGGCATGCCGGAATGCGTGTGGTAAATCGCCATCACGCCATGGCGGGCGTTGAGCGTGGCGAGCGCGGCGGAGCGGCGGCGGAAGTCGTCGAGCTGCGGCGGGAAGGGACGGGCCGGATCGTATTGGAAGCCGTCCCAGCGGTAATAGCGGATGCCCAGGCCGGCCAGCAGGCGGACGAATTCCTCCACGCCAGGCGTCGCGGCATCGACGATGCCGGAGGTCACCATGGGCACTTCGAGACCGCTCTTTCTGAGCAGCGCGACGAGCGGCGGCAGATCGATGGAGGCTGCGCCGGGCTCGACGTGGCCGCCCTTGCGAACCGTGATGTCCACGCCATCGAAGCCGGCCTGCAGCGCCGCGGCGGCGAGCGCTTCGCCGCGCAGGAACTGCAGATGCTTCGAGAAGATGGCGATCTTCCACTGCCGGGCGGTCTGGGCCGGCAGCGCGGCGGCGGCGGCCGCGCCCAGCCATTGCCTTCGTGTCCAACTCACGGCGGCCCTCCTCAAAACGTTCCGATGTGTCCATCAAAACACTAAATTGAGCACTGCGGCGATTGCGGATAAAAAGCTAAGATGGTCGCATGAAATCCCTCGTTAGCGCGTTCACCCTGGGCATCGCCCTGTTGTGTTGCGCCTCTCCGATCCTGGCAGACGAAGCCGGCAAGAAGGCGAAAATCGAGGAAATGCTGCAGCTCACGCACTACGACCAGATGATGAAGCAGATTCTGGAACAGATGAAGGGCATGCAGATAGAGCAGATGAAGAAGACGGACATGCCGGCGGAAGCGCGCGCGCAATCCGAAGAAATCCAGCAGAAGACGATGGCGCTGGTGGCGGACCGCATGAGCTACGAAAAATTCAAACCGATCTTCATCCAGATCTATGCGGAAGTCTTCAGCGAGGAGGAGATCGACGGCATCATAGGTTTCTACAAGTCGCCGGCCGGCAAAGCAATGATCGAAAAGTCGCCGCTGCTGATGCAACGCGTGATGCCGATGATGCAGAAGGTGACGGCCGACCTGCAGCCGGACATCCAGAAGATCATCGAAGAAGCCAAGCAGAAACACAACTGAGGGCCACCTCGCGGCCGGCCTTTCAACGCTAGACTCGGATTGGAGTTCCCTATGTTCAGGTCCTTTGTACTCATGCTCTGCCTGGCCGCGGCGGCTGGCGCGCAGACCGATTCAGGTTGGATGAAACTGTTCGACGGCCGGTCGATGAACGGCTGGAAAGCGGCCGAAAACCAGTCCACGTGGAAAGTCGTGGACGGGCTGCTGACGGCCGACGGGCCGCGTTCGCACCTGTTTTATACGGGTCCCGTGCGCAACGCCGACTTCCGCAACTTCGAAATCGCCGTGGAAGCGAAAGCCAGTCGCGGCGCCAACTCCGGCGTCTACTTCCACACGAAATATCAGGAAAAAGGTTGGCCGGAGAAGGGCTTCGAGGTGCAGATCTGCAACACCTGCACGGGCGAGGGGAGCTACATCGAGCGCAAGAAAACGGGCTCGCTGTACGCCGTGCGCAATATCTACAAGCAACTGGTGCCGGACGACGAGTGGTTCCGGATGAACATCCTGGTCCGGGGCAAACGCGTGCAGGTGCGAGTGAACGGCACGCTGCTGGTCGATTACATCGAACCGGAGCACCCGGCGATGGAGGGCGAGCACGCCGGCCGGGTGCTGGACCACGGCACGTTCGCGTTGCAGGGCCACGATGCGGGCGCGAAGACGTATTTCCGCAGCGTGCGCGTGCGCCCGTTGCCCGACGCCGCGCCGCCGGTGACGCTGCCGGTATTGGACGAAATCGACAAACAGATCCTGCGCCTGGAAGCGGCGAATTATCCACTGGTGGATTTCCACGTTCATTTGAAGGGCGGCTGGACGATCGAGCAGGCGCTTGAGAAGTCGCGCCACGACGGCATCCAATATGGCATCGCGATCAACGGCGGAAAAGGCTTCCCGGTGACGAACGACGAGCAACTGCTGGCGGCGCTCGCGCCGTTGAAGGGCCAGCCCGTGTTCCTGGCGCTGCAGGGCGAGGGACGGGAATGGCCGGGGACGTTTTCGCGGCGCGTAATGGAGCAGTTCGACTACATCTTCACCGACGCGATGACGTTCACTACCGACGACGGCCGGCGCATGCGGCTGTGGATTCCGGAGGAAGTGGGCGAGATCAAGGACCATGAAGCGTTCATGGAGACGATCGTGGACCGCATCGTGAAAGTGATTAACAACGAGCCCATCGACATCTACGTGAACGCCACGTTCCTGCCCGACGTGATGATGCCGGAGTACGACAAACTGTGGACCGGGCGGCGCATGCAACGCGTCATCGATGCAGCGCGGGCCAACGGCGTGGCCATCGAGATCAACAACCGTTACAAGATTCCGAGCCTCGCGTTCGTGAAGCTGGCCAAGCAGGCGGGCATCCAGTTCACTTGCGGCACCAACAATGCGGGTCTCGACATGGGCCGCGACGAATACTGCATCGGGATGATCCAGGCGGCGGGCCTGCGGTGGCAGGACATGTGGCTGCCGCGACCCGATGGGCAGAAGGCGGTCCAGCGTAAAAGCCGCTGAGGGCGTTCCGCGGCGCCAAAGAACGCAAGAACCGCTCCTTAACAGTCGCGGCTCAGAAACAACGGTCGCGGCTCCGTTACACACGGACACAACTGAACACCGCTCCTTTCAGTCGCGGCTGCGTTACACGCGGACACAACTGAACACCGCTCCTTTCAGTCGCGGCTCCGTTACACACGGACACAACCGAACACCGCTCCTTTCAGTCGCGGCTCAGAAACAACAGTCGCGGCTCCATTACACGCGGACACAACCGAACACCGCTCCTTTCAGTCGCGGCTCCGTTACACGCGGCTCCGTTACACGCGGCTCAGTCACGCAGGCGCGCGGGCTGCGATATGCTGATCGCTTCGTGAACATGCGCCGCGCCCCGCGCTGAGCGTACCGAAAGATCCAGCGGGGCGGCGGGCATGCATCACGACAGGCAGGCGGTCCAATTCATCAGGCAGACGATCCAGTTCAACAGGCAGGCGGTCCAATTTATCAGGCAGGCGATCCAATTCATCGGGCAGGCGGTCCAATTTATCAGGCAGGCGATCCAATTCATCAGTGAGGCGATCCAGTTAATCACGTAGGCGATCCAGTTCATCAGAGAGGCGATCCACAATGAGTCACTATCTGGCCTTTGACCTCGGCGCGGAAAGCGGGCGCGCGATGCTCGGGAAGCTCTCCGGCGGACGGCTGGAGTTGGAGGAGCTGCACCGCTTTCCGAACCAACCGGTGCGGCTGCCGGATGGGCTGTACTGGGACGCGCATCGGCTGTTTCACGAGATCCGCGAGGGGCTGCGCGTGGCCGGACGCGGGCGCGGGCTGAAGCTGGACGGCGTGGGCGTGGACACGTGGGGCGTGGATTTCGGGCTGGTGGGCGGGCGCGGCGAATTGGTGGCGAGTCCGCGGCATTACCGCGACCCGCGCAACAACGGCATGATGGAGCGGACCTTCGCGACGGTGCCGCGGGCCGAGATTTTCCGGCAGACGGGGCTGCAGTTCATGCAGTTCAACTCGCTGTTCCAACTCAATGCGATCAAGCTGTCGGGAGCGCCGGCGCTCGAGGCCGCGAGCCGGCTGCTGTTCACGCCCGACCTGCTGAGCTACTGGCTGTCGGGCGTGCAAAAGAACGAGCTGACCATCACCAGCACGTCGCAGTTCTGGAACCCGGCCGAGGCGCGCTGGGCGACGGAGCTGCTGGACGCGCTGGGGCTGCCTACGCGGTTGCTGGGCGAGGTGGTCGCGCCGGGGACGAAGCTGGGTGGGCTGCTGGAGGAGATCCGCGAGACGTGCGGGCTGGGCGAAACGCCGGTGTTCGCCACGGCCAGCCACGACACCGCCTCGGCCGTGGCGGCGGTGCCGGCCGCGGGCGAGACCCCGTGGTGTTACATCTCGAGCGGGACGTGGAGCTTGATGGGCGTGGAGCTGGACGCGCCGGTGATCAACGAGCGAACGCTGGGGCTGAATTACACGAACGAAATCGGCGCCGCGGGCAAGGTCCGGTTCCTGAAAAACATCGCCGGGCTATGGCTGGTGCAGGAGTGCCGCAAGGCGTGGGCGCTCGAGGGCAGCGAGTACGGCTACAACGAACTGACGGTGATGGCGGCGGGCGCGGAGCCGTTCGCCGCGGTGATCGATCCGGACGCGTTTCTCGAACCGGGCGCGATGCCGGAGCGGATTGCGACGCTGTGCCGCGAGACGGGGCAGAGCGCGCCCGAGACGCCGGGCTCGATCGTGCGGACATGCCTGGAGAGCCTGGCGCTGAGGTACCGGCAGGTGCTGGAGAGCCTGGAATCGGTGACGGGGAGCCGCATCGAGACGATCTACATTGTCGGCGGCGGATCGAAGAATGCGCTGCTGAACCGCTTCGTGGCCGAGGCGACGGGGCGCACGGTGGTGGCCGGTCCAGCCGAGGCCACGGCGGTGGGCAACCTGCTGGTGCAGGCTATGGGCGCGGGCGAAATCGAGGGGCTGGAGGGGTTGCGCGCGGTGGTGCGAAACTCATTCGAGCTGGAGCGGATCGAGGCCTCAGACGCGGCGCCGGAGTGGGACCGGGCGTACGAGAAATACCTCAAGATTGTGAGCGCGCGGGCTTAGCTGGGGCGCATGTCAGGTGCAGCGGACCTCACGGCTCGACCGTGACATTCTCGGGCAGCGGGGCGAGGGCGGGCAGCGCAGGCGCTGGCGAGGCCCGGTAGTCGGAGATACGGATCTGCAGCCGCGGGCGCTGGGTCGCGGCTTCGGCGTCGCTCAGCAGGCGCAGGTTGCCCAACTGCCGCGCCAGTTCCGCGAAGACGCGCTGCTGCGCGGCGATGAAGGCCGCCAGTTCGCTGCTATAGGCGTCCGGGCCCTGCCATTCGATGAGGTGCGACACGTGCGCGCACAGCGGGGGTTCTTCCGGGGGATGGAAGAGCAGCGCGGTCAAGTAGTGCTGGTACACCAGATCCCGATCCTCGCCGCAGCCGCAACCAGTAACGCCATCCGCGTGGTAGCTGTCGTTGACCTGCCGGTGATAGTAAACTGGATCGGGTCCGTCGGCGAGAAGCGTGGCTCCGGGCTGCAAACGGATGCCACAACCACCGAAGGCGTAAACTCCCAGCGGCGGCCATCCGATTTTTGGCCGGGACTGGCCGCCGAGGCCGCAGCACAGACTACCCCCTCCGAAACCACCGCCCACTCCGGAGTCGTAGACGTCGACCTGCGCATGCACGGTCAGGCCTGCGAGGACGGCCGCGGCAAAGCCCTCGGCCCTGCGCTGCACCAGGATGTTTCCGGCGGCCAGCCAGGCGGCGCGCCAGCGTTGCTCACTCTGAAAGATGGCCAGCAGCGCGGGCGTGGTGTCCTCCTGGGAGCGCGATAGCAGGATCAGCGACTGGACGGGGAACTGGGGGTAGAGGCGCTGCGCATCGGCGAGCGGCACTTCGGCACCGAACTGAATCAGCGCGTCGAGTACGCCCAGCATGGCGTCATGCTGGTCCACGTCCGCCACTGTGGCTGCGTTCTCGACGACCTGAAATCCGGCTACGATGGCCAGCAGATCGGGGATGGCTTCGGTGTGCCGGTCGCGCAGAACCAGGTACGCGCCCCAGGCCTGAAAGCGCGGATCCGGGCTGTGCAGCCAGGCCTCGGCCAGGGGCCCGGTCTGCTTCTCCAGGTTGGCGACGATGATCGCCGGATCGGAGGGCGCCGGCTGCGCCAGGGCGGCGGCTATCGCCAGTACAGCGCACGCGCACAAGCGAAACGCGGCTCTCGGCATGCACTTAGCACGACGCAGCGGCGCGAAGGAGCGTTACCGGGCGCGACGGATTGCGTCCAGGTTCAGCCAGGGCGAGACGGCTCCCAAGCGCGGGCGGGAGCAAACCAGGCACGCGGGGTAGCACTCATTGTATTGTCTAAGTCAGCCGGGACGACGCAGCAGTGTGATCCATCCCGGCGGAATTTCATTGGGGCCGGGACTTCCGGCCGGTTAGAGCGCCATGAACCCACAGCACAAGCAATCCACGCGCATCGTCTCGGTCGACATTCTGCGCGGTCTCACCATGCTGGTGATGATTTTCGTCAACGACCTGGCAGAGGTGAAGGGTCTGCCGTGGTGGACCTACCACATGCCGGGCCACGCCAATGGGATGACCTATGTGGATGTCGTCTTCCCGGCGTTTCTGTTCATCGTCGGCATGGCGATTCCGCTGGCGGTGCGCAAGCGGCTCGAATTGGGCGATTCCCAATGGCAGCTGTGGATCCACGTGTTTCTGAGGTCGTTCAGCCTGGTCGTCCTCGGCCTGCTGCTGGCGAACGCGAGTCTGGTGGACCCCGGCCTGACGGGGATTCCGCGCGGACTGTGGGCGTGCCTGGGATTGATTGGCGCGATCCTTTACTGGAACGTTTATCCACGCCAGGGCGGGCCGCAGCGGTTGTATCGTGGGCTGAAGTACGGCGGGCTGTGCCTGCTCGTGCTGCTGTTCGCGCTGTTTCGCCGGCACGCGTCCGATGGCAGCGTGGCCTGGCTGGACTTCCGCTATTGGGAGATTCTCGGGCTGATCGGACGCGCGTACCTGGCCGCGTGCATCCTATACATCCCGCTGCGTAAGAAGCCGTGGGCGCCCGCCGCACTCCTGGCGGGTCTGACACTGATGAACATCGCTTCGCGGCTGGGATGGCTGCCGTTTCTCAGGCATATGCCGCACGCCATCTGGCCGTTTGACAGCGGTGAACTGCCGTCGATTGTCATGGCCGGTATAGTTTGCAGCACGATCTTCCTCGAATCGGGCATCGCGCGGACGGTGCGCCGGAAACTGATCTGGGGCGTGGGTTTTGCCGTGCTCCTTGTTGCCGCCGGAGCGATCTGCACGCCGCTGGGGATCTCGAAGAACCGCGCGACGCCGACGTGGTGCCTCTACTCGGCGGCGATCGGCACGGTGCTCTTTATGGCGCTGTATTGGATCGCGGACGTGAAGGGCATCAAGCGCTGGGCGGCGTTTGTCAAACCGGCCGGCTCGAACACCCTGCTGACGTACCTGCTGCCGGACCTGTTCTATTACTCGGCGGGGATAGCCTACTTGTACCTGCCCGCGCAACTGAACGCCGGCTGGCCCGGGGCGGTGCGTTCGGTCGTCTTTACGGGGCTGATCTTGGCGGCAGCGGCGGTGCTCACGCGGTGGAAGGTGCGCATGCAGCTCTGAAAGGGCTGTTGAAAAGGCCAAAACCGATCGCTTGCGCCGGCAGCTCCGAAGCTCGGGATCCACCGAGTGGCGAATGTTCCGGCGGTTCGCGCCGGGTTTCGTTATGCGGCAGTTCCCGCCGGAAACGGGGAGCAGCCGGCCAGCGGAATCTGGCGGCAGCCGGCCAATCCTTGAGTCAATTTAAGGCTATCTTTCGACGGTTTCCGTACAGGAAGCGCGTGGAAGTGCCGATCTCCAGTTCAAGTGCGAATGGCGCAGCGGCCGACAGCGCGGCGCGGTTCGCGATGGACGCGCCGTCGTTGGGGATGGCGGAACTGCCGGGCGGTGGCCCCGTGAACTGCTAGGCCCGCCGATGGAACCGCGGGTAAGGCGCATGGTGAAGTCTGGGAGCAGTTGGAAGGCCACTGGGCGGTACCGGCGGCCGCTGGGCGCTCGTGATCGGCGGCGAGTGAGCAAGCGCGGGTGCGCCTGAAGGCAAGGTGGAACGAGAGGCGTGATGGCACAGCGAGAGTTGAATCACCGCATAGGCCGGCGCAGGCCGGACTTCCTGGCGCTCGTGGGGCTGGCGATCGGCATTGGCGGCATCCTGATGGGGCTGCTGATGGAAGGCGGTCGGATTTCCGACGTGGCGCAGGTGACCGCGGCGCTGATCGTGTTCGGCGGCACGCTTGGGGCGACGATGCTGACTACGCCGCTGTCCATGCTGCGCAGCGCCGTGAAGCGTTTGCGCACCGTATTCATCGAAGTGGACACCGACTTGGACGAGATCATCGAGCTGGTTGTGAGCCTTTCGTTGAAGGCCCGCCGGGCCGGTCTGGTGGCGCTGGAGCAGGAGATCGAGCAAATCCGCCACCCGTTTCTGAACCGGGCGCTGATGCTCGCCGTGGACGGGACGCCGCCGGGCGACCTGCGGGAGATGATGGAGATCGAAATGAAGCTCGACGTGAACGCGGCCGAGATGGACGCCAAGGTGTACGAGGCGGCGGGCGGCTACGCGCCGACGATTGGGATACTAGGCGCGGTGATCGGGCTGATCCAGGTGATGAAGCACCTCGACAACCTGTCGGCCGTGGGCTACGGCATCGCGGTGGCGTTCGTGGCGACGATTTACGGGGTAGGCTCGGCCAACCTGATCTTGCTGCCGTTGGGCCAGAAGGTGCGGCTGCGGGCGTGGCAGGCGGTAAAGGCGAAGCAGCTCATGCTCGAGGGCGTGCTGAGCATCAGCGAAGGCACTAACCCGAGGCTGATCCGGCGCAAGCTGGCGGCGTTCCAGTGCGAGGGGGAGCTGAACAAGCGGATGGAGCCGATGCCCGAGCTGATCAGGCGCAAGGCGGCCTCCGCCTAGAAGGCGCGCCATGGAATTCTACGACCCACGCGAGCACAGCGGGCCGGGCCGCGAGCGCTGGACAATCGTCTACGCCGATTTCGTGACGCTGCTGTTCGCCGTGTTCGTAGTGCTGTACACGGCGGCGGCGACCCACAATGGCACGGCGAAGCAGGTTTCCGACGCGGTGATCCAGGCGCTGCGCGGCGGGACGCGGAACACCATCTCGAGGAGTCGGACCGCTGGGCCGGTGGCGCCGGAGAAGGCCGGCGATGCGGCGGCGGGCAGCCGGATGGTGGAGCAGCGGACGGCGGTGGAGTTAGTGCCCTCGATGGAGGCGCTGAGCCGACGTTTCCAGCACGAGATGGCCAGAGGCCAGATAGAGATCCACCTGGAGGCGCGCGGGTTGGTGATCAGCCTGCGGCAGGCAGCCTTCTTCGCCTCGGGCAAGGCGGAGCTGAACCCGGATACTTACTCGATCGTGGACCAGCTTGGCGGGCTGATCAACAGTCTGCCGAACCACGTGAACCTGGAGGGGCACACCGACGCCGTGCCGATCCGCAATTCGCGGTTCGCCAGCAACTGGGAACTATCGGCGGCGCGCAGCATCGCGATGCTCGACCAACTGGCGGCGCGGGGACGCGTAGACCGGTCGCGGGTGTCGATCGCGGGCTACGCCGACACGGTGCCGGTGGCCTCCAACGACGACGAACAGGGGCGGAGCCACAACCGCCGGGTGGACATCGTGATTCTCAACCAGGCGCTGCCGCAGCCGGCGCTCCAAGCGGGCAAGTGAGAGCCGCCAACGGCCGCTGGAAGCAATGCGGCGATGAGCGAAGAAGCGGCTGTGGGATGAGGGAACTGCCCTGGGTGGGCACAATCTCCAGCTTGGTTGCGAGGCTCGAAATCGGCACAGTAGCTCGGCTTCCGACGGCTCTCCGGCCGCCGGCAGCGACTCCCCAGCGGTTTCCGATCTGACCACGACTCGCCTTCCGTCTGCCGTTAGTCACTGATACGTGGAAACTTAAGCCACGCCCGCGGCCGCTCCAGGAAAACTCGTCGAATTACGTGCCGCCGCGGTCATTCAACTGCAATCGGCGGGTGATAAGCTGGGGCAAGTCTTTTTTGCATGCTCAGGTTTGTCTCTCGGATTTTTTCAGTTCTGTCCGTGCGTGTGCGGCAGCGCAAGACAGCGTCGGCGGTGCTTCCGCTGTCGAGCCTGTCCGCAATGCCGGCAGCGTGGTCGTTCCCGGAGCCAATCTCGTTGCGGCCAGTGCGGAGAAGAAGAGCATTGGCCGTCACCTCGGCAGCAATCAAGGTAGCCTGGGCCAGGCCCGGTTGCTTGCGCTGGCCTCCGATTCAGGACAGTGCTTCAATGTTTCTGGAATCAGGGACTATGCGTCCTGAGCCAGACCGGAATCAGCATCAAGATGATTCGACTAATTCTAATTCGAAGGTGAGGAAATCATGTATCTACGATTCGGCCTACATCACCTAAAGTCCGCGACGCTCCTATTCGCGGCTCTGTCGTTTCTGGCCCTTCCGGCCGGCCAGGCCTGGGCGCAGGCGGCAGGTTCAGGAAGCATCACCGGGTCCGTGCAGGATCCATCGGGCGCCGTGGTCCCGAAAGCGGCTGTCGCGTTGCGCAACACCGACACCGGGATCGAGCGCAAAACGGAAACGAGTGACGCGGGCATTTACGTGGCCACGTTCCTGCAGCCGGGCCGCTACGAAGTTCGCGTTTCCAAGACCGGCCTGACCGACGTGGTCCGCACGGACCTGGTGCTGCAGGTCGGTCAGATCATGAGCGTCGACTTTGACATGGTGATCAAGTCCACCCAACAGACGATCACCGTGACAGGCGCGGGTTCGGTGGTCGACACCGAGAAGACCGAAGCGTCGCAGGTGGTCAGCGAGGGCCTGGTCAACAACCTCCCGATCGCCGGACGGCGCTGGGACAACTTCGTGCTGCTGACGCCCAACGTGGCCCCCGACGGCGGCAGCGGGCTGATCTCCTATCGCGGCATCTCGGGCCTGTACAACGAGAACTCGGTGGACGGGGCGAACAACAATCAGGCGTTCTTTTCAGAGGCTCGCGGCCGCGCCTCGAGCGGGGCCTACGTCTACAGCCTGGATTCGATACGCGAGTATGAGGTCAGCTCGTCGAACTACTCCGCCGAACTCGGCCAGGCCGCGGGCGGCGTGGTGAACGCGGTGACCAAGTCGGGCGCTAACGCGATCCACGGCGACGCATTCTCCTACGTGCGCAACCAGGATTTCAACGCCCTCGATTCGTTCCCCAAATCGCAAGGTATTTACAGCCAGCCGATTCACCAATGGAACCAGTTCGGCGGCAGCCTGAGCGGCCCGATCCTCAAGGACAAGCTGTTCTACTACGTAACCTATGACGGCTCGCGCAAGGTGAATCCGGTGGCCTACACAACCAGCGCGGTGTTTCCGCAGGCCTGTCCGACGGGGATCAGCGCGGCGATGTGCACTGCCGCGAACGCATACCTGAGCGGATTGACCGGCATCTATCCGCGCGCCACCGACCAGGACATCGCCTTCACCAAGCTCGACTACCAGATCAACGCGCGCAACCACATCTCGACATCGTTCGACTTCATGGACTACCACGCCCCCAACGCGTACAGTCCGAACACGACCTACAACAACAGCTCGGTCACGACCAACGGCACCAACCGCACGCAGGAGCGGATCTTCGTGGCCAATTGGGATTCGACGCTGTCGAGTTCGATGGTCAACAATCTACGTTTCCAGTGGGGCCGCGACCTCGAAGTGACCGGCGCCAACGCGTCGGCGCCGAGCGTATCGATCTCGAACGTAATGAGTTACGGCATGCCCAACGCGCTGCCGCGCCCGGCGTTTCCCGACGAGCACCGGTATCAGATCTCCGACACGCTCACCTACGTCCGCGGGCGCCACGCCTTCAAAGCGGGCTTCGACCTGAACCTGATCCACGAGCTGCTGATCAACCTGTATCAGGGCGGCGGATTGTACGGCTACACCGGCTCCACGGCCTTCGCCCACTGGATCGAGGACGTCACCGGAACCAACATGGGCGACGGCTTGACCGGGCGCCACTGGAACACCTTCGCCCAGGTCACCGACCCGATCACCGGCGTTGGCAAGGACGACTTCTACAACAACGACTTCGCCGGGTTCGCCGAGGATAGCTGGAAGGTCACGCCGAAGCTGACGCTGAACCTGGGCGTGCGCTACGACCTGCAACTCGTGCCGCAGCCGCCCAAGCCGAATACGGCCACGCCTCTGACCACGTTGTACTCCTCGACGATCAACATCCAGCACGCCAACTTCGCGCCGCGCATCGGCGCGGCCTGGAACCTGGCCAAGGATACGGTGCTGCGAGTCGGCTACGGAATGTTCTACGCCAAGACCCAGAACAGCACCTACTACGCCATTCGCGTCGAAAACGGCGTCTACCAGCAGACCTTCAACTGCACTACCAAGACGTGCCCGACGCTGACGTTTCCCAACGTGATTTATCCGGCGCCCGGTCCCGCGCTGACGGCGCCTTTCTCGGGCGCGCTGACGCCGACGGTGACCAACTTCGCGCCGCCCGCGGCGACGCAGTTGACCCACGGCCTGGTGCCCGATTTCCAGAATCCGTTTGTGCACGAGGGCGAGGTGACTTTCGAGCGCCAGGTGGGCTGGGGCACCAGCCTGTCGGCCGGCTACGTGTTCAGCCGCGGTCTGCACCTGCCAGTGTTCGCCGACGTCAACATGTATCCGTCCACGACAACCAAGAGCTACGACGTGCTCGCCGGCCCCAGCGGCGCGGCACAGACGGTGACTTACCCGTTCTATACCACGCGCATCGACCCGACGGGCGTGATTCTCGTCGGCTACTCGGACGTGAATTCCTGGTACAACTCGATGGTGCTGACGTGGAAGCGGCCGATGCGCCGCGGCCTCGAGTTCATTCTGAACTACACGCTCAGCCAGGCCACCGACGGCGGCCAGGTCCCGGGCCAGTACGGCACATTCTACGGCACCGATTCGCCGGTCGACCCGATGAATCGAAAGCTGGAGTACGGCCCCTCGGACCTCGACCAGCGCCACCGCTTCACCGGCACTTTCGTGTGGATGCCTACCATCAAGAGCGGCAACCGGGCCGCAAATCTGCTCGTCAACGGCTTTGCGTTGTCCTCCATCGTGACCATGACCACCGGCCAGCCGATCACCGGCTCGATCAGCGGGTACCCGTCGGGCGGTCCCGACGGCGGCCTCACCGGCGGCGTGGTCAGCAACTCGGGCGGGTCCATCGGCGGCCGTCCGGATTGGATCGGCCGCAACATTTACAACCTGCCCAACTTTTACAACGTGGACTTCCGCCTGGCGCGCGGGTTCAAGTTGACCGAAAAGCTCCAACTACGGTTGGCCGGCGAGGCATTCAACCTGTTCAACCACACCAACATCGTGTCTTTGAACACTACCCAGTACAATTTCACCAACGCCGGTTCCGGCGCCTGCGCCGGCCACACCAATGGCTGCCTCAATCCCAACGCCAGCTTTCTGGCTCCGACGGGCTCTTCGAATGGGCTCTATGGTCCACGCCAATTGCAGATCTCGGCCCGGCTCGAGTTCTAAGGCTGGCTGGCTTTCCTGAAGTCGCGAGCGCCCCGGTCCGCATGCCGGGGCGCTTTCGTTTGGGAGTGTTGGTGGCAGTGAAAGCCTCGACAAAGCGGACCAGGCGGGGGACGGCAGAGCAGGAGGGCGGAAGCCAATCGGGGTTATCGGGCGGCGAGAGCCGTCGGACCGCGTGCCGCCCCGCTCAGGCCGACCGGAGCGCTCTTCTCAGGATTCGATCCGGCATTCCCGGCCGCCTCGAACTTCGCCCGCTACAATGGAACTGCATGCCTGCCGACGTCCCCTCTCCGCGCCGGCGGGCTGCTTTCCTCGATCGCGATGGCGTGCTCAATTACAAGCATCCCGATCTCTACTACGTCCTGACCCCCGATCAGTTTCAACTCCTCCCCGGCGCCGCGCCCGGCCTGAAGCTCCTCGCCGTGGCCGGCTTCCGCCTCTTCGTCGTCACCAATCAGCGCGCCGTCGCGCTCGGCCAATTGAGCGCCGCGGCTCTCGCCGCCCTGCATGCCCAGATGGAGCGTGAACTCGCCTCCTCGGGCGTCGTACTCGATGCCATCTACGTCTGCCCGCATGACGAGGGCGCCTGCGATTGCCGCAAACCCGCGCCCGGCCTCCTGCTCCAGGCGTTGTGCGATTACCCCGACCTCATCGCCCGCGATTCCATCCTGTTCGGCGACTCCGCCTCCGATCTCGAAGCCGGCCGCCGGGCCGGCGTCCCCGCCGTCCAGATGCCCGTCAACGGCTCCCTCGAAGACGCCGTCCGCGCCTGGCTCGCACGTATCCCATCCGCCTGAATGCCCTTCCCGCCGACGGTCTGCCTCCGGACTCAATCACCGGCCAGCCGGACGTCTCGTTTTCGTTTTCCGTTTCAATACTGCAAAGCTGCTGGCCTGCCGCAGAGAAATCGCTCCTGAGCTGCGACTGTTGCCGAACCGCGACTGCTTTTCTGCACCGCGATTGTTGTTTCTGAGCCTCGGCTGTTAAGGAGCATCCCTCGATGACGCCGTCCGCGATGGCCTCCGCGCACCGTCGCGCCGGCCGATGGTTTCACCGCAAAAAACATCGTCAAGACACTGCGATTTCGGCGTGTCGGCGAAGCATGGTGAATTTTCAACAACCCCTTTGATTGCAATAGATCCACAGTGACCTTCGGTGCCGCGCCTTGATGTACGGTGAAATGCACGGTGGAGTTTCAATAAGTCCTTATATTGCAGCAGATCTACCATAACGCAAATTGCATGAAAAACGGTGTTTTCACGGTTCAAATACGGTGCATTACGGTAAAAACACGGTGTTCTTGAGAAAAGACAAGGCGGAACTCACAACTAGAGAGCGAACGCGGAGAGCAGGCGCCGGCTGCAGGAATCGCCCCACTCCCGCGCCGTCCCCCACCAGACTCGGCCTGAATATTTGCGTTCGCCCCTAATGATTCGTGGCCGCATGCCGATTGTGAGTGTGGAGGCACTGGGCGGCCCGGGTTCATCCAGGCTGCCACTGGCCCGGTTCCAAAATGCGCGATCGAATCTCCCTGATTCTGTTCCTTAACGTGGCGTTGTCCTTCGCCGCCGCACCTCCCTCCCCACGCGGGCTTACGCTGCCGCCGCGTCCCGTCTGGTTCGAGGAGAACACCGGGCAAGCCTCTGAGGAGATTGCGTTTATCGGGCGAGGCTTCAACGTTCCCCTGGCCCTCATGAACGACGGTTCCCTGGCCCTCGACACGGGCACCGGTGTCGCACGTCTGCAACCGAACGGGGCTTCCAGGCGCGGCCCATATCGCGGCGAATTGCCCACCGGTGGGGTCACCAAGACCTACGGTCCGGGCAGCAGTACCACTTCACGGCATTTCCAGCGGGTCCGATTTGCGAATCTGTGGCCTGGCGCCGACCTCTTTTACCGGATCAGGAATGGCCAATTGGAGCTTGGCTTGGACCTCGCGGCAGGCCGATCCTGGACCATCCCGTCCCTCACTTGGAAGGGCGCCAGCGCGAGAGTCGACCAGCAGGGTCGCCTCCGCGTGAGCGCCGCGGGGCTGAGTTTCCTGCTCGGAAAACCATTGGCTTATCAATCCGATACAGGTTCCCAAGCGCGTCCGGTCGAGGTCAGCTATGGCCTCAGTCCTGCAGGCGATTTGGGGTTTCAGGTCGTTGGAGCCAACCCTGAGTTGCCGCTCACCATTGACCCCGTCTTCGACTTCTCGACCTATCTCGGCGGGTCGCAACTGGACTCCATCTATGGGATGGCTCTCGGCCCGGACGGCAGCATCTACCTGACCGGCCAGACGGCCTCGCCGAGTTTGTTCGGACGTGCCACCGGCGTGCCTGCCGGCTCCGGCAAAGCGATGGTGATGCGGTTGGCGCCGGGTGGCGTGGGAGTCGTCTTTTTCGCTGTGATTGGAGGCACCTACAGCGACCAGGGCCAGGCCATTGCAGTGGATATGGAGGGCAACGCGTACGCGACCGGCTATTCCAATTCCCCGGACTTCCTGACCACGGCCAAGGCCTTCCAGACGGCGGCGCCAGCGGATTGGAACGCGTTCGTTATCAAACTGGACTCGGCGGGCGACCTGGTGTATTCGACCCTCCTCGGCGGCTCCGGGGCGGATCGGGGGTTAGCTGTGGCGGTGGACGGCTCCGGGCGGGCCATCGTGGCCGGCCAAACGGGCTCCGCCGATTTCCCCGTTACTTCAATGGCTTACCAACAGGTGTCCGCCGGCTCTGACGATTGTTTCGTCACGATGTTGTCGGCTGGTGGGACAGCTGCCGTGTTCTCCACTTTTCTTGGGGGGAGCGGTTTGGATGGATGTCATGCCGTGGCTCTGGATTCTTCGGGGACGATCACCGTGGCGGGTGCCACCCGGTCGTCCAATTTCCCGGTTCCAGGTGCGTTTCAGAGCACCAACGGAGGGTTCTTGGACGGGTTTGTCGCTCAACTGAGCAGCGATGGATCGAAGTTGCTGAGTTCCTCGTATCTAGGCGGCATTGGCCAGGATCAGATCGCGGCAGCCGTTCTGGACGCCGACGGCAATGTCTATGTGGCCGGCTCAGCCAGTTCGCAGATCGGGTTCCCGGGAACCGGGGCGGGAGTTGTCACGACAACCGGAAGCGGAACAAAGGGATTCGCCTGCATGATCAGTCCTGGACTGGTCGCGCTCAATTGGTGTTCCATAGTGGGCGGTTCGGGCAACGACTATGTCTATGCAATGGGCTTGCAGCCGAGCGGGGATGTCGTCGTTGCGGGACAGACATCGTCAGTCAATCTGCCGCTGCAAAACGCTCTGCCATTTACCTTTCAAGGCGCGGCCGATGGCTGGTTCGCGATCCTGGCCGCTGCTGGCAATCAATGGCAAACCGTAAGCTACACCGGCGGCTCCGGTACAAGTACGGTTTACGCAGTCCAGGCCATGCAGGATCGGATCCTGCTGGCGGGTGCGACAACGGCAGCCAATCTTCCCGTGACCAGCGGAGCGATTCAGCCAACGCCAGGGGGCGATGGCGATGGCTTTCTGCTGGAAGTCGCGATGTCAAATGACATGGTGCTGAATGGAATCTACCCACTGAGCGGAATCGGGTTGAACCATATAGTGAATCTGGTCGTGACGAACCCTTCCGGCGGTCAAGCCATCCAGTCGATCCAAGTGAATGTCAGCAACCCTTACTCCACTGCAAGTGCGTGCGCGGTGACCTTCGGCATCTCCGCAAAAACCATCACTCTAGCCAATGATGCGGGCAGCGGGAACGTGGGAAGCGTCGCCATCGGAAGCAACGCGACCTTGCAGAACTCACAATGCACGGTAAACGCGGCCGGCACGACCATGGCCGTTGTTGGTAACTCGGTCGCCGTGCGGGTCAGCCTCACCTACCTGCCGGTATTCGGCACCGTGGGAGACGGAATCACGAAATATGTCAACGTGATGGCGACGGACAACCAGGGCAATACTCTGTCGGTGGTACAGGCTGCGTCGTGGTCGCTGGTGGCGCCACAGCCTCCAGTTGTGGTCTCTCTGACGCCGTCGTCCGGGCAAGGCCTGTCGCAGATCTTCGCTCTGACTGTCTCTGATTCCGCGGGTGCGAACGATCTTGCCTCCGTTCAGCTGCTGTTTGCGAATTCCAGCAGCTTGGGCGGCGCCTGTGCCGTCACCTACATCTCTCAACAGAAGAATCTCGGGTTGACCAACGACTCGGGCACTGGTTATGCGGGCTACGTCACACCTGGAATCTCAGGCAGCGTCTCCAACTCCCAGTGCACTCTCTCCGGCGCCGGGTCGTCGGTTCAAGCCTCGGGTAATTCACTGATCATGAGCGCCAGTCTGCAGTTCAACGCCGCCTTTGCCAGCATTGGGACGAGCGCGGCAAAGACCATCTACGCTAATCCTGTGAATTCGGCTAATCAAGACCCTACAGGCGGAATAGTATCCGCGGGGACCTGGACAATCCCCAAACCGGGCTCGCCAACCGTCGTTTCCTTATCGCCGTCGTCCGGCCAAGGCCTGTCGCAGACCTTCGCTGTGACTGTCTCGGATTCCGCAGGCGCGAATGATCTGGCTTCCGTTCAGTTGCTGTTTGCGAATTCCAGCAGCTTGAGCAGTGCTTGTGCCGTCACCTACATCTCTCAACAGAAGAATCTCGGGTTGACCAACGACGCAGGCAATGGTTATGCGGGCTACGTCACGGCGGGCCAGGCAGGCAGCGTCTCCAACTCGCAATGCACCATCTCCGGCGCGGGATCGTCGATCCAGACATCGGGCAATTCGCTGATCATGACCGTCAGTCTGCAGTTCAACACGGCCTTTGCCAGCACCGGAACGAGCGCGGCAAAGACCATCTACGCCTATCCTGTGAATTCGGCAGGACAGGGCCCGACTGGCGGCATGGCTGCGATCGGGAGCTGGACGATCCCAACACCGCCTATTGTCGTGTCCCTGACACCGGCCACCGGGCAGGGTTCGTCGCAAACCTTTGCCCTGACAGTTTCCGATCTGGCCGGCGCAAGCGATCTGGCCTCCGTTCAGATACTGTTTGCGAATTCCACAAGCCTGAGCAGCGCGTGTGCCGTCACCTACGTCGCGCAACAGAAGAACATTGGGTTGAGCAACGACGCGGGCACTGGCTATACGGGCTACGTGACGCCCGGCCAGGCAGGCAGCGTTTCCAACTCCCAGTGCACGCTCTCTGGCGCCGGTTCGTCGATTCAGTCCGCGGGCAATGCGCTGGTCCTGACAGTCAGTCTGCAGTTCAACGTGGCCTTTGCCAGCCTTGGAACGAGCGCGGCGAAGACCATCTACGCCAATCCCGTCAACTCGGCGGGCCAGGGTCCTTCCGGTGGAATGGTATCGTCGGGGACCTGGACAATTCCAAAGGCGGGCTTGCCAGCTATCGTGTCCTTATCTCCCTCATCCGGACATGGCACGTCCCAAGCGTTCGCTCTGACTGTCTCGGATCCAGCCGGCGCGAGCGATCTCGCTTCCGTTGAGCTACTGTTTGCGAATTCCACGACCTTGAGCAAAGCCTGTGCGGTCACTTACAGCTCTCAGCAAAAGACTGTGGGGTTAACCAACGACGCGGGCACTGGGAGTGCAGGCTCCATCACGCCTGGGCAGGCAGGCAGCGTTTCCAACTCCCAATGCACGGTATCTGGCATCGGGTCGTCGATTCAGAGCTCGGGCAGTTCGCTGATCATGACCGTCAATCTGCAATTCAAGACTGCGTTCGCCAGCATTGGGAGCGGCGCGACAAAGAGTATCTATGCCAATGCTGTCAATTCGGCCGCCCAGGGTCCTACCGGCGGAATGGCCGCGAAGGGGACGTGGACGCTCCCGACGCCGCCCACGGTTGTGAGCCTCTCTCCTGCATCCGGACAGGGCTCATCCCAGGCTTTCGCCCTGACATCCGCTGATTCGGCCGGAGGGAGCGACCTCTCAAGTGTGGAAATCATTTTCTCCTCTTCTGGTAGCTCGAGCGCGGCCTGCGTGGTGAATTACATCAGTAACCAGAAACAATTCGGTTTGCTCAACGACGCCGCCAGCAATTACGTCGCTTACCTCACACCCGGAACGAATGCCAGCATTTCGAATTCGCAGTGCACGCTCAATGGGAGCGGATCCTCCATCAAGATAACCGGCAACAATCTAACCATGACCGTCAGCCTCCAGTTCAAGCCGGCCTTCAAGACCACTGGGAGCGCGACTAAGAAAGTGTATGGGTATCCGGTCAGTTCGGCGGGTCTAACCCCCACCAACTGGGTCGCCATGGGAAGCTGGACTGTCCAGTAGCGTCGGTGGACAGGTGTGCTTTCTCCGGTTCAAGATCGACTAGCTTCGCATCAAGCCCGCAGCGATGGAAGCAACCATCGAATTCAATTTTTCAATCACGTCAGTCCACGCGCCAGAAACCTCCAATTCCATTTGGACGCGGAGTTTCAGTTCCAACCCTGCTGTCACTGGGGTGATCTCACGGGCCTGATTTATCAGGTCTTTGATCTGGGCCGGCCGGAGTTTCGCGCGGGCGACCCGGATGCCTGGCTTGGGAGAGGGATTGCTGACGGACGCGCGCTACTGGTCGGGATAGGGGAGTCCGGCTGTTTCGTTACCACGTCCGAGACCGCAGAACGCGAAACCCGGGACAAGCCCAGGACGCACCTTTCTCCCTCGGCGGCCCGCCGCGGCGGCGAGTCGCGTCCATCCGACAGGTCTGCCGCGCGGCGCGCGAGCGTGCGCCTTTTGCAACGCGAATCGAGCGCATGCGCGGGGGTAAACCAGGAACACCTTATATGCCTGGCCGGTTGAGGCTCGGCCGCGCTGGTCTGCATGGGCAATTCCGGGGCCGGCCGCGGACAAGCCGCTACGGTGTAGCGGGGGTGTTCTAATTGGCTGTTTATAATCAATAACTTGCAGACGAGGGCCGCTACTAGAGCGCTTTCGAACTTTCTATAATGCATAACCGCAATGGCGGAAGAAGGCAGCGGTGTGCTCGGCGGTGACTAAACGCAGGGCTTCGGGGATGGCTTGATCGAGGGCCTCAAGCGTTCGGGCGCGCAGGCATCGAAGTTTCTGTTTGACCATCGACCAACACGCTTCGATGGGATTGTAGTCGGGCGAGTAGGGCGGCAGATAGCGCAACTCCGCCCCACGCGCCTCGATCAGTGCGCGAACGCCCGCCACCTTGTGAGCACTCAGATTATCCATCACCACCACGTCGCCGGCGCGCAGTTGCGGACCCAGCACGTCTTGCAGGTAGGCCAGAAAAACGTCGCCGTCGGCGGCACCCGCGATGCTCATCGCCGCCTTCCATCCGGTCACGCCTACGGCCCCCAACAATGTGACGCTGTGCCAATGGCCGCCGGGGGCACCCTCGCGCACTCGTTGCCCGCGCGGAGCGCGCCCGTAGCGCCGCGTCAAATCGGTCGTAACCCCGCTTTCGTCCAGGAAAATCAGGCGTTCGGAGTCAATCTCCGCGATTTCGCGCCACCACTGTTGGCGTCGCGCCCGTCCGTCTGGAGTGTCCTGCTCGGCTGCGTGGAGCGACTTTTTTTAAGCCGCAGTCCCAGCTCTTGCAGCACCGTGCACAGCCGCGAAACGCTCACCGCCACGCCATGCTGCTCGCTCAACCACTGCCGCAACTCGGCCAGCGTTGCGTCGGGCCGCGTTTGAATCTGAGTGCTCAATGCGGAGCGCAACTCCGGCGTCAGCCGACTCGGAAATCCGCGCTTGGCACCCGCCGGCCGCTCGACGCTCCCCGTGCGCCGTCGCGTGGCGGCCACCTTCTGCGCCCAGCCGTAACTGACACCGAACAACGCCGCCAGTTTCTCCAACCCACCCCGCCCCTGGTCGTAGGCCCCCAAGAGCTTACGACGCAGATCGTCTGTGTATGCTTGCGGCATAACGGTTTCGGCAGAGAAATCGCCAGGGCACTTATAGTATGTCAAAAATTGCTCTAGAAAGGTGCTCAACCGGACAGGCATGAACACCTTACTGATTTTCGTCTGCTAGATGATGATGCCAAAAAACCATCGCAGTAACCCCTTACCGTTTCCATTTTGGAGCCAACGCCGCCCGAGACCTACCGGCCCGCGGCGCTTACTGCGCGTCGCCCTCGCTGGGGGCTAGGGAATCGCCCTCGCCGGGGGCCAGGAACAGATTGGCTTCGAGGCCGTGCTGGCGCGTGTAGAGGTCGTAGTAGCGGCCGCGCAGCGCGTACAGTTCAGCGTGGCTGCCGCGTTCGACGATGCGGCCGCCTTCCATGACCAGAATCTGGTCGGCGCGGCGGATGGTGCTGAGGCGGTGGGCGATGACGAAAGTGGTGCGCCCGCGCATCAGCCACCCCAGCCCGGTTTGGATCAGTGCCTCGGTCTCGCTGTCGAGGCTCGATGTGGCCTCGTCCAGAATCAGGATGCGTGGATCGGCCAGGATGGCGCGGGCGATGGAGACGCGCTGGCGCTGGCCGCCCGAGAGCTTGACTCCGCGCTCACCGACAACGGTCTCGTACGCTTCCGGGAACCGCTCGACGAACTCATCCACGCGCGCCGTGCGACAGGCCCTTTCGATCTGCTCGTGCGAAGCAGCGGGGCGCGCGAAAGCGACGTTCTCGCGGATTGTGCCGTCAAACAGGAACGACTCCTGCAGCACCACGCCGAGCTGCGAGCGATAGCTGTCCAGGCGCACCGTGGAAAGATCGATGCCGTCCACCATGACGCGCCCTTCGCGCGGCGCGTGGAACGAGCTCGACCAGCCCGATGGTGGTCGATTTACCGGAGCCTGACGAGCCGACGAGCGCCGTGACGGTGCCCGGCGCGGCCTCGAAGGAGACTTCGTGCAGCACGGGCTTGCCGGCTTCGTATTCAAATGAAACGCCCTCGAAACGCACCTCGCCGCGGATCGGGCCGAGCGCGACCGTGCGCCGCGGATCGGCGTCCTCGCGCGCCAGGTTGAGAATCTCGCGCGTGCGCTCCAGGCCGGCGACGGCCTCGGTGACCTGCGTGCCGATCCCGACGATCTGGAATACGGGCGCCACCAGGAAGCCGAGGAACATGGTGAAGGCCACGAAACTGCCCGTCGAGAGCGACTGGCGGCCGCTGACGTACATCACCAGCGCGCCCACCAGGCCCAGCAGCACGGTCGCCGAAAGGCTCAGCACGGAGACGCTGGTGAGCGATTTTATGACGTTATCCAGAATCCGTTGCGCGCCGCTCGCAAACACTCCGTCCTCGCGCGCTTCGGCGTGGTAACCCTTCACCACGCGGATGCCGCCCAGCGTTTCGGTGAGGCGCCCGGAGACTTCGGCGGTGATTTTGCCGCGTTCGCGGAAGATCGGCCGCAGCGTCCGGAAAGCCTTTTGCAGCACGGCCATGAAGACGATCACCACGACGGCGGTCAGCCCCGTCATGAGCGGGCTGAGCCGGATCAGGAAGAAGAACGACCCGATCGAGGTCAGTATGCCGCCGACGAATTCCACCAGGCCCGTGCCGACCAAGTTGCGCACGCCCTCGACGTCGTTCATTATGCGCGAAACGAGTTGGCCCGATTTATTGGCATCGAAAAACGTCACCGGCAGGCGTGTGACGTGGCGCTCCACCTTGCAGCGCAATTCGGCGATCAGGCGCTGCGCCGATTTCGAGAGCAATTGCGTCAGCCAGTAGCCGGTCAGGCCCTGCAGGGCGGTGGCGGCAATGATGGCCGCCACCAGCGGCAGCAGTTTCTGCGTGTTGTGTTTGGTGAGAATTTCGTTGACGAAATACTTGGTGGAGGCGGGCAGCACGAAGCCCGCCGCGCGGCTGATGCCGATCAGAACCAGGCCCAGTAAAAGCTGGCCGCGGCGCGGCCTGAGCAGCTCCACGATGTCGGGCCAGACGGCCTTCCAACTGGTGGGCTTGGTCGCAACGTCTTTCGCGCGCGTTGTGGGGCGCTCGGCGCGGGCACCGGGTCGGGGTAGCATGGTTGAATGAGAACTATTCTATTGTCGATGCTCGGGGCCGCGCTGTGGGCGCAAGTGCCGGCTGCGCAACCACCCGCCGCGGGCGCTGCCCCCGTACCGGCGGCGTCCGACCCGGTCGTCTTCACGGCCGGGAGCGAGACCATGACGCGCACACAGTTTGAGCGCCTGCTGTCGAATTTGCCGCAAAATGTCCGCACGCAGGCTGCCACACCCGATGGCAAACGGCAATTGGCCGACAAGCTGGCCGACATGAAGATTCTGGCGCAGGAGGCCCGCAGCCGCGGGCTGCAGTCCACGCCAGACATCGCCAGCCAGATCAAGATGCAGGAAGACAGTCTGCTGGCCAATGCGATGTATTCACAACTGGTGCAAGCGGACAAGCCGAGCGATGCAGAACTGAAAGCCGCGTATGAGGCGCGCAAGGCGGACTTCGAGCAGGTCAAGGCGCGGCATCTCCTGGTGCGGTTCCAGGGCTCGCGCATCGCCCTGCGGAAGGACCAGAAAGAACTGACCGACGCCGAGGCGTTGGCCAAGGCCAAGGCGCTGCGGGAGCGCATTGTGAAGGGCGAGGATTTCGCGGCCGTGGCGAAGGCCGAATCCGACGACACCACCACCGGCGCCAAGGGCGGGGAACTGGGTACGCTGAGCCGCGGCCGGATGATTCCAGAGTTCGAACAGGCCGTGTTTGCCCTGAAGGCCGGCGAGGTCAGCGAGCCGGTGAAAACGGCGTTCGGCTATCACCTGGTCCAGGTGCAGGAGCGCTCGACGGCCGATTTCGACAAAGTGAAAGGCGACCTGGAAAGAGAGCTGCAAAACCAAGCCGCTGCCCAGACCGTGCGCGCGCTGCGGGAAAAGGCGACCGTGAAGTTCAACCCGGACTACTTCGGCGCGCCCGAAGCCAGCCCGGCGGCGGCCGCGCCCACCGCGCCAATCGCGCCTGGCACGCCGGCGGTGAAGAAGTAGCGCGCGCGTATCAGGGATAGATCGGGGTCACGGCGAAGCCGTTTTTCAGAGGGCGGTCGGAGGGCAGGGCCACCGCATCGCCCTCTTTGAGGCCCGCCAGGATCTCCGCCCTGGTTTCGCTGGTAATACCCACCTGAACGTGTCGCCAGGCGACCTTTGTGCCTTCGAGCACGAAGGTTCCGACGGCGCCGTCTTCGCGCCGCAGGCTGCCCTTGGAGACGGTGAGGGCGTGCTCGGCCACCTGCGCGGTGAGCCGCGCGTCGATGTTGGCGCCGGGCGGCAGATCGCGTTGCGGCGCATCGACAAACACGACCACTTCGCCGACCTGGCGGGAGCCGAGAGCGACAATCTGGGCCGGCAACTGGCTGATGGTTCCGTTCCATTCGCGGCCCGGCAGTGCGTCCCAGGTGACCGTAACGGGCAGGCCGAGGCGGATCTTGCCCAGGTCGGGCTCGTCCACGTACAACTGCACTTTCAGGCGGTCGATACGGCCGACGCGCGCCACCGCTTCGCCGGCCGCGAGCCACGCTCCGGCGTGGACCGGCAGATCGTAGACCACGCCGTCGCGCGGAGAGCGGATGGTGGCCTGCTCGATCTGGCGCTGCACGAGCGCGAGGGCCGCGGAGGCGTCGCGCAGGCGCGCTTCGGCCGCGCCGCGGTCCAGAGCCGGGGCCAGTGCCGCGCGCTTTTTTTCGAGACCATCGAGTTCGGCCTGAGTCCGCTTCAGGCGATCGCGAGCAGCATCGAGTTCGTCGCGCGTGGCCGCTTTTTGAGCCAGCAGGCGTTCGAGGGAAGTCACGTCGCGCTGAGCGGCATCCTTCTCGACCGCGAGCCTGGCGCGGGTGGCATCGATGTCGGCCAGGTCGGCGGCGCGGCCGCCCTGCTGCAACGAAGCGAGGTCGGCGCGCGCCTGGGCGAGGCGCGACTGGGCGGCGGCGAGGTCGGAGTCGGCGGCGGGGGTCTCGAGCTGCACCATCACGGCGCCCGTGCGGACGTCTTGGCCGCGGTGCACCAGCAGCCGGCTGATGCGGCCCTCGCGCTCGCTCGCGACCTCGGTCCATTCGACCGGTTCGACCTTCCCGTTGGTGCTGAGCATGCTCACCAGCGTCTGGCGTTTGGCGATCTCGAAGGGCACTTGCGGCGGCGCGGCGCGGCGCGTGGCGAGCCAGATCACCACGCCGGCGAGCACCACCAAGCCCAAGGAGATTAGGACCTTTTTCATGACTCTGACTTTATGGTCGCATGCCGCACCAGGCGAACAACAGACGCCACTCGGCGCATTGAATCGGGCCGCATTCACGCGGGTCCGCGCGAAGCGCCCCGGCGGCTTGTTATGATGCCAGCGTCAGCGCGAGGAGGTGCACCCTGTATTGCCCACAATGCGGCGTCGAGTACCGCGAAGGATTTTCAGAATGCGCGGATTGCCTGGTTCCGCTGGCGGAGGGCGATCGGCCGACGGAGCCGGAGGGAGCCGCGGCGGGCGCGGTCGAACTGGTGACGGTGCTGGAGACCGGCGACTGGGTCGAGATCTCGCTGGTGGGCGGCGTGTTGCATGATGCGGGCATCGCCTGTGCCATCACCGCCGGGAAAGACATTTCCAATCAAGGCGTGTACTTCGTGCAGGTGGCGAAGGAAGACGAGGCCGATGCGCGGGCCGTGCTGGCGCCGCCGGATGAAGCGGCATTGGCCAACGAGGCGGAAGAGGCCGGGAGCGGCGGAGAGAGCGCGTAGGTTCTAATCGCACGGGTGGCGGTTCGAAGGCCGCGCGCGACTCAGGCGGTCTTGAAGCGAACGCGCGGACGCAAGTCCCCGGCGTGAGGTATGCGATGGAGCGACCCACGACAGCACTGGTGTTAGGCGGCGGAGGCTTGTTTGGGGCCTACCAGGCGGGCGTTTGGAAGACGCTCGAAGCGAGCTTCCAGCCGGACATGGTGGTGGGGGCCTCGATTGGCGCGCTGAACGGGCTGGCGATTGCGGGCGGATGCGCGGCGGACGATTGGATCGCGCAGTGGATGGAGCTGGGCGAGCACGGCCGGCCGCGGCTGCGGTTACCGCGCGGGCCGTTTGATGGGCTGTTCGACGCTGCGCCGGTGGAGTGCTTCGCGCGGCGGCTGATGGAGCGGTTTCAGCCCCGGGTGCGCTACGGAGTGGCGCTCACGTCGGTCCGGCCGCTGCGAACGCGCGTGTTCTGGGACGACGCAATCACGTGGCGGCACCTGTGCGCTTCGTGCGGGGTACCGCTGCTGCTGAGGCAGTACAAGCTGGATGGGCAGTGGTGGGCCGACGGCGGGTTACTGGACGCGGTACCGGTCGAAGCGGCGATCGAGGCAGGCGCCACGCGCATCGTCGCGGTCAATATCCTGCCGGCGCGTGCGCCGCTGGCACTGCGGGCCGGCCGCGCGGCGCTGCGGGTGGTGTCCGGGCATCGCAAAGCGCCAATTCCGGCGGGCGTCCGGGTGGTGGCCATCGAACCCGGCCTGGCGCTGGGTAGATGGCGCGAAACCGCCGTGTGGCAGCGCGAGCGGATCAGCGACTGGATCGCGCGAGGCCAGAGTGATGCAGCACGGGCGCTGGCGGCGGTGAAATCGTTCCAGATTACGGATTGACCCGTTCGCCCGCTTGACGGTGTGAAATCGCAGAATATAACAAATTGACCCATTCCTGTTTTGAGGCACAATGGTAGCGATGCCGCTGTTTCACATTTACCGGATGAAGGACACGCCCCGGCAGCAGTTCCGCTGGGCGCCGCACGCGAGTGGCGCGAGCCAGCTAAAGCCCAAAGACTTCGAAGCGGCGGGCGAGGTGGAGGCGGAGGGTCCGTACGAAGCCTGGGCGAAGTTGCGCGGCACGGCGCAGGCGTTGGACATCGGCGATCTTCTGGAATCCGAGGCCGGGGCACTGCGCATCTGCAAATACGTGGGGTTTGAGGAAGCGCGATGGGCGGTGCTGGAACAGCCGGCGGTCGCGGCCTCGTCGATGGCTCCTGTAGAATGTTAGGCTCGAAGTAGGCAATCACAGGAAGAAATCGATCCGGCGGGCGAATTGTCCCCAGGTCCGGACACTCACGTATTGGAATGGGATGTACTCGAACAAATGGTGGTGACGGGCAGTTTTATGCTCTGATCGGGTTCATTCCCGGCGCTCTCGGGGGCTACCTGGATGCGCTGCGCCAACAACTGGTACCGGGGTGCCCGTTCCGCTCGCACGTGACCATTCTCCC
Source organism: Terriglobia bacterium (assembly GCA_963838205.1). Lineage (GTDB taxonomy): Bacteria > Acidobacteriota > Terriglobia > Bryobacterales > Bryobacteraceae > CAIVVT01. The sequence continues at coordinate 184,893 of CAWIQF010000009.1, read as the reverse complement.
GCCGCGCCTGCTGCTGGGCGCGCCCGATAATCTGTCGGCCGATCTCGCGCGGAGGCTGCAGAAGACGGCAGCGCTGGACATCGGCATCGGGGAGATCGAAATCTTCCCGGCGACCAACGTGGTCTACCTCGGGCTGGAGACCGGCGGCGAAGCGCTGAACCGGTTGCACGAACAACTCGCCCGGGACACGTTCGCGGCCGACGAACCTTACCCATTCCACCCGCACATTACACTGGCGCAGGAGTTCCCGGCCGCGCAACTCGAAGAATTAGTGGCTCGGGCGGCGTTTTTGTGGAAGGAATGGAAGAAAGAGCGCCGGTTTGTTCTGGATCGGCTCAGTTTTGTCCGCGGAGTGGACCTCAGCAACTGGGAGATCCTCAGCGAACACGAACTCAACCGTTCTCAGTTTCTGAAAACAGCCTGATCTGTTTCCCTGCGCCGACGGGCTGGCGGTCCCGGCGGGGCTTGGGTTTACCCACGACGCCCAGGACGCGGACGCCGGAGAGGCTAACCCGGGGCACGAAGATGCGCTGCGCGTTGCTGGAGTTTTCAGGCGGCGTCGCGAGCAGGCCATCCGACTCCATCTCCAACATATTATTGGAGATCATCGCCTCGAGGGTGTCCCCGTCGAGAAATTGAAGTTCAATCCACAGGCCGAGAGATTTGGGCCGGGCGAGGAACTCACGGCGCGAACGGAGGGCGCTCAAGCCGTCCAGATCGCGCACGAACGAGGCGCACTTGATCTGAAGATAGGGGACGATGGTAAGGCTGCCGTCGGGGCTCATCAATTCCAGGCCGTCGGGCGTCCGATAGCTTTGGGGTTGCACGAAGCCGCGCAGGAGCGAGCGGTCGTAGCGGTCGACGAGGACTTTTTTGGCCGTCGAGGCACTCATCTCAATCCTAACTGCAACCCTTTTCTTTCAAACAATTACGCAGGTATTGTATCATTGACGCGATGGGCAGCGAGGGCGGACTTGCATCCGCCGCAGAAGCTTTTCTGGCGTGGTGCCGGATTGAGAAGGGCCTGGCGCCGCAGACTTTGTCTGCCTACGGGCTGGACATTGCGCGATTTAATTCGTACTGGAACCAATTGAAAACAGAGGGTTTACCTTCAGCCGGCGAGCTGGGCGCGTATATCGATTCATTCTACCGGGAGGGCTACTCCAGCCGGACGGTGGCGCGGCACCTGACGACGCTGAGGAGCTTCTACCGGTTCCTGCTCCAGGAAGGCCGGATGCAGGAGGATGCGACGCGATTCTTACGCGCGCCGAAGCAATGGCGAAATCTGCCTAAGTATTTGACGCGGGAGCAGGTGAGCCGGCTGCTGGCGGAGCCGAAGCTGGATCCGGCCAACGAGGAGCGGGACCGGGCCATGCTGGAGGTGCTGTACGCCAGCGGGTTGCGGGTCAGCGAGTTGTGCGGGGTGAAGCTGAGCGACGTGAATCTGAGTCTGGGCTACCTGCGGGTTACGGGCAAGGGCGGCAAGACGCGCATGATTCCGCTGGGCCAGAAGGCGCAGGAAGCGATCCGCGAGTACCAGGGGAGTGCGCGCGGGCGGCTGCTCGGGAGCAGGCCGTCGCCGTACCTGTTTGTGACGGCGCGTGGGGGACCGCTGACGCGCCAGGGGTTCTGGAAGCGCCTGGGATTGTACAGGCTGAGAGCGGGCATCGACGCGAAGCTGAGCCCGCACGTATTACGCCACTCTTTTGCGACGCACCTGCTCGAAGGCGGCGCCGATCTTCGCAGCATTCAGGCGATGCTGGGCCATGCCGACATTGCCACGACCGAAATCTACACGCACGTGGTCCGCCCCCGCCTGAGGGAGATAGTGGACCGCCATCACCCGCGCGGCCGGCCGCCGGGGCACCTGGAGGCGAACGAGCGATGAGTGACTACATGTTCAACCTGGAAAGTCACCTGACGGCGGGGCAGAACGCAGTGCTGAGCGCCGTGCAGACGGCAGCCGGCGAAGCCAACCTCGGCCTTTTCCTGACGGGAGGGGCGCTCAGGGACATGCTGGGCGGATTCCCGATCCGGGATCTCGACTTCACGGTCGAGGGGCCGGCGGTCAAGCTGGCGCGGGACGTGGCCAAGCGATGCAAGGCCGAAGTACTGGCGGTGGACGACCACCGGAAAAGCGTCGAGCTGCACTTCCCCAGCGGGGTATTCTGCGAGATTTCGATGGCGCGCACGGAGAAGTATGCCCGCGCCGGGGCCAAGCCCGTGGTGACGGCGGCGACGATCCACGACGACCTGCGACGGCGCGATTTCACGGTCAACGCCATCGCTCTCTCGCTGAACCGGGCTTCGCGCGGGCTGATGATCGATCCCACCAATGGCGTCTCCGACCTGGAGCACAAGGAGCTGCGGGCGATCACGAACTACACGTTCTACGACGATCCGATCCGCCTGCTGCGCCTGATTCGTTTTCGGGCGCGGTTGAAATTCGCGGTGCAAGAGCGCACGTGGCAGCAGTTTCTGAATGCGCGGGAAGCCGGCGTGACGGAGTCCATCCAGCCGCGATCGCTGTTCGGCGAACTCAAGCAGATCGCCACGGAGAACGATCCTTTCGAGGTGTTGAAGGCGCTCGACGAGGAGAAGCTGCTGACTTTGTTCTGCCCCGGGTTGACGGGCAGCAAGCTGAATGCAGCGGCGTTCCAGAAGGTGGCCAAGATGAAGGCCGCGGTTCCGTTCGGATTCGAGCTGCCGACCGACTGGTACGCGCTGAACCTGTGGTGCCTGATGCAGCCGCTGGCGCAGAAGGAAAAGTCGGCGCTGCTGGCGCAAACGGCGATGTCACACGAAGAAGCCGAGCCGTGGCAGAAACTCGAAGCGCATTCGAAGAAGCTGGAGACGGCGCTGAAGTCGGCCAAGCTGAACCGCGCCTCGCTGCTGTGGCAGGCGCTCAAGGGCGCGCGGGGCGAGCAGGTGTTCCTGCTGGCGCTGAAGTCCGGCGAACGGCTGGTGCAGGATCGTCTCAAGAATTACTTCGGCAAGTACCTGGCGATCGTGGCCGAGATTCCCGATACCGAGGTCACGGATTCGACCGGGGTGGCGGCGGGCACGCCGGAATTCTTCAAGGCGCGCGAAACCTACGTCGCGGCGCGGCTCGACGGACGCATCAAGAAGCCGATTGTGCCAGAACCGGAACCGGAGCCGATTCAGCAGCCACGCGGCCCGTTCGCGCGCTCGGCGCGGCCCAAGCAGGTGTAGCCGGCGCTCTCCCATTCGTTCGGAATCGGACCATCCCCGAAGCTCGAACTCGGCGCGGAAGCTGGCGCTCACTCCTCGCCGCGAATCAGATCCTCGAAGCTCTCCCGGCGCCGCACGACGCGCCACGACGCGCCGTCCACGAGCACTTCGCAAACGCGCGGCCGGGCGTTGTAGTTCGAGGCCGCGACAAAGCCGTAGGCGCCTGCAGTGAGCACGGCCAGCATGTCGCCGGGCATCATGTTGGCTACTTCGCGATCGCGCGCCAGGAAGTCGCCGGTTTCGCAAATCGGACCGACGATGTCGGCGGTTACCGTGCCGAAGTGCGTCTTGCGCAGCGGCACAATCTCGTGCCAGGCCTGATACAAAGCGGGGCGCAAAAGGTCGTTCATGGCCGCGTTGACGACGATGAATTCCTTTGAGCCATTGTGTTTGCGATACAGCACGCGCGCCAGTAGCGCGCCGGCGTCGGCGGCAATCCAACGCCCGGGCTCGAAAACCAGTGTCAGGTTTTTGCCCTCGACGAGTTTGCGCACGCCGGCCAGATAGCCGGCCAGGTCGGGGCGAAGCTCGCCCGGCCGGTAGGGCACTCCGAGGCTGCCGCCGAGGTCGAGATGGGCGATCGCGAATCCGCGCGCGCGCAGGCGGCCGGCCAGTTCGACCATCTTCGCCACCGCCTCCACCAGCGGACTCAGGTCGAGCAACTGTGAGCCGATGTGGCAGCTCACACCGTCCAGCGAGAGGTTCGGCAATGCGCGGGCGCGCTCATACACCTGTTCCACTTCGCGGATGTCGATGCCGAATTTGTGCTCGCGCAAGCCGGTCGAGATGTAGGGGTGCGTGAGAGCGTCGACGTCGGGGTTCACACGCACGGCGACGGAAGCCGTCCGCCCCAGACGCGAGGCCAGAGAGCTGATGAGCGCGAGCTCGGCCTCGGACTCGCAATTGAAGCTGTGAATGCCACTCTCGAGCGCGTAGTCGATCTCCTCGCGCGTCTTACCCACGCCGGCGAAAACGACGGAGGAGGCGTCGCCGCCGGCCTTCAGAACGCGGAAAAGTTCCCCGCCCGAAACGATGTCGAAGCCCGCGCCGAGACCGGCGAGCAGGCGCAGCACGGAGAGATTGCCGTTGGCCTTCACGGCGTAGCAGACGCGGTGCGGCACGCCCTCGAGCGCGCGTTCGTAGCCTAGAAAGTTCTCTCGCAGCGCGGCGGCGGAGTACACGTAGCACGGCGTGCCGGCGTGAGCGGCGAGCTGCGAGAGTTCGACGTCCTCGCAATAGAGGATGTTGTCCCGGTAATGAAATGCGTCGGGCATGATCGGAGAACTCAGTTGACTTTCAGAACAATCACGGTCTGGTCGTCGTGCATCGGCGTCTCGCCGCGGAACTCGCGGATGTCTTTGAGAATAGCGCTGGCAATTTCACTCGCGGGACGCGCGGCGGCCGAAGTGAAAAACTGCGCCAGCCGGCGGTCCCCATAGATCGCGCCGGTGGCGTCGGGCTGATCCGATACGCCGTCCGAGTACAGCAGAATCACGTCGTCGGGCTCGGCGGGGAAGACGATTTCGTCGTACTCCGCGCGTTCCAGCAGACCGACCGGCAGACCTTCGGCCTGCAGGTTGAGGAGCGCGCCGCCGCGGCAAATCAAGGGTGTGGTTGAACCGGCGTTGGCGATGGTGAAACGGCGTTCCCGCGATTGCCAGAACATGGCCAGCAGGGTTACGTACCGGGCCTCGACCTGCCGCTCCATGAGCGCCGCGTTCAACTCCGCCAGCAACAGAGCCGGGCTGCGCCGGCGTGGAGCGATGCTGCGCACGAGTCCGTTGAACAGCGCCCCGTAGAGCGCCGCCGCGGCGCCCTTGCCGCTGGAATCGCCGAACACGACCATGAACGATTCGCCGTCGTAGTCAAAAAAATCGTAGACGTCGCCGCTGACCGTGCGCGCCGGCTTATAGCCGATGCCGGCGTCGATGCCGGCGAGCGTCGGATGCGGGGGCAGCAACACGTTCTGCAACTGCCGGGCGGCCTCGAGATCCTGTTGCATCGCCTTTTCACGGCGCTCGAGTTCTTCGTACAGGCGGGCGTTTTCGATGGCGATGGCGATCTGTGGAGCGATCAGTTTCAGGGTGCGGACGTGGTCTTCCGTAAACGCGCCGACGTGACTGCTTTCGAGATCCATCACGCCGATGACGCGGTCCTTCACAATCAGAGGGACCGCGACTTCACTGCGAATCCCGGGGTGCGACTCGACGTAGCGCGGATCGCTGAGGGTGTCGCGCGACAGCACCGGCTGGCCCGAACTGGCGGCGGCGCCGGTGATGCCCTTGTCCATAGGCAGGCTTTCGAGCTGCATGCGCTGGTCGTAGCGCAGGCTGAAGAGACTGCGCAACTGGCGGGCCGGTTGGTCCACCTGGAGGATCACGAAGGCGTCGTAGTTGATCAGCGTGTGCATCGACTTGGCAATCTCTTCGAGCAAAGTGTCGAGGCGCAGGATGGAACTGAACTCCTGGGCCAGCAGGGTGAGCGTGCGCTGCGTGCGGCCCTGCCGGTCGACGCGGCGGTAGAGCCGCGCATTGTCGATTGCCGCTCCGACGCGACCGGCGATGAGCTGCAGCAGCGCGCGGTCCTGCGCGGAGAAGGCGCCCGTGGCCGTGCTCTGCAGATCGATGACGCCGACGAGTTTGTGCCGGGCCACCATCGGCACCGCCATCTCGCTGCGAACGGCGTCCATGGCGTTGAGGTAGTTGCGCTCCTCGCGCACGTCGCCGACTACAACCGGGCGGCGCTCGCGCGCGGCCACGCCCGTGATGCCCTCTCCGAGAGGGACGAGCAGATTATGGACCACCTCTTCGCGGTGGCCGACGGCGTAGCGAATTCTGAGCGCCTTCAGCCGTTCGTTATACAGCAGGATGGCGAACAGCTCGTGCGGTATGACGCGGCGCACGATGTCGGCCACGTTTTCGAGCAGCCGGTCCAGGTCGAGAGTCTCGGAAGTGATGGCCGACACCTCGAGCAGGAAGTCGAGCAATTCGGCGCGCTCCTGAAAGCGGACGCGACTCTTGGTCTTAGTGGCCATAGGATTCAACGCGCGGCCGCCTCCATGATTTTGACGCTGGCGCTGGCCCCGATGCGCGTAGCCCCGGCGTTGACCATCGCGCGCAGGTCCGCGAGTGTGCGGATGCCGCCGGCGGCCTTCACGCCCATCTCCGGTCCGACCACGCGCCTCATCAAGGCGACGTCGGCGGCCGTTGCACCGGCCTTTGAGAAGCCGGTGGAGGTCTTGACGAAATCCGCGCCCGCCATTTTGGCCAGAGTGCAGGCAGCCACTTTTTCGGCGTCGTCCAGCAGGCAGGTTTCGATGATTACCTTCAGCCGCGCGCCGCCGGCATGACAACGCTGGGCGACGCTCTGAATATCGCTCTTCACGGCCTGGTAATCGCCCTCCTTCAGCGCGCCGATATGGATGACCATGTCGATTTCCCGCGCGCCCTCCCGAACGGCGGACTCGGCCTCGTGCAGCTTCGCTGAGGTCGGCGTGGCTCCGAGCGGGAACCCCGCCACGGAGCACACCTTCACTCCGCTGCCGTGCAATTCAGTCGCGGCCAGCGCGACCCGCGCAGGATTCACGCACACGCTCGCAAAGCCGAACTGCCGCGCTTCGGCGCACACCTGCCGGACCTCTTCCGCCGTCGCATCCGGGCGCAGGATGGTGTGATCGATCAGCGCAGCGAGGGAGGCGTCGGAGGCCTTCGGCTCAGGCGAACCGACGACCTGAGACGAGGGCGCGACTCCTGCGGCCGGCGCGCGCACAGCGCGTGGACCGGCCTGAAGCCGCTCCACAACCGCAGCCACGATTTGTTCCAGTTCCGCGTCTTCCATAGGCAGTGTTGCGTTCGAATTCAATCACTCTGGCGATGCATTGCCGCTGAAGGTCGCCGCCCGATCGGACAGCCCGCGATGGCACCGTGCGCTGGCGCGCCGCGGACCAAAAAACAACCCATACTACGAGGATAGCGGGTTTAAGAGAAACGGCCGCTGGAACTCTAATGCGAGACGGGCCGGCGCACTGCGGCGCTATTCGGGCGGGGCCTCTTCGTGTTGCTCCGGGTTCACGAACTTGGTGAACTCGTGGATGAAAAACAACGGCACTTTGCCGGTCGGCCCGTTGCGCTGTTTGGCGATGATCAATTCCGCCTGCCCGCGCAGGTCTTCGCGCTGTTCCTTGTTGTACTCTTCAGGTCGGAAGATGAAATTCACGATGTCGGCGTCCTGCTCGATCGAGCCCGATTCGCGCAGGTCGCTGAGCAGTGGCCGGTGGTCGCCCTGGCGCTGATCGGGCGCGCGGCTGAGCTGCGACAGCACCAGAAACGGAACGTCGAGATCCTTCGACATCAGCTTGAGACCGCGGCTCAGCGCGCTGACTTCCTGCACGCGGTTGGAGTTGCGGCCCATGTTCGGCGCGGACATCAACTGCAGATAGTCCACGATCACCAGTCCCAACGGTGCGCCGTGATCCCGCTGGACCTGCAGCGCCAGTTTCTTGACTTTGGCCTTGATGTCCATGAGCGAAGTGTTCGAGCTGTCGTCGATGTAGAGGGGCGCATCGTAGATGTCCGCGGCGCCCTGCTTGAGGCGGCTCATTTCGTCCTCGTTGAGATGTCCGACGCGGAACTTCTGCTGATCGACGTTGGCCTGTGAGCAAATCAGCCGCGTCATCAGCGCCTCGCTCGGCATTTCGAGCGAGAACACGGCCACGGCCTTGCGGTCGCGCTGTCTGGTCGCGATGTGCAGCGCCATATTCAACGCCAGCGCGGTCTTGCCCATGGCCGGACGGGCGGCGAGGATGATCAGTTCTCCGCCATGCAGGCCGCCGGTCATCTCGTCGTAGCGATAGAATCCGGTGCTGGTGCCGTGCACCCGCGAGGACGGATTCAGCAGCGCGTCCAGGCCGCCGTCTTTCTTGTCGATGACCTCCCTGGCGCTGATCAGGTCGTCGTGGCTGCGCGCCTCGCCCAGCCGCAGGAACGACTCCTCCGCCGCTTCGACGAGTTTCTTCGGGTCCTCCTCGCCCACGAAGCAGCGCTGCATGATCTCCTGCGAGGCGAAGATCATCTGGCGCAGCGTCGCCTTGTCCTTCACGATCTGGACGTAGCTATCGAGGTTGAACAGCTCGGGCAGTCCTTCGTCGAGCGAGACCAGGTAACTGACCCCGTTGACGGATTCGAGCTCGCCATAGCGCATCAACTCGTTGGAGAGTGTGACGTGGTCGATTTTCTCCTGCCGGTCATAGAGTTCCAGCATCCGCCGGAAGATGCGGCGGTGTTTATCCAGGCTGAAGTCGTCGGGCTGAAGCGTCGCGGCGACGTTGACGAACTTCTCGTCGTTCATCAGCACGGAGCCCAGAATCATGCGCTCGGCGTAGACGTTTGACGGCAGCCCGCGCTCGAACGCGGCGTCCTTCTGGGGCGTGGAGGCCATGGGTGGAGTCGTTCCCTAAAGTAAGCTCCTGCGCCGCCGCGCCGTGCAGCCATTTCCACAGGATTCTCTATCCGTCGATTTCACACGCGCGTAGCTTCTGAACAAAACTGTGGAGATCGTGTGGATATCGTAGTCGCGCGAATCTCGGCCGCGCGGATTCGGACGCTCGAACCCGAAACTGATATGTTCTGAGGCATGAGCGAAACGCGCAGACGGTTTCTTGGAACGCAGATTCTGGCCGGCACGGCGGTGCTCGGCGTCGCCAGCCCCGCCACGGTGGTTGCAGCGGTTCCGGCCACCACTCCGCCCGTTGACGGCCTCGACGTTTCTCTCGACGGCGAATGGGAATTCCGGACGGACGGCGAGACGGCCTGGCGCACGGTCACCGTGCCGCACACCTGGCAGGTGATGGACGGCCTGGAAGACTACTACGGCGTGGCGCACTATCGCCGCACGTTTCGCGCGCCCGCCGAAACCGCCAATGCAGATGTCCACATTGAATTCGAATCGGTCTTCCACACGGCCGAAGTGAAACTGAACGGCAGCGCCGTCGGCGAGCATCGCGGCAAGGGCTACACGGCCTTTCAGACGCACGAGCTGAGCAGCGCGTTGAAGCCGGGCGCGGACAACGTGCTGGAGGTCCGCGTTGACAACTCATTCACGGACACGATGTTGCCGCGCTCGCACTCCAGCGATTGGGCCCACGACGGCGGCATCTACCGCCCGGTCCACTTGCTGGTTTTGCCCATGGCGCACATCGGCGAAATCCACATCGACGCCTGGCCGGACAACGCAGGCGGGGCGCAGTTCAGCGCCGGGGCGAGTTTCGTCAGCCACGAACAAGAGGCAATCGTCGAACTGCGGATCGTCGAACAGGAAACCGGCCGGGCCGTTAGCCTCAGCATCACGAAGGGCATGCACCAGTTCAATGGAGCAGTCCAGGCCGCGGGCTTCCGCGGCTCTTGGCAGAACGCGCGCTACTGGCATTTCGATCATCCGCACCTGTATTCGCTGGAGGCGACTTTGGTGTCGACGAATGGGACGGCGCTGCATCGGGTTTCGCGCACCTTCGGCGTGCGGAAGTTCGAAGTGCAGGGCGGCGGCTTCCAACTCAACGGCGAACGCGTGCGCCTGATGGGCGTCGAGCGCATGGCCGGCAGCAATCCGGACTACGGGATGGCCGAGCCGCCTGAATGGATCGAGCACGACCATGCCGACATGAAGAATCTCAACTGCGTCTTCACGCGCGTCCACTGGCAGCAGGACCGCCGCGTGCTCGACTGGTGCGACCGGCATGGCATTCTGGTGCAACTCGAAGTGCCGACCTGGGGCGGCGGCACTTTTCAGAATCTGACGCCGGAGCTCGAAAAGACCCTCCAGCAGAACGGCATCGATCAACTGCGCGAAATGATCGAGCAAAACCGCGACCATCCCAGCGTGGTGGCGTGGGGCCTTTGCAACGAGATTGACGGGCAAAATCCGCCCGCCGCGCAGTTCGCCCGGAATATGCTCGCGGAGGCCAAGAAGCTCGACCCCGCGCGCCCCTGCACCTACGCCTCGAACAGCCTTCACACGACGCCCGCCAAGGACGTCAGCGCCTTCATGGACTACGTTTCGTGGAACCAGTATTACGGCAGTTGGTCCAAGGGCACTTCCGCGGACATGGAGAACAATCTCGTCGAAATCCTCGCGGCGATCCCCGGCAAACCCGTGGTCATCAGTGAATACGGCTACTGCGCCTGCACGCCCGACCGGCCCGAAGGCGACGAGTTGCGCATCAAAGTTCTGCGCGAACAGGACGTCGTGCTGCGGCGGCACGACCGTGTCGCCGGCTTGATTTTCTTTTGCTACAACGACTACCGCACGCACATTGGCGACCGCGGCCAGGGCGCGCTGAAGCAGCGCGTGCATGGCGTGGTCGATCTGTACGGCCATCGCAAGCCCTCTTACGAAGTGCTGCGCGACGAAGCGAGCCCGGTGGAAACGCTGACCGCCACGCTCGCGGGCAACGAGCTGAAGGTCGCCGGGCGGACCCGCGCAACGGTGCCCGGCTACACGCTGCGCGGCTACACATTGGAGGCGGTGGTCTACGGTCAGGGCAACATCCCGGTCGAGCGCCACCGCATTGCGCTGCCAGATCTGGCGCCCGGCAGCGCCATCGCGCACGCGTTCACTTTGACCGCCAGGGACACGGCAGAAGTACGAGTGGAGATCCGCCGCCCCACGGGCTTCAGCGTCCGGACCGTCTCCGTGCAGAAGTAAAAGCGTGGGCCGTGGGGCTCGGGTACAATAGCGCAGTTGCCGGTGGCCCGGCGCCGGCGCCTGTGTACAATGCCTGAAATGCGCCCTTCGATCCCGCTCATCACCGCTGCGGACCTGCTGCGTGAGACCGCCGGCAGGCGCCTGATCCATCAGGCACTCGATTCCTGGGCGGAACGCAATCCCGACGGACTGGCGCTCATCAATGCTACGCGCGGCACGAGCCTGACCTGGCGCCAATTGCGCGATGCGAGCCTTGCCGCCGCTCACAACCTGCGCCGGATGGGTTTTCGCAAAGGCGATTTCCTGGCTGCCTCGCTGCCGTTCCTCAGCGAGCACATCATCCTGGAGTACGCCTGCTTCCGCGCCGGTGTGATCCACGCCCCGCTCGATCTGCGGCTCGGTCCGGCCGAGGTACTGCGCGAGGTTCGCTCCATCGGCGCGCGCGGCTATGCGTTCCTCGGAAAGACGCCGCTGGCCGACTTCAGGGAACTCGCCACTGCTGTGAAAGCCCACTGCCCGGCGGTCGAGTTCCTGCTGCAATTCTCACCTCCGCCGGAGTGCCTCGACGGCGCAGTGCCGGCCGCGAAGCTCTTCGAGACGCCGGCCTCGTTTTTGCCGCCGGTCGCGATCGGCGAGGACGACGGCGCGCAGGTGATTTTCACGACCGGCTCGACCGGCTCGCCCAAGCCGGCCCTGCTCTCGCATCGCGGTATCGTCAGCCAGAACTGCAGCCTGGGCGCGGCGTTTCAGTTCGGCCCCGAGCAGCGAGTACTGCTGAACCTGCCCGCATCGCATGTCGGCGGCCAAGCCGAGATCCTGATGACGTGCATGTTCTCCGGCGGCACCGCCGTCGCGCTGGAGACCTTCGACGCGGCGCTGTCGCTGGAGGCGATTCAGAAGCACCAGGTGACGCTGCTCGGCCAGATCCCGGCCATGTTTCAGATGGAGTGGCGTTTGGGCGGCTACGCGAACTACGACCTCTCCAGCCTGTGGGGCGTGGTCTACGGCGGGCAGGCCGTGCCGCTGCCGTTCCTCGAAAAGATGCGCACCATGGCGCCGCGCCTGGCCACCGGACTGGGCCTGACCGAGGCCAGCGGCTTCTGCACGTTTACGCCTTTTACCGGCGACCCGGCCGACCTGGAAGCCACGCTCGGCTTCGCCGCGCCCGCCTACCCGTTGTCCATCCGCGGCCCGATCGATGCTGGCGGGCTGGCCGGTGAGGAACTCGGCGCGGGCGAGATCGGCCATGTTTGCTTCCGCGGCCCGCAAACTTTTCTGGGCTATGTGAACGACCCGGTTTCGACCGCGCAGGCGCTTTCCTTGGACGGCTGGCTCTACACGGGCGACATGGGGTGCCTGGACCAGCGCGGTCTGCACCTCGCCGGCCGCGCCAAATGGGTGATCAAGACTGCCGGCTACCAGGTTTTCCCCGGCGACGTGGAAAACCATTTCAGCGCCCTGGCCGACCGCGTGGCGGCCGTGGGCGTGGTCGGCCATGAGCACGCCGTCTGGGGCGAAGCCATCGTCGCTTTTGTAGAACCCCGCCCCGGCGCCAATCTGACGGTGGCCGACCTGCGCCGCCACGCCCGCTCGCTGGCCGGCTACATGCGTCCGCTGCACTACGTCCTGCTCGCGCCCGGCGCCATGCCGCTCAACCGCGCGGTCAAGGTCGATACCCTGAAACTCCAGGAGCTGGCCCGCGCCGAGGTCGCCAGCCTGCGCGCGCGTGGCCGCTGGGACGGCGGCGCGCCGGAGCCCGAATAACCGGCCTTCGGCCCTTCTATACTCTTCGTGCCATAATCAGAGCAATGCAGCGAGCCGACTGGGTGGAACCTCGAAAATCCGACAAAATCCGCACGCAAATGCACTATGCCCGACAGGGCACGATCACCGAAGAAATGGCCTATGTCGCCCGGCGCGAAACCCTGCCGCCCGCGCTGGTGCGCGACGAAGTGGCCCGCGGCCGGATGATTATCCCAGCCAATATCAACCATTTGAGCCTGGAGCCGATGGCCATCGGCGTGGCTTCGAGATGTAAGATCAACGCCAACATCGGCAATTCGGCGACGGCTTCGAACATCGCCGGCGAACTCGAAAAACTCGAATACTCCATCAAATACGGCGCCGACAACGTGATGGACCTTTCCACCGGCGGCAATATCCCTGAAATCCGCCAGGCGATCATCGACGCATCGCCGGTGCCCGTGGGGACGGTGCCGATCTACGAAGCCCTGGCGCGCGTCCGGCGCATCGAGGACCTGAGCGCGGCGGTGATGCTCGAAGTGATCGAGGAGCAGGCCGCCCAGGGCGTCGACTACATGACCATCCACGCCGGCGTCCTGGTCCAGCACATCCCGTTGACCACGCGCCGCATCACCGGCATCGTCAGCCGCGGCGGGTCGATTCTGGCCGAATGGATGGTGAAAAACCACCGCCAGAATTTCCTATATGAGCACTTCGAGGAGATCTGCCGGATCTTCCAGAAGTACGACGTCAGCTTCTCGCTCGGCGACGGGCTGCGGCCGGGCTCCCTCGCCGATGCCAGCGATGAGGCGCAGTTCGCTGAATTGCAGACCCTCGGCGAGCTGACCAAAATCGCCTGGCAATACGACGTGCAGGTGATGATCGAAGGCCCCGGCCACATTCCGATGGACCAGATCCAGCTCCAGGTGGAGAAGGAGATGGAGCTGTGTGCCGAAGCGCCGTTCTACACCCTCGGACCGCTGGTCACCGACTTCGCCCCGGGTTACGATCACATCACCAGCGCCATCGGAGCGGCCATGATCGGCTGGTACGGCGCATCCATGCTGTGTTACGTGACACCCAAGGAGCACCTCGGCCTGCCGAATAAGGAAGACGTCAAACAGGGCATCATCGCCTACCGGATCGCCGCCCACGCCGCCGACATCGCACGCCATCGCCCCGGCGTTCGCGAGCGCGACGACGAATTATCCCGCGCGCGCTACCGTTTCGACTGGAACCGCCAGTTCGAACTCGCCCTCGACCCCGAAACCGCGCGCGCCTACCACGATGAGACGCTGCCCCATGAGGGCTTCAAAGAGGCGCACTTCTGCTCGATGTGCGGTCCGAAATTCTGCTCCATGAATATCTCGGCCAAGCTCGATCAGTTCACCGCGGCGGAAGCGCGCAGTGTGTTGGAGGGCGAGAAGGATTCGGTCGAGCCGGGCATCGTGAAGATTTCCGGCGATTGAAAACGGGCGCCTCGGCATCGCGCCTGCAGCCGGGCTTCGTCCTCCCGCGACGTTCCCTCAGCCGACCAGTTTTGTCGCCAGCCGTGCGAGTTCCTCGAGATCCAGAGGCTTGGGCAGGACGGCGTTGGCGCCCAATAGTTCGGCGGTTCGCAGGAACTGCCCCGCGAATGCGCCCGAAATGGCAATGATCTTCAGATCCTTGCGCGTCGTTCTGAGTGTGCGTATCGTCTCGATGCCTTCCTGCTCGGGCATGACCAGATCCATGATCAGCAGGTGCGGGTCAAAGTTCCGTACTCGCTCTAAAGCATCCAGACCATTGCAGGCAAATGCGGTTTCAAACCCGAGTTCCGTCAGAAACTCGGTCAGGAGACCCCTGATAGGGGCCTCGTCGTCAACGATGAGGATTCGTTTCGCGGGCACGATAACTCCCGGCTCTGCCCAACCCTGGGAGACATTCCCGGACCGACAATCTGATTGTATCCGAAGCTAGCCAAAGGGAATAACCCGAGAAAAGTTAATAAGTTCTAGTAGTACTACTCACGTCGTGAGCATGTAGACGGCAATTTCGGCCCTCAGATTCGGCAGCCGGCTGATCCGCTTCTGTCCGCTGAGGAAGAACCGCCTTTCGATGCGCCAGCCCTGCGAGCGGACCAGTTCTTCAAAATCCAATACCGTCAGGAAATGGATGTTCGGCGAATCGTGCCAGGCGTAGGGAAACAGCCGGGTCCGGGGCGCGCGCCCGCTCGACAGGTGCGCAAACCGGACGCGCCAGTGGCCGAAATTCGGGAAGGCGATGATGGCGTGGCTGGCGATCCGCAGCATCTGGGTGAGTACATGGAGCGGCCGGCGGGTTTCTTGCACGGTCTGGCTCAGAATGACGTAGTCGAAAGCCTTGTCCGGATACTCGCTGAGGCTGTTCTCGACGTCGCCCTGATACACCGGAACGCCGCGCGCGATGGCGGCCTGAACCAGTTCCGGTTTGAGCTCGATCCCGCGCGCTTCCACGCCTTTCGTCGCTTGCAGAAATGCCAGCAGAGCGCCGTCGCCGCATCCCAGGTCGAGCACTCGGCTGGCCTGCGGGATCAGCTCCGTGATAAGCGCGTAGTCGCTACGCCCCAGCACCTCCCGAACCTTCACTGCGCAGCCTCCGCTTCCCTCTGGCAGCGGGCCAGAAACCCGCGCAGGATGCCGGTTTGCTCGCCCACGTCCACCAGAAAAGCGTCGTGTCCGTAGTTCGACGTGAGTTCGCAATAGGTGACGTCGTGGTTGCGGCTGCGCAGGGCGTTGACGATTTCCAGCGACTGGTAGCTCGGGTAGAGCCAGTCGGAGGTGAAGCTGATCACCAGGAACCGGCACCGCGCCCGTTCGAGCGACGCCGCCAGCGAAGGGTAGGCCGAGCTTAGATCGAAATAGTCCATCGCCTTGGTGATGTAGAGATATGAGTTTGCGTCGAATCGCCCCACGAACTGCGAGCCGCGGTAGCGCAGGTAACTCTCCACCTCGAAATCGACGTCGAAACCGAAGCTGAATTCCTCGCGCCCGCGCAAACGACGGCCGAATTTTTCGCGCATCGACTCGTCGCTCATGTAGGTGATGTGACCCACCATGCGCGCCACCGCCAGCCCGCGCGCCGGCGGGCTGCTCTCATAGAAATCGCCGCCGCGGAAATCCGGGTCGCCCACGATCGCCTGCCGACCGACTTCGTTGAACGCGATCTGCTGCGCGCTGTGGCGCGCCGTGGTGGCGATCGGAATGCTCGCGAAAACCGCATCGGGGAACGACACGGCCCACTCCAGTGCCTGCATGCCGCCCATCGAGCCGCCCGCCACTGCCAGCAATCTGCGGATCCCCAGCGACTCCACCAGCATGTGCTGCAGCCGCACCATGTCGCCGATCGTGATCACCGGAAAGCTCATGCCGTACGGTTTGCCCGTCGCCGGATCCGGCGAAGCCGGCCCCGTCGTGCCGCGGCAACCGCCCAGCACGTTCGCGCACAGAACGTAATAATGCTCCGTGTCGAAGGCTTTCCCCGGCCCGATCATGTTGGCCCACCAGCCCGGTTTGCCTTCGTGGTCCACTCCGCCCGCGTGGGCGTCGCCGGTGAACGCGTGCAGTATCAGAATCGCGTTCGACCGCCGTTCGTTCAGCTCGCCGTACCCTTCGTAGGCCACCTCGAGATCGCGCAGCTTCTCGCCGCTGTCCAGCGCGAGATCGGGGAACCGCACGATCTGGGTCTCGCTGATCATCGTTGCCTTTCTTATGAGTATGAACGATTGGCGGCGGTTTCCTGGCACGCCCGTGAATTTGGCAATGCGCCCCAGCCACTCGCGACCAAAGGGGGCGATTCTTTGCGTGGCCACGAGCCGTCTCTCAGAGTCGCGGCCGGGAGGGAGCGGTCTTTGCTTTGTTACGAAAGGGCTTTCGACGGAGCGATCCCACCGGACCCTGTTTCAGCGGCGTTCTAAATTTCCCAGCGCCACAGGCTCGCGCCAACCGTGAATCCCGCACCGACGGCGGCGAACAGCACGTAGTCGCCCTTTTTCAGCAGGCCCTGATCGACCGCATCCCGCGTCGCCAGCGGCAGCGTCGCGGAGGTCGTGTTGCCGTAGCGGTCGATGTTAACGATCACGCGCTCATAGGGCATCTTGATGCGGTCGGCGCAGGCCGTGATGATGCGCTTGTTGGCCTGGTGCGGGATCATCACCGCGATGTCCTCGGTCTTCAGGCCGTGCTCCGCGATCAGCGCCGCGCTGATGTCGCCCATCTTCTTGACGGCGAACTTGAAAACCGCCTGGCCTTGCTGCTTGATGAAGTGCAACCGCTTCTCGACCGTCTCGTGGGACGGCGGCAGGCGGCTCCCCCCGGCGGGCATATTCAGCACGGACGCCCCCGAGCCGTCAATCAGATGCTTGTGGCCGACGAAGCCGCGCTCGCCCTCCTCCGCCGGTTCGAGGATGAACGCGCCGGCGGCGTCTCCAAACAGAATGCAGGTCGACCGGTCGGTGTAGTCGGTGATGCGCGACATCGTGTCGGCTCCGATCACCATCACGCGCTTGTGCAGGCCCGAGGCCACCAGGCTGGCGCCCGTCGTCAGGCCGTAGAGGAAGCTGCAGCAGGCCGCGATCAGGTCGAAGCCCCACACATTCGTCGCGCCGATCTGGTGCTGCACCAGGCACGCCGTCGAGGGGAACAGGTGGTCCGGCGTTACCGTGCACACGATGATCGCGTCCAGCTCACTCGCTTCCATGCCGCGCTGTTTCAGCGCCGCCTTGGCGGCCTCCACAGCCATGTCGGACGTAGCCACGTCGGGCGCGGCGATGTGCCGCTCGCGGATCCCGGTGCGCTCCAGAATCCACTCGTCGGTCGTGTCCACCATCTTCTCGAAGTCCTGGTTCGTCAACACCTTCGGTGGCACATAGCAACCGTAGGCGCTGATTTTCACGTTACGCAATGAATGCTCTCCTTCGGCCATTGAGTCGCGCCCCATTCACCCGCCCGGGCGAAACGGACGAATTGATCGGAAATATCCGTAATTCTTCATTGTTATGCTAGGGCAGGATAGGGATGCAACTTCAGACCGCGCTGTTGTTCGAATCGCCCGAGCAGATCTTCACTCGCGTGTTCCACCAATACCGGCCGCGCACGCCGCTCGCCGCAGTGGTGCTGATTTTCAAGCGCTATGCCAACGCCAACAGCGCCATCTCCTTGCGGGAGGGCCGGCTCGCCGTGCGGCTTTCGGATCTGTGGCAAGGCGCGCCCGCGCCGGTGCTCGAAGCGCTGGCCGAAATCCTGATCGCCAAAATGTTCCGCCGCCCCACGCCCGCCCACGCCGCCGCGCTGTACCGCCGCTGGTTGAATCGCCGCGACGTCCGGCACAGCCTGGAAACGGTCAAGCTGGTTCGAGGCCGCAAATTCGTCAGCGGCCCGCAGGGCAGCGCCTGGGACCTCGATGAGATCTTCGAGCAGTTGAACGCCAGCTACTTCAACGGCCTCATGGGCCGCCCGCAACTCGGCTGGAGCCGCCGCGTCTCGCGCACCACGCTCGGGCATTACGATCCCTCGCACAACGCCATCATCCTCAGCCGCCTGCTTGATTCGACCGAAGTGAACCGCCTGGCCGTCGAGTATGTTCTGTATCACGAAATGCTCCATCTGAAGCATCCCGTCGAACACCGCGGCGCGCGCCGCCGCGTCCACACGCCGGCGTTTCACGAAGATGAGCGGCGCTTTGAAGGACTCAAACAAGCCAAGGAGATTCTCAAGCAGCTTTGCGCATCCGCGCTGACGCACTACTAGCCGCGGCCCTCTTGTGACCCATCGAAATGCGCGAGCATCGAGTTGAGCGACCCATGTCAACCAGGAAAAAGCAACCGACGCCGCCCGCCCTGCGCGCGGCCTTTCAAGGCGAACCCGGCGCTTTCAGCCACCAGGCCGCCATGGACCTGCTGGGACCTGCGGTCGTCGTCCTGCCCTGCACGCGCTTCGAAGACCTCTTCGTGGCGCTGCGCGACTCGCAGGTTGACGCCGCCGTGGTGCCTATTGAAAATACGCTCCACGGCTCGGTGCACGAGAACTACGACCATCTGCTGCACTACGATTTCCGCATCGTCGCCGAGACCAACGTGCGCATCGTGCACAACCTGATCGCCGCGCCCGGCGTGCGCTTCAAGGATCTCAAGCGCGTCTTCTCGCATCCCGTCGCGCTCAACCAGTGCCTCGATTTTTTCGCCGCCAATCCGCAGATCCAGCGCGAGCCCTTTTATGACACCGCGGGCAGTGTGAAGATGGTCGTTCACGAAAATCTGCGCGACGCCGCCGCCATTGCCAGCGCGGTCTCGGCCGATATCTACGGCGCGAAAATCCTCAAGCGCTCCATCGAGGACGACCGCCAGAACATCACTCGGTTCTTCCTCTTGCGCCGCCCCGACCAGCCCGCGCTGGCGCTCGACGAGCATGGGAAAAAGGGCTGGAAAACCTCGCTCGTCTTCACCGTCCGCAACCAGCCCGGCTCGCTCTTCCGCGCCTTGAGCGCCTTCGCGCTGCGCGATCTGAGCGTCATCAGAATTGAGTCGCGCCCCTTGCGCGGCCGCCCCTGGGAGTACCTTTTCTACCTCGATCTGATCGGCAGCACCGCCGAGGAACGCGTCCAGCGCGCGCTCGCGCATCTGCAGGAACTGGCCGACATGCTGCGCGTTCTGGGCTGCTATCGCGCGTAAGAAGCGGACACCTCCACCTCGGGCGCCGGACCTCCATCCGCCGCCGGCCGCGCCTGCCGAGTGCGTCTTCCGCTCAGGTTTTCGCTTGCCTTTACTGTACTAGCTGTCATAATACGCATAGTGATTCCGTTCCGGCTTACTTTCGTGCCCGGCATTTCGCTCTATGAACAGGTCGTGTATGCCGCCAAGAAGGCCATCGTGTCCGGCCAACTGCGGCCGGGCGACGATTTCCCGTCGGTGCGCCAGTTGAGCCGGGCGTTGAAGATCAACCCCAACACGGCGCACAAGGTGGTGACGCAACTCGTCGACGAAGGACTGCTGGAGGTCCGCGTGGGCGCGGGCACCGTCGTCTCCCGGCGCGCTGCCTCCACCGCCGCCGACCGCTCGAACCTGCTCAACAAGGAGCTCGAACAACTGGCCGTGGAGGCCAAACATCTGGGCCTGGATCTCGAAGCCGTCCAGAAGGCCCTGGCGCGCCACTGGCAGCGCCTCAACGCCGTTCCCCCCGAGGAGAAGACCGAATGAACGCCGTTCTGCAGACTGTCTCCCTGACCAAACGCTTTTATTCCGCTGGCGCGCCGCTAGACTTTACCCTCGCCCCGCTTGCCCTGGACGGTCTCGACCTGGAGGTGCCGGAGTCGAGTATGTATGCGCTGGTGGGGCCCAATGGGGCGGGCAAGACGACGGCCATCAAAATCCTGATGAACCTGCTGCGGCCCTCCTCTGGGCACTCGCTGGTCTTCGGCCGCGACTCGGGCGCGCTGGCGCCCGCCGACTTCGCGCGGATCGGATACGTTTCGGAAAACCAGATCCTGCCGCCCTGGATGACGGTGGGCTACCTGATGGAGTATCTGCGCCCCTTTTATCCGACCTGGGACGCGGCGCGCGCGGCGCAACTGCTGCGCCAGCTCGATCTGCCGCTGGATCGAAAGCTGAAGCACCTTTCGCGAGGCATGTACATGAAGGCGTCCCTTGCCGCCGCGCTGGCTTCCCGGCCGCGGCTGATCGTGCTCGACGAACCATTCACGGGGCTGGACGCGCTGGTGCGGGACGAGTTGATCGAATCGCTGCTGGAGTCGGCGGACGGAGCGACGGTCTTCATCTCCTCCCACGACCTGGCCGAAATCGAATCCTTCTCTTCGCACGTGGGCTTCCTGCATCGCGGCCGGCTGCAGTCCTCCGAAGAACTTTCCGCGCTGTCAGCCCGCTTTCGCGAAATCGAGGTCACCTGCGAGGAAGCAACGCAGCCGGCTGAGAAGACGGCTGCTGGAAAAAGCCCCGCGCTGCCACGGCCTTGGCCCGCGCAATGGCTCGCGCCGGGCCGCGCGGGCGCGGTCGTCCGCTTCGCCGATTCGCAGTTTGACGCGGAGTCCACGCCCGAGAAGATTCATGCGCTGTTCGGTCCGGGCTGCCGGATCGATGTCACCCCGATGCCCCTGCGTTCGATCTTCATCGCCATCACCAAAGCCAACCGCGAGGAGGCCAACTGAAATGCGCCACTTCCTCTCCCAGACTCTTCACATCTTCCGCAAGGACGCCCGCGGCCTGTGGCCGCAGATCACCTGGTGTCTGGGCGCCACCGCGGTGTTTGAGGTGTGTGGCATCTTGCGCGCAGATTATGCGCACGACGCGCTGCTCGGCCCCGTCATGCCGGTGCTGACGGTGCTGCTGTTGGTCAGCTGGTGCAGCCTGACGGGACTGCTCGTGGGCGCCGAACCGCTCCTCGGGGACCGTCATTTCTGGCGCACACGTCCGTACTCGTGGCGCTGCCTGCTCGCCTCCAAGCTGCTCGCGGTCGTGGTCTGGATCCTCCTTCCGAAGCTGCTCGCGGACATGGCTGTACTGGCGACGCACGGCTTTTCGCCGCTGGCTCATCTGTCAGGCCTGCTGCTCAGCGCGCTGGTTGTGCTGCTGTTTTACTTAATCCCTGTAATGTTTCTCGCCGCTGTCTCGCCCAGCCCGATGTTGTTCCTGACGGTCGTCTGCGTGACCATCCCGGGCCTGTTTGTGTGGAACCACTTTCTGGCCTCGATCTTCGGCCTGTACGATACTGCACCGCCCAGCTGGGCCGCGGACTTCGCCGCCCTGGTTGGCATTTCGATCTGCCTGGGCGCGCTGCTGGTATGGCAATACGCGCGCCGGCGGACGGTGTGGGTGGTGTCGCTGGCCGTGGCGGCGCTGGTGCTGTGCCCGTTGGCGGCGCAGCGGGCGTTCACCTGGACGAGGCAGTTCGAAATGCAGAGGCGCCTTACACCGCTGCACCTGGCGCCGGGGTCGCTGCACTTCGCTGTGGACCCCGACGACCCCACGTACCAGTGTCCGATCCCGCTATCCGACCGCTTGCTTCAGGTGCGAATTCCGATCCGCATCAGCGGCGCGCCGGCGGGGGTGACGCCGGTGCTCCAGGGCGCCTCCTTCTCCTTGCACACTTCCTCCGGCGATCTGGCCGCGGGCGATGGCCTGCCGTGGCAGAACGTTGGTTTCCGGTCGTCCGTGGGGACGCGTCCTCCGGCCGAATTGCAGTTCCGGCTGGATCACGAAAAGTGGAGCCGGGTCGCGTTACAGCCCTTCTCTGTGCGCGGCACCGCGTACATTGCTCTCTATGGCAATCCGCTCGGAGCCCAGATCCGCGAGTTCGGCCGTCCGGTAAATCTCGGCGACGTCGCCCGTTGCGCCCTTTACGCCTCGAAGCCGGAGCTTCGCATGACCCCGCTATTGCGTTGCGAATGGCCCATCGGCCTGCGCGCGGGCGAGTTCATCTCCACTCTGCGGATACCGTTACTGGGGCTGAGCGGCCCCGATGCGCCGGCGCCGGCGCGACTGGTGGAGCGTTTGTCGAAGGCCCCTGTGGCAGAGTCCACGCCCTTCGACCTGCTGCCCGCGACAGGCAATCTCAGCCCCTTGGCAGAGTTCAGCCAGTACCGGCTGCTGGAGTCGGACACGCAGCCGGTTGTCGGCTTCCAGGAACTACTCGGCTTCGTGAAGACCAACTTCGAACTACCGGCGGTTCTCCTGGCCGATACCTGGTACGCTACCGGGATGTTTAATGGCGACGCCACAATGCGCAGGGTCGCGGCTACTGTCTCGGGCTCGCTGCCGCCAGCGCCGGCGGGGCGGTCGGGTCTGATGGTGGTATTGATCTCAGAACATGCGCGAGAGTCGCGTTCGGGACTGGCAGGCTTCGTGGATTTCGACGGGGGGACGACGCCCGGCGGTTACCGGAGTTATGCGGCTTACCCAGGGGTCTACTACATTGTCGCTGGACCACCCGACATCCTGAACCTCAATTCCATGGAGAAGGACATGGCGAGGTTCATGGCAGCGGGCACGAGGGTCGAACTGCGGCGCGGTGACAACATCACAGTGAACGTGGAGAAACTGGTCCATTGACCGAGTTCGCCCGGATCCTGAAGCAGTGGGCGGCGGCCGGCAGCGAACCGCGGGGAGAGCCGGCCGGCGCGGAATCCGTAGCCTGGAGCTTCACACGAGTTCATCGCAGCGCTCATCGTCCTCGGCAAACGAGTGGTCGCCGAGTCTGGCGGGAACCTGGCCGTGGATCTCTCGCTGACGCGCGCCGGCGCCGGCGCGCGTCTCCTCCCGCGTTACACTAAGAGAATCTCCGCCTGCCAACGCGGGCGGACAGCATTCTGCGCCGCGCCCGCGTCCGGCGTCGCAGTCGTCGCTTCACAACAGATGGCACAAGAAATCACGCTCGACTTCCTTGGCGACCTGCGCCGCACGCACCGTTGCGGAGAACTGAGAGTCTCCGACGACGGCCGCCGCGTCGTGCTCATGGGCTGGGTGTACCGCCGCCGCGACCTCGGCGGCGTGATCTTCATTCACCTGCGCGACCGCGAAGGCGTCACCCAGATCGTCTTCCGCGCCGACTCCGATGCCGCCCTGCACGCCCGCGCCGAGCAGCTGCGCTCGGAATACGTCATCGCCGTCGAGGGCATCGTCGAGAAGCGCTCCCCCGAAACCGTCAACCTGAACATCGCAACCGGCGAAATCGAAATCGTCGCCGAAAAACTGCTCATCCTCAATACCAGCGAGACGCCTCCGTTTCCCATGGAAGAGAACATCGACGTGGGTGAGGACACGCGTCTGAAGTACCGCTACGTCGACCTGCGGCGCCCCCACATGCAGCGCAACATCATGCTGCGCTCGGGCATTGCGCTGGCCGCGCGCGAGGTGCTTTACGCCCAGGGCTTTCTCGAGATCGAAACACCCTTTCTCTCCAAAACCGCGCCCGAGGGCGCGCGCGATTTTCTGGTGCCGTCGCGCATTCAGCACGGCACGTTCTATGCGCTGCCGCAGTCCCCGCAGATTTTCAAGCAACTGTTGATGGTCTCGGGCTATGACCGCTATTTCCAGATCGTGCGCTGCTTCCGCGACGAGGATCTGCGCGCCGATCGCCAGCTCGAGTTCACCCAGATCGACATCGAGATGTCGTTCCCGCAGGAGGAGCAGATCTTCGAGGTCGTCGAGCCGCTGCTCGTGAAGATTTGCACCGTGGCCGGGTTCGAGGTCCACGCGCCATTGCCGCGCATCACCTATGCCGAAGCGATGCAGGGCTACGGCAGCGATAAGCCCGATCTGCGCCTGCCCCGCTTCTGGCCCGTCGAGCATCTCTTCCCGGCCGAGGCTGGCCTGACCACCGCCGGCCTGCCGCTGGTCGCCATCCATATCCCGTCAACCGGCACGCTCACACGCCGCGAGCGCGACGAGCTCAAGGCGTTTGGACAGGAGCGCGGCCTGAGAGTCTTCGACGATGCCCGGCGCCTCGACCGCGACTATCCCGAACCCATGGCCCGCGTGCGCGAGCTGTGCCACGCCGCCGAAAACGATCTGCTGCTGCTCGCCGGCTGGTCCGCGGAGCCGCGCGGCCAGCGCCCCGAGGAGACCGTCTTCCAGGCCTGCGGCCAGTTGCGCCTGTTCGCCGCGCAGAAGTACAACGAGCGCCACAAGCTGCTCGATCCCAAGCTGCTGAAGTTCCTCTGGGTCGTCGATTTTCCGATGTTTGAATGGGACAACGAGGAGCAGCGCTGGGCCGCCGCGCACCACCCCTTCTGCTCACCCAAGGAAGAAGATCTCGCCCTGCTCACCGCCGACCCGGCGCACTGCCGCGCCCGCAGCTACGACATCGTTTTGAACGGCACCGAGTTGGGCAGCGGCTCGATCCGTATCCATCGGCAGGACATCCAGTCGCTGGTCTTCGACGCCATCGGTTTGACGCGCGAGGAAGCGCAAGGCAAGTTCGGCTATCTGTTGGACGCCTTGACCTACGGCGCGCCGCCGCACGGCGGCATCGCCCTGGGGCTCGACCGCCTGGTCATGATCCTGGCCGGCGAATCGTCGATCCGCGAAGTGATCCCGTTCCCCAAGACCGCCAAGGGCACCGACCTGATGTGCGAGTCCCCCTCCGCCGCCAACCCGCGCCAGCTCCGCGAGCTCGGCATCCAGTTGCGCCACGGCCATTAGCGGCCTATTGCGGATACCACGTTACCGCGCCGCTCGCTTCTGAGCCGCGACCGTAACGGAGCGGATGCGTTTGTAGTTGTTTCAGAGCCGCGACCGTTAGGGAGCGGTCTTCGCTTTATTACGAGAGGACTTTCGACGGAGCGGTCCCCACGCTGCTCCCCAACTGCTGCTGGTGGCGCCCTCGCCTGCGCCTCCGGAGGCCTCCCTTGGAACTACCCTGCTTTCCTGACTCCGCCTATCTGCAGATTCCCCAGGTTCGCCAGCAGGAACTGCATCAGGTTGTAGAACCACCGGTAGCCTTTGCTCGATTTGTCGTCCGGCGCCGGCATCGTGTGCGCCAGCGCCGCTAGCATCCACACCGCCAGGTACACATACATGACCTGCGCTGGGTTCTGCATCAAAGCCTTCGCTTCGTCCATAACCGCCTCAGCTTACTTGGCTTGAGCGGCCTGCAATGCCGCCAGCCGCACACCCAGCGCCGCCGCCCGGACGTGGATCGCCTGTAGTTTATTCGCGTCTAACTTTGCCCCCGTCCGGGCCTTGTCGGTGAATTGCGCCGCCTGCCCCTGGGTCTGCGCCAGCGTGGACAGGAACGCCTCGATGCTCCCCGCGATCATGGCTGCGTAGACCTGGGCATCCGCCGGCACCGCCTGCAGCGAGGCCAGCGTGTTCGCATAATAACCCGCGATCGTCACCGCTTTGATGGCGTCCGAGTCGGTTGACGCCAATTCGGTCGTTGTCGCCTGGTAAGCGGCCGGCAACTGGGCAATGGCGCCTGTAACCGCCACTGCGGTATCCGGCGGAATCTTACCCGTCACCGCCAGCGCGCCGACCAGCACTTCCGTCGCTGCCACCGAAGCCTCCAGCGTGACCAGAATCTGGCTCTGCGAGCACCCCGCCATGAGCACCATGGCCGTCGCTACGGCAATGATTCTAAAAAGCTTTGTCTTCATACTCACCCTCTCCTCCCGATTCTTTCTCCGGACCCACTTCGCCGCTCCGGCGATCTGGCCCAGCTCGCACACACCCCCGGCCTGTGCACCGCCTCAGTGCAGTGCCGGATCCCCTCACCCCAGCTTGTTGTGTTGTCCGGCGCGCCCTATGGCCGCGCCAGGAAATGATGCCTCAGACCAACGTTGGTCTCAGTCCCCGGCCCCGCGCCGCGCCCATCCATCCCGCCAGCCGCGCGCGGCTGGCCCCTTCGACCCATCCTACCCCCGGCTGTCAAGCGCTTCTTCCTCCACCGTGAGCGTTCCGGCGTCCGCGTCAAGCGTCGCCCGCACCCCCAGCGGCAGCGTCAACTGGTCCTCCGTATGACCGATGGTCAACCCCGCCAGGACCGGCACTTTCAGCTCGCCCAGAATGTTGTCATAGACCTCGCCGAGCGAGAATGTGTTGTCGAACGAGGGCTTGAACTCGCGCGGCGCGCAATCCTGGCACTGGCCCAGAATCAGCCCCCGGATATTGCGGAATTTGCCCGCCAGCCGGAGCTGCGTCAGCATCCGGTCCATCGAGTACGGCTGCTCGTCCACGTCCTCTAGAAACAGTAGCTTGCCGTCCGTCTGGATCTCCCACGGCGTGCCCATCGTGGTCGAAATCAGGGTCAGATTCCCGCCCAACAGCGCGCCCGTGCCTCGCCCCCCTTGGAGCGTCCGCAACGGGTGCTTTGGCCGGATCGGCCGCTCTTCGGCCGGGTTCCGCAGCACCCCCAGCGGCCGCGCGTCGAACAGCGCCCGCCGGAAGTGTTCCAGCGTGTAATCGCTGAAGTCCGCGAGCACCGTCGGCCCATGAAAAGTGACCATGCCCGCCTGCTGGTGCAGCCCCAAATGCAGCGCCGTAATATCGCTAAAACCAGTGAAGATCTTCGTGTGACTGCGGATTAGCGCGAAGTCGATCCGGTCCAGCAGCATCGCCGCGCCGTACCCTCCGCGCGTGCAAAAAACGGCTCGCACCTCCGGGTCCGCGAACGCCGCATGCAGGTCCGCCACCCGCTCTTCCACCGTGCCGCCCAGATACCCCGTGCGTTTGCCAAGATTCAGTCCAAGCTTCCACTTCAAACCGAAGTATTCCACCGTGCGTTTGGCCAGTTGCAGCGCGTCGGGGCTTGAAACATAGGTCGAAGGGGCGATCAGCGCAACCGTATCGCCGGCCTGCAAAGGCTTCGGTTTCAATAGCGTAGGTGGTCCAGTCGGGCTCCCGGCGCCGAGCGCGGCGGCCGATGAAAACAGGAATGAGCGGCGTTCCATGGCTAGACCCCCGAGCCGTCCGATTCGAGCGGCTCCGGCGCTGTTTCCAGTGCTGGATCCACCGTGAAATCACCGTGCTCCACCGGTGTTTCTACCGCAGTATCACCGTGGTGCACTGGTGACTCCATGGCAGCGGCCACGGCCCGCACTGGCTTCAGCGCCTCGTAAATCTCCATCGCCGAAGCCCACACCGCGATCCGTTGCGCCGTGCGGAATAGGATGAACGCCTGCTGCAAGATCACCAGTAGCAGGATCGCGCCCGCGAGGGTGGGGTGCATGGCGTTGGATGCCGCCAGGTACAGTGCCAGCACGCCGGCGAACGCCACGGCATTCATCAGCCAGACGCCCATCGTCTTACCAAAGTGCTTAAAAACAAATGCAAAGGAACGCAGCAGCCCCATCACCGATCCGCGCGCATCGTCGCACACCAGCCGTACCTTGGCATAATCCTGCACCGTCGCCATCCAGCCCAGCAGCAGCACCGTGAGCACGCTCCCGGCGATGCCCGCCACGCCCATCGGCCAATACTCCAGGCCGTCTTTGTAGATCGCGTTGACGATCATGCTGGGGAGTGACGCGACCAACAACGCCAGACCGTAGCAAATCAATCCGAGCAAGCTCAGCCGGAACAGCCGCCAGAAATGGCGTCCCGCGCCGGCCAGGAACGGGCCCAGTCGGAAGCAGTCCCAGCGCTCGCTGAGCATGGTCAGCACGCCGCCGGCGAGCAGGATCGTGCCCAGCCACGTGAGCAGCGCGGCGACCACGAGAGCCGGGGTGAGAGCGCTGACTGCGGTCCCCAGCGCGTCAGTGTTTTCGCTGAGCCAGACCGGGTCGAAGCCCGTGAGAAGCTGGCTGGCCATGCGGCTGTGAGCCAATGGCTGCAATGCCATGAAAGTGGCCGGGCCGGCCACGATCAACGCCACCAGCGCGTAGAACACCCATAGGATGGAAAGCGCCGCTTTGGACCGCGCCACGGCCGCCCAGCCGCGAATGAATGCCTGAAATGCCGTCATTGGACTCTCCTTCACTTGCGTGCCGCCAAAGCCCGAGCCGCTACGACCCTAGCGCTTGAGTCGAACCTCGGCCATGCAACCAATCGCTTCCACCGGCCACGAACTCCTACACAAATGCACTCAGCCACAGCAGCAGATTCTGCATCCAGAACTCCAACTGCCCGCCCCAACGCGCGGCGAGATTCCGGGGATAGTGAATCGTCCAGCTATCGTTGGTCCAGTTCACATCGAGCATGTGTTTCCTGAGCGGATCCACCTGCACCCAGTCCACCTTGGCGTTCTTTTCGGTCTTGAACTTCACCCAGCGCTCGATGCCGTCCCACTGCTGTTTCTCGATCGAACCATCGTCGAAATGGATCCACACATCCACCGGCAGGACCGCGTCGCCTTCTCGCCGGATGCGCACCGTGTTCTCGTACAGGTCCTTGTGGCCTTTCTGCTGCGCGGCCTTGAAGTCGATCTTCGACGCCTCCGCGACGCCCATCGTGCGGCGTTTGCCGTGCTCGTCGAAAACGCCCAGCCAGGTTTCGAGTTTGCGCGAGTCCACGGCGTCCACCTTGTAGTCCAGCCGCCGGGCATGAAACACGAACTGGTCGAACAGCGGTGTGAAGTCGCGCCCCGAAACCTCGTTCACCACCTGCAGAAAATCGAGCGTATCCGGATGATGGAACCGCCACCGCTGCTGGTAGGTCCGCATCACCCGCGACATCGTGTCGGCCCCCATCAGGTTCTCCAGCGTGCGCAGAAAAATGGCGGTTTTCGGGTAGGAGTTGATGCCGTAGCTATTGCCGTTGGCGTAGCTCCAGGCGTTGCGCAGAATCGGGTCGGAGTCTGGCAGGGCGACGTACTCAGCACGATTCAAGGTCTCGGCTGAGAGCTTCGGCAGGCCGAACCAGCCATACATCTGGATACCGAAAAGGCGCAGCGGTAAAGCCGACGGTCCATACACTTCGTCCAGAATCTTCGTCGTGGAGTAGGTATTGAAGCCTTCGTCCATCCACGACTCCTCGAATTCATTGGTTGCCACGAGCTGCATCCAGAACTGGTGGCCGAATTCGTGGACCGTCACGCCTTCGAGTCCCTCTATCATATCGGCGGGTTCCCGCCAGCTGACGCCGCAGGTGATGAAGGTCGGGTACTCCATGCCGCCCGCACCGCCCGCGCCGTGGGGGGGATCGACCAACGTCAGCGTCCGGTATGGATAGCGGCCGTAGCGCAGACCGAAGCCCTTGATGCCGGCCATCGCGGCGCGGAAGTAGCGATCGGTCTGCTCGGCGTGCTCGGGCTGCAGCATCAGCGTGATTCTGACGTCGCTCAGCCGCGCCTGCTCCTCGGGGATTCCGAACAGCTTCGCCGCGCGCGCGATCTCCTCGGGCTTGACCTCACGGGCAGCCTCGAAGGTCCGCTCGATTTTCAGATAGCTCGGTTGCGCGGTCCAGGCGAAGTCGATCACGCTCGGCTGTTTGTAGATCCACGTGGTGGTCTTCTTCGCTTGATCAGTACGCTGGCCGACGAGTGCGCCGGTGGCCCCGATCTTGTACTCCGAGGGCAGCGTGATCTCCGCCGAGTAGTCGCCAAAATTGGCAAAGAATTCGCTGTTCGCGTGAAACTGATGGCAATTCCAACCTGCCTTTTGCGCATGCCGGAATCCCGCCGTCTCCCACACGCCGATTTTGGGAAACCACTGCCCGGCGAGATAGAAAGTCCCGCGATAACCCGTGCGTGCGAACACCGTCGGCAGCCTGGTTTCGAAATCGATGTTCAGCCGCAGCGTCGCGCCGGGCTTCACCGGCGCGGCGAGCGGGACTTCGATCACGGTCTGGTCGTCCGTGTTGCCGTCGTCCGGCTGAATGAACCGGATCGCGCCCGTGAGGTCCGCGCCGCCCTCCACGCGCATGCTCTTGACATCGATCCAGCCCCACTCCTTATGGTCGAACTGGTCGCCGCGTAATTGCCCGCCGGATTCGCGCATGAACGTGCTCTTCTGGTTCTTGAAGGCATTCATGTAGAGGTGAAAACGCAGCGCCGGCACCGTGTCCGGCGAGTCGTTGAGCCAGGTCAACGTTTCACCGCCGTGCAGCATGTGCGTCTTCGGATCGAGCGCGACCTTCAGGTCGTAGCTGGCGATGGGTTTCGTCAATTCACCTGCCATGGGTGTCGTCGGTTGACCGAAAACTCCGACGGAGAAAACCAGCAAGAGTACGGCCAGCGAGGCTGCCGTGGGCCATGGTTTGAAACGGAATTCCATCACTTCTTCTCCAATCCGGTTTGGCGCCGAATCCACTGCGTAATCGTTTCCAGCGCCACGGGGGCGATGGTTTCCTCTATCCGACCATACTCCGATACCGCGCCCGTCCGGGCGTCTTGAAACAGGTGGTTCAACCCCGGCAGGCGTAGCGTCGTAAACCTGTCGTTGCCGCCCTTCTTCAACGCCGCCGCGATCGCCGCCAGGTTCTCATCCGGCGCCACCTGCATATCCAGCCCGCCGATCAGCGCCAGCACCGGCATCTTCAGCTTCTCAAGCGCCGGCGCCGGGTCGTAGTTCAGGAAGTAGCGCGACCAGGCGTCGTTATGCAGCAGCAGCCGATCGACCTCGGGCGAGTATCCGAATTCGTCGTGGATCTTCTTCTCCGCCGCCGGGATCGAGGGCTCGGTCTTGAGAATCGCCACCACGCGCTCCACGCGCTTGTGCTGCTTCGCGATCTCGGCCTCGCCCATTCCCTCGGAGCGGGACATGGTGTCGGTCTGTTCCAGCACCACGCGCTCCCCGTTGACTCCGGTCCCGCCCAGCAGCACCACGAACGCGATGTCCTTGCGTTCCGCCGCCACCATCGGCGCGAGGATCCCGCCCTCGCTGTGTCCGATCAGCCCGATCCTGCGGTGGTCGATGTCCGATCGCGTCATCAGGGAATCCACCGCCGCTGAAGCGTCCGCGGCGAAGTCGGCGCTGGTTGCCGTCTTGTAGACGCCCTTCGATTGCCCCACCCCGCGCTTGTCGTAGCGCAGCACCGCGATGCCGTGGCGCGTCAGGTAGTCCGCCAGCACCAGGAACGGCTTGTGCCCGAGGATCGACTCGTCGCGGTCATTCGGCCCGCTGCCCACGATCAGCACCACCGCCGGCGGCTTGCGCGTCTTGGCCGCGCCCTGGGCCTCGCGCGGGATGGTGAACGTGCCGGCCAGCGTGATGTGCGCGCCGTGGTTCTCGAACTCGGCATCCTCGGAGATGTAAGGATATGGAGGCGCCGGATTCTGCGGCCTCTTCGGCCCCTCGGCCACGCCGCGGTGGAAGACCAGCTTCATTGCGAACCCGCTCTGCCGGAACTCGCCGTCGATGCTGTCGCCGATCAGCTTGCCCTGAAAGGTGGCGCCGGCCTGCTTCAGGCTGAAACGCACGATATTCAGTTCCAGGCGGATCTCGTCCACCGGGATCCCGCTGGCGTGCTGGTCGAGGCTGTCGAAGGTTGCCTGCAGCCCGCCGCCGGGAGCCGCGCTGACGTGCAGCGCCAGGCGCAGATTCTGGCCTTGGGCCTCCAGCGTGCCGATCCAATCGCCTGCCAGCGGCGACTCCGCCGCCGCCGCGCCGCACGCCATGGCCGCCAACAATAAGGCGGACCATCGGACCGCAAAACGCATTACAGCTATAATACCCGTCCGCTTCGGAGCGAGCACCGCACTACGAGGTGGGAGCGCGTCGCCCAAGCGGCCGCGCGTTGGAGGAGACTAGCGGATGGGCCTGCACGCTCGCCGCGGAACCGTGGCAACAGCACCGCGGCACACCGGCGCGAGGCCCGGATTTACTATGCGCATTCATCTTTCCCAGTACGGCGAAGCTTCTTCGCATCCCTCTCCCGTGAGCCGCATGATGTCGGAGTTCGCGGCCGGCTTCCGCGACGGCGTGGATATCAACCTCGGCGTCGGATACGTGAACGAGAAGACGATCCCGGTCGACCATTTGCGAGAAGCGATGGAGGCCGTCTCCGGCGACCCCGTGCGCTACCGCCAGGCGTTCAACTACGGCAGCCCGGCCGGCTCGGCCAACCTGCTCGCGTCGCTGCGGCGCTTTCTAGTCGAACAGAAAGTGGGCCAGTTGGACGAGGCCACGCTGGCGCGCCAGCGCCTGGCCATCGGCGCCTGCGGCGCGACCAGCCTTCTGGACGCATTGGCCGGCGTGCTGCCCCGCGGCATCGTGGTGACTTCCGATCCGATGTACTACATCTACACCGAAGGCCTCATGCGCCGAGGCTTCGACGTCTTGGCCGTGCCGGAGGACGACGAGGGAATCGACCTCGGCGCGCTCGAGAGCAAACTGCAGGCGCTGGGCGACGCGGCGGCGCAGATCTCGTTCTTCTACACCGTCACGGTGAACAACCCCTCCTGCACCATCCTCTCGAACCGGCGCCGGCACGCGCTGCTCGACGTGGCGGCGGCGCTGTCCCGCCGGCAGGGCCGGCGCATTCCGATCGTTTACGATCTGGCCTACGAGCCGCTGTTGCACGATCCGCTGGCCGAACCTTTCCGCTCGGTGCTCGCGGCGGATGAGTTGGGCATCGCCTACGAAATCGGCTCGCTTTCCAAGGTGCTCGCGCCGGGCATGCGCATCGGCTACATCCTCGGTCCCGATGGGCCGTTTATGAACGCTATGGTGGAGGCCACCAGCGACACCGGCTTCAGCGCGCCGCCGTTCGTTCAGGAGATGGCCGGCTACCTGCTCGACCATCACATCGCCGGTCAGCTCCGCGCCGTCAACGCGGGCTACCGCGAAAAAGCGCTGGCGGTGCGCGCGGGGCTCGAGCGCCACCTCGGTCCGCTCGTCGAGGAGTGCCGCGGCGGCAGCGCGGGCTTCTACTACTACCTGACGTTCGCGGCCGTCGAGACCCATCCCGACTCCGCGTTTTTTCGCTTTCTGAGCCGGACCACCGGGGACGCAGCCGTGGATGGACCGCCCGAGAACCGGCGGCCGCGCGTCAGCTACATTCCGGGCCAATACTGCGTCCACCCGCACGGCGATCTGGCCGCGCGGGGCCGGCGCCAGTTGCGCATTTCCTACGCCTTCGAGGACGTCGAGCGGATTCTCGAGGCGCTCGCGCTAATGCGCGCAGCGGCGGAGTACGCCGGCCACTCCGCTTAGACCAGCCGGAAATCCACTTTGGGCCAGCACTACGCGACGCTGTTCTTCGGCCTCTATGACGATGCGGCGCGCCGCCTGACATACGTCAATTGCGGCCATAATCCGCCCTGCTGGATCCGCGCCGATGGGACGGTCAAGCGGCTCGCCGCCACGACCACCGTGATCGGACTCTTCGAGCGCTGGGATTGCGCCGTGGCATCGATCGAGCTTGCGCCCACTGACTTACTGGCCGTTTTCAGCGACGGCGTCAGCGAGGCCGAACGCGGCGAGGAGGAGTTCGGCGAGGCCCGGTTACTTCAGACGTTGCAGGAATTGCGCGGCAGCCCCGCCAGCGCGGTGGTGGCAGCGGTCTTCGCGCGCGTTCAGGAGTTCAGCGCGGGCCTGCAGTCGGATGATTTGACACTGCTGGTGGCACAGGGGCGGTTGATTCTATGAAGGTCAGGGAACAAACGCCAGCTACTGCTTGCTCTCCGTCCCGTGACGGCGGAGTTGGAACAGCGTCGCAGGCTGCTGCTACTTCTTGCGGGTCCAGTGGAAGACTTCCACTTGTTCCTTGCCGTTTTCGACCGAGGTCCATTCCTGGGTCATGTGGTCGGCGTCCTGGAACGTAACAGTCAGGTCTTTGATATGGCCCCCGTCGGGTTTGGCGAGGTTGGTGATGTCGGCGAAACGGAAGCGGATGGTCTTGGCGTCGCCATCGGCGGCGCGCATGCGCGGCTGATTGCCCATGCTGCAGTAGTGGGTGGCGACGAGACCGGTGCCGTCGCGGTGGTAC
This sequence comes from Terriglobia bacterium, assembly GCA_963838205.1. Lineage (GTDB taxonomy): Bacteria > Acidobacteriota > Terriglobia > Bryobacterales > Bryobacteraceae > CAIVVT01. Next base: position 150,872 of record CAWIQF010000009.1, on the reverse strand, counting down.
ATGGTCACCATGTCAGAGTGAGGCGCGGGCGTCTTCATACTTTCCATGACCGCGGTCCCGTCGCTGACGACGGTGTAGGTGATGCTGGCCTTGCCGCTGTCGCCCTGCCAATCGCCAGCCAGGGACTGAAGGCTCTTCCAGGCTGCGTCGACGCCCTCGCCGGCGATGGCCGGAAGGGCGAGCAGAAGTGAGAATACGAAGATAGTGAGCTTCATGGCGGGATGATAGCGCATACGATTTACGTTTGAAAAGGGCAGAGTTTCGTGTCTGAAAATCCGGCCGCAGAGGGCGCCAGCTACTGTTTGATCACCGTGCCGTCGCGGCGGCGGATGACGCCCCAGCCGCCGTTGTTGCGCTGGCGGATTCCGCGCTCGCCCGTGCCATAGGGGTACTTCTTCGCGCCGGCCTCGTCCACTTCGATGCCCCAACCGGGGGCCTCGTTCACGTAGTAATAGCCGTTCTTGATTTCAGGGCAGCCGGGGAAGACTTCCTTCACGGTATCCGGGAATTGGTAGCACTCCTGGATGCCGAAGTTGTAGCAGACAGTGTCGAGCGTGATGTTGGCGGCGTGGCCGATGGGCGAGATGTCGCCGGGGCCGTGCCAGGCGGTCTTCACGCCGAAAAACTCGCCCAGGGCGGCGATTTTGCGGCAGGGCGTGAGGCCGCCGGCCTGGGTGACGTGCACGCGGATGTAGTCGATGAGGCGCTCGGAGATGAGCGGCGTCCACTCGTGCGGCGAATTGAAAAGCTCGCCCATGGCCAGCGGCGTGGTGCACTGCTGGCGAATATTGCGGAACCACTGGATGTCCTCGGGCGAGAGCACGTCTTCGAGGAAGAAGAGACGGAAGCGCTCGACCTCCTTGGCAAAGCGGACAGCCTGGATGGGCGTGACGCGCTCGTGGACATCGTGCAGGATTTCCAGTTCGTCGCCGAATTCCTTGCGCACGGCCTCAAACATTTTGATGGATCTATGCAGGTACGCTTCGGGTTCGAAAACAGGCTCGTTGTGGAGCTTTTCCACCTGCACGTCGCCGCCTGAACTGCCGTAGGCCGCCATGCCGGGCACGCCGACCTGCACGCGAATGGTGCGGAAGCCTTTGGCGAGGAGCCGATGAACGGAGTCGAGCAACTGCGGGAAGTCGGCGCCGCCGGCGTGGGCGTAGCAGTTGACGGCCTCGCGGCACTTGCCGCCGAGCAGTTGGTAAACGGGCAGGCCGCATTGGCGGCCCTTGATGTCCCATAGCGCCTGGTTGACGCCGCTGATGGCGTTGTTGAGCACGGGGCCGTTGCGCCAGTAGGAGGAGTCGTACATCGCCTGCCAGAGGTCGTCGATGCGGTCGGCGGGCCGGCCGACGAGAAACGGCTTGAGGTACTTTTCGACGGCCGCGACGACAAGTTCGGCGCGCTGGGTAAACGTGCCGCAGCCGTAGCCATAGAGTCCGTCCTGGTCGGTGAGGATTTTGACGACGACCAGTCGCACGCCATCGGGCGCGGTCGAGATGACCTGGACGTCCTTGATCTTCGGGCTGGGCAGCGCGCGGGTGGCTTTGGCGACCTGTTCGTCTGCCGCCAACTGCCTCGACGTCAGGGCGCCGGCGGCCATGAAGCTGAGTAAGGATCGTCGATTCATGAGCATTCCTCCAATAAAGCCGTGAACGGGGCCAAGCGCGCGCGGCTGCGCCTACGGAAGCGATTGCACGAGCGGGAAACGCGCCTGGCCGAACGTGGCCCGGAAGGGCCGATGCAGGATCCGCGCGCGGCTATGGCTTGCCGTGATCCTCCATCATACGTCGCAGGACGTCGATCTGGGCGCTGATCTTCCCCTCGCGGCTGACCAGCGTGAGCACGTAGGCGACGAGGATCACCCACACGGCGATGAGACCGTAGGCGAGGTATTCGAAGTTGCGGGCGGCGGCGTCGTTCATGAGATTGCTCCTCTAAGACGGCTGGTTTAGAATGCGTGGATTTCGCGGCGCAGGGCGTCGAGCTCGCGCTGGCGGCGCTCCTGGCCCATGCGGATCGTGATGAGGATGACGGCGAAGATCAGAATCGGCAGCCAGTTGAGGTAGAGCATGATGCGATAGGCGGAATCCATGCTCCCTCCGCCATAGAGCACGGGCTGCGGATGCTGGGTGCGGAACCACTTGATGGAGAAGAAGACGAAGGGCACGACACTGAAGCTGAGGATCGACATCACGGCGGCCAGGCGCGCGCGCTCGGTCGGTTCCTCGATGGCGTCGCGCAGAACCAGGTAGCCGGCGTAGAGCAGCCAGCAGACGAGCATGGAGGTGAGGCGCCAATCCCAGGTCCACCAGATGCCCCAGATGATTCGTGCCCAGATCATGCCCGTGACCAGGTTGGCCGCGCCAAAAGCGAGCCCGACTTCGGTGGCCGCAACGGCGAAGGCGTCCCACTTCAGGTTGTGCGTGGAGAGGTAGGCGATGGCCGCGATCAAGGCCATGAAGAAGCACAGGAAACAAGTGAAAGCGCAAGGGACGTGGAAGAAGATGATGCGGAAGATGGCGCCCTGAAAGGCCTCGTCCGGCAGCTTCGTGAGCATGGTCCAGATGTTGCGCGTGAGCAGCAGGGCGGCGACCACACCGAGCGCGTAGAGGATTTTCTGTTTCATCGTTAGCCTCGTCTTCAAGACTCTCCACCAAACGCAAGTCCCGCTGCCCGGCGGCCGCGGCGGCGTCTCAACCCACAAGAACAGTGTCGATCAACGCGATCGCCAGGGCGGTAAAAATGACATCGAATCCAATTAACATTTTGAACCAGGCGAGCTCATCGCCAGTAATAGGCTGGCCGGCGAGGATCAGCGTGGTGAGGCGCATCGACGCCATCAAGCAAGGGATCAGGACCGGATAAACGAGCATCGGGAGCATGAGCTCGCGCAGACGCATGTTGACGGTGAGCGCCGAGAAGACCGTGCCGACCACCGTCATGCCCCAGGTGCCCAGCAACAGGACCAGCGCGAGCCAGGCCGGCTGGAGCGTCCAGCGCACGTTATAAAAGATGCCGAAGACGGGCAGGCACACGCATTCGATGCCCAGCAGCAGAACGTAGTTGGCGAGGACCTTGCCGAGTAGCAGTGCCGCGCCGGGCAGGGGCGAGGCGATGAGCGCGTCGAGACAATCGTTGGGCAGCTCGCGGGCGAAGCTGCGGTTCAACAGGAGGACGCCGGCGAAGGCGAAGACGAGCCACAGCAGGCCGCCACTGATCTCGCGCGTCATGTCGGAGGTGGGATCGAAGGCGAAGCTGAACAGCAGCAGGATGACGAGGGCGAAGGAGAGCGAGGCGTTGAGCGCCTCCTTGGTGCGCAGCTCGCTGCGGAGGTCCTTGGCTGCGATGGTCAGCATCTGGCGCAGGAACTTCACGAGGCTTCCCCGTAAGTGCGGTAGAGCCAGCCCGTGTCGGCGAGCATTTCGGGCGTGCGCTCGCCGCGATGGGCCATGCGGCCGCGGTTCAACAAGACCACATGCGAGGCCAGATCCATGGCCTCGCGGAGCTGATGGGTCGACATGACCACGGTGCCGCCCGCGGCCAGTGCGTCGCGCACAAGGCCCTGCAGCAGGACGATGGCGCGGTCGTCGAGAGACGTGAAGGGCTCGTCGAGAAGCAGCAATCTGGGGTTGTGCAGGAAGGCGCGGGCGACGGCGAGGCGCTGGCGCATGCCGCGCGAGAACTCGCGCACGGGGCTGTCCTTGACGCGATCGAGGGCCGTGCGTTCGAGCCACTCCAGCGCCGAGCGGTGCGGGTCGGGCAAGGCGTAAAACGCGGCGTAGAGCTTCAGGTTTTCGTAAGCGGAGAGCTCATCGTAAATCGCGATGCCGTGGCCGATGATGCCGGTAAGAGAGCGCGCGGCGCGGTCGTTGTGGTCCTTGCCGAAGAGCTGGACGCGGCCTTTGGTGGGGTGGGAAAGACCGGCCAGGATGCGCAGCAGCGTGGTTTTTCCGGCGCCGTTGCGGCCCAGCAGCGCGACGCACTGGCCGGCGTCGGCATCGAAGCTGATGTCGCGCAGCGCGGGGTAATCGCCGTAATACTTCCAGACCGCGTCGACGGCCAGCGCCTTCATGCCTTACGGCCGCTGCCCTTTCCGCGCTTCAGATACATGGCCGCGAACCCGCAGGCCAGGATGGCCAGCGACAGCGCGAGCACCTTGTAGAGGTTGCGTTCGTAGCCCGGCGGCTGGATGGTCTCGATGGTCGGGCCATCGTCTTCGGCCTGGTCCTGCGGCTGGCTCGCGGCGGCGCGCAAACTGCCGGAGCCGGTGACGGCGACCTTGAAGGAAGGCTGTTTGATGTCGTAGATCAGGAAGCCAGTTTGCGGCTCCTTGCCGAGCGGCTGGATGCCGTCGCCCGAGGCCTCCATGCCCGCGGGCAGCACGAGGCGCGCGGGCGCGCCGGCGTCCAGGATGCGGCCGACCAGCCCGGAGAGTCTGCGGCGCGATGTAGGAGATCTCGAAGCGCGATTCGCCCGGCTTGACGGGGTAATCGACCGAGTAAACGCCCTTCTCGCGGGAGGGGGTCAGCTCGCGCTCGAGCGGCAGGCCGCCGGGCGCGGTGACGCGCGCCTTGACCTGGCCGGGCGCCACGCCCGCGGGCAGGAAGAAGCGCGCGGTGCCGGTCTTCGCGTTGTACCAGGTCAGCAGCGAGTCGTTCTGATAGATGATCATCTCGCTCTCGACCAACTGCTGCCCATCGCTTTCGAGAAAGACGATGTGCTGCGCGATCTTGGCGGCGTCGAGCTTCGGCCGGACGTCGTAGATAATCATCTGCACGCCGCTTTTCGGGGCGTTGGGTGGAAGGTTCTGACTGTACTGGACGCCCTGCCAGTTGGCCTGGACCAGGAACATGCCCTGGCCGGCGTTGTCGAATCGGAAGCTGCCGTCGGCGGCCGTTTCGGTGCGGCCGATGGGGTGCATGCCTTCCTGCCCGAGTCCCGTGAGACGGACGGTGACGCCAGCGGCGGGTAAACCGGTGGTCTTGTTGATGACCGTGCCGTCGACCGCCAGGACGGGGAGCGACGCGGCGAACAGCAGCACCACAGCGGCGGCATTGGCGCGGCCGGCGGTGGAATGGAGAAAGTCGAGCACGCGGTTGAGGCGCATCAGGCGTGGGCCTCCGGGGCTAGCCCCAAGTCCATCGGTTTGCCACATTCGCCGCAGAATTTCATGGGCTTGTCGAAGCGTGTGCGGCAATGCGGGCAAACCAACGGATCGCCGCCTGTCTGCGCCGGCTTGATGGCCGCGGGCGCGGCCGCGGGCGCGGCCGCGGGCGCAGCGCCGTTGAGTGCGTCAATTTCAGCCATGACCCGGGCCAGTTCCTCCTGCAAGCCGAGTTTGCTCTTCTCGTAGTCCGAATCGGAGAGCTTGCCCAGACGAAACTCGAAGGTCAGGTCGCGGAGGTTTTCGTAGATGGCGGCCTTGCGCTCCTCGAGGTACGCGGCCGGATTGGGCGGCGGACCCGCGGGCAAATCCGATGGACGGACCCAGAAGACCAGCAGCAGCACAAGCGCAAAGAGAGCGATAGAGGAGGCGAGGAACATCTACTTCTTCAAAATGATATTACTTCGAGTCCGGGTCCGTGTCGGCCATGTCTTTTTCAATCCGTTCCCGGTAACGCGCCAGATCGGGGCTATCCGGCGCGGCGGCGGCCGATGCGGTGGCCGCGGCGGGGCGCGGGCCGAGGTAGCGCCGCAGGATCAGCCACAGCAGCGCGAGGCCGGCGCCGAGACCGGCGAAGGGCATAATCCAACTGATGAGATAGAAACCCTTAGCCGGAGGTTGGCGCAGAATGACCTTGCCATACTCGCGTTCAAACGCCGCCAGAATCTGCTCGTCGCTCATGCCGGCCTCGACCATCTTCAACAGTTCTGCGCGCACCGGTCCGGAGGAATGGCAGTTCTGCATGTTGCATTCCGTGATGCTGGCGCCACAGCCGCATTGGCACATGAGCATATTGCCGAGAGCGCGGACGTGCGGATTGGCGAGCGGCACGCTGCCGGTGAGCAGCGCGGCGGACATGAGCGCCGCCAGGGCGAGACTACTTCTGAACGGCAGACTGTTTGGCATAGACACCGACCACCCCGGTACGAGCATAGGCCAGTTTCACTTTGCCCGGCACCAGGCACACGAGAGTGCCGAACAGCAGCACCCAGAAGCCGATCCAGATCCAGGAGACCAGCGGGTTGACGTAGACCTGAACGATGGCCTGTCCGGCCGCGGTCTCGCTCATGCCGGCAAAATTGATGTAGAGGTCCTCGTTGAGCCGCCGGCGGATGGCGACCTCCGAGGTGGGTTGGCGCGAGGCGGCGTAGACGCGGCGCTCCGGCGTGAGATCGCCGAGATAGTCGCCGTCCTTGTAGGCGGCGATGACCGCGCGCTGCCAGGAGTAATTGCCGGTGTCGCCGTCGGTGACTTCCTTCACTTGCAGCTCATAGTGACCGATCGGGAAACGGTCGCCGACCTTCACCTCGCGCGTGGTGTCCTGGTTGAATGCGGCTCCGGTGAAACCGATAAACATCAGCACGATGCCCATGTGGACGAGATAGCCGCCGTAGCGCCGCGTGTTGCGGTGCGTCAGCTCGAAAGCGGCGCGGACCAGGTTGATCTGCATGCGCGAGGCGATGGCGCGGGAACCTTTTACGAACTCCATCGCAATGGTCGTCGTGACGAACGCGCACAGCCCGAAGCTCATCAACGCATAGTAGTGCCGGACGCCCGCCGCGGCGAGCGCGACCATGGTCAAAGCCAGCGCCAGCGCCGGCCAGCGGAAGGCGCGCTTCAGGCTCTCCCAGGAGGAGCGGCGCCAGGCTATGAGCGGGCCGATGCCCGTCAACAGCATCAGAAAGAGCCCGATCGGCACCTCGACCTTGTTGAAGAAAGGCGCGCCGACGGTGATCTTCTCGCCCGTCAGCATCTCGCTGATGCGGGGGAATAGCGTGCCCCACAGGACGGCGAAGGCGCTGGCGAGCAGGAGCAGGTTATTGAACAGGAAGCTGGCCTCGCGCGACAGCACGCTTTCGAGATGCGTGTCGCTCTTGAGGTAATCGAGCCGGCTGAGGATCAGGTACGCGGTGAGGGCAATGCCGATGGTCAGAAAGCCGAGGAACCAGAATCCGATGGAGGATTCGGCGAAGGCGTGCACCGAGCTGACGAAGCCGGAGCGCGTGAGAAAAGTACCGAAGATGCACAGGAAGAAGGTGGCGGAGATGAGGACCATGTTCCAGACCTTCATCATGCCCTTCTTCTCCTGCATCATCACCGAGTGCAGGAACGCGGTGGCGGTAATCCAAGGGAGTAGCGAGGCGTTCTCCACCGGGTCCCAGCCCCAATAGCCGCCCCAGCCGAGGACAGCATAGGCCCAACCGGCGCCAAGGATGATGCCGGCGCTCTGGAAGCCCCAGGTGATCAGCGACCAGCGGCGTGTGGTGTGGATCCACGCATCGCCGCGCTGGCGGGTGATCAGCGATCCCATGGCGAAGGCGAAGGGCACGATGAAGCCGACGTAGCCGAGATATAGCATCGGCGGGTGGATCACCATCGCCCAATACTGCAGCAGCGGGTTCAGGCCCTGGCCGTCCTGCATCGCCTGAACGCCGCGGCCGACGGCCAGCACGCGGAAGGGCGGCTCGACGAACACGTTCAGAGTGAGGAAAAAGATCTGCGTGAATTGCAGCGTCGCGACGACCCACGACATCATCTCGCGATGGCGGTTGCGGTTGGTCCAGACGACGACCGCCGAGTACAGGCTCAACAGCCAGCTCCACAGCAGCAGCGAGCCCTCCTGCCCGCCCCACCACGCGCCGATCTTGTACTGGGCCTCCATGGCGCGGTTGGAGTGCGCCGTGACGTAGGCCAGGCGGAAATCGCTCACCAGCAGCGAGTACACGAGCACGGCGCTGGCCGCGGTAACCAGCGCGAACACGCCCAGCACGGCGCGCTCGGCGCTCTTCTGCAGGTAGGGACGATGCCGCAGCGCGCCGACCACCGAGCCGATGAAGGCGTACACCGACAGGCAGAAGGCGAAGAGGATGGCTAATGCGCCCAGAACTTCCATGTCTCGCTCCGAAAGGAACTCACGATTCGGCTATCAGATCGACGAGGGTTTGCCGTTGATCGATTTTTGCACCGGGGCGCGCGCGCCGGTCGCGGCCTCGTATTTCGATGGGCACTTGGCGGCGATGGAATTGGCGTGGAAGGTGCCGTCGGGCTGCATCTTTCCGTCGGCCATCGCCTGCGCGCTGTCGCGGAACGTATCCGGCAGCGGATCCTTGCCGGTGTAAATCACCTGCAGGGTCTGGGCGCTGGGCTTCTTCTCGCAGATGGTGAAGCGAACCGCCGTGCCGGCGCGCTGGATGCTGCCCGCGACCACGTCGCCGGTGACGCGCAATCGTTTACCCTGATCGGCGGGCGGCAGGGTCTTCAGCTCGGAAATCGTCTTGTAATACGTTTTCGATTCGTTGATCCCGCTGGCCGCGAGCCAGCCGAGAATTCCGAAGATCACGGCGATCAATATCGCGAACCGCCCATAATGCTTCATGGCTTCACCTTTAATTCCAGTATGGACCCGTGCCTCTCAGTATAGCCCCGGCCGAGGGCCCGGGGCATAGGAACAGGCCGGTTGCGAGATCGCGCGTTGACAAATGAGAATTACTACTGTTTAATAATAATTATCGATGGCTACTGCGGCTGGACAACCTTCGGAAGTGGAGCTGCAGGCGTTCCGCGACCGCTGCCGGGCGGCGGGGCTGGCGCTGACGCATCAGCGCGAGGTGATTTATAGGGCGGTGTGCGCAATGCGGAATCATCCGGCGCCCGAAGCCATCTATGAGAGAGTGAAGGCCGAGATCCCGTCCATCTCGCTGGGGACCGTGTACAAGAATCTGAAGACGTTTCTGGACACGGGACTGCTGCGGGAAGTGAGTCCGATGCATGGCTCGCTGCGGGTGGACGCCAACACGATGGAGCATCATCATCTGATCTGCACCGGATGCCGCAGCGTGTTCGACCTCGGTGCGGACGATCTGGAGCCGGCCCGCCTGCGGAGCCCGCTGCCGGAGGGTTTCGTTCTACACCGCTGCGCGGTAGAACTGTACGGGTTGTGCGCGAGTTGCGCGGCCCAAAGTGATCAGTCCTGATAATTGAGAAGGAGCAAGAGAATGCTTGGAGTTGGACAGAAGTTCCCTGAATTCGACCTAACCGCAACCGTCAGCCTGGACCGCAACAACGCGTTCAAACAGCTGACCAACAAGGATTTCGCCGGCAAGTGGCTGGTTATCTTTTTCTGGCCGAAGGATTTCACCTTCGTGTGCCCGACCGAGATCGCGGCTTTCGGCAAGCTGAAGGGCGACTTCGCCGACCGCGACGCGGTCCTGGTCGGCGCGAGCGTGGACAGCGAGTTCGTGCACCTGGCGTGGCGCGAGCATCACCCCGATCTGAAAGACCTGCCGATCCCGATGCTGGCCGACATCAAGCACGAACTGAGCGCAGCGCTGGGCATCCTCGACCCGGCGGCCGGCGTGGCGCAGCGCGCGGTGTTCATTGTGGACCAGGAGGGCGTGATCCGCTTCGTGATGGTGACGGATCTCTCGGTCGGCCGCAACACGCAGGAGGTTCTGCGGGTGCTCGACGCGCTGCAGACCGACGAGCTGTGCCCCTGCAACTGGAATAAGGGCCAGGAAACGATTCACGTCTAAGGGCCGCCAGCGCGGATGTTTGTCGCGGGGCCGTCCATCCGGGCGGCCCCGAAGTGTTTCTGGCGGGCGAGTTTGTCTTGTTTGAGAATGCTGGTCGCCGAGCCTGGCTCGAGTCTGCGACGCAATTCCCTCAAATGGCAGGTTGGATCCGCGTAATCCCGGACACCGTGCCTCTAGCCCGGATGTTTCACAGGCGCTGTGATTTCGTCGCCGCCGGCGTTTGCGTGAGGTTTGGAGGGCGCTGCGGCGGCATTCGGGCGGGCAGCGAGCCGGGATGTGGTGATCGAGGGGGCCTTGTGGCGTCCGATCGCCCTCACAAAACGCAATTCGGACGCAGTTCGACTGACCCGAAAAGTGCGAAATCGGGAAATCGTTTGTTTGCCGTGTCGCGATTTTGGCTCAGCAACGCAGCGCCGCCCACACCTGCCCAAACACCTGCTTCCAGGGGTAGCCGCTGCTCATCGACACCAGCACGCGCCGCGCGCTGAAACGAATCCGCGCGCCGATCTTGAGCAGTCGCAGCCGAATCGTGTGGACCTGGGCCTCGGCCAGCGCCGTGCCTGTTAGCGCCAGCCGCCGCAGCGCCTCCACGAGCACGTAGGCCGCCGCCGACAGATACAGCCGGAGCTGATTGGCGCGCATCGTCTCGGCACTCATGCGGTCGGCAAACAGGCTCAGCTGCTCTTTGATGCGGTTCTCCATCTCGCCGCGGGCGCAGTACAGATCCTCGTAGAGTGGGCGCGGTTGCCACTGCTCGACCGGCAGCGAAGTCACGACATAGCGCGGGTTCTGCTTGCCCGCGATCTGCTCGGCCTTGGCGATGACGCGCCGGGCGCGCGACCAACTCTTGCGCGTGCGGTAGCGAAACTCGGTGAGCACCCGCGCCGCCTTTCCCGTGCGTTGGGCCTCGCCCGCGGCCTGGCGCATGGCCTTGTCGATCCGCCGCCGCAGGCGCTGGTTGCGCGCCAGTCCGAAGACGTAGTCGACATGGTTGTCCTCACACCACCTCATCAGTTCTTCGCGGCAGAAGCCCGAGTCGGCGCGCAGGATGATCTGAGTCTGGGGCCAGCGGGCGCGGATCTGCGCGACGATGCGCTGGATCTCTTCGACGCTGCCCGCGCTGGCGTCCTGATTGGCCTCTCGCAGCCGCACGCCGACAATCTGGTCGCCCGCGAAGATGTACAGCGGCAGGTAGCAGTAGTGGTCGTAGTAGCCGTGGAAGAAACGTCCCTCCTGCTGGCCGTGCAACGGCGTATCGGTGGCGTCCAGATCGACGACGATCCGGGCCGGGGCTTGCGGGTGCGACTCCACAAACATCTCGACCAGCAGCCGGTCGATGGCGGCGGCATCGTAGCGGATCTTCTTGTAGCGGTCGGAGGCGGCGCCGGCCTCAGGCGTGCGTTCCAGGCGGCACAGCGTGCTCTTGCTGGCCAACGCCGCGCCGGGCTTGCGTTTACCCGCCAGCAGACCCATCAGCGGGTCGTCACGCAGTTGGTCGTGGTCGTTGAGATCTTCGTAACCCAAGGCCAGCGCATAGACGCGCTGCGAGACCATTTCACCCACTTCGTGGGAGATGTAAACCGGATTCCGGAAGTCGCTGAAGCAGCGCGCCAGGCGTGGCAGCAGGCCGATGCGCCGGTCGACCTGCCGCAGCAGTAGCGCCCCGGCGTCGGAAGTGATCGTGCCGCCGTCGAAACCCGCCACCACCCGGCGCGAAAAATGGGCTTCAAATTCGAAGCTGTCCTGGGTACACTGTGTCATAGCAAGAGCCGCCGCTTTCTGTGCAGAAGCACTTCGTGGCTGAAATGTTTATGCCAGAGAAGGCGGCTTTTGTACAGTGAGCCGGTGAAATATTCGGGCTAGGGAAGCGGTCGGCCGCGCGTTTATATTGAAGCTACATCCGATTCGGTCACAGGCATCAGTATCACAATTCCTGGCCGGTCCTGCCCCTATTGTCACGAAGTTGTGCTCACTGCAACCGCCGATGTACGGTCATAGCTTGAAGAAGATCTTGCGCCGGTACAGCCAATAGCACGCGCCCCACATCGCCAGCAGCACCGTGCAGGATTGGGCCACGGGTGCGAAGTCTCCCAACCATGCAAAGCGAAACGTGAAGACGCCCACGGCCTTGTCCAGCCATCCGCGCAGCACGTTATCTATTGAGTAAATGAAGATCGAGTTTGCGCCTACCACGACCAGCGGAAAGGTCCATTTGCGGTAGCCCTTCACTTCCACCAGCCAATAGAACGCGAGAAGCATCAGCAGGATCCAGCCTGCGCTGTATAGCGTGAACGACGTCGTGCAAATCCGCTTGATGATGGGATTCCAGGGATGGATAGCAAATCCGACAGCCAGGCAGGCTACCGCTGAGATCGCCACAATTCGCATCTTCTGCGCATGCGTTCTCCGGCTCTGTAAGAGCTGGCCTGTCCATACGCCAAACAGAGTAGTCACCGTGCTCGTCAGGAAGTTGATGTTGACCCAGTTGTCGCCGTTGGGATGCCCGAATACCCAGATATCGATCATCGCCCCGATGTTGGTCGTCTTTGACAGAAACGGCCCTTCCGTTCCCGGAAATGCTACAAACAGCGCCCAGTGCCCAATCAGAATCAGCGCCGCAATCACGGCCTGCCAGCGAAACTTAAGCTGCATGAGCAGGTAGCAAAGAAAGTAGGTAATGCCGATTTGCGCCAGGACGTTGATGAGTTGAAAGTACAGTCTGCCGTCCGCAATGGACATCAGGATCTGGCTCATCAGGATGAGCCGCAGACTCCGCACCACGACGTGCCAGAACAGTTGGCGCTGGGTAGCGCCCAACTCCAGGCGGCGGGCCAGCGCGAACGGCATCGCCACGCCCACCATGAACATGAACGCCGGCTGGATCAGGTCCCAGAAGGCGATCCACTCCCAGGGCATGTGGTCAAACTGGTTGGCGATGCCGCTGAAGGCAGGCCGGCGCTGGGCCAGTTCGACCAGGCCGAATCCGCCCGACACCAGCACCAGCATGATGAATCCGCGATAAGCATCCAGCGCCAGGTAGCGCTGTTGAGAGGAGGGCTTGGGCGGCGCGGCAGCCGCATCCGAAGCCCCGGGAGATGATTGGGCGCCCTGCATTTCGCCCGATTCTAGCACGCTGATTGCTGTTCACGGCGTATCTGGAAGTTGGGACCGCCGCGACTCTTGTTGGCAGGAGTCTGGGCCCGATGAGGGATTAGAAATAATAAGGACTCATATCGGTGAGTGTCTCGCTGGGCCAACTTGCCGGCTCAGGATCGGCGGGCGGGTGGGCGCGCGGAACGGAAAGTGGCTAAGCCCAGGAGGACGAACCCCGCGGCAATTCCACGTGCGGCGCGCGCGATTTCACCGTGACAACACCGTGCTTGACGCGGGGAAAACACCGTTTTTCGTGGTCTTTTTGCGTATCGCTGTAATCATGGTTTTCTAAAGGACTTAGCCGAATTTCTCGCGAAATTGCCCAAAAACTCGCGCATGCGTTCCGCGGAGCGCCTTGTAAGTGACTATTTCTAAATAACTTAGACAAACTCGGCAGTGCGCCGCCACATATCTATGGTGTTCTAAAGGACTTAGCTTTGCAGACCGGCGCGCTGTATCGTGTAAATGTCACTTTCTAAAGGAGTTAGCAGAATTGAAATGCAAATGCTAGTGCACGCGCCACGTATCTATGGTTTTCTAAAGGACTTATTCGCACTAGCCCGCGCGTTTCCTAGCAAATATCGTACGTCACCGCGTATCTATGGTTTTCTAAAAGACTTAGCCGTGTTGCACCACGCATTCTGGGGTGAAAACCGCGCATTCCCCAGCAAATACCATGCGTCACCGTGTATTCCTGGTTTTCTAAAGGACTTACGTCAAGTCTCCACGCACTTAACGGGCACGCCAAATCACGGTGATTCGACTCTGTTTGACCTGAGTTTTCACGTCGATTTGCATGGGAGTTTTCACGGTGGCGCAGCGCTGCTCGCGATCGGCATACCGGACCCCGCATGAGGGGGGGTATGCCTAATGCCGGAAGATGGAGGATGATCTGCACGGCACTGTGTCATAGTTGAAGCCGCCTTTCCTGTGGCCCTGACTGTTGCCAGAAAACTCAGTTCTGTCCCAGATGGCGGCTTGTTGCCAGTCCCTGCTTGAGAAAACGCGGCTAGGAATGCGCGCAGCCTGTCCTCCCGCTATATCGGCACTTGAGCCAATTCCTGTAAACTGCGAATAGAGCCCCGAGGGCGGTTAGCTCAGCTGGTTAGAGCGTGTGCCTTACAAGCACAAGGTCGCAGGTTCGAACCCTGCACCGCCCACCACGAAAACAAAAGAGTTAGACGTTAGTGCACCACGACGGGCGCGATCTATTCGGCCGGGTACAAAAGGTATTGTGCGATCTTGCCCTCGGGCGTGAAGAACGTGGAGAGCGTCAGCGACTTCTCGCCGAACCGAATCGAGAAGCTGCGGTACGTCATTCCACCGCGCTCGGACTTGCCGGTTTGCGTAAAGCCGGTCGGCGTTCCGAACGGCTTGAGGCTCGACGCGAAATCCGCAATCACCTCGGTTGTGAAGTAGGCATTTGCGTCCTCGGTCAGCCAGGACCGTTCGGGCTTTCCGTCTTGCAGTCCGCTGAAAAGTTGGCGTACGCGGTTGAGGGCACGGGCGGCCTGCGGATCCTCCGCGGGCGCGGTTACCAGCTTCTCAATTTCCCCTTCGATCAGGTGCGAAGCGCCTGCCTCGCTGCTGGTGAGGACGGTAATCGAGATCCGGTCATCCGGGAACGTAACGTTGTAACTGGTGAAGCCCGAGGTCCCGCCGCCGTGCGACCATCTGCGACGACCGTTCGAATTCGACACCTGGAGTCCCAGCGCGTAGCGGGTGTGGACGCCGTTCTTCAGGTTGACCTCGGTGGTCAACGCGCGCAGCGACGCCGCCTTGAGCAGCGTCCCGTTCATGAGCGAGATATCCCACAGCGCCAGGTCGCCGGCAGTCATGGCCAGTTCTCCGGCAGCGTTGAGCCATCCGGCGCCTTCAGGCGGGGCCGGACGCGGCGGTCCCACGGCGTAGCGCAGGTAACCGGTCGGGGAGGTGTCACTCCACGTTTCGTGGTCGGAGTCGATGGCGGAATGCATGCCGAGCGGTTCCAGAATCTGCGTACGAAGGAACTCGAACAACGGCTTGCCGCTGACCTGTTCGACGATCAGTCCCGCAATGGCGTAGTTGGTGTTGCTGTACTGCCATTGCGTCCCCGGGTCGAAATCGAGGGGCTTCTTCGCCCACGTGTCGAGAATCGCTTGCATCGTCGTCGGACGCGTCATGAACGGTGCAACGTAGTCCAGAGGGTAATAATCCTGGTAGCCGGACGTGTGGGAGAGCAGTTGGCGGATAGTGACTTCGCTGCCACGGGTCAGTCCGGGAATGAAACGCGACACCGGGTCGTCGAGCGAGAGCTTGCCCTTCTCGGCCAGCAAAAGCATGGCCGTAGCGACGAACTGTTTGGTGTTCGAGCCGATCTTGTAGCGCATGTCAGGTCGCGCCGGCACTTTCGGATCGAGTCGGGCATCGCCGTAGGCCTGCACGTACGCAACCTTGCCATCCTTCACAACTGCGATCGAGGCGCTGGTGGAACCGGTGCTGGCGAGCACTTTGCGAGCTGCCTGGTCGATGGCTGTTTGAGTGGGCGCCGGGAGCTGTGCCAACGCGGTTGCGGCCGCGAGGGCCAAGATCGGAAAGCTGAAAGCAGTTCTCATGGCGGATTCCGCGCCTCCTGCGCAGCGATTGTACCTGAATCTGGCGCGAAAATGAGCGCTGCGGGGTTGGGAGGTCCGCGCGGTGCGCTGAGATAAGGTTCATGACATTGGAGGCGTGATCAGGGAATGTGAAGCCGCGCCGGGCAGACGATGCCCAGTTTTCGCAAACGCCGTTTTTCGGCCAGAGACGCATTCCGGAGCCCGGCACAATTGTGCTTTTGGGCGCCGGGATCGCATGTCTGGCGGCGCGGAGGCTGCGATTTGGCGGGCGGACGGCGGCGGGACCTGGCATCCAAAGTCTGACCCGCAATGGCTGGCCCGCGGCGACACCATAAATGTGATCGCCGATTTATGCTAAGCTCCAAAAACTAGGGTTGTCGCCCCTCGGTGGATAGGGTTTTGGCGGTCTTTCGCCGTTTGTGCGCCGCCGAGGGTAATTTTTGAAACAATCGCGAAGCCCCGGCTTGGCAGCCGGAAGCGGAAGTCTTGACCCGACGCCGCCGATAACGCGGTTTGCAGAGTTTTTTCTGCACCGTGTTGAGCACTTGAAGCATCATAGTTTTCTGCTCCGAGGTCAACGATGAAAATAGTGATTCTTCAGCCACCCAGCCCGCCGTACATGAACGTAAAAAGGGACTTGGCCGGCGGCATGGGAGTTGCCGATCCCTCGAAGAGGAGCCGGTTTGGGCACGATCCGCATTACGTCACAATGCCTTACCTGTCGCTTCTATACGCGGCTGGCGTACTGAAGCGGAGTGGCCACGAGGTGACATTCGTGGATGCGCAGGTGAATGATCTGGACAAAGAGCAGGTGGTGGCGCAAGTGGGCCAGCACGGGCCGGACGCCGTTGTCCAACTGATGAACCTGCCGTCGTTGTACGGCGATATCGAGATTCTAAAGGCGCTGCGGGAAGGGCTCACGGGAGTGCGCACGGTGGCGGTGGGGACGGTGACGATTTCCCTGTTCGATAACATCGCGGAATCCGGGGCCGCGGACGCGATCATTCGCGGCGATCCGGAGCTGATGCTTGCCCCGCTGATGGAGGAATTCGAGGGAAAGGGGCAAGGCGGGCAATTCGAGCGATCCAAAGGCGTTCTGGTCAACCAGGGGGTCCGCCACGTGACCGATCTGGACGCGTTGCCACCCTTACCCTACGACTTGTTGCCGCTCGAGAAATATTGGTACTTTCCGTTTGGCGTGGGAGTTCCTTACGCCAGCATCTTTGCATCCCGCGGGTGCAGCTACCACTGCTACTACTGCCCCTATCCGATGGGCTTCGGGGACCGCATCATTCATCGCGATCCGGTGAAAGTGGTGGACGAAATCGAAGATGTGTATCACAAGCGGGGTATACGCGCGATTCTGTTCCGGGACCAGGTCTTTACCATGGATCGGGACAGGACGCTGCAACTGTGCGATGAAATCATACGCCGCGGGCTGAAGATTTCCTGGCTGGTGGAGACCCGTTTGGACAAGATCGACGAGCCGCTGGTCCGCAGGATGAAAGAAGCCGGCTGCATGCGGATGCAGTTTGGAATCGAAAGCGGCGATGCCGCGCTGTTCGACAAAGTGGGCAAGGATGGCGCAGCCGGCAAGCTGGAAGAGTTCTTCAGCAACTTCGCGATGGTCGAGCGGGTCGGAGTTGCCGCCCACATGTTTATGCTGGTAGGGCTTCTGGGCGAGACCTGGCAGAGCGTCCGGGGCACTATTAAAGCCGTGCAGAGAATGAAGCCGCTAACGCTGCAGGTAGCGGTCGTGACGCCGTACCCGGGCACCGGACTGTTCGACCAGGCGAAGAGGAAGGGACTGCTATCGACGGAGAATTTCTCGCAGTATTCCGGATTCATTCCCGTGAGCCGCACGGAAGCCATGACTTCGGAAGAACTGCTACAGGCTCGGCAGATGATCATGCGGGCGCATCGCCGGACGGTGTTTTGGAAGAGGAAGCGGCACCTGGCGGGGTTGGCCATTCGCTATACGCGCGACGGCAGTTTGTGGCGGCGACTCCAGCGCAAGTACCGCGATTGGAAGATGACGTCCGGGAAGACATCCAGCTAATTCTCCGACTGCCTGAATTGGCTTTTGTCGTAGCCGAGCCTGCGGCGGGCGCGCGGTATCGCACGTCCAGGCCAGCAGCGCTTCGGCAGGGGAACCGAACCGTTGGCCTAATTGGGAATGCCGGAGAATCTACAGGCAAAGAGTCGCCGCGCGCCGATGTCAATCGCAGATTGCCAGTGGTAATCCGCCAGGGGAACCGCCGGACCGCAATAGGAATTCGTAGAGCTGAAGGTGCCTCTTGGCGTAGAGCTCGCGACCGTATTCGGCCACTGCGACGCGGCGGCCCTCGGCACCCATCGACGCACGCAGACTGCGATCGTTTAACAGTCGCTGGAGGGCGTCTGCGATGGACTGGGGCTGCTCGGGCTCGGCCAGGAAGCCGGTGCTGCCCTCGCGAACCAGTTCGGGGACGCCGCCGACGCGGGTGGCCACAACCGGAAGTCCGGTTGCCATGGCCTCAATCACGACCAGGCCGAACGCCTCGATCCGTGGCGTGTGCAGCAGGACGTCGAGGGCGGCCATGCAGCGGTTGATGTCCAACCGGAATCCGGCTAAACGAACGACGCCGGGCGAATCCCGCACGGAGGAAGCCAATGCTTCGATTTCCGGCCTGCCGGGCCCATCGCCAACAACCACCAGAGCGACGGGGTGGGGGATGGGGCGGCCCGCAAGAGCCTGAAATGCCTGAATCGCGACTTCGACGCCTTTTGCCGGAACGAAGTTGCCGATTGTGCCCAACAAGGTGACTTCAGGGCCGAATCCGAGCTCCTGCCGGACGGCCGCGCGAACCTCCGGGTCCGGCTGGAATTGCAACAAATCCGTACCGAGAGGGATTCGCAAGACCTTGTGGGCGGGGACGAGATTCTGTGCCAGGAAATGAGTGCGCCTGGCCTCGGATGGGGTAACGATCGCCGCAGACTGCGACCCGGCGAAGGCATTGCGCAACCGATCGACGAATGTGGCCGATTCGAGATCGCGCGAACGGTGGAAGGTCATCAACAGCGGCATGCGTGGGAGCGCGAAACGAACCAGAGCGGCCGTGAACTGGCTGGCGGCGTCGTGGGTGTGGATGACGTTGACGTTTCGCTCCAGGCAAAAAGCGCGGAGCTGCCCCAGGGCTGCGCGATCGAACAGAGAGCGCCGGCCGAGCACCAGTAAGCGTTCCTGCACGTGCGGGAGTTCGGCCGGCGCACATCCCACCTGGTCGAGGCAACAGATGTCGCTCGCAACGCCTAATTCACGAAGACCGTCGATCAAAGAGAAGATTGCAGTGCGCCTTCCGCCGGGGCCGAGCGAGAGGGTAAGGTGGAGAATCTTCATCCGTGACTGACCTGACCGATTTTTTGTACCAGTGCGCTAGAGAGTATAGCCGGGCGGGAGGGCAAAATGGAAACCCAGGTGCTATAGTTTTCAGAAACGGACGGCATCAATGCATTCAGAGCCAATAGAGTATCGTAACCAATCGGAGACCTCCGAGGGGGATGCCGGAAGCATGAGCAGGGCATCGGGTGATGAGGCGCCGTCGAGTGCGCGCCTAGGCATCTTGTGGGACGGGGCCGCCATCGCCCTGCTTGCCTGCACAGCCTTGGTCGTGCTTGCCGTGCCGGTGTTCCCGAGTGAGTGTGGGCCGATTCATCTGTATTACGTGGACATCATCCGGAGTCTGCTGACGCATTCAGGGCCATATACCCAACACTTCGAAATCAAAACACTTTTGCCGCCTTACGCGCTCGAGTATTACTCGCTTCTCGTGTTCGAAACGGTGTTCTCCCCGGAGATGAGCGAAAAACTGCTCGTCTGCTGCTACATTTTCGCGTTCGGCCTGGGCTTCAAATATCTGGTGGACTCTGTCGCGGAACGGCACAGCCCGTGGACGCTCGCCGGAGCACCCTTCTGCATGAATCTGCTGGTGTACATGGGGTTCATAAATTACTGCTTCGGCGTTGCGCAAGTGCTTTTTCTGTCCGGCCTCTGGATCCGCTGCCAGGGGCGGTTCAGTCCGGGCCGCGTTACAGTGCTGCTGGCCGGCTTCGTATCGATGCTGCTCACCCACCCCGTGCCGATCGCTATTTTCCTGCTGTTTACCGGGTTGCACTTCGTAGCGGATCTGGCGCGCGCAGCCGCAGGCGGTTCCTGGCTGTGGGCGCCATCCCTCCGCGCGCGCTGGCGGCCGCTGGCGCTGATTGCTCTCATGGCCATAATCGCGGCTATCTGGGTCGGCATGTTCGTGGACCCCTCGCAGCGCGGTCCTTCCGAGCCAAGTTCCGTTGCGCAAATTGGTTGGATCCGCAGCGTGGCCGGCGCGCTAAGACTCGGGCACATAGTGCCGTTCAGGTCGCCGTTCTACCGCATCGGCCTCTTGTTGCTGGTCGCCACGGCCGGCCTTGCCCTGCTGGTGAGCGTTTGGAGGCGCCGAGGCCGCGCCAGCTCCGCTGCGATCGCGATGATCGCGACCAGCGCGATCTGCTTCACGTTGCTTTGTGTCGCGCCGGACTCCATCAACGGAAGCGCGTATTTCCCGGACCGCTTCGCAATTCTCTGGGTCATGTTTCTTATCGCGGCCGCTGCCGCGCTACATCCCCCGCGCTCGTGGAGCCTCGCCGCCGGTGCGATTGCATTGTGCGCCACGAGCGTGGTGCTGCCTTTTCAGTGGGTAATCGCTTCGAGAATCGCCAGCGAGCTGAGGCCGGCGCTGGAGGCGCCCCTGGCGAAGGCCGGATCGGTGGGCCTGCTCATTGGCGCCAAGCATTCCCGTGAAGGAGATTTGTGGTTCGCACCGTTCTTTTGGGGCGGAGCCCATTATTTTCGGCGGTCCGGAGCGATTCTGGCGAATGCGCCGTGGATGTGGCAGACGCACATCATGCTCCGGCCGGCGCATCCGGACCGCTGGACGGGCATGGGCCCCTATCCGGCGGCGCAGTCGCTGGAGAACGCATTGAGCGCCGGCGCCACAGCTCCGGATCTCAGCTTTGTCGTGTGGGAAGGACCGCCCAGCGCCGTGTCGCAGGCGATCGTCGCCGGTCTGGCTTTCACTCCCCTCCCGCCGAATGGCCGGATGTTGGGAATCTACGCCCGTCAGCCTTGAGTGATACAGACGCACACAGGTGCTCCTGTAATGCCGCAGTGTGGGCTCTAACCGAACCGGCACGACGACTTGCGCTCGGACAAAGATCGAAACGCTGAAAGGCACTCGTGTTTAGCGCGCCGTCCAACCGCCGTCTATGACAATCGTGTGCCCAGTAATTAGAGAGGCCGCCGATGAAGCCAGGAATACGACCGAGCCCGCAACGTCCATGGGCTGTCCTATGCGGT
The DNA here is from genome assembly GCA_963838205.1 of Terriglobia bacterium. Lineage (GTDB taxonomy): Bacteria > Acidobacteriota > Terriglobia > Bryobacterales > Bryobacteraceae > CAIVVT01. The sequence continues at coordinate 130,055 of CAWIQF010000009.1, read as the reverse complement.
GCAAAGCGGCGATCCGTTCGACGACGTCGGCGTGGAACTCGGGATCCGCGAGACACGCCTCAGTGCCCGGCGTTTCAATGAAGGTCGGGGCAACGGCGTTGACGGTGATGCCATACTTGCCCCATTCGACGGCCAGGCACTTGGTGAGGTGCACGATGGCAGCCTTGGTTGCGCAGTACACCGATTCGGCCGGCAGAGCCACGAAGCCAGCTTGTGAGCTGACATTGACGATCCGGCCGCCCTTTTGCCGAATCATGACGCGGCCCGCGGCCTGACTTGCAAAGAACGTTCCCTTCAAATTGACTGCCAGCGTGAGGTCGTAATCTTCTTCCCGCACATGCTCTGCGAGATTGCCTGGCGCAATGCCTGCGTTATTGACGAGAATGTCGAGCCGGCCAAAATGCGCGACCGTGTCGTCGACGGCGCGAAAGATCTGGTCAATGCTCGTCACGTCCATTTGCAACGGAAGCACGCGGCGACCCAGGGCTTCGATCTCGCCGGGGAGGCCGCCGTGAGCGTTGCGGTCCCGTAAGCCCAGGGCGACGTCCGCACCCGCGTGTGCCAAGGCGAGTGAGATGGCGCGTCCGAGGCCGCGCGCCGATGCGGTCACCAGAGCGACCTTGCCAGACAAATCGAATTGGGGAAACCGATTCACAAAACCAGACTAGAGCATATTAGGGAGTTTGGGCTGGATTCGTACCGGGAAGCCGGCTCCAGTCCGCGATTTGCCTTGGTTCCCCGCCCGGCGACCCGGAAGCCACCGACTCCGCAGTTTGACACCCAGCGTCGCGGTTTCACTTGATATGCTGTGCACCGTAATGATGGGAATCTCGGTTCAGAGGCCCGCATCGTGAGCAAGAGCCAAAGCTTTTCGACGATGCGTGGACGGATTTCCAGAAAAAGCCGCGCGCCAGTTTGACACCTGTTGCCACCGCGAACGAGAATCCTAGCATTGGAGAATAATGTTTCACCGAATCAGTTTGATTACGCTTCTGGCTTGCGCATTCTGTTGGGCGCAGGCGGAGGATTCGCGGCCCGCGACCTCCAACGTGCGCGGCGCGGAGTACCCGCGCGTCCACTCGGATCTGCGCGTCACGTTCCGTCTCAAAGCGCCCGACGCCAGGAAAGTGCAGTTTCAGCCGGGAGGCGACGATAACGGCCTGGGCCGGGGTCCGATGGACATGACCCGGGCCGACGATGGCACGTGGAGCATCACCATCGCGCCAGCCGTCCCGGGGTTTCACTACTACTGGTTTCTGGTCGATGGGGTAGCCATGAACGACCCGGCCAGCGAGACCTATTTCGGTTGGGGCAAGCAGTGCAGCGGCGTGGAGATTCCTGACAATGGCGCTGATTTCTATGCGGCGAAAGACGTGCCGCACGGCGACGTGCGCATTCACTGGTATTTCTCGAAGACGACCGAAGCGTGGCGGCGCGCCTACGTGTACACGCCGCCAGAGTACGACCGCAACACGCGGGCGCGCTACCCGGTCCTGTACCTGCAACACGGAGCCGGCGAGGATGAGCGCGGCTGGACCAACCAGGGGCGCGCGAACTTCATCCTCGACAACCTCATCGCCGAGGGCCAAGCCAAGCCGATGATCGTGGTGATGGAGCAGGGTTATGCCACGGCGCCGGGCGTGACGCAGGCGCCTACAACGCAGGGCCGCGGGACGGGGCAGCCCAGTCTCTTCGAGCAGGTGGTGGTCAATGACCTGATCCCCATGGTCGACGCCACCTACCGGACCCTTTCCGACAAAGACCATCGCGCCATGGCGGGGCTGTCCATGGGCGGCGGGCAGACGCTCCAGATCACCCTGGCCCACCTGGACAAGTTCTCCTGGATCGGCGCGTTCAGCTCTCCTCTGCGCGCGGGGCAGGATCTAAAGACGGCCTACTCGGGAGCCTTCGCCAACCCGGCGGCGTTCAACCAGAAGGTCCACCTGCTGTGGTTCGGCGCGGGCAGTGCCGAAGAGCGCATGCTGAAGTCGGCGCTGGCCATGCACGACGAACTGGAGAAGGCCGGCATCAAGAACGTGTTTTACCAGTCGCCGGGCACGGCCCACGAGTGGCAGACCTGGCGCCGGGATCTGCACGAGTTTGCACCGTTGCTGTTCAAGTGAGAGATCCCGTTTCGGCGGCGGCGGACGCTCTAAGGAGATTGTCGTATGAGGTTTGTCATCAATGCTGTTCTGATCCTGGCATCGCTGGTCCCGGGCAGCCGTGTGGCACCCGGCCAAACCGCGTTGTCCGTGGAAGGGCTGCGTTGCGAATATCTCTCGAACCCCCTGGGGATCGACGTCGAAAAGCCGCGGCTGAGCTGGACGATGGCGCCTGGACCGCGGGGCCGAGGGCAGAGTGTCTACCAAGTGCTGGTCGCCAGTAGCCTGGAGAACCTCCGGCAAGACAAGGGCGACGTTTGGGATTCCGGCAGGATCAGATCCGATCAGACCGCGTTCGTGGCTTACGCCGGGCGGCCGCTGGCCTCGGGAGCCCAGGCGTGGTGGAAAGTCCGCGTTTGGGATCAGGCGGGCCAAGTGACGCCCTGGAGCGCCCCGGCGCATTGGTCGATGGGGGTGCTCCGCGACTCGGAATGGTACGGCCGCTGGATCGGCCTGGCGCGTCCCGCCGATGTCAAAGAAGGAACTCCCCTCCCCGGCCCCTGGTTGCGCAAGACCTTCACGCTCGCCAAGAAGCCGCAGCGTGCGACGGCCTATGTGAACGCGCTGGGCTACTACGAACTCTACGTCAACGGGAAAAAAGTCGACGACTACGTCTTAGCCCCCGGGGTAGTGGATTTTTCCAAGCGCAACTGGTATTTGACACACGACATCACTGGCTACCTGGTGGAAGGCCGCAATACGGTGGCGCTGTGGCTGGGCCGCGGTTGGTACGTCCGGGGCCATCCGGGCGTGGTTTACGATGGGCCGCTGGTACGGGCGCAGTTTGACATCGCACTGGCGGATGGCAAGGCGGTGGCGGTGGGTACCGACGGCACGTGGAAGGCAAAAGCCAGCCCGATCACCCCGCTGGGCAAGGGCACGGCGTTCGGCGACTATGGTGGGGAACACTATGACGCCCGGCTGGAGGTGGCAGACTGGAACGGCGTCAAGCTGGACGATTCCGCCTGGGAAGCGGCCGCGACGTTTGACCCGCCGAAGGTGACCACGTCAGCCCAGATGGTTGAGCCCAACCGCATATTGGAAACGCTCCGGCCGCTGAGGATCGACGAGACCCCAGCCGGCGGTTGGCTGATCGACATGGGCAAGAACTATACCGGCTGGCTGGAATTGCGCCTGCCCTCCGGGATGACGGCCGGCAACAGTCTGAAGATCGAGTTCGCCGACAACCCGCCGGCCAGAGGCCGTTACGGCACGTTTAACCAGCGGGATGAGTATGTGACCCGCACGGGAGCGGACCAGGTGGTGCGCTCGCGGTTCAACTACCATGCATTCCGCTACGCACACGTCACAGGGCTGAGCCAGGCGCCAACCGCCGATGACGTCCGCGGCTATTTCATGCGCACCAGCTATGGGCGCGCCGGCGAATTCGAATCCTCCGACGACCTGTTAAACCGCATCTACCGTCTGGTGACCTGGACCTACGAGTGCCTCACGCTCAACGGCTATGTGGTGGACTGCCCTACGCGCGAACGCCTGGGCTACGGCGGCGACGCCGGGACCTCGCTCGAAACGGGCCTGTTCAATTTCGACACCGGGGGGCTCTACAACCGTTGGGCCGCCAACTGGCGCGATGCGCAGGATCCGCAATCCGGAGACGTGCCTTACACCGCCCCCAATTACCCGGACCAGGGCGGCGGTGGGCCCATGTGGAGCGGCTTCGTGGTGACGATGCCGTGGCAGGTGTATTTGAACTATGGCGACAAGGGGATTCTGGAGACCAACTATCCGATGATCCAGAAGTGGCTGGCCTTCGCCGACTCGAAGACTAAGAACCACATTTTGGAGCCCTACGTCAGCGTCGGCATCCGCATGCCGGAATGGAACTACCTCGGCGACTGGGTCGCGCCGCGGCGCGGAGCCGGAGGGGACATCTCCCGAGACCCCGTCAGCTCCCGTTTCATCAATAACGCGCACTATCTCTACACGCTGCAACTGGCCGCCAAAATCGCCGCCATCCTGGGCCAGCCCGACGATGCGGCGATGTATGCAGAACGAGCGGCCACGCTGCGCCGCACCCTGCACGAACGCTATTTCGTCGCCCCCAACAGCTACGCCACCGGCGAGCAGCCTTACCTGGCGCTGGCGCTGCTGCTCGGAATCGTTCCGCAGGAGTTGCGCGCGGGCGTGGCCAGGAACCTCGAAGAAACCATCCTGGCCAAGAATGGGGGCCACTTCGACGCCGGCATGCACGGCGTCTACTTTTTGCTCAAGGAACTGATGGAAGAGGACCGCAACGACCTGATCTACCAGATGGCCAGCAAGAAGGACTTCCCGAGCTGGGGCAACATGCTCGAACAGGGTGCCACTACGAGTTGGGAAAGCTGGTCGGGCGGTTCCCACATCCACGACACACTGATCTCCATCGGCGCATGGTTTATCGAAGGCATTGGCGGCATCCGGTTGGACGAGAAAGCGCCGGGCTTCCGGCATTTCTTCCTGAAGCCGACGCCGGTGGGCGACCTGACCTTCGCGCGCACGAGCTACAGGTCCGCTCACGGGACCATCGTCAGTAACTGGCGGATTGAAAATGGCGCATTGCACATGGACGCGACCGTTCCGCCGGGTACGAGCGCCACGCTGTATCTGCCCGCCGGCGTGCCCGCGGCGGTGACAGAGAGCGGACGGCCGGCGGCCCAGGCCGCGGGAGTGCAGTTCAGCGGGGTGGAGAAGGGCAAGGCGGTTTTTGAACTCGCATCCGGCAGTTATCAGTTCGTCGCGCCACTGTCGCAGTAGAGCAGCTCGCAGAGAATCTGGATTACACCGATGAGCATGGTGCAACAAATCCGGTCATGTCCCGACGGATGCGGACCAGATTAACTTCGTAAACCACCTTCGCGACAATATGCTGGAGAATTCAGTGCCGGCCCAACTGGGCATGACGTGGGGCACCAACAAGTCGCTGGCCTCGATCAGCGCGATTCTCAACCCGATGATTCCGGTGATTATGGGAGTGCTGGCCTCGTTCACCCTCCCACGTTCAATCCAGCACAGCGGCTGAGAAGCTATTGCTTCGTGGATGACCCTACGCGGATCGTGACCTCCGCCGTACGGGACTTTCCGCCGGCGTCCACTGCGCGGGCGGCGATGGTGTGGATCCCCGGGCCCAGATCCTCGAAGGTGTACTCGAACGGTTCCTGGCGGGCTACGAACAAGACCTTGTCGCCGATGCAAAACTCGACCCGGTCGATCTTCCCTTCCGGATCGGCCGCCTTCACCAGCGCCGCCACCGGCGACGTGTACTCCTGATCGAGCGGCAGAGGCCGTACAAATCGCACGTTGGGAGGAATGTCGCCGTTGTTGGATTGCGCGTAGAACCAGTCCCTCAGACCGGGAATCTGCTGCGTCTTTCCCTGCACTCCGCCATGGTCGGTACTGGCAAAGATGGTGAACCGCGGGTTCACGCCCGTTACCCACGTCGCTGCCCCTCGCGGATCTCCGTTGGCCGACCGAATCCGCGACACATTGGCCGTGAGTTGTTCCAGGCTGATGACACGGTCATCAATGCCGATCGTGGCCCAGATAGGCGTGTTTTTGACCAATTCCGGATCAAGCGCGCCTCCGGCGGCTGCTTGCGGGTTGGCAGCCGCGAAGAAACCGGGTCGCTGCTGCAAATAATTCCAGATTCCCGCGGCGCCCATCGAGAAGCCCATCAGGTATATGCGCTGCCGGTCGATGGGAAACTCTTCAAGCAGCCCGTCGATGATCTCGAAGACCGCCTGGCGCCGCGCTGTTCCGCTCCATCCGCCGGTTCCGCCCGCCGGCGCGAACAGGAAGGTGGGCTCCTGCTGCGCGTCGCGGTCGTATTCGTGCCACCATTGCAGACCGCTTTCCTCTAGAATCCTTTCGTGGGTGACGCACTCGTCGCAACTGCCGTGCAGGTAGACCGCCAGCGGGTATTTGCGGCCCGGCTCCAGTTTCAACGGCACATACACCACGTGTTTCAGCGTCTCACCGCCGGAACTTTTGCGTTCGCGGAATTGAAATTCCTTCGGATAGGGGCCGCTCTGCGCGAGAGCCGGGCCGCAGGTGAAACTGGCTAGGACTGCAAGCAAGAGGGACGGCGCAAAGACACAAACACTCGCCATTCGGAACGGTCTCGATTGCGGAATCATAGATGCCTTGGTCCTCTCGTTTTCGGTTTCTTCTCTACTTTGGGACAGGTCCAGCCGCGCGTCGACCGACTCTGCCGAAGATCACCGCAATAGTCCAAAGCCGTCCGCGCCGAGAGCATTTGAGCGGGGTCTTCATTTTAGCTTCCAGCTTCCAGTGAGTCTATCAAGAGCCTCCACGCCGTGATCCTCCGAAGCGCAGGTTCTTCTACGGCGATGCATTCAAGAACGCTGACCGGTTGGACGTCTGCTGCGAGTGCGAACGACATTTTCGGGTCTAACTTGAAAGCCGTAGCCTTGTGCGTGGCTTCGCGCCGCTTGGCGATGGGCGCGCCGTCCGTGCCGATGGCGTCCATGGTCGTCTTCTCTTTCGCGGGCGCGCCGGGAACGGCGCTGCGGCGGGCGTTACAGTGGGATCATGGCGAAAAGTGTTGGCTGTAAACGCAAAGACGGATCGGTTGCGATCCTAGTCCTGTCCGCATGCTTGGCAGTCTGCAGCGCGCAGTCGCCGGGCGCTCAGGAGAGCGCACCCAGGGCGCCAGTGGGTCCGGTGAAAGTAGAGATCCGAAAGGAAAACGGCTCCTTTCGGCTGTACCGCGGCGGCCAGCCGTATTTCATCAAGGGCGCCGTTTATGGGGGAGATCCGAACGGCCAGTTTCCGCTCAAGGAACTCAAGGCGCGCGGCGGCAACTCCGTTCGCGCGAGCGGCACCCAGATTCTGGACGAAGCCCAGCGCCTCGGCATGACCGTGCTGTTCAATCTCCCGATGGGCATGGAACTGGCCAGCAAGTTTAACTACAGCGACCCGGTGGCGGTGCGCCAGCAGTTCGAAGAGATGAAGAAGCTGGTCATGGAGTTCAAGGACCATCCCGCCGTGCTCATGTGGGCCATCGGCAACGAACTCGAAGTGGGCTACAAGGACCGGAACGTCTGGAACGCGGTAAACGACGTCGCGAAAATGATCCACGAGGTGGATCCGAACCATCCGGCTCTCACGGTGGTCGGCGATGATTGGGTCGACTACGGCAACATCCAAGAGATCGAGCGGCGCGCCCCGGACCTCGACCTGCTTGGCGTCAACGACTATCACGCCATGGGGAAAGTGCCCGCCCACATTCGCGCCTACGATTGGAACAAGCCCTACGTCATGACGGAATGGGGTCCCTCCGGCGACTGGGCGGTCCCGCGGACCGAGTGGAAGGCTGCCATTGAAGAGACCAGCACGGAGAAGGCCCAGCTCATTTTGGAGAACTACCGAAACGTCATGGTGAAAGACGCCGAGCGCTGCCTGGGGTCTTATGTCTTCATCTGGCTGTGGCGGTTTGAAAGGACCCACACCTGGTACGGCATGTTCCTCGAATCGGGTGAGCGGACCGAGGCCGTCAACGTCATGCAGTACGTATGGACAGGCCACTGGCCCGCGAATCGCGCCCCGCGCATCGAGGAACTCGCCATTGACGGCAAACTCGCTGCCGCCAACATCTACCTGAAGCCTGGAGACCGGCACACCGCGACCCTCAAGGTGAGCGACCCGGACGGCGATCCTGTCACCCTCCGCTGGGAGATCGTGCCCGAAGTGGCACGCGCGGGCTATGCCGGCATGGGCGAAAAACGCACAAGTCCGATGCCCGAACTGATCCAGAAGACGGGCGAACGGGAGATCGTGTTCACGGCTCCGAAACAGCAAGGCGCTTACCGCGTGTTTGTCTTCGCGCTGGACGGCCAGGGGAACGCAGCCACCGCTAACGTTCCGTTCTTCGTCAGGCCGTAAGGCGTATCAGTCCGCCCGCAAGGCTGATCAAGCACGCGCTTTATTACATACTGCTGTTGGCGGGGAGCCATCTCACACGGCGGCTCTTGAGGAGCATGATACGGCGCATCGGTGCGCTGATGGTGGCGAGGGGGTAAAGAGAGGCGATGGGAGCGGCGAAATCGTGCGACAAAGCAGATGATGGTCGGAGAGGTGTTTACGGAATGCGACGAAGGGACGGGATTCCCCAATTCTAAACTCTGAGGTCGGGCAAAATTGGCGCTCGGCGCAGGCTGAGAGACGACTCCCAGGGGAATAGCCGCATTTCGGACGATCAACGGAAGGCGGCTGGGTGTATGCTGACCAGAATCCGGAGTTCGAGGTAGAAAGCCGCTTACTTATGAGCATGAATGTCAGACGAGGAACCAATAGACGCACATTTCTGCAAGCCTGCGCCGCGGCAGTGGCGGCGACAGGATCAAGTGCCGGCTTGCGAGCACAAGCTTCGTCATCCGGACCCGTCCTGCGGCTTGAAGCGGACGCCCAACGGTGCCTGATCCCGGTCTTGAGCTGGGATACCGAGGGCGGGGACCGCGTCCGCTCCAACCTGCTCAGGAGCCCGGGGCTGGGATTGCGCGTCTGGGTTGATAATCAGTGGTTCGATGGCACCGAATTTCCGACCACCGTGCAACCCGCGGCTAACGGCACACGCTACCTGCTGCAGCTAGACGAGCGCAACACGCTCGAATGGAACATCTCGTCGTCTCGAGCCGGCTTTGAGATGACGTTGTCGGCCCAGCGGCCGGCCAAGGTCGAAATCGTGTTTCCGTTCAACCTGAGGGTCACCCCCACCACGGTGCTGCCGGCCGTGTGGCATGCGGACGGGCACGTTGAGACGCCGCTGGTGATCAGCGCCCCTGATTTCGGCCAGATGCTCTTGCGTGTCGCGCCAGGCGGCGCCATTAAGGGCCGGCTGGAAGGCTTTCGGCGGCCTTTCCACATGGCAAATCTGATTCTGGAATTGCCACCGCTCAACGAGAACCACAAATACACGTTCAGCTTCACTCCCGTCACCCTCGCCGCTCCCGCGGGGCTGGGCGACAGTTCCATCTGGCAACTCGCGCGGCGCGGTTGGTTCAATGCCTTCCAACCGGCCTCCGCCTGGGGTGACCGGAGCACATCTTATAGCGCCGAGCCGGGCATTCTGGCTAACAACGTGGTCAGCGACCCGGTTAGCTTCTGCCTGTATACCTTCGCCGATCACATGCTGTGGACGCCCTGGCTCGCCGAAGGCATTTCGGCTGCGCAGCTTGTGCGCAACAGCATTGAGTACTGGCTGCTGAAGCGCACTAATTCGAGCGGCGAGATCGTGGGCTACGGGGATTACTACAATTTTCTGGATGCCAACCCGAGCCCGATCATCGCCGCATGGGACTATGTGGAAGCCAGCGGCGACCTTACCTGGCTGGAGCGCATGATCTGGCACCTGGAAAACGCGGCGAACTACTGTGCCTACCGCGACATGGATCGGGATGGCATGGTGGAGGCCACGCAGAGTGGCAATGCCAATACGTTTCTCCTGCCGGCGCGGTCCAGCAACTGGTTCGACGCCATGAATTACGGTCACAAGGACGGCTTCTCCAATGCCCTGATTTACCGTGCCTGGCGTTGCCTCGCGGACCTGGAAGCGAAGCTTCACCGCGAGGAGCGGCGGGCGCACTATACACAGTTGGCCGAACGGCTAAGAACGGCCTATGTGGCCGCACTGTACAATCCCGCGACCGGGTGGTTTGCCAACTGGCGCAGTGCCGATGGTGCGCTGCACGATTACGCCTGCCCGGTGGTCAACGGTATGGCTATCGAGTATGGCTTGGTCGGGCCGTCGCGGGGCCGGGAGATCCTGGGCAGGCTGTGGTCCAAGATCGAAAGTGTCGGGTTCACCCGTTTTGATTTGGGCATTCCTTCCACCTTGGTGCCGGTGCTTCGGTCGGACTACATGCCCGGAGGCTTCGGATGCCCCACACGCGAGGATGGCACCGACACCTTCCAGCACTACCAGAACGGCGGCATTACGGCGGGGCGGATGCAGCACTTTCTGGCGGCCTGCTATGTAACGGGCCTGGACGATCGCGCGGAGCGCGTGCTGAAGGCCATGCTGGGGCGCCAACAGGGCGGCGGCTTTCAGAACGGCGTGCGGGACGAATTGCCCGAGGGAATGGAATGGACCACCTGGAGCGGCGAGACCTGCGGCTACGAAGGGTATCTGTCCGACAATTACTATTTCCTCCTTTCCGTTCTGTTACGGGAACCGGCCTTCCGAAGGCGATTCTATAGGCCGCTGGCCGTATCCTGAGCTGCAGGACCAGAAGTCTCATCGATCAAGAAATGGGAATTCTGGGCGACGGCTCCCGCGCACTGCTGGCGCACAACGCCGACGGACTGGTGGCGTGGACGACGTTTCTGGCCATATAGGCCGAAACGCGCGCGTGCGTATCCCCTCGTGCAACGGAACAACGCGAGCCCGTCGAGTTCTGGTGTCACTGAGGTAGCGCAGTATCATGGCGTTCGTACCTTACGGATAAGATTCCAGTATGCGGATCGCTGCCGGCATCCTCTGTTTCTCTCTCTTTGCATTCGTCACATGGGCGCAGACGCGGGCGGTGACTGACCCTGGCACCATCACGACCCGGCAAGCGATTACACCCGCCGGTGTGCCCACGGTATTCGATGGGCGCGTGTACGGCGTGGCGTTCGGCGAAGATGCCTCGACAATCTGGGTGGCCAATGCGGAAAAGCTCTTCCAGCTCGACTGGCGACAGAACCGGTCGCTCGAAGCTATCATGCTGAACGGCTTGCCGGGACTACAGGGTATCCAGTTCGACAGCGTCGCAAAACGGCCACTGCTTTCCGCACAGCGGCGTGCAAGCACTGGTCCGGCGCATGTGGCGCTGATGGATCGAGGCGCGGTCGTGGCCGGAGATCTGGGGACGTACCAGGCGGGTGCGATTGCCATCGCACGAGAGCCGGATTCGCGGGGGCGTCGACTGGCCGTGGTGCCTTTGACCGCGAACAATCAGCTTGCCGTGATCGATCTGACAAAGCGGGAACTCGCGGGGAAGGCGGCGACGGGGATTGCGCCCTTCGGCGCCGTCGTTTCTCACGACGGCGCGATAGCCTTTGTGACAAACTGGGGCGGCCGCGTCGCGAAGCCCGGCGAGACGACGGCACAAACGGGGCACGCGCCGGACCAGGTGGTGGTGGACGCGCGCGGTGTGGCATCGACCGGAACCGTGACGCGCATCGATCTCGGAACCCTCGCCGCCACGAACACGATCGGCGTGGGACTGCATCCGACGGCCATCGTCTGGGACGAGCCGGGCGAACGTTTGTACGTGGCCAACGGCAACAGCGATTCTGTTTCGGTGATCGATACGCGGCGAATGGCCGTGGCGCAGACCTTCGCAATCGCACCGTTTGCAGTGAAGGCGGCGGGAATTGCACCGACGGCGCTGGCTCTCTCAAAAGACCGGGCGACGCTATACGCGGCGTGCGGCGGCATCAATGCGATTGCGGTGATGGACGCGCGCACGGGCGCGGTGCGGGGGCTGATTCCGACGGCGTGGTATCCGAACGGCCTCAGTATAAGCCCGGATGGGGCATGGATCGCGGTGTCGGCGCTGCTGGGCGTGGGCTCGGGATGGCAGGACTCGCCGGGCATGCGCTTCGCCCTCGCGAATCGCGGAGCGGTAGCGGTGCTGCCGGTGCCGGATGCGGCGCAGTTGGCGAGCTACACGGCGGCGGTTTCGCGGAATAACCGGATGAATCTGGCGGGCACGATTGAGAAAGTGCCGGCGGCGGGACCGGCGCGCAATGCGATCCCGGTTCCCGCGCGCGCAGGCGACCCTTCCACGATCGAGCACGTAGTTTTCATCATCAAGGAGAACCGGACATACGACCAGGTGTTCGGGGACATCGAAAAAGGCAATGGCGACAAATCGCTGGTGATGTTCGGCAGGGACGTGACGCCGAATCAGCACAAGCTGGCCGAAGAGTTCGTGCTCCTCGACAACTTTTACGCGACCGGCGGCAACAGCGCGGACGGGCACCAGTGGCTGACGCAGGCCAACGAGGTCGACTACTGCATGTGGCCCGGGTACGCGGGGCGCAGCTATCCGTATGACGGGACGGATCCGATCGCCTACTCAAAAAACGGATTTCTGTGGGACTACGCGCTGGGAAGCGGAAAGACGGTACGCGTTTATGGCGAATATGCCGGGACCGCGCCGGTCCCGGTGGGGGACCGGCAGAAGCTCTTGCAGCGCTGGCAGGCGGGCGACGACTTCGCGCACGATTGGGATACGAAAGCGCCGATCGCGCCGCTCAACAAAATCCTGGCGAAGAACTTCCCGGCCTGGAGCGCGAACATTCCGGACGTGGCGCGGGCACGGGTTTTTCTGGAGGACCTGAAGCGGATGGCAGCGGCGGGGTCGATGCCAAATCTGACGCTGCTGCAGTTGCCTTCCAATCACACCAACGGCACGACCGCCGGGAGTTCGACGCCGCGGGCGATGGTAGCGGATAACGATCTGGCGCTGGGGCAGGTGGTGGAGGCGCTGACGAAAAGCCGGTTCTGGCCGAAGATGGCGATCTTCGTCGTGGAAGACGACGCGCAGAATGGCGTGGATCATGTGGACGGTCACCGGACTGTGGCGCTGGCGATCAGCCCGTATGTGCGGCGCGGGTCGGTGGATTCGACGTTCTACTCGACGCAGAGCATGGTCAAGACGATCGAGCTGATGCTGGGGTTGCCGACGATGTCGATCTTCGATCTGATTGCGGAGGACATGCGGGCGAGCTTTCAGGGGACGGCGGATCCGACGCCGTACAGCGCGGTGATGCCGGAGGTTTCGCTGTTCGACGTGAATCCGCCGGTGAAGGCGCTGAAGGGCCCGGCGCGGGATGCGGCGATGGCGTCCGCGCACATGCGTTTCGATATTCCCGATGCGGCGCCGACGGAGAAGCTAAATCGGATTCTGTGGCACGCCGTGCGAGGCTGGGAGACGCCATATCCCGGGGCGACGCACGCGGTGTTTGCCCCGTTGACGCTGGATGTGGACGACGACGAGCGGGAGAAGAAGATGTGAGCAGGCCACGAAAACGCCTACCGCCTCAATCCCTAATCTCCGCAGAGCCTCAGGCAGCGGGTTGAAGCCAGGAACCGAATCATCGAAAGGGGTTCACGGGCTTCACTTCGCCTCGGCGCTGCACGCCACTACCTTGGCCGGTGGAGTCGTTCGGGATGGGGAAAATGAAAGGAACAGCTCCAAGAGAGGCGGTCGGACGTATAATCGACACCAGGCCAGGATGGCAGAACGAAAATGCTGGCTTAAATGTCACTTTCATGTTGCCCAGCGCAACGATGCAAAACACTGAAGGGTTCTGAAATGCAGACTATATCGAGGCGACAGCTTCTTGCCAGAAGCGCCATGGGTGCCACCGCAGCGGGGTACCTCTCCGGGGGCGCGCTGCAACTTGGCGCGGATCCGCTTGGAATCCCCGTAGGGTGCCAGATTTTCCCGGTCAGAATACAGCTCGTAAAAGACTTCGATGGCACTCTCCGGGAGCTTTTCGCGGCGGGGTATCGGGTCATCGAGTTCTGTTCGCCGCCCGGCTTCGTGACGATGGACATGGCGCCCCTCTTGGGTATGAAGGCTTCGGAGATCCGGCAGAAGGTCGAAGCTGCGGGCCTGCGCACCGTGAGCTGCCACTACCAGTTCAAGGAGGCTCAAGGAGAACGTAGACGAGAGAATCGCCTTTGCGAAGGAGCTCGGCCTGCATCACATGATTGTCGCGACCTACGGTGTCCCGAAGGACGGAAGCATGGATGACTGGAGACGGGCTGCCGAGGAGACGAACAGGCTCGGCGAAAAGACCCGGAAAGCCGGCATTCAGGCTCGGTTTCCACAATCACGGCTTCGAATTCCAGCAAATCGGCGGGGCGCTGATTTTCGATGAATTGATGAAACGATGGGATCGGAAACTGGTCAAAAGCCAGTTTCAGGTTTCCGACGCGGTACGCCTGGGCTTTGACCCCGCTGCCATTCTCACGGAGTATCCCGGGCGCTTTCTCTCGCTGCATCTGCAGGACTGGTCGGCGACTACCAAGAGCGTGGTGCCTGTGGGACAGGGTTCGATCGACTGGAAGAAGGTCTTCACCGCCGCAAAGAAGGGCGGCATAAGGTACTATTTCGTCGAAATGAACATGGAGGCCCTCAAGGCCAGCTACCCCTACCTCCACGCGTTGAAGGTGTAGTGAGGGTTTGTTGACGAAACAGCCAAGGCTGGCCGTCTGCGACTTCGTCGGCCGTCACGTGGATCGCTTATAAGATCTTCCGGACCAGATCATCACAGCACTGGCTAGTGGGTATCCTGAGAAGGCCATCGATTACGTACAAATGGTAAACGCGGAACTTCGCATTTAGACCGTATCGATCTAGCCACCGATCAGCTTGTACACGGGCAAGCCGAGAGCCTTGCCGATCAGGTCCCAGAGCGCAAGATCGACTCCGCTGATGGCATTGATGACGACGCCGGCACGGCCGTAGTACATGCTCGAGCGCCACAGGATGTCCCAGATGCGCTCGACGTTGAACGGGTCTTCGCCGTGCAGCAATTTGGCGAAATGATCCTCGACCACTGGAAGCGCGACACTCAGCAACGTGCGTCGGCGTATCGCTATCGCGGCGGCGCGCAAGGCTGAGAGCGCCCATCGCCCGCAGATCCGAGAGGTGCGAAGGGTAGTTGGTCCGAATCCTACCTGAGGGCCAGTGAAGCAAATCCGCTACCGTGGCCCCTCGCGACACCGGCGCGTTCGTGGTGCAAACTGGTCGGTAGAAGATCATGGCTCACTCTTTCGGACAAACTGGACTCCGCGCCACCGGGCTGTTGGCGCATGGCGCGGCGGCCTGTGCCGCTCTGTTGGCGCTGGCGCCCTGGCAACTCCAGGCGGCCGTGTACCAGGTCGCGGTCAACGGCGCTGATACCAACGACGGCGTCGCCGCGCCGTGGAAGAGTCTTCAGAGGGGAGTGGATACCCTCCAGCCTGGCGATACGTTGCGGGTACTCCCCGGCGAGTATCGTCTGGGCGCCGCGGTCATTGTGAAGAACAAGCGGGCTGCGGCAGCCGCGCCGATCACGATCGAGGCTCGCGGCAAGGTCGTGCTGCGGGATGGAGCCAACAAGGTCGATCCCTGGCAGGGGGCGCTCGACGTGCGCGATTCCAGTTGGATCGTCATCCGCGGCTTCTCAATCGAGCAGTCCGGCTTCTTCGGTATCTACATCGACGGCGCGGATCATATCACGGTGGAGCGCTGCTCCACGAATGAAACGCTGGCGTCGGGCGTGGCCGCATGGAGGTCGGCCGACATCACCATTCGGGACAACGACATCCGGGCGGCCTGTAACAGCGGGGAGAACGCCAGGGGACGCGGCTGCCAGGAGCACATCTCGCTCGATCACGTCCAGCGATTTTTGGTGGAGGGCAACAAGGTTCACGATTCCCCGCAGTCCGGCAAGGCGCATTGGGGAGGCGGCGAGGGCATTGACGTGAAGAACGGCTCCTCCAACGGCATCGTACGCCAGAACGAGATCTGGAACTTGCCGCAAGTCGGGCTGTATGTGGATGCCTGGCGGGCGGACATCCACAACCTGGAAATCTACGGCAATCGGGTGCACCACTGTGCCAACGGCATCGCCCTGAACTCCGAGCAGACGGGCAACCTGTTCGACATCCGCGTGCATGACAACCTCAGCTATGCGAACGGAGAAACAGGACTGGCGGTTTGGCGCTTCAAGAACACCACGCTCGCGGATGTCCAGCTCTATAACAACACGGTGGTCGGCAACGGTCTCGCCGCCAACAAACCATACTTCCTGCCCGCGCGGGAGAAGATCGACACGGGCATTGGCATCCACATCGAGAATCCGAAGACCACCGCGCTGGTGATCCGCGACAACATCAGCTACGGCAACGTGACGGCGCAGTTGCTTCTCGCGGCCGGCCTCGTCGATGCAGTGGTCGAGAACAATCTGATCGGTCCGTCGCTGGGAAGCGGAGTCGCCGGAGACCGCCCGGTGACCGCCGACCCCATGTTCGTCGATGCCGCAAAATCGGATTTCCGCCTGAGGCCCGGCAGTCCGGCCATCGATGCGGGAAAGGGCGGCCCGAACCTGGGGAAGACCGATTGCTGGGGCAATCCGCGTGTGGCCGGAAAGGGCGTCGATATTGGGGCCTACGAAGCGCCCGCGGATAGATCCAGGCGCTGAGGCAACACGATGCGCATGCTAGAGGTTGCCGAGCGCTGCGGCGTGTCGGAAAGGGCCGTACCGCGTCTTCGTCTTCGCTACGGACGGTCACGGCAACGGCGCCACGGCCAAGATCCCTTTCTTTGTGCGGCGCTGAAGTACAAGCCGATTCGAAACTGCGATGGTGGGCCCCGACCCGGGGCGATACCTTGTCGAGGAGCAAAGACATGACTCGATGGCTCTTGAAATGGACACCGGTCGGGGTAGCGGCGCTCACCATGACGCTGGTTTCCGCCGGTCAGACGACGCCCGCGGCAGACGCGCCGGTCAACCTCTTCGACCACTACGTGTCGTTACTGCTGCCGGCCCCGCTGGAAGCGTCCTTCGGCGCGCACATGCAGCGCACGGTCGCGCTCCTGGCCCACAGCACTGCGGAGCGGCGATGCCCTGTGACGATTCTGATCTACGGCCAGTCCATCACGGCGGCGCTGCGTGGCGGACGCATGGAGGAGGCGCTCAAAGCGAAGTTTCCGAATGCCGAGATCACATTCCTAAACCGGTCGATCTCGGGTTTCTCTGCCGGCCAACTGGTGCGTTCAATTCTCAATGATGTCTATCCGCTCGATCCCGACCTGGTGATCCTACACGACATGGGGGTGACCACGCCCGAGTATGAGCGCATGGTGCAGGGGATGCGGCGGTACACCACCTCGGAGATCATGTTGATCACCGATCCCTTCCGCTCCGATGAAGACGTAAATGCTCCGCTGGATGCCGCGCACGGTTCAGTCGCGGTCCGGCGCCTGGCGCAGCAGTACGGATGCGAACTCGCGGACTTGCACGAGGATCTGCGCGCTTATCTCAATGCCAACCATCTCGCGCCCAAAGACATCCTGCAGGACAGCGTCCACCCCAACGCTCGCGGCCTGGAGTTGATGCAGGGGATCCTGCTGCGCCACTTTCGGATCAACCCATTGGGACCAAACGACTGGCTCACATCCGTGCGCACCTACGAAGCCAAGCGGCTGCCCGACGAAGGCTCCGCCGATGGCGTCATGTTCACCGGAAAACCGTGGCGATTCACCGGCCGCTCGGCTGTCGGCGAGAGCCCGGCGAGCGCTTTGAAACTGGTCTTCACGGGCAACCGTGTTGACTGCGTGCTAGGTCTGGTCGACGGCTTGAAGCCAGGCACGGCCTCGGTGTTGATTGACGGCCAGGCGCCTTCGAGGATGAACGAGTTGTGGTCTTTCACGACCTCTTCACCCGCCTTCGGCGCTGACTGGCAGCCCGCGCTGCGTCGCGTGACGCACCGCACGCCGCTCATCTCCGAGCAGTGGAAGATCGTCTTCTCGAAGCTCAACGCCGACGCGTCGCATTTCACATTCGAGGTCTACGGATCCAAGACCGGCTTCGACGGCCGGGGCGAATTCGATGCTGCGAAGTACAAGTATGGCGAGTGGGGCGATCTCCTGGACTACACCGGACCTGAGCCCTACCCGGATGTCTTCGTCTCCAATTCCGGGCGGGTCGTGATTGATCATCGCGATTTCAAAATCACTTGGGCTCAGAGCTACTCGAAAAAGAAATGTCCGGAGGGCTTTGAAGCAACGTGGGAGGCGGTGCAGTTGTTTACGGAGAGGCTCGCGGCGCCGGCGGACTCAGACAGCTCCAGAGTTCATCTCGTGGCACTCGCCAAGGGTCTTGCAAGCGGACGGCACACCGTGGAGATCATTCCAAACGGCGACGGTGCGATTGCCGTGGAGGGCCTGGTCGTCCATGAGCCCGCATTGAAGTGATGCGCCCGGCGGGCGTCTGGCCGTGCCGGCTACTCAAGGCCTTCCCCCCATCTCTCGCCTCAATGACTCTGGAACGGAGAGGTGGGCGGAAGCCACGTCGCCCCGGGGACTCAATCGTCACGCGCCACCAGCCCGCACTCGTGGTTCATGCTCAAGTTCAGTTGATATCTGCACGGGTGGCCAACCGCGTCCCAAACCTCATACATGTCCCGCAATTCGTAAGCCTCCCCGAGCCAGTCGCTCGCCTTCTCCCTGTTCTTGTGGATTTCGTCACTCTGCCGACGGTATCGCGGAACATGCCTGTCCGGTTGAGCACCTTTCTAATCGACGCAAGCACTCACTAATCAACCAGTCAAAGTCGTTCCGACCCGTAATCGATTTCAATGCCGGCGGCGCGATTGCGGACCATCCAACGGCCCGGCGACGGCGGCTGGAAATTGACAAACCCGCTACTAGTAGCGGCCCTCGTCTGCAAGTTATTGATTATAAACAGCCAATTAGAGCACCCCCGCTACACCGTAGCGGCTTGTCCGCGGCCGGACCCGGAATTGCCCATACAGGCCAGCGCGTCCGAGCCTCAACCGGACAGGCATGATTGCGGAACGTCTTCGAGCCCTAACAGTCTGAATTGATTTGCAAACGCCAGCACGTTTTCTGTAAGCGTCCGAGTATGGCCGTTTTGACATCTGGTCGGGGATGAGCGTGAGTTGTCGATTGGGCGACTTGGCCGTCAAGGGAGCCTAGCCCGAATATTTCACCGGCTCACTGTACAAAAGCCGCCTTCTCTGGCATAAACATTTCAGCCACGAAGTGCTTCTGCACAGAAAGCGGCGGCTCTTGCTATGACCCAGTGTACCCAGGACAGCTTCGAATTTGAAGCCCATTTTTCGCGCCGGGTGGTGGCGGGTTTCGACGGCGGCACGATCACTTCCGACGCCGGGGCGCTACTGCTGCGGCAGGTCAACCGGCGCATCGGCCTGCTGCCACGCCTGGCGCGCTGCTTCAGCGACTTCCGGAATCCGGTTTACATCTCCCACGAAGTGGGTGAAATGGTCTCGCAGCGCGTCTATGCGCTGGCCTTGGGTTACGAAGATCTCAACGACCACGACCAACTGCGTGACGACCCGCTGATGGGTCTGCTGGCGGGTAAACGCAAGCCCGGCGCGGCGTTGGCCAGCAAGAGCACGCTGTGCCGCCTGGAACGCACGCCTGAGGCCGGCGCCGCCTCCGACCGCTACAAGAAGATCCGCTACGATGCCGCCGCCATCGACCGGCTGCTGGTCGAGATGTTTGTGGAGTCGCACCCGCAAGCCCCGGCCCGGATCGTCGTCGATCTGGACGCCACCGATACGCCGTTGCACGGCCAGCAGGAGGGACGTTTCTTCCACGGCTACTACGACCACTACTGCTACCTGCCGCTGTACATCTTCGCGGGCGACCAGATTGTCGGCGTGCGGCTGCGAGAGGCCAATCAGGACGCCAGCGCGGGCAGCGTCGAAGAGATCCAGCGCATCGTCGCGCAGATCCGCGCCCGCTGGCCCCAGACTCAGATCATCCTGCGCGCCGACTCGGGCTTCTGCCGCGAAGAACTGATGAGGTGGTGTGAGGACAACCATGTTGACTACGTCTTCGGACTGGCGCGCAACCAGCGCCTGCGGCGGCGGATCGACAAGGCCATGCGCCAGGCCGCGGGCGAGGCCCAACGCACGGGAAAGGCGGCGCGGGTGCTCACCGAGTTTCGCTACCGCACGCGCAAGAGTTGGTCGCGCGCCCGGCGCGTCATCGCCAAGGCCGAGCAGATCGCGGGCAAGCAGAACCCGCGCTATGTCGTGACTTCGCTGCCGGTCGAGCAGTGGCAACCGCGCCCACTCTACGAGGATCTGTACTGCGCCCGCGGCGAGATGGAGAACCGCATCAAAGAGCAGCTGAGCCTGTTTGCCGACCGCATGAGTGCCGAGACGATGCGCGCCAATCAGCTCCGGCTGTATCTGTCGGCGGCGGCCTACGTGCTCGTGGAGGCGCTGCGGCGGCTGGCGCTAACAGGCACGGCGCTGGCCGAGGCCCAGGTCCACACGATTCGGCTGCGACTGCTCAAGATCGGCGCGCGGATTCGTTTCAGCGCGCGGCGCGTGCTGGTGTCGATGAGCAGCGGCTACCCCTGGAAGCAGGTGTTTGGGCAGGTGTGGGCGGCGCTGCGTTGCTGAGCCAAAATCGCGACACGGCAAACAAACGATTTCCCGATTTCGCACTTTTCGGGTCAGTCGAACTGCGTCCGAATTGCGTTTTGTGAGGGCGATCGGACGCCACAAGGCCCCCTCGATCACCACATCCCGGCTCGCTGCCCGCCCGAATGCCGCCGCAGCGCCCTCCAAACCTCACGCAAACGCCGGCGGCGACGAAATCACAGCGCCTGTGAAACATCCGGGCTAGCGCCTCGAGCACCGCACGCAAGGCCGCCGGGTCGGCACTGCCCTCAATGCGCAGCCGCGCCTTGCGGAGTTGGATATGAATTGTGCCTGGTACCGCGTCGTGCCGTACCGCATCCAGCGCCATCGCCGACCCAATCTCTGCCGGCGCCTGCACCGTCGCCGGCGATGCCTCGCCCGCCGCCGCATCGCTTACCGCCACCGGCACCAGTGCGGTCCCCAACCAGCGGGCCCCCCAACCGCCCGCGCCGGTACAGCCTGCGCCAGGCGAAAACCTGATTCGCATTCACCCCATGCGCCCGGGCCACCCGCGCCACCGAAACTCCTGCCGCCAAGGTCTCCTCGACGATCTCGCGACGCTCCTGCACCGACCACCGCCGTCGCTTCTCGTCAGCTCTCAGCGCAGGCAATTGCTTTGTAGTTGGTCGACGATTCGCCGCGTCCATCCTCGCCCTCGGGCGCGCCACAGCGCGTCCCCTTCGAGGATGCCAGCACCCTCCCCTTGCGGCTAGAGGGCCATGACCAGACGCTTACCGTTTTCCGGATCCTGACCCTTTCATCCGTGTTTAAGAAATCGGGCGTGAAGGCCGCGCACGCTCATCGGTATCGGCATACGCTTGCCACGCGGCTGTTGGAGCAGGGGGCCACGTTCGAGGAAATCGCAGACGTCCTGGGGAACAGCCCGGCGATCGTCCGGAAGCACTACGGCAAGTGGTCAAAGGGCCGGCAGGCGAACATCGATCGGCTCATGATCGCGCATTTTGAGACCGCAGCGGTTACAAACTCAGTCACAAAAATGTCATACGGAAAAATGGGGGCCGTAAACTGATGGCCCCCAAAGAGATATGTTGGTGCGGGGGGGGGGACTTGAACCCCCACGGGATTGCTCCCGCTAGCACCTCAAGCTAGTGCGTCTGCCAATTCCGCCACCTCCGCAATGCCGGGCCGCCTGTCGCGTTGCCGGCTAAAAACCACTGCGCCACTGCGCCACAGACTTCTGGTCCAGTATACGCTGTCCCGGAAGACCGCAATCCGCCCGTTCCCGTGTGCTCCAGGGCCAATCCCGAACTCGAGCGCCGCCACGTCCGCCAACCCTATTTGCGCACCGGAGCAGCGGGCCTCGGAGTCACGGGGAGCTGCCCTGCTTTGACCGGCAAACGCCGTGACGGATAAGGTGAGCTGCCGGCGGGAGTGGTGTGATCGAAGACCGACGAGCCGCTGGATCGGCCGAGCCGCGTGTATAGGATCGATAACGAGAGCGACGTCAGCATAAACATGACAGGCTGCGATTGTGGTCGCCTTCGAAAGAACCGTCGCCGAGCCACGCGGGCCAAACGCGGTCTGCGAACCCATACCACCGAACGCGCCCGCCAGGTCCGCCGCTTTGCCGCTTTGCAGCAGCACTACGATCACCAGGAAAAAGCACACAACGACGTGAACGATGGTGATAGCGATAATCATCGGGGTGAATCCTTCAGGAGAAAGCCGGCGGGAGCGCCGGCCGTCTAAAACACCAGTATAGCGAACGCTGCGTCATTTGTCGGGCGTTCCGGACAGCCGCCGATCGCAGGGTGGCGGGTATTAGCGCTGCTTCCCGCCGGGTCCCGCTGCTCGTTTGAGATCCAGCGCGGCTCCTTCCCGATCGCCCATCAGCCGTTTCAGCACCGCGCGGTTCAGGAGCGCGTTCTGATAATCGGGCTTGAGCGCAATCGCCCGGTCAAGTGCCGCCAGCGCTTCCCGGTAATGCTTCAGGCGCATCTGGCCGTAGCCCAGCGCATTCCAGATATGGGCATTGCCCGCATCCCCTTCGGCCGCCGCGGCAAGCTTGGACACGGCTGCGCCAAACCGCTCTGCGTCCAACAACGCGCGCGCCTCGCGAAGAAGCTGTTCCGCCGATGCCCGCGAGGGCGCGGCGCCCGGCGTGCCGGCCTGGGCATCGGCGGGCCCGGCGGGGGGCGGCGTTGGTTTGGCCGCCGTCTTCGCCGGCGGCCGAGCTTCCGATCCGGATATTGCCGCGCTTCGGGGCTTCTGCATGTCGGGCGCAGATGCTAGCGTTGCGGCCGCGTTGGGAGTCACGGCGCTTCGCGCTGGTGTCGGGCCGCGCGACTGGGTCGCGGATGCGGCGGCCTCTTTCTGCAAGTCCTTCTCAACGTCCTGCAGCAGTCGCGTGGCCTCGGAGAAGCCGGCATTGAGCCTCAGCGCCTCGCGCAGATCGGCCGCCGCTTTCCCATTTTGCCCGAGACGCGCGTAAATGGCTGCCCGCCCGAACCACATCATCGCGTCCCGGGGCGCGATTTCGATCGCCCGCGTACGGTCGGCGATGGCCTTATCGGGAAATCCCAGGGCCAATTGCGTCCCGCCACGCCCCAGCCAGACGTAGCCGTTCGCCGGTTCCAGCTCCACGGCCCGGTCGCGGTCGGCGAGCGCATCTTTGTGACGTCCTAGACGATCGAGCAGTTCGCCGCGCGCGAGCAGCACTCGTGGATTGTCGGGTCGTGCTTGCAGCGAGCCACCATAGTCCGCCAGAGCCTCGGCCGTTCGGCCGAGCGTATCCTGAGCCGCGCCCCGGAAGGCGAGCCCTTCGGCATCGCCGGGCTTGAGCCGAAGAAAAACCGTCAGGTCGCGCGCCGCTTTTTCGAACTCTCCCAGTTCACCCCACGCCGAGCCGCGCCGGAACCATGCCGCGGCGAAATCCGGCTGAATTTCCGTCACCCGGCCGAAGTCCTCGATGGCGTCGCGCTCGCGCTTCAACTTCATCAGCAGCACGCCGCGCGCGAAGTAAGGTTCGGGATTGTCCAGCCGCAGCTTAATGGCGGTGGCATAGGCCTGCAGGGCGCCCTCCATGTCGCCGGCGCCCGCCAGAGCGTCGCCGAGCTTCTTTTGGAGGCCGGTGTTGTCCACTCCACGCTTGATCGCGTCGCGATACGCCGCCGCCGCGCCGCGCTCATCCGATAGTGCGATCAGGCAATCGCCGTAAGCGCTCCATATCTCGCCATCGTCAGGTTTGACGACCAGCGCCGCCGCGAAGTCGTGCGCCGCCTCCTGCACTTTCCCCGTCTGGAGCAGCAAGCGTGCCCGGTGCTGGAGGCCGTTGGGATGATTAGCGTCGGCCTCGAGCAGGTCGTTATAGGCGCCGATCGCCTCGGCCGTTTTGCCTTCCTTCTCGAGACGCAAGGCCTTCTCGTAAAGCTGCCGCGTCTCCTTGGGTTGCGTAACCGTGTCGCTGCGCGGCATTGCCTGGGCCGCTAGGAGCGCGGGGCCGAGGCTCAAGGCCCCGGTTACCAATGCGATGAATCGAAGGCGGTACATACCCATGCAATTCTCAGAGCGACCGTATGCGCTCTTCAAGCATACGCGCCTGCGCGCCGTAGTCTTCTCCCTCAAAGCACATCGGCGCGCCGATGGTAACCTCGACCCGGCCCGGCCGCGCCAGCGCCGAGTCGGGATGCAGCACCCGGTTGACGCCACGCACGCGAATCGGCACAACCGGAATCTTCAGGCGCGAGGCGATCATCGCGACGCCGGGCTGAAACGGTTGGATCGTCTCGTCGCGGCTATGCCGGCCCTCGGGGAAGATGAGCGGGCACCAACCCTGCTCCACCAGGCGGCCGAGCGCCCGCAGCGCAGCCCGCGTGCCGGCTCCGCCTTGCGGGATCGGCAGCGCGTTGAACATCAGCAGCGCGAGCCAGTAGTTCAGGGAATTCGTGAACCAATGGAATGGCGAGTGTTCGCGCGGGTGGAAGTGGGCGTCAAAGAAATCCTGGCGCACGGTGGGAGCCAGCCGTTGACGCCAGTGCCAGCCCAGCGCGATGAAAATCACGGGCGTGTCGAAGTAGCTCTGGTGATTGGATGCGAACAGCACCGGCCCCTTCAGGCCGCGCAGATGTTCGCGGCCAGCCACATGGACCCAGACGAAAGCGCGCGCCAGAGGCAGGATCCAGAGATTGAGATTGACTACGCGGAACGCATGCGCCAGCCAGTGCCGGTTCCACTTCGGATATTGATACGCCGCGGTCGCCGGAGGTAGTTTGAACTGTCCGCTTCGAAGCGCGTCCAGGTCGGCGATAGTGCGGGTGGAAGCAAAGACCGCCTCGTCCACGGGAGCGCCGAGTTTCTGCTCGAGGGCCACCAGCAACTCGACCCGGTCGAGCGACGAGAGCCCCAGGTCGTCGAGCGGCGTGGTGCCGCTGAGAGTGCGTCCGGCGGTCCATTTCTGGAGCAGCTCCTCGACGCGATCCTGCGAGCGCGCCGGGGCGCCGGATAACGCCGGCGCGGCCCCGCCCGGCTCCAGCAGGCGGCCACGGATCTGACCGCGCTTCAGTTTGCGCGTCCCGGCGGTGCGCGGCAATTCCGATTGGTGCCAGAGTGTGTACCCGCGGATCTTCTGGTGGTCTTCGAGCACCGCATTGGTCCGCACCACGACGATTTCGGGGTCGGTTCCCGGCGCCAGGATCAATACGGCGTGAACCTGCTCGCCACCCTGCGCCGGGAGACCGATGACGGCTGCGTCCGTCACGCCGGGCACGTTCAGCACGGCCCGTTCGACGTCTTCCGGGAAGACGTTGCGGCCGTCCGCCAGAACGATCATTTCCTTCTTGCGGCCCCGGATCATCAAGTGCCCGGTCGCGTCGAATCCGCCGATGTCCCCGGTATGGAACCAGCCGTCTTCAAAGGCGGCGCGCGTGGATTCGGGATCGTTGTAATAGCCGCTGGTCACGTTGCTCCCGCGCACGAGCACTTCGCCGTCCGCGGCGATGCGGATCTGGACGCCGGCCAACGGTTTGCCCACGGTGCCCCGGCGCGTGTGGAAGGGATGATTCAGGGTGACGATGGGCGCCGTTTCGGTGAGCCCGTAACCCTGGATGACGACGAACGGGAGGTTGGCCCAGTATTGTTCCAGCGCCGGGTCGAGCGCCGCGCCGCCCACGATGAAGCTCCAGAACTTCCAGCCAAACAGATTGTGAATCTGGCGGTAGCGCCACCAGCGCCACCAGAACTTCTCGCCTGCCGGCGCCGCCTCACCCGTCGCCGGGTGAAGACCGAGCACGTATTCGCGCAACACATCGAGGATCTTCGGCACCGAGATCAGCACGGAGATGCGCCGCGTCTTGATCTGCCGCACGATTTCCTGCGGGTTCTGGCTGCGCTGGAAGATCACCGTGCCCCGGATCATGGGCGCGATAAACAGCGCCATCGCCTGTCCGAACATATGGCTCAGCGGGAGCAGGTTCAGAAAACGAATGGGCGAGAACGGCAGCGCATACTTTCGGTACTTCAGCACCTCGCGCTCGATGGGCACGATGTTGGCCAGGATGTTGCGATGCGTGATCAGGACGCCTTTCGGCTCGGCCGTCGCTCCGGATGTGAAGAGGATCTGGCAGATGTCGTCGGGCTTGGCAGCCGCTTCCTCGATGTCGCAATCGGTATCCCAATCGAGGTTTGCCAGACGGAATACGGGCGGGGCGTCAGGGGCCTCGCGGCGCGGCGCATTGACCTCCTCGCCGATGCAGATCGCTTTGGCCGCGGTGATGCGGACCACGCGCTCGAAAAACTCGGGCGAGTGCCGCTCGTCGATCGGCGCGACGGCGACGCCGCGCAACATGCACCCCCAGAAAGCGGCCACCCACGCTGGACGGTTTTCGCTCCACAGCACGACGCGGTCGCCTGGGCCGATGCGGTGGTCGCGCAATTGCGCCGCGAAGTTCCGGGCGCAGCGGGCGAACGACGCATAGGTGTAGCTGCGCGGGCGGAAGCCGTCGTCGTAGACGAGGTATTCGCCGCGCAGCTTGGCAACGGTACGGAAGTAGTCGAGCAGTGTTTCGCGAACCATACCTGGTGCGTCGCGACCAGCCCGGTTGAACCATTTGCCGGTCTAGCTGATTCTACTGGATCGTGCTGGAGCCTTCCACGCCCGCGTCGCCGGGGATCACATTGCGATTGATGTAGTTGTCC
Source organism: Terriglobia bacterium (assembly GCA_963838205.1). Taxonomy (GTDB): domain Bacteria; phylum Acidobacteriota; class Terriglobia; order Bryobacterales; family Bryobacteraceae; genus CAIVVT01. The sequence continues at coordinate 103,535 of CAWIQF010000009.1, read as the reverse complement.
AGGTTGATCACATAGGTTTCAGGCGCGTCGATCAGGGTCGGGGAGTGGGTCGCGCAGATGATTCGGAATTGCTTCTGATCGACCAGTTCCATGAGCATCTTCAGAATGCGGCGTTGGTTCGAGACCGAAAGCGCCATCTCGGGCTCATCCAGCAGCAGACTCGTGCCCTCGGGCAACCCCGGAAAGGTCTCGCGGAACATCGACAGCATCACCTGCCCGTGGCTGGCGCTCGCGACGAACTCGCGCATTGGGGGGTTGTTGTCGAACAGATCGAGGTGCATGCGCGGATTGTGCTGTTCGGCGTCGAAGAGAAACACTTTGGGAGTCTCGACGCGATCCTCCAGCCGGTAGATGTAGCCCTCGATCAGGTCGCCGCGCAGAGCGTAGTAGATCGCGCGCAGCAGCGTCGATTTGCCGCAGCCGTTTTCGCCCGTGAGCAGAATCAGGGGATGGGAAAGATCCACCATGATCGGCATGTGGAAGTTCAGGCCGACCAGAATCGGGTGCGCCAGAATCTTGAGAATCACGGTGGTCCGCCTTGGTTTGGATTTGCTGGGTGGGCAGTCAATCGAAGTTCAGAATAACAGCGCGGCGCTGGCCCCTCAGGCCGTCAACACGCGCCCGGCCGCAGTTCGAATTTGCGGAAACTGCCGGTGTTGAAAAACGAGCCGAGGCCGATGCGGCCCGCGCCCAAGCTGAAGTCCGCCGCTCGCAACGAGGGATTCTTGCGGCCATCGATCGACGTCTCGACGAGTCCTTTGGAGGCATCGTAAACAATCCGCACGGGCGTCCACTTGAGAGCGTCGGCGAGGCTTCGTGGCCCTTCGTCGTTGCTGATGCGGACGCGATCGCCGCCGTAGACGTGGAACACGCCGTTGTGCACCGGTTGTTCCTGGGCGGTGTCGGTGGAGAGATGGACGTAGTTGAAGTGCAGCGGGTCCTTCCAGGCGTAGACGATGATCAGCGACGTACTCGCGGCGGAACCCTGCACCTCGACGTCCAAAGTGAAGCAGCCGGCCGGCTCATGTTCCAGCAGCGCGTACTGAACGGGTGCGCGCGGATTGGCCTCCTGCGGCCGCGCCACGCTGAGCTGCAGAACCTCTCCACCGGCCGCGGACTCGGTTTTCCACTCGTCCGCCGCCTGCACCAGCCAATGCCGGCCGAAGCAATCGATTCGCTGCCGGGGCAGGGGCAAGGACGGCGCGGCCGCGAACAACGGTGCGCGCAGCAGCAGCGGCGCGGCTAACGGCGGCAGGGTCAGGAACATGCGGCGGTTCATCACAGGCTATTGTTCCATATCGCAAGTCAGGCCATGCAGGGACCCACAGCCGCGCTTGGCGGCGCCGGGCACAACCGACAGGCTGGGGTAGCACAAGCGTGGAGAGCCCTCCGAGTGGAGAAGCTGTGAGTGGGAACAGCGTTGGAGCGGGAGACGGGATTCGAACCCGCGACATCAACCTTGGCAAGGTTGCACTCTACCAACTGAGTTACTCCCGCTCGGAGGCGCTCTTTCATTCTTGCTCTGGCTTCGTCGATCTGTCAATTCAGTCAGGAGCTTGCGGATCATCACGAACATTTTGTTGCCAAAATGGCGTAGATTTCCACAGCCTCGTTGAAGCAAAAATGCTTGTGTTTTGAATGGGTTAAAAAGATGTTTCATTCAGACTTGGCAGAGACTCGATCTATGGTATTCTAGGGATCGCCGGAGCGGCGGAGAACTGCTACGGAGAGGTTGCCCCGTCGTAAAAAATCGGGAACTAGCGCCTGCCTTTCGGCACATTCGAGAAGTTGAATTGAGTGGTTCCATAGCGCGCGAGCCAGTGGAAATCACGAGGGAGAATTGTGGGCTGATGCTGGAAACTAACACATGGGAATTAGTCAAGCAAGCACTCCACGTCAGGATGAAGACGGAGGCTTTTCACAACTGGGTTGCGAGGACCGAGTTGCTCGAACAGGAGGGCAATCGGCTGCGGGTGCTGGTCCCGGATGAGGTGACCAGGCATTGGCTGGAGCGAGAATATGCCGGGCAAATCCAGAGTGTCATTCAGAATCTGAATCTACCCATCCAGAAGGTGCATTACGAACTGGCGAGTAACGGCGGCGAAGCGCCGGCGTTCGCGGAAGACAACGGATCCGATCACGGCTTTCAATTCCCGGCCGCGACGGAGCATTTGAATCCCCGGCTGACCTTCGATTCTTTCGTAGTCGGAAGTTGCAATCAATTCGCGCATGCGGCCGCCAAAGCGGTAGCCTCGACGCCCAGCAAGAGCTACAACCCGCTGTTCATTTACGGTGGCAGTGGGATGGGGAAGACGCACCTGATCCATGCCATCGGCCATGCAGTGATGCAGCGCTGGCCGTCGATGCGTCTGGTCTACACCACCGGTGAGCGCTTCGTGAACGAGATGGTGTACTGCCTGCGTGGAGGCAGGATGACGTCGTTCCAGGCGCACTACCGCACCGCCGACATCCTGCTGATCGACGACATCCACACCGTGGCCGGGAAAGAGCGCACGCAGGAGGAGTTCTTCCATACGTTCAACACGCTCTATGACCATCAGAAACAGTTGGTGATGAGCAGCGATTCGCTTCCCAAGGACATGAAGGGCCTGGTGGAACGGCTGCGGACACGCTTCGAGTGGGGACTGATGGTGGATGTTCAGCCGCCGGATCTGGAAACGAAGATGGCAATCCTCGACATGAAGGCGTCGGAAGAGGGCGTGCGGCTGCCCGAAGATGTGCGCATTTTCATTGCTACAAAGACGAAGACCAGCGTGCGCGAATTGGAAGGCGCTTTCACGAAGTTGGTGGCTTACTCCAGCGTGACGGCGGCGCCCGTGACCCTCGACATGGCGCGTCAGGTTCTGAAGCCAATACTGCACAACGGAGAGCGGCGCGTGACGATTGACGCGGTGATGCGTGCCGTCGCCGAACGCTTCGATCTGCAACCCTCACAGCTTAAGCAGAAGACCAACGCGCACGAGATTTCCCGGCCACGGCAGATCGCCATGTACCTGGTGAAGGAACTCACCTCCGCCTCTCTGCCGGAAATTGGACGGCACTTCGGAGGCAAGCATCACACCACCGTTCTGCACTCTGTGCGCAAGGTGGACGAAATGCGCCAGACCGACCCCGATTTAAACAATCTAATTCACAACATAATCGGCTCATTCCGCTAGACTTATATGTTTTATTCACACGTCGGGTATGGTTTGCCCGGCGCGCTTCTGTGGACTTCCGGGCGAAGCCGCATTGCCCGCAGATCCAAACCCGTAAAATCACAGGTTGCCCAGCCAGGAAGGCTCAGAGTTTTGTATAATTTAGGAGGATTTCGACATTTTCACAGGACTTACGAATACGAATAGTATAGAGAATCGTAAGCCTCTGTTCTGAGAGGATCCTCGAAAGGGGTTGTCATCGCATGGAATTCTCGGTCAACAAAGCGGACCTGGTTCGGGAATTGAATCTCTCGCAGGGTGTTGTCGAGCGCAAGACGACCATCCCGATTCTCTCGAATATCCTGATCGAGGCTTCAGGAGATGCGCTTGTCCTGACGGCGACGGACCTGGAGTTGGGCATACGATGTGAAGCTCCGGCAAAAGTGAAAACGGCTGGGGCGGGCACAATTCCAGCCAAGAAACTGCTGGATTATGTGCGGCTGTTGCCCGAAGCCGAGGTGCAGGTCAAGATCGCCGACAATCATTGGGCAACGCTGGTCTGCGGACGCTCGCGAACGCGGATTGCAGGCATGTCGCGAGAGAGTTTCCCCGAACTGCCGGAGATGCCGGCTCCGATGACCAGAATCCCCGTGGGTCTACTGGCCGCGATGATCTCCAAAACAATCTTTTCGATTTCAGCCGAGGAGTCGAGATTCACGTTGAATGGAGCGCTGCTACAGCTCAAGGGGACATCGCTCGCGGTGGTGGCGACCGATGGTCACAGGCTGGCGTTGGTGGAGTGTGAGAATCCTCTGGCGGAGGGTGAAGGGGCGACCAAAGCGCTGCTGCCGCGGAAGGCCATGAATGAGCTGCTGAAGCTGGCCGGCGAAGCTCCCGATCGCGATGCCGGGGTTGAGTTCGCGGCCGACGATAACCACCTGTTCTTCCGCTTAGGCAGCCGTCTGCTGATCAGCCGTAAACTCACGGGTAACTTCCCGGACTACGAACGCGTACTGCCCAAGGCGCACACGCACAGTGTGGAGATCGAAAAAGAAGAACTTCGGGCGGCCATCGAACGCGTGTCGCAATTCTCCGATGAACGTTCGAGGGCCATCAAGATCCGCTTCGGCGAGAATGAGGCGGTGATTCACAGTTCGATCAGCGAGAGCGGCGAGTCGGAAGAGAACCTGCCCGTCGACTATAGCGGACCGACGGTGGAAATCGGCTTTAACGCTCAGTACCTGCTGGATTTTCTGCGGGCTGTCGCAGAGCCTGCGGTCGCATTCCACTTCAAGGACGCACAGAGCGCCGGCGAATTGCGCCCGTCCGGCGAAGGGATTAAGTACAACTACCGCTACGTGGTCATGCCAATGCGCATCTGAGCACGAGCGCGAAATCAAAGGTAAGGAAATTTGAGCACTTCTGGTAACTACGATTCCAGCAGCATCAAAGTGCTGGAAGGGCTGGAGGCCGTGCGCCTCCGGCCTGCGATGTACATCGGTTCGACCGGCGAGTCGGGTCTGCACCATCTGGTCTACGAGGTCGTGGATAACTCCGTGGACGAGGCGCTGGCCGGATACTGCACAGATATTCACGCTACGATCCATATCGACGATTCGGTCACGGTGGTTGATAACGGCCGCGGGATTCCCGTCGACATCAAGGAAGAATTCGGGATCTCGGCGGCTGAGATCGTGATGACGAAACTCCACGCCGGGGGCAAGTTCGACTCGAACAGCTATAAGGTTTCGGGCGGCCTGCACGGTGTGGGCGTAAGCTGCGTCAACGCGCTCTCGGAGACGTTGCACCTCGAGATCTGGCGCGAGGGCTACACCTGGGAGCAGGACTACGAGCGCGGGTTGCCCAAAGCGCCGCTGGCGAGGGCGGGCCGGGCCGGCCGGAAGACCGGCACGAAGATCACCTTCAAGCCCGACGGCACCATCATGGACGCCACGAAGTTCAACTTCGACACACTGGCGCAGCGGCTGCGCGAGATGGCGTTCCTGAACAAGGGCCTGAGAATCACGCTCAACGATGAACGCACCGATCCGGTGAAGACGAGCGAGTTTCATTTTGAGGGCGGCATCGTCGAGTTCATCAAGCACCTGAACCGCGGCAAGAACGTGCTGCACGATAAACCGATCTCGATCGAAGGCGAGCGCGACCTGCCGGGCGGGGGACAGCTCACGATCGACATCGCGCTGCAGTGGAACGACTCGTATTCAGAAACGATTTTCTGCTTTGCGAACAATATCAACACGAAAGACGGCGGGACGCACCTGACGGGCTTCCGCCAGGCGATGACGCGCACGCTGAACGCGCAAGCGCGTTCGTCGGGGCTGCTCAAGGACGTCAAGGACGCCAACCTGAGCGGCGACGACGTGACCGAGGGCCTGACCGCGGTGGTGAGCGTCAAGCTGCCGCAACCGCAATTCGAAGGGCAGACCAAAGGCAAACTGAATTCCGACATCGGCGGCTACGTCACGCAGATCGTCAACGAGAAGCTAAGCGAGTATTTCGACAAGAACCCGGCGGTCATGAAAAAGATCGTGGGCAAGGCGGTGGATGCCGCGCGGGCCCGCGAGGCAGCGCGGAAGGCGCGTGAGCTGACGCGGCGCAAGGGTGCGCTCGATTCAGGCGGACTGCCGGGCAAGCTGGCCGACTGCCAGGAGAAGGACCCGACGCGCTGTGAATTGTTCCTGGTGGAGGGCGAATCGGCAGGCGGAACAGCCAAGAGCGGCCGGGACCGGCGCTACCAGGCGATTCTACCGTTGCGCGGCAAGATCCTGAACGTCGAGAAAGCGCGCTATGACAAGATGCTGGGGCATGAGGAAATCCGGATCCTGATCACGGCACTGGGCACGGGCATCGGGAAGGACGATTTCGACGTCAGCAAACTGCGCTATCACAAGGTCATCCTGATGACCGATGCCGATGTGGACGGATCGCATATCCGGACGCTGCTGCTCACGTTCTTCTACCGGCACATGCCCGAACTCGTTCTGCGCGGGCATATCTACATTGCGCAACCGCCGCTCTATCGCATCAAGAAGGGCAAGAGCGAGAAATACATCAAGGACGACAAAGAATACGTCCGTGAGATTCTGCGGCGCGCCACGGAGAACGTGACCGTGGAGTACGGCCAGGGCGAGGCCAAGGGCAAGCTGGAGGGCGGAGAACTGCGCCAGTACCTGATGGCTCTGGATGAGTTTCAACAACTCTTCGGCCGGCTGGAGCGCAAGCTGAGCGATGCGCGGATCGTCGAGCTGATCACCGATCCAGCACGGGCGCTCGACACCAAGGCCGATTTCGGCGACGAAGCGAAGATCGCGGCCACGCGAGTAGCGCTCGAGGCGCTCAACCTGAAGGTGCGGACGGAGTTTGACGAAGAGCACTCGACGTGGAACCTGATTTACCACGACGAAGCGCACGGCGACCGTGTGATCGGTTGGGAGCTGGCGTCCCAGCCGGAGTTCCGCCGGCTGCGCATTCTTGCCAGGCAGACTCAAAAGTACAACCACCCGCCGTTTGTGGTGTCCAAGGACGCGCGGCGCGAGGCGATCGCGGGCTGGCGGGACCTGATCGGCTACTTGAAGAACGAAGGCTCGCGCGACGCCACCATCCAGCGCTACAAGGGCCTGGGCGAGATGAATCCCAATCAGCTCTGGGAGACGACCATGAACGTCGAGACGCGCAGCATGCTCGAAGTGCGGCTGGAGGACGCGGTCGAGGCCGACCAGACCTTTTCGACGCTGATGGGCGAGGACGTCGAGGCGCGGCGCAAGTTCATCGAGACCAATGCGCTCGACGTGCGCAATCTGGACGTTTAGCTGTCCGCGGCCTGAAGCGCGGCCTCACCGCGGCGGCGTCACACATAGACGCGTTTCACCCGCTGGCCGATGCCGCATAAGACGCTATAGCTGATGGCGCCGGCGGCGCGGGCAATGGTCTGCGCGTCGAGAGTAACGTTGCCGTCGCTGCCGAGCAGCGTCACCACATCGCCGGGCGACAGGTGTGGGCAGTCCGTAATGTCGATGCACGTCAAATCCATTGAGATGGCGCCGAGGATGGGGACCAGTCTGCCGCCGGCGATCACTTTGCCTTTGTTGGAGAGGCGATGCATCATGCCGTCGGCGTATCCGACGGCCAGCACGGCGATGCGCGTGGGGCGCTCGGCGGTGAACATGGCGCCGTAGCCGACCCGCGCGCCCGGCGGCAGATCCTTCACCTCGAGAATGCGAGCCTTCCAGTCGAGTGCGGGCCGCACACGCAGAAGCGGCGGGGGGGCGTCCCCGCGCGCCGGACTGAGGTAGCCGTAAATGGCATGACCGGGGCGGACCATGTTGCCCCACGCCTGACGGCGGCCGTAGGCCACGGGGATGGTGCTGGAGAGGTGCTGATAACGGGGCGTGAGCCCGGCCCCGGCGAGGGTCTCGCGGATTGCGTGGAAGCATGCCAATTGCTCATCCGTCTGTGCCGAGGAGTAGTTGCCCGCGGAGGCGAAGTGCGTCATCAGGCCCTCAAATCGCGAGGCGTGGCAGGCAGCGATCGCGCGCGCCAGAGTGCTCGGTTCTTCGCGCGTGCCGAGCCGGCTCATGCCTGTATCGAGGGCCAGATGGTACGGCAAGGGGCGCGCCAAAGCTGCGCCCATCCGGTCGTAGTCCAGCAACTGGGCGATGGAGTGAATGCAAGGCGTGAGTTCGTAGTCGATCAACGCGGGCCGCTCGAAGGGCAGGAAGTCGCCCATGACGAGGATGCGCGCCGTGATGCCCGCCTGGCGCAGAGTCACGCCCTCTTCCACGTTGCTCACCGCGAGCCAGCGCGCGCCCTCCTGGGTCAGGATCCGCGAAACCTCCACTGCTCCATGGCGGTAGGCGTCGGCTTTAACAACCGGCATGACTTCGACGCCTGCTCCGACGGCGGCGCGAACCGCATGGAAGTTTTCGGCAAGCTGGCGGCGTGAAACCTCGACCCAACAACGGCAGGTGATCTGCACCATGTTTCCATTGTTGGCCCCGGCCGGGGCGTCGCCGCAACCGGAGCGGGCGGCGAGCGCCGCGGCTCAACCCGCTGAATCGCGCGTGAGGAACCAGCGCCGGCCGCGAGTGCGGCGCCACTCAGGCGGTTTGTTCGCGCCGCAGCAAGTGCTCGAAGAGGCGCTCATATGCGGCTGTGACTGCGTCCCAGCTATAGCGCTCGCGCACACGCTGGACGGCGGCTTCCCGCAGGGCGCGGCGTTCGGCTTCGCTCATCGACAGCACGGCTCGCATCTGAGCTGCGAGTTCGGCTTCGCTCGTGAACGGCAGGCCGACGCCACCAGCGACCTCATCATTCTCCCTGGTCCTGAGATACAGCACCAGGCCGCCACGGCCCAGCGCTTCGATCAGCGCCGGGTGCGTTCCGCCGACTTCGGTGGCGTGAACGTAGGCCAGGCTGTGCGACTGCAACTCATGATACCCTTCGCCGTAGATGGCGCCCGGGATGAGGATGCGGGGGTCGCGCGTGTCCTTCACCGCGCGAATGTAATCCGGCGCGTAGGGCGCATCGCCAACCAGAACCAGGCGCACGTTGGTGGCGACCTGTTCGAAGGCACGCCGCACCAGCAGCGCGTTGTTTTCCGGTTCGAAGCGGCTGACGTACAGAAAATAGCGTTCCGGTTCGAGGCCGAGTTGTGCCAGAGCCGAGCCCTGAGCCACTTTGCCGACGGGCGCTCCGTAGGGAATGAACCAGGAGTCGCGCCCGTAGCGCGTCCGGTAGTAGTCGCGAATGCTCTCGGCATCCGTGACGATCTCGTTGGGGCAAAACGTGGCCAGCGCCTCGGACATCAGATACCAGCACCGGGCCGCCAGGTTCCACTTCTTCCGGTGGCGCTCGATGCCGTCCACGTTGAGCGCGACGCTCATGCCCGCGAGGCGCGGAAGCGGCGTGAAGAGCGCGTTCGCGGCATTGCAGAACAGGGCCACGTCGTGAGGGTGGCGCAGCAGGTCCAAGGTGGAAACGAAGGTGTGATGAAGCGTTTCCAGGTACTTGTGGCGCAGCGCAGGCAGGCAACGCAGATGGACGCCGCGCCAGTTTTCATCCGGGTATGGTTCGCGGCAATAGACCGTAACGTCGTGGCCGCGCAAGACCAGACGAGTGGAGAGTTCCTCGGCGAAGGTCTCGAAACCGCCGTAACGCGCCGGAATACCGCGCGTTCCGAGAATTGCGATGCGCATGACGGGCGGTTGACCGGGGTGGCGACTCAGGGCTCGGCCACTTGCGTAGCCGTTCCGGGTGCGGCGATCGCGCGGGCTCGCTTATGCGCCGGGCGGCTCACGGGATGGTAGTGGAACCAGGTGGCGATGTAGTCGTCACTCACGCGCTTGCGCTCCATGATCCAGCGGCGTTTGGACCACACGCGGCTCCAGGCGCGGACAACCTCCCAGAACGCCTTTAAAGAGTAATGCTCGTAAACCAGACAACAACCCAGCACAACGAAGTCGCGCAATGAGATCGAGATCCAGCACCTGGAATACAGATCCCCGGTCATGTTCTTGATGCGCATCAGGAACCGGTTCTTGACCGAGTGCATGTTGATCTGGCGAGGCAGCGCCCTGCGGTTGCCGGGCAGCACGGCGCGGACGTGGTAGCCGCGCGCATACGGCGTGTAGAGGCAGCGCCAGCCGAGCAATTGAGCGCGCCAGGCGACATCGGCATCTTCGCGGTAAACGAAGAAGTCGGGATCGAAGAATTCGCCGTTGATGGAGAGGTCGTCGATCATGTCCCGGCGATACAGGGCAGCGGCTGCCGTGGCGCCGAAGACATACTCGCGCTTGAGATAGTGGCCGTTGTCGATCTCACGGCTGCCGCGGTCGAGGTGGCGCAGGTTCGGAGTGAAGTAGATGCCGGTGCTGTCCACTCTCGGCCGGGCGTCGATGTGAAAATCCGGACTCATGGCCAGTAGCTTGCCGCAGACGGAGCCGACGCCCGGGTCGTTCTTGCCCGCGTCGATCAGCGCCTGGATGAAGGAGGGCATCAACAGAACGTCTGGATTCAAAGTCAGAACCCAGTTGCCGCGGGCCAGCAGAATGGCCTGGTTCTGGGCGGCGGCGAATCCCACGTTGCGCTGATTTTGGACGATAGTGCAGCGCTCCTCGTATTGCTCGAGGATGTCGCGCGTCCCATCGGTCGAATTGTTGTCAACGACGATAACCTCGATGTCCGGTCCCTTCTGGCCGAGAACGGACTCGAGGCACCGCTTAATAAAGCGGCCGCTGTTGAAGGTCACGATTGTGACCGAAACAAAATCCTTTATGACCATCCGATCAGGCAATCATCCCCGTTCAGTAGTTGCCACCCCCGGGTGTCCTGCCAAACCCTCGCCGTGCACGGGACGGACGGACGCCCAAGGCGCTGCCGCCGCGAGACGAAGGACAACGCCAGCCGCCAGCAACGGGTCCGGAGAACCCCGCCGCAATGTTTCCCACAATCCTCGAACCGCCGCGCCGATTCCCACGGTTACAGCTACTAACAACAGTCCCGGCGGTCGAAAGTGGAGGCTGGCAAAACGTAAAAGGTTACCGTACCAGTATAGCTGTCGTTGACACCAATCCAAGGTGCGAATTGAGTCCCCACCTTTATGCACGGCGAGGGCCACAGGTTGGTAGCGGATCCGATAACCGCTTTTTCTGGCCCTGAAGCAGAAATCGACATCTTCAAACCAGACCGGGCGGAAGCCTTCGTCGAAGCCGCCCAGGCGGGCCCAGGCCTTGCGCCGGATCAGCAGGAAGGCGCCGGCGGGTTGTTCCGCATCGCAGGCCTTCGTCAGATCCACATCCAGGCAGCGCCAACGGCGGTTGATTGGGTTGCGCGGCCAGATTCGGTTCAACCCCATGTTCTCAAAGGCCAATGCCGCGGGCGTGGGGAAGCGGCGCAGTGTGAAACCTGCTTGCGGAACGCCACCCGGCTGGCACAGCGCTCCGGCGGCAATCGCGGTGAGCGGATCGTCCAGACAACGGACGAGTGGCTCGATGTCGGATTGCAGAACCGCGTCGGGGTTGAGCAGGAGAATGAAGTCGGCTGATTCCAGGACACGAAAGCCCTGATTGGCCCCGGCGGCAAAGCCGGGATTGGCAGAATTGTGGAGCACTGTCACACCCGGTACGCTGCCTGCCACAGCGGCCGAGCCGTCCGTCGATGCGTTGTCCACGATCAACAGGCCGGCATCCGGACGGGCGAACCGGAGACACGCCTCGAGGCACGAGCGAAGGACTGCCGCGGATTGGTGAGAGACGATGACAACGCCCAGACGCATGCTCTATCCCTGCTTTCCAGCCAGACGGAAATACCAGCGCCAGAAAGCATCTCGGGGCGGATCCCCCTGCCAATCCAGAATAGCCCGCTCCCAGGCGGCGAAGCTGGCGGCTAGGCGGCCGGCTTCCGCGGGCGTGCAGATCCGGCGCAGGCGGCGCCAGGATCTAAGCGCGTCCAACTTCCCCAACAGCCATGCGCCGGCGACGCCATGCCGCAGCGCCAGCGCGCCCCACAGCAGTTGCCCCGCGAATACGGCTCGACCATACTCCCTCACCCAGCCATCCGGGTAGTGGCGTGCGACCAACAGCGCTTGGTTACGCGACTGCAATCGGGTGGCGCGAGCGCTCCACGTGCCGAACGTCGCACTGCCGCGGTGCGCGGCGCGGGCATCGGGAACGAAAACGCCTGGGACTTCGCGCCGCTGGAGCCTGAGCGCAAAGTCCACATCCTCGAGATAAGAGCCGAACGCTTCATTCAGCAGGCCGGCGTCGATGAATGTCTGCCGCCGAATCAAAAGAGCGGTGAGCGAAGGCAACCAGGGCCCCTGAGGCACCTGCAACGTGGCAATCGGAAAACCGGAACCGGCACGCCAGGGGCAGGCGGCGCGGGAAAGCAGGTCATATCCGCCGTCGAGCACGCCGGGGTTATCGTGCCGCGTGATCGGACCGCCGGCGTATTCGGCGTGCGCGGCGTGCGCGGCGGCGAGCGAGCGGGCGATCCAATCCGTTGCCAACGTGACGTCACTGTTGACGATGGCGACCCATTCCGCGCGGGCGTCGAGAACGCCGGCGTTCACGGCGTGTGCAAATCCCTGATTGCGGCCGAGTGCCAGGACCCTGGCGCCGAGGCTCACCGCAAGCTGCGGGCTGTCGTCGGTCGAGCCGTCATCGACGACCAGGACTTCGCCCGGCGGCAACGTCTGATTCAGCGCCGAACCTACGCATTCCCCGAGCAGATGCGCTCCATTGAAATTCGGGATGACTACGATAACTGGCGCGGGCATACGCGGCCGCAACAGGCCTCCGGCATGGTAGCACGCACCTTCAGGCGCGGGCAAAGCTCGGAACGGGCGGCTATGATGGGGTTGTGAAACAGCCTTATCTGTGGGTGACGATTCTGTCGGCGTTCACCGTGCTTGGGTCAGCGCAGACGGGCGCCTCGCGCAAACTGTCCGAGGTGCAGACCATCTATGTGCTGCCGATGTCTTCGGGGATGGATCAATACCTCGCCAGCCGGTTGACCCGCGGGCACATTCTGCAAGTCGTGACGGATCCAGCGAAAGCCGACGCCATCCTCACCGATCATCTGGGCGCCGCTTTCGAGGACAGCCTGAAGGAGTTGTATCCCGAGCAGAAGCCGGCCCCGGAGAAGCCGGACGCCAAGGCCGAGAAAGCAGCCGACCAGGCGGCCGGGAAGAGCGAGACCAAGCCGGCTGAAAAGGTGGCCGGTAAGGAAGCGGACCAGCCAGCCGAGAAGAGCGAGATCAAGCCGGCCGACAAGGCTGCCGGCAAGGAAGCGGGCAAGGCGGTCACGGGCGATAGCCGAGGAAGTGGCAGTTTCGACCTGAAGCCCGTTGGCGCTGAGAGAGCGCGGCCGTCCACGCGGGCGCGTGGCACGATCTTTTTGGTGAAGCGCGGAAGCTGGGAAGTGCTCTGGTCCGCCTACCGCGAACCGCGCGCCCGGCAAGGCAAGGAGTTGGACCGGACGGCGGGAGAGTTGGTCAATCAACTGAAGGCGTCGCTGAAATCCGCTTCCGCGACAACGCCAGCCGATAAGTAGCCAGCAGCCGCTGCGTCATGGCGCGCAGCCCTCGCGACTCTTCGATGAACGCGCGGGCGCGAAGAGCCATGCGCGCCGCGTCGGCGGGCCGTTCGAAGATGTCGAGAATCGCTTGCGCGAAGGCCTGCGGGTCATCGGCCAGGCGGCAGTACAACCCATCCTCTGAGCCAAGCCCTTCGGCGCCCAGGCTCGTAGAAACCGCCGGGATGCCCGCGGCGAAGGCTTCCTGCAACTTCATCCGGACGCCCGAGCCGCTCAGGATGGGGCAGACGAATACCGCGGCTTGAGCGAGCGGCAGCGCCAGATCGGGGACGAAGCCTTCCAGAGTGACCGCTCCTTCGAAACTCGGGAGCGCGCCTGGAGCCGGAGGATCGGAGCCGATTACCCGAAGCCGCGCCTCGGGCGAGCGTTCGAGCACGCGCGGCATCACACCGCTCAAGAACCAATCGAGGGCGTCGGCGTTCGGTTTGTGGCGGAAGCTTCCCAGGAACAGCATCGTGCGCGGCTGTCGCCCGTCCAGCCGGAGTTCGAAGCGGGCGAGATCCATCCCGGCCCGCACATCACAATCGATGCGACCCTTCAAGCGGGGGTCGAAAGAAAGCAGGAAATCGCGGTTCTGCGGCGTGCAAACCTGCGTGCGGTCAACGCGCCGCAATAGCCGCAATTCGAAACGCAGTGCACGCAGGTACTCCAGAAACGCCTTCGCCCGTGAAACGCCGCGCCAATAGCGCAGGCTGCTGCGGACCGACTGGAAGTAGATGTCGTGCTCAAACAGAATCCAGACGATATTGCGGCAGCGCGGTAGGATGTACTGCCCCATGTTCGTGTATTCGACCTGCACGACGTCAATCGCTCGGCGCAAGACCTCGCGCTCGATCAGCCAGGCGACGCGCTCGTCCTGAAACTCGCGCACGGCGCGAGGCTGCGATGAGCCGATGCGCGGCACGACGGACGTGCGGCGCAGCATCGGAGTAACGGAGTCGGCGACCATGGCGAGCTGCCTCTGCGCCTCGACCTGCTCGGGAGTCTCGCACAGAACAATCAGATGAACCTCGGCGAACTCCCGCAGGTGTGCAACAGTGCCGTGGATCGAGATGGCCCCGCCGTGGATCGGCGGCCATAGCGCATAGGGACAGACAAACAGAACCCGCGGGCGGCGGGGTTCCCGTTCAAACGAGGAATATCGGTCGTGGTAGTAGATCGGCCGCGAGCGCCGGAACGCTTCGTTCTCTTCGACCACGGCCAGAGTGCGGGCGTGCCAGCGGGCGCGCAACGCTTCTCTCAATTGGAGGAACGCCGCGAAGAGGGCGCGCAAGCTCGCGCGCTCGAGTGACGGCCCGGCGATGCAGGAGTACCAGCCGCCCGTGAGCACCCAGCCAAAATGGGCCAGCAGGCGCGATGGGGCGTGCGCATTCTTCCAGGCATAGAGGATCGCGTTCTTGCGGATGACGTCGTCGATGTAGGAACGTGGAAACTTCCTGCCGATCGTGCCACGGTGTTCGTGCCAGACCCGGCTCTTAGGTTGATAGAAGATGCGCCAGCCGCGTTTCCAGGCCATCAGGCCGAGGTCGCTGTCCTCCATGTAGAAGGGCCGCAGCAGCGCGTCGAATCCGCCCAGCTCCAGGAATTTGCGGCGGTCGAATGCGCACGAACCGCCGCCTCCATAGAAGCAGGGCCACAGAGTGTCGATCGTTTCGTCGGCATGATGCCGCGCACGCAGCATGCCGCGCTCCCACCAGGCCTGCGTCTGCCCTGTCTCTTCGCGCTGCTTAGTGGGATCGCTGAAGAAAATCTGGCAGGACACGGCGAACACATCGGGCGATTGGAAGCCGTCGAGCAAAGGTTGGAGGAAGTCTCCGGCCACCCGCATGTCGCTGTTGAGCAGGACTACGATGTCGTTGCGCGCGGCCTCGAATCCACGATTGGACCCGCCGCCGAAGCCGTAGTTCCGGTCCAGGCTGAGCACGCGGACCTGCGGGAAACTGGCGTGCAGGAAGGCCGCGCTGCCATCGCTCGATCCGTTGTCGACGACGATCACCTCGTTGCGCGGGTTTCCGGCCAGCGCGTCCAGAATCGAAGGCAAGTACTTTTCGAGAAGATCGCGTCCATTCCAATTCGGGATGACGACGGAAGCCGCGGAATGGTCAGGCTGAATGTCGTGCGGATTGCGGATGTGGCCGAACAGTTTCCAGAAAAGGTCGCAGCCCAGCAGCGCACTGGCGGAGATCGCAGCCAGTATCGGCGAAAGAACGACAAGCGGGATCTGTGCCAGGAAGCCCAGGAATTTCCGCATGATTTAGAAGCTGTCGAGATCGGGGCCGATCTTGATGCTGCGGCCGAGCTTGACCCAGCGGGATTGATGAACGGCAGAGAGAATTGTCCGGAGGCGGTTGATCTCCTCCCGGGCGGCCTGGCGGTCGCTCTCGGTCTGCTCGAGGATCGTGTTCAATCGGTCAATTTCGGCTTGGTGCTGATCTTTAGTCTCATCGAGGCGCCGGATCAATGCGCTAAGCTCCTCCTTATGCCGGTTCGCGTTGGTTTCAAGCAGAGCCTCATAGCGCTCGGAGGTCGCGAGGAGTTCGCGGCCCAAAGCCTCGAACTGTTCGTGCTCGGATTGCGCCCATTTCACCGCCTTCTCGAGTTCCTTGCCTCTTTGATTCAGCAAGTCAGCGGCGGCGCGCTCATTGGCGGCGAGGCGGTCTTCATACGCCTGAGCAGTGGCGAGTAACTCGCGCCGGGAGGCCTCGAACTGCTCGTGTTCGGCTTGGGCCCATGCTTGTGCGCTTTCCAGCTCCTCGGTCCTTCGGTCGAGGATCTCGTTCGCGGCGCGCTCATTAGCCGCCAGACGTTCCTCATAGGCCTGACCGGTCGCCAGTAACTCACGGCGCGCCGCTTCGAACTGCTCGTGTTCGGACTGAGCCCATTTCTGGGCGTTTTGGAGTTCCGCGGTTTGGGCACGGTAGGCTTTGCTCAAGGCTTCGAACTGCTCGTGTTCGGTGTGGGCCCAACTTTGCGCCCGCTCGAGTTCCTGCCCCTGGGCAGTGTGCGCCGCAAGGAGCTTGGAAAGATCCTCCTGGTGTTGCTTGAGCCAGGTATCCTTCAGTCGGATTTCGTCCTGAAGTTTGTGGACGTGGCCCTCGCGTTCGCGGAGAACATTCGACGTCGAGGGGATGTGGAGGAACGCGGGGGCGCCGGTCTGTCGGGCCACGGCGCAAACGGCGACAAAAAAGTGGGCTTGACGCGGATCGGATTGGGACGACTCGAGGTGCAGATCCGGGGATTGGGCATTGCGGGCGGCAACGGGCTGGAAGCTGAGGCCGCCGACATGGTTCTGGAGATAGAGCGTAACCGACGGGAAAACAGCGGTGAGCGCCTCCCGGAATTCCTCGTATTCAAATTCGTGGACGTGGAACGGGTTGGGCCCGATCTGCTCGCGGGACTCGGCGTAATAGAGCTTGTTCGGCGTGGAGACGATGAATTGACCGCCACGAGCCAGTAAGCGTTGCGCTTCCTTGAGTAGAGTCTGCCAATCGGCGATGTGCTCGATCACTTCGAAGCAGGTGATGAGTTGAAAGCTGGCATCCGGGAAGGGGATGGCGGCCGCCGAAGCAGCCAGGAAATGCAGATTGGGGAGGGGGTACGCCGAGCGCGCGACGGCGACGGCCTGCGGGAAGAGGTCGAAGGCTGCCACCGAGGCCGCCAGCCGGGCCAGTTCCGCGGCGCCGTAGCCTGTGCCACAGCCCATGTCGAGTACTCGTTTGCGGCCGGCGAGGCGCGCAGCGAAGAGATAGCGCGCGAGATGCTCGTTCCAGAGGTCAGGTTCAACCTGACCGGGAACTACCCGCTCACCCGTGAATTCAAGCACGTGGAAGCTCCTGATCGACGGAGGGTCTGGACCAGCGGACTCGTGCGGTCACATGCATCGAACCGTACACTTCGCCGGCCGCCTTTCCCATCTGCAGCGTAAGGGCGTTGTCCACCCAATCGCAGGGTTCGCTGGCCGTTCCCTGTGGATCGGGCGTCATAAAGACGGTTGGCGAGAAAGAAAAAAAACCGGGATAGAACTGGGGCAATGTAAATCGCAACTCGACCGTGCAACGCTCTCCCGCCGAAAGTGCGGCAATGGGGCCATTCGAGCGCAGAGTGGCGACACCGGAGAAGGCGATTCCAAGGTGATTTCGAATGAGGACGCCTGCCTGGGGCCGCTCCAAAAAGTCGAGCGCCTCGAAACTCAATTTGGCGACGTAGCTGTCACGCGGCACCAACTGCGTGGCGGGTCGCCCGAGGGCGTCCAGCAGCACGAACCCGTAGATGCGAGCCCGGCCATCGCCGCGGCGCCCGTCGCAATTGGTCAAGTTGTCCAGCCAGTCGAGTTGGAGATCCGAAACAGCGGGGAGGGTAGGCCGATGGTCCGAATGCGGCGCGGCGGGCTGTCGGGACGGCCGGGATTTTTCGGCCAACGCGGCGAGATAAGAGTCCGATACACGGTCGGCGGGGCCAAGTTCGCGCAGCTTGCCATGATCGAGCCACAGGGCCCGGTCTCCGATCGATTTCACTTCACCCATTGCATGCGACACAAAGAGGATGCTGACGCCGCGCGCGCGCAGCTCCTGGACTTTCCGCAGGCAGCGCTGGCGGAACGCCTGATCGCCGACTGAAAGTGCTTCATCCACGATCAGAATCTCGGGGTTGACGTGAATCGCCAGGGCGAAGGCGAGACGCATCAGCATGCCGCTGGAGTAAGTCCGCACTGGACGCTCCAAGAAGTCGCCAATGCCTGCAAATTCAGCGACATAAGGGTAAAGCCGCCGGGCTTCGCCGGCGCTGAAACCAAGAATCGACGCCGCTAGAAAAACGTTCTGCCTGCCCGTGAAATCGGGGTGGAAGCCCGTGCCCAGTTCGAGCAGTGCCGAGACGCGCCCCGCGACTCGCACCGCCCCGGACGTCGGTTGGGAGATGCCTGCCACTAACTCCAGCAGGGTGCTCTTGCCGGCCCCGTTGCGGCCGATGATGCAAAACGTCTCGCCACGGCGGACGTCAAAACTGAGGTCATACAGGGCAGTGAATTTGGGGCTGGAGAAAAATCGGGGGAACAGCAGCGCCGCCAGCCGCCGGGTATTAGAGTCCTCTAGCAGATAGGACTTCGTGACGGCGCTGAATTCAACCACACTCATGCAGGGGGCGCCGAGTTGCGGAAGGCAATCGACTTAATGCTATTCCGACTCTAATAAAGGGCTGAAACGCTTGTCAACGCAAGGGCTGAAAGCGAAAGGGCGACCGCCTCTCCCTCGTTCCGCGCCTCCTGTGCTGTTCTTGCAGCCAACAGGCTGGCCAGTGTTGAACCTCTATCGTGCGGTGCTCAATCCGCGTGTCTGCGGCCCGGAGGCCGGTCGGACACTGGAGGCGCACGACCAGGCGGAACAAGTGGGTGGAAGCCGCCCTTTGAGGTGGTTTATTTCTTCGATGGAGTAGCCTCCTAACAACCCGGCCACAGCACCGGGCATTTTAACCGCTGGCCCGTTAGCCAGTGCGGTAGAGAGGCTCGCCAGGAGCCATGTCTGGCCCAACTATGGATCCGTTTCGATTGCGTGTCAAGGATCGTTATCAGGACGTAATAGTCGAGATTACCGCAATTGACACCGCAGCGGCAAGATTCTAGGCTGAGATGTAGCGCCGGTGTAGCTCAGGGGTTAGAGCGACGGTCTCATAATCCGTAGGTCGTAGGTTCAATTCCTACCGCCGGCACCAATTCTCATTTCTCGCCGATGATCATCTCGTAGATCCGCTGCAGATCTTCCAGCGAATAGTAGTCGATCTCGATGCGCCCGCGTTGGCGGGACTTCTCGACCACCCTTACCCGAGTGCCAAGCACTCGCTCCAGCTGTTCGATGGCGACCTTAAGATTCGGGTCCGGATCGACCTGTCCGACCGCCTTTGGCTCACGCGGTCCGGTCATCTTCTGAACCAGCCGTTCAACCTGCCGTACGGAAAGCCCCTCGCTGGCAATTCGCTCTGCCACCTGGATTTGGAGCTCAGGCGTGGGAAGGCTCAACAGGGCCCGGGCATGCCCCATAGAAAGGCGATGTTCGGCCAATAGAAGCTGGATATCCCCGGGGAGACGAAGGAGCCGCAGCATGTTCGTGATGGTTGTGCGGTCCTTGCCCGTGCGCTGTGCAATCTGCTCGTGGCTGAGTTTGTGGTCGCGCACCAGGCGCTCGAAGGCGTGGGCAACCTCAATCGGGTTGAGGTCCTCGCGCTGGATATTCTCGATGAGAGCGACCTCCATGAGGCGATCATCGGCGTAATCCTGAACAATGACTGGGACTTGCGAGAGGCCGGCGATCTTGGCGGCACGCCATCTGCGTTCACCTGCGACCAACTGGTAGCGACCGGCGGCAGAGCGCACGATCAGGGGTTGGATGATGCCGTGCTCGCGAATGGACTGAGCGAGTTCAGCCAGGCGGTCTGCCTGGAAACTACTCCGAGGTTGGAGCGGATTTGGGTCGATCTCATCAATCGGAATACGCAACGGCCCTGGGGGCGGCGCAGACGGTGCGACGGTAGATTGCGGCGCGAGCGGGCGGGTGCTGGGAAGAAGGGCCGAGAGGCCTCTACCTAGCGCCTTGCGAGAGCTGTCGGCGTTGCTCATTGGCGACGATCTCCTTGGCAAGTTGAATGTAGCTTTCAGCCCCCTTGGAGCGGGGATCGTAAGTGAGGATCGACTTGCCAAAGCTGGGTGCTTCGGCGAGGCGGATGCTTCGTGGAACGATCGTTTGAAAGACCTCACCCTGGAAGAAATCTCTCAGGTCCGCAGCCACCTGACGGGCAAGGTTCGTGCGCTCATCGAACATCGTCAGGAGAATTCCCTCGATGGCTAAGGCAGGCTGCAGGCTCTCCCGCAATCGGTCGATTGTGTCGAGAAGCTGGGATATCCCTTCCAGGGCAAAAAACTCGCACTGGATGGGAATGAGGACCGAGTCGGCTGCCACGAGAGAGTTCACCGTGAGAAGGTCCAGGGCGGGCGGGCAGTCGATGAGCACGAAGTCGAATTGATCCTTGATCGGGGCGAGCGCTTTGGAAAGGTGAAACTCGCGCTGGCCGGAATCGACAAGTTCGATATTGGCGGCCACTAGGTTTCTATCGGAAGGTGCCAGTTGAATCCCATCCGGCTGGATGTCCACCAGGATTTCGCAGAGCTGCGCCTTGCCCGCGATGACGTCGTAGACGGTTGGCAAGCTGTCGCGTTTAGCGATTCCGAGGCCGGTGGTGCTATTGCCCTGGGGGTCCATGTCGATCAGGAGAACTCGGAATTCATTCGCGGCGAGGGATGCGGCGAGGTTGATGGCAGTCGTGGTCTTTCCTACGCCGCCCTTTTGATTTGCGATTGCGATGACTCGAGCCATGGAGGTCGTCCCGCGAAACGTCTATGCTATCACGCCATCCGAGAGCCGGCGTTTCACGTGGAACATTCCGAGACTAGCGGGTTTGGATTGTTTCACGTGGAACAAGGCCCACCAAGGCGGCAGAGGATGGAGCCCAGGGGAGCGGCCATACCTGGGAATTCACACTCCCAGCCAAAACCTCCGCGTCGCTGCACGATAAGAGAATCCCGAACCCTCCGGCGATCCTGCGCGCGGTCGCCAGGATATCCGCGGGACGGATCGCCCTCCCCACTACGGCATCAAAGATACCCTCCAGCGACTCCGCTCGAATGCACCTGACCCGAATGTTGCCCGCGAAGTCCGAAACCTCGCGTAGAAACGCGGCCTTTCGCTGGTCCGATTCCACCAAGGTCACCTCGACATCCGGACGCAACACCGCCAGCGGAAAACCTGGAAACCCGCCCCCGGAACCCAAGTCCGCCACCCTGCGAGTCGACTCCGGCAGCAACGTCGCCAGGAACAGCGATTCCGCGTAATGCCGAACGACCGCTTCCTCCAGCGTCGCCGCTCCGGTCAGATTCAACCGTTTGTTCCATTGACGCAGCAGTTCGTAGTGCCTCATGAGCACTCGCGAAACCTCCCCGCCGATGCTCGCGAAGCCCGCACACTGCCTCCGAAGAAGCTCTTCGAACCGCTCTGCCTCTGTCATCCGTTGGCCCGCTGCATGAGATTCAAACTGATGTCCAGCACTGCGATAGCCGCAGGCGTCACTCCCGGGATTCTCGATGCCTGTCCCAGCGTCTCCGGTCGTACTCTCATCAATTGACCCCTGACCTCGCGGCTCAAGCCCTGTATCAGGGAGTAATCGAACTCCGTTGGAATCCGCCTTGCCTCCGCCTCCTTCAATCTGCGAACCTGCCTCTCCTCCTGTTCCAGATACCCCGCGTATTTCACCCCAGTCTCGATGGTCGTCAGCCCCCCACAGACCACCGCTTCTCCCAGTTGCTCCTCCAGCCACGGCCGCAATTCCTCCAACCTCGATCCCGGCCTCTTTAGCCACACGTCGAGAGTCGGCCGGTCATCCCGCTCGACGCCCACCAGGCCGTGCCTCTTTGAATGCAATCGATTAGCCGCCAACAAACGTCGGATTGCCTCCTCCTGTTGGAGCTTTTTTTGCAGCAGCGCCCACCTCGCGTCGCTCACTAGGCCGGCTCGCCGTCCGATCGGGGTCAGACGCTCATCCGCGTTGTCAATTCGCAAGTGGAGGCGGAACTCAGCCCTGGATGTGAACATCCGGTAAGGCTCATCCGCGCCTTTGGTAACCAGATCGTCCACCAGGATTCCGGCGTATCCCTCAGTCCTTTTCAGCACCACAGGCTCCCGGTCGCCGACGCCGGCTGCAGTGTTCAAACCCGCCAGAAGCCCTTGCGCTGCCGCCTCCTCGTAGCCCGACGTCCCGTTGATCTGTCCGGCCATAAATAGCCCGCCAATACTCTTAACCTCGAGCGTATGCGTCAGCTCGCGTGCATCGATGGCATCGTACTCGATGGCATAGCCCGGCCGCATCATCTCAGCCTTTTCCAGGCCTGGAATCGTTGCAATCATCGCTTCCTGCACGTCGATTGGCATGCTCGTGCTCATGCCATTCACGTAAACCTCATACGTGTCCAATCCCTCCGGCTCCAGGAAAATCTGGTGCCGGGTCTTGTCGGGGAACTTCACTACTTTATCTTCGATAGACGGGCAGTATCGAGGCCCGATGCCTTCAATCTGGCCGCTGTAAAGCGGCGAGCGTCCGATACTCTCCCGCAGGATGCGGTGCGTCTCTTCATTCGTGTAGCCGATATAGCATCGGATCTGCTCGCGCTCGATCTTCGTCGTCAAGAAAGAGAACGGCGTCGGGACCGTGTCGCCCGCCTGCGACTCAAACGCACTCCAGTCGATCGTTCGGCCATCCAGCCGCGGCGGCGTCCCGGTCTTCAGACGCTTCGATTGCAGGCCCAACGTCCTCAGATCATTGGCCAGCAGATTGGCTGGAGCCTCTCCGCTCCTGCCGCAAGCCGACCGGTTCTCTCCAATGTGCGCCAGCCCATTCAGAAATGTCCCGGTCGTCACGATTGCGGCCCTCGTCTCGAGCATCCGTCCGTCTCTCAGGATCACCCCGCGCACCACGCGCCTGTTTCCACCGGCTGGCTCCAATGCCAACGCACCAACCTCCGCCTGGAGGATGCGGAGATTCGGCTCGGCCTCCAACACTTCGCGCATCCGGATCCGGTATCGCTGCTTGTCCATTTGCGCCCGCGGACTCCACACCGCCGGGCCTCGGCTGGTATTCAGGAGACGGAATTGGATGCCAACCGCATCCGCCACCTCGCCCATCACGCCGCCCAGGGCATCGATCTCGCGCACCAGATGCCCCTTCGCAATTCCGCCAATCGCCGGATTGCACGACATTTGCGCAATCAGGTCCGCATTCATCGTGACCAGCGCCGTCTGCAGCCCCATCCGGGCGCACGCCCGCGCTGCTTCGCAGCCGGCATGGCCGGCGCCGATCACAACTGCGTCATAGCGGAGTCGCATTGGCGGCCGCATCTCCTTACAGATATCCTAGAGAATCGCCGGCAAAGGAGATAGCCCCGTGAAAATCCTCGTTCTCGGCAGTGGCGGGCGTGAACATGCCATGGCTTGGCGGCTCCGCCGCAGCCCCTCCGTCCGGGAAGTCATCGTCGCGCCCGGCAACCCGGGCTGCGCGCAGGTCGCTACCTGCATCCGTCCCCCTTCGGCCAAACCTGAAGACCTGCTGGCTCTCGCCAATCAGATCCACCCCGACCTCACCATTGTCGGCCCCGAAGCGCCTCTCGTCGATGGCGTCGTCGATCTCTTTCGCGCCCACGGCCACCTCATTTTCGGCCCCGCACAGGCCGCCGCCCAGCTCGAAGGCAGCAAAATCTTCGCCAAGGACTTCATGCGGCGGCATGCTATTCCGACCGCTCGCTATGCCGTCGCAACCACTGAAGATGAAGCCCAATCTGCTCTCCGATCATTCTCCTATCCCATTGTATTAAAAGCAGATGGGCTCGCGGCTGGCAAGGGCGTCGTGATTTGTCCGGATCGCGCCTCCGCCATTTCTGTACTTCATGATATACTTTCCGGCAACCTGGTTGGTGCCGCTGGCCGTCGGTTGGTCGTCGAGGAATTCCTCTCCGGCGAAGAAGTCAGTTTCATCGGACTGTGCGACGGAGATTCCGTCCTGCCGCTGGAACCATCCCAGGACCACAAGACGATCTTTGAAGACGATCTCGGCCCCAACACTGGCGGCATGGGCGCGTACTCGGATTCCCGTTTGCTCTCTGCCGCCGACCGTGAATCCATCGTTCGCACCGTCATGCAGCCCGTGCTCGACGGGATGAAAGCCGAAGGCTCGCCCTTCGTCGGCTTCCTCTACGCCGGTTTGATGTTGACGAGCGACGGACCCAAAGTGCTGGAGTTCAACGTGCGCCTCGGCGACCCGGAAACGCAAGCGCTGCTGCATCGCCTCGACTGCGACTTCGGCGCTCTCGTGCACGCTGCGGCCAGCGGGCGCCAAGATCCGCGCCTGTTGAAATTTCGCCCGGAACCGTCCATCTGCGTCGTTCTCGCCGCGCACGGTTACCCGGGCACGGTTCGCACCGGCGACCCCATCTCCGGTCTCGAAGACGCCGCCTCCACCGGCGCCACCGTTTTCCACGCCGGCACGCGCCAGAGCAAACCCGGAGCCCATTCGGACCAGCCAGGCGTCGAAACATCCGGCGGACGGGTCCTGGGCGTGACCCACTCCGGTTCGACGCTTCAGGAAGCCATCGCCAACGTCTACGCCGCCTGCGACAGGATCCACTTCGACGGCCTCCAGATGCGCCGTGACATCGGACGCAAAGGCCTCAAACGCTGGCCGCGGTGAAATCGCGGCGCGACCTTCCGCGTCCACCCTCCGTCGCGGCGTTGGATTACCCCGGTTCTACCGGAAAACCGTCGCCTCACCCTCCCGGAATTCGCTTGACACCAGGGCCTAAGCTCAAGCTGGTAGGCCGCCTGCTCGGCGCTATTGGGCTGCTCCATGACAATCGCGAATATTCAGCGAAACAAAACGAAAGATAGCCATCGCAACCTAATCATTCTAAATAGAAAAGTCGACAATTGGCTTTGTTCCTTCGGATTTGTTTCCACCCGCCCGGCGAGCCGGCCTGCGACCCTTCCGGGCACATCTGTTTGGGTCCTGGCACTGATGATTGTGGTCGCCCCGGATCGCCGCTTGGAAGCGCCGTCAAACGCCAGGCGTCTGCTTCACCACAGGCACGGGCGGCTTGCGGTGCGCGCGCGCCAGATCGTAGACCTCGCGCAGGTCCGAACCAGTCAGGGCCAGTGCAATCGTCCCGCCCGCCAGCAACGGCACTGTGATCACGAAGAACATCATGCCGGCGACGCTCTTTGCGGTCTGCTCCTCCACTCCCAGCACGGTGCTCAAAGCCAGAAACGTGAAGAAGTGAAACACGCCGACATTGCTGGGCGGTCCGGGCACAATCGTTCCCAGCCGCATGATCATCAGCACGACCAGCGTCGCCGTCCAGTCCTGCCCCAGTTGATAGCCCGCCATCAGCGCGTAAATGGGAACCATTTGCAGTCCCAGATACAGGACGCTGCCCAGGCAGGCCACAAAGAACCAACGCGACCGGGCCATCACATGCAAGCCTTCCACAACCATCAGCAGCGCCTCGGACCAACGGCGGCCGGTGGCCACGTGTCGCGCAAAGCGTTTATTGAAGACGGCGAACAGGACCAGCGAGCCGATAGTCACGACCAATCCAAACAACACCGCGGCCCCCACTTCGACATCCTTCGGCAGTGCGCCAACCCGCAGGATGCAAGCGAAACCTGCAATCAGAAGGATTCCGTCCAGCAGGCGCTCGATAATCGCCGACGCGAGGACCTTCGAGAACCGGATGTGGTTCCAGTGCGCGACCAGATAGCAGCGCACGAGTTCACCGCTCTTCAGCGGCAAAACCTCATTCGCGAACAGGCCGATAAACACCGCTTGAGTCGTGCGCCACAGCGCGACATTGGCCAGCGGCTTGAGCAACACCTGCCAGCGCCACGCCTGGATGATGTAGACCAGGAAGCCGGAGCAAACCGCCAGCACGATCCAACCCCAATGAATCGCCCGCAGGCGCGGAATCTCGCTGTGCCAGTCGAAGTCGTGGTAGACCCACAAAAGGCACAGCGCCGCGAGCAGATAGGCCAGCCACTGCACGGCGTTTTCCTTGCCGTGCCCGCTCTTCGACCCAGGCGTTGTCCCCATCAGCTACCAGTTTATGAGTTCGAGACAGCCAATTTCCGGCCCCGCGTCAAGAAAGGATGAGGAAATCAGCGGCCGCAATGCTCAGTCCGGACTGTTCACCAGCGCTCAACGTCGTCTGGGAGCGCTGTTTGACTCTCTTGCGGCAGTCTTTGTGCCAGCGGCGCACGGCGCCTGTGGGTGCGCCTCTCACGTCTCTTCTCTCAGCGCCGCGGCGCAGCCGGGGTTGTCGATAAGGAAAGACGAGTCGCGGTGGACTGGCGCACCAGCAGCTCCGGTGTGAGTGTCAGGTGAACCGAGACGGGACTCTTCTCTCTGCCTTCCAAACGGGCGATCAGCAGTTCCGTGCCGACCCGGCCCATCTCGTAGGCCGGCTGCGCGACCACGGTCAGGCGCGGCTGGATCACGTCCCCGAACGGCACTTCGTCGAATACCGCCAGAGCCACATCTTCGGGACAGCGCAACCCCAACTCGTGGATCGCTTTCAGCGCACCGAAACCCATCATCGCGTTCGAGGCGAACAGCGCCGTCGGCGGGTCGGCTTCGAGCAGCATCTGCTTGGAAAGCCGGTAGCCGCTCTCCAACCGGAAATCGCCATGCCGCACCAGCTTCGAGTCCACGGTCTGGCCGGCGTCCCGCAGCGTTTGCTCGTATCCATCCAGCCGCTGCTGCGCCGTCTGCAGTCCCGGCGAGCCCCCCAGAAAGCCGATCCGCCGGTGCCCTCGCGACAGCAGGTGCTGCATGCACATCCGCGCCCCATGCGCGTTGTCCGCCGAGACCAGGTCGAGATCGATCCCCGGAACGCTTCGGTCGATGCACACGATCGGCAGGCCGGAGTCGCGGAACTGCGCCACGTGCGTCAGGTCCTCACGCCCGGAAGCCACCGTCAGCAGCAGCCCGTCCACCTTCTGCGCCCGCAGCAGCGATAGCGCTCGCCGCTCCCGCTCCGTGCTGTCGTCCGTGTTCAACGTGATCAGCAGGTAACCGCGCAGGATTGCCGCGTCTTCCGCGCCCCGCACCACCTGTGGGAAGAACGGATTCGTGATGTCCGAGATGACCATCCCCAGCGTCTTCGTTTGTCGCGTCTTCAGGCTGCGCGCAATCTGGTTTGGATGGTAGTCCAGCGCGCGCATCACCTCTTCGACGCGCCGCCGCAGCTCGGGCCGCACCGATGCCGATCCAGCCAGCACGTTGGACACCGTGCCGACCGAAACCTTCGCCTGTCGCGCCACTTCGCGAATCGTGACCATGCGCCAGCCACTCTATCAAAAGCAGCGGCGGCATCAAGAGTGCGCCTATGCGCTCCGTCTTCGCGTTCCCAGCGGCACCCCTCGCTACGTCTGCTGCCGCGGCGCGGGGAGGACAACCCCTGGGCGCTAACGCGCCTTGAGAATGGCCACCCGCGCCGCCGTGGATTTCACTGTCAGCACGCGGCTCGCAGGATCCCAGTGCATCTCGCCGCCTTCGATACGCGCCGGTGTCCACGCGCCCA
Source organism: Terriglobia bacterium (assembly GCA_963838205.1). Classification (GTDB taxonomy): domain Bacteria; phylum Acidobacteriota; class Terriglobia; order Bryobacterales; family Bryobacteraceae; genus CAIVVT01. The sequence goes on along the minus strand of CAWIQF010000009.1, from coordinate 76,103 downwards.
TTCTCAACCGCTCCTCCGAGTTCACGTCGAATTTCGTATAGCGAATGGCGCCCGCGCCATATTCGATCCACTGTAAGACGGACGACGTCCGCAGCAGGTGGTTCTGGTCAGCCGGCGCGAGTTCGGGGAAAGCCGCCATGGCGCGCAGATAGTGGCGCACATAGTCGCCATAGCCGTCCGTCAGCCACACGTCGTCGCGGATGTAGCGGTTCTTGCCGTCGTCATCCACGGTGTACGTCGCCCAGTTGAGCCGCCGGATCGCGTCGGCCTTTTGCGCGAGGTCGCCGGTCTTCTCCGCGTACAGCAGCATCGTGGCGGCGTGGCGCGTGGAGTGGCTGTTGCCCGGCACCTGGTATGCGGTCTGCTCGTTGGTCACGGTCACGCCGAAGCGCGCGAATTCGTGGTTGTCAAACGTCGAGCCCGTCCAGTCGAGAATCGAGCGGGCGTGGGCCCGCCAGTTCGCATCCCAGGCCGGGTGCTCGAGAATGTAGGCCGCCATCGTGTCGGCGTTGATCTCGGTGTCGGAGTAATCCTCGGTCGGAATGTCCTCGAAGAAAGGTCCCCACTTGTTCGTCCGCAACGGGTACTGCTTCAGCCATGCCGCGACCATCCCTCTCGCCCGGCCGAAGGCCACCGCATCGCTTTCCCGCAACGCGATCAAGTCGTCGAACAGCCGCAGCGCACCCGTATAGTTGGTCGTGTAGGAAGCGCGAAACGTCTTGCCATCCTTCACCGCGCTATGCACTTCGTTCGTCACCGCGTGCACGCGGAAGGGCCACGGCGAGTTGTCCGCATCGCCCGGCTGCACTCGCGCGGCGAGCGTCTCTGCGATGCGCCGCGCCGCATCGAGATATCGCCGGTTGCCTGTCATCTTGTAGAGCGCCACCAGCTCCGCGCCGAAGCTGGCGGCCTTATCGGGCTGCACGAAGCCCTTTCCGGCGCGCATGTCGCCGTCATACCGGCCCGAATGCACATCGAGGTTGTAAGGGTACGGCAGGCTGGCCCATGGCGCCGTCGCCGGCGACACCCCGTGGTCCAGCCAGTAGTCGGCCATTTCCACCACGTTCCGCTGCAGCGCCGCGTCCCCCGTGTAGTCGTAAAGCAGCGTCCACGAGGTCAGCGCCATCGGGATCTGGTCGCCTCCAATGCCCCGCGCGTCGTCCTTGTCCGGACGCCACACCTGGTGCTGCAGATAGTACGGCACGCCGTTGGCGCACTGCCGCATCGCGAGCCAGAACTCCCACGGCTTGCGGGCCGCGAAATCGTACGCCTCGCCCAGGGTCGACCCGAACCACGGCAGTATGCCGCCCGCACCGTCGAGCCGCACCGGATGGTAGACCAGCCTGGGCGCTCCGTCGGGTTGTCCCGGCGGCGGGAAGGTGCGGAACAGATCGTCGAGCACCAGCACCCACTCGCCCGCCAGCCCCTTTGCCGGAGGCGGCCTGAACGTCCGCACGCCATCGTTGTCGCATGTGCCCGCGGGCTGAGCCGTCTTCGCGCGCGGATCGAACCACCAGGCGTAGATTGCGGTTGAGGGAAAGCGCGGCAGCTTCACCTGGATGGTCCGTGGCGCCGGGAGGTAGACCAACGCGAATCCGTCGCCCTTTAGCGTCTCCAGGCCCTGGCGCGCCGACGCCGCATTCGGCGCCAGCAGTTCATCGTCTGCCACGAGAGCGGCCGCCGGCCGCGAATTGAGCAGCGCCTGGAATCGCACGTCCCTCCAGACGCCCCCTGGCAGTGCTTGCGCACCCAGCATGGAGACGGCCGCAAACAGCGCGGGCAGGAGCCGGTATGACATGGCCTTCTCATCCTAATCGGTGGGCGAAAGCGCTCGCAACGCGATAGAATCGTGCGCATCGCTGGGACTTCGATGCATACGCGCAGGTCGCTCCTCACGCTCGCCGCCGGATGGACTGCCGGCTCCTACGCGCGCATTATCGGCGCTAACCGGCGCGTCCGCCTGGGGCTGATCGGATGCGGCGGGCGCGGTTTGTACGACACCGGCTTCATGCAGCAGCTCCCGGACGTTGAACTCGCGGCCACATGCGACGTCTGGTTGAGTCAGGCCGCGAAGGCGCGCGCCCAGGCGGGCGGTAAGGCAGCCACGATTCAGGACTTTCGCGAGGTTCTGGCAAGGAAGGACATCGATGCCGTGGTCGTCGCGACGCCCGACCACTGGCACGCGGCCGTCACGATTCTAGCCTGTGAGGCGGGCAAGCACGTCTACGTCGAAAAGCCGCTGGCGCACAACATCAGCGAGGGCCGCGCCATGGTGGAAGCCGCGCGCCGCACGGGGCGCATCGTCCAGGTCGGCACGCAACACCGCTCCGCGCCGCATCTCGCCGAGGCCGCTGAGATCATCCGCGGCGGCGAGCTCGGCCCGGTGCATTTCGTGCGCGTCTGGAACTTCGCCAACATGTCTCCCGACGGCATTGGCCACGCGCCGGATGCAAACGCGCCCGGCGATCTGGATTGGAACCTGTACCTGGGCGCTGCGCCGGAGCACGCCTACAACCGCCTGCGTCATGGACCCACGTTCCGCTGGTTCCACGACTACTCGGGCGGCCTCATCACCGATTACGGCACGCACCGCTTCGATACCGTTCATCAGATCATGAACGCCACCGCGCCTCTCGCCGTCTCCGCTTCTGGCGGCCGCTATGTGTTGCACGACGACGGCGACCAGCCCGACCTCATTCAGGCCACCTATGAGTATCCGGGCTTCGTCATGAGTTACGAAGGATGCGTGTTCAGCGCGCATGGCCTCGGCGGGCGGACCCCGGGGCTGAAGTACTACAACGCCCGCGGTGAGTTCGACCGCCCCAACGGAATGGCCTTCTACGGGACCAACGGAGCGCTTTTCGTTCGACCGGCTGATGTGGGAGATCTATCCGGATCTGAAGCCGGCGCCGTGGCTGGCGCGCCCCGGCGAGCTTTCCCAGGAGACGCGCATTGCGCGCCGCACGCGGCAGGGCGCGGATGCAACGCGGCTCCACGCCCAGGCGTTTATCGAAGTCCTCCGCGATGGGCGCAAGTGCCCTTGCGACGTGGCCACCGGCCACGCCTCCACCGCCGTCGCCCATCTTGGCAACATCGCTCTCGCCACTCGCCGCAAGCTTCAGTGGGACGCGGCGCGGGAGCGCTTCGTCGGCGATCCGGCGGCCGATAAGCTGCTCGGCCGCGAGTGGCGCGGCGAGTGGGCGGCCCTGTTTCGATCCTGATAACGTCCGCGCTCTTCTGCGCCGCACAGGCAGCCTCAGCGCGCCTCAAGTCCGTCAAACGCAAACGCGCCGGCCGCTCACCCTCGTCAGGCAGGCGGCCGGCGCGCCAGGCGGCCGGAGTGTTCCGGCAAATTACGTCAGATCGAACTTCTCCTGGTGCAGCAGGGTATCGGAGATCACCAGCACGGGCCGTCCGAGAATCTCCTCGATCTCCTCGAGGTACTTCGTTTCGGTGGATTGCAGCTCGTGCGCGACCTCCGGGTTGACCCGCAGGACGCACTCCTTGCCGTCCACCACCTTGGCGTACTTCTGCGCCTGCGCCAGAATCTCGCTGATGACCGTCCCCACGCTCTTCACATAGCCCGAAGCCTCGCAATACGGGCACGGCGAGCATAGAGCCCGCTCCAGGCTCTGCTTCACCCGCTTGCGCGTGATCGCCACCAGGCCGAAGTCGTTGAACTGGAGAATCTTGTTCGGCGCCTTGTCGGAGCGCATCGTCTCCTCCAGCGCCTGCATCACCCGCTGACGATTCTTGCGTTCGTCCATGTCGATGAAATCGACGACGATGATGCCGCCCAGGTCGCGCAGCCGCACCTGCCGCACGATCTCCTTGACCGCCTCGACGTTGGTCTTGACGATCGTGTCCTCGAGCCGGTTCGACTTGCCGACGTACTTGCCGGTGTTCACGTCGATGGCCACCAGCGCCTCGGTCTGGTTGATGACGATGTAGCCGCCCGACTTGAGCCAGACCTTCGGCCGCAGAGCCTTTTCCAGCTCCTGCGTGATCGCGAACGCATCGAAGATCGGCTCCGGACGTGTGTACATTTTCACCCGGCTCAGCAGGTGCGGGGCGATGCGTTCCACCGCGTGCAGCACCTGCTCATAAAGATCCTCGTTGTCTACCCACACCGCCTTGAAGCCATCGGTCAACTGGTCGCGGAGCAGACGCTGGACCACTTCGACGTCGTGATGCAGCAGCAGTGGCGCGCGCCGCTTCTCCGCCTTGCCGCGGATATCGAGCCACAGATTGGCCAGATACTGGATGTCGGCCGCGATCTCCTCTTCCGTCCGTCCTTCGCCCGCCGTGCGCATGATGAATCCGCCGGCGATTCCTTCGCGGTGCTTCTGCAGAATTCTCTTGAGCCGCATCCGCTCCTCGTCGCTGCCGATCTTGCGCGACACTCCCAGATGCTCGACGGTCGGCATGTAAACCACATACCGGCCCGGCAGCGCGATGTGCGACGTGATCCGCGCGCCCTTCTGCCCCAGCGGCTCCTTCGCGATCTGGACGATGATCTCCTGGCCTTCCTTCAACAGATCGGAGATCGACGGCAGCGGAGGACGCTCGCGGCCTTTGTCGTGCTCCCGGCTGTCCTGTTCGCGCGTGTCCCGTTCGCGGTTGTCACGTTCGCGATTGTCCCGATCCCGATTGTCGCGTTCGCGACTGTCCCGATTGTCCCGGTCCCGATTGTTGCGATCGGGTCGCTCGACGAAGCGCTCGGTTGGCACGCTGGCGACTTCCGGTGCGGGCGCTTTCACTTCGGCCTTGACCTCTGCCGGCGCCTCGACAACCGGTGCTGGATTCGGGCCCGACTGGCGCGACCGGCGGCGCATGCGCCGCGACATCCGGTGCCCTATCCGTCCACCCTGTGGCCGCAAGTTCGCCGCTAGGTTCTCGGCGCTACCGGCGGTCTCCGCGCCTTCCACCGCAACGCCGGTTTCCGGCCCGTTCTCGGGGACGCCCTCCGTCCCCTCTTCCTCTCCCGCTTCGTCGCCACTCGCATCGGGGCCTGCCCCTGCTTCAGCGGCGGCTGCCACTGCGTCCGCTGCCACCGCGTCCGGAACGACCTCATCTGCTGCCGTCTCGCTCTGCGCCACAGCCTCGGCTACAGCCGGCTCTTCGGCACCGGCCTCGACCGCTGCGGCGTCCGTGGGGGCAGCCTCGGCGTGCTCAACGGGCTCGGACGTCAGGGCCGCGGATGGCTCGCCGGCGGCCTCTTCGACTCCCGCCTCTTCTTCCGTTTTGTTCGAAGGATTCTCTGGCGCGACAACGACATCCGCTACCGCATCGGCCCGCTCTTCCATCTCGTCCACGCGGTTGAGAATCGCTTCGACGGCATCGTCCTCGGCGGCTTCGAAATCTTCGTTCTCGCTTTCGGGAGCTTCGATTTTCGCGGCGGGCGCCGCGCTCTCCACCGGCTCGGGAGGCTTCCGCCTCTCCTCTCGTCTCGCGGCGGCAGCGGTTTCTCCGGGCTGACTTGCGCGCCGGTACTTCGCCAAGGACTCACCCGGCAACAGCACAATCTCGTCTACCGCGGGCGTGTCGGCCGCGCTGGTCGCGGCTGGTTCTTCTTCCGGTTCCTCCTCGGCCGGCGCCTCCTGCGCTGCCGTGGGCGATGCATATTTCGCTTCGGGGAATCCCTTGCTCCCACGGCGGCGGCGGCGCGAGCGGCGTCCGCGGTGGTCCCGCTGCCCGTCGGCGTAAGCGGCCCCTTCCGCCGGGGCTGCCGGTTCGGACGCTTCCCGGACCTCGCCGGTTGGCGCCGCACTCTCGACGGCCACTTCCTCGCGCGGCGCAATCGCCTGCGATGCCGGCGGAGGAAGCGGCAGGTGCGTTTCACGCTCCCGCCCCCGGTCTCTGTCGCGGTCGCGCTGGTCGCGTCCTTTGTCGTCGACGCGGTCTATCTCATCGGCGTTCTCTTCGAAGAAGTCCGACACGTACAGGAAGCAGTCGCGCTCGAGACCCACGTCAACGAACGCCGATTGCATTCCGGGCAGTACTCTCGTGACTCGCCCCTTGTGGATACTGCCGGCCAGCGAATACTCGTTGGCCCGCTGAAAATACATCTCAACCAGTTGCCCGTCTTCGAGAATCGCGACTTTCGTCTCGTGACGGTTCTGGCTGATCACCAGTTCCTTGGACGACATGAATAACCTCCGCTCAGGTGAGCGATCACCGAGTGGAGCGGGGCGGGAGCGATCGAGCCTGGTGTCTCAAGAGCCTTTCTGGATCTCGCGAACCTCGCGCAACACAACCCGGAGGCGGCTGCAATCCAGTCAATAAACCTGTTGTTCCGCCCGGGAGAAGCGATTTCTTATCTCGGCCTCCCCCGGGGGCGCGGCGCTCTCGCCGGCCGCGTTCGGCAAAACCTTTTGATCGGACACCTGGCACCGGAAGGACTTCCCAACCGGCCGCGCACTCAACTTAATCTCACGCAACAGACCGCCGGAGCCGAACATTGTTCACCAGCCCCAGCATTGCAAACACCGACATCATGCTCGATCCTCCGTAACTCATCAGAGGGAGCGGAATGCCGGTCGTCGGCATGCGGCCCACCGCCATGCCCGCATTCACCAGCAGGTGAAACAGCAGCAGTGAACTCACGCCCATGCATATGAGCATCCCGGCCCGGTCCGGAGCTCTTTGTGCATTCTGCACGATCTGCATCAAAAGCAGAAAATACAGCCCGAACAGGACCAATATGCCCACAAATCCGTGTTCCTCGGCAAATGCCGAGATCACGAAATCCGTATAAGCCACCGGCAAAAAGCGAAGCTGCGTTTGAGAGCCGCGAGCGACTCCCTTGCCCCACATGCCACCGGCGCCTACCGCAATTTTCGACTGGATCACCTGGTAGCCGCTGCCGGTCGGATCCCTCATCGGATCGAGGAATGTCAGCAGCCGGGTCTTCTGGTAATCCTTCAACAAGAACCAACCGCATGGCAGCAATACCACCGCAATCAATAAGATAACCAGTGCATGCCGCCAGCGGACACCGCCAAAAAAAATACCGATCGCCAGAATGGAAACGTATGTCAGCGTCGTCCCCAAATCCGGCTCCGCCAAAACCAGCCCGGCTGGAATACCAACCAGGACTCCCAGCTTCAGCAGATCCCCCCACTCCAGCCGATCGCTGCGCAACTCGGACAAGTAGCGGGCTACCAGTAATACTATCACCAGTTTACCGAGTTCAGCCGGCTGAAAACGAAAGCCAAAGAAAAGAGGAATCCAGCGCTTCGATCCCCATATGTAGTTTCCCGCGACGAGCGTCAGCGTCAGCAGAGCGAGCGTGCTGCCATACAGCACCGGCACTTGGCTCAACAGGTTGTGGTAATCCACGCGCGCCAGCAGCCACATCAGGAACAGCCCGCCGCCCAGCCACACCGTCTGCTTCATCCATGCATTGCGGCTGGGCGTGCCGTGCGTCGCCGAATAAATCTGCAGAATGCCCAGCGCGCAGATCGCCAGCGCCACCAGCAGCATGGGCCAATCCAGATCGCGAAATACCCGGTAGCGGACGACTGGCATCGGCTCAGTGCGGCCTCGTCCCGGGCTCCGCCGCCGGCGCGGGTTTTCCCGGCGTCAGCCAGGCGGATAGATTCGGCGCCGGGGCGGGTTGCTTCTGGCGGCTCTTCTTGTCGTAGTAAGCCTTCACCACGTCGCGCACGATCGGCGCGGCGAAATTGCCATGCACGCCGTTTTCGAACAGCGCGGCGACCACGATTTCCGGATTGTCGCGCGACGCGAAGCCGACAAACCAGGCGTCGTCCCTGAATTCTTCCTCGCCCTGCTTGGTTTTGAGAAAATCGTTCGACGCCCGCTGCGCGCTGCCCGTCTTGCCGCACAGCACGATATCCGGCAGCCGCGCCGCCGCGCCCGTGCCGCCCTCATTGACCACGCCGCACATGCCGTCCAGCACTTTGGCCAGGTTGGCGGGATTGATCTCCGCCGTGTGGTCGACTTGCGGCTTCCGCCCGTCGTCCACCACGTGCGGGCGCATCCACACGCCCTTGTTCACCAGCCCGCTGTAGGCGTATGCCATCTGCAGCGGCGTGACCGTGGTCGCGCCCTGTCCGATGGCCACACTGACCGTCTCGCCCTCGTACCATTTCTCCCGGAACGTACGGATCTTCCAGGCCGAGGAGGGCACCACGCCTTCCTTCTCGCCCGGCAGATCGATCCCCGTTTTCCGGCCGTAGCCGACCATTTCGGCATACTTGGCGATGGTGTCGATGCCAGCCCTCAAGCCGACGTTGTAAAAGTACACGTCGCAGCTCTGGGCGAGGCCCCTGTGCAGGCTGATGGTCCCGTGCCCGCCCTTTTTCCAGCACTTGAAATGGCGGCCGAAGAACGTAGCCCCGCCGTTGCAATGGACCGAGAAATTCTCGTCGATCGCGCCCGATTCCAGCGCCGCCAGCGCCACGATCGGCTTGAAGGTCGATCCCGGCGCCAATTGCGATTGCAAAGCCCGGTTGAACAGCGGCTTCTTCGGGTCCTCGGTTAAGGCCTTCCACTCCTGCGATTTGATGCGCCCCACGAAATGGTTCGGATCGTAGCCCGGCGTGGAGACGAACGCCAGCACCTCGCCGGTCGCCGGCACGATCGCCACCACCGCTCCCTTCCGTCCTTCCATCGCCAGCTCCGCCACGGTCTGCAAATCCAGATCGATCGTCAGCCGCAGATCTTTGCCCGCTACCGCCGGCTTCACGCCCAGCACCTCGCGCGTGTTCATGCGATTGTCGACCCGCACCTGGCGCTGCCCGTCGATGCCCGTCAGCGATTCGTTGTTATAGCGCTCGACGCCCATCTTGCCGATCAGGTCGCCCGGGCTATGGCTGGCCCATTCGGGAGAGTTCAACTCCGCATCGCTGATCTCGCCCACATAGCCGCTCAAGTGCGACGCAAATCCATCCTGCGGATAGAGCCGGAATTGCGACTTGATCAGCTCCATCTCGGGAAACATCTGCGCGTTCCGATGCGCCTCCACGAAGGCCAGTTCCGCCGCCGTCAGCTCTTCCTTGATCGGAATCGTGTAGTAGCTCGGCCGCCGGTCAAACCGCCGCACCAGCGCCTCGAGATCGTCCGCGTCCAGATCCAGCCCGCGCGCAATCGGCTCGACGTGCTCTTCGCGCAGATTCTCCCGCGACAGCACCAGCCGGTAGGACGCATGGTTGTCCACGATCACCCGTCCCTCGCGGTCCAGGATGCGGCCGCGCGGCGCCGGCATCGGCAGCGACTTGATCTGGTTCTGCAGCGCCTTGGTGTTGTACAGGCTCTCGTTGCGCACCTGCAGGTCCCAGTATCCGGCCAGCAGGAAGACGAACACGGCCACGCTCACGTACTGGAAAATCGCGATCTGCACCGCGCCATAATACGTGTCGTTGCGCAGAAAGTGCGAGACTTTCGGCGCTTCGTGTTCGCGATCTTCTGGGATTCTGCTCACGTGTGGATCGGCGCGGGAAACTTCAGCGCGCCTCCGACTTCAGTCTATCCAACACTTGGAATAGCGGCAGAGCCACCACCCCGTTCAGCAGCGCCGCGATGACGGTTTGCGGTACGTGCAGCGCGTCGTGCGTGCCCAGCAGCGAATGCGAAAGCGCCCAGTACAGCACCTGGTGCGCCGCGAAAAAGCCGCAGCCCAGCAGGAAGCGCAGACCCGCGTTGTCGACGTCGAAGCGTAGGCTGAGGCTCGCCGCCGAGTAGCCGATCAGCGTCTTGACGATGCCGTACATCCCGAGGTAGTGGTGCGTCAGCGCATCCTGCGCCAGTCCGATCAGGCAGCCCGTGAGCGCTCCGGCGGGCGGCTGACGCCGCATCACTGAAAAGTAGACCGTCACCAGCAGCGGCAATTCGAGATACGACAGGTAGCTCAGAAACCGCGGCACATACACCTGAAACAGAATCGCCACCAGCGGCGCCAGGATCCACGTTGCCGGATGAAAACTCCATACCCGCAGCCGGTCCGGCGGGATGTGCGTAGGGGAGCTCTCGAACTCCGTCATCGCTGCTCCTGCGCGGACGTCGTGCGCTTCGGCTCCGCTTTCGGCGCGGAAGGAGCGGCCTTCCCGGCCGGCGCGCTTCCCGTCGGCGGCGCGCCCGGCAGAGCCGGCACGCCGGGGGGTTGAACTACGGTCGCGGCCCCGGCGCCCGACAGCGCTGCCGCCGGCTGCCGATTGAAATCCGGCGCCCGATACGGCGTCACGCCGATCTGAATATTCTGTCCTTCAACGATCCGTTTGTAGCGCTCTTTCATCCGATCGGCATCCGTTTGTGGAGTCGCGCTCGAGCCGCCGGCCGGTGCTGGGGATGCCGCCGCGGCTGCTGCCGCCGCGCTCTCGTGCGTATCCTCCGGCGGTGGCGCCAGCACCTGCACATCCGGTTGCGATGGTGTCGCCAGGTCGGGAATCTGTCCGTGCACCGCGTCGAGGAGAATCAGCACTTCGGAGACGTCCCCATCCAGCGCCGCGGGCCGCACTTCGACTTCTTTACCATCCGCGCCGTTACGCACGGAACGCACCGCACCGACCCGCAGGCCGCGCGGGAATATCCGATCGTCGCCGCTCGTGTAGAACCATTCGCCCTCGTCCAGCGCCTGTTCGTTGCGGATTCCTTCCACGTGGCACGAGCTGCCGTCCCCTTTCAGCAGTCCGTGCGTCCGGTGCTTTTGCGAAGTGACGCTCGCCGCGAAGCCCTGGCTCGTCGCCAGCATGATCAGCGAGGCCGATGGGTACACCGCCACAACCTGACCCGCGATCCCGTCGCCGGTCACCACCGCCATCCCCCGTTTCACGCCATCCGGCGATCCGCGGTCGATGAAAAACACGCCCGATTGCACGCCCGGCGCGTTCCCGAGTATGGTTGCCGGCAAGCTGCGCGAACTCAATTGGCTGCGGAATTCCAGCAGCGCCTGGGCCCGGCCCGCCTGCTGCAATTGTTCCGCGAGCAGTTGGTTGCGAATGTCGAGCTCGGCCGTCCGGTGCCTCAGGCGCGCGTTATCCGTCTCCAGCGCGCCCGCCATGAACCAGCGTTGCGCCAGCCCGCCCGTGCCCACGCGCACAGCCTCCAGGCCGCGCACGATTGGTGTCACCGCCGTCACCGCCCACACGCGGATCAGCCGCGTATCTCCGTCGCTCTTGATCTGCCAGGCCAGCAACAGCAACTGGCCAGCCAGCAGCGCCAGCAATGCGCTCATATTGCGGTATCGGCTGAACAGCCCATCCATGAGAAAAATGCCTGAGAGGCCCGGCCGCGCGGCCGATTACTCGATCGCGATCCGGCGCAGCAGTCGGAAGTCGGTCAGCATTCGCCCGGTTCCCAGAACCACCGAAGCCAGCGGATCTTCGGCGATCGAAACCGGCAGACCGGTCTCTTCGCGAATCCTGCGATCCAGATTCTTCAGCAGGGCCCCGCCGCCGGTCAGAACAATGCCCCGGTCGCTGATGTCGGCGCTCAACTCGGGCGGCGTCCGCTCCAGCGCCACGCGGATCGCGTTCATGATCGTCGCCACCGGTTCCGCCAGCGCCTCGCGAATCTCTTCGTCGCCGACCGGAACGGTCTTCGGCACGCCCTCGATCAGATTGCGCCCCTTCACTTCCATCGTCAGCGGCTTGTCGAGCTTGAACGCGCTGCCGATCTGAATCTTGATCTGCTCCGCCGTGCGCTCGCCGATCAGCAGGTTGTATTTGCGCTTCAGGTACTGCATGATCGCGTCGTCCATCTCGTTGCCCGCGATGCGCACCGAACGCGAGTACACGATGCCCGACAGCGAAATCACCGCGACGTCCGTGGTGCCTCCGCCGATGTCCACGATCATGTTGCCCGACGGTTCGGTGATCGGCAGTCCGGCGCCGATCGCCGCCACCATGGCCTGCTCCACCAGATGAACTTCACTCGCCTTGGCGCGATAGGCCGAGTCGATCACCGCGCGCTTTTCCACCTGCGTGATCTCGCTCGGCACGCCGATGATGATGCGCGGATGCACCAGCACCTTGCGCCCGTGCGCCTTGTGGATGAAGTAGTTCAACATCCGCTCGGTCACCTTGAAGTCGGCGATCACGCCATCCTTCATCGGCCGGATGGCTACGATGTTGCCCGGCGTCCGGCCGAGCATCTCTTTCGCTTCCTTGCCGACCGCTTCGACTTCGCCGTTGTTCTTGTTGATCGCGACGATAGAGGGTTCGTTGACCACAATCCCCTTGCCGCGGGCATACACCAACGTATTGGCCGTACCCAGGTCAATCGCCAGGTCGGAGGAAAACAGGCTGAATAGGGAACGGATACTCATCGCGGCTTGTGGAAAACTCCTGCGTCTTTCGAGGGTAGCCGGCTCCGAATCCACCCCTTCGGGGCGTTTGAGCCGCCAACTCGGACTCCCTTCGAGCGTAACATATCCGCTCGTTGTCAAACTGCTTGTGCCTGTCTAACACATTGATTCTTCGTGTCTTTGCAGGGCAGTTGAGAATCCTCTGGAAAGCTCCGCCGCACTCCGCAGAGCACGCTTCCGCGGCACGCCCCACCCGGCCCTCGACCCTGGTTCGGCCAATCCGCCCTCAGTCGCCGTCTTCCGCGCGTAGTCCCAGCCAGTGGTTTCGGTGCTAGTCTGGGAAACGGCAACCGTGGACGAGCGTCAGTACTACACCGAATCGCAAGCGACGCGGAACATCCGCCTCACCTGCCCCTTTTGCGGCGCCACCGAGGAACACGAATTGAAGTGGGTGGTGCGGACCAAGAAGGACCGTCTGCCCCCGGGCGGCGACGAGCGCGACCGCGCCAAGTTTCAGAAAGCTCAGAGCTACATGGTTTTGATCGACGACAAGGCGGTCTGCAAGCAGCTTCGCTGCCGCAAGCGCTTTGATATCTCCGGCATCAAAACCATGGCGTTTCTCTGATCCCTCCTCCATGTCCTCCCCGCCCGAGTGGACTCGCCGCGGATTCCTGGCCGCGGGCGCGGCGCTGGCTGCCGCCTGCGGCCGCAAGCCCGCCGAAGGCTTCCGCGGCATCGCCTGCGTCGCCCTGGCCGGAGACCGCGCCATCGCGGTCGTGGATCTCCTCGCCTTCGCGTTGCGGTACAACATTCCACTTTCCTGCCGGCCTTCTGCCCTGCTCGCGCACCCCACGCCTGAACGGCCTGCCGCGTTCGCCGCCGGTACCACGGAAGGCGGTTCGGCGCTCCTGGAACGCGTGGATCTCGCCGCGCGCAAAGTGGTCGCGCGCGTTTTCGTCGGCCAGGGCGCGCCGGTGGTCAGGACCGACCCGCGCGGTTTTTTGTGGTCTGCCGCGGGCGAGCCGAAACTCCGCGCCTGGCACGCCGATGGCCTGCGCCCCGGGCCGCAGCTCAACCTCGCCGCGCGGGCTCTCGACTTCGATCTCTCGCCCGTGGCCCCGCTCGCCTGCGTCTGCCTCGATGGCGGCTTCGTACAATTCGCCGACCTTGCTTCCGGGAAGGTGTCCGAGCCGGTGCGCTGCGGCGCGGACGCTTCCGCCGCGCGCTTCCGTCATGATGGCCGCGTTGTGATGGTCGCCTGCCGCGGCGAATCCCTCTTGCGCGTCTTTGACACTCCCTCGCGCCGCATTATGACCGAGCTGCCCCTCGCCTTGCGTCCCGATCAACTCTGCACGAGCGTCGAGGGCGGCCAGTTGTTCATCACCGGCGAGGGCCGCGACGCCGTGGTGACCGTCTACCCCTACACGACCGAGATCGCGCTCACTTCGTTGAGCGGCCGCAAGCCCGGCCACATGGCCTGCTCCGAGAACCCGCGCTATCTCTTCGTCTCCAATCCCTCCGCGGGCTCATTGACCGTCTATGACATCGATACGCAGAAGGTCGTCGCCGTCATTGGCGTCGGCGTCGAGCCCGGCGTCATCGTCATCACGCCCGATCAGCACTACGCGCTCGTGCTGAACCAGGGTTCGAGCGATATCGCGGTCATCCGCATCGCCGCCATCAAGGCCGGCCGCGCTCGCCGTGCGCCGTTATTCACTATGGTTCCCGTGGGTGGCAGGCCCGTTGCCGCGCTCGTCCGGAGCGGCGTTCAACCGCTAGTATCCGCTTCCGTCCGGAGCCCGGTCCCGTTGGGTCCGTCAGCACCAGCCGTCTCCGTCCCGCGGCGAGATTGGCGGCCCGCATTCTCGACACGAGATCGTATTTCGGGCGGTCGGTGTCGTCGGTCGTTCCGAAGGCGTAGTGCTCGCCGTACACCGGCTGGACGCCTTGTCCGGGTCCGCGCCCGCTTAGCGGCTCGTCGCGGTATTGAAACCACATCACACCCACCGTCGTCGGCTCGTTCGACGCCTCGTTCAGCCATCGCGCATACGCGTTGCCCGCACCCGCGTCGTCGCGCGCATTGGCCGACGCGTACACCGCGTATCCGCGCACCAGCGAGTACGTCGGAGGAAACGAGAACTCCCCGATCAGCGTCGGCTTGTCCTGCCGCGCCAGCAGCGGCGTCAGGTCCGGCTCCAGCAGTTCGAACGCGTAGCGGTCGTAGCCGATCACATCGCAATTCGCTGCCTCGACATTCCAGTCAGCGTCGTCCACCCACCACCCTGGAACGATCCAGAACCCGAAGTACAAATGATTCGGATCCACCTGCTTGAACGTGCTGTAGATCAGATGGTGCAGCGTGTTCTCGTAATACAGCCGCATCTGCTCCATGTCGTCCGCCGGCGGCGTCGGCGTGGCGGCGTCGAGTTGCGCCATCGTCGTCACGCTGATGCCCCAGTGCTTGGCCAGATCCGCGATGCTGCCGCTGTGCAGTTGCTGCACGGCGTAGTTGAGCATCGACTGCTTCGCCGGCACGGTGGCGCCCATGTTGAGGATGCTCTGAATCTCGTCCGCCGGCACGATGCCGTCGTATTCGTTCTGAAACGACCAGCCCAGAATCCGGCTGTCCGTGGTCTGCCCGCCGATCTGCGCTTCGAGCGCGCTGAGGAACTGGCTCTGGATGCTCGTATCGAACGGGTCCATGTGGTTCACCAGGTTGGGCACGGAATACGTGTAAATCACCGGCAGCAGCGGCAGGTTCGCCACCTCCGTGCACCACTTGCCCAATCCGCTGAAGCCCCAGCTCGCAATGCGTTGCGCCGTCCGCGCAATCGCCATTTGTTGCCACTGGGCGCCGTACTTGG
Organism: Terriglobia bacterium; assembly: GCA_963838205.1. Taxonomy (GTDB): domain Bacteria; phylum Acidobacteriota; class Terriglobia; order Bryobacterales; family Bryobacteraceae; genus CAIVVT01. Next base: position 60,974 of record CAWIQF010000009.1, on the reverse strand, counting down.
TGATCAGGTTCGCCGCGATGAACGCGTAATAGTCCGTGCTGCCGCTCTCGCCCCACACGTCGTTGCCCCAGGCCGCCGCCGTCAGCCCGCTGTTCGGAGCGAGCTGCGCGAACAGCCACCCGCGCCCCGTCACTGGCGTCATGTCCCAGGCCAATGCCGGCGCGTCGCTGAGGCCCGTGTAAAACACAGGATTGCCTGCCGGCGTGATCAGCCACCAATACCCATTCCGCTTTTCCACCCTGTAATACCCGGTCGCGGTTTCGTTCCATCCCGTCCAGCTCATCCCGCCCCACTGGTCGTAGCCTGCCGGTTGCGGATGCCGCTCCAGCCACAGCGCCTCGGCCGCGTCCGCCGTGCTCAGATCGTCGTCCGACTGCACCTTGCCGGTCCACGGCGACTGGATGCTCTGGCCGTATTTGTCGATCAGCGGCGCATCGGCCTGCAGGTTGGGCGTCGGCAGCAGTGTGAACGAAGTTCGGAACACCTGCGTATCCGTCGCGCTCGACGTGAACCCCAGCGTGCCGCTCAGGCTGCCCGCGAGCGCCAGCACGTCCAGCGGCAGGCCATTCGCGGGATTGGAGACACTCGCCGTCCCCGTGGCGTTCGACGCGCTCAGATCGCCTTGCACGACGACGTACACCGTCGGCGATGACGCCCAATCCGGAATCTGGTTTGTCGTGATCGCGGTCTGAAACGGCGCGAAGCCCCCGGGCGAGTGCTGGACCAGCACCCCGTCCACCTGCACGTCCGTATAACTCGGAGCGATCGTGACGACCACCTGATACTGGTGCCCGTACTGCCAGCTCGGCTGGAACGGCAGGTAGCGCCAACTCGTCCCGTCGGCCACGCCCGTGTACATCGTCAGCGTGTCCAGGTGGCACTGGCCGTCCGCCTCGGTCGTCGCCTCCAGGTCGAGGTAGAAGCCCAGGTTGTTGGCATAGTCTTCCTGGTCCGCGAACAGAATGCGGCAATCCCCGGCCATCAGAGACGGAGCGAAACACGCGCACACGATCGCAGCCGCCGCCCAGCGAAACATTCTCATCCTGCCTAGGGAGTATCACGTTCCCGCTCGCGCGTCCAGTCGCCGCGGCCGGGATCCCGCATTGCCGCGCCGTCGCGAAAACCGGGGACTGACGTCTCTGCCCTAGGCGCGCACAACTCTCTCAATCCACACTTTGAATCCTCTGCGCCGTGTGGGCAGAGCCGTCTGTCCCCATGTCCCCGTGTTACTGTCTCTTCTTGAATTCCAGCTCGTCGAACCAACCAGACCTCGGGGACTGACGTCTTTGCCCTAGGCGCACACAACTCTCTCTATCCACACTTTGAATCCTCTGCGCCGTGTGGGCAGAGCCGTCTGTCCCCATGTCCCCGTGTTACTGTCTCTTCTTGAATTCCAGCTCGTCGAACCAACCAGACCTCGGGGACTGACGTCTCTGCCCTAGGCGCGCACAACTCTCTCAATCCACACTTTGAATCTTCTGCGCCGTGTGGGCAGAGCCGTCTGTCCCCATGTCCCCGTGTTACTGTCTCTTCTTGAATTCCAGCTCGTCGAACCAACCAGACCTCGGGGACTGACGTCTCTGCCCTAGGCGCACACAACTCTCTCTATCCACACTTTGAATCCTCTGCGCCGTGTGGGCAGAGCCGTCTGTCCCCATGTCCCCGTGTTACTGTCTCTTCTTGAATTCCAGCTCGTCGAACCAACCAGACCTCGGGGACTGACGTCTCTGCCCTAGGCGCGCACAACTCTCTCAATCCACACTTTGAATCTTCTGCGCCGTGTGGGCAGAGCCGTCTGTCCCCATGTCCCCGTGTTACTGTCTCTTCTTGAATTCCAGCTCGTCGAACCAACCAGACCTCGGGGACTGACGTCTCTGCCCTAGGCGCACACAACTCTCTCTATCCACACTTTGAATCCTCTGCGCCGTGTGGGCAGAGCCGTCTGTCCCCATGTCCCCGTGTTACTGTCTCTTCTTGAATTCCAGCTCGTCGAACCAGAAGTCGTTGTTCGGGATGTCCAGCCGCATTTCCGTCACACGCCCTCGCGGGTCTACCAGAAACTGCGCCCGGCCGCCCGCGAAGAACGCGAACCGCTTGCGCCATTTCAGCGTGAATGCGTCTTCGCCGATCGGCGTCAGGTCAGCCACAAAATCCGGATTCGGCAGCAGTTTCAGCACCAGCCGGCCGCCCTCCCGCGCCACCGTCGCGTCGCCATACATCGGCCCGCCGTACGTGCCCGCATACTGCTCCAGCCCGATTGGCGGATGCGCCGTCTGCGCCAACGGCTGCTCTTTCCTCGCGGGCCTTGCATTTCTGTTCCGAGCGAGCGCCTCGGCGCTGTAGTCCCGCTCCCCCAGTCCGAGAAACACGTCGCGGACCCGGTTCACGATCGGCCGCCCCACCCCGCGGTCGCAATTCGTCAGCACCACCACCCCCAGCCGCTCCTCCGGCATCATCCATACTTCGGAGAACATCCCGTCGTAGGCCCCGCCGTGGCTCACCGTGAATCGGCCCCTGAAATCGCTGATCACCCACCCCAGCCCGTACATCGAAAAGTGGCTCTCCGCGCCCCGCTCCATCGGCGCCGGTCCGCTCATCACATTGTGCGGCTCCCACATCTCCCGCTGCGCCGCCTCGCTGAAGATCCGCCGCCCGTCGATCGCCCCTCCGCCCAGTTGCAGCAACAGCCAGCGCGACATGTCGTTGACGCTCGATATGATGCCGCCCGCCGGTGCCATCGAGTCCCAATTGACCCACCCGATGCTCGCCACCGGGCTTTCAAACGACGCGTGCGGCGTCGCATAGTTGCCCAGCGCCGCCAGGTTGCGCACCGTGGTGGTCGTGCGCCTCATCCCCAGCGGCATGAACAGCCGCTCTCTGACAAACTCGTCCCAGCTCATCCCGGCCTTCTTCGCCACCACCTCGCCCGCCGCCAGCACCATCAGGTTCGAGTACCCGTAGCCGTCGCGGAACGGGTACGCCGGCTTCAGGTAGCGCGCCCGCCGCAGAATCTCCTCGCGGCTGTATGAGGTGCCGTACCACAGCAAATCGCCGGAAAACGTCCGCAGGCCAACGCGATGGCACAGCAGGTCCTCCACTCTGATGTCCCGCGTCACCCACGGGTCGTAGAGTTGGAAGTACGGCAGGATCTCCGCCACGCGGTCGTGCCACTCCAGTTTGTGCTCATCCACCAGGATCGCCACCGCCGCCGCGGTGAACGCTTTCGTGTTCGAGGCGATCGCGAACAGCGTGTCCGTGTCCACCCGCTCGCGCCCGCCCAGTTGCTTTACGCCGTAGCCTCGCGCGAAGACCGTCTGGCCGTCCTTGACGATCGCTACCGCCAGCCCCGGCACCTGCCAATTCGCCCGCGCCTTCTCGATGTAGGCGTCCAGCCGCCCCAGGTCGGGCCGCACCGCCGCGCGCGGAGCCAACTGCGCCTGCGCCGGCAGCACCAGTCCCAACAGGGCCGCACTCAGATACAGAGAGAAGACGCGCATGAAGCCAGCCTACCTGACGAGTCGCTCGTGCCCTATTCCAGCGTCAACACCGTCAGCGACGACGGCGCTTCGGCCGAGCGGAACACGCGCTCGGTCGCCTTCTGGAAATCGCTCCGGTGCGCATCGTAGATGTGCATGAACTTCTGCGGATTCAGGTCGCACAACGGGAACCACGTGCTCTGCACCTGCACCATGATGCGGTGGCCGCGCCGGAATGTGTGGAAGATGCCCGGCATCGCGAACTCCACCAGATCCATCTTGCCGGGCGTGAACGGCTCGGGCTTCTCGAAGCTGTGGCGGAACTTCCCGCGGAACGGTTCGCCGCGCAGCAGTTGCTCGTATCCGCCCATGTGCAGGCCCGCCCGCTGCCCTTCGCTGTCCGGGTAGTCCCCCGGATAGACGTCGATCAGCTTCACGATGAAATCCGAATCCGTGCCCGTCGTCGACACGTGCAGCGACGCCTTCAGCGGCCCCGCGATCCGCACATCGCCTTCCAGCGGTTCGGTCTCGTACGTCAGCACGTCCGGGCGCGTCGCGGCGAACCTCTGGTCCTCCACCATGTAGTCGTAGGTCATGCCGCGCGTGATCTCGCTCGTAAACGGAACCGGCTTGGCCGGGTCGCTCACGTACTCGTCGTAGGCCTCGCCCGTCGCCTCGGGCTTGGTCCACTTCAACTCGCCGTTGGCGTGGAAGTACAGCGTCTTCGCCGTGGCTTCCTTCGGCGGCCACGCCGTCAGCTTGTGCCATTCCGAGCGCCCGGTTTCGAACACGTACGCCTTCGGCAGCTTCCCGCCATCGCCCTTGCCCTTCAAGTACCACAGGAAAAACGGATACTCGATGTTCTCCTGGAAAAACTTCGACGTCGGCGAGTTGAATCGCACCGCGCCCAGGTGGTCGCCCGGGCTGTGCGACCATCCTCCGTGCACCCACGGCCCCTCCACCAGCAGGTTTGTCGTATCCGGGCTCTGCTTTTCGATCGCCTCGTACACGCCCGGCGGTCCGAACACGTCCTCGGCGTCGAACCATCCGCCCACCGTGAGCACCGCCGGCTTCACGTTGATCAGGCGCGGCCGCGGATTGCGCGACTGCCAGTACTCGTCGTACGCGTCGTGCTGGGTCAGCTCGCGCCAGTACTCCACCTGGCCGTGAAAGTACTTCTCGTCCGCGTTCGCGATCGGCCCCAGCCGGCGGAAGAACTCGTACCCGTCCGGCGTGCCCATATCCACGCCGTAGCCGCCCGTCCATCCCGCGGGCGGCTTGGACTGCCCGAAACCGCTGAAGAAGTTGAATGCGTGCGGCAGCCACAGCACGCCGTTGTGCCGGAAATCGTCGCCCACGAACCAGTCCGTCACCGGCGCTTGCGGCGATACCGCCTTCATTGCCGGATGCGCGTCGATGGCCCCCATCGTGGCGTAGAAGCCCGGGTAGGAGATCCCGTAAATGCCCGCCTTCCCGTTGTGGTTGGGAATGTTCTTCACCAGCCACTCCACCGTGTCGTACGTGTCGGTGGTTTCGTCCACGTCCCCCGGCTTCTTGTTCGGAATCACCGGACGCACGTGCACGTACATCCCTTCGCTCTTGCCCTTGCCGCGCACGTCCTGGTGAACGAAAATGAATCCCTCGCGGCTGAACAGTTCCGTCTGCCCGGGGCCCAGGTGGCTCGTGTAATCATCAATGCCGTACGGCGCCACCGTGTAGGGCGTGCGATTGATCAGAAACGGGTACGTCTCCGTCGTGTCCTTCGGCGCGTACACCTGCGTGAACAGCTTCACGCCGTCGCGCATCGCAACCAGGAACTCGTACTTGGTGTAGTGCTCCTTGATCCATTTGGCGCGGTCCGTCTGTTCACTCGACTGCTGTCCGCGCTGCTGTGCCTGGATCCAACTCGGGCTCAGACACAGCACGGCGCTGAATACAAGAATGGTGCGAAGGGCGGTCCTCATATCAGACCATCATACCCGCGCTGCCTATCCGGGAAATGTCCGGAAAACGAATGTCTGGAACAGCGCGTAAACGGTTTCCATTGGCGTCGCCTGCCGCCGACGTCCGGTTACTGAGCCTTAGTTGTGTTGTTTCTGAGCCGCGACCATCTGACGGAGCCGCGACTGAAAGGAGCGGTTCTTGCGCTACCGCGCCGCAACAACACAACGCCACTGCTCCTTTCAGTCGCGGCTCCGTAACAACACAAGACCGCTCCCCGCGGTTCTTCGCTTTCGGAATTTTCAGCGCTCGCGCCGAAGCAATTGGGCAATTTTGCCCAACGTGTTTTCTAACTATCTGATTCTAAAAGAAATAACATGGCTTGCTGGGTAATCTTGCCCAGTCGCTCCCGGCCGCGAGCCATCCGGCATCCCTTCCTCGCAGCTCGTCGCAACGCGAAGAACCGCTCCTTTCAGTCGCGGCTCCGTCACGGTTGCCGCTCTGAAACGAGGGGCCGGCAACACACGCGGCTCGTAGCAACGGAGCCGCTCGCCGTGCGCGTCTGGTTCTTCGCGTTGTTGTGCGTGTTGTTACCGAGCCGTGACCGCAGGGCGCGGTCTTCGCTTGGTTACGAGGAGACTTTCGACGGAGCGATTCCTGCGCGACTCGAATCGCTCCATGGATTTCCAACTCAAAACACCAGGCAGCCTCAATTGTCCTCGCGCCGCCACACGATCTCGCCGCCCACAATCGTCGCCACCGGACCGCCGCGGAACGTGTGCCCGTCGAACGGCGAGTTCTTGCTCTTCGAGTAGCTGCGGTTCACGTCGTAGGTCCACTCGCGCCCCAGGTCCAGCACCGTCACATCGCCCACGTAGCCCGTTTTCAGAGCCCCGCGCGCCTGCTCGCCTTGCCACCCGATCACGCGCGCCGGCTCGCTCGTGAACAGCGCGATCAGCCGCTTCAGCCCCAGCCGCCCCGGATGCAGCAGCACCTCCAGCGCCGTGCCCACGGCCGTTTCCAGCCCGATAATGCCGAACGGGCACTTCTCGAACTCCTGCATCTTGTCGTCGCCGGCGTGCGGCGCATGGTCCGTGGCGATCGCATCCACCGCCCCGCTCGCGAGGCCCGCGATCACCGCTTCGGCGTCCTCGCTCGCCCGCAGCGGCGGCTTCATTTTATAGTTCGAATCGTACGGCGCCATCAGTCCCGTGTGCAGCGCGATGTGGTGCGGCGTCGCCTCCGCCGTCACCGGCAGGCCCCTGTGTTTGGCGTAGGCCACCATCTGCACCGCGTGCCTCGTCGAAATGTGCGCCACGTGGTAGCGCGCCCCGGTCAGCTCCGCCAGCAGAATGTCGCGCGCCACCATCACGTCCTCGGCCGCGCTCGGAATCCCCGCCACGCCCAGCCGCACCGAGTCCAGGCACTCGTGCATGTCTCCGTCGTTGCTCAGGTTCAGGTCCTCGCAGTGGTTGATAATCGGGATCTCCAGCGCCCGCGCCGTCTCCATCGCCCGCCGCATCACGCGCGAATTCATCACCGGCATGCCGTCGTCGCTGATCGCCACCGCCCCCGCCGCCACCATCGAGCTGATCGCCGCCAGCTCCTCGCCCTTGCTCTCGCGCGTGATCGCGCCGATCGGGAAAACGTTCACCACCGCGTGCCGCCGCGCGCGCTCGACGATGTAGCTCGTCACAGTGGCCGAATGGTTCACCGGCAGCGTGTTCGGCATGCAGCAGATCGTCGTGAAGCCCCCCGCCGCCGCCGCCCGCGCGCCGCTTTCGATCGTCTCCGCGTGTTCGAAGCCCGGCTCCCGCAGGTGCACGTGCATGTCGATGAAGCCCGGCGCCACCACCAGCCCCGTCGCGTCAAAACTCTCCGCGCCCGGCGCATCCAGTCTCTCGCCCACCGCCGCCACGCGCCCGTCCACGATCAGCACGTCGGCGATCCCGTCCTGGCCGGTCAGCGGGCAGATCACCCGGCCATTGCGAATCACGAGCTTCACTGCAGCAACACCCTTTCCAAAACGGCCATGCGCACCGCGATCCCGTTGCCCACCTGGTTCAGAATCATCGACCGCTGCGAATCCGCCACCTCCGACGAGAGCTCGCGCCCGCGGTTGATCGGCCCCGGATGCATCACGATCGCATCCGGCTTGGCCAGCTCGAGATGTTCCAGCCGCAGGCCGTAAAACTGGAAATACTCGCTCGCCGGCATCGTCGGCTCGTGAATCCGTTCGAGCTGTACGCGCAGCATCATGATGACGTCCGCGCCGCGGATCGCCTTGCGGATGTCATACTCCAGCCGCACCCCCGGCGCAATCTGTTCGAGCTCCCTCGGCACCAAAGACGGCGGTCCGCACAGCACGATGTCCACGCCGAACTTCGCCAGCAGGAAAATGTCCGAGCGCGCCACGCGGCTGTGCGCGATGTCGCCGATGATCGTCACTTGCAGCCCTTCCAGCGACGATTTGTTGTCCAATATCGTGCGCGCGTCCAGCAGCGCCTGTGTCGGATGCTCGTGCGTGCCGTCGCCCGCGTTCACAATCGGCGTCGCCAGGTGCCGCGCCAGGAAATACGGCGCTCCCGAGGCTCCGTGCCGCATCACGATCGCCTGCGGCCGCATCGCCACCAGCGTGTTCAGCGTGTCCACCAGCGATTCGCCCTTCGATACGCTCGAGCCCGCGGCCGTGATCGATAGCGTCTCCGCGCCCAGGTGCCGCGCCGCGATTTCGAAGCTCGACCGCGTGCGCGTCGAGGCCTCGAAGAACAGGTTGACCACCATCTTGCCCCGGCAGCTCGTCAGCCGCGGGTAGCCGCCTTCCCCCTGCGGCTGGAAATCCTTCGCCCGCGTCAGCAGTTGCTCGATGTCCGAGCGGGGCAGTTCCGCGATTCCAAGCAGTCCGGTTGCCATGGCTGCCTCAGTCTACCCTTTCCACCAGCATTACTTTTTCCACGCCGTCGACCTCGCTGAATTTCACTTCCACGATTTCCCGCGAAGAGGTCGGCACCTTGCGGCCCGTGTACTGCGCTTCGATCGGCAGTTCGCGGTGGCCGCGGTCGATCAGCACCAGCAGTTGGACGCGCGCCGGACGGCCCTGCACGAATAGCGCGTCCAGCGCCGCCCGCACCGTGCGCCCGGTGTACAGCACGTCGTCCATCAGCACCACGTCCAGATCCTTCACCGCAAATCCGATTGGCGTTTCGCTCACCACCGGCCGCGGGCCCACCGTCAACAGGTCGTCGCGGTACAACTGGATGTCCAGCGTGCCCACCGGAATCTTGCGCCCCTCCAGCGCTTCGATCTTCTCCGCCAGACGTTGCGCGATCGGCACTCCGCGGCGCTTGATTCCGATGAACGCCAGCCGCTCCGGCTCGGGCGATTTTTCCAGAATCTCGTGCGCCAACCGGACCAGCGTGCGGTCCATCTCGGACGCGCTCATGAGTTGCGTCTTCTCGCGGAGAGAGGGCATGCGAAGCTCGACCCAATATACCAAGAGGTGCGATTCTGGGGGCGTTCCTTCTGTGCCGGGCGCGCCACGCCCGGCCAAATGAGGCTCAAGCCGCGGCGGTGGCGCGCCGATGAAGTTTCTTAGAGGCCGGAAAGGCAGGCATACGAATGCAGTGGCGTAATCTCGCGCAGGCGATCCTGTTGACGGCAGGAACGCTGGCAGCGCAAATACCGGACGCGAATTCCGCGCCAGGAACGATGGTAGTCGGACAGGAGATGCAGGCGGATACTTCCAGCCGGCCGACGTTTTTCGGCATGGGCGACGAAAACAGACCCGGCCGCAACGGGACGCTGATCGCGCCCCCGGCCCTGATCGGCACGCTGACCACGGCGCAGCTTGACGCCATCGGCGCCTCCGGCGGCCTGCTGGCATTGACGGGCGCGGCCCGCTGCGAGGTCACCATGACGCAGCTCAACTACCGAACGCCCGGAGCCCACCCCTGGCAAGCGAGCAATGCCTCGGCCGCGTTCATGGTTCCCGGCGGGGCCGAGTGTCCCGGGCCGTTTCCGCTGATCGCTTTCGCCCGAGGCACGAATGTCTATAAGTCACACACGAACGCGGATCTGGCGGATCCTGGCGCGGATCTAATGATGACTTTCTTTGTGGCCCAGGGTTACGCCGTGGTGGCCACCGACTATCTCGGGTATGCGCTCTCCGAGTATCCCTTTCACCCCTATATGCATGCCGACTCGGAAGCTAGCGCGGTCATAGACTCGATCCGCGCCGCGCGCCATGCGGCCAATGCGTTGGGCATGACTCTGAACGGCAAGGTAATGCTCTCCGGCTACTCTCAGGGCGGCCACGCTTCCATGGCGGCGCAGCGGGCGATGGAGCGCGAAAACCGGCATGAATTCGACCTGGTCGCGGCCGCGCACCTGGCCGGCCCGTACAACCTGTCGGGGGGGCTGATCGCTGGAATCGCGCATCCGATCGTCGGCGTACAGGAGTTCCTTCCGTTCGAGATTACCGCCTTGCAAAAGGTTTACGGAAATGTCTATCGGCACGCCTCCGACATCTTCAATCCACCCTATGACGGCTATATCGAGAACCTGTTCCCGACCCTGCTCAGCGATGCTACCCTGGCTACCTTGCTGCCGGGAGGCACGCCTGTCCAGGCGCAGCAGGAGATGTTCACGGCGGCTTACCTGCGTGACGTTGTCAGCGATCCGGCCAATGGCGTGTTCCGCGCCGCGAAGAAACAGGATCTGCTCGATTGGACGCCCCGGGCGCCCATGACACTGTGTGGTGGATTGAACGATCCAACCGCCCCATTCCTAATCCATGCGCAAGCGGCCTACCGTGCTTTTATAAGACGCGGAGTACGCGATGTGAAGCTTGTCGATGTCGATCCCGAGATTCAACAGGCCTATGGGTTCCTTCCTCCGGCGATCTATTACGCCAATTACCATGGCGCACTCGAGTCGCCATTCTGCGTGCTGGCTGCCAGGCAGTTCTTCGACCTATACAAGTGATTAAGAGCTTAAAGGGGGCTCTCTCGAAAATGCCCGCAAGCCACTGATTCCAAAAGTACGAGAATCTGGCATTTTCATGCTTCCGAGTGAAGCGGAAGCTTCATCTCTCACCGCTGTCCCCATTTCTGAATTCCGCTCTTCGCCGCCTCGGGTTTGAGCCCGCTCCAGGCCTGCTTTCGCGGATAACGCGGGGTCGCTAACAGGCTGCCGTGGGGCCGGAAATGCCTGCCTCCGGCAGTCGCGGATCGAGCGCGGACGAGGGGCCAAGCCAGTAAGGGGTTACATGCCTGTCCGGTTGAGGCTCGGACGCGCTGGTCGGCATGGGCAATTCCGGGTCCGGCCGCGGACAAGCCGCTACGGTGTAGCGGGGGTGCTCTAATTGGCTGTTTATAATCAATAACTTGCAGACGAGGGCCGCTACTAGTAGCGGGTTTGTCAATTTCCAGCAGCCGTCGCCGGGCCGTTGGATGGTCCGCCATCGCGCCGCCGGAATTGAAATCGATTACGGGTCGGAACGACTGTGACTGGTTGATTAGTGAGTGCTTGCGTCGATTAGAAAGGTGCTCAACCGGACAGGCATGAAGGGGTTACTGATTATCGTCTGCAACCTGATGATTCTAAGGCACCACCGCGGTAACTCCTTACCGTCTTGCGTTTTGCGGCAGGCGCAACCCCGACTGGTGACCGAGTTGTAAGGCAGGGATTTCCGGCCGGGCGCATCCGGGTCGCCGCGGTCCGATTACGCGCCGTGGCGGATGGCTCGCCGCGGCCCAATTCGTCAATCGGGCGGCTACGGTTCGATGCGGCGGACGCGCCGATCAGCCAGGTGTCCGTAAGTGCCACTTACCGGGCACGTTCCGCCCCTTCCGGCTGCCCGGCCGTCCGACCAAAACGGGCTCGGAGCTTCCCACGGCATCGTTCCTGGCCGGGGTTCAACCATTCGTGGTGCCATGGGGTCTTCTCGACAGGAGCCGCCATGTCTGTGTGGGCAGCCGCTTAACACGCCGAGCGTGATCAGAGCCACGCGATTCTGCTCGTCCCCTTTGTTCTGATGTTGTATGAATTCCACTTATGATATCGTTATTGGCCATGAAACCGTGGTCCCGCATGATCGCGATGGTCCTGCTCATTGGATCAGCGTTGGCTCAGACATCCGCGACGAGCATCGATGGCGCCTGGCAGGGCGCGCTTGTCTTTGGGCAGGGAAAGGTGCGCGTAGTTTTGTATGTGTCGCCGTCACGCGACGGCGTATATAGCGGCGCACTGGTCTCTCTGCCTGGCGGTGAGGCGGACAAGCTTGATCTCATCACATGTGCGAATGGCGAAGTCGGCCTGGAAGCGAAGGACGTGGGCTTCAGGTTCGCGGGAACGCTCTCTTCGTCCGGCGATGAAATCAAGGGGAAGTTCACGCAGTACGGAATCTCGGGTGACCTGAAATTCACGCGGGAAAGCTCAAAGCCTTCTAGGATCGCGGAAGAGTATGAGCAGAAGGAATTCACGATCCCGATGCGGGACGGCATTCACCTTCACACAGTGGTCTTCTCGCCCAAAGTACGCACCGAGGAGCTCCCGTTCCTAATCGAGCGCTCCCCCTATGGTTGGGACTCCGCTGGCATCGAGATCAACGCCGGCATGAGCGAACTCGCCCGCGACGGCTACTTCCTGGTCTTCCAGGACATCCGCGGTCGCTACCAGTCAGAAGGCCAGTTCGTCATGCAGCGTCCCGTCAGGAACTCGAGGGACGACCGGTCCATTGACGAAGGCACCGACACATACGACACGATCGATTGGCTGTTGAAGAACATTCCTGGAAACAACGGCCGCGCCGGCATTATGGGAATTTCTTACGGAGGCTGGCTGACGGAGATGGCGCTGATCGAGCCGCACCCGGCGCTCAAGGCCGCGTCGGAACAGGCATCGCCCGCCGATATGTTCCTCGGCGACGACTTTCACCACAACGGCGCGTTCCGGTTGAGTTACGGCTTCGAATATGCCGCCATGATGGAGACCGGCAAAACCGACAAGACATTCCAGTTCCAGCAGTTCGACACCTACGATTGGTATCTGAAGCTCGGCCCGCTCCGCGCGGCCAACGCGCGATACTTCGACGGCCAGCGGCCCACGTGGAACAATTTCGTCGCGCATCCAAACTATGACGATTTCTGGAAGCAAGCGGCCGTACAGAGATTTGTCCGCTCAACTAAGGTGCCCAACTTGAACGTCAGTGGATGGTTCGACCAGGAAGATTTCGCGGGTCCGTGGCGCATTTTTGCCGCGAGCGAAACGCCTGATTCCTATCGGCAGAACTACCTCGCGGTTGGACCATGGAACCATGGCGGCTGGTTCTCTGGCGCAGGACGCACGCTGAAGAATCTCGATTTCGGCAGTAACACGGGTGAGTACTTCCGCGCGAATATTCAGGCGCCCTGGTTTGCGTACTGGCTGAAAGGCAAAGGTGCACTGAATCCGTCGCGCATCCAAATGTTCGAGACCGGCTCCAACAAATGGAAGGCGTACGATCAGTGGCCTCCCCGCGGGGTTCAGGAGCGCCGCCTGTACCTTCATGCTTCTGGTGAAGCCTCCTTTGACCCACCGGAAGAAAGCGCCGATGTGTTCGACAGCTTCGTCTCCGATCCCCACCGGCCGGTTCCGTATCGCGAACGGCCAATTCCGGAAACCTACGGTGGGTCGGCTGGATGGAGCACGTGGCACACCGATGATCAGCGTTTCGCCGAGAGCCGCCCTGACGTGGCCGTCTGGCAGACTAAGCCGCTCGAAATGGACGTTACCGTCGCCGGCGACGTGATCGCCGATCTGTTCGCGTCCACTTCCGGCACCGACTCCGATTGGGTGGTAAAGCTGATAGACGTCTATCCCGCAAGTGTGCCAGAAGACCCGCCGATGGGCGGCTACGAGCTGATGATTGGGGCCGACGTCTTGCGCGGCCGGTTCCGCAACAGCTTCGAGAAGCCCGAACCGGTTCGGCCGAATGAGCCAGTCGAGTACCACATCGACCTGCTGTCACACGATCACGTGTTCCGCAAGGGCCACCGAATGATGATTCAGGTGCAGAGCACCTGGTTTCCAGTGATCGACCGGAATCCGCAGAAGTTCGTCCCGAACATCTTCGCGGCAAACGAGTCGGACTTTCAGTCCGTTACGCAACACGTTTTCCGATCAAAGAAGCACCCCTCGGCGGTGATCCTGCCAGTCATGCACTGAACGGTTCAGGCACTAGGACGCCCAAGATCAGACGCGAAATCGTCGCTGATCCGATTGTCGCCACGCGCGTTCTCAAGCCGCAGTGACTGCCCAGGAATGTCGCAGCGGCGAATGCGGTACGACATGGACATCTGGCGCGAGACCCTTCGCTCCACCAAACACCCCCTAGTCAGGTACAGAAACGCTGCTTATCCGATTGCATTTGCGTCACGGCGCGTTCGGAAACCTCGCAGTTGCCGATAAACGTTACAGGAAACTGCCCACTTTTCGAAGGTCACCCACTCCTCGATAACTAGTGGAGTCGCATCCGCGAGCGGATCGTCTTGCTGAGCTTCTCGATCTCTTCCAGCTTCTTGATGCTCTGCACCGGGAGCACGTTCGGCGTGCCCTTCGCCATCTCCGTCCGCACTTCCCACAGCAGCCGCTGCATCTTGCGCAGATCCTCCAGGTTCTTCGCGTAATACTCCTGCAGCCCGCGGTTTAGATCCGGGTTCACGCCGGGAGCAGGCTGGCGGATGGTCTCCAGCTCCTGGGCATCGTGGCCATAACCCAGGGATCCCGGTTGTTGCGCAGGAGACGGAGACTGCGCCCGCGCGATGGGCGGTACGCAAAACAAGAAGGCGATCAAACATAATAGCCGCAACACGCTGCTATCATGACGCTTTATGCGGGACATCAATGTTGGCATCGTGGGCCTCGGCAACGTCGGTAGTGGGGCTGTTACTATTCTCGCGGAAAACGCCGACGAAATCGCCGCCCGGCTGGGCTTCCGGCTAAACCTGGAAGCGGTTTGCAGCCGCACCGCGCTGCGGCGGCCGATGACCGCCGGCATCGCGCACGCCTTCGTCACCGAGCATTGGCGCGAGGTGGTGACGCGGCCGGGCATCGACATCGTGGTCGAATTAATCGGTGGCACGGGCGTGGCGCGGCAGGTGGTGGAGGGCGCCATCGCCAACGGGAAAAGCGTCGTCACGGCCAACAAGGAACTGATTGCGCTGGACGGTCTCAATATCTGGCGGCGCGCCACCGAGCGCGGCGTGAGCCTGGGCCTGGAGGCCTCGGTGTGCGGCGGCATTCCGATTCACGCGGTGCTGCGCGAAGGCATCTGCGCCGACCGCATCGAGACCCTGTTCGGCATCCTCAACGGCACCAGCAACTACATCCTGACCGAGATCGAGAAGCACGGCACGCCGTTCGACCGCGTTCTGGCCGAGGCTCAGAAGCTGGGCTACGCCGAGGCCGATCCGGCCGCCGACATCGACGGCTTCGACGCCCGCTCCAAGCTGGCGCTGCTGGCCGCGTTCGCTTTCGGCGTGCGCCTCGATCCGCTGCAGATCGCGGTCGAGGGCATCCGGCGCATCGTGCCGGTCGATTTCCGCTACGCTCATCAGCTCGGCTGCACCCTTCGCCTGCTGGGCTCGGCCCGCCGCGAGGACGACGGATTGTTTGTCAGCGTGCGCCCGGCTCTGGTGCCGCTCAGCACGGTGCTCGCCAGCGTGCAGGGCGCATACAACGGCGTCTGGAGCCGCGGCGCGTACGGCGCAGACACGTTCTACTACGGCCAGGGCGCCGGGTCGCTGCCGACCGGCGTGGCCGTGGTCAGCGACTTGATGAGAGTGGCGCGCGACCTGCAGACCGGCAATCTGCCGCGCGTTTCGCCGTTCGGCTACGCCACGGTGACCGAGGCCGCGCCGCGCGATATCGGCGAGCAGCGGCGCGAATGGTACCTGCGGTTCCGCGTGGTCGACCGGCCCGGCATCATCGCCGCGCTGAGCGCGATTCTGGCCGAGCACGGCATCAGCATCGACGCCGTGCTGCAACTGCCGGACGAGGACTGGCGCTCGCTGCCGTTTGTCATCACGACCGAGGAAACGCGGGAGTCGAATCTGCGCGCCGCGCTGGCCCGGATGTCGGAATTCGACTTCATGGCCGAGCCGCCTCTAGCCCTGGCCATCGAGCGCGGCGTGTGAGCGCGCGCCGCGAAAACACCGTGAATCCACCACGAATTCACCGTGAAAACACCGTGCGCGACCACGCATTGACCACAGTTTCACCGTGAAAACACGGTAAGAACATGGTGCGCGACGGTGGTCCCATGGTGCTTCTCGCGGTGTTTCGCTGGCTGGCGGCGCGCTGCGCAGGCACCAGCGCAGCGTCGATCGGGTTCAAATCGTGCGTGCGATTTCGACCAGATCGGAGAACAGACCGTAGGCCGTCTGGTCGAGTCCGGGCTTGAGCGTGAACACGCCCACATCGCCCATCAGGTCGGTGTGCAGCACCAGCAGGTTCGAGGTGCCGCGACAGGCGGCCAGGATGTCGTCCCGGTCGAGCACCTCGGCGCGCACGCGCAGTTTGACGCCGCGCGGCGTTTTGCGGGCGCGGCTGATGAGGGTCACGCTCTTGCCACTGGCCTCGATGGCGGCCAGCTTTTCGGGCGTCAGCCGGCCGATGCCGCGGCGGTCGATCTGTTGCGGCGTGACGCCGGCGTTCATCAGAACGTTGGCCAGCGCGGCGGCTTTGCAGGCCGAGTCCCAGCCCTCGATGTCGAACCAGGGATCGGCTTCGGTGATGCCCAGGCGGCGGGCCTCGGCGATGCCGTCCTCGAGCGATTGGCCTTGGCGCATGGCCTCGATGATCACCTTGCTGGTCGAGTTCAACGCGCCCGAGAAGCCCAGGATTTCGACGCCCGGCAGGGTGTTGCGGACGAGGTTGAAGACCGGCGTGCCGTCCATGGTGGTGGCTTCATACAGGAACTCGACGCCGGCGGCGCGGGCCTCCTGTTTCAAGGCCTGGTAGGCGCAGGCGATGGGGCCTTTGTTGGCCGTGATGACGTGCATGTGCCGTGCGAAGGCGGCGCGGATGTAGGAGACGGCGGGCTCGCCCGACTCGGGATTGAGCGGCGTGATCTCGACCGCCACTTCGGCCCGCGCCTGAGCCAGAAACTCGTCGACACTCGAGGCCGGCGGGCCGAAGGCGGGCTCGATGGGCAGCCCGCGCGGGTCGTAGGCCGTGCCGTGGCGGGCGGTGTGGATGGCGACGATGCGGTTAGGGTAAACGGAGCGTTTGCGCTCCAGCAGCCGCGCGAAGGCGCGTCCGACGTTGCCGTAGCCGATCAGTGCGAGTTTCAAAAACTCAGTCTCTCAACTAATTGGGCCAGCTCGCTTTCGAGGGCGGCCTTCTTCTTGCGGGCCTCGTCCAGGCGGGACTGGTGATCGATGATGAAGACCTCTTTGGCGGCCAGATCGGCGGCCCATTTCTCGACCTGCGGCCGCTGGCTGACGACGGAATTCAGGCTCTGAATGTTCTGGCGCAGCCGGCCCTCGTCGGCGCTGAGCGCGTTGATGCGGGCCTCAAGCTGCTGGATCGCCGCGGTGGCGTCGGAGAGATCGCGCTTCTTCGCGGCCAGCGTTTCCAGCTTCTGGCGAGCCTCCGGGCTGAGCTTGCGGGCGGCGATCCAGGCGACGATCTGGTCGGCGTTCAACCCCATGATGCTGACGCTCTCCTCGAGCGGCTGCTGCTCGACGACGGTCAGTTTCGTATCGCCGGCGGCGGGCGCGGTGACGGCAAACAGGTAGCGCTGGTCGGACTTCTCCTCCGGCTTGGGCGACATGAGCTCCTGCTCGCCGACCACCGGATGCGAGATGAGCAGCGCCTTTTCCTTGGCGTCGACGTTCGAGACGGTGTAGGTGGTCCGCCGCTCGAGGACCGATTTGGTGGTGAGCAGGCCGTGTTCGGCCTTGAAAGAGCGAATGACTTGGGCGCCGGTGTCGAACTTGGTCGTGACGCGCGTGCCGAGATCGATGGCGAAGGAGAGGAACCGCTTGTCGCCGGCCTTGAAGGTGCTCATCAGCGATTCGCCGGTGTAGCCCTCGGGCGTGTAGACGGTGACCGGACCGCCGTCGAGGGTCTTGCCGGTCGAGTTGGTCAGCTTGGCCGCGCGCTGCGGATGCACGCCCTCGCCGGAATCCCAGATGTAGACCTGGCGGGCGGTGATCTTCTGCTGGACGAAGGGCAGCAGCAGGGATTCGCCGGCCTTGACGCTGGCCGGGCGGCTGAAGTGGTATTCGAAGAGTTCTCCGACCTCCTGGGCTTCGGTATCGGGCTCGACGCTGCTGGCAACCTCAACGGTCTCATTGACCGAGCCGAGCATCCCGCCGGCGACTCCGGCGGGGACGGGGGGCGGAGGAGGCGGCGGAGCGTTCATCTGACCCTGCGCCGGGTTCTGCAGCCTGCTGCCGTCAAAGACGCGCGGAGCCTTCTGTAGCGCGGCGTAGCGTTCGAGGTGGTTGAATTGGGCCACGTTTTCGGCCGGCTCCAGGTCCTGGCGCTGGATGTATTTCGGCTCATAGAGGCGGCTGATGAAGGAGATCGGCTGGCCGGAGACGACGGTCAACTGGACGTTGTTCCAGTCGGAATCGCTCTTGTTTTCGACGATGGCCCAGCCTTCGATGGTGGCTTCGTCCTTGTCCGTGAAGGCTAGGCGGTAGGCCGATTTCCACATCGGTGCGGGGACCAGGTAGCGGGCCAGCAGAGTGCCGGCCGCGCCGGAGGTTTCGACCCACAGCGACTTGCGCTCCTGCGACTGCGCCTGCTGGTAGGCGCCGAGGGCTTCGGTGAGCCGCTTCTGCAGGCGGTCGTCTGCGAGCTTGACGCTGGAGACGCCGTCCAGGTCGATGATGCGCAGCTCGCCGGCGGTGGTCAGGAAGGTCAGCTCGAGCTTCTGCGCCTGCTGGGCCTGCTGAGCGATGCGGCCGCTGACGACGACGCCTTCGACCGGGCCGCCGGTGGTGCCGAGAACGATGCGCGCGCCGCGCATCTGGTCGAGCAGCGTGGCCAGGTTGACGCCGTTGGGGATGCTGAGGCCGATGTCAGCCAGGCGGCGGTCCAGCGGCTCGTCGAGCTCATAGCGCAGGTGCGTCACGGCGCCGGCCGAGGAGGTGAGGACCAGGGTCTTGAGAACGTCGTCCATCTCGGATTTCTTGAATTCGAGGCGGACCGGCTCGCCGGGCTTGACGGCGCCGGAACGCTCGAACAGCGCCAGGCCGTTCTTATAAAGCACGACACGGGAAACGGGGAGTTCGGCCGCGGACAGGGTCAGAGCTGCCGCGATCAGAAACGCAAAACAGCGGATCATTATGATTCCTCCAAATCCATCCTACGGGGCCTCTCCTACAATGCCACTCCTAAGCTTCGTCCGGCGGCGATTCCTCGCCTGGACGAGGCCCACAAGAAAGACGCGGCCGCTATGCGTTTAGACGCCGGCGGGGCGCCGATTCGTTCATGCGGGCGATGAAATAGCGGGTGAGAAGACGGGTGAAGTCCACACAGCGCAGGAGAGGCAGGCTGTGGAGCGGCGGAATTGTGCGCGCCCTGGGTCGATTTGGGCAGTTTTGCCCAACTCGGTTTCTAAGCAATTGATTCTAAAAGGCATAAAATGGCTAGTTGGGAAATCGTTGCCCAATCGCTCACGGCCGCGGCGCGATCGCAACGCGAAGCATCCGCTCCTTAAAAGTCGCGGCTCAATAACGAGCGGCTCGTCAGAACGCGAAGCAACCGCTCCTTATAGTCGCGGCTCCGTCACGCGGTCGCGGCTCAATAACGAGCGGCTCGTCAGAACGCGAAGCAACCGCTCCTTATAGTCGCGGCTCCGTCACGCGGTCGCGGCTCAATAACGAGCGGCTCGTCAGAACGCGAAGCAACCGCTCCTTATAGTCGCGGCTCCGTCACGCGGTCGCGGCTCAATAACGAGCGGCTCGTCAGAACGCGAAGCAACCGCTCCTTATAGTCGCGGCTCCGTAACGTAGTCGCGGCTCAATAACGAGCGGCTCGTCAGAACGCGAAGCAACCGCTCCTTATAGTCGCGGCTCCGTCACGCGGTCCCGGCTCAATAACGAGCGGCTCGTCAGAACGCGAAGCAACCGCTCCTTATAGTCGCGGCTCCGTAACGTAGTCGCGGCTCAGTAACGAGCGGCTCGTCAGAACGCGAAGCAACCGCTCCTTATAGTCGCGGCTCCGTCACGCGGTCGCGGCTCCGTCACGCGGTCGCGGCTCAGTAACGCGGTCACGGCTCTGAAACGGCCGACTCGGTTTCGGCCATCTACGAGATGCCCTCGTCGGGCGGTTCGTCGAGCAGCAGCGTGAGGCGTTCGGCGAAATTGTCTTCGCTTTCGGACCACAGCAGACGGCGCTCTACGGTGAGGGCCTCTTCCAAATCGTCGGCCAGGTGCAGAATGCTGCGGATATTGGATTGCACCGGGCGGAGCTGGTCGCTCTTCGGCTGGGGCAGATAGAGCCTCTTCGCGGCCCAGGTCGATCCAGATCTGCTCGGCCTCGCCCAGGGGGTTGAGGACGTCGTGCTCGAAGAGCGGCGCGTGCAGCTCGATGCAGACGCGCGAGGGTTTAAGCGCCCAATCGCCGTCCCAGAGCCACAGATCCCAGCGCGTTTCGAGCTGGACGCAGCAATCGTCGTGCAGGAACTCCTGGACCAGGCCGGCGGCCTCGCGGGCATCGACCGCGGTGTCGAGGAAGCTCTCAAAAACGGGGACTTCGTGGAACGAGACGGCCCACACGCGCAGCAGCGAACCGGGCGCGAGTTTGGAGAACGGGAAGACCTCAAGGGTCTTGCGGAAGTAGATCGGCAGCGCGAGCGGGCTGAAGCCGCCGAGCCACAGCGAGAGGAAGAGTGGGTCGCCCATAGCGGCTGAGTCGTCTGCGGCCGACATCCTCCTTACGCTAACGCATTCCGACGAGAGGCGGCCGCGATGCCGGCGGGTGGATTGCGGCGGGAATGGGAAAACGGTCCAGCTTGACCGTTGCCCCGATGAGAGATCGAGCACTCATGGATAAGAAACAGCCAATATGGCCTATCTTGCCACGGTACCGTCGCAGGCGACTGCCCGGCTGCATTCATCGTCTCCGCATGATCGATGCCTCGGACGATCGGCCGGCCTTCGATCCGACCGGAGGGCCGAGCGGGCATTCTCAGAAAGGCAACTGCTGCGCCAGGCTGGAGGGCCTCAAGGCTTTCCAGAGTGGCCAGTTGTCCGAGAACTCGCGATTCCAGCAACTCCTGCCTCGACGGGCCCATGCGCCCGGACGCGGCCTGCGACCGAAACTTCTCCGGGTCCTCCGCACTAAGATGAGATTCAGATCTGTATGTGCAATTGTTGTGGGCATTTCTTACGCCGTCACAACGTTACATGCACGTAATGGTCCAGATTACAACCGCGGTGCCTGAAAATCGCCAGGCTGTTGAATCGGCGTTGGTTAGTGGATACTCAGCGGATGCGGAAGGCAAGCGGTGAACTCAAAGTGAGGCATTTGCCGCAGTCTATACGTTCCTGATCCCCCACTGCGGCGTTCCCGTCCAGACACGGCGTTCCCGAACTCGATCCATGCCGCGGCGCCGGTGGTCTGTCGCCGCTTCCTGTCCGCAACCGAAGATCCGCCGGGATTCCCGCCTGCCGCATCTGAAGTGCGCCGACTCAGCTTTGCGCGCCCATTTCCTCGTAGGAGACGTCTTTGATGTGCGTGGCGATATACCACTTGTAGCCGAAGGGATCGCGGATGCCCGACATACGGTCTCCATAGGGCTGATCGGCGGGCTCGCGCAGGCTCTCCGCGCCCGCGGCCAGGGCCCGCGCATAGACGGCGTCGCAATCGGCGGTGTAAATCAGCAGGCTGATCGGAGAGCCGCCGTAATGCTCGGGACTATACGCCTCCATCTGCGGCGATTCATCGGCCAGCATGATGGTCGAGTCGCCGATCAGAATCTCCGCGTGGCCGATGCGGCCGTCCTTACCCGGCATGCGGAACTTCTCCGTTGCGCCGAAGGCCTGCACGCAAAAAGCGATGGCCGCGGCGGCGTTTTTGAAGATCAGATACGGCTGGACGCAATGATATCCGTCCGGTACCGGTTTCACCTGGGGCATCGAGTATTGCTCCTTTGAACGGCGATTCCTGGGCCGAGCCCGGCACCTGGATTGAACCGGGGCTCAATTCTGGACATAGAAATCAAATTAGCATACACCGGGCCGTTGCCACGCCGGAGCGGCTCAGGCGTGCTGGACGCAGCGGAACACGGAGACCGCGAGCGGCGGCAGAGTGAGGGTCAGGAAATGGTAATGATTCTGGATGACGCCGGGGCGGCTCCAGAGGTCGCCGCGATTGCAAACGCCGCTGCCGCCGAATTGTTCGGCGTCGCTGCAGAGAACCTCGACATACTTGCCGGGTTCGGGCACGCCGACGTTGTAGCCGTGGCGGACCACCGGGGTGAAGTTGCAGACGAAGACCAGGAAATCGTTCGGGTCTTTGGCGCGGCGGACGAACGAAATGACGCTCGAGTCGATGTCATGGAAGTCGATCCACTCGAAGCCGGACCAGTGGTAGTCGACCTCGAACATCGGTTTTTCCCGGGAGTAGAGCAGATTCAGCTCGCGCACGTAGTCGTGAAGCTGGTGGTGCCTGGGATACTGCAGCAGATCCCAGCGCAGGCTGCCCTGCCAGTTCCACTCTTCGTACTGGCCGAGTTCGCAGCCCATGAACAGCAGCTTCTTGCCGGGGTGGCCGTACATGTAGCCGAGGAAGGCGCGGACGTTGGCGAAGCGCTGCCAATCGTCGCCGGGCATTTTGGAAATGAGCGAGCCCTTGCCGTGGACCACTTCGTCGTGGGAGATCGGCAGCAGGAAGTTTTCGCTGAAGGCGTAGACCAGGCTGAAGGTGATGTCGTGATGGCTGAAGCGGCGGAAGATGGCGTCCTGGTGGAAGTAGTGGAGCATGTCGTGCATCCAGCCCATGTTCCACTTCATGGTGAAGCCCAGGCCGCCGGCGTAGACCGGGCGGGAGACGCCGGTGTAGGAGGTGGACTCCTCGGCGATGGTGATGGCGCCGGGCACCTTGTGGGCCTCTTCGTTGAACCGCTTGAGGAAATCGATGGCGGCCAGATTCTCGTTGCCGCCGTATTGGTTAGGCAGCCACTCGCCGGGCTGGCGCGAGTAATCGAGATACAGGATCGAGGCCACGGCGTCCACCCGCAAGCCGTCGATGTGATACTCCTTCAGCCAAAACAGGGCGTTGGAGATGAGGAAGTTGCGCACCTCGTTGCGGCCGAAGTTGAAGATCAGGGTGCCCCAGTCCTTCTGTTCGCCCTGGCGCGGATCGTCGTGCTCGTAGAGCGCGGTGCCGTCGAAGCGGGCCAGGCCGAAGGCGTCTTTCGGGAAATGGGCGGGGACCCAGTCGATGAGGACGCCGAGGCCGGCGCGATGGCATTCGTCGACGAAGAAGCGGAAATCGTCGGGGTTGCCGAAGCGGGCGGTGGGGGCGTAGTAGCCGGTCACCTGGTAACCCCAGGAGCCGGAGTAAGGGTGCTCCAGGGGCGGCATGAGCTCGAGGTGGGTGAAGCCCATCTGGCGGGCGTAGGAGACCAGGCGCTGGGCCAGTTCGCGATAGCTGAGCGGGTTGCCCGACGGATCGCGCATCCACGATTCGAGATGGACCTCATAGCACGACATGGGCGCGGTGAGGGCATCGGCGGCGGCGCGGCGCTCCATCCACTCGGCGTCGTGCCACTCATAGCGGGTCAGGTCCCAGACCACCGAGGCCTGCTTAGGCGGCTTCTCGGTGGCGAAGGCGTAGGGGTCGCATTTCAAGCTGTGCACGCCGAAAATCTTCGAGCGCACGAAGTATTTGTAGAGCGCGCCGACGCCGACCCGCGGCAGGAAGATCTCCCAGATGCCTCCGTCGCGCAGGCGCATGGGGTGGCGGCGCACGTCCCAATAGTTGAAGTCGCCGGCGACGCTGACCACTTCGGCATTGGGCGCCCAGACCGTGAACCGGACGCCGGGCACGCCGTCCACTTCAACCAGATGCGCGCCCAGCGCGTGCCAGGCTTCGTGATTGGTGCCCTCGGCGTGCAGGTGCAGGTCGAAGCTGCTCAACAGCGGCCCGAAACGGTAGGGGTCCTCGAGCTCCTCGACCGTGTCCTGCTGCGTCTCCACCCTCAGGCGGTAGCGGCCCGGGGCGCGGTCGAGCGCGGCTTCAAAAAACCCCTCGGCGTGCCGGCGCTCGAGCTCCACGCTGCGGCCATCTTCACATAGCGCCGTGACGCTCCTGGCGTGCGGCAAGAAGGCGCGCAGCGTCCAGCCGCCTTTGGCTGTGGACTGCGGGCCCAGGACGGCGAACGGATCACCGTGGTAGCCGCCGACAATAGCTTCCAGATCACCCGGCTTCATGCGTCCATTATCGCAACGACTAGCATAGAAGGACGTGACCGAATTCATTCATCGACTCAAGAAAGCGGAATTGCACCTGCACCTGGAAGGTTCGGTCGAGCCGGAAACCTTGTTGGAAATCGATCCGGCGCTGACGCGGGAGAAGGTCGCGGAGGCTTACGGCTACACCGATTTCCTCGGATTCCTGCAGAGCTACAAGTGGGTGAACCTGCGCCTCACGCAGCCGGCGCACTTTGCGCTGATCGCGCGGCGGCTGCTGGAGCGGCTCTGCGCGCAGAACGTGGTGTACGCCGAGATCAACCTGTCGGCGGGCGTGTGGCTGTGGCGGGAGCTGCCGTTCGAGCCGTACTTCGCCGCGATCGCCGCGGAGGTGGCGCAAAGCCCGGTGGAGGTGCGGTTCATCCTCGACGCGGTGCGGCAATTCGGCGTCGAAGCGGCGTGGGAGGTAGCGCGCCTGGCGGCGGCCCATCGGGAGCGCGGCGTGATCGGATTCGGCATCGGCGGCGACGAGGCGCGGGGCCCGGCGCTGGAGTTCCGCGAGGTGTTCGCGTGGGCCAGGCAGCAGGGGCTGCACCTGGCGCCGCACGGCGGCGAGACGATGGGGCCGCAAACGGTTTGGGACGCGCTGGAGTGCGGGGCCGAGAGGATCGGGCACGGCATCGGCGCGATCGGCGATCCGGCTTTGGTGCGGCACTTGGCGGAGCGCCGGATCCCGCTGGAGATCTGCATCACGAGCAACCTGCGCACCGGCGCGGTGGCGTCGCTGGGAGCGCACCCGCTGCGGCGGCTCTACGATGCGGGAGTAGCGGTGACGCTGAACACGGACGACCCGGCGATGTTCGGGACTACGCTGGAACGCGAGTATGAAATCGCGGCTACGGCATTCGGCTTCACGCAAGAGGAGTTGAGAGGGATCGCAGCGAACGGGTTCGAATTCGCGTTTGATGCAGAGGCGCGGGGACTGGCAGGGTAAGGCGGACGGGAGTTGGTTGCAGAAGCACTCGGCACATCCGCTCCCTGACGGTCGCGGCTCAGTAACACAGTTGCGGCTCAGTAACGCTTGGGCGCGGTGCGGCGAGTTTCAGCCAAAGACCGTTCGAGCAGGCTGAGAGCCTGTGGCGGCTGCGCGGCGACGAGCAGGCAGCGGCTCAAACGAGGTGCCACGAAACCCTCGGCGACGGCCTGGCCGACGAACGCCAGCAGGTGGTCGTAGTAGCCGCCGCTGTTCACGAGGACGCAGGCTTTGTCGTGATAGCCGAGCATCGAATAGGTCAGCACCTCGAACAGTTCGTCGAGCGTGCCGAAGCCGCCGGGCAGGGTCAGGAACGCGTCGCCCAGTTCGGTCATCAGGGTCTTGCGCTCCTGGAGCGAGGCGACGACGCGCAGTTCGGTCAGCCCGCGGTGGGCCACTTCGCGTTCCACCAGGGCGCGCGGAATCACGCCCACCACGCGGCCGCCGGCGGCCAGCGCGGCGTCGGCCAGGGCGCCCATCATCCCGTTGCGCGCGCCGCCGTAAACGATGGTCCAGCCGGACGCGGCGAACAGCCGTCCGGTCTCGCGGGCAGCATCCAGAAACAGATCTGAAACGGAGTTCAGCGAACCGCAGAATACGCACACCGAAGACATGGCTCTCCCCGCATTGTAGGAGACCGGGGCCGGGCCCGAGTGCAGTGCGCAGCGCTGGCGCGCCGCGAATAGCGCGTACTGAAGCGGGCCGCGGGCGCCGGTGTGATAGGATGCCTGCTTTCGCCAGGGCTGGGCTTCATTCGTGCAAGTTTGGACTCAGAATTACAATCCGCTGGGTAACGCCGTGCTCTCGACGGCCGTGGCGGCGTTGCCGGTAACGCTAATGTTTTATCTGCTGGCGGTGCGCCGGCTGGCGGCGCACTGGGCGGCGGTGTGGGCGTTCGCGTGCGGCGCGGTGCTGGCGCTGGCGGTGTTCCGGATGCCCGCTCTGATGCTGGCGGCGGCGGTGGGTCACGGGTTCGTTTATGCCGCGATCCGCATTGGATGGATCCTGGTGGCGGCCGTTTTTGTCTACGACCTGACGGTGGAGAGCGGGCATTTCGAGACGATCAAGGCGTCGATCGGAGGGATCACGGACGACCGGCGGCTGCAGGCGCTGCTGATCGCGCTGGCATTCGGGGCGGTGCTGGAAGGCGCGGGGGGCGGCGGCGCGCCGGTGGCGGTGTGCGGGGCGATGATGATCGGCCTGGGTTTCAAGCCGTTTGAGACGGCGGTGATGTGCCTGCTGGCGAACACGGCGCCGGTGGCGTTCGGCGGGATGGGCAATCCGGTGCGGACACTGGTGGCGGTGACTGGCCTGGCCGAGCCCGACCTGGCGGCCATGACAGGCCGTATCGTTTCAATCACGGCGCTGATCCTGCCGCTATGGCTCGTCCGGACCATGACGGGATGGCGCAACACGCTGCGGGTGTGGCCGGGCCTGGCGGTGTGTGGCATTGCGTTTGCGGGAGTGCAGTTATTCTGGTCGAACTACATCGATGGAACACTGGTGAACGTGATCGGCGGCATGTTCACGCTATTGCTGTGCGCGGTGTTTTTCCGATTCTGGCAACCGAAGCCGATCTGGCGCTATCCCGAGGATCCGCCGGTGGCGGAGCTGGCCCGGAGCCGGCACACGATGCGGCAGGTGCTGCACGCCTGGTCGCCGTTCATGCTGCTGGCCGTGTTCGTCGTCGTGTGGGGACTCCCGCCCGTGAAGCACTTGCTGGAGAGCACGGACTACAAGGCGCCCGTGCCCGGATTGCACCAGATGGTACTGCGCACTCCGCCGGTGGTCGCTAAAAACCATGCGGAACCCGCCATCATGGAACTGGCCTGGCTGTCCACGATCGGCACGGGCACGTTCCTGGCCGGGCTGTTGGCCGGACCGATTCTGGGGCTGTCGTTCGGCAGGACACTGCGGGTCTTCGGCCGGACCAACTGGCGGCTGCGCTACAGCCTGCTGGCGATCTCGGCCATGATCTCGCTGGGATTCGTGACGCGCTACTGCGGGATGGACGCGATCCTGGGGCTGGCGCTGACGAACACGGGGTGGTTCTACCCGCTTTTCGGCACGCTGATCGGATGGCTGGGGACGGCGATGAGCGGGACGGACGCCGGATCAAACGCGCTGTTCGGGAGCCTGCAGGTGATTACGGCCAACAAGCTGGGACTGAATCCGGTGCTGATGGCGGCGGCCAACACGGCCGGGGGCGTGATGGGCAAGATGATCGGCGCGCAGTCGATCATCGTGGCCTGCGTCGCGACGGGGCTGGAAGGAAAAGAGGGCGACGTATTCCGGGCCGTTCTGAAGCACAGCATCGCGCTGGCGCTGTTGATAGGCCTGATCGTAATGTTTTTCGCCTATGCGGCGCCGGGATGGGTGCCGAACGGGCATAAATGGTGGTAGCAACGCGCCGCGGTGCGCGCTCTCACGAGACATCGCAGCGACTAAGGAGAAATTGCATCGATGAAACGCAGAGTCATTCAATTGGGAATCCTGACCGCGCTGATCGCACTGCCGGCGCTGGCGCAGTTGGGCATGTTTACAAAAGATCAGTTGCTCGCCATCACCAGCGAGTGGAAGGGCGAGCGATTCCCCGACGGACGCCCGAAAGTCTCCGACGAATTGCTCGACCGGCTGGCGACGGTGGACGCCGAGGAGGCGTGGGGGACGCTGCGCGGAGCCGGTTATCCGCTGCAGTTCGAGGGCAACTTCAAGACCGTGAACGTGAAGGTGGGCGGGCCGCGGATGGTGGGCCGCGCGGTCACGGCGGTGTTCGTCCCATTGCGCAAGGACTTCAACGATTACATCAACGCCAACGGGAAGAAGGAAGGCCGGGTGAGCCGCGGGCAGAACTCCTGGGTCATCGACACGCTGGTGAAGCGCGATGTGATGGTGGTGGACCTGTTCGGCAAGATCGAGGACGGCACGATCATCGGCGATAACCTGGGCACGTCGATCATGACCAAGACCGGGACGGGGCTGGTGGTGGACGGCTCCATTCGCGACGTGAGCGGCAACCAGGAAATCGAGGGTTTTCAAATCTTCGCCCGCGGTTTCCATCCCTCGGCGCTGCGCAACACGACGCTGGCGGGCATCAACGTTCCGATCCGCATCGGCGGCGTGACGGTGCTGCCGGGCGATGTCGTGGTGAGCGATCCCGAGGGCGTCACCTTCATCCCGCCGCAGGTTGCCGAGAAGGTGGCCAACGAGGCCGAGCGTACGCACATGGTCGATGAATGGGGCCACAAAATGTTGCGTGAACGGAAATACACGCCGGGCGAAATCGACACGGAGTGGACTCCTAAGATGATCGAAGAGTTTAACGCGTACTGCGAGGGGAAGGGGTCGAAGGTCCGGCTCGGGGCCAAGGGCAAACACGGGGACCTGTAAATTTCTCGAGATCGACAAGCGGGCCGCGGCCGGGCCACGATCGCCGGTCCATTGCGCGAGAATTCGCGGTACTCTGGAATTCCCATGGGAATCAGCCGCGCCATCGTCATTCTTGCGCTTGCCGGATCGTCCGTCCCGGCACAACTGAGGGACCCGCGCACATCCGACGGCCTGCAGTCGGTAGTCAACTCCATTCAGCCCTGGCTGGCGGTCACGGGCAGCTACTACACGGACGTCAACTCGCCTGAAGGCGCGTCCGCTTCGGTTGGCAGATCGATCGGCTTGAGCGGTGGCGTCTCGATGATGAAATCATTCAGACGGACGACTTTCACGCTCGGCTACAGCGGCTCTGGTTACCGCTATTTCGGTAATGGGGAAGCTCAGAATGGCTGGCTCCCTTCCAATGTGGTGAGTCTGTCGGTAGGTACCTTATTATCCAGACGGCTCACCTTGGATTTCGAGGAGTTTGCCGGAGCCTCGGCCGGCGGATTCGGACTCACGTCCTGGGGACTGCCATCTTCGGCCAATGGCGTGTTTGGGTCCATCGGAGTCGCCGGCGGCGGCTCGACGAGCGGGGCCACGGTTCCCCCAGGCGCCAGCACGACCAACCCGTTGCAGAACAATCTCGTGGACACCCAGTCCTCCAACCAGATGACGTATTTCTCGAACAGCTCCGGAAGCCTTGGCGTTTTGCTCACTAGACGGACCATGGTGAGCTTTGGCGCATCGGCGTTCTTCGCGCGGCGTGAGGGCAGTTCCTTCAGCGACTCCAACGGGTACACGGGCAACGTGAGCCTGAGCACCTATTGGACGCAGCGATTTTCCACCAACGTCGTCTACTCTTATACGCGGATCGACTACATCAAGAGTATTGGGGACACGAACATCCAATCCGTAACCGTGGGCGCGCAATACCGGATTTCACCGCGCGATTCCATCGCCGGATCTTTCGGCGAGAGCTTTGTGAATTCTCAATTCCTGGCGACGTTGACGCTGCCTCCCGACATCGCCCTGCTGCTGGGCGTGCCGCAGGTGTACTTCATCGACAATGTGAGCCAGAAATTCCTCTCAGGGTCTGCAAACTACAGCCACGCTTTTCAGCGCGGCGGGCTCGCGATCTTCTGCTACTCCGGCATCGTTCCGGGCAACGACCTGCTGTTGCTCAGCCGAAGCGAATCCTGCGGAGCTTCTCTCAGCCGCACGCTCACATCCCGGCTCTCGGTCTCCGGGGTCGGCGGAGTGACACGCCTCACCGGCCTGGCGCAAGCGGGGACCAGCTACGATGCCTATAATGCGGGGCTGTCTTTTTCCTATCGATTCCTCCATGGACTCGCCTTTACCGCGGGCGGCGGCTATTACGCTAACGAGACGAAGCCGTCCACGACCTCATTTTCCTCCGCCTACGCCAGCGCGGGCCTGTACTGGTCTCCCGAGAACGGTCTGAGGTTCTAGTGCGGCCGGCCGCCGGAGTACCTTAGACCGATCGAGATGCCATAAAGAGCGCCTGAATGGAAGTTTTTGCCCTGACCCGGAAGCTGGTGGACATCGAGTCCACAACAGGCAACGAAGCCGCTGTCGGAGCCTGTGTGCTGCAGCTTCTGCAGAAACTGGCGAGCCAATACGGCGGCGTCGCCGAGCAAATCGAAGTGGCGCCGGAGCGGTTCAACGTACTGGCCCGCTTCGGCGAGCCGGCCGTCACTCTGTCCACCCACCTCGACACTGTCCCGCCCTTCATTCCTCTGCATGAAGATGAGACGCATATCTGGGGGCGCGGCGCGTGCGACGCCAAGGGCATCGCCGCGGCGATGATTTGTGCCGCCGAGTCGCTGCTGGCCGGAGGAGTCCGCGATTTCGCGCTGCTGTTCGTGGTTGGCGAAGAGAAGGACAGCGCCGGAGCCTATCATGCCGGCCGCCACCCGATAGGCTCGCGCTACCTGATCAACGGCGAACCCACCGGCAATCGGCTGGCGCTGGGCTCTAAGGGCGCGCTGCGCTACGAGCTGGCAGCCAGCGGCCGCATGGCCCATTCGGCCTACCCGGAGCTGGGGGAGTCGGCCATCGAGAAGCTGCTGGACGCGCTGGCCAGAGTGCGCCGGATTCCGCTCCCGCGCGATGAAACGCTGGGACCGTGCACGTTGAATATCGGGCTGATTTCGGGCGGCCGCGCGCCCAACGTGATTCCCGACGCGGCGCTGGCCGCCCTGATGTTCCGGCTGGTGGGAGACCCCGATCCGATTCGCGCCGCCGTCGAGCGGGTGGCCGCACCGGATGCCATGGCCAACGAGCTGCTGTGCATTCCCGCGCTCCGTCTGGGCGCGCTCGCGGGCTTTGAAACGACCGTGGTTTCCTACACCACCGACATCCCCGCCTTTGGCGGCCAGTGGGGCGAGCCGTTCCTGATCGGGCCGGGCTCGATCCACGTCGCTCATACCAGCGAGGAGCGGGTGCCGAAGGCCGAACTGGTCGAAGCGGTGCAGGTTTACGCGCGCCTGGTTCGCCAATTGCTGGCGGGCGGCGCAAAATAATAAGAAGAAATTGAAGGACAATTCAGGGATGGACAAGAAGACGCCGGTTGGCGTGCTTGGCGCCACTGGGATGGTGGGCCAGCACTTCGTGAAATTCTTGCAGAACCACCCCTGGTTCGAGCTGGTGTGGGTTGGAGCGAGCGACCGCTCGGCCGGGAAAAAGTACGCCGAGGCCACCAGTTGGCGGCTGGAAGGCTCGATGCCCGCGGCCGTAGCGGCCCTCACTGTCGCCGAATGCCGGCCCGAAACGCAGCCGCCGGAGCTCGTCTTTTCAGCTATGGACGCGGGCGTGGCGACGGAGATTGAACGCGCCTTCGCCGAGGCCGGACACACCGTAGTCTCCAATTCCCGGAATCACCGCATGGAGAGCGACGTGCCGCTGCTGGTGCCGGAGATTAACGCCAGCCACCTGGCCCTGCTGAGCGCGCAGAAGGCGCGGCGCGGCTGGAAAGGCCAGATCGTCACCAACCCCAATTGCTCCACGGTGGCGCTCGTGATGGGGCTGGCACCGCTCGAGCCCTTCGGCATCCGCGCGGTCGTGGCGACGACGCTGCAGGCGATCTCGGGCGCGGGCTATCCGGGCGTGCCGTCGATGGACATCGTGGGCAACGTGATCCCGTACATCGGCGGCGAAGAAGAAAAGATGCAGCAAGAGACGCAGAAGATCCTGGGCCGTTTCGCCGGCGACCACATCGAGCCGCTGGCGGCGCGCGTGAGCGCGCACTGCAACCGCGTTCCCGTTGTGGACGGCCACACGGTGACAGTCTCGGTCACGTTGGAGAAGCAGGTCACGCGCGAAGAGCTGCTGGCGGCCTACCGCGCATTTAACCCGCTCCCTCAGCAGCGCGGCTGCCCCAGCGCGCCGATACCGGCGGTGCTGTATTTGGACGAGGAGAATCGCCCGCAGCCGCGGCGCGACGCCATGCGGGGTAACGGCATGACGGTCACCGTAGGCCGTCTGCGCGAGTGCCCGGTGATGGGCTGGAAATTCGTCTGCATGGGTCACAATACGATTCGCGGCGCGGCCGGCGCGGCAGTGCTGAACGCGGAGCTGATGCGCGAGGAGGGCCTGATCCAGCGATGATCGTGATGAAGTTCGGCGGCACGTCGGTTGAATCGGCCGCCGCCATCCGGCGAGTCGCGGGCATTGTCCAGGCGCGGGAGAGCCAGCGTCCGCTGGTGGTCGTGTCGGCCATGGGCAAGACGACCAACCGCCTGCTGGCGGCGGCCGACAAGGCGGCCGCGGGCAACCTCGACGCCGCGCATCGGGATGCCGAGGAGTTGGAGGCCTTTCACCGGCGCGAGGCGGGATCGATTCTTCCTTCGTCGCGGCACTCGGAAATGGACGCGCTGTTCGAGCGCGAATTTTCCGATCTCGAAAAAACCCTGGCCTCCATCGCCGATGCCGGCGCCGTCACGCCGCGCCTGTGGGATGAAACGCTGAGTTACGGCGAACGGCTCTCCAGCGCACTGATCGCGATGATTTTTCAAAGCTTGGGCCTGCCAGCAACCCACGTCGAGGCCCGGCAGATCCTGGTGACCGATGGCCGGCACACGCAGGCGCTGCCGTTGTACGGCCGAACCTACGCCCGCTTCCACGACCGCGTCGCTCCATTGCTCGACGGCAGCGTGGTCGTCATGGGCGGCTTCATCGGCGCCACGGCCGACGGCGTGGCGACGACGCTCGGCCGCGGCGGATCCGATTTCTCGGCCGCCATTGCGGGCGCGGGCATCGGCGCCGCGGAAATCCAGATCTGGACCGACGTCAACGGCATGCTCACGTGCGATCCGCGCATCGTCCCCGGCGGTCACCGCTTGAAAACGATCTCGTTCAACGAGGCCGCCGAACTCGCCTACTTCGGCGCGAAGGTGCTGCATCCTTCCACCGTCGTTCCGGCGGTTGAGAAAAACATTCCCGTCCGCATCCTCAATTCCCGGCAGCCGGACGTCGAAGGAACCTTGATCGTTTCCGGGATTGTGCATTCCACCAACCCGGTGAAATCGATCTCCTGCAAGCGCGGCATCACGGTGGTCAACATTCGCAGCCTGCGGATGCTGATGGCATACGGCTTTCTGCGGCGCATTTTTGAGGTCTTCGACCGCTATCGAACGCCGGTGGATATGGTGGCCACGACCGAAGTCAGCGTTTCGCTGACGATCGACCAGACGCAGGCGCTCAAGGAGATCGAGGCTGAGTTGTCGAAGATCGCGGAGGTCACGGTGACGCCGCAACAGGCGGTCGTCTGCCTGGTGGGCGAGGCCCTTAGCGAGACGCCCGGCATTGGAGCGCGCATCTTCGCCGCGTTGCGCGACATCAATATTCGCATGATCTCGCAGGGTGCGTCGCGGCTGAACATCAGCGTCGTGGTAAACGAAGATGACTTGGCCCGCGCCGTCGGGGCCCTGCACGTGGAGTTCTTTTCCGAGCTGGACCCGCAGGTGTTTGAAACATGAAACTGGCACTGGTCGGCTACGGCAAAATGGGCCGGATGCTAGAGCGTCTGGCGCCCGAGTTCGGCTTCGAGGCCGCGCTGATCCTGGACGAATATAACAACGTCGCGGGCGCGGGCCTGACGAAAGAAAATTTCGCGCCGATCGACGTGGCGATCGAATTCAGCACGCCGCATGTCGCGGTGGAGAATCTGCTGCGGCTGGCGGCGTTGGACGTGCCGGTGGTGTGCGGAACGACGGGCTGGTACGGCGAACTCGAACGCGTGCGGGCGGCGTTCGACGAGCGCGGCGGGACGCTGATCTACAGCGCCAATTTCTCTATCGGCGTGAACATTTTCCGCCGCGTGGTCCGCGAAGCGGCGCGCTGGATCGAGGGCCATCCAGGCTACGAGGCCTGGGGCTGGGAGATCCATCACAGCGCCAAGCAGGACGCGCCGTCGGGCACGCTGCTGCGGCTGGTGGAAGACATGCGGGAAGCGGGCTACGATAGGCGTATCGACACCTCCTCAAACCGCGCGGGCACACACCCGGGCACGCACGAGATCGGCTTCGATTCGGCGGCCGACACGCTGACGCTGCGTCACGTCGCCCGTAATCGCGAAGGGTTCGCGCGCGGGGCGCTCGAGGCGGCGCGGAGGCTGCCGGGGCGCAAAGGTGTGTTCGAATTCGGCTCGATCCTGTTTGCAGAGGGCAAGGAGTAAGCACGTGCGCTTGCAAGGATGCGGGACAGCGCTGGTCACAGCGTTCCGGCCGGACCTCTCGCTCGACGAAGAGGCCATCCGCCGGCTGGTGCGGCGGCAGATCGAAGCGGGCGTTCACTTCCTGGTGCCATGCGGCACCACCGGGGAAAGCCCGACGCTCGAACAGGAAGAACGCCTACGCGTGGTCGAGATCGTGCTCGAGGAGGCCAAGGGCAAATTGCCGGTTCTGGCCGGCGCCGGAGGCTACCACACCGGCGAAGTCGTGGCCCTGGCCCGCGGTTTCGAGGCGCTCGGCGCGGACGGCATCCTCTCCGTCACGCCGTACTACAACAAGCCCTCGCAGGAGGGCCTCTATCAGCACTACCTGGCGATCGCCAACGCCGTGAAACTCCCCATCGTGGTCTACAACGTGCCCGGACGCACGGGTGTGAACGTCGAGCCGGCGACGCTGCGCCGGCTTGCCGGAATCGACAACATCGTGGGTGTGAAGGAAGCGTCCGGCAACGTCGCGCAGATGGCGAACCTGTGCGCGACTCTGCCGCCGGATTTCACCGTGCTCTCGGGCGACGACGCTATTACACTGGCCCTCGCGGGCATGGGCGGCAAGGGCATCATCAGCGTCGCCTCAAACGAAATTCCCGCCCAGATGGCCGCGCTGGCGCACGCTTGCGTCGACGGGCGCTTCGACGACGCGCGGGCACTCCAGCGCCAGTGGCTGCCGCTGATGGAAATGAACTTCATCGAGTCCAATCCGATTCCCGTGAAGTGGGCGCTGGCGCGAATGGGATTGCTGCAGCCGGTCTACCGCCTGCCGATGGTCCCGCCCTCACACGCCTCGCGCGAGCGCATCGATGCGGTGCTGCGCGAATGCGGCCTGCCGCTCAGTTAGAGGTTCTCCGATTGCAACACGAAATTGAAGCACTGTTCGACACCGCCCCGGCATCTTACTCGCCCGAGCACTTCGCGCTCTTTGCCCGATTCAAAGATGCTCTGAACACGGGCCACGCGCGCGCCGCCGCGCCGGATGCCTCGAGCCCCACCGGCTGGCGCGTGAATCCGTGGGTCAAGAAAGGTATCCTGCTCGGTTTCCGCATGGGCGCCATTGTGGACATGTCGGTGCACACGGCCCGGCAGCCGTTCTTCGACAAGGCGACCTATCCCGTGAAGCGGCTGGACGCCGCCAGCGGCGTGCGCATCGTGCCCGGCGGTTCGAGCATCCGCGACGGCTGCTACCTGGGGCGCGGCGTGACCTGCATGCCGCCGATGTTTATCAATACGGGCGCGTGGGTCGGCGCGGGCACGATGATCGACTCGCACGCCCTGGTCGGCAGTTGCGCGCAGGTCGGCGAGTCGTGCCATATCTCCGCCGCGGCCCAGTTGGGCGGCGTGCTCGAGCCGGTCGGCGCGATGCCGGTCATCATCGAGGACGAAGTGCTGGTGGGCGGCAACTGCGGCGTCTATGAAGGGACGATTGTGAAGCGGCGCGCGGTGCTCGGCTCGGGCGTCATCCTCAACCGCTCCACGCCGGTTTACGATTTAGTCCGCGACGCAGTCTACAGCGCCACGGACGATGTGCCGCTCATGATTCCCGAGGGCGCAGTCGTGGTCGCGGGCTCGCGCGCGGTCACGCGCGGCAAGGGGCGCGAATGGGGCATCTCGCTGTACACGCCGGTCATCGTAAAATATCGCGATAGCCGGACCGACGAAAAAATCCGCCTGGAAGAATATCTGCGATAGTCGAACAGGCTGAGTTGCGCCGGGCAGCCGCGGCCGCTCAGCGCGCCTCTTCCAATTGTGCGCTGACCCGCTCCCACTCGGCCAGGACTTCCGTCAGGCGGGCTCTGCTCTCCGCCAGAAGTTCCATCTGCCGGCGCGTCTCCTCCGCGCTCGTGTAACTTTGCAGGCCGGTTTCCAGTTGCGCGATCGCGGCCTCGAGCTTCGCCGATTCGTTTTCCAACTCAGCGGCGCGATCTTCCAGTTGTTTCAACTTGATCGGATTCAGGCGCCGTGCCCGGCCTTCGTCGGCCTCCCCGCGCGGTACATCGTCGAGCGACGGCGCCAGGCCCGAACCACCGGCCATGCCACTGGCGCTCAGCAGGCCAGTCGTTGGCCCCGCCGCCTCCTGCTGCTTCCGGAACAGGAAATCCTCGTAGTTTCCCGGATAGACGTTCACCGTCCCGTCCTTCACTTCGAAGACTTTCGTCGCCAGCCGGTCGATGAAATAGCGGTCGTGGCTGACGAAGACGACGGTTCCAGTGAATTGCTCGAGCGACTCGAGCAGCACGTCCTTGGCCCGCATGTCGAGATGATTCGTGGGTTCGTCGAGCAACAGAAAGTTCGACGGGTTCAGCAGCATTCGCGCCAGCGCATAGCGGTTTCTCTCGCCGCCGGAGAGCACGCCGATCGTCTTGAACACGTCGTCCGCGCCGAACAGAAAACACCCCAGCAGCGTGCGCAGCTCAGTGACGGTCTTGCCGTTGGCGACGGACGTCAGATCGTCCAGCAACTGGGCCGCCGAGTCGAGTTCCTTGTACTGATCCTGCGCGAAGTAGTCCGGCTGGACGTTGTGGCCGATGCGGTAGTCGCCCGCCGTCAGCGGCTCGATCCCGGCCAACAGTTTGATCAGCGTGCTCTTGCCCGCCCCATTGACGCCGACCAGCGCCACGCGGTCGCCGCGTTCGATCTGAAATGCGACGCTCTCAAGCACGCGCTTCTCGCCATACGCCTTTGAAACTCCGCTGAACTCAGCCACGATGCGCCCGCTGGGCTTGGGTTGCGGGAAGCTGAAGTGGATCGTCTTTTCCTCGGGCGGAATTTCGATGCGCTCGATCTTCTCGAGTTCCTTGATGCGGCTCTGCACCTGTCTGGCCTTCGTGGCTGTGTAGCGGAAGCGGTTGATGAAGGCCTCGAGTTGCTGAATGCGCTCCTTCTGGTTGCGGCTGGCGGCCTCCAGGCTGGCCCGGCGCTCCTCTTTCTGCTTCAGATACGACTCGTAGTTGCCGGAATAAAAATGCAGCCCCTTGTTCCACAGTTCCACGGTCCGCGAAACGGTGACGTCGAGAAAATAGCGGTCGTGCGAGATCAGCACGAACGCGTTCGGGTACGAGGTCAGATACGACTCCAGCCAGTTGCGCGCCTCGAGGTCGAGGTGGTTGGTCGGCTCGTCAAGTAACAGCAGGCTGGGCTGTTCGAGCAGCAGCTTGGCCAGCGCGATGCGCATCTGCCAGCCGCCCGAGAAGTGCTCGGTCTGCTTGCTCCACTCGTCTTTTTGAAAGCCGAGACCGCTGAGCACGCTGCCGACCTTGGCTTCCAAAGCGTAGCCGTCGCGGTTGCGGAACAGCGCGTCCAGGTTGGCGTATCGATTGGCCGCCGCGGCGTACTCGTCGGAAGTGGGATCGAGATCGGAAAGCCCGTGCGCGAGCTCCTCGATCTCGCGCTCCATGTCCTTCAGGCTGTCGAAAACCGAGAGGCACTCCTGGAATACGCTGCGGCCGGAAAGCTGCAATCCGTCCTGCGGCAGGTAACCGGCGCTGATGCCTTTTTGCGAACTGCAGTCGCCCGCGTCCAGCGTCTCGAGGCCCGCTAGGAGCTTCATCAGCGTCGTCTTGCCGCTCCCGTTGGAGCCCACCAGGCCGACCCGATCCTGCGCCGTCACCATCCACGTGACGTTTTCAAAAAGGATTCTTGGCCCGAATCGCTTGGCCGCGTTGACAAGCGAGATCATGCTGTGTGCCGTCCGATAATGGCCGGTTGGGGAACGCGCTCGCTGTGCGCGCTCATGCCTGCGTCTGGGCGGCGGGGCCGCACAGGAACTCGAGCGCCTGGGCGATGTGGAGCTTCAGCTCGCGGCGCCTCACCACTGCATCCAGGAACCCATGCTGCAGCACGAACTCCGCCCTCTGGAAGCCTTGCGGCAGCTTCTGGCGGATCGTTTGCTCAATCACGCGCGGTCCGGCGAAACCGATCAGCGCGCCCGGTTCGGCGATGTTCAAGTCGCCCAGCATCGCGAAACTCGCCGTCACCCCGCCCGTCGTCGGATCGGTCAGCACACTGATAAACGGCACCTTCGCCTGGTCCAGCCGCATCAGCGCGCAGCAGATCTTGCCCAGTTGCATCAGGCTCACCGCGCCTTCCTGCATCCGCGCTCCGCCCGACGCCGAGACGATGATCAACGGGCTGCGGCTGGTCAGCGAGCGCTCGATGGCGCGCGTGATCTTCTCGCCCATCACCGCGCCCATGCTGCCGCCGATGAACTTGAGCTCCAGGCTGCACACGTTCACGTTGCGCCCGGCCAGCTTGCCCTCGACCGCGTAGATGGCGTCCTTCATCTTCAACGCCTTCTGCATCGCGGCCAGCCGCTGCCGGTACGGTTTCGCGTCAACGAACTCCAGCGGGTCGGTCGAGCTCAGCTCCCGGTCGTGCTCCACCCATTCGCCGTCCAGCAGCATTCTCAGCCGCGCCTGCGCGTCGATCTTGAAGTGATAGTCGCACTTCGGACAGCACTGCAACGTCTCTTCCAGCTCCTTGCGCCAGATGATCTGGTGGCAGCCTTCGCACTTGATCCACAGCCCCTCGGTGCGGACGTGCCTCTCGTCATCGCTGACGCGTGCGACCTTGCGCGGAATCTTGAACCAGTCCATGCCCACTCTTCAAGCTACAGCGCCGGCAATCGCGGTGGCAATGCGCGCCATCCGCCCTCAGCGCGCGTAGGGGTGCCCGTGCAGCATCGTCAGGCCCCGGTAAATCTGTTCGGCGAGCACGGCCCGCGCCAGTTCGTGCGGCATCGTCAGCGGCGAAAGCGAGAGCAGCAGGTCCGCCCGTGGCTTCCATTCGGCCGGCAGTCCGTCGTGTCCGCCGACCAGGAATACGAGATCGCGCGCGTGCAGTTCGGCCTCGCTCAACAGCCCCGCGAAGCGCTGGGAGTCCATCATTTTCCCGGCCGGATCGAGAAACACTTTGCGCGCCGCGGCATGCTTCGCGAACACGTCGAATCGCGCCGGCTGAATCTCCCGCATCGCGCATTCCATATAGCGCGCGCTGCGCTTGAGGAACTCCTCCGCCATGCCGTTGGCGTGGGCATCCCGCGGTTTGCCGATGAAATACAGCCAGAGTTTCACGCGCTCGTCACACTGCGGCCCGGCCGCATTCCTCCACCAGCCGCGCCGCGTGCCGCAGCGCCTCCTCGGACAGGCTTTGCCCAGACAGCATTCGTCCGATTTCGCGCACCCGCTGCTCGGCCTTCAATTCCTGAACCGTCGTCGATGCCCGGCCGCCGGCTTCCTTTTTTTCCACGCGGTAGTGATGATCGGCGAAGCCCGCGATTTGCGCCAGGTGCGTCACGCACAGCACCTGGCTCGACCGCGAAATCCGCTTCAGCCGGCGGCCGATCATCTCCGCCGCCGCGCCGCCCACGCCCGCGTCCACCTCGTCGAAAACCAGCGTTCGTCCGCCGTTCTTGGCCGGGCGCGAGGCCACGCACGTCTTCAGGGCCAGCGCGATCCGCGACAGTTCCCCGCCGCTGGCGACGTGGTCCAGCGCCCGCGGTTCCTCGCCCGGGTTGGCGCTCACCAGGAACTCCACGTGGTCCACTCCGTGGCTCGACGGTTCTGTTTCGCGTAAAGCGGCGCGGAACACGGCGCCCTTCATGGCCAGCCCGGCGAGCTCCGTCTCCACGGCCTTTTGCAATGCCTTCGCCGCCTTCTCGCGTACTGCTCGCAGAGCCAGCGCGGCCTTCCGGTAAGCGACTTCGAGCTGCCCGATGCGCTTCTGCAACTCCACCCGCCGCTCGGCGGCGCTCTCCACCGCATCGAGTTTCGAGCGCACATCGGCCACAAACGCCAGAATCTCCTCAATCGTATTCCCGTATTTACGTTTCAGCTTTTCGATGTGCGCCAGCCGCGCTTCCACCACTTCGACCCGCGCCGGGTCGGCCTCGAGCGCCCCCAGATAATGACGCAACTCGTGCGCCGCTTCGGCCACGGCGATCCGCGCCGGTTCCAGGATTTCGACCACCCCGCGCATCTTGTCGTCGATCGGAACCAGGTCTTCGAGCTTCTTCAACGCCCGCGCAATGCTCTTCGCCGCCGCGTCCTCGGAGTCGCTCAATGCCTCGTGCGCCGCCGTCGCGTTCTCCGTGAGCCGTGCCACGTTGCTGAGCACGCGCGCCTCGTTTTCGAGCTGCGCGTCCTCGCCCGGCTGCAGCTCGAGCGCCTCGATTTCCTTGCGCTGTATGACCCACAGGTCGGCCAGCCGTAACTTCTCCTGCTCGCTGCGGTCAAGTTCTTCGAGCGCCGCGGCCGCCTCGCGCCATTCCCGCCACGCCGCTCCCACCGCCGCCAGTTCGGCTTCCGCGCCGCCGGCCTCGTCCAGCAGCTCGCGCTGTGCGTCTGAATAGAGGAGCTTTTGCTGATCGTGCTGGCCGTGAATGTCGCCCAGATACGGCGCCAGGTCCCGCAGCAGCGTCAACGTGACCGGACGGCTGCCCGCGTAAGCCCGGCTCTTGCCGTTGGCCAGGATCTCGCGCTCGATCACCAGCTCTCCGTCTTCGGCCTCGATCCCCGCATCGGCCAGCAGCGCGCGCAACGCGGCGTCGTCCGGCAGCTCAAACCGCCCCGAGACGAACGCCCGCTCCGCGCCGGTCCGGATCGCGTCCGTGGTAGCGCGCCCTCCCAGCAACAATCCAAACGCATCCACCACCAGCGACTTGCCGCTGCCCGTCTCGCCGGTGAGCGCATTCAGCCCCGCCTGCAGGCTCAGCCGCAGGCGCTCCACCACCGCGAAGTTCTCGACTACGAGTTCGACGAGCATCCGAGCCAGATTATAGTCGTTTGCGCCACCCGCTCGCCGCGCCGCCTTAATTCCAAGCCCGTTATCATGGTAGACAGGGATTGGGATCCTCCCGACAATTCCAAGGAGTTCTGTTTTGAGCCTTCCATTCGCCGGCGCTTTTCTGCAGTTGCCGCTGTGGGATCTGCTGATGAACGCGTCGCTGGTCTCGAAGATCGTCCTCCTCTTTCTGGTGGTCGCTTCCCTTATGAGCTGGACCGTCATCTTTGCCAAGTGGCGCCAGTTCGGAGCTGCCTCTCAGGCTAACCGTTCGTTCCTGCGCGCCTTTCGCAAGGCGCCCCGCCTGGACGCCATTGCCGCGGTCGCGGAGCAGTTTCACGCCTCTCCGCTCACCGGCGTTTTTTCGTTGGGATACGAGGAGGCCGCCCGCCAGGTCGAGGCGCACGGTCATATCGTCAACAAGGTCGCCGTCGAGCGTTCGCTGCAGATGGGCATCAGCGAAGAACTGGCCGGGCTCGAGCGCAATATGAGCTGGCTCGCGACCACCGCGTCGGTGTCGCCCTTCGTGGGCCTGTTCGGCACCGTGCTCGGCGTCATCGACTCCTTCCAGGGCCTCGGCATGCAAGGCAGTTCGAGCCTGCGCGCCGTCGCGCCCGGCATCTCGGAAGCGCTGATCGCCACCGCCGCCGGGCTCGCCGCCGCCATTCCCGCGGCCATCGCCTACAATCAGTTCACGCACCGGATTCGCGAGTTAGGCGCCCGCATGGACGACTTCTCGCTCGAGTTTCTCAACATGACCGAACGCGGTGAGGAGTAGCGCGCGGTGGCCTTCTCGACGCAAAACGGAATGTCCAGCCCGCGCGGCGGGCGCGGCGGCATGGCTTCGATGGCCGAGATCAACATCGTTCCGCTGGTCGACGTCGTGCTCGTGCTGCTCGTCATTTTCATGCTGACGGCGCACGTGATGGAGTTCGGCCTCGAGATCGAAGTTCCCAAGGTCAAGCAGGTTCGCGACAGCGCCCAGGAACTGCCGGTGATTTCCATCACGCGCGCCGGCGAGCTGTTCCTGAACGACAAGCCGGCCAACATTCATCAGCTCGGCTCTGAGGTCCGGCGCAGATTTCCCACTGCCAAGGCGGTTTACGTGCGCGCGGACAAGGCCGTCATGTGGGGCGTGC
Source organism: Terriglobia bacterium (assembly GCA_963838205.1). Lineage (GTDB taxonomy): Bacteria > Acidobacteriota > Terriglobia > Bryobacterales > Bryobacteraceae > CAIVVT01. The sequence continues at coordinate 19,080 of CAWIQF010000009.1, read as the reverse complement.
TGGCGCCGGTGATCGCAACGCTGGGCGACGAGAAAATCGAGCCGCGCATGGTGACGCAGCCCGACGACGGCCGGCCCAAGTAGGTTCCGGCGGGGAGAATTATGGACGCGCATCGTGAGATTCTCGACGAACGCGAGTCGCTCCGGCGGCCGTTCATGGAATCTGTGGCGCTCCACGCCGGCACGGTCGCGCTGATCGTTCTACTCGGACTCACGCACCTCGCGCAACGCCAGTCCTGGGGCAGTCCCGATTCGATGGGCGGCGGCTCGGTGGGCGTCACTTCAGTCAAGGCGCTGCCCTTCATGAATCGCAGTGGCCCGACCAACCGCGTGGCCAGCGACACCGAATCGCAAGTCCCGGAGCCCCTCACCACGCCTGCGCAGAAAAGCAAGCCGGCTCCCAAAGAGCCCGATGACGCCATCGCGCTCAAGTCCAAACACATTCGGAAGAACGCCCGCGATTCCTATCGCAATCCGCGCGCGCATCCTGAGCCCCTGCCCGACAATCAGCTCACTAGCCGCACCGGTCCCGCGGCCGCATCGCCCTTGTTCGCGCCCGCGCCCGGCGCGGGCAACGTCGGCGTCGGCAGCGGCGCGCCGTTCGGCAACATCTTCGGCGCCTACGCCATGTTGGTCCGCGATCGCGTGGCGCAGAAGTGGCATACAGACACGCTGGATCCCCGCATCCGCACGCTCCCGACGGCGATTGTGACTTTTGAAATTCAGCGCAACGGGCAGGTGCGCAACGTCCGCGTCGCTCAGTCCAGCGGCAATATGGTTCTCGACTACTCCGCGCAACGCGCCGTCGCGGAAGCCTCGCCGTTCGACGCCCTGCCGGCGGCCTACTCGGGTTCTTCGGCGACAATTGAATTCTGGTTCACCCTGCAGCGATGAAATAAAGACGCGATGAAACAACTCCCTCTAATCCCCGCACTTCTCCTCACGGCCTTGTTGGCCGGTCCCGCCTCCAGCCAGTCCCAGCAGAGCGACATCAAAATCGTACTGACCGGCGGCGCCAGGCAGACCATCGCGCTGCCGGATTTCCGCGGCGCCGGCGCGGCCGCTCAGTTCGTCGATGTCTTCAATAAGACCGTCTTCGACGATATCGAGCGCTCCGGCGTCTTCAACATGGCGCCAAAAAGCTTCTTCCCCCTCAACCCGCCGCAGCAGGAAAGCGACCTGCGGACCGCGCCCGAGCCGCCCGCGCGCCGCGGCGCACCCGTCGCCCGGGACTGCGCCGGTCGCTGCCTCTCCGATTGGGCCGCGGCCCCCGTTTCGGCCAGCTATCTGGGCTTCGGGTACGTGGCCGAGCAGGGCGGCCAGTTCGTCGCCTTCGGCCATCTCTTTAACACCGCCGTCGCCGACCTCAACGGCGCGCGCTTGTTCCGCAAACTCTACAACGCCGAATTGAACGAGGAAGGCGCGCGCCAGGTCGCTCACCAGTATGCCTCCGACATCCTCGCGAAATTCGGCATGCCTTCTCTCGCCGGTTCGAAAATCTACTTCGTCTCCGATCGCCAGGGCAAGGGCACGAAAGAGCTGTGGGTGATGGACTTCGACGGCGCAAACCAGAAACGTCTGACTTCGTTTAATTCAATTTCCACCATGCCGGCCGTCTCTCCCGACGGCACGCGTCTGGCCTTTACCACCTTCGCCAAGGGCCAGCCGCGCCTGATGATGTATTCGACCGTCACCGGGCGCTTCATCCCGTTCCTCAATCCGCAGGCCTCGGTCAACGGCACGCCGAGCTTCACGCCGGATGGCAAGACCGTACTCTTCGCCTCCTCGCTCGACGGGCGCTACACCAACATCTATACGAGCGACCTCGACGGCGGAGCTCTGCGCCGCCTGACCAATGTGCGCGCCGTCGAAGTTGAGCCCAAGGTGAATCCCAAGAACGGCAGCGACGTGCTCTTCGTCTCCGGCCGCGGCGGCCCGCAGCAGATCTATATGATGAATATCGATGGCGCAGACCCGGTGCGGCTGACCACCGGGGAAGGCGAAGCTTCCAACCCTGCCTGGAACCCCAACGGCCAGCACATGGCCTTCGCCTGGACGCGCGGCTATGCGCCCGGCAACTGGAATCTCTTTATCATGGACGTCTCATCGCGCGAAACGGTTCAGTTGACTCACGGCGAGGGCCGCAATGAGAACCCGAGCTGGGCTCCGGATGGCCGGCACCTCGCTTTCAGCTCCAATCGCAGCCGCGCATCGCAGATTTTCACCATGCTGGCCGACGGCACCGCGGTCCGCCAATTGACCACGCAGGGGAACAACTATATGCCGGTTTGGGTGAAGTAGAATCCTCACCCCGGCGAAAAGTGGATAGAATGTCAGTGCAGTAGCCTTGAGGAGGCCATAAGGAATTCAATGAAACGTACCCAAATTGCACTTGTTCTGTTAGCCGCGGCGTTCCTGATCGCGTCGGCGGGTTGCAAGAAGAAGCAGCCAGTCGCGCCTCCGCCGCCTCCGCCGGCGCCAACCGCCGTCGCGGCCCCAGCGGCCAAAGCGGCAACTGTCAACAGCTTCACCGCGGAACCCTCCACCATCGTTCGCGGCGATACTTCGACCCTGCGCTGGTCCGTCTCCGACGCCACGTCGGTCACCATCGACAACGGCATCGGCACCGTGCCCGCTTCCGGCAGCCGCAGCGTCAGCCCGACCGACAACGCCACTTACCGCATGACCGCCACCGGCACGGGCGGTGATGCTGTCGCCGCCGTGACCGTCTATGTCACCAACCCGCCTCCGCCTCCGCCTCCGCCCGCCGCTCCCAAGGCGAGCCTCGAACAGCGCCTGGGCGAAGTGCAGGATATCTTGTTCGACTACGACAAGAGCGAAGTCCGCGAGGATGCCCGCGCGGTGTTGCAGCGCAATGCCGACGTCCTCAAGGCCATCCTCAGCGACTTCCCCTCGGCCGTCGTCACCATCGAGGGCAATTGCGACGAACGTGGCTCGGCCGAATATAACCTCGGCCTGGGCGACCGCCGCGCCACTGCCGCCAAGGAGTTCCTCACGCAGGTCGGCCTCCCCGCCGACCGCCTGAAGACCATCAGCTACGGCAAGGAGAAGCCGGTCTGCTCTGATTCCAACGAGAGCTGCTGGCAGAAGAACCGCCACGACCACTTCGCGGGCGCGCAGTAACGCTGCGCCCGCCAACCGCTGTCCGGCGCCGCTCCCGCTCGCGGGGGGCGGCGCCGTTTTGTGTTTTTACGGCAACCCGCCTCGCGCCACCCTCGGCGCGCCGTTCGTGGATGAAGACAAAATGGCAAAATGAAAGATATGCGAACTGCTACCTGGCTCGTTCTCGCGTGCGTGTTGATTCCCGTCGCCGCCTCCGCCCAGAAACGCGAACTCCTCGAGATGAACCGCGACATCGCGCTCCTGCAGGAAGAGGTGCGTAATCAGAAGAAGGCCAACGAGGACCGCTTCAACGCCATCGACGCCGCTTTGAGCCAGATCCTCGACCAGGTCAACTCCGCCAATCGCCAGGTGGCCACGATGGACAAGGGCATGAAGGACCGCATGGACAAAGGCGTCCTGGCCTCCGTTTCCGGCCTCGGCTCCAAGGTCGATTCGCTCGCCGAAGATTTCAAATACGTCCGCGAAAACGTCGGCGAGATCAGCGAGAAGCTGGGCAAGCTGCAGCAGCAGGTGGTCGATCTCAACAACGCCGTCCGCACCATGCAGGCGCCGCCCGCGCCTCCGCCCACCGCGCCTGGCGGCTCCACGGCCGCGTCCTCCGGTCCGCCCGCCGGCGTCTCCTCCGACGGATTGTACAAGGACGCCCTGCGCGATAAATCGGCCGGGAACAACGATCTGGCGCTGGACGAGTTCAAGAAGTACATCGCCTGGTTCGGCGCGACCGACCTCGCCCCCAACGCCCAGTACTACGTCGGCGAGATCCTCTTTAACGAGAGGAATTTCGACGACGCGGTGCAGGCCTTCGACGCCGTTATTGCTTTGCCCCGCAACGCCAAAACCCTGGACGCGCGCTTCATGAAGGGCCGCGCCCTGGTGCGTCTCGGCCAGAAGGCCGATGCCGCGAAGGAGTTCAAGGCCATCTCCGCCGCCTCGCCCGGCAGCGACATCGCGCGCCGCGCCCAGGACGAGTTGCGCGCTCTCAACGTCGCGCCGGCGAAGAAACGGAAGTAGACTCGACCCAACGTCCCCGCCAAAGAGAATCAGATGTCCGAACAAACTACTACCACCCAGCCCTTTTCCCGTCCGCCCCTGTCCACCTATCAGGGACTGGCGAAGATGATCGATCATTCGCTGCTGCGCCCCGAGTTGAACGACGCTCAGGTCGAGGCCGGTTGCCATCTGGCCCTCGAATACAACGTCGCCAGCGTCTGCGCACGCCCCTCCGACGCCGATCTCGTCGTCCGTCTCCTCGAAGGCTCCACCGTCGCCCCATCCAGCGTGGTCGCATTCCCGCATGGCGGCGCAGCCACGGCCGTGAAGCTTTATGAGACTCGCGATCTGCTGCGCCGCGGCATCACCGAGGTCGACATGGTGCTCAACATCGGCAAGCTGCTTTCGCGCCAGTTCCAATACGTCGAAGCCGAGATCGACGAGATCGCCCGCGCCTGCCATGACGCCGGCGCGATCCTCAAGGTCATCTTCGAGAATGCCTACCTGTCCGACGAGCTCAAAGTCGCCGCCTGTGAAATCTGCATGCGCTGCCAGGCCGACTTCGTCAAGACTTCCACCGGCTTCGCTCCCTCCGGCGCCACCCGCGACGACCTCATTCTTATGAAACGCACCGTCGGCGCCGTCTGCCGCGTCAAGGCCGCCGGCGGCGTCCGCACTCTCGACGGCGCGCTCGAGGTCTACTCTCTCGGCTGCGACCGCTTCGGCGCCACCAAAACCAAGGAAATCCTCGACGACTGGACCGCTCGCCTGGCCCAGACGGCTCGAATTCAGGCTGGTGCACCCGCCCCGGCGTGATATTCTTTGGTGGATCGTAACCCGGCATGCCTGCTCGCACGGCCTTCCCGCGCATCTGCATCGCACTCGGTCTCCCCGACGCCGAGCGCCTTCTCGAACAGGCGCGCCGCGAGGCCGGCCAGGGCGAGCGCTTCCTGGAATTCCGCCTCGACTACCTGCCGTCGCCCGAGGAAGGCATCGCCGTCATCCGCGAGTTTCTGCGCCTGTACCCCGACGCCACAGTCCTCGCCACCTGCCGCCGTCACCAGAACCACGGCCGCTTCAACGGCAGTATTGAAGAGGAGCTCCGCATCCTCGCCGCCGCCATCGAGGCCGGCGCGCGCGCCGTTGACGTCGAAATCGAAAGCGCCGAAAACGCGCTGACGAAATTGGATCTGCTCGGCGACGCCCAGCTCATCGTCTCCTATCACAATTACGAGGGCACGCCCGCGCTCGAGCCGCTCATGCGCCGCATGCTGAAAATTCCAGCCGCGGCTTATAAAATCGTCACCACCGCCCGCAAACCCTCCGATAACCTTAAGCTCCTTTCCTTGTTGAAAGCCCACTCCCGCATGCCCCTCGTGCTCCTGGCCATGTCGGAAACCGGTTTTCCCAGCCGCGTGCTGTGCACCGTCCTCGGTGGCGCTTTTACGTATGCCGCTCCCTCCACCGCCGAGGGGACCGCCGCCGGCCAGGTCTCTGCCCGCACGCTGCGCCATCTCTATCGCATCGAGAAACCCTGGAAGGACTGCAAGGTCTTCGGCGTCGTCGCCGACCCGGTGCACCACTCCATTTCTCCCGCCGTTCATAACCGCGCCCTGCAGGCCCGCCGCATTGCCGCCTTGTATCTCCCCTTCCTCGTCGGTCCGCTGCAGTTGAAGGATTTCTTCGTCTTCGCCGCCCGCCTCCCGCTCCAGGGATTCAGCGTCACCATTCCCCATAAACAGCGCATCATCCGCTACCTCGACGCGCTCGACCCCCTCAGCCGCCGCATCGGCGCGGTCAATACCGTCTGGCGCAAAGCCGGCAAATGGCGCGGCACCAACACCGACATCGACGGCGTTCGCGTGCCGCTCGAAAAACGCATCCGCCTTTCGAAAAAATCCGTCCTCGTGGCCGGCAATGGCGGCGCCGCGCGCGCCGCGGCTTTCGCGTTGGCCGACGCCGGCGCCAAGGTCAGCATCACCGGCCGCAACGCCGATCGCATCCGCGCCCTGGCCAAATGCTGTGGCGGAGAGGCCGTCCTGCCCGGTGAGTGGTTCGGCGCGCACTACGATATCCTCGTCCACGCCACGCCCCTCGGCATGTGGCCCCATACCGAGGGATGTTTCTTCGACGGCCCCATCCCCGCCGACATCGTCTTCGATCTGGTTTACAATCCGGAACGGACCATGCTCCTCAAACGCGCCGCCGCCGAGGGTCTGGAGACCATCCCCGGCGTCGAAATGTTCATCGAACAGGCCGCCCGGCAATTCGAAATCTTCACCGGCGACAGCGCCCCGCGCACGGTCATGCAGCAGGCCGCGCGTGAGGCCCTCGCCGAACAATCCAACCGTTCCTCCGCGCACGGTTAGACGTATGAAAGAAGCCAGTCCAGGCACGGGTCTCAGCCGCCGCCAGTGGGCTGCCGCCTGGACCGGAGTCCTGCTCCCGCTGGCCGCCCCCGCGCGACAGTCTCCTCCGCCGTCCTCCGCGCCGCCCGAACTCGAAGCCCGGCGCGACTCCCTGCGCCTGTACCAGAACGCCATCCGCCACGCCCGGCTCCCTCGGGAAACCGAGCCCGCCTTCCGCTTCCAACCCTGACATGCCCCCACCCCCCGTGGATGTTTTCTTCGACACCGCCGTGGGCCTCAACGCCCGCTTGAGGAAGCGTGAATTCTCCGCCCGCGAGCTGGCCGCCGCTTTCTGCGACCGCATCGCGCAGCTCGCGCCGCGCTACAACGCCCTGGCGCTGTTGTTGCGCGGTCTCGCGCTCCGCAAAGCCGCGCTCGTCGACGCCGAACTCAAGCGCGAGCGCTTCCGCGGTCCCCTGCAGGGCGTTCCCTACGGCGCCAAGGATCTGCTCAGCGCCGCCGGCTTCCCTACCACCTGGGGCGCCGCGCCCTTCCGCGACCAGGTCTTCGAGGAAGACGCGGCGGTGATCCATAAGCTCTCGGGCTCCGGCGCGCTGCTCTGCGCCAAGCTCAGCATGGTCGAGCTCGCCGGCGCTGGTGGATACCGCTTCGCCTCGGCCTCGCTCACCGGCCCCGGCCTCAACCCCTGGGATCCCGCGCGCTGGGCCGGAGGCTCCAGCTCCGGTTCCGCCACCGCCGTCGCCGCCGGCCTCGTGCCCTTCGCGCTGGGCTCGGAAACCTGGGGTTCCATCGCCGTGCCGTGCGCCTTCTGCGGCGTCACCGGCCTGCGCCCCACCTATGGCCTGGTCAGCCGCGCCGGCGCCATGGCGCTCGCCTGGACCATGGATAAGATCGGCCCCATCGCCCGCACCGCCGAAGATTGCGGCCACGTCCTCCAGGCCATCGCCGGCGCCGACGACTCCGACCCCGGCTCCGCCGGCCGCGGCTTCCATTTCGTCCCCCAGCTCGGCTCGCCCCTCGCCGGGATGAAGGCCGGTTTCGCCTCCGCCGACATCGAATCTTCGTCCGACGCCGCCCTCCGCCCGGCCCTGCGCGACGCCCTCGCCGTCTTCCGCGATATCGGCTTTCAATTGCAGGAAACCCAGCTTCCGGACTATCCCTACGAGGCCTTGGGCGAGGTGATCGTCGGCGCGGAAGGCGCCACCGTCTTCGCCGATCTGATCGAGTCCGGAGCCGTCGAACAACTCGCCGACCGCCGCCAGATCAGCGCCCTCCAGGCCGCTCTCGAAACTCCCGCCCGCGATTATCTGCAGGCCATGCGAATCCGCCGCCTGTTGCAGCAGAGTATTGCTAGACTATTCACCAGCGTCAACTTGTTGATCACGCCCACGTGCTTCACCGTCGCTCCGAAAATCACCGAGCCGCTGGACGCCCCCGACGCCCAGGCCCCAGCGCGAACCGGCCGGGCGCTGCGCGATCTCAGTGCCGCCGGAAACCTCGCCGGCTTGCCCGCGCTCTTTCTTCCGTGTGGTTTCGCGGACGGCTTGCCAGTCGGTATCTCATTGGTAGGAAAGCCCTTCTCCGAAAATCTCCTGCTCCGCGTGGGCCTCGAATTCCAGCGCCGCAGCAATTGGCACCAGCGCCGGCCCGCGATTCAGTACTAGCCCAAATCGGGACCGATTTCTGCGCGTACCCCCCCCCAATGGTTCAGGCGCAAATCGTTGGAACGCGGCACAATCGCTTTATATGGAGACGGCGGCTCTCGCGTGTTCGAGACGCGACTCTTCGAAGCATTCCATGGACGCTTTAACCGGTTTGATGAGCGGATCGCAGATCGAAGGCGCCATCACCAAGCGCATTCTGTCCGGCGCCGGCTCTAAACACGGCTTCGCGGTCGTCGTCCTGGGCATCGATCGTTTCCGCCACCTCAACGAACTCCTGGGCTACTGCGCCGGCGACGAGGCGCTGCTGGAGATCGCCAGCCGCCTCCAGGCCTGGCCCGGCTGCCGCGCCGTCGCCCGCCTCGGCGGCGACGAATTCTGCGTCCTCCTCGATGCCGTCTCCGACGTTCGCGAAGCCCTCAAGTCCGCCGAAGCCCTGCTCCGCATCTTCAGCCGCCAGTTGCGTCTCGGCTCGCGCGACGTCTTCCTCACCGCCAGCGCCGGCCTCAGCGTTTATCCTGTCGACGGCCAGGACGCCGTCTCCCTGCTCCGCCAGGCCTCGCGCGCCATGATCAAAACCAAGCGCCGCGGCGGCAATGCGGTCGAGGGCGCCACCGAGCCCCCCGTTCTGTCTCCCGAACAGCGCTACCGCCTCGAGACCGCGTTGCGCCTGGCGCTCGAGCAGGAAGAGTTCATCCTGCGCTTCCAGCCCGAGGTCGACTGCGACGGCCAGTTCGCCGGCTGCGAAGTGCTGCTCAGTTGGTATCACCCCGAGTTGGGCAACGTCGAGGCCGATACCTTCATTCGCCTGGCCGAGGAGATCGGCGTCATCCTGCCCATCGGCGCCTGGGTCCTGTGGCAGGCCTGCGCCCAGGCCAAGCTCTGGCTCGACGCCGGAATCAACATCCCGCGCATCGCCGTCAACGTCTCCCCGCTTCAGTTCGCCGACCCCGGCTTCGTCTCCACCGTCGCCGCCGTGCTCGATTCCACCGGCCTCCCCGGCGACCGGCTCGAACTCGAGCTCACCGAAAGCTCCGTCATGCGCGACCTCGATGAGGCCGCCGGCCGCATGCGCGCCCTGCGCGAACTGGGCATCACCTTCGCCATCGACGATTTCGGCGTCGGCTACTCGCCCCTCACCTACCTCCATCGCCTGCCCGTGGATGTCGTCAAGATCGACCGCACCTTCATCGCCCAGATCACCAAACCCTCCGGCAGCCTGCCGCTCGTGCAGACCATCACCGTCCTGGCCCACCGCCAGGGCTTCCAGGTCGTCGCCGAAGGCGTCGAGACGCAGGAGGAAGTCGACCTCGTCCGCGCCGTCCAATGCGACCGCATGCAGGGCTATTTCTTCGGCGCGCCGCTGTTCACCGACGAGTTCGAAGCCATCCTGCGCACTCCCGACCACTTCGCTCGCCTGAGCCACACCAACGACCGCACGAATTGACCGCCTCGGCGGTGATTGCTGCCGCTCTCTGATCCGCATTCGGCGCACTGCTCGATGACCTCCCGCGACCGTCCGGCCACCCCGGAAACCAGGGACAGCGGTGAGAGATGAAGCTTCCGCTTCACTCGGAAGCATGAAAATGCCCGATTCTCGTACTTTTGGAATCAGTGGCTTGCCGGCATTTACAAGAGAGTATCCTCAAACCCCGTTTCCTTTCGCCGGCCTGCCGCGGGGCCGCGAATGCGTGCGAGCTAATCATCGCCGGCGGAAGGACGCGTGCACAACAAGGCGCGGCATCGCTGTATCCTCACGCCCCTTCTTTTCGGGAGAATGCGACTCAATCCGCGGCTTCGCGTCCGTGTCGCACGGCCAGAATGACGGCCTGTTTCCCGTCGTAGTGATAGAGGGTGAGGTAGGCTCCCTGCCCAAATTCAATCACCCACTCGCGGAACTCCGGCGGCAACTCTTCTATAGGACGACCCATCTCGGGGTACTTGCCGAGCGCTTTCACGCCCTGCCGGATCGCCTGGACGGCGCGCTGCGCGGCATCGCGGTTCTTGGGAGTCAGAAACTCATACAGTCGCGCCACATCCAGCAGGGCCGGTTGGGACCACCTTACTCGTGGCATTTAGGGGGTGCGGCGTTCTTTCCCGCTTCGAGTTTGGCCAGCCAGGCGTCAGCCTCCCCGGCCGTGACATGCAGGCCGGTCGCCTGGTAGCTGGCCCAGCGGGCGAGCGCGTCCTGCCGGAGCTGCTCGCGCTTCTCCTCGCGTTCCACATACTGCTCGACGGCTTCGCGCATGACCCAGTGCGGCGTCCGGCGACGCGCCGAGGCGAGCCGTTGGATTCGTTCTTTGGTCGCGCTATCGAGCTTCAGGCTGGTGGTTGAACGTGTCGCCATCGCGAGTGCTCCCAGGTGTTACCTGGTGACACTGTAGCACGCCATGGCCTGTGCGGCCAGGACCCCAATCGTTTGCCGCTCCTTTCCGGACCCCGGAACCGCGGGTTGAATCAGGCGGTACAAGATGACGGTGCGAGTCCGGCCGACTTCTGTGTAGCGGCTTCGCCAGGGCGCGAGGCCGGCAGTGGGATCAGAAGCGGCGAGGCCGTTTACCGCACCGGAAGCTACGAGGCCGGGAGACGGATTGAACACCGCGAGGCGCGGGTTGAGCGGGCCGAGGCCGTCCAGGATCCAGGTGGGGGGCGGCTGGCGGAGGAGTGCGTCGCGGTTGAGCCGGGCGAGCGCGGGGAAGGTCGGGCGGCTGCCGGTTAAATGGCGGTCGGCCAGCACGCCGTCGAGCGGCTGCGAATCGAGGTACGGCGTGCCCGGCGGGAGTCCGGTCAGAGCGTAGAGTTCCGGGCGATAGCCCCACACCAACGCGGTGTCCGACGGGCGGATGAAGGGCTGGGCCAGGAGCGCGGCGCGGCGGGCATCTTCAAACAAAGCCAGGTCGTGCGAAGCGTGGGGACGATCTTGCAGGGTTTCGGCCGCGAGCTCGGCGGAAGCGGGCATGAAACGGATGAAAGGAAGCGCCAGCAGGGCCACCAACCCGGCGCGCCAGCGCGGGGGCGCGAGCGCGAAGCCGCGCGCCGCGGGCAGAGCGACGGCGGGCAGCAGTTGGAAAAAGTAACGCGGGAAGAAGCGCCACCCCATCCACGCCGCGCCCAGCGAGACGAGTATCCAGGCGACCAATCGCCAGCGCTGATCGCGCTCGCGGACGAGGACCCAACCCGCGGCGGTGACGAGAGCGATGTGGAAACCAGCCCAGCCCAGCGTGCGGCGCAGGCCTTCGAGGAACGGGTGCGCGAGCGGCGTATCGCGGGAGTATGCCGCGCCCCAGACCCACACTTCGCGCCAGTACGCGGCCAGCGCCGACTGCGAAGCGAGCCACGCGGCGATGAGCGCGACCGGCAGGCAGAAGCCGGCCAGCAGGCGCGGGGCGTCTCTCCAGCGCCACAGCAGACAGACCGCGAGAATGAATAGCGCTTTGCCGTTGAGGCCCAGCGCCACGCCGCAGAACAGGCCGGCCAGGAACGGCTGGCCTGCCGCGGCCGCGCCGACGGCCAGCAGATGGAACGGCAGCGTGAGCAGGTCGGGCGTGAGTGCGATGGCGGCGGCGGGGAAATCGAAAGTCACGAAGAAGGCCGTCAGCAGCGCCGCCCAGGCGCAGACGTCGAGGCCCCGTTCCTCATAGGCAGGAACAGTGTGGCTTTGACCAGGGTTGAAAACGCAGGCTGGCTGCTTTGGCGCGCTGCCGCCGGGCGCGCGACGCCAAATCTGGGACGCGGCGCGCCAGGCGGCCCAGGCCGCGAAAGCGACGAAAAGCGCGCCCGCGAGGCGCAAGACAAACCCGGTTCGGGCGTCAATTAAAACATAGAACAGGGCCGAGAGCGGCGGCTTGTCGAACCAGATATCGCGATACAGCGCCTTGCCGGCGAGCATGGCGCGCGCGGCGGCGAGCGGGTAAGCCTCCTCGACCCACAGCACGTCGAGGTGGCAGAAGCGGACCGCGGCGAGAAGCGCGATGGCGAGGATCGGCACGAGGCGGCGCATGGTTCAAGCTGACCCTGAGGTGTTTCCCACAGTCTACTGCCGCGCTACCCCCGCATTTCTCAGAGAGTGGAACCGCGCGCCCTGGATCGGGGCGAAAACACGGGCGACAGACGGCTCTGTCCACACGGCGCAGAGAATAGTGAGTGTGGATCGAGAGAGTTGTGCGCGCCTAGGACAGAGACGTCAGTCCCCGGTTTTGGCGGAGGATTGTCGCACGCGCGCCGTGTAGGCTGGAAGACAGGATGGCGTTCGTGCTCGATGCAGGCGGTGACGACGCGGGCGTGCGGCTCGACCATTTCCTGGCGGCGCGCCTGCCGCGCTACAGCCGGGCGCGGCTGCAGGAGTGGATCGAAGCGGCGCGGGTGACGGTGAACGGCGCGCCGGCGCGCAAAGCGTCGCTGAAGCTGCGCGGCGGCGAACGGATCGAAGTCGAGCCGGCCGAGTTGAAGCCGCTCAAGGCTTTTGCCGAGGAGATCCCACTCGACATTCTGTATGAAGACGCCGATCTCGTGGCGGTGAACAAACCCGCCGGCCTAGTGGTCCACGCAGGCGCGGGGCAGAGCGCGGGCACGCTGGTGAACGCGCTGCTGCACCGGTTCGGCGGGCTTTCAAGCGTCGGCGACGCCCTGCGGCCGGGCATCGTGCATCGGCTCGACAAAGGCACCAGCGGCGTTCTTCTGGTGGCGCGGACGGACACGGCGCACCGCCATCTGGCGGCGCAGTTCGCCGCGCGCAGCGTCGAGAAAACGTACCTGGCGCTGGTGGAGGGCGCGGTGCGCGCCCAGCAGGGCGTGATCGACACTCCGATCGCGCGCGATCCGCACAAGCGCACGCGCATGACGACGCGGATCGAGGCTGGGCGCAGCGCGCACACGGCGTACAAAGTGATCGAGCGGCTGCCGGGATTCACGTTGCTCGAAGTGCGGATCGGCACCGGGCGCACGCACCAGATTCGGGTCCACCTGGCGAGCGTCGGCCACCCGGTGGCGGGCGACACAACCTACGGCGCGGCGGCGCAACCGGCGCTGGGCCGGCCGTGGCTGCATGCGCAGCGCATCCGCTTCGATTCGCCGTCGAGCGGCGCGCGGATCAGCATCGAAGCGCCGCTCGCGCCGGAACTTGTGGCGTGGAAAAAGCGTCAAGAAGGATGACGAGGACAACCGCGCCCGGGAGCGGCACGGTGGAGAAAGCAGGCTAGAATGAGGTTCAACATGAGCTCCAATCCCTCGCGCAGAGCGTTCCTGGCCGCAGCGGCCGGCTCGCTGGCCATGGCCCAGCAGGCCCAGGAATCCAAGCCGGCGCAGGAGGCTGCGCCGACGCCGCAGGACCCGTCGCAGACGTTCAGCCTGGACGTCACGCGGGTCAACGTGCTGTTCACGGTGTCGGACCGCAAGGGCCGTTTCGTGACCAACCTGGTGATGGAGGATTTCGACATCATCGAAGCCAAAAAGAAGCAAAAGATCCTGGAGTTCGCCACGGAGAGCGATCTGCCGCTGCGCATCGCGATCCTGGTGGACACGAGCAATAGCATTCGCGCGCGGTTCCGGTTCGAGATCGAAGCGGCGCGGAGTTTTCTGGAGAGCGTGATTCGCAAGGGGCAGGACAAGGCGCTGGTGTACGGCTTCGACACGGAGGCTACACTGGTGCAGGACTTCACCGACAACACGGAATTGCTGGGCAACAAGCTGCGGGATCTGCGGCCGGGCGGCGGCACGGCGCTGTTCGACGCGATGATCGACGCCTGCCGCGACAAGCTGATGCTGGACAAGCCGCTGCACAAATATCGCCGGGCCATGATCATGATCGGCGACGGCGAGGACAACGCCAGCCACTACACGCGGGACCAGGCGCTGGAATTCGCGCAGAAGGCGGACGTGGTGCTGTATGCGATTTCGACCAGCAACAACGGCATCACGCGCGATCAGGAGAACGAAGGGGGCGGCGCGCATCAACTGAGCGAGGGCGACAAGGTGCTGAGGTACCTGACGCACGAGACCGGCGGCATGACGTACTTCCCATTCCGGGCCCAGGATATGGAGCAGGACTTCGAAAACATCGCCAACGAACTGCGCAGCCAATACAGCATTCTGTACCGTCCCGAGCCATTGAGGGCGGACGGCCTGTATCACCCGATCGACGTGCGGGTGCACACGCGCAGCGATCTGATGATCCGGGCGCGCAGGGGCTACTACGCGCCGAAATCGTAGCCGCTAGTGGTGGAGATCCATTCCGTGATTTGAGGGGCAGAACCGCTTCCTTTGGTCGGGGCTCGTCACAGCGCGGGGACCGCTCCTTAACAGTCGCGGCTCCGTCAACAAGCCATCGCTCCCTGCGGCTTTTCGCCTCCGGAATCTCCACTGCTGACGCCGGGCCAACTGGGCAATTTTGCCCAATCTTATTTCTAGGTGATTGATTCTAAAAGATGAAAGATGACTGGTTGGGAAATCGTTTCCCAATCGCTCCCGGCCGAGGCCCATCCGGCACGCCTTCCTCGCAGCCCGTAACAGCGCGAAGAACCGCTCCTTGACAGTCGCGGCTTCGTCACGACTCCAAGTCACAACGCAAGAACCGCTCCTTGACAGTCGCGGCCCAGTAACGCGGCTCAGTAACGCGGCTCGCCACAACCCACAGACTGTGTTCCGCCGGGCTGGCGCGAGGGTGCGGGGAAGCGGTGCGCGGGTTGCATCCGGCGGCGTCTTCCCAACACGATGGGAGTAACCTATGCGCCTGTGGCTCGCAAAACCGCGCGAGAGTCAACGCGAGGGGGCTTTCGACGGAGAAATATGGTGGAGCAGCAACTAAGTTCTGGGCAACGATGGGCGGCCGCGGCAGTGCTCGCGGTGGGCGCGTGGTGGGCCTTGTGGACGCCGATGCCGGCGCCGGTGCCGGCCTCCGCGCCAGCAATGGAATTCTCGGCGGAGCGGGCTTTGTTGCACGTCCGCAGGTTCGCGTCGCAGCCGCACCCGGCGGGCTCGGCGGCGGCGGCGGAGGTGCGCGACGGGATTCTGAAGGAGCTGAACGAACTCGGGATTCCGGCCGAGGTGCAGCACGGCGCGGGACTATATCAACGCGGCGCGATCGTGATGGCCGGGCACGCGGAAAACGTGGTGGCGCGGATCGCGGGCACGCGGCCGGGCCCGGCGGTCTTGCTGGCCGGCCACTACGACTCGGTGCCGCTGGGGCCGGGGGCGGCAGACGATGGACACGCCGTGGGCGTGCTGCTGGAGACCGCGCGGGCGCTGAAGGCGGGACCGAAGCTGAAGAACGACATCATTCTGCTCGTCGACGTGGAGGAGACGGGCATGACCGGCGCGGCCGCGTTCGTCAATCAGCACCGCTGGCGCAACGACGTCGCCGTGGCGCTGAATTTCGAGGCGCGGGGCACGCGCGGGCCGGTTTTCATGTTCCAGACGAGCGCGGGCAATGGTGCGCTGATTCGCGAGTTCGCCGCGGCGGCGCCGTATCCGCAGGCCAATTCGCTGACCTACGAAATCTACAAACGGCTGCCTAACGACACCGACATGAGCGTGTTCAAGGGCCACGGCTATGCCGGGCTGGACTTCGCGTTCATCGACAATGTGCTGGCCTATCACACGCCGTTCGACGACCTGGCGCACCTGGACCCGGCGACCGTGCAGCATGCCGGCAGCTACGCGCTGGCGCTGGCGCGCCGCTTGGGCGACGCCGACCTGATAAAGCTCCGGCTCCTGCAACCCGACGCGACCTACTTTTCGGCGGGCGGCACGTTTTTTCACTACCCGGCGTATTTCACGCTGCCGCTGTGCTTCGCGGCGCTGGCGCTGGTGTGGCTGGTGGTGCGGCGGCGATGGCATGAGGGCGCGCTCACGTTGCGAGGCGTCGCCGCGGGGACACTGGCGTGCCTGGCGGCGGTTGGCGCCGCCGCGCTGCTGATGGGGTGGGTGTGGCGGCTGATACGCGTGATGCATCCGGCCTACGATGCACTGCCGCAGGGCGATGTGT
Source organism: Terriglobia bacterium (assembly GCA_963838205.1). Classification (GTDB taxonomy): domain Bacteria; phylum Acidobacteriota; class Terriglobia; order Bryobacterales; family Bryobacteraceae; genus CAIVVT01. The sequence continues at coordinate 2,936 of CAWIQF010000009.1, read as the reverse complement.
ACAGCCGCGACTGGTACATCGTGGCGTACTTCGGCATCACGCTGGCGTTGTTTCTGGGCGCGATGGCGCTGGCACGCAGGTTCGGATCGGAGACCAGTTTCGCGGCGGGGGGACTGGTGCTGGGCGCGCTGCTGCTGATTCCCGTCGCCGCGCTGGCGCCGGGCGGGACGTACATGTTGCTGTGGCCGCTGATTGGCGCAACGCTGGCGCTGCTGGCGCGGCCGAAGCGCCCGCTTCTGGCCACGGCGCTGTGCCTGCCGGCGGTCCTATTGATGCTGCCGTTTGCGTGCAGTGCCTTCATCGGCCTGCTGATGCGCGCCGCGGGGCCGTCGAGCGCGTTGTTTGCGCTGCTGCTGACGCTGGCGGCGGTACCGGTGGCGGCGCTGGCCGGAGCGCGGCCGGCGCGCTGGATTCGGCCCTGCGCGGGCGTGGTGGTGCTGGCGCTGCTGGGCGGCGCATGGACCAATCGATTCGACGCGGCGCATCCGCGCGAGGACGATCTGAGTTACGTCGCCGACGTGGACGCCGGCAACGCCTGGTGGCTCAGCCGGACACACGGCTCCGACCCGTACCTGGAACAGTTTTTGGGTCCGTCGCCGGAAATGGTGGATCCGTGGTACGACCTGCCTGGCGCGACGCAGCGCCACGCGGCGCCGATGATCGATGCCGCCGCGCCGGTGGTGACGGTGGATCACGATACGACCGAGCACGCAAAGCGCGTGATCGGCCTGCGGATCGCATCGCGCCGCGGGGCGCAGATGTTCTTCATCCAGATGCTGAACGATTCCGATGTCATCCGCGGGTCGGTGGAAGGCATCCCATGGTTTCGGGAAGGACGCGCAACCGACCGTGCCGGATGGCGCGGCAAGCCGTCGATTCTATATACGTGTCCGGGCGACGACGGCGCGGAGTTGGAGTTTCAGCTCAAGGCCGGCAAGGCGCTTAAACTTAGAGTGCTGGAGCCGGTGGCGGGCCTGCCGCAGGGTGCTGCGTTCCAGTGGAAGCCGCGCGGGCCGGGGCTGCTGGCCGCGCCGGCCTCGCCTTTCAACGACGATACAGTGGTGGTGAAGACGTATCAGTTCTGAGCGGCGACTGCCGTCAGAAGAGAAACTTCAGACCGGCCGCGCCCCAGGCTTTGGGCGTGAGGAAGCCGTCCTCGTAGTAGGTCTGGTTCAGGGCGTTGTCCACTTTCGCGTAGAAGCGCAGGGAGCGGTGTTCGCCGACGGGCAACGTGTAGCTGAGGGCCAGGTCGAGGCGATGCGGACCGGGGAACAGATAGGGCCGGTTGCCGCCCGCCGAGTCGATGTAGAAGACGCCGGAGGTGTAGTCCGACGCGCCCATGAATGTCGCCGTCAACTGCATCCGCTTGCCGAGTTCCTGGGTTGCCACGAGCGAGGCCGCATGGGGGAAGACGCGGATCGATTGCAGGAACGGACCGATGAGCTGCGGGGTCTTCTCAATCGCGTTGGTGTAGACGTAGCTGGCTCTCAGCAGCATGGTGCGCCAGGGGCGCGCTTCACCCGCGACCTCGACGCCGCGCGCGATGCCGCCGCCTGCGTCGATGTAGCCGCCGTAGCGTCCATAGGGGTCGTTGGCCGGCGTGGCGCCGTAGGCGATGACGTTCTGTAGGCGCGTGTAGAAGTACGACGTACTCAGTTTCAGACGATGCGAGGCGAAGTACTGATCGAAGCCGAAGTCGAAGGCGAGGGTGCGCTCGGGGCTGAGCTGCGGATCGCCGAGGGCGTAGAAAGAGCCGCCGTAGAAGTAAGTGCCGAAGCGCTCATAGGGCGACGGGGAGCGGTAGCCGTTGCCAACGTGCGCGCGCAGCTTGGTCTGCGGTGCGCGCAGGAAGTAGCTGACGGAGGCGTCGCCGGTGTAGGAGTTGGCGGGACTGGTGAGCGGCGCGCCGGCGTAAATCGCGGTGCCGCCGGCGAAGCCCGGTGCGGAGAGATCGTAGCGCGTGATGCGGCCGCTGAGTGAGAACTGCAAACGATCGTCGAGCAGGCGGAGCTGATCCTGGGCGAAAACGGCATTGCTGGACTGCGTAACGTTGGTTGAGGCGTTGGTGCGCTGGGTCGGGTCGGGGTTCTGATCGAGGCTGGTGTTGGTGAAGGCCTCGCGCTGAAGTTCGTAGCCCGCCGTCACGAGGTTGTGAGGCGAGACGGCGATGTCGGCGCGCGCGTTGAGCGTATCGGTGCGGCCGCGATAGTAGTCGGTGGTGTTGAAGGCCGGCTGGTAGCCGGTGCCGGCGGGACCGTTGGTGTAGTTGCGGTCGTCGAGCAGATCCTGGAACAGACGCGCACGGTCACGCGCGAGCTGAGCAGGCGCTGGAACGACGACATGGTGGTGGTGAGATTGACCGCCTCGCGATCGTCGGGGTCGCTGAGATTGGGCGCGAAGGTGGCATTTCCCCAGGCAAACGGCAGGCCCGCATTGGCGAGCGCGACCTGGGACGGCGCGAGCGGGATGGACGGCACGACGCCCGTGGCCGGGAGATTCGCATCGGGTCCGGCGTAGGGCGAAGCGTCGATGCCGTCGATGGTCTCGAAGGCCAGCACGCGCGCTGTCAGCGAGTGCGCTCATCGGGCCGCCGACTGAGCATCGCCTGCTCGCTGGTGTCGCGCATGTTTTCGATGCCGCCGACGCCGCCGCTCACATTGAGGTGCGAGGCCGCGAGGCCATACTCCACTGGTCGTGGTGGATCCACCGCCCAGCCGGGCCGCCGTAGTCGTAGCCCAGTCCGCCGCCCTCGCCGCCGGCTTCGCCGTGCAGAGCGCCGCCGCCGGAGTCGGTGACGACGTTGACCACGCCGCCGATGGCGTTGGTGCCGTAGAGCGAAAAGCCGGAGCCGCGCAGGATTTCGAGGCGGTCGGCGCCGGCGAGCAGCAGGCTGCTGAGAAACGCGGTGGAGTCGCCCTGGGGGCTTGCGACGTCGC
>CAWIQF010000008.1:0-179273 GCA_963838205.1 Terriglobia bacterium | reverse complement strand
GTCGCGGCTTCCATGAGAAGGCCGCTCTCGTCGAGGCATTTTTCTGACATTCGTTCTTTGTGGCCGTGGCCGACCAACGGGAGGCGCGCAGCGTCCTGCCGTCTTCCTGTTCTCAGGAAGGTTTTCCTGCTCTCGCCGAATCGCCCTGCTTCCATTCGCACTCTTGATGGAGCGGCTTGCTCCGGTGCCAGTTGGGGTCCTCAATTTCGAACGGTGCTGCCATCTCAGTATCGAAGTAACGCCCCTGTTTCCAGAAACGCTCTTCCGCCGCGACTTCGCAGTCACCCACACTCGGCGATTTGCTACAAACTACAATCCATTCCGCTGCTGCCATTCCGCTATTGCGTGCCATTCCGCCTATTGCGTGCCATTCCGCTGCGTGCCATTCCGCTGCCATTGCGCCGCGTGCCACTACTTCGCTGCCTGCCGTTACGCCGCCGCGTGGCGCGAGCGGGGCCGGCCCTGGCTGTTGCGGAGCGGCTCGTACACTTCGCCCGTCGTCCACAACCGATGCAGCAGCACGGCCAGTTTGCGCGCCACCGCGACGATGGCCCGCTTCTTCGCATTCTTTCCGCCGCGCTCGGCCAGCTTCAGGCCCCACCTTCTCAGATCCGTGTCCGGCCCGCGAAATCCCAAGATGTGATGTGCGCCCTGCACCAGCATCGTCCGCAGATAGATGTCGCCTTCCTTGGCGATCGGCAACTGCGGCTGGCTCTGGCCCGATTCGCTGCGCTTGGGCCGCAGGCCCACATAGCAGCCCACGTCGCGGCTCTTCTGAAAGCGCGCGCGGTCTTCCACCGTCAAGATAAACGTCAGAGCGATCAAAGTCCCGACTCCGCTCACTTGCTTGAGAAGTTGGGTTTCCGGATACTCGGTCCGGGCGATCTGCTCCAGCTTGACGTCCACGGCGCGGATCTGTTTCGTCAGCCCTTCCACTGTGTCCAACAACGGTTTCAACGTCTGCTGCAAACTGGCCGGCAGGTCCACCATCTTGGCCGGACCTAGATTGTCGGCGTCGCACATGGGCAGCCGCTCGCCCATGGCTTTGGCCAGCCCGCGCGCCGAGTTGATCAGCGCCGTGCGGGCCTCCACCAGCGCCGCCCGGACCCGGATCACCATCAGATCCTGCTGCGCTTTTTCGCTCCGATGGCGGATCGGCCGCAGCAGCCGCGGATCGGCGCGCGCCAGCAGCGCCAGCGTCTGCGCGTCCAGCCGGTCGTCCTTGCGGCTGCTCTGGCTGATCAGCTTTACCTGCCTCGCATTGGCCACGATCACCTCGTGGCCCAGCTTGGCCAGCAGCCGGCTGACCCACGGCGAGTGCGTTCCGACCTCGATCGCGATGCGGCAGTGCGACCGCGCGCCGAACGCCAGCTGCAGCCCTTTCTTCGTCGTCGCCACGCTGGCTTCCTGCACCACCTCGCCCTGCCCATCCAGCCGGCAATAGCGACTGCTCCTGTCGCCCAGGTCCAGGCCGATCGTGATCGGCCCGCGCGAGCTCGCCGCCCGACGCTTCGGACTCCGCTGGACAGTGTTATTCTGCTTCATGGCCGGTCTCCTTTTGCACTTCGAGTGCGCAACCATTGGGAGCTTACCGCATCCCGCCGGGGCCGGCCTTCTCATTCCATCTCAGTAACAGTCGCGGCTCGGTAACAGTCGCAGCCCAGGATCGACTGTGGGATGGTTTCTTCAACGCATCTCCGACTCAGGACACTAGCGCGGCTCCAGCATGCGAATCATCTCCACAACGAGCGAACCGGTAACGCCCAGGCTGGCGGCCGAGAGCTTGTCGGTGGTATCGGCGGCGGTATGCCACCAGGCGTTGTTGGGGCCGTAGTCGAAGTCGATGAGATCGATGGCCGGAACGCCCCGGCGCAGAAAAGGAATGTGGTCGTCCTCGATGGCCGCAGGTTCGCGGCCGAGGTGATCGGAGAGGCCCAGGCGGGCGGAGGCCGCGCGCAGGTTGCGGCGCAGCGCGGGCGTCGAGTTGGACTCGTCCACGATCAGCAGATCGCGATCGCCGATCATATCGACGTTGATCAACGCGGAGAGCCGCGGCAGGCTGCCGTCGGCGGCCCACTTATCGGCCAGGTGGCGGCTGCCGTAGAGGCTGTCGGAGTCGCTCCAGTCGACGAAGGCCTCCTCGCCGTCGAAGAAGACCAGCCAGATGTCGTTGCGCAGGCGCTCGTCCTTGAGCGCGCGGGACAGTTCGAGGAGCAAGCCGGTGGAGGAACCAGCGTCGTTGGCGCCGACGAAACGGAATGGCAACCGTTTCGTATCGGTGTGTCCGGTAACGGCGACGGCGCGCCCGGAGAGGCCGGATTTACGGGCGATGAGGTTGGTCATGGCAACGGCGCCCTGGGGCGTCCGCGCCGTGAAACGGTCTTCCACGACTTCCCAACCCTGGGCCTTCAACTCGCGGGAGATCCAGGCCTGCATGCGCCGGGAGGCGGCGGACCCGGCGGGCCGCGGACCGAATGCGACCGCGGTTTTCACGGCTTCGAGGGCACGTTCTCCGCTGAAATCGGCGGCGGTGAGAACGGAAGCGATGAGCAGCAGGGCGGCGCGCAGGAGCATGCGTAACAGTTTAAGCGGGACCGGCGGCCGGGCGCTTGAGGCGCGCCTCGACGATCAACGATGCGCCACCGTGGCAGAGCGATTCGATGGCCGCAATGGGCAGGGCGAGCAGCCAGAACATGCCGAACAGCAGGTGCTTGACGATGGTGGCCGACTCGTTTTCATCGACTCCACGAACCAGGCGCACGCGCGGATTGAGCTCAGGCACGAGGCTGGTGGCCAACGTGGTGGGATCGTCCGACAGCGAGAAGCGCTTGCGGCGGACGATTTCAAAGCCGCAGTAATCGAGCAGGTTCTCGAGGTCGCGGTAGTGAAACAGCATAAGGTGGCGGGGCATGTCGAGCCCGCTCCAGTGTTCGCCGAAGAGCACGAACTGCCAGGCATCGGCGTTGGGCACCTGGACGATAAGCCGGCCTTCGGGGTGCAGCAGTTGCGCCGCGGCTTGCACGTAGACCGAGGGATCGTAGAGATGCTCGAGCACCTGAAACATGGTGATGGTCGAGAACAGCCCGGCGGCGAAGGGAGGGCTGGTCAAAGCGCCACAGACGGCGGGCACGGCGTTAGAGGCCCAGGCTTCGGCCGCGGCGTCCACCGAAAAATCGAGGCCCACCAGGCGCTGCTGGGGCAGGTTGAGTTCACGCAGGAAGCGTCCGGTGCCGCAGCCGACATCGAGGACCGGCCCCTCCCAGGGCACACACTTCACGGTTTGCCGAACGAACTTGACCTGACCGCGCATCAGCAGACGCTGCACGAAGCGGATCAGCCGGCCGGGCGGGGCAGTGCGGCCGCCGGCGGTCAGCGCGGGCGGGTAATAGCGGCGGATCTCATCGGGCTCCGGGCGCGGATACAGCCGCACCATGCGGCATTCCCGGCATTCGACGAAGAGGAACGATCTCTCGGTCGAACGATAGAGGAAGTCTTCGCCGCTGCACAGGGTGCGCACTTCCGCCGAGCCGCAACCGGGACAGCGGTTGGCCAGACCTACGTGCGTGGTGGTGGGATCGGGCGGTCGTCCGGGGACGAAGGACTCCTCGACGGAGCGCGCGGGGCGCGCCGCCGCGCGTTGGTCCGACCCGGAACGAGCATTCTCCTGGCCGTCTTTCAAACCTGTCCGCCTTGGAGCCGGGGTGGCCCTCTCCGTTTCACTCTAACAGCATGCGGAACGGGGGCCTGTATGGCGCGGCCCGCATTTGAGGTATCCTACCAGACAGGTCGCATCATAGGTTCCGTAATCACATGCAATCATTGGGCGAACGGCTGCGGGCGGAACGCGAGAAAAAAGGTCGCTCGATTCCGGAACTGGCTGAAGTGACGCGAATTCGCAGCGCTTACTTCGAGGCGATCGAAAACGACTGCCCGGAGGAGTTTCCAGGCCCATTCTTCTACCGCAGTTTCCTGCGCCAATACGCGGCGCTGCTGGAGTTGCCCGCCTCCGTTATCGAGCCGGCGATCCAGCGGTCGTTCGACGACGAGCGGGCGATGGCGGCGGAACGTAGTATTCAACAGGCGGAAAACAGACCGGACGTCCCGCCGCTGCCGACCGGCCGGATCGATCTCAAAGCGGAGACACGGCGCTGGCTGACGCGGCTGGCAAGCCTGGCGGCCGTGCTGGTGCTGTGCTCGGGCGCGTACTTCGCCTGGCTGCGCTGGGGGCAGCGCTTGTTTCAGGAAGATCATGCCCCACAGTCCGCGGCGCGGCCAGCGCGACCGGCGGTGACCCAACATGCGCAGCCGGCGAGCGTGAGTCCGCCGACGAGCCCAACGCCTTCGACGTCAGTTGAGAATCAACTACCGGCGCAGCAGACGGTGCCGTCCGCGGTCCCGGCCACGGAGCCGGAGAAGCAAGCCGCGCTTCCGCAGGCCGCGGGGCCCAGTGTTGGCGTGGGTCAGGAACCAGGGCCGCGGGAGACTGACGTGGTGGTCCAGGCCAGCGAATTGTGCTGGGTGGATGCGTGGCGTGACGGCAAGCGGTTCTATGGGGCGATGCTGCACGCCGGCTCGCAAGTGGGATTCGCCGACGGCGGCACTCTGCGGCTGCGATTCGGCAATGCGGGCGCCGTTACGGTGCAACTCAAAGGGAAGCCGCTCGCCGAACTCGGACCCAGGGGCCAAGTCCGCACGATCGAGGTGCGCAATGGAGAGTATCACCCGATTGTGGCCGCTGAGCCGGCGCCGGTCATGTGATAGCCGGTCAGAGCGGACTCTGCTCGCCGGGGACGCGCAGCGAGGCCTTACGCCGCTCGCCCTCCAGTTGCAGCAACTCCATCCGCCGGCGCGCCTTGACGCTTTCGTCCACCTTGTGCCAGAACTGGCGGAAGTAGGCGGCGGCGGAGAGCATGGCAAACACCATGGCGCCCCACAGGCAGACGCGCGCCGCCACTTCAAAAACGGGGAAGTCGACGCTCAACAGCACGAGCGAGATCGCCGCCACCTGCGCCACCATCTTCGATTTGCCGAGTTCGCCGGCCGCGATGGTGTAGCCTTCGCTGGCGGCAATGCTCCTAAGTCCTGAAACGGCGAACTCACGGCCGATGATCAATACGGCGATCCAGCCGGGCACGCGATGCACCTGGACCAGGGCAATCAGAGCGGCGGAGATCAGCAGTTTATCGGCGATGGGGTCCAGGAGCATACCCACCGTCGTGATCTGATTCCAGCGCCGGGCGAGGTAGCCGTCCAGCAGATCGGTGAACGCCGCCGCGAGGAAAATGGCCAGCGCGATCATCTCGCTGGACAGCAGCCATGGGCCAAACTGCACCTGGACCCGCTCCTGCACCAGGACCGCGACCAGGAGAGGGACGAAGAAGATCCGAAGAAGCGTCAACGCGTTAGGGATATTCATCGCCTCAACCCGAGCATACCCCGATCATCCGTTGTTCACAATTCCGCAACACGCGGCCCAATGACTTCCTGTGGAAATCTTGTGGATTCTAAGTTGTTTTCCTGCACTCACTTGCGATATATGCTGGTGAAATATGCACATCAATTTCCACAATCTGAAAGGGTTGCGGTTGTAACAAATCACGTCGATTGATGGACTTCGAAACCGGACACGCGTATCCGAATCGATTGCGGGATGTCCGCGGCGACCCAGCAGCCCTCCTCGGTATATCTCTCTTCCCGCACGACCGCGAAATCGTGCAGAAAGGCGATCCGCGCATACTCCGCAGGCGGAAAAAGGAACACGGCGCGAACGACCGGATCGTCGGGCAGGGCGCGGTCGATCGCCTTCAGCAGGTCATCGAATCCGGCGCCGGTGCGGGCCGAGATCCAAACCGCCGGCGCACCGCCCGCTTCGCCCGCGAGCCGGGCTTGAATCGAATCCCGGCCGGCGTCGTCCGGCGCGAGGAGATCGCATTTGTTCAGCACCAGCAATTGGGGCGTCTTCTCGGCACCAATCTCGGCCAGGACAGCCCGGACATGGGCGCTGTGTTCGGAGGCCGCGGGCGCGGTGGCGTCGATGACGTGGAGGATCAGCGCGGCCTCGACCACCTCTTCCAGCGTGGCCCGGAAAGCCTTTACCAGGGTGGTCGGCAGTTGGCGGATAAAGCCGACCGTGTCGCTCAACAGGATGCGCCGGCGCGAGGGCAGGGTGAGGTGGCGGACGGTGGGGTCGAGGGTGGCGAACATGCGTGCGTCGGCGAGCACGCCGGCTTCCGTCAAGCGGTTGAAAAGAGTGGACTTTCCGGCGTTGGTGTAACCCGCCAGGGCGAGCGTGACGAGCGGCACAGCCTGGCGCTGGCGGCGCTGCACGCCGCGCGAGCCGCGCACCGAGTCGAGCTCATCCGCTATTTTTTTGAGACGTTTGTTGATACGGCGGCGGTCGGTTTCGAGCTGCGTCTCGCCGGGGCCGCGGGTGCCGATGCCGCCGCCCAGCCGCGACATGGTGGCGCCCCGGCCGGTGAGCCGCGGCAGCAGGTAGTTCGAGCTGCGCCAGTTCCACCTGAAGCTGACCCTCGCGGGTGCGCGCGCGGCGGGCGAAGATATCCAGAATCAACTGGTTGCGGTCCAGTACGCGGCATGCAAGCGCCTTTTCCAGGTTGCGCTGCTGCATGCCGCTGAGTTCGTGGTCGAAGATGACCAGGTCGGCTTCGCGGGAAGCCACCAGCGCCTTCAGTTCCTCCAGCTTGCCGGAGCCGACGAGCGTGGCGGGGTCGAAGGAGGGACGCTGCTGCAGAATCCGTTCCTGGACAATCGCACCCGCGCTTTCGGCGAGAACCGCCAATTCCTCGAGCGATTGCTCCGCGGGGAAGGCAGCGCGCGCCTGAAGAGCGGGTTTTCGGCGCGTGGTCAGTTCCACCGCCGCCAGGATTGCTTTTTCGCCGGTCGGACCTGCCGTGTCAGACCTCCGCTGTTTCCGCGCCGGAGGGGGGAGCCGGGGCGCCCGCAGTCGTGGAGACCGGATGGACGGCCGGACTTCCATAGGCCGGGCGGGAGACGACGACCGTGGAGATGGCGTGCTTGAAGATCAGTTGTTCCTGGTTGTTGGTTTCGAGAATCACGGAGTACTTGTCAAAACTCTTGATGCGGCCGGAGAGCTTGACTCCGCTCATCAGGTAGATCGTCAGGAAGATCTTTTCCTTGCGAGCGTTGTTGAGGAACGCTTCCTGAATATTCTGAGCTGTTTTGTCGAGACCGGGACGCTTCGGAATGGCTGGGGCTTTTCTGATTTCTTCCATTTTTTTGCCCCTCCTTACAAGTTAGGGTTTCAATCTATCATGATTCGATCGGCCGCGACGGCAGAAGCCGGCGTGCCGCTGCCAGAACTGGCTAGCCCATCGGAGAGGCGCTATCCCGGGCGCGCTCAAGAGCGCCATGCCATCGTCCCGGCGGACGCACCCTTGTGGGCACAACTCAGACTGTGTTTCAAGTGTAATGCTTTCAAGATAATGGAGCAAGACGGAGACGTAGCGGGCGGCGAGAATGCGGTATTCTCGATGGAAGTGGATGCAGTAAAGCTCGGGATTCGCGCGGCACTAGCGGGGATGGCCATCAGCGGAGCTTTGGCTGTCGTCAAGATCCTGATCGGGCTGCAGGCGGGTTCCCAGGCCGTGGTGGCCGACGGAGTCGAGAGCGCCGCGGACGTTTTGTCCTCGCTGGCCGTTCTGATCAGCCTCTTAGTCGCCGCCCGTCCGCCGGACGAAGATCATCCTTACGGCCACGGGCGTTTTGAAACCCTCACCGGGCTGCTGCTGGGCCACGTTCTGGGGCTGATGGGCATCGTCATCGCCTGGCGCTCGATGGTGCTGCTCTCGGCGGCACGGCATGCGCCGGCGGCATATGCGATGTGGCCGCTGGTGCTTTCGATTGTGTTGAAGGCTTTCCTGTCGGCCTATAAGATGCGCACGGGGCGGCGGATCGGCAGTACCGCGTTGATCGCGGACGCGTGGAACGACGCCGTCAACATGTTATCCGGCGGCGCGGCGCTCGCGGCCGTCGGGTTGGCCGTCGTGTTCCCGGTTGTGTGCCGTAACGCCGACCCGATCGGCGGAGTAGCGGTCGGCGTCATCATCATCGCGCTGGGCTTCCGGGTGGTCCGCGAAACCACGCTGCACTTGATGGACACGATGCCCGAGCCTGAGGCGATGAAGGCCATCCGCGCCTCCGCGAGGACGGTCGCGGGCGCGCTGGACGTGGAGAAGTGCTTCGCCCGCAAGACGGGGCTGCGGTACCACGTGGACCTGCACCTGGAGGTCGATCCCGATCTGACGGTCCGCGCTTCTCACGCCATCGCCGAACAGGTGCGGAACAAAGTGAAGGCGGACTTACCATGGGTGGCCGACGTGCTGGTCCATGTGGAGCCCCATCCGCGCAGCCTGCGGCAGAACTGTCCGGAGTAGTTCCGGCCGCGCAGGCAACTAAAATCTCGCCAGGGAGAGATGCCGTGGAAAACATCGAGATTGCACAACTGCTGAGCGAGACCGCCGATCTGATGGAGATCGCGGAAGAGGACGGTTTTCGCATCCGCAGCTACCGCAACGGCGCGAGCGTCATAGAGAGTTATCCGGAACGGATCGAAGACGTCCGCAAAGACCCATCCCGCAAGCTGACCGAAATTCCCGGCATCGGCAAGGGGTTGGCCGCGGTGCTCGAAGAGATCTGCCGCCGCGGCAGCTTCGAACGGCGTGACCAGCTTCTCGAGCGCTACCCGCCGACCGCACTGGAGATGTTGAAAATCCCGGGGCTGGGCCCGAAGACGGTGCGGACCCTGTGGGACCATTTCCGCGTTTCGACCCTCGAAGAACTGGAGCAGTTGTGCATCGACCACAAGCTGCAGCAACTGCCGCGCATGGGCGCCAAACTCGAAGAGAAGATCCTGCGGGGCCTGAGCCACTATCGGCAAAGTGCCGGCCGGTTTCTGCTCGGTTTCGCCACGGCCACGGCCGAGGAATTGACGGCGTATCTCAGCGCAACTCCGGGCGTCGAACGGGTGACGCCGGCGGGCAGCCTGCGCCGGGGCAAGGAGACCGTCGGCGATCTCGACCTGCTGGTCAGCGGGTCAGGGGCCGAGGCCGCGCTCGACCGGTTTATCGCCCATCCGCGGGTACACGAAGTCCTGGGTCACGGCGACAGCAAGGCCAGCGCGCGCTTCGGGCTGGAAGGCATCCAGGTGGATGTGCGCGCCGTGCCCGAAGAAAGCTATGGCGCGGCGCTGCAGTATTTCACCGGCAGCAAGGAACACAATGTCCATTTGCGGCAGCGCGCGCAGCGGATGGGCCTGACGTTGAACGAATACGGCCTGTCGCGACTCGACGGCGGCGCGGTGGTGGCCTCGCGCCGCGAAGAGGAGATTTATGCGGCGCTCGGTCTGGAATGGATTCCGCCGGAATTGCGCGAGAATTCGGGCGAGATCGAAACCGCCGAACGGCGCGAACTGCCCGTGCTGCTCGAACTGGCCAATATCCGCGGCGACCTGCACATGCACACTCAAGAGAGCGACGGGCGCGGCACGCTCGAAGAGATGGTCGAGGCCGCTCGCGCCTTGGGTTACGGCTACATCGCCATCACCGACCACTCGAAGGCGCTGGCCATGGCGAACGGCCTGGACGAACGCCGCGCCGTCGATTTCGCCAGCCAGGTTCGTGCGTTCAACAAGGAACAACGTGGCATCCGCGTTTTTTCCGGACTTGAGTGCGACATCCTGCGCGACGGCCGCATGGACCTGAGCGAAGACGCTCTGGCCGAACTCGACTTCGTCATCGCCAGCGTGCACAGCTATATGAACCTCGATTCCGCGGAGATGACCGGCCGGCTGATGCGCGCGCTGGAAAGCCCGTCGGTGAAAGTGCTGGGCCATCCGACGGGGCGTGTGCTGCTGCACCGCGAAGCCTATGTGTACGACTTCGACCGCATCGCCGCGGAAGCGGCGCGGCGCGGGGTCTGGATGGAAATCAACGCCAGCCCGGAACGGCTCGATCTGCATGCCACCCTGCTGCGGCGCGCTAAAACATTTGGCGTCAAATTTGTCGTGTTAACCGATGCGCACCATCCGAAACATCTTTCCAATATGCGTTTCGGCGTGACGATGGCCCGTCGCGGGTGGCTGACCAAAGATGATGTGATGAATACACGCGGAGCCGGCGCTTTCGCCGCTGCGCTCAAACGCGATTAAACTCCTATGCCCATGAAACTCATTTCCAGCGAAGAAATCTGCCGCACGCCGATCTTCTGGGTGACGATGGACCGCGCCGTGGAGCCCGGTGGATTCGAGATCAAGCGCGCCATCGTGCAGCACGCCGGCTCGGCCGTGATGATGCCCGTCGACGCTCAGGAGCGCGTGCTGCTGGTGCGCCAGTACCGCCTGCCGGCGCGCGCCTACATGTGGGAGTTGTCCGCGGGCCGCATCGATCCAGGCGAAACGCCGCTGAAAGCGGCCAAACGCGAGCTGATCGAAGAGACGGGCTACCGCGCGAGGAAGTGGTTGAAGCTGGGCGCCTTCTTTGCCAGCCCCGGCTATGTGGCCGAGCGCATGACGATCTTCGCCGCCCAGGATCTGACGGTCGGCGAGGCCACGCCGATGGAGGACGAGCGCATCGAGACGCGCTGGTTCCCGATGCGGGAGATCGCCGCGATGATCGAGAGCGGCCGCATTCAGGACGCCAAGACGATAGTCGGCTACGCGCTGTGGCAGATGAAGCGCCGCCAGACGCGAAGCGGCGGAAAGCGTTAACGCAATCGGCAGCCGGCTAGGGCGCGGGCGCCAGCGTGTAATAGCCCGTGCGGGCCCTGATCTCGACCTTGCCCAATCGCGTGCTGGCGGCGTCGGTGAGCTGGACTTCGAGGCGCCGGAATGCGCCTTCCGGTCCCGTTTGCGGGCGGATGGCCAGGTCGTAGCGCAAGCGGACACGCTCCATCATCTCGACGAAACGCTCACCCGCCTTGTCGGCGCGGAAAATGTCGCCGCCGGTCGCGCGCGCCAGTTTGAAGACGTCGAGCGGAGTGAAATCGGGGTTAGCATCGGCCTTGGGCGGCACGGGTTTCGGCGGCCGCGCGTCGGACGAAACGATCGCGTTTAACGTGACGTCCATGCCGGCCAAAGCACGCAAGACCTTCTCATCGGGCGTCTGGTAGTGCATGCCCTTGTTGTCGGTGAGGACGATGAGCGAACGCCGGCCGGCGAAGGGCGGCTGCTTCGCGAGCCAGTCCAGCGTTTCGAGAATCGCGCCGTTGAGATTGCTGCCGGCGCCGACATCGCGTTCCAGCGGCGACTCCTGAATCATGCGCGCGGCGGCGCGCCGGTCGCTCGTGGGATCGAGCAGCGGCATCATCCGCCGCCCGAAAACCAGAACGGCGACCTGATCCTCCGGCTGGAGACTGGCCAGAGCCTTCTCGGCGGCTGTTGCCATTTCCAGGAGCAGCTTGCTCATACTGCCGGAAACGTCGAACAGCAGGATCACCTGTAGCGGCGCACTGTCGCGGCCGAAAGCAGCGAGCGGGACGGGTTGCCCCTCGTCGAGAACGCGAAAATCGGCTTGCTCCAGACCGCCGACCGCGCGCCCCCCGCGGAGCACCTGCGTATCGATGCGCACAAGAGCCGAGGAAGAACGGAATACGGTATTCTGGCCGCTGCCGTCGTTCGATGCGGCGGCGGGCGGCGCTTTCATGGCATCGGACGCGGGTGGCGGCGGCTGGGCCGGTTCCGGCTTTACGCGCGGCCATTGTGCCGGAACACTCGCGCAAGCGAGGATCAGAAGAAGCACAGCCCGAATGAAAAATATTATCGTCGGCACGGCGGGACATATTGATCATGGCAAAACTGCGCTGGTGCGCGCGCTCACGGGTATCGACACCGACCGGCTGAAGGAAGAGAAGGAGCGGGGCATCTCGATCGACCTGGGGTTCGCGCACCTGGAGTGCGGGGAGTTGCGGCTCGGCTTCGTCGATGTACCGGGCCATGAACGCTTCATCAAAAACATGCTGGCCGGCGCGGCGGGTATCGACATCGTGATGTTCGTGATCGCGGCCGACGAGTCGCTGATGCCGCAGACCCTAGAGCATTTCGAAATCTGCCGTTTGTTGGGGCTGCGCTCGGGCGTCATCGCGTTGAACAAGGCGGATCTTGTCGATCCCGAATTGCTCGATCTGGTCAAGCTGGAGATGGCCGAGTTCTTCACGGGCACGTTCCTTGCCGCGGCGCCGATTGTGGCCGTCAGCGCGAAGACGGGCGTGGGGCTGGCGGAGTTGCGCGACGCGCTCGTGGAGTGCGCGCGAATGGCGCCGGCGCGCAATAGCGAGGGCCCATTCCGTCTGGCCATTGACCGCTCGTTTACGCTACGCGGCTTCGGAACCATCGTCACCGGGACGCTGGCCGCCGGCAGGCTGCGGGTCGAGGACGAGGTGGAAGTGCTGCCGACGCGGCGCAGGCTCCGTGCGCGCAATCTGCAGGTGCACGGCAGCAGTGTCTCCGAGGCCACCGCGGGGCAACGGACGGCCGTCAACCTGGCCGCCGTGGAGGCGTCGGAATTGAGCCGCGGGATGATGCTTGTTCCGCCGGGTTTGTTCCGGGCGAGCACGGCGGTGGAGTGCCGCTTCGAGCTTCTCGCGAGCGCCATGAAGCTCAAGCACGGCGCGCCGATTCATTTTCATTCGGGGACCGCGGAAACCGAAGCCGAGGTGCGGCTGATCGAGAGCCTCGTTCCCGTCGTCCCGGGCACAACGGTATTGCTGCGGCTGCTGCTGAAGTCGCCGTTGCCGCTGCTGCCTGGCGATCACTTCATCGCGCGCATGTTCTCGCCGGTGGTGACGATCGGCGGTGGAGTGGTGGTCGAGAACACGCCGCCCCTGCGGTTGCGGCGCACGGCCGCGGCGCAGCGGCTCCGGGCGCTGGATGGCGCGGATCTGCGCCGGCGGCTCGAACTCTATGCCGCGGAGACCGGGGATGGCATCACGCTGAGCGAAGCCGTGGCGCGCACGGGCGTGCTACCCGCGGCGTTGATGGCCGCGGCGCAGAATGCGGCTGTAGTAGTGCTGCGAGGCACGGAACCAATGCTGGTCCCCATCTCGCGGATCGCCGAAGCCGCCGGGAAACTGGCGCGGCAGCTCGCCGCGTTCCACCAGCGCAACCCGCTTACGCCGGGTCTGCCCAGGACGCAGACGGAGTTGCCCGCACCGCTGTTGGATGCGGTCCTGGCGGGTTCACCCGGCATCGCCGCCGAAGGTGAGTTGCTGCGCCTCGGAAGTTTCCACGTTCAATTGCAGAGCGATGAAGACGAGGCCCTGAAGAAGATCGAGGCCCTGTTTCGAGCAGGCGGACTGGCGGCGCCGGGCGAGGCGGAAGTTCTGGCAAAGTCCGGGCTCGACGAGCAGCGATCGCGGCCAATTCTGCAAATACTCTTGAAGCAAGGCCGGCTGGTACGCGTCTCGCCCGAACTGATTTATCACGCCGAGGCGATCGCGCGGCTGAAGCAGCTTCTGGAAGCGCACCGCGGTCAACAATTTTCGGTGCCCGAATTCAAGGAGTGGACGGGAATATCGCGCAAGTACGCAATCCCGCTGCTGGAATTCCTGGACCGGATCCACTTGACTCGGCGGGTGGGGGACCGGCGCGTCGCGCTGTGAATGGCAACGCGGGCGGGATCAGAGCGTACGGATAACGCGCCGGCCCTCGATCCGATAGCGCCCGCTCAGCACGAGCGCGATGGCGTCGGCGTAGATTTTATGCTCTTCAACGAGGATGCGCGCTGCGAGCGTGTCAGCCGTGTCGTCATCGAGTACCGGCACCGCGGCCTGCGTGACGATTGGCCCGGAGTCGATGCCAGCCTCGACGAAATGCACGCTGCAGCCGGAGAATCGCACGCCGTAGTCGAGCGCCTGCTGCTGGACGTGCAGGCCGGGGAAGGACGGCAGCAATGAAGGATGGATGTTCAGAATGCGCCCGGCGTAAGCCTCGAGCAGCGGCTGCCCCACGCGGCGCATGAAGCCCGCCAGGCAGATCAGATCGATGTGCAGCGGCGCGAGCACATCGCAAACCAGCATGGCGTAAGTGTCCGAGTCGATGCCTTTCGACGGCAGCGAAACGGCGTTCAAACCGAGATGGTGCGCGGTTCCAAGCGCCTTGGCCTCAGGTTGATTCGAGAGCAGGCAGGCGATCTCGGCCTCGAGCCCGCCGTCCGCGATGTGGCGCGCGATGGCTTCAAAGTTCGAGCCGCGGCCGGAGACGAGAATGGCCAGCCGTTTCACCGGTAAACCACCCGGTCCTTTCTGCCTCGCCGCTGGCGGATGACGCGGCCGATTTCGTGCCACGGTTCCTTCATTCGGTCCAGTGCCCGTTTCGCCTTCACCGCCTTCTTAGCCGGAACGACGAGGATCATGCCGATGCCTAGATTGAAGGTGCGGCGGTAATCGTCGTCCGGCACGCTGCCCAAGCGTCTCAGCAGTTCAAAGATCGGCAGCACCGGCCAGGAGCCGAGCTGGATCTCTGCCGCGACGCCCGCGGGCAGAATGCGCGGTGTGTTGTCGGTGATGCCGCCGCCCGTAATATGCGCGGCGCCGAGCAGCAGATTCAGCCGCATCAGCCTCTGAATGGGCCGCAGATAGCTGCGGTGCACCTTGAGCAACTCCTCGCCCACGGTGCAATCCAGTTCGGGCACGAAACTCTTCACGCTGTGGCCGGCGATCTCGAACAGCAGCTTGCGCGCCAGCGAGTAGCCGTTGGTGTGCAGGCCATTGGACGGCAAACCGAGCAGGACGTCGCCGGGCGTAATTCGCGCGCCCGTCAGCAGCTTATCCTTCTCGACGCAGCCGGTGATGAAGCCCGCCAGGTCGTATTCGCCCGCGCTGTAAATGCCGGGCATCTCGGCGGTCTCGCCGCCGATCAGCGCGCAGCCGTTCTCCAGGCAGGCTTTGGCCAGGCCGCCGACCACTGCGCCGGCCACGTCGGCGTCGAGCTTGCCGACCGCGAAATAGTCGAGGAAGTAGATCGGTTTCGCGCCCTGCACCGCAATGTCATTTACGCAATGGTTGACCAGGCATTGCCCTACCGTGTCATGCTTGTTCGCCAGGAACGCGACTTTCAGCTTGGTCCCTACGCCGTCGGCTGATGAGATGAGAACCGGCCGTTTCCAGCCGGTGAGACGGTACCCCGCGCCGAAGCTTCCAATGTCGGTGGCGACAGCACGCGTAAACGTCCGGCGCGCGGCGCGTTTGATGAACTCGACCGCGCGGTCCGCCTCGTCGATATTCACTCCCGCGTCTTTGTAGCGAATGGGTCTGCGAGTTGGCATGTCTGAACCACCAGTTTAGACTAGGGGTTTCCCATGTTACATCGGCTCTTTCCATTAACGCTGCTCTTGTTCGCCGCGGCGGGCCTCGTGACGGCAGATCCGCCGTCGCGCGTAGCCATCCGCGACGCGCGTGTTTACACGGTGAGCGGGCCTGTCCTCGAGAAAGCGACGGTGCTGATCAAGGACGGCCTGATCGATGCGGTCGGCGAAAACATCCCGATCCCGGCCGGCGTGACCGTGATCGACGGCACGGGGCTCAACGTCTATCCGGGCCTGATCGATGCGCTGAGTACGTGGGGCATCGCCGAGCTCGCGGCCCTAGCCACACCGGCTGGCGGTGGGCGCGGTGGTGCGCAACCCGCCCCAACGACTCCGGCGCCCGCGACCACTGCCACGCCGCCGCCGGCGCGCGCGCGCGGACCCGAAGACCGGCCCAATACGTTCACCTGGGTCAAAGCCGCAGACCTGGTAAAGCCGTCCGACCGCCGGATCGAGACGGCCCGCAGCGCGGGATTCACGACCGCGGTCACGTTTCCCAGGCAGGGCATCCTGGCCGGACATGGCGCCGTGATCAACCTGGCGGGCGAAAACGGCGGTGACATGGTGGTCGATCCTTCAGCGGGTCTGTACACGACGCTCACTACCGGAGGATTCGCCAGTTTCCCGGGATCGCTGATGGGCGCGATGGCGTATCTGCGCCAGATCTGGATCGACGCCGCGTATTACAAGGCGGCCAAGGAGGCGTATGCGAAGGACCCGGTCGCCATCGCCCGTCCATCGTATGACCGCGCGCTGGAGGGATTGCTGGAAACACACCGCCTGTTGATTCCGGCGACGAGCCGCGTTCAGATCGATCGGATGCTGAGGTTCGGCGCGGAATTCAAAACGCCCTTCGTGCTGTACGGCGGTCACGAGGCATTCCGATCGGCGGACGATTTGAAGAAGGCCCGTGTGCCGGTGATCCTCAACGTGAAATGGCCGGCCAAGGCACGCGAGTCGGATCCCGAAGAGATTCCGAGTCTGCGAACGCTGCAACTGAGGGACAAAGCACCCACGACCCCGGCGGTCCTCGCTGCCGCGGGCGTGCCGTTCGCGATATCCTCCGAGGGTCTCGACACGCCGAAGGAAATTCTGAAGGCCTTGAAGAAATCGATCGACGTGGGGCTCAAGCCTGCCGATGCGATTCGCGCGCTGACGCTTTCGGCGGCTGAGATCTACGGCGTCGCGAGCCGCCTCGGCTCCATCGACAAAGGGAAAATCGCGAACCTCACCGTCGTCAAGGGCGATTTGTTTGACGAGAAATCGAAAGTCGAAATGGTCTTCATCGACGGCAAAAAATATCTTCCGGCGCCGGAAGCGCCGACTCCGCCGCGCTCAACCGGCGGCGCGCCTGCCGGGGAGGTGCAGTGATGATCGCGATGCGAACCCTTCTAATCACTGCCGCTGCTTGCGGCATGGCGTGCGCCCAGCAGGCCGCCCAGCAGCCCATCGTCTTGCAGAACGCGACGATTCACAGCGTGACCAAGGGCACGTTCAGCGGCTCGATCGTCATCCGCAACGGATTGATCGCCGAGGTGGGAGACAAGGTTCTGGCGCCGATGGGCGCGAAGATCATCGACCTGGGCGGCAAACACATCACCCCGGGACTGATCGACTGCCACACCCACATCGCCCTCGTCTCCACGAATGAAGGCAGCGTTTCGGTTTCGTCAATGGTGGCCATGCGGGATGTCATCGATCCCGAAGATCCTGCGATTTTTCGCGACCTGGCCGGCGGCACGACGACCGCCAACCTGCTACATGGCTCGGCCAATGCCATCGGCGGTTTGAACGTCGTCATCAAAATGCGCTGGGGCAGCGACGCGGACGGCCTGGTGATGAAGGAAGCCAAGCCGGGCATCAAATTTGCGCTGGGAGAAAATCCGAAGCGCGCCGGACAGGGCGGGCAATCTCCTATCGGCGGCAACGCGCAGACGCCGCGCTACCCCGGCACGCGCATGGGCGTGGAGGACGTCATTCGCGAGGCCTTTCTCGAGGCGCGGCAATATCAGGCCGCCTGGAAGGAGTATGAAACGCGCCGGGCGCGCGGCGAGAACGTCCTGCCGCCGCGCAGGAACATGAAGCTCGAGCCGCTGGTCGAAGTGCTCGAGGGCAAACGCCTGGTGCACGCGCACTGCTACCGCTCCGACGAGATTCTGATGCTGCTGCGCGTGGCCGAGGAGTTCGGTTTCAAGATCGCTACGCTGCAACACGCGTTGGAAGGCTACAAAGTAGCCGAGGAAATCAGAGCCCACGGCGCCGGCGTCTCCACGTTCAGCGATTGGTGGAGCTACAAGATCGAGGCCTACGACGCCATTCCATACAATGCGGCGCTGCTCACGAAGAAAGGCGTGCTGACCTCGCTCAATTCCGATGACGCCGGCGGCGCCGATCTCTCGACGCGTCTCAACACGGAAGCCGCGAAGACTATAAAGTACGGCGGGCTCAGCGAAGACGAGGCGTTGGCTTTAGTGACCATCAACCCGGCCCGGCAACTCGGCATCGACCAATATGTCGGCTCAATCGAGGCGGGGAAGCAAGCCGACATTGTGGTCTTCGATAAGGATCCGCTGTCGATCTACAGCAAAGTGGAAAAAGTGTTCATCGACGGCCGTCAATACTTCGACCGCGATGAAGACCTGCTGGCGCGGCCGCGGCGCGAAGCCGATAAGAAGGGCCTGCTGGAGAAAGAAAAGGCCACGGAGAAGGCGGATGCCCCGCCCAGAAGGAGGCCGTCGTGAAACAACTTCTGCTGGCCGGCCTGTTCGCCGTTGCAACATTCGCCGCCCCGCCCGAAGGCGGGTCGTTCCTATTGAAGAACGTTACCGTTCATCCCGTCTCGGGGCCGAAGCTCGATGGCGCGAGCGTCCTGGTCCTGGACGGAAAGATCGCCGAAGTCGGCGCGAAGGTGACTCCGCCCAAAACCAAGATCAGGATCATCGATGGCAAGGGACTGCACCTGTGGCCGGGCATGATCAACTCAGGATCGATCGTGGGCCTGTCGGAGATCGGTTCGATCCGCGAGACCAACGACACGGGTGAACTGGGGACCTTCGTTCCTCAATTGCGCCCTATCGTTGCCCTGAATCCGGATAGCGAGCACATCCCGGTGGTGCGGGCCAACGGCATCACGATGACGGCCCTGCTGCCTGCCGGCGCCGGCGGCGGGCGCGGCGGCGGTAACGTCCAGATGATCGGCGGTCAGATCTCGCTGGCCCATCTCGCGGGTTGGACATGGGAGCAGATGGAAGTGCGGCGCAGCGCCGGCATGCACCTGCGCTATCCCGCGATTTCGCCGGTGAGCTTCGATCCCATGACGTTCTCCGTCACGCGCGGCAACTACCCAAATTCGAAGCGCCAGCACGATCAGGAGATCCAGGAGCTGACGAGCTTCTTCGACGACGCGCGCAGCTATTGGACCGCGAAGAAGGCGGCTTTGCCGGTAAAGACCGACCTGAAGTTCGAAGCTTTCATTCCGGTGCTCGAGGGAAAGACACCGCTGGTGGCCTTCGCCAGCCACGAGCGCGAGATCAGGGAGGTCATCGAGTTCGCCGATAAGCGGCAGGTGAGGCTCGTGCTTGCCGGTGTGCGGAAACCGGGCGCGACTCTCGAAACGATTGCGAAAAAGAAGATCCCGGTGATCCTCGGCCGCACCCAGACGGGGGCCGATGAGGAGGATGACCCTTACGACGAGTCGTACGCGCTGCCGGCCAAATTGCACGCTGCCGGCGTCAAGTTCTGTTTCGCCACCTTCGACGCGGAGTTCGCGCGCAACCTGCCTTATCAGGCATCGCAGGGCGTACCCTACGGTCTGCCGTACGACGAGGCGCTGCGAGCGGTCACGTTGAATGCCGCCGAAATCTGGGGCATCGATAAGGAATACGGCTCGATTGAAGCCGGCAAAGTGGCCGACCTGGTCCTCACCGACGGCGATTTGCTGGAGGTGAAAACCGACGTCAAAATGGTCTTCATCCGCGGCAACGAAGCCGATCTCGAAACCCGGCACACACGGCTGTATAAAAAATACCTGGCGCGGCCTTAGGAATTCCGGGCGCCATCGCCCAAGCGTCCGCGGGTAGGCGTATTGTCCCCGATGCGATGCACGGGCCACGGCCGGCGTGGGAGAGAAATGGAATGCGCGCACTGATTCAACGCGTCTCCTCGGCTCGCGTGGAAGTGGACTCGCGCGTCACTGGCGCCATTGGCGCGGGCCTGCTCGTGCTACTCGGCGTGCGCCGTGAAGATACGGAGGCCCAGGCCGAAGCGCTGCTCGACAAACTTCTCGTCCTGCGTATTTTTGAGGATGCGGAGGGCAAGATGAATCTTAGTCTCATCGATACCGGCGGCGGGCTGCTGGTCGTGTCGCAGTTCACTCTTTACGGCGACACGCGCAAGGGACGCCGGCCGAGCTTCGACCTCGCCGCGCCGCCGGAGCAGGCCAGTCGTCTGTACGAGCACTTTGTGGCCCAGGCGCGCCGGCGCGGCGTTGCCACCGAGACCGGAGTTTTCCGTGCGCACATGCTGGTGACGCTGGTGGGCGATGGGCCGGTGACGTTGATGCTGGAAACGAAAAACGGGTGAGCGCCCGTGCGCCCACCCGTGAGTGCCAATTCAAATTGCCGTTACATCGCGTAAGCGACAACCGCCATGAGGACGGAGGCCGCGGGCAGCAGCAGCAACGCCTTCTTCAGTTTCCTCGGATCGTCGCCCGCGATGCCGCCGATGATCGGGCTGGAGGCCACGATGCCGAACCAGCCGGCCGTGACGGCGATGCCGATGGCCGTGGCTTCCCGCGCCGGCAGGCCATGTGCGATCCTATCCGCGGTCTGCATGAACGCCTTGCCCACGACGCCGAGCGTTGTGGGGAACACCGGCGCCATGGCCAGGCCGGCGACGAACACCGCGGCCCAGGCGATCTTCACGTCGCTGCTTTGCAGCATCAGGAATGTCGTGACGGCCATCGCGAGTGCCGCTCCGATCAGCACTGTTCTTGGATCCACCGCCAGCAACACCTGGGAAATTCCGATGCGGCCCACGATCAGGCCCAGCGCGAATCCCAGCGAAAGAATCGTCATGGCGCGCTTCTCGGGCACGCCCTGCGCGATCAGGTGACGCACCAGCCAGTTCCACACGCCGACTTCGCAGGCTACGTAAAGGAACAGCAGCAGAGCGGGCAGCAGCACCTTGGGATCGGCGAGCAGGCTGGCCGCCATCCCGAAGTTGAATGACATTTGGCCGCTCGGTTTCGGATATGGCGCCACGATGCTCGCCGCCAAGGCCAGCAGCGCCAACACGGCTGCGCAGAATGTGATCTTCTTCGTATCGCTCTTGAACAGGTTGGCGGCCACGAACGGCGTCACCAGTCCACCCAGCCCGAAGAACAGATTCAACAAATTCGCAATCGAGCTTGGGTTGTCGGGGTTGACCACCGTGTTCAGGCTGTTGGCCCCATTGACCACCACGCCGCCGCCCAGGCCAAGCACCAGCATCGACAACGAGACCAGCATGTACCCGCCGGCGCCGCGCAACGCGATCAACGCCAACGCCACCAGCCCCAGGCCGAGCAGCATGCCGACCTGCTTGCCGTAAATGTCCATCAGCGGCCCGCTGGAGAAAGAGCCGATCATCAGGCCCACGGCCTGAATCAGGGCAATGTTGCCGTTTTGCTTTGGGGAAAGCGAGAATTTTTTGGAGAGGTCCGGAAGGATCGTGCCCAACATGGCGGCGATCATGCCGTAGACGAAAATGCCGAGGATCGCAGCGGTGAACAACATGACCACAAGATGCTATCAGATCGCGCTAGTGTGTGGACATCGCGCGGACTGGTATGCGCTGCGGACGCCGTTCCCCGGACCGCCGCGAGTTACTGCAGTTGGTAGCTGACGAACGCCAGCCGGCGCCCGTCGGGCGACCAGGATGGCGTGTTGATCGTGCCCTGCCCGCCGAATAGCCGAGCCAGGACGGTGATCTTGCCGTCGGCCAACGTCATCAGGCGCAGCATGACGTCCTTGTTCTCGGGATGTCCCTTGACTTCCTTTTCGTAAGACAGAAACACCAGCCGCTTGCCATCCGGCGACGGATGCGCGAACCAGTTGTTGTACTCGTCGTTGGTGACCTGCTCCTGGTCCGTTCCATCCGGCTTCATGCGCCAGATCTGCATCGTCCCCGTGCGTTCAGAGTTGAAGTAGATGTACTCCCCATCGGGCGAATACTCCGGGCCATCGTCCAGGCCGGGCGCGGTGGTCAGCCGCGTTTCCTCGCCGCCTTCGGCCGGAATTGTGTAGATGTCGAATTCGCCGTCGCGCTGGCCGCAGAATGCCAGCGTCTTGCCGTCTGGCGACCAGCCGTGAAAATATGACGGCGCTTTCGCGGTAACGCGTCGCGGCGTGCCGCCGGCCAGCGGCAGCACGTAGATGATGGACTCGTGGTTGTCTTGCGTCTGGTCGCTGATGGCCAGCATCGTCCCGTCCGGCGAAATGCCATGGTCGTTGTTGATGCGCGTGGCCGGGCCCGTCTCGATCGCTTCCGGCCGGCCGCCACTCGCCGGAATGCGGTACAGGTGGCCCTGGCTGTTGTACACAATCGCGGCGCCGTCCCGGGTCCAGTTCGGAGCTTCGATGCGCCCTTCGGTCGCGTACACTTCGCGCCGGTCGCCTCCCGGAACCGGTATCGTCTCCAGCGTGCTGGAGAGCACCGGCTGGCGCGACGCCTTGGGCGCCTCGCTAGTCAATTCCAGATTCGTGAACACGGCCTGCTCCATTGCGTCCTTGTCATGCGCGCAAACTCCGATGCCCACATAGTAGGGGTCCCGCAGTTCGATGCGCGGCGATCCCGCGGCCATCCGCGGCTTCTCGCCATCGCCCGCCAGCAGCATGTAGGCGTAGTTGCCCTGCTTCACCAGCCGCAAACGCTGCGGAGCGGAAATGTTTGATTGGACTTCGTGCGTCGTGCCGCCTTTTTCTTCGCGAAACTGGATCGACGTCAGCCCCTCGCCATGACGCGCCACGTCGGCGTAAACCGAGTCGGCATCCAGGCTTTGGCGAACCATCAGCACGGCCTTGCGATGGGCGTTGCCGCCCGGCGACGGAAATGCGATGTCGGCCGCGATCGTCACGTCGCCCGATACTCTCTTCCAGACGAATTGGAAGGCGTCGGAGACAAACCACATATTCTCTCCGCTGCCGCTGACCGTGTAGCTCCGCCGCGCGGCGGCGTATTGCGCCGCGCCGGGATGCAGAACCGTGCCCACGTCGGCGTGGCCCTCGAATACGCCCACTGCGGCCCCGCCATCCTGTGCCCACACGACGCCCGGCAGCACCGCGCATACCAGCGCCAGAATGTATCTCTGGTCCATGGATCGCAACTCCCTTCCGCTCGAATCGGCTGCTTCGAGCTTATCAACGGCAGGGGATTGCCGTTGATGGCGTTGGACGACTTGGACGTTCACTGCCATCCGGACGTGAAATTGCCGGCCAGCCCTCGCGGGGCCGGCCGGCAATGTCTCGGCTTTCTGCCGAGTAGTCAGGCAATTTACGGAATGGCGCCGCTACCCGCGCCTGCCCGTCAGTTTCTTGCGCCCAATCAGCACGAGCAACGCGCCCATGCCGGCCATTGCGAACGTGCCTGGTTCGGGAGCCTCATAATTGATCTGGACGTTCTCGATATCGAGGGCGCAGTCGCCAGTGAGGCCAATGACGTAGGAGGTGTAAATCGAGCTGGTGCTGACAACCAACGGCCCGGTAGCTAACATTTTGCCGGACGCGATCAGAGTGGCGGTTCCTTTGCCGCCAGCGAGAGTCGTGCCATAGACTACCCAGGTAGAGCCGCCGGTAATGTCCTTGTACAGATCGAAGGTGACTTGGTTAATTTTAGCGCCACCCAGAGTGGCCTTGACGTTGGATAAATCCAGCACGATGGCATCGGTGGGTCCAACGTAGGGGGCATCGTTGCTGTTCAGGCCCAAGCCCTTATTAACACCGCCTTTATCGGTTGTCACGTCGAGGTTCGCCGTGCTCGCCCCGCTGAACTTGGGCGGGGCGACGGTGGTTGAGGGAAACAAGTTGTCGTATCCGGATGCAACAATGTAACCACTGCTGCCGGCTGGATTGCCGGCACCTGAGAGGTTGAGGTTGGCCGTGCTGCCTAGCTTGCCCGTCGGAAACGGCGCCAACGACAGGACCGTGCCGGCATGGGCCGGCGTTATGAAAGCCACAGCTGTGAACAACGTGGCAATTGCGATCTTGGTTTTCAATTCATCCTCCTCCGCCGCGTGATGCGGCACTTACACGAGCGATCTTGACTTGGGTTGCCATTTTGGGACCCCGAGGGCTGTCGGGCTCCTCAGGGCTGCCAGCACAAAGACAAAGTTTGCACTGGGCGGTGTCGGATTCCGGAATGAGTTCGCGCAGACGGTCAGCACCGCTCCGTCCACATCCCGTTGATTTTCAGTAGCCGTCGCACTGGACGGTGAAGACAGCGCTTTCGGAACCGGCAGGTTGCTATTGTGTCCGTCCACGGCTGGAGCGCCGGAATTCCAGACCACCACCCCTGCCCAAACCGGCGCGGCGGCCGAGAGGAGTAGGCCCAGTGCTCCATCCCGCGCACTCCTCTTCACGTTCCCTCCTCTGACCTATGACTGGCTCGTCCTTTAATGCGCACACAACTCGCACCCCTTAGGTTGCTCTTAGCAGCCTAAGGCCGTAATCATCGTGTCGCTACTCTTGGCTAAGCAGGCCGAAGTCTGTGCGCAGCAAGACACCTACGGCGTTTCGCCCCAATCGGCGCTCGCAGAAAAGATTGCAAGGCTCCGCAGAAAAACACCAGCCTGTCCACATAGTGTGCGCCCCATGCTCTGCTCCCCCGCATGAGGTGCTAGTAGACCATCAATGCTTACTCCTAGTCTCCTCCCGGCACTTGTCCGTCCTCTAGTGCCCGCACAACTGGAACCGCCTCAGGCAGCGCGCAGCAGCCTCAGGCCGGAATCGTCCTATTGGTATCCTTGTTCAGGCAGGCCGAGTCAATGTGTAGGAGACTCCGTGCAGAGTTCCGCCGCAAACGGCGTTTGCAGAGAAGGCTGCATTGATAGTTAGGCAACTACCGACACGTCCCCGTACTATTTCCCTCATGACCTGCCCCCGCATGAGGTGCCAATAGACCACCAATTCTCACTCCTGCCTCTAGCCGCTGTCAAGCATTTTTTCATCTGCCATTGGATCCACTCCCGTTTGCCAATAATAGGGAAGCAAGTGGAGCCTATAGGAATGCGCGAATCCCGGGATCTGCCGCCAGCTACGCGCCCGGGCCTCGCGTTAAATTCCCTCTGTTTACTTTGATTTTCAGCGCGGTAATCGCTGCCGCGCCATAGGATAGCCTGGCTGCGTCAGGCCTCTAACAGATTGAATTTACAAGGCTTGCCAAGGGAGCGTCCTGAAGGGGGAAAGGATGTCCTGGCGCTTCGACCGCGTTTCGGAGACCATCGGGGACGGACCGGATCCACGTCAATGCGTTGCTATGGCAGTGATGACCCAATCGCTAAGCTGTCCGAACTCGCCGGCGGTCATTCGAAGTGTAGGCGGGAATGAGTCTTAACAGCCCACGGCAGGAATCCCGCGAGCCGCGTTGTGCGCGCCGGCCAGCCTTCGCGGGGCCGCCGGCGATGTATCGGTTTTCTGCCGAGTAGTCAGGCAATGTACGGAAGGCGCCGCTACCCGCGCCTGCCCGTCAGTTTCTTGCGCCCAATCAGCACCAGCAACGCGCCCATGCCGGCCATTGCGAATGTGCCTGGTTCGGGAGCCTCATAATTGATCTGGACGTTCTCGATATCGAGGGCGCAGTCGCCAGTGAGGCCAATGACGTAGGAGGTGTAAATCGAGTCTGGTGCTGACAACCAACGGCCCGGTAGCTAACATTTTGCCGGACGCGATCAGAGTGGCGGTTCCTTTGCCGCCAGCGAGAGTCGTGCCATAGATCACCCAGGTAGAGCCACCGGTAATGTCCTTGTACAGATCGAAGGTGACTTGGTTAATTGTCGCAGTACCCAGGGCTGGCTTGACGTTGGATAAATCCAGCACGATGGCATCGGTGGGTCCAACGTAGGGGGCATCGTTGCTGTTCAGGCCCAAGCCCGTAACACCGCCTTTATCGGTTGTCACGTCGAGGTTCGCCGTGCTCGCCCCGCTGAACTTGGGCGGGGCGACGGTGGTTGAGGGAAACAAGTTGTCGTATCCGGATGCAACAATGTAACCACTGCTGCCGGCTGGATTGCCGGCGCCTGAAAGGTTGAGGTTCGCCGTCTTGCCTAGCGGGCCGGTCGGCAACGGCGTCAACGACAGGACCGTGCCGGCATGGGCCGGCGTTATGAAAGCCACAGCCGTGAACAACGTGGCAATTGCGATCTTGGTCTTCAATTCATCCTCCTCCGCCGCGTGATGCGGCACTTACACGAGCGACGGTGCCGGGGATTTCCATTTTGGGTCCCTAAGAACTGCCAATACGCCGGCCAAGCTCTCTGGGAGGAGCGTCGAGATCCGGGATGAGTGCGCGTAGACGGTCAGCACCGCTCCGTCCACATCCCGTTGATGTTCAGTAGCCGTAGCAGTGGAAGGCGAGGACGACGGTCGGGGTCCCGGCAGGTTCTTATCTCGCCCTGCCTGCATCGGAGCGCCGAAATTCCGGACACTCCTCTCCGCCCCAACCGGTGCCGTGGTCGCAAGAAGTAGGTATAGTTCTCCACCCCGCGCAATCCTATTCATTGTCCCCTCCGCCAACTGCTCCGTCCTCTAACGCCCGCAAGAGTCGATTCAGCTAAGGCAGCTCCCAGAAGCCCATGGCCGGAATCTATACGAGCTTTTCTATATTAAAGAATGAGAAGGAGATCTGTCAAGCCTATTTCATACAAATTTGTAATGATGAGATTCGGGTACGATTGTGCGCTTTTACTGGGCTATTAACTCGCATTGAATCAGCATATTGCAGACAACTGCCCGGCGCAGGCGCGGGGCGCCAGGATGCTCTCTCTTTCGCTCTATTGCGCCAATTCTACAGGTTTTGTGGACTTACCGTGGCGCAGGTGCGAAGACAAGGCGGTAGCGGCGGTCGTCAGAGCGCAGCGGGCCCGCCAACGCCGGCACTCCTTCGAATCCTCCCGGCCCAGCCTGCAAATCCTGCCGCCCGCGTCCGTGGTTCAGAAAGAATCGCGATTCTTTAACACCAGGATCGACTTTGGCCGATATAAATTAGTGCCTCCCATGCGGCCTGCTCTGCTCACTCCAGCTTGTATTCCGCAAGCGCCACGCGATCGGGAGACCCTCGATATCCCCTGGTCGTTAGTTGTGGATCTGGCCGCACGACGGATCAATCTCGACGGCGTCAGTACCCTCGTCTCGCTCCACCAGGAGTTGAAGTTGCCGCCCCCGGTTCTCGAGGCCGTCTTCCGCCATTTGCAGCAGGAGAAACTCGTCGAAATCCGCGGAACCGACGGCCAGAACTTCCTGCTCAGTTTGACCTTTGCCGGCCACAAGTTCGCCACCGACCGCCAGTCGGCCACCCATTACGCCGGTCCGGCCCCCGTCTCGCTGCGGCTCTACCAATCCACCGTCCGGGCCCAGACCGCGCGCCCCAAAATCACTCGCCAGCATCTGCACCGCGTCTTTTCCGACCTCGTCGTGGAGGACGAGGTACTCGACCAGTTGGGGCCCGCGCTGATCAGTCAGGAAACCATGTTCCTGTTCGGCTCAACCGGCAACGGCAAGACCAGTCTGGCGGAACGCACTGTCAAAGTTTTTGACGACGCCATCGTCGTTCCCTATGCAGTGGAAGTCGACGGCCAGGTTATCTCGGTCTTCGATCCCGTGATTCACCGCCAGTTGGAAGGCGACTGTCCGGGCCTGGACCCCCGCTGGGCCGTGTGCCAGCGCCCTGCGGTCATGGTCGGCGGAGAACTCTCGGCCGATATGCTGGAACTGCGGCTCGATCCAGCGACCAATATCTATGCGGCGCCCGCGCAGATGAAGGCCAACAATGGCATCCTCATCGTGGATGACTTCGGCCGCCAGGTCATTCCTCCCACCATGTTGTTGAACCGCTGGATCCTGCCCATGGATCGACGGGTGGATTACCTCAACCTGAGTTATGGCTTGAAGTTCCAGGTTCCTTTCGAGCTGATGATCGTCTTTGCCACCAACCTCGAGCCGAAACAGTTGATGGACGCCGCATTTCTGCGGCGTATCCCCAACAAAATCTTCGTGCCTCCCGTCCCGGATAGCAGCTTCGTCGAGATCTTCCGCCGGGAGGCCCTACGGCAGGGATTCGACATTAATCCCGGCGTCGCCGATCAGTTGATCCGCCTCTGCCGGAAGCTCGGCGGACCCGAGTTGCGCGCCTGCTATCCGCGGGACATCTGCAAAATCGTCGCCTGCATCAACGCCTATGAGGAACGCCCGCCTAGGTTGTCTTTGTCCGATTTGGAACGCGCCGCGACGACGTATTTCGCCGAAAACGCACCGAATGCCAGAGTGCAGCCGCCTCCGCTCGCGGCCATCACCCAAACCAATCTCGGCAACCTAGCCCTTGCCGTTCAGAACTTCCTCCCCGCGCAGACTACTCCGATCACTTGAGACGCGCCTTCGCACCTCGGCCGTCGTTCAAGTCCACTGGCAAACCCGCCCCGCGCCTGCTACAAATTCAGAATGCGGGTACTTTTCATCGGCGGCACGGGCATCATCAGCTCTGCATGCACGCGCGTGGCCGTCCAGCGCGGCATCGATCTCACTCTCCTGACGCGCGGCCGCCACGCCGCCGATCTGCCCGCCGGCGTGCGCACCCTCAACGCCGATATCGACGACCCCGCCGCGGCCGCCTCGGCCCTTGCTGGCGCATCCTTTGACGTCGTGGTAGATTGGATCGCCTTCACCCCGGCGCATATCGAGCGCGACCTGCGGCTCTTTCGCGGCGGCTTGGGGCAATACGTTTTCATCAGCTCCGCCAGCGCCTACCAGAAGCCGCCGGTGCACTATCGGATCACCGAATCCACGCCCCTGGACAACCCCTTCTGGCAGTATTCCCGGGACAAGATCGCCTGTGAGGAGCGCTTGCTGCGCACCTTTCGCGACGACGGTTTTCCGGTCACCATCGTCCGCCCGTCGCTGACCTACGGCCAGACGCAGATTCCTCTCGCGGTCAACAGTTGGGCCCGCTCCTACACCGTTGTCAACCGCCTGCGCCGGGGCAAGGAAGTCATCGTGCCCGGCGACGGCTCCTCTCTATGGGTCATCACGCACAACAGCGATTTCGCCACGGGCCTGGTTGGCCTGCTCGGGAACGCCGAAGCCATTGGTGAGGCCTTCCACATCACCTCCGACGAGGTGTTGTGCTGGGACCAGTTCTATCGCCTCGTGGCCCACGCCGCCGGCGTCAACAAGCCGCGCTTGCTGCACATTCCTTCCGATTTCATTGCCGCCTGCCTGCCCGACAAGCTCGGTAGTCTGATCGGCGACAAGGCCGTCAGCACGGTCTTCGATAACTCTAAAATCAAATGCTTCGTTCCCGGATTCCGCGCTACCGTGCCGTTTGCCGAAGGCATCCGCCAAACCCTGGCCTGGTTCGACGCCGATCCCGCGCGCCAATTGATCGACGCCGAGGTCGATGCCGCCTGGGACAAGCTCATCCAGTCCTACCAGACGGGATTGCGCGAGGCCCTGCGGCTGTTTCCATCCTGAGACTTTGCGACCGCGCAAACGCCGGCTTTCCGCCCGCCGTGGATGCGCGATTCCAGACCGAACCTAATCTCTGTCTGAATCCAGGTATTCCGCGGGTACATCGTCCTCCGGGACTTCTCTCGTGTGAACCTCAGCCACATCTGGGTCGGGGGCATCTTCCACGCCGCTGATCGCCTCGGCCTCGAAGGACTGCCCCTCCTCAACGAGTTCTTCGACGCTCAATGGGCCTGCCTCCGCGACATTCGACAATCCTTGTGTGTCTCCAGACTGGCCGGCTGAGCCCGGCCCTGCCTCCTGTTCCCTGATCGAATCGGCGCCGTACGTTCGGATGCCTTCCTGGTCACGCTTCTTCATGCGATTCTTGCTGCACGTGACCCGCCAAACCCGTCCTCCCGCGCTCAAACTTCGCGCATCTCCAAACCGGCCAAGGCGTTGGCCGCCCGCGGTTACCGCATCGAGTCCCCTGGCGTGTCTGCACATGCGTACCGCTTTGGTCCCAAATCTGCACGCGGATGATGTCACAGCCAGCCGGCTACGCTCGAATCCGCGGCTTCTCCCGCGCGCGAGCGATGCCGCGATTTGCTCCTGCCTGCGTTCTATTTCAGATATGCTGGTCTCACTATCCGCTTTGGGGTACCACTCCAGGCGGGAAAGGTCTCGTACGGTGATGGAAACAACCGCTTCCTTCTTGCCGGGCGCCGCGGCCGTCGAATCCCTCAGCAACACCCAGATTTCGCAGTGCTACCAGTGCGGCAAATGCACCGCCGGCTGCCCCGTGGCCGAACACATGGATTCGCCGCCCACGCGCCTGATCCGACTGCTGCAGCTGGGCGACGTCGAACGCGCGCTCGCCTCCGATTCCATCTGGCAATGCGTCTCCTGCCAGACCTGTTCGACACGTTGTCCCAAGTCGGTCGATTGCGCCTCGATTCTCGACGCCCTACGCCAGCCTCGCCTTCGAGCGCGGCACGGTGTCGCCGTCGCAGCGCCGCACTGTGATTTTCCAGAAGGCGTTCCTCTCGAACATCCGCCGCCATGGCCGGCTCAACGAGCTGGAACTGATCGCGCTCTTCAAGGGCGAAGTGTTCGTGCGGGATCGCGCCCTGCCGGTTCTCTTCGAGGACGCCGACCTCGCGCCCAAGCTGCAACGGCGCGGCAAGCTGCACCTGGTGGGCGACCAGGTTCGCGACCGCGGCGTGGTGGCGCGCATCTTTGCCAGGTCGTTGCACGGGGCGCGGTCGTTGAACGGAGGCGGGCGATGAACCTCGGCTACTACCCCGGCTGCGCGCTGCACGGTTCCTCGAACGACTACGACCAGAGCCTGCGTGCCGCGCTGGGCGCGCTCGGCGTGACGTTATCTGAAGTCAACGACTGGATCTGCTGCGGCGCGACGGCCGCGCATTCTCTCAATCACAAGCTCGCCGTCGCGCTGCCGGCGCGCAATCTGGCCCTGGCCCGGAGACAAGGGCATGAACAGATGCTGGCGCCCTGCCCGTTGTGCTCGATGCAACTGTTGCGCGCCGAACAGGCCATGGCCGCCGACGAGAAGCTGCGCGCCGAAATCGAGGTCATTGTCGAAGCGCCGGCGGGCGGCGGTCCGCGCGTTCTCAACCTGATCCAGGTGTTCGAGAACGCCGGCCTCGACCGGCTCAAGAGCGCCGTCAAGAGACCGCTGAAACACCTGAAAGCCGCATGCTACTACGGCTGCCTGCTGGTCCGGCCCCCGGCGGTCACGAACTTCGACGACGCAGAGCAGCCGCGCTCGATGGAGGCCGTGGTGGCCGCCACTGGCGCGGCGACGGTCGAATGGAATTACAAGACCGAATGCTGCGGCGCCGGCATGACCATGGCCAGTCCGGAGACCGTGCTGGAGCTGTCCAACCGGATTCTTGCGAACGCGGCGGCGCACGGCGCGAACTGCCTGGTGGTGGCCTGCCCGATGTGCCATGTGAACCTGGACATGAAGCAGGCGGCGATCGAAAAGCGCTTTGACGTGCATTACAACCTGCCGATTTACTACTTGTCGGACCTGGTCGGAATGGCCCTCGGCCTGAGTGCGAGCGAACTGGGGACCCAGCGCCACTTCGTGGCTGAGCTGGCGGCCGCAAAGGAGGCATGAGCGGCATGTCCCGGATTGGCGTTTTCGTGTGCTGGTGCGGCGAGAATATCGCGCGCACCGTGGATGTGGATCAGGTGGTGCAGGCCTGCCGGGAGTTGACCGGAGTGCGTTGCGCCGAGCATTACAAGTACATGTGCTCGGATCCCGGTCAGACATTGATCCGCGAGAAGATCGTGTCCCAACGGTTGGACGGCGTAGTAGTGGCCTCGTGCTCGCCGCACATGCACCTCAAGACATTCCGCCGCGCGGTGGCGAACGCGGGTTTGAACCCCTACCGGATTGAAATCGCCAACGTGCGCGAGCAGTGCAGCTGGGTCCACCACGACAAAGCGACGGCGACGGAGAAGGCCATCGACCTGATCCGCATGGCCGTGGCCAAAGTGCATTACGACCATGCCCTGCAGCCGATTCGCGTGCCGGTGACGCGGCGCGCGCTGGTGATCGGCGGCGGCGTGGCAGGCATACAGGCGGCGCTGGATATCGCTGATTCAGGCTACGAGGTCGTGCTGGTGGAGCGCGATCCTTCCATCGGCGGCAAGATGGCGGGGCTGTCGGAGACTTTTCCGACGCTCGACTGCTCGCAGTGCATCCTGACGCCGCGTATGGTCGAAGTGGGCCAGCACCCGCGCATCCGGCTGCACACGTACTCGGAGGTGGAGCAGGTCGAGGGGTTTATCGGGAACTTCGAGGTCACCATCCGCAAGAAGGCGCGCTACGTGGACATGGTCAAGTGCACCGGCTGCGGCGAATGTTCCAAGATCTGCCCGCTGAAACGCACGCCCAGCGAGTTCGATTTCGGCATGGGCACGCGGGCAGCGATCTACATGCCGTTCCCGCAGGCCGTGCCGGCGCGGCCCGTGATCGACAAAAACGTCTGCGCCAAGATCATCCGCAACGGTTGCGGATTGTGCGAGAAGAAGTGCGCGCCGGGCGCGATCAATTTCCAGGACCGCGACGAACTCATTCAGGAGAAGGTCGGGGCGATCGTGGTGGCCACCGGCTACAAGCTCTACAGCATTGGCCGCGAGCAGGCGTCCGCCAAAATCACGGGCTACGGCGAGTACGGTTACGGCAAGTACAAGGACGTCATCGACGGGCTACAGTTCGAGCGGCTGGTTTCGGCCTCGGGACCGACCAACGGCGAGATCAAGCGGCCCTCCGACGGCAAGGTGCCGCAGACGATCGTGTTCATCGCCTGCGTCGGCTCGCGCGATAACGCCAAGGGCCTGGCGTATTGCTCGAAGATCTGCTGCATGTATACGGCCAAGCACACGATGCTGTACAAGCACAAGGTGCACGCCGGCCAGGCGCACGTGTTCTACATGGACATCCGCGCCGGCGGGAAGGGCTATGACGAATTCGTCCGCCGCGCGATCGAGCAGGACGGCGCCCGATACTACCGCGGGCGAGTTTCGAAGATCACCCAGGAAAACGGAAAGCTGATCGTGCGCGGCGCGGACACACTGGCCGGCGTTCCGGTGACGGTTGAGGCCGACATGGTGGTGCTGGCGGCGGCGATGCGCCCGGCCGAGAGGGTTGAGGAACTGGCGCAGAAGCTGAACGTGGGCTGCGACGAGTTCGGATTCCTGCTCGAATCGCATCCCAAGCTGCGGCCGGTGGAGACGAACTCGGCCGGCGTCTTCATCTGCGGCGCGTGCCATGCGCCGAAGGATATTCCCGAGTCGGTGGCGCAAGCCTCGGCCGCGGCCAGCAAGGTGGCGGTGACCTTCGCCGCCAGCGAACTGACTCGCGAACCCGAGATCGCGCGCATCAACGAGCAGACCTGCGCGGCCTGCTTCGCCTGCGTCCGCACCTGCCCCTACCACGCGATCGAGCGCGCCGAGATCCGCGCACGCAACGGCACGCTGATCAAGCACACGGCGAGAGTGAACCAGGGGTTGTGCATGGGCTGCGGCACGTGCGTCTCGGTGTGCCCGTCGAAGAGCGCCGACATCGAGGGCTTCACCGAGGAGCAGGTTTACTCGGAGGTGGAGGCGCTGGTATGAGCGGGACGAATCAGTTCGAGCCCAAGATCGTCGCCTTCGTGTGCAACTGGTGCACCTACCTGGGCGCGGACCTGGCGGGCACGGCGCGCCTTGAGTATCCGGTCAACGTGCGCATCATTCGGCTGCCGTGCACAGGCAGGATCGACACCAACCTTGTGGTCAAGGCTTTTGAGATCGGCGCGGACGCGGTGCTGGTTTCCGGTTGCCATCCAGGCGACTGCCACTACAGCGCGGGCAACTACCACGCACGGCGGCGGTGGATGTTGTTCCGCGAGCTGCTCGACGTCGTCGGGTTCGACACGCGGCGGCTGCATTTCACTTGGATCAGCGCTGCCGAAGGACGGAAATTCCAACAGGTGATCGCGGAGATCACGGAGCAGACGCGGGCTCTGGGGCCGTATCTCCCTTACGAGACCCAGGCCGCGGCGGCGCCGCCGAACGGTACGGCGCTTCATCCAAATGCGCCAGGGCAGGACTTCGCCGGCGCGAGTCAGGAACTGCGAGCGACCGCGCGGCGGCTGCTCGAAGAGGGCAAGGTCAAGGTGGTGATCGGCCACGGCGCGAGCGGACCGGTTTTCATCACGCGGGCCGAAGACTGCGACCGATTGGAATGGAATGAGAACTGCCTGGCCAACCTGACGGTCTACCTGAAGCGGCCGGAGGTGCGCGCTCTGGGCGCCGCCGCAGTGGTCGTGAAAGGCTGCGATGAGCGCGCGCTGGTGGTGCTGCAGCAGGAATCGCAGTTCCGGCGCGAGGATCTGCAGGTGATTGGGGTCGCTTGCGAGGGCCTGGGGCAGCCGAAGTGTGAGGCCTGCGACACGCACCAGCCGCGGTTCGCGGACCAGACGATCTCTTCTGGAGCGGCGCAGAATGCGGCTCCGGGCGACGGCCGCTATGCCGAGCTGGAACGGTTTCTCGAGAAGCCGCGCGAGGAGCGGCTCGCCTACTGGACGGCGGAATTCGACCGCTGCCTGAAGTGCTACGCCTGCCGCCAGATCTGCCCGATGTGCTACTGCGAGCGTTGCCTGGCGGACAAGAACCGTCCGCAGGCCATCGATACGTCGTCGCACCGCAAGGGCAACTTCGCCTGGCACCTGTCGCGGGCGATCCACCTGGCGGGGCGCTGCGTCGGTTGTGACGAATGCACGCGCGCCTGTCCGGCGGGCATCGATCTGCGGCTGCTCAACCTGGCGCTGGCCCGGGCCGCCGAGACCCAGTTCGGCTACCGCGCGGGCATGGATCCGGCGGTCGAGCCGGTGGTCGGCGCCTACTCCCTCCAGGACAAGGAGGATTTCATCCGATGAGCCAACGCATATCGAGGGACGATCTGCGCAAGCGCGCCGGCGAGTGGATCGCGGCGGGCAAGACAGTCGCCGGCCCTGTGCAGGTGAAGCCGGGGACGGTGCTGTATGCGCCGCTGGCATCGACGGAAGCGCTGCTGCTGGATGGATGGATTCGGCCGACCAATTCGATTAAGGAGTTTGTCTTCCCGCGCCACGAAGCGCTGTACGCATATCGGATCGACGGTACGGGTATCACGCTCGACGACCTGCCGGCCGAAATGCCCGAGCAGATCATCATCGGGGCGCACCCGTGCGACGCGGCCGCGCTGCCGATTCTCGACAAGCTGTTCAACTGGGACCCGCGCGACGATTTCTTCAACCGCCGGTGCGAGGCGACGACTGTGATCACAGTGGCCTGCACGGCGCACGACGAGCACTGCTTCTGCACCAGCGTGGGGCTAAGCCCGGCGGCGGAGCGCGGCTCGGACGTGCTGCTGGTGGATGCGGGCGACGGCGGTTACAACGTGCGCTGCCTGACGGCGAAGGGCTCAGCGCTATTTGGTGCGGCAGTGGATTCTGTTGCTCACGACAACTCATCGCCAGCGGCCGCGGAGATTGACGCGGGTCCGAAGCGAAGGTTTGACCCTGAAGCAGTGGCAGTGTTCGCGAAAGAGCACTTTGAAGATCCCTTCTGGCGGGAGCACGCGCTCGGCTGCGTCGGTTGCGGCGCCTGCGCCTACACCTGCCCGGTGTGCCACTGCTTCGACATCGTCGATGAGGGCAATCCGCGCGGAGGCGTACGCGCACGGAATTGGGACGCCTGCCAGTTCGCGCTGTTTACGCTGCATTCGAGCGGCCACAATCCGCGGCCGGCGCAGGGCGCGCGGCAACGGCAGCGCATCTATCACAAGTTCTTTATGTACCCCGAGAAATTCGGCGAGACGCTATGCACCGGCTGCGGCAATTGCGCGCGCAACTGTCCGGTTGGGCTGGGCGTGTTGCCGCTGGTGAGCGAGATTTGCCATGCAGAATCCGTATAAGCCCGACCTCATGGAAGTGATCGGTGTGCGGCAGCACACGGTGGACGTGAAGTCCGTGCGGCTACGTTTCCAGGACGCGGAGCGGGCCAAAGAGTTCGATTTCCGCGTGGGCCAGTTCGGCATCTTTTCGGCCTTCGGCTGGGGCGAATCGACGTTCAACATCTGTTCCAGCTCGACCTGGCACGACCACATCGAATTCTGTTTCCGCAAGGTTGGGCGGGTGACCGATGCTCTGTGGGAGGCCGGTGAGGGCGACACGCTGGGGTTTCGCGGACCATACGGCAACGGCTATCCGATGGAGCAATGGCGTGGCAAGGACCTGATTTTTCTGGGCGGCGGAATCGCCATGCCGCCGATCCGCTGTGCCATCTGGTACGCGCTGGAAAACCGCGCCGACTACGGCGACATCACGATCGTGTACGGAGCGCGAACCGTGGGCGACCTGGTGTACGCGGACGAACTCGACCAGTGGGCCGGCCACCCGAAGGTGCGCGTGATCCGATGTGTCGATCCAGGTGGCGAGGCGCCCGACTGGAAGGGCGAAATTGGCTTCGTGCCGACGGTCTTCGAGCGCGCCCAGGTGGCGGCCGACAACGCGGTGGCGCTAGTGATCGGCCCGCCGATCATGATCAAGAACACGATTCCGGTGCTGGAACGGCTGGGCGCGAAAATGTCGGACGTGTACACCAGCCTGGAGAATCGAATGAAGTGCGGCATCGGCAAGTGCGGGCGGTGTAACGCCGGGCCGGTCTACGTGTGCAAAGAAGGGCCGGTGTTCACGTTCGAGAACCTGCGCGACATGCCGATGGATTACTGAGCCGGAATCCACGGCCGCAGTCAGGCGCGCCTACTTGGATTCCTCCTGATAGTCGCCTTCCGTGTTGAC
Source organism: Terriglobia bacterium (assembly GCA_963838205.1). Classification (GTDB taxonomy): domain Bacteria; phylum Acidobacteriota; class Terriglobia; order Bryobacterales; family Bryobacteraceae; genus CAIVVT01. Next base: position 142,889 of record CAWIQF010000008.1, on the reverse strand, counting down.
CTCCCACAGAGCGCTCTTGTCGAGTTCTCCGGCGATGATGTGATCCACGGCCAGCATCGCGGTCAGCATGGAGTGGTCCTGGTTGTTGTAACGGTGCATGCCGTTGCGGCCGATCAGAAACAGGTTTTCGTAGCGATCCACGTAAGTGCGAATCTCGGCGAATCGATCGTAGGTGCCGAAATAGGCGGGGTAGGTTTTCTCCATTCGCAGGACCTTCGAGTCGAGCACTTCGCGCGCGTCGATGATTCCGATGCGGCTGAGTTCCTCGCTGGCCAGCGCGACCACGCCCTCATCGGAGAGGCTCCAGATCGCGTCGGTCTGGTTGCAGAAGTACTCCAGGCCGAGCCAGACGCGGGTTGGGTCGGCGACCATGTAAGGACTCCAGTTGTTGAAGATCTGGAGCCGGCCGAGGAGCACATCAGGTTCCTGGATGTAGATCCAGTTGTCGCTGAGCAGGGTCTTGCCGTGGGGCGTGTCGTCCTGAATCTTCAGCGAATTGACGAGCAGGCCGACGGTGATCAGGTCGCGGTAAACAAGGCCGTCCGACAGCGCCAGAATCTCGCCCGGAGGGGCGGCATCGAAGGATCGCATGAGCTCCTGGATCGGCGCCGTCGAGAAGAAGAAATCTCCGGCAAAGCTTCCGATTGCACCCGTAGCGGAGTTCACGGCTTCCACGGCGCAGACCCGCCAGCCGTCGGTGATGACGCGGTTCACCGTGCAGCCGGTGTGAATCTCGCCGCCCATCGCGATCACCTGCCGGGCCACTTCCTCCCACATCTGTCCGGGGCCGAATTTGGGGTACAGGAACTGCTCGATCAGCGAAGTCTGAGTGTCCTTCTGCGCCACGTTGCGGCGGCTGCTTCCGAAGGCCTTCCGCAAGGCGTGGAGCAACGTCGCCCAGAGCGACAGTCCCTTGATGCGCTGAGCGCCCCACTCCGCGCTGATCTCGCTACACGGGACGCCCCAAACTTTTTCTGTGTAGGCCTTGAAGAAGGTGGAGTAGAGTTCCCGGCCGAATCGATTGATGAAGAAGTGTTCCAGAGTCCGCTCCTCCCGCAGGGGCAGCAACGCGCTGCGCAGAGAGCCCATTCCGATCTTGATGGTGCGCCACAAACCCAATTTGCGGAGTGTGGCCAGGCTCAGCGTCACCGGGTAGTCGAAGAAACGGCGGAGATAGTAAATGCGGGACTTGCGCGGCCGCAGCAACATCACGCGGTCTTCGACGGCGGGGTCGGGGCCGGACGCCGAGGAGGCGATCAGCCGTCGGGCTCCATGATAGTCGATGGCCGTCGCGCCGTTCTCGACGGCCTGCAGCGGGAGCATTCGCAGCCACCACTGCATAACGCGATCGGATTTCGAAAAGAAGCGATGTCCGCCAATGTCGATCCGATTGCCGTTGTGATTCACGGTGCGGGAGATGCCGCCCATGTACTCGCTCTTTTCAAGGACGACGGGCTTGATCGAAGTCCGGGTGAGCAATTCGTAGGCGGCCGTCAATCCGGCTGGACCTGCTCCGATGATGACCGCGCGCTGTTCACTCATTCACTTGGAGGGGCAACTTAACTATCATGCAATTTCCGGCCTCCCGCGGGCGCGCGATATTGACGGGCATTGTTGCCGCGACCGGTCGGGGCTCGCGGGAGGGTGAACCGCCGGATCGTCTATAATGACCCTATTACGCTGTAGACCGGGGACCATGGTTTGAGGCCAGGTGTGGCGATGTGGCAGGGTGATTTCTTATTTCTCTTGCAGAATCTGGTTCTGAAAGACTTCCGGGTCCGCTACCGGAATATGTCACTGGGAGTCTTCTGGTCGCTTCTAAACCCTCTGATGATGATGGGCGTGCTCACATTTGTCTGGACCAGAATCGTCCCCAATCCGACCATCCGACACTTCCCTGTTTTCGTTCTGTGTGGCCTGGTGCCCTACAGTTTTTTCAACGTGGCCTGGGTCAGTGGGACTCTTTCGATCGTGGAGAACAGCGCGCTGGTGAAGCGTGTCCCCGTGCCGCGCGAGATTGTGCCGATCGCCGCCGTCCTTTCCAGCTGCCTGCACCTGGGCATTCAGATCCTCCTGCTGCTTCTGGCTGTCCTGGCCTTCGGACTCGGCGTGAACATCCAGTGGCTGTGGCTGCCGCTGGTGTGGGCGCTTGAGATAGTTTTTGTTTGCGGATTGGCCCTCTTGACGTCAGCCATCAATGTCTATATCCGCGACATGCGCTATGTAGTGGAATCCGTGATTATGGTCATGTTCTGGCTCGTGCCCATATTCTATGGTTTTGAGAATATTCCTCCAAAGTACGCCTATATTTATGAGCTGAATCCTGTTGCTGCTCTTATTCTTGCGTTGCGGTCTATTCTCCTGCACGCAGCCGCGCCCCACACAGCGACAGTTCTGAAGCTGGCGGTGGTCTCTGCCATGGTGTTCGCGATAGGCTGGGTGGCTTTTAGGAGAATGAAAGACTCTTTTTACGAGCATATTTAGCGCCATGGCGGCTGTGATATTCAGAGACGTATCGAAGCGCTTTACGCGGCATGCGGGCCGGCAGTTGTTGCGGCACCGCTTGGCGCGGTTGTTCCGCCGTTCGGCCCCGGTGGAGCATTTTTACGCGTTGCGGGACGTTTCCTTCGAGTTGCAGCCGGGCGAAAGCCTGGCCATCGTGGGACCCAATGGGGCGGGCAAGAGCACTCTGCTCAACCTGGCGACCAGCCTGTGCCGGCCCGATGCCGGATCGGTCGAGATTAAAGGCCGGGTCGCGGCGCTGCTCGAGTTGGGATCGGGCTTTCATCCCGATCTGACCGGAGGTGAAAACGTCCGCATCAATGGCGCCCTGTTGGGGCTGAACCGACGCCAGGTCAACGCGCGTTTCGATCAGATCGTGGACTTCTCCGGGGTGCGCGATGCGATCAACGAGCCGCTGCGCACCTACTCTTCGGGCATGGTGGTGCGTCTGGCGTTTTCCGTGGCGGTGAACTCCGATCCGAACATACTGATCGTGGATGAGGTGCTGGGTGTCGGCGACCAGGATTTCTTTGCCCAGTGCGTGGCCAAGATTCTCGAGTTCCGGCGTGCCGGGAAGACGATGTTGTGTGTGTCGCATTCGATGGAGACGCTCGAGATGCTGTGTGATCGAGGGCTGTGGCTGGACCACGGGCGGGTGCAGCGCTTCGGATCGGCGCCTGAGGTGCTGCGGGCCTATCAGCAGTCCGCCGGCGCGCTGCCTCAGGCCCAGGCTGGGCCGGCCATCACGCCGCGGTCGTTTCCTCGCCGCTAGCCTCCTTATTCCAGACATCGTTTCTGCCTGTGGAAGCCTGCTCAACCCCGCCCGCGCATTCGTGCGGGCTGGTTGTGTCGTGCTCGTGCCAGGAGCGCCTCAGCCGCCGCTACTCAGTTGCGCGGCGCGAGGAGGCGGCGCAGCGCGGAGCGAAGGAGGAGGCCCGGGAGCGCCCAGGCGCTCTCCAATTCGAACGCGTACTGCAGGTGGCGCACAAAGCCTCCCGCGTTCCACAGCGCGGACGCGCCACCCAGCGAGCGACGCCAGCGGGCATAGAAGCTCAGCAGGTCCTGCCACGCATTGCGCGGCGCGAAAGGCGCCGACTCGCGGGCGAACTCCGCCTCCACCGCCACGCTCACCGGGGCGCTCAGCAGCCGGTTCAGCACGTCCGCCGGCACCGGCGCGTCGAGTTCTCTGCGCAGGAACGCTAGGGCGCGGTGCACGTAGGGCGCGACTTCCAGACGGCAGGCGGTTTCGACCAGGCGCTGCCAATCGATCGCGGCCGACCCGCCGAGCAGCACAACCGCGTCCGCGGCCCAGCGCACCGGGGGCACCGGGCTCCACACGATGCCGTGCGCGCAGGCCTGCAGCAGGTGCTCTGTGGCGTGGCAGGTCTGCAGGGGCAAGCCGAGAAAGTCCAGCGGTTCGGCATGGCGCCAGAACGTCTCATCGGCGGCATCGTGGCAGCACAGGTTGAGCGCGTGCCAGTGCAGATCGACGCGCCCGCCTCCGGGCGCTTCGAAATCCTCGGCGTGAGTAAATTGGAAATAGCTTTCCGGCAGAGAATTTGGCCACCAGCCCGTCGGGCGCCAGAGTGCCGCTTCGAGTTGCTGGAAAATCGCCCGGCCGCGCGAGCGGGGAACGAGGATGTCGATGTCGCGCATCGGCCGGCAGCCGGCGTCGGGATAAATGCTCAGCGCGAGAGCGGCGCCTTTGCACAGCAGGACCGGGACGCCGGCCCCCTGGATTTGCTCCAACAGCGGCCGCGCCTGGTGGAACAGCAGTTGGTTCTGCGACCAGGCGCTGCGGTGGATCCCGCGCAAGATGTTCCACTGCGGACCGGAGTAGCCCTGCCGGGAGAGATTGCGATACACCAGTGGAAGCAGACGGTAGCTGCCCTCGTCGGGACGGTCCAGGCCATTCTCGCGTTCCCATCGCTCCCAGGCCGCGGCTGCGTTCTGGCCCTGGCCCAGCGCAGCCTGGAGCAGCAGGATCTGCGCCGGCTCCGGCAGACACCCCGCGGTGCGCTGCTCCGCGGCCAGGGTGGGCTGGCCGGGTGAATTCGCGACTGGCCGGGCGGACATCGCTCAGCCTTTTCCGGTCCCCGGAATTGCTTTCGCCCGGGCCTGCGCGCGGCGGTCAAGGGCGGCCTTCACGAGGCGCACGTAGTCCAGCCGCGAGTCGCGTTGCTGGATGCCCAGGTTCGTCTCGTGCAGGCGCCTCTGCAAGAGAACCTGCGGCAGCAGCACGCTCTTCAGTCCGAGGTCTGTCACCCGCATGTACCATTCGATGAACTCGCCAGCCTTCAGCGTCGTGTCGAACACGCCGGCGCGCTCGAACACCCCCCGCCGGGCCAGCATCGCTCCTGCCACGTGCCCAGCCATCGGCTCCGGCGCATAGCTCAGCTTGCGCTTGCTCTGTTCCGGAATCTCCGGACTGACGAATTGTTGGACCATTCCGAACACCATCTCAGGTCGCGGCTCGTCCGCCAGCGCCGCCACCTGCCAGGCTAGTTTCTCGCGCACCCACAGATCGTCGGCGTCCAGAAATGCGAGCAACTCCCCTCGCGCGGCCGCGATGCCGCGGTTCCTGGCTGCGCCGCTTCCCTGGTTTTCCTGCGAGAGCCAGTGCACGCGCCCGCCGTAGCGCTCCGCCACCCGAGGCGTCCCGTCGCTCGATCCGTCGTCCACGACGACGATCTCCCCTGCCGGGTAAGTCTGCGCCAGCACGCTGTCGATGGCATCCGGCAAGTAGCGTTCGGCGTTGTAGGCGGGAATAATGACGCTGATCAGCGCTTCCGGCATTCGTGTGTCACTCATTTCTGGTGCCCTCTCTGGAACACTCGGGAAAGCGCCCGGGCGCGAAGCGGATCGATGCTCGGTTGGCCACCGCCATCCAACGCGGGCTGGTGGGCTGGCAGATTTCCTTGGCGCGGAAAGAAATCCGTGCCCATGACCGGCTCACAAACCAGCCCGGAGTTCTCCCCGGGCGGGATCGTCACGTGCCTGAAACAGCCTATTCAAGGACGTAGTTTAGCGCAACTGCATAGCGGCGAATCCGGGCCCGGCCGGGGTAGCGGGTTGCGCGCGCCTGCTACTGGCTCCGGTTGACCAGCACTACCACGCTGCGGCCCTGGACGAGATAGTTGCCACCGGCCACCGGCTGCTCGGTGCCCGGATCGGCGATGTCCACAGGCGGGGCGAGCGAGGTGTCGATGGCCCGACGCCAGCTACGGCCGGCGATGGAGGGCAGTTCGAAATTGATAGCGTCCCAATACATATTGAGCATCCCGTGCAGGTCGTTCTCGCCGTCGAATCCCGCCAGCGTGAAGGCCAGACAGCGCGCGTTGGGGTCGTCCCAGCCGGGCTGGTTGAGCCTCCGCGCCGTGCCACGCGACGTCCTTCAGACCGCGGTCATTGACGGCGCCCGAGAAGAACTCGCCGCGGCGCAGCGCGGCGTGTTGCTTGCGGAATTCGAGCATGCGTTTCCAGAAGCGCACTAGCGCCGCGTTCTGTGAGGGCAGCGTCCAGTCAAACCAACTGACATCGTTGTCCTGGCAGTAGGCGTTGTTGTTGCCCTGCTGTGTGCGGCGCGCCTCGTCGCCCGCGACAAACATCGGCACCCCGCGCGACAGCAGCAGGATCGCCGCGAAGTTGCGGATCTGCCGCTCCCGCAGCGCGTTCACCGCCGGGTCGCCAGTTTCTCCTTCGACGCCGCAATTCCAGCTCAGGTTGTCGTTGATGCCGTCCCCATTGGCCTCGCCGTTGGCCTCGTTGTGCTTCTGGTCATAGGAGACCAGGTCGTTCAGAGTGAAGCCGTCGTGGCAGCTGACAAAGTTGATGCTGTTGATCGGCAGCCGCCCGCCGCTTTGGTACAGGTCGGCGCTGCCGGCGATCCGCGAAGCCACGGCCCCCACGATGCCCGGGTCGCCCCTGACGAACCGCCGTATTTCGTCGCGGTAGCGGCCGTTCCATTCCGCCCATCGGTCGCCGGGGAAGTGGCCGACCTGGTACAACCCGGCGGCGTCCCAGGCCTCGGCCATCACCTTGGTCGTGCCCAGCTGATCGTCCAGTTCGATCCGCCAGACCACGGGTGGATGCGTCGCCGGCAGGCCGTCCTCGCCGCGCGACAGGATCGAGCCTTCGTCGAAGCGGAAGCCATCCACATGGGCCTCGCCCACCCAGTAGCGCAGGCATTCCACGATCAGCTTCTGGGCCACCGGATGGTTGCAGTTGAACGTGTTGCCGCAGCCCGAGAAATCCATGTAATACTGCAGATCCCAGGGCACCAGGAGGTAGTAGCTCAGGTTGTCGATGCCCTTGAAGGAGAACGTCGGACCGAGCTGGTTGCCCTCGTCGGTGTGGTTGAACACCACGTCCAGGATCACCTCGATCCCCGACCGGTGCAGTGCCTTCACCATGTCGCGAAACTCGTTTAGGTGACTGCCCGACTCGGGGCTGATGCAATACGAGCATTGCGGCGCGAAGAATCCGATGGTGCTGTAGCCCCAGTAATTGGTGAGCGCCTTGCCGTTCAGCTCGCGCAGCGTGCCCTTCTCGTCGAAATCGAAGACCGGCAGCAATTCGACCGCCGTCACTCCGAGGTCCTTCAGGTACGGGATCTTCTCTATGATGCCGGCGAACGTCCCCGGATATTGCACGCCCGAACTGGCCGATCGCGTGAAGCCCCGCGCGTGCATCTCATAGATCACCGTCTCCGCCATCGGGCGGTTCAGCGGGAGGTCGCCTTCCCAATCGTAGCCCGTAGGATCCACGACCACCGAACGCATGGAGGTCCCGAGATTGTCGCCCGGCACGCACGCCGGACCGCGCTGCCACAGCGTGTCGGTGTTGCCGCGCGCGTACAGGTTGACCAGCACCTTGCCCTGGTCGAAGCGCTGTCCCGCGGCCGGATTGAACGGCCCTTCCACGCGAAAGGCATAGTGCGCCCCGGCCCAGAGACCGCGCACGAACACATGCCAGAAGTGGAAGCTCTTGTTCACGAACGGATCGAACTGGATCACTTGCGACGGCGCCGGCGCGTCGTGCCGGTCAAACAGCAGCAGTTGGACGCCGGTCGCGTTTCCGGAGAAGAGCGAGAAGTTGACGCCCTCAGGTCCGGGCGTGGCTCCCAGAGGATGCGGCGAGCCCGGTTCAACATTAGGGGCCGTCTGCACGGTGGTAGCAGCCATAATTTCTTTAGACTAACAGGCGGTTGTGTCAGGCCGGTGCAGGCCGTTCACAAGCCAGCGCCTCGGCCTCGTCAGCCGGTCCGCCGTCGCGGGAAACACATACTAGTGCTGGATTGGGACACGCCACCGTGCCCCCGGAATTGGCGGAGAGCCTATTGAAAGAAATGGTCGGGGCGAGTGGATTTGAACCACCGACCTCCTGGTCCCGAACCAGGCGCTCTAACCGGGCTGAGCCACGCCCCGGACAATCTCATTCTAGCGGTTGGACGGGTGGTGCCGCAACCGCATTGAAAATCAGGGAGTAACCGGCCGTGCGGGGCATCTCTCAGCGCGGGAGCGGGTTGCGCAGAGGGATGTACTCGTATTGGCGAGGGTCCAGGTTGCGGGCGGCCAGCGCGTTCATGCACTCTGCCGCCGACCTGCCGAGCGCCTCGATCCGGCGCAGCGGCGTCGTCTCGGGGGTATAGATTTCGAATGCGGCCCAGAGGCCGCTGACCTGGCGCCACTCTCCAGCGCCAAGACGCTCGGGAGCTCGGCCGATAAAGCGGGATGTGTCGGTGATGGAGGGCACGATTCCCAGTTTAGCCCGCGCGCCTCCCGTTAACAGGGCGGTGGAGGAACCAATGGCCGTATGTTCGAATGGACGCACGCGACAGGGTTCGGAAACGTGAATGCGATTCCTCGCGGCCGGGGCGAGCTCCGCAGTGGGGATCACTTGGGGACCATGGACCGCTCAAGTCTTGTCTGGTGCGGTGTTGCGGGCTCCGCCGGCAATGCGGCGGTGTCTATGATGGGGAGAGGTCCGAGAAGTGTCCACCCTAGCACAGGAAAAACGGCAGCCGAACCTGCTGCCGCTGATCATCGTCATTGTTCTCGCCGGGATCTGCGGCGTCGCGGCCTGGTATTTTTTCATTCATGCCGGGGGGCAGCCGCCACAAGCCCAGCTGCTGACTGCCGAAGCCAAAGCCTACGTTCGCAACCTCGCACTGGCCGAGGTGGAAATGAAGGCCAAGGAGAACATGATCGGCGGCACGCTGGTCGAGATCACGGGCAAAATCACAAACAAAGGACCGCGGACTTTGCATACGGTGGAGATCAATTGCATCTTCTACGATCCCAATGGCCAGGCGGTTCTGCGGGAGCGTGTGCCGATCGTCCGATTCAGAGGCGGCCCAGGCCTCGAACCGGGTGAAACGCGCGGCTTCCGTCTGCCTTTCGACGCCATTCCCCCGGGCTGGAACCAGGCTTTGCCGCAACTGGTGATCGCCGGCATCGAGTTCAAGAATTGAGATCATCCGACCGGCAGGAAATCGAGCTCGTGCGATCCCGGCGATGCGAGAAGCTGCGCCGGTTGGCTTCGGAGGGCGAGGTTTCTCCTCTAATTGCCCATGCCAAGCCGAAATCGGGGTGTCGCACTCCCACGACCACTTCAGTAAGATGGTAAATAGAGTCTGGCGACAAGTCGATTACCAGATTCCATTCGCAGGTCCGATGGATTCCATAACACTCCGCACGCGGCTCTCCGCCTCTAAGAAGCTTTCGCTGAAGATCCGGGTCATTCCCAAGAGTCCGAAGACTGAATGGGGCGGCGTTCTCGACGACGGCACAATCAAAGTGAAAGTGGCTGCCGTGCCCGAAAAGGGCAAGGCGAACGACGAACTGATCCGTTTCTTGGCCGGCGAAGCGGGCGTTCCGAGGGAGAACGTGATTGTGGTGGCGGGCGTTGTCAGCCAGAACAAGCTGGTGCGCTTGGTAATGTGACTCGCGCGATTGCTGCTGCTGCGCAGTGCTGCAATCCTTCTGACGCCGGCGCCCTCTCCCGATCATCAAAAAACAGCTTCATGCGGTGCGCAATCGTCGGCAATGGCGTGGCGGGGGTGACGGCCGCTCTGGGCGTGAGGGAGCGCGATCCGCGCGCTTCGATCAGCCTGATCAGCGGCGAATCCGACTACTTCTTTTCGCGTACGGCGCTGATGTATGCCTTCATGGATCGTCTGACACGGCGGGACCTGGAGCCGTATGAACGCGGTGTTTTTGAGGCCCAGAGAATCGAGCGGGTGCGCGGCTGGGTGAAGGATCTCGATGCCGATTCCAGCACAGTCACGCTGGATAACGGCCGAACACTGGGTTGGGACCGGCTGCTGATCGCGACGGGTTCGAAGCCCCGGCGGCCGCAATGGCAGGGTCTCGAAAGCGTGCGCTCGGGGCAAGTGCATTTTGTCTCCATGCAGGATCTGGAGGCCTGTGAAGCCTCGGTCCGGCGTGGCGAGAAGGCGGTCGTCGTGGGGGGCGGTCTGATCGGGATCGAACTGGCGGAGTGCCTCAACTGGGCCGGCATGGAGGTGAGTTTCCTGATCCGCGAGCCGTGGTACTGGCCGGTGGCGCTGTCCGATCCCGAGTCCGCCATGGCGATCGCCCACATGCGTCATCACGGTGTGAACGTCGTGACCGGCGAAACGGTGGCCGCTGTAGAGACGGATGCGCGAGGCGCGGTCACGGGCGTGGTGACGGAGCGGAACCGGCGCTATGAGTGCCGGCTATTGGGCGTCTGCATTGGCGTGGAGCCAGCGGTAGAGTGGCTCAAATCCGTGGCAACCCCGCCACGGATGAATCGCGGAATCGTGGTCGATGCCGGGTTTCGGACATCGCTTGCGGGGGTATTTGCAGCTGGCGACTGCGCGGAGGTCGAACTGGGCGGCGGCGCAGCGGTGGTCGAGCAACTATGGTACTCGGCCAAGCGGCAGGGGCGTCTCGCGGCGCGCTCCATACTGGGCGAGCCGATCGAGTACGAGCCGCCGGTTTTCTTCAATAGCGCGAAGTTTTTCGACATCGAGTATACGACGGTCGGACGCTTCACTGGGACGATGCGGGAGTTCTACTGCCGGTTGGAAGGGCGCGACGCCAGCCTGCGGTTAGCCGAAGAAAACGGAGTGGTGAAGGCGTTCAACCTGCTCGGTTCGCGCTGGAACCACAAGCTGCTCGAAGGGTGGATCGGCGAACAGCGTTCGCTGGACGAAGTGATGATCCGGCTCGACGAGGCGCAATTTGACGTCGAATTCGGACGGCTGGATCTCACGCCCGCGCGGGTGGCGTACGAGCGCTGGCGCGCGGCCAACCCGGCAGCCGGGAAGGCGCAGGCATGATTCGCACGACGCCGCGCGGCCGGCTGGCGCATGACATCACGAACCGCGGTGCGACCGCCTGGATGGTCAGCGCGCTGCTGTTCGCTTTCTACATCGCGCTGTATTTCACGGAGTGGCTTACGCCCGTCGCCGGGGCGCTCCATTTGGGCTCCAAGTGGACCCTCTACGGCACGCTCTACACACTCGCAATCGTGATTGGCGGCAGCTTCATGATCCGCCGCTACGGCCACAACCGTTATCAGGTGGTGCGCACGCTAGCGGTCATGATCGTGCAGGTCCTGTTCGCTTATTCGCTGCCGCAATTGCTGGTGTTCCTGCAGCAGCCCGAGTACTACTTTTCGTATCTTTGGCCGCTGAAGTTGGATTACCTCACGCCGGGTTACCTGTTTCACCTCCCACTGCCGTTCATCCTTTGGTCGATCCTGGCATCGTTCATCCTGGTGCCCGTCCTGGCCATCTTTTTTGGCAAGCGCTGGTATTGCTCGTGGGTGTGCGGTTGCGGAGGACTGGCGAACACCTTCGGCGAGCCGTGGCGGCATCTGTCGACGAAGTCCTCCGCCTCGTGGCGCTTCGAGAGGGTCTCGGTTTATACGGTGCTCGTGCTGTGCGTTGTTCTCACCGCGCTGTTGTTCGTCAGTTATGCAGTCGGCGGCGCGCATCCACAGTTGGCCACGTTCACCTCCAGATACCAGAGCTGGTATGGACTGATCGTGGCCTCGGTGCTGGCCGGCGTGGCCGGCGTGGGCCTGTACCCGATCGCCGGAACGCGCGTCTGGTGCCGCTTTTTCTGCCCGATGGCGGCTCTGCTCGGTATCATCCAGAAAGCCGGACGCTATCGCATCACGGTGAAGGACGACATGTGCATCTCATGCGGCCTGTGCTCGAAGTATTGTGAAATGGGCATCGATGTGCGTTCCTATGCGCAGGCCAACGAATCCTTCACGCGCGCCTCTTGCGTCGGCTGCGGGCTGTGCGCGGAGGTCTGCCCACGCGGCGTGCTGCGGCTGGAGAACGTTCCACGAAGGGCTCCTCAATTGCAGTTGGTGCAGATTGCGACGCAGCGCTGACCGGGGCCTTGGCGCACGCAGGCCGGCCTCTCGAAGATACTTCGCCCAGGCTGAGAGGATTGCGGATGATTGCGCCGCGATGGCGCTGTTTAGCGGTCGTAGCAGCGGCGAGCGGGCTTACGGCTGGGGCGTGAAGGGCCAGATCTGCGTCGTCGAGCAGCCCCCGTTGACGGCGATCAGTTGGCCGGTGATGTAGTCCGAGCCGGGCGAGGAAAGGAAGACCGCCAGCGGCGCGACGTCTTCGGGCGTGCCAGGGCTCGGGTTCGCCTCCGCGCCCTTCAGCCATTCGAGCATCTCGGGCGGCTCCCACATTTTGCGGTTCAGATCGGTCAGAATGAAGCCCGGCGCGATACAGTTCACCTGAATTTTGTGCTGGCCCCACTCGGCGGCGAGCGCGCGCGTGAGCCCGGCCAGAGCGCTCTTGGTGATGGTATAGACGCTGATGTAGGGCATGCCCATCAGACAACTTAGGCTGCCGATATTGACGACTTTGCCGCCCTTCCCGCGGGCGATCATCTTCGCGCCGACGGCCTGGGTCAGCTCGACGATTCCGGTGAGGTTGGTCTCGAGCAGAAAGCTATACTCCTCGGGCGTGTAGTCGGTGAAGTTGCGGCGGATATTGGTGCCGGCGACGTTGATCAGAATGTCGGTGTCAGGCAAATTGGCGGCGAAGCGTTGGCGCGAGTCGGGCGCGGCGATGTCGAGTTCCAGGGCCTCGGCCTGCAGTCCTTCCGCCCGCAGATTCTCGGCGATGGCAACGAGCTTTTCTAAGGACCGCGAGGCCAGGATTGTGCGGGCGCCGGCGCGGGCCAGCGCCTCGGCGATGGCCTGACCGATGCCACGGCTGGCGCCGGCAACCACGGCGGTTTTCCCATCCAGGGAGAAGGGGTTCGCCAATTTCATCATCCTCAGGCTAGCATGGTGGCATGAAACGCTACTCCATCGCTTCGGTGCCCGGCGACGGGATCGGCCAGGAGGTTGTGCCGGCCGCGCGAAAGGTACTCGAGGCGGCTGGAGAGCGCTTCGGGGTGCGTTTCGAGTTCACCGAATATGGGTGGGGTTCGGACTACTATTTCCGCCATGGCGTGATGATGCCCATGGATGCGCTGGAGCGACTGCGGGCCCACGACGCAATCCTGCTGGGCGCGGTGGGCCACCCCGACATACCCGACCACACTACGCTGAACGGGCTGCTGCTGCCGATCCGCCGCAGCTTCGACCTGTATGCCAATGTTCGGCCCGCATTCCTGTATGAGGGAGTAAGCTCGCCGCTCAAGGGTTACGAGGCGGGCGCGATCGACATGATCGTGGTTCGCGAGAACACCGAAGGCGAGTACGCGCCGATTGGCGGCTTCGTCCATCACCGTCATCCGGCCGAGGTGGCTGTTCAGACGGCGGTTTTCACCCGACAGGGCTGCGAGCGCGTGATTCGATTCGCCTTCGATCTGGCGCGGCGCCGCGGGGCAAAACGGCGCGTGACGTCCATCACCAAATCCAACGCCCAGGCCTATGGAATGGTGCTGTGGGACCGGGTTTTCCGGGTAGTAGCCGAGGAGTACGATGACATCCAGACCGAGTCGCAGTTGGTGGACGCGGCGGCGATGAATTTCGTGCGGCGGCCGGAGAGCTTTGACGTCGTGGTCGCTTCGAACCTGTTTGGCGACATTCTGAGCGATGTGGCGGCAATCGTCACGGGCAGCATCGGGCTGGCTCCGAGCGGCAACCTCGATCCGACGCGACGCTGCCCGTCGCTGTTCGAGCCGGTGCACGGCTCGGCGCCCGATATCGCGGGACAGGGCGTGGCAAATCCGCTGGCGGCCATCCTGGCCGCGGCCATGATGATGGAGCACCTGGAAGAAAGCGGGATGGCCGCGTCGATCCAGGCGGCCGTGCGCGCCGCTCTGGCCTCAGGCGGGGCACGCACGCCGGACCTCGGTGGCTCGGCCACGACCCTCTCGGCCACCGGCAGTGTGATCGAGAGCCTGGGCTGAGGCGGAGCTCCCGGCGAACTCTCACTCAAGCTGCGGCGATTGAGTGTCGATGAGGCTCCTTAGAGAGCGGAAGGAACCTCCCAGCATGGCACTGGACGTTTTGATCGTCGATGATTCCGCAGCGATCCGGAAGATCCTGCAGCGCGTATTGATCCAGGCGGAGGTGCCCCTCGGCAAGGTCCACGAAGCCGGTGATGGCCTCGAGGCGCTGGCAGCGCTCAAATTGCATACCGTCGGCCTTATTCTGTCAGACATCAACATGCCCAACATGGACGGACTTCAATTCCTGAGTGCCGTCAAGGCGCAGCTCGCCACCAAGAACGTGCCGGTGATCATGATCACGACGGAAGGCAGCAGCACCAAGGTGATGGAGGCTGTCTCCCTCGGCGCGGCGGGGTATGTAAGGAAACCCTTCACCGCCGAGCAGATCAAGGAGAAGCTCACTGGACTGATCTGAGGCACGGGTTGCGCTCATAGCTTCCTCGTTGCGAAAGGCATAAGGAGCCTGGACTCATGACACACGAAATGAAGGTGGCCGCAATCCGTGGAGCGGCGCACAACGTATTCGAGACGATGCTCGGCACAAAACTGCAGGATGGCGAGCCGCGTCAGGTGGACTCCCCCATGCGCACGGAGGGCGTGGTGGCGCTGATTGGGCTAGCGGGCGATTGGGCTGGTACGGGCGCTTTTCGTTGCTCGGCGGAGATGGCCAGGAAGGTCTCGGGGTTGTTCCTCATGCAGGAATTCACCGCGGTCGATGAGGAAGTCCTCGACGCGGTCGGTGAACTCGCCAACATGGTTCTGGGCAACGCGAAAACCGTATTCGAAGAGACACTCGGTCCGATGGGGCTGAGCATCCCAACGGTCATCTACGGCCGCAACTTTACGACGCGGAGCGTCGGGCACAACGAGTGGACAGTGGTGCCGTTCGAACTCGATGGGGAGGTTTTCGAAATCCAAATCTCGCTCGCTCAGCGCCAGCACGGGCGGGGCGCAGGTTCAGCGCAACAGGCGCACGCGCCCAGTGTTAGCGCGATGGAACCCTGAGATGCTGCGCCGCGCGGCGTCTCCACCAGCGCGCTACAACCAGCCGGTGAAGGTTTACAGCGCGCGCAGCCTCATCACCATGTGATCCAGCGAAGGGCCTTTCTGCACGTTCCGGCGTTGCAATCCGATCAGCTCATCGGTGCATCGAATGGCCTCGCGGACCCACTCGAAGCTTACTTTGATGGCCAGCCGTTGCAGTTCGCCGGCGATGTCCTGGTTGCGGACCGCAGCGCCGCCGTGCATCAGCACGAGCAGATCTTCCAGCAGTCCGTAGAGGATTTTGAAATACAGGTCGAGCTTCTCGGACTTGCTCGCAATGAGGCTGTCCGATTTCTGAACCCAATGCGCAAAAGAGCCGCCGGAAGCGGCTTCCAGCAGGACCAGCAGGGCGCTTCGCCGCTTCTCATAGGCCGCCAGATCCATCGACGCCGCAAGCCCTGGACATCCGCCGGAAAGCGCGATTCTCCGGACAGCATCCTTTAATCCACGCAACTCGGCGAATGAAACCATCTCGGCGTCCGATAAGGGAGACAGATGGAACTGAACACTGCGCGAACGGATCGTGGCGGGAAGATCAAACGGGTTTTCCGCCGTGAGAAACAGAATCAGATGCGGGGGCGGCTCCTCCAGTGTCTTGAGCAGGGCGTCGGCGACCTGGTGGCTGGCCCGGTCGAACTGGTCTATCAGGAACACGCGCCAGCGGCCGCGCATCGGGAGCAACTGCGCCCGCTCGCGCACCAGCCGCATTTGCGGAATCGAGATCTGCCGCAGAGGACCTTCGGGGCAGAAGGTGACGAAATCGGGATGGGTGCTGAAAAAGAGCGGATCCTCAGTGCGCTGCTCGCCCGTCCAGCGCTCCCGCTCCGCGATGAGCGCCCGGTTTTCTTCGCGGCTGAGGTCGTCCTGCTCGATCTTCTCGGCTGATCCGTGTGTTCTGCCGGAGGCTCCCGTCTCCTGCGTGTCCATCAACCGCGCCGTGAAGCGCCGCACCAGCGTTGCCTTGCCGACGCCCTCTGGTCCGGAAAGCAGCAGGGTTTGTGGAATCCGATTCGCCGCAATCATTCCTTCCAGCGTCTTGGCTGTGCTCGCGTTGCCCCAGAACCTGTCAAACATATCCGTCCACCCAGCGTGAATAGGCTTCCCAAACGCGCGCTGCCACTTCTTCCGATGTGCCATCGCCAGCCACACGAGTGAATCGGTCGGGCTCACGCGCCGCCAGCAACCGGTAGCCCTCCAGCACTCGCCCGTAGAACGCACGGCTCTGTTCGTCCATCCGCGTCCCAGCGTTCGATTGCTGGGTGTTGCGATGACGGGCGCGGCCCAGGCTGGTCTCGATATTCGTGTCGAGCCACAGCGTGAGGTCCGGCGTCCGTCCGCGGCAGGCGATCCGGTCCAGATCGGCCACGATCTTCTCGCCCAACCTGCGCCCATGGCCCTGATAGGCATAGGTTGAATCCGTCCAGCGGTCCGACAGCACCACGGCACCCCGCGCCAACGCGGGTTCCAGCAGTTCACCGACATTTTGCGCCCGGGCCGCGAAGTACAGCAGCAATTCAGTGATGGAGCCCATGTTGTCATGCGCCGGATCGAGCAGAATCTGCCGGATCGCGTCGCCGATTTTGGTTCCACCCGGCTCGACGGTTTCTATCACCTCAAGCCCCTGCTCGCGCAGGCGTTGCGCCAGCAGGCGCAGTTGAGTGGTCTTGCCACTTCCATCGAGCCCTTCCAGCGTGATGAAGCGGCCGCGGTGCCGATCAGTCGTATGCATAATGGAGAACCTGTTTGAGGTCTTCCCACGCCTCGCGCTTGGCGTTTTGCGAGTAGGGGCGTAACAGAAATGACGGGTGGTAAGTCGGCATCACACGAATGCCGTTCCAATTCTGCCAGTTGCCGCGCAACTTCGTAATGCCTTCCCGCGTTCCCAGGAGGGCTTTTGTGGCGCTGCCTCCGAGCGCGCAAATGGCTTTCGGCCGAATGACCATCAACTGGCGGAACAGGAACTGCCCGCAGCTCTCCGTCTCGTCGGGCAGCGGCGTCCGGTTCTCCGGCGGCCGGCATTTGACGACGTTGCAGATGTACACATCCTCGCGGCGGATGGTCAGGCCTTCTTTCATCGCCGTGCCGTTGATCATCTGGGTCAGAAGCTGGCCGGCGCGCCCTACGAATGGCAGCCCCTGCTGGTCTTCATCCGCGCCTGGACCCTCGCCGACAAAGGCCAGTTTCGCCTGTGGATTGCCCGAGCCGAAAACAATCCTGTTCCGCCTCTCGCACAGCCTGCAGCGCTTGCAGTCCCCGATGTCGGCCTGAATCCGCTCCAACGTGTCGTCGCCGGGCGGGAACTCCAGCCGGCTGGGCAACGTTTGTAGAATTGGCGTCGCCTGCGCCGGCTTGGCCCTCGCGGCATCCGCCGCGGTTGTGCGCAGCGCCGCTGCTGCTTCCCGAGCGGCGGCTGGCGACTGCGCGCTCGCCTGCCCGGCTGCCTGGTCCGCCTCCGGAATGTTCAATTGGCGGATGCCCAGATCCCGGTAGAACTCGAGCTGGCGCTTCAGGGAATTTCGATCCATAACGGTAGCGGCCGGCCCTCAGTTCCGGTCGTGATGCAGCGCCAGCCGCAGCTTCAGAATCTGATCGAGAACCTGGTCCGCAATCACGCGCTTCGGCGCCTTGGCGAGGCGCAGGTTCTCACCCGTTCGCTGGACCAGAACCACTTCGTTCTCTTCGGATTCGAACCCTGTCCCATCCTGGGAGACGAGGTTTGCCACTACCATGTCGCAGTTCTTCGATTCGAGTTTTCGCCGCGCTTCGGGGACCAGATTCTCGGTCTCGGCCGCGAATCCAATCAGGATCTGATCCTGCTTGCGCCGGCCGATCTCGGCCAGAATGTCAGGTGTCGGCTCCAACTCCAGCGAGTAGCGTAGCGGGGTTTTTTTCACTTTCTGGCGGGGCACGTTGGCCACATAGTAGTCGGCGACCGCGGCGGTCTTGACGACGATGCTCGACTCGTCGAGCCGGCTCATTACCGCCTCGCGCATCTCAAGGGCGGTTTGCACCTGAACCACTTCCACGCCGTCCGGAGCTGGCAAATGAACCGGGCCGCTAATCAGGATGACCCGCGCACCGCGGCAAGCGGCGGCCTCCGCCAGCGCATAGCCCATCTTGCCGCTCGAGCGGTTGGAGAGGAAGCGGACCGGGTCCACGGGCTCGCGCGTCGGCCCCGCCGTGACCAGCACGGTCTCGTGGTCGAAATCATGCCGCTGCGTGACCAGGCGCTGTGCGATGGCCGCGATTCGCTCAGGGTCCGGAAGCCGGCCCGGGCCCACGGTCCCGCACGCCAGCGGTCCCGAGTCGGGATCCAAAATGGTGTGGCCGCGCCCCCGCAGAATCTCCAGGTTGTGCACCGTTGCCGCATGCTGCCACATGGCCGCATTCATCGCCGGGCAGATCAGCACCGGTCCCTGGAATGCCAGGTACAGCGTGGTCAGGAAATCGTTGGCCAGACCTTGCGCAAAGCGGGCCAGCAAATCCGCGGTGGCGGGCGCCACGACCAGCAGGCGGTTCTCCTGCGCGATGGCGATATGCTCCACCGAACTGGCCAGCACGTCCTCGGAACCGCTGCCGGGAAACAGGTTCGTGATGACCTTCCGCCCGGTCAGCGCCGCAAAGGTCAGTGGCTGGATGAATTCACGCGCAGCCTCGGTCATGACCGTTCGCACGTCAAAGCCCCGTTCCATCAGGGCGCGCGCCAACTCGGCCGACTTGTAGGCGGCAATGCCGCCGCCGACGCCTAGAACTGCAGGGATCCCGGGCATGAAAGTCCCGTTTCCGCCGTTAGAGCTGCTCTTCGGCCTGTTGCTCGGGCGGCTGCACGCCGGGGTCGTACCAACTCACCAAACCGCGCCGCACTTCTTCCATTGCCGCCACGGTCGGCTTTTTCGACGTGCTGGGCAGGAACGAGCGGGCACCGCTCTGCAACTGCCGCGCGCGTTTCGCCGCCACAATGATGAACCGGTAAGCACTCAACTCCGGATCGTCCGGAATTGCAAAGATGGGACTGCGCGTCGTCCGTTCGGCCATGCTGCTCTCCTTCAGGCTTCCTTCACTCGAAATGTCTCCAGAATCCCCTCAACCCGCTCTGTCACTGCGGGGTTGGCCCGGCGGAGGGCTTCCACTATTGGATCGGTCGTCCCTCTGCGTTCCGCGTTGACAATCGCCTGCAGCCGTTCGCTCGCCGCATCCACATCGTCGTTGACCAGAACGTAATCGTAGCGGCGAAAATCTTCGATTTCCCCAGCGGCCCCCGCCAGCCTTTGCAGAATCACTTCCTCGGAGTCCTCTGAGCGGGTGCGCAGGCGCTTAGCCAGTTCTTCCCTGGACGGAGCCAGGATGAAGATACTGACGGCATCGGGTATCTTCTGCTTCAATTGTCGCGCACCCTGAACGTCGATGTCGAGAACCACATCTTTGCCCTCGTTCCTGCCGCGCTCCAGAATGCCACGATGCGTTCCGTAGTAATGCCCGAACACCAGAGCCCATTCGAGGAATTCGCCGCGCCCGATTCGCTCCTCGAATTCCTGCTGCGATATAAAAATGTAGTGCTCGCCGTTCCTTTCCGTCCCGCGCGGAGTCCGCGTTGTATAAGAGGTCGAGAAGATCAGGTTCCGGTCGTGAGCCAGCAGGCGTTTCACCAGCGTGGACTTGCCCGAGCCCGATGGCGCCGAGATGATGAAGACGCGGCTCATTCCAGATTCAGCGCCTGTTCGCGGATGCGCTCGATATTCGTTTTGATCTCCAGTCCGAGCGTTGTGATCCGCACGCCCGGCTCGCCGGCTCCGGAAGTCTTCGAGAGTGTCGTATTCGTTTCCCGATTCATTTCCTGTAATAAAAAATCGAGCTTCTTGCCGAGCTCCCCACCGTGGTTCAGCAATTGCTCGAGTTCGCGAACGTGGACCTGCAGCCGGTCAACTTCCTCCGAGATGTCGCTTCGGTCCACCAGGTAGGCGACCTCTTGAGCTAAGCGCTGCGGATCGAGCGGCATCCCATTGAACAACTTCGAGATCCGCTCCTGCAGACGGCTGCGAATCGCCTCGGTCACTTCGCCGCGGAGCTCCGAAATGGTCTGAACGTTCTGGTGGACCAGTTCGTTATGGCCGCGCATGGCGGCCACGGTCTCCTGGCCTTCCCGTTCCCGAAACCGGTTCAGCGCGTCGAGTGCGTCTTCGGTTGCCCGCACCGCCTCGGCCGCCGTCTCTTCCGGCAGCGGCGCCGCCTCATCCTGCGACAGCATTCCAGGGATGCGCAGGGCCCGGCTCGGGTCCGGATCGGCCAGCACGCCGCTGAGTTCCGATGCCTCCTTCAACGCCCGCAGGTAGGCATCGAACAGCGTTCTGTTCAGAGACGGGCCCGCTGCTTTCTCCGAAGGCCGGTAGGACAACCGCAGCTCGATGTGCCCGCGTGAGATCTTCTTGCGGACGGTCTGCCGTAGGATCGGGTCCAGCGCGTCCAGTTCCATGGGCAGGTAGGAGTGTAAGTCCAGCGCCCGGTGGTTGACGCTCTTCACGGTGGCCGTGATCTCGCCCCAGGCGCCCTGCCGTCGCACCTGGGCATAGCCGGTCATACTGCGCACACTCATGATTTAGTGCTCCAAGTCAACATACTGCAATCGGTGCAGACGTTCATAGATGCCGCCCTGCGACAGCAACTCTTCGTGGGTTCCGATCTCGCCGATGCGGCCGGCGTCGAGAACGACAATGCGGTCCGCGCGGCGGATGGTCGAAAGCCGGTGAGCGATGACGATGACCGTCCGGTTGGTCATCAGGTTGGCCAGCGCGCGCTGCACCAGCAGTTCGCTTTCCGTGTCCAGTTGCGACGTCGCTTCGTCCAGAATCAGGATCGGCGCGTTTTTCAGCAGCGCCCGCGCGATCGACAACCGCTGCCGCTGCCCGCCGCTCAGCATAGCGCCGCGCTCGCCGACCCGCGTGTCATATCCAAACGGGAGGGCGTCGATGAATTCGTCGGCCAGAGCGTTCCGGGCAGCTTCGCGGATCTCATCCAGGCTCGCTGCCGGCCGGCCGTAGCGAATGTTGTTCGCCGCCGTGTCGTCGAACAGGAATGTCTCCTGGCCGACCAGCGCGCAGAGCTTGCGCAGCGAACTCAGCGACGCCGTGCGGACGTCCACGCCGTCGATCAGCACGCGCCCTCGCTCCACGTCGTAGAACCGTGGCACAAGTTGGGCCAGCGTGGTCTTGCCCGCGCCGCTTGAACCCACTAGCGCGACCACCTCGCCGCGGTGCACTTCGAGCGATACGCCTTCCAGCGCGTACTCTTCCTTGCCGGGATAACGGAACCAGACGTCGTCGAAGACGATCGAGTCTTTCAGACCGTTCAGCTTGCGCGCGCCCGATGCTTCTTCGATTTGCTGTGTTCGGTCGGCGTACTCGAAGACGCGCTGGGCGGCGCCGAGTGCCTGTTGAAAAATGTTGGCGATGCCCGTCAGCCGCTTGACGGGCTCGTACAGCAGCAGCAGGGCGACCATGAAGCTCGTGAATGCGCCGGCGCTCATGTGGCCGCCGCTATGGGTGCGGGCGTAGGTCAGCAGTCCGACGATCGTCACTGCGCCGAAAAACTCGATAATCGGCGAGGGCAGCGCCTGCAGCGCGGTGTAGCGCAGATTATTGCGTTTGAACCTCTGCGCTGCGAGGTGAAACTTGGAACTCTCGAACTCCTCCGCGCCGAACGTCTTCACGACGCCGTGGCCGCTGAAGCCCTCCTGCATGATCTGATTCAACTCCGCGGCGTTGTCTTGCGCCTTGCGAGTCGTGTTTCGGATGCGCCGTCCCAAGCGTAAGGTGGGCAAGAGGACGAATGGCAGTACGGTGGCGGAGACCAGCGCCAGTTTCCAGTCGCTGTTGAAGAGCACGCACACTAGCGCCAGCGCGGAAAACGACTGGCGGAACCAGTCGGCGAGCATCTGCGAGACGGCCAACTGGATGCGGTCGATGTCACTCATAATCGACGACATCAGCCTGCCGGTGGAATGCTGCTGGAAGAATTCGTGCTCCTCGCGGATGACTTTGTCGAACGTGCGCTGGCGCAGATCGGTCACCACCGAGTAGCCGACGACGTTGATCAGGTAATTGCCCGCGTAATCCGCGACGCCCTTGGTGAGGAACACGAGCAGAATCGCCACCGCGACCAGCGACCAGACCTGGTGCAGCGGGAAGGGCACGATCTGATCGAGGTACACTTTGCGGCCGCCGAAGGGCAGCGTGATCAATTCAACGTGGCCCGAGCCGGCCCGCGGATTCATCTTGGCCACTTCGGTGCCACTCGCCGGGAGCGGAGCCTGCGGCTGATCGGGGCCCAGAACGATGTCGATGACTGGGCGCAGCAGCAGCGGAATGGCCCCGTGCATCGCACCCGCGATCATCATCAGGATGACGGCCAGTGCCAGAACTGGCGCATAGCGCTTGGCGTAGCCGAACAGCCGGAACAGTTCCTTCATGCGCGCGCTCGCAGTCTCTCGACGGCCGTCACTACTCGTTCCAAGGGCACGCTCGCCAGCCCCTCACCGGCTGTGATTATCTCGCTTTGAGTCCGCCACGGCGCCCACACCGTCGCGTCCGACGAGCCGTACAGCACTACCACCGGCAGACCGAACGCCGCCGCCATGTGGGCCGGCCCGCTATCGTTGCCGATGAACAGGCGCGCGCCCGCGAGCAGCGTTTTCACTTCGCGCAACGGAGCTCCTCGCAGGCATTCGAATTCAGCGAACGGTGCGTAGTCGTCACTCTGGCCTGCGACGATCGCAACTTCGAGGCCGTACCTCTCCCGCAGATAGCGTCCCAGCGCCACAAATCGCTCCGCGGGCCAGGCCTTCCCCGCGGCCGAGGCGAACGGATGCAGCACTGCGTAGTCGCTGCGTTCGCGGCCGCTTTCGGCATACAGGCAGGCGCGCGGGATCTCGGCCCGCGGAACTCCCAGCCAGAACATCGCCGAGGCTAAATGTTCCGCCGTGTGAACCCTGCGTTCCTCGCCCAGGATCGCCTGCGCCCGCGGAATGCGGAGATTATATATCGCTTGAAAACGAAAGTGGTCGAATCCGGCCCGTAACCCCGCCATCGACGCGGCGGTCAACGCCGCGCTGCGCGGGCCTCCATGCAGATTGAGGGTCAACGCCGGTCTCCAGGTAAACGCACGGCCCGGCCCGGGCGCGTAAATGGCCTCGATATCCGGGTTTCCCTCGAACACCGCGGCAAAGCGTTGCTCCACCATCACCGCCACCCGCAGGTCGGGCCTCGCATTCTTCAGGAGATGAAGAGCCGGAGTCGTCAGAACACAATCACCCAGCGACCGGAGCCGAACCACCAGCACGCGCGCCGAGGGCGGCAGCGTATGGAGCACCGCCGGCATACGTGCCTGTCTTAGTCCTCGATCCGCGCCTCATCCACGAGCATCACGGGGATGTCGTCGCGAATCGGGTAGACCCGCCGGCAATTGGGGCATTTCAGCCCCCCATGATCCTCGGTCAACTGAACCGCTTCTCTGCAAACGGGACAGACTAGAATGTCGAGCAGATCCTGACTGACTGCCATGCGCCACCTTCCGGGAAACCTCAGTTTAGCAGAGGCCTCCCCTGTTCCGACTTCGCTCGCTCACCCGGCCCCTCGAGCGGAACACGCGTGCCCGACCTGAAACCGGATCGCAGCCGTCCGATCGCCGGCTAGCCCGGATGTTTCACAGGCGCTGTGATTTCGTCGCCGCCGGCGTTTGCGTGAGGTTTGGAGGGCGCTGCGGCGGCATTCGGGCGGGCAGCGAGCCGGGATGTGGTGATCGAGGGGGCCTTGTGGCGTCCGATCGCCCTCACAAAACGCAATTCGGACGCAGTTCGACTGACCCGAAAAGTGCGAAATCGGGAAATCGTTTGTTTGCCGTGTCGCGATTTTGGCTCAGCAACGCAGCGCCGCCCACACCTGCCCAAACACCTGCTTCCAGGGGTAGCCGCTGCTCATCGACACCAGCACGCGCCGCGCGCTGAAACGAATCCGCGCGCCGATCTTGAGCAGTCGCAGCCGAATCGTGTGGACCTGGGCCTCGGCCAGCGCCGTGCCTGTTAGCGCCAGCCGCCGCAGCGCCTCCACGAGCACGTAGGCCGCCGCCGACAGATACAGCCGGAGCTGATTGGCGCGCATCGTCTCGGCACTCATGCGGTCGGCAAACAGGCTCAGCTGCTCTTTGATGCGGTTCTCCATCTCGCCGCGGGCGCAGTACAGATCCTCGTAGAGTGGGCGCGGTTGCCACTGCTCGACCGGCAGCGAAGTCACGACATAGCGCGGGTTCTGCTTGCCCGCGATCTGCTCGGCCTTGGCGATGACGCGCCGGGCGCGCGACCAACTCTTGCGCGTGCGGTAGCGAAACTCGGTGAGCACCCGCGCCGCCTTTCCCGTGCGTTGGGCCTCGCCCGCGGCCTGGCGCATGGCCTTGTCGATCCGCCGCCGCAGGCGCTGGTTGCGCGCCAGTCCGAAGACGTAGTTGACATGGTTGTCCTCACACCACCTCATCAGTTCTTCGCGGCAGAAGCCCGAGTCGGCGCGCAGGATGATCTGAGTCTGGGGCCAGCGGGCGCGGATCTGCGCGACGATGCGCTGGATCTCTTCGACGCTGCCCGCGCTGGCGTCCTGATTGGCCTCTCGCAGCCGCACGCCGACAATCTGGTCGCCCGCGAAGATGTACAGCGGCAGGTAGCAGTAGTGGTCGTAGTAGCCGTGGAAGAAACGTCCCTCCTGCTGGCCGTGCAACGGCGTATCGGTGGCGTCCAGATCGACGACGATCCGGGCCGGGGCTTGCGGGTGCGACTCCACAAACATCTCGACCAGCAGCCGGTCGATGGCGGCGGCATCGTAGCGGATCTTCTTGTAGCGGTCGGAGGCGGCGCCGGCCTCAGGCGTGCGTTCCAGGCGGCACAGCGTGCTCTTGCTGGCCAACGCCGCGCCGGGCTTGCGTTTACCCGCCAGCAGACCCATCAGCGGGTCGTCACGCAGTTGGTCGTGGTCGTTGAGATCTTCGTAACCCAAGGCCAGCGCATAGACGCGCTGCGAGACCATTTCACCCACTTCGTGGGAGATGTAAACCGGATTCCGGAAGTCGCTGAAGCAGCGCGCCAGGCGTGGCAGCAGGCCGATGCGCCGGTTGACCTGCCGCAGCAGTAGCGCCCCGGCGTCGGAAGTGATCGTGCCGCCGTCGAAACCCGCCACCACCCGGCGCGAAAAATGGGCTTCAAATTCGAAGCTGTCCTGGGTACACTGTGTCATAGCAAGAGCCGCCGCTTTCTGTGCAAAAGCACTTCGTGGCTGAAATGTTTATGCCAGAGAAGGCGGCTTTTGTACAGTGAGCCGGTGAAATATTCGGGCTAGCGGTCGCGGCCGGTGACGAGATCGGTGGCCGCGATCAGAGCTCGTTGGGCGGGAGAATCGGGTAATCCGGCGAGCAGCGCGCGCGCTTTCTCGGTAAATTCGCGGGCGCGCTCGCGCGTTCGCTCGATGCCCTGATAGCGGTCGATGAGCTGGCGAATCGAGGCGAAGGGCACATGCTCATAGCTCGAATCGGCCAGCACGCGCTCCACCAGTTGCCGCTCCTCGGGGGTGCTCTTCTCCAAGGCGTAGATCAGCGGCAGAGTCACCTTGCCTTCGCGCAGATCGTTGCCCACGGGCTTGCCCAGGACGGATTCGCGCGAGGTGAAGTCCAGCATGTCGTCGGCCAATTGGAAGGCCATGCCCAGGTTCCAGCCGAAATCTCCCAGCCGCAGCTGATCGTGCTCGCTTGCGCCTCCGGCGATAGCGCCGAGCCGCGTACAGGCGGAGAACAGGCTGGCCGTTTTGCGGTCGATGAGTTCCATCGAATCGGCTTCGGTGACGCCGATTTTGCCGATCCATCCGAGTTGGAGCAGTTCTCCATCCACCATCTGCTGGGTCAGCGTGATGAGCAGGTCCAGGATCTCGTAGCTGCGCAGCTTGAGCGCGCTGTGGAAGGCCTGCATGTACAGCCAGTCGCCGGCCAGGACCGACGGCGCGTTGCCCCATATGACGTTGGCCGCGGGCTGGCCGCGGCGGGTTTTGGCCTCATCGATGACGTCGTCGTGAACCAGCGTAGCGGTGTGGATCAGTTCCACCACCGAGGCCAGACGGATGGCGGCGGCGTTCGGTTCCTGGTACAGGCGGCAGGAGACCAGCAGCAGAATCGGCCGCAGGCGTTTCCCGCCGTTGCCTTGGAGATGGCGCGCGATGCGCGAGACGGCTTCGATGTTGCCGACTGAGTCCAGGCGCAGCTTCCGACTCCATCTTCTCGAGATCGCCCGAGACGAGGCCGAGAATCTCGCCGGCTGTCAAAGCGGTACCCAGTTTGCCGAGGGCCATCGAATGTGTCCAGTCTAGCGGTCTTGCCCCGTCTCCTGCAAACACAGGCGTTTCCAGTTGGAACTTGTCGCCGCGGCGACCTGCTCCAACGGAAGCCCCTTTATTTCAGCGACTTTCTTGGCCGTTTCGACCACATACGCGGGCTCGTTGCGTTTGCCGCGCCAGGGAACGGGCGCCAGATACGGCGCGTCGGTCTCGATCAGCAGCCGATCGAGAGGCGTCTGGCGCAGTGCCGCGCGCACGTCGTCGGCCTTGGGAAACGTGATGATGCCCGAAAAACTGAGCAGGAAGCCCAGAGCCAAGGCCTGTTCCGCTTCGGCGGGGCCTTCGGAGAAACAGTGGAAGATGCCGCCCGGACCATCCGCCGGCCAATGCGCATGGAGCAGCGACATCGTGTCGGCCCAGGCCTCACGGGTGTGGATCACGATCGGCAGGCCGGCCTCCCGGGCCACTTCCAATTGACGCGCGAACGCGGCGCGCTGGGTCTCGCGCGGCGAATAATCGTAATGGTAGTCGAGGCCGATCTCCCCAATCGCCACCAGCTTCTCGCGCGTCGTCAAATCGGCCAACCGGCTCCAGGTTTCTTCCGTCGCCTTGCTTGCGTCGTGCGGGTGCACGCCGGCCGTCGCATAGATGAAGTCGTAGGCCGCCGCCAGACGCAGCCCGGCCTCGAGGTCGGGTGGCCCGTCGCCGCTGCCGATGGCCACCATGCATTCCACGCCCGCATCGCGGGCGCGGCGAATCACCGCCTCGCGGTCCGCGTCGTAGACCGCGGCGTCGAGATGGCAGTGCGAGTCGATCAGAGTCATTTGAGACGTGCGCCGGGCGGAACGTCTTCCAGGAACGCGGCCAGCACCGGCGCGCCGTCGGCCAGCGAAGCGGCCACGATCATCCCATTGCTTTCGATGCCGCGCAGCTTGCGCGGCTGCAAATTCGCCACGATGACGACTTTGCGGCCGACGAGTTGCTCCGGCGTGTACGCCTTGGCGATGCCGGCCACAATGGTCCGCGGCTCGCGCTCGGCGACGTCAATTGTCAGCTTCAGCAGCTTGTCGGCGCCCTGCACCTTCTCGGCGGCCAGCACGACTGCGACGCGCAGATCTACCTTGGCGAAATCGTCGATCGTGATGCTGGGAGCCAGCGCCGGCACGCCCACGGGCGGCGTCCAGGGCTCCGTGGCCGGAGCCTCCGCGGCAGCCGGTGCGGTCTTGCCGAGCAGCGCGTTCTGCCGCGCGACTTCCACCTGTTCGAGGCCGTTCATTTTGTCCACGGTTTCCTTCAAATCCAGGCGCGGGAAGATCTGCGCGGCCTCGCCGACGGCCTGCCCAGCCGTCAGCCCGCCCCAATCGAGCGTGTCGATGCGTTGGTCTATGAGCTTCTCGCGCATGCCGAGTTGCGCCCAGATCTTCTCGGTGATCTCCGGCAGGATGGGCTTCAATAGAACAGAAACGATGCGCAGCGTTTCGGCGGAAGAGTACAGGATTTCGTCGAGCCGCCGCTGCGACTCCTCGTCCTTCTTCTTCCCCAGCGTCCAGGGCTGATACTGCACGATCGCGCGGTCCACGAACGTCAGCAGCGCCCATACGCTCTCCAGCGCGCGATGGAATTCGAAGCGCTCGAAGCACTCGCGGAAGACGCGGATCGTCTTGCGGGCCTCCTCCGCGATCGCGGGCGCGCCCGCCGACGCCGGGATGATTCCAGCGCGCGACTGCCGAATGAGCGCCGTCGTGCGGCTCAATAGGTTGCCCAGACCATTCGCCAGGTCCGAGTTGTAGCGCCCGACCAGCGCGTCATAGCTGAAGTTGCCGTCGCCGCCGAACGGAATCTCGCGGAACAGGAAGTAGCGCAGCGGGTCGGCGCCCATCACCTGGCGGATCGGCTCCGGCCGCACGATGTTGCCCTTCGACTTCGACATCTTGTCGTTGTCGAACAGCAGCCAGCCGTGCGCGAAGATGCGCTTGGGCAGCTCCCATCCGGCGGCTTTGAGGAACGCGGGCCAGTAGACCGCATGGAAGCGGATGATCTCCTTGCCCACCAGATGCAGGTCGGCCGGCCACAGCCCTTCGCCCTGCACCGCGGTCCAATACGTCATCAGCGCGTCGAACCAGACGTAGAAAACGTGCCCCGGCTCATCCGGCACCGGGATGCCCCATTTGATGGTCGTACGCGAAATGGAAATGTCCTTCAGGCCCTTCTTCACGAACGAAATGATTTCGTTGCGGCGGATCTCGGGTTGAATGAAATCGGGCTGCTTCTCATACAGGTCGAGCAGGAACTCTTGGAACGCCGAGAGCCGGAAGAACAGATTCTCTTCCGTTACCGTCTCCGTCGGCCGGCCGCACTCCGGGCACGGATCGCCGGATTCGGCGTCATTCACATAAAGCTCGTCGAACATGCAGTACTGGCCGGTGTAGCTGCCCTTGTAGATGTAGCCATTTTTTTTGCAGTCGGCATACAACAGGGCCACGGCCTGGTCCTGCCGCGGATCGGTCGTACGCAAAAAGCGATCGATGCCCAGCCCGAGCTTCTCCCACTGCGTGCGGAATTCCTCCGCGATCGTGGTCGTGTATTCCTGTGGCGTCTTGCCCATCTTAGTCGCCGCGCGCTCGACCTTCTGCCCGTGCTCGTCGGTGCCGGTGGTCAGCACCGCGTTGAAGCCGGTCATCCGCTTATACGTGCGGATCATGTCGGCCGCAAACGTCGTGTAGGTATGGCCGATATGCGGCGCCGCGTTGACGTAATAGATCGGCGTCGTCAGGTAAAACTTCTCACTCATTCACAACTCACTTTCCTTTGTCGCCGGCCTTCCAGGCCAATATCGCGACGGCGAGAATCTCCTTCAATGGCAAGCCCATCTTGAGCGCCAGTGCGCGGCAGTCGTCGTATTCGGGCGACGCCCCGTACTCGCCGGCCTTCATGCGTACCGGACCGAAGGGCGTCTCGACGATTTGAATCTCGCGCCATTGCACGCGCCGTTCGGCGTCGTGCATGCGCAGGCCGAGCGTCGTCGTTTCCCTGAAGATGATCGATGCCAGCGTCTCGCGACTCTCCGGCGTCGCGATCACGCGCAACAGTTGGCCCGGGCGCTGCTTTTTCATCACCAGCGGCGTCAGCGTTACGTCGAGCGCGCCCGCCTCGAACAGGCGCTCCATGGCGTAGCCGAGCACCTGCGGCGAGCAGTCGTCGATGTTGGCTTCCAGTACGCACACGGTCGTCGACTCCGCCGCCCCGCTCGCCTCGCCGATGAGCACTCGCAGCACGTTCGCCATTCCGGGGAAATCCTTCGTGCCCGCGCCGAAGCCCTGCGCCGCAATGCGCAGCGGCGGCATGGGGCCGAATCCAGCGGCCAGCGCGGCCACGATCGCCGCGCCCGTGGGCGTGGTTAATTCCGTCTCAGCGCCGCGCGCGTAGACCGGTTTGTCCTTCAATAGGAGCGCCGTCGCGGGCGTCGGCACGGGCATCACGCCGTGATCCGCCTCCACCGTGCCGGAGCCGGTGTTGATCGCGGAACAGTAGATCCGTTCGACGCCCAGCAGCCAGAAACCGTAGCATGCGCCGGCGATGTCGCAGATCGAATCCACCGCGCCGACTTCGTGGAAATGTACCTTTTCGATGGGGACGCCGTGCACCTGTGCCTCGGCCTCGCCCAGCGTTGTGAAAACGCGGACGGCATCCGTCTTCGCGGCCTCAGGCAACGCGGATGCTTCGATCAGCTTGACGATATGCGGCAGGTGGCGATGCTTTTTCTGCTCATCGTGTTCGATGATCAGCCGGGTCGCCGCGATGCCCATGCGCTTCACGCGTTCCATGCGGAAGCGCGCCCCCGTGCCCAGCGAGTCGAGCCCCGCGAACAACGTTTCGGCGGGCACGCCCGCGTCGATCAGGGCCGCAACGGTCATGTCGCCGGCAATGCCGGAGAACGCATCCAGGTAGGCGATTTTCATGCTCTATCTCTCAAATCCTGAATCGCCGCGCACAGCCGGCCCCGTGCGGCCTCCAGCTCTTTCCGCGGCAATTTCCATTATCGCCTTCCAGGCCAACATCCCGCCGTAGTTGCGGAAGCACGGCAGCCCGGCGTCGCGCATGGTCGCTGCGCTGGACGTAGTGTTAAGGTAGGACGGTCGGCAAAGCGGAGCATGCCCCGCTCTGCCTGCGGATTGCCCCACCGCGCCGGCGCCGTCGAGCCGGCGAGCCTGACAACGAGGAGCACCTGATGGACGTATCCACACGACGCAGCCTGTTACTGAGTGCGTGTAAGGTGGCCGGCATTGCCGCTGCCGCCACGCCCGCGCGCTGGAATATCCTCTCCGCGGCGGTGCGCAAGACCGACATCCGCCTCGAGCACGTCGCGATTTCCTACGAGGAATACAAATACCGGACCCCCATCAAATTCGGCGGCCACGTGGTGGACCGCGCCACGGTGTTGAACGTGAATTGTTCGGTCCGCACCGGCGACGGACGCGTGGCCAAGGGATTCGGGTCGATGCCGCTGGGCAACATCTGGTCGTTCCCGTCGAAAACGATGTCGTACGAAACGACTCTGGCGGCGATGCGGGCGCTGGCCGGAGACCTCGCCCGGATCACCGCCGCGTATCCGGAGTTCGGCCATCCCATCGACATCAACTGGGCACTGGAACCCGCTTATTTAAAGGCCGCGGCGGAGGTCGCGTCGCGCCTGCGCCTCGCCGAGCCGATCCCCAAGCTGTGCTCGCTGGTCACGGCCAGCGCCTTTGACGCCGCCATCCATGACGCCTTCGGCAAGGCGCACGGGCTCAACTGTTATCGCACCTACGGGCCGGAGTTCATGCAGCATGATCTGGCGCACTATCTCGGGCCGGAGTACAAAGGCGAATTCCCCAGCCGCTATCTCAGTCCCGAACCCAAGTCGCGCATGCCCGTATATCACCTGGTCTCGGCCATCGACCCGATCGAAGACGCCGACATCGTACAACGCGTCAACGACGGTCTGCCGGAGACGCTGCCCGAATGGATCCGCTACAACGGCTTGACCCACCTGAAAATCAAGCTCAACGGCGACGACCGGAAATGGGATGTGGAGCGCGTGCTGCGCGTCGACAAGGTGACCACGCAAACCCAGGCTCAACGCGGCGTGAAGGACTGGGTTTACTCTCTCGACTTCAACGAAAAGTGCCCCAACGTGGAGTACCTGCTGGATTTCCTGCATGAAGTGAAACACCGGTCGCCCCACGGCTATGAGCGCATTCAATACGTCGAACAACCGACCGCGCGCGACCTCAACGCGCATCCCGAAAACGAGATGCACGCCGCCGCCAAGCTGGTTCCCGTCGTGATCGATGAATCCCTGACGGATGTCGAGGCGCTGCTCATCGCGTGCAAGCTGGGCTACACCGGCGTGGCTCTGAAAGCCTGCAAGGGCCAAAGTCACATGATGCTGATCGCCTCCATCGGGGAGAAACACAAGCTGTTCCTGTGCGTGCAGGACCTCACCTGCCCGGGCGCGTCGCTGATCCAGTCGGCCGGTCTGGCCGCTCACGTGCCGGATGTGGCCGCAATCGAAGCCAACGCGCGCCAGTTCATGCCCGCGGCCAACCAGGCGTGGGCGAGCCGATTCCCGGGCATCTTTCAAATCACCGATGGCACGATGCACACCGGAGAACTGACAAAAGCGGGCCTGGGCGCGACGGAGGGCTGATTCTCCGGGATTCACCTCGCGGACGGTCTGATGTAGGATGGCTCCAATCCGGCAGCTGCGGAAACGGCTCCTCAGCCAGTAGCTCGCCGGGATTGGAAGGAACCCGGAATGCTCTCATTTTCCCTCCCGAGCCGGGGCGCTTGGCGTCTCCTCGGACTACTCCCGATTCTCACGTGCGCGCTGTGTGGCGAACCCCCGGCAGCCGATCCCGGCCGCTATATCCTGACGCCGCGGCCGGGACCGGCGCCGAAAATCAACGGGCCGGCGGTCTACGGTGTGCGGCCGGGACATGCGTTGATTTATCGGATTCCGTGCACCGGAGCCCGCCCCATTCACTTCTCCGCGGAGTCTCTGCCGGGCTCGCTGCGGTTGGATGCGGAGACGGGCATAATCACTGGCAATGCGCCCCAGGAACCCGGCGAGTATGCGCTGACGTTGCGCGCCGCCAATGACCACGGCCAGGCGATGAAGCGCTGGAGAATCGTCGTCGGCGACACGCTGGCGCTCACGCCACCCATGGGTTGGAACGATTGGTACACGCACTACGAACGAATCACGGAAAAGCTGATCCGCGAGGCCGCCGGCGCAATGATCGCCTCCCGCATGGCGGACTTCGGCTATGCGTATGTGAACATCGACGGCTGCTGGACGATGAAGCCCGGCTCCAAAGACCCGGCGCTGAGCGGCGAGCCGCGCGATGGCTCCGGAACGCTCCGTCCGAACCAGCGTTTTGGGGACATGAAGGCGCTCACCGATTACATCCACGCCAAGGGGCTGAAGGCGGGACTCTACTCATCGCCGGGGCCTCTCGATTGCGCGGACTACGCGACGTCGTGGGGGCATGAAGCGGCCGACGCGACGACATTTGCCCGCTGGGGTTTCGACTTCCTGAAATACGATTGGTGCTCCTACGGGAAGGTGGCCCCGCACGAGACCCTGGCGGATTACCAGCGGCCCTACCGCCTGATGGGCGAGCTTCTCAAGAAACTCGACCGCGACATCGTCTTCAACCTGTGCCAATACGGCATGGCCGAAGTCTGGAATTGGGGCGGAGAGGTGGGGGGCAACTCCTGGCGCACCACCGGCGATCTGGGTCTTGAAAAGAGCGCGCGGCTGCCCGGCTTCTACTCGATCGGATTCAAAAACGCCGAGCATGCCGCCTCCGCCCGGCCGGGCCGCTGGAACGATCCGGACTACATTCTGATCGGCTCCGTGGGCGATGCCTTCCACATCGATGCCCCGGCCAAGCCCACCTCCCTGACCGCGGATGAACAGTACAGCTACATGTCGATGTGGTCGCTGATGGCTGCGCCGCTGTTCTTCGCCGGCGACATGAACCAGCTCGATGAATTCACTCTGAACGTGCTCTGCAATGCCGAAGTGATCGGCGTTGATCAGGATCCGCTGGGCTGGCAGGCTCGCGTCATCCGGCACAACGACAATGAATTCGTGCTGGCGAAGCCTCTCGAAGATGGTTCCGTCGCGGTCGGTTTGTTCAATCTGGGCGAAGCGCCGGCGAAGCTCTCCGTCACCTGGGCCGAACTCGGTATCGAAGGCTCGCGGCGCGTTCGCGATTTGTGGCGGCAGAAAGATGCCGGGCATGCGGGCGGGCAATACTCGGCCACCGTAAACCGGCACGGCGTGGCGCTGGTGCGGCTGGTCCGTCCTTAGCCGCGTCTCGTTCATTCTCCGCGGCCGCGTCCAGCGGCTCCAGGAACTGATCGCTCAGCCGGATCACGGCCGCGCCGCCTCACTGCGCCAGCGCGAGCGCGGCCACTTCTTCGCCGATCGCCAGCGAGGCCGTGGCCGCCGGCGAAGGTGCGTTCAGCACGTGCACCGCGCGGTCGCGCACGACGATCTCGAAATCCTCCACCAGTCTGCCGTCGGGACGCATGGCCTGCGCGCGCACGCCGCTGCCGCCGGGCGCGAGGTCGCGCTCCTCGATCTCCGGCACCAGTTGTTGCAGCGAGCGGCAGAACAGCGTCTGACTGAACGCGCGCCGCACTTCGGCCGCGCACATGCCGGCATGTTGTCCGACGAAGCGCCACAGGCCCGGGAATGCCAGCTCTTCGGCCGCGTCTCGCAGGTTGAACGCGAGTTTCGAATACCCTTCACGCTTCAGCGCCAGCACCGCGTTCGGCCCCGCTTCGATGCCGCCGCGGATCATCCGCGTGAAGTGCAATCCCAGAAAAGGAAACTTCGGGTCCGCCACCGGGTAGATAAGATTGCGCACCAGGAATTCGCGCTCCGGCCGCAGCTTATAATAGTCGCCGCGGAAGGGCACGATCTGCACGTCCGTGTGGATGCCCGCCAGCCGGGCGACGCGGTCCGCCTGCAATCCGGCGCAGGTCACCACCACATCGGCCGCGAAATCGCCCGCGCGCGTTTCCACCCGCCACTCCTGCGCGTTGCGCCGCAGTCCGGTGACCCCTGCGCTCGTGACAACCCGGCCGCCGCGCGCTTCAATCTCGCCCCGCAGCGCTTCGCACACCGCCGGATAATCGACGATTCCCTCCTCGGGGACGCGCAGCGCGGCCACGCCCGCGGCGTGCGGTTCGATCTCCCGCATGCGCGGCCCATCGAGGATCTCCAGCCCCAGCAAGCCGTTCTGGGTTCCGCGTTGAAACAGATCGTGGAGCCGCGGCAATTGCTCCTCGCGCGTGGCCACCACCAGCTTGCCGCAGATGTCGTGCGGGATCGAATGCGCCCGGCAGAACTCCACCATCTGCCGGATGCCGCGCACCGCCAGTTTGGCCTTGTTGGAACCCGGCCGATAGGCCAGACCGCAGTGCAGCACGCCGCTGTTGTTGCCGGTTTGATGCTGGCCGACCGCCGATTCCTTTTCCACCAGCGTGAGGCTCATCTCCGGTGCGCGTTCCAGGATGCGCATGGCCGAGGCCAGCCCGACGGCGCCCCCGCCCACCACCAGCACGCGCTTGCCACTCATCGCCGCTGACTCGGTTTCTGCACACTGCCAAACGTCGTGGCCCGCCTCGCGGCAGCTTCGACTGCGCCCATCACGGCAGTGTCGCGCCCAGCACTTTCTGCGTCTGCTGCGAACGGAATTGCTCCAGTTTCTCGATCAACGCCGGACGGTGCAGAGCCACGATCGCCACCGCCAGCAGTCCCGCGTTCACGGCGCCGGATTGGCCGATGCCCAGCGTGCCCACTGGCACGCCCCCGGGCATCTGCACGGTTGACAACAGCGAATCAAGCCCGTTCAGCGCCTGGCTTTGCATCGGCACGCCCAGCACCGGCAGCGTCGTGTAGGCCGCGGTCACGCCCGCCAGGTGCGCGGCCCCGCCAGCGCCGGCGATAATCACTTCCAGCCCGCGCGAACGCGCCGTCCGCGCGTACTCCGCCAGCGCCTCCGGCGCGCGATGCGCCGAAATAACGCGCTTCTCGTAGGGCACTTCGAAATCATCGAACACCTTGCAGGCGTGCTGCATCGTCTCCCAGTCGGAGGCGCTGCCCATGATCACCCCGGCCAGCGGCTTCACTTCCATTTGCGGCAATCTCCTTAGTTCAAGCCCAGCGGACGGCCGTCTCACCACGCCGGAGCGCCGTCCTCCTCATGCTCTCAATTCCCGCGCCCCTATTGGCCCTGGCTCAGTGAGAATCCCGGCTTGCCGTCGAAGTTGTAGAGGCCCTCGGTCTTGATAAACTCAATGCCCGCGCCCGTCGCGCGCTGCATCAAATCGATCACCTGCTGGGCGGTGACCGCCGGATTCGCATTATCGCTTTGATAGCGGCAGCGCCAGTGGTCGGTCGTAATCGTATCCGGCAGCCCATCCGGATACACTTTCACGCCGCGGTTGGAAATCATGACCAGCTTTACGCCGTCTCCATTCAGCGCCTCCATCCGCCTGCCGACTTCGTTCGGATCGCCCGGTGGATGGTAAGTGAACAGGTCGACGCCCACCCGTTCGCGTTGCGGCAGCGGCCTCGCCGGCGCCGCCGCCCGCGCGGCCTGCGGCGGTGCGGTGCTGTACCGCACGACCTTGAACTTCTGGGGCTCCTGCCCCACTCGATCCGCGATCGCTTCGCCGAACTCCTTCGTCCCGACCTGTTTCGTCGTGTGCGGGTTCTTGCCCTCCTTCGCGATGTCGTAGGTGTGAATGCCGTCCTCCAGCGTCCGCAGGAACGCGTTATGCACGCGCTCGGCTACGTCCTGCTGGCCGATATGCACGAGCATCATCACCGCGCCCAGCAATAGGCCCGAGGGGTTGGCCAGGTTCTGCCCGGCGCGCCGCGGCGCGGAGCCGTGGATGGCCTCGAACATCGCGTACTTCAGGCCGATGTTGGCCGAGCCCGCCAGGCCCACCGAACCGGCGATCTGCGCCGCCACGTCCGATAGGATGTCACCATACAAATTCGGCATCACCAGCACGTCGAACACCGAGGGCGTATCGGCCAGTTTGGCCGCGCCGATGTTGACAATCCAGCTCTCCTTCTCAATTTCCGGATACTCCACCGCAATCTCGTCGAAGACCTTGTGGAACAGGCCGTCGGTCAGCTTCATGATGTTGTCCTTCATGAAGCACGTGACCTTCTTGCGGTTGTTCCGCACCGCGTATTCGAAGGCGTACCGCACGATCCGCTCGCAGCCCGACCGGCTGATCAGTTTCAGGCATTGCGTCACGTCCGGCGTCTGTTGGTGCTCGATTCCGGCGTACAGATCCTCTTCGTTTTCGCGCACGATCACCACGTCCATGCCCGGGTGCTTCGTCGGAATGTAGGGATCGTAGGCCACGCACGGGCGCACGTTCGCGTACAGCCCGAGCATCTTGCGCGTGGTCACGTTCAGGCTCTTGTAGCCGCCGCCCTGCGGCGTCGTGATCGGCGCTTTCAGAAACACCTTCGTGCGCCGCAGCGACTCGATCGAGCTTTTGTCCATGCCCGCCGAGTTGCCCCGCAGGTAGACCTTCTCGCCGATCTCGATCTCTTCGATATCCAGCCGCGCGCCCGCGCTCTTCAGGATCTGCAGTGTGGCGGCCATGATTTCGGGGCCGATGCCGTCGCCTCGGGCGACCGTGATGGGTACGTTGAGTGCCATGTTTCCTTATTTTCCTGATGGATTAATCGCTTCGCCGGTTCCGTCGATTTCCCGCGCGCAGTCCGTCGCCGCGCCCGCTAGAACTCTTCCCGCCCGACGTAGAGTTCGCCGATCTCCTTGCGGAAACTGTCGATTGCCTTCGTGCGCCGCAGCTTCATCGTGGGCGTCAGCTCGCCTTGCTCCAGCGAGAAGTCGCGCTCGATGATCTTGAAGCGCCGGACCTGTTCGAATGGCGCCAGTTGCCGGTTGACCTTCTGGACGATCTTTTTGAGCTCGCCGTGAACGGCCTCGTCCCGCGCCAGTTGTGCCAGGCTCTTGGCCTCGGGGGAGACACCCTGCACATCTTCGGCCGGCTGCGCGTTGATGCTGATCAGCGCGGTCATGTACGGCATCCGGTCGCCGATCAGCAGAATCTGATTGACGATCGGATGCATCTTGAACAGCCCTTCGATGCGCGCCGGATAGATCTTTTTGCCATTCGACGAAACGATCAGCTCTTTCTTCCGGCCCGTGATCCACACGTAGCCGTCGGCGTCGATCTCGGCCACATCCCCGGTATACAGCCAGCCGTCTCGCAGCACCGCCGCTGTCGCGCCTGGGTCCTTGTAATAGCCCGCAAAAACCGTTTCCCCACGCACCAGCAGCTCGCCGTCCTCGGCCGTCGCCAATTCGGCGCCCGGCAGCGCTTTGCCGATCGAGCCCGCCTTCGGCCGGGCGGGCGGGTTCATCGCCACCACCCCGCCTTCGGTCAGCCCATAGCCCTCGATCAGGGGCAGGTTGATGGAGGAGTAGAATTCGGCCAGGCCCTTGCCGAGCGGCGCCGCGCCGCTGCACGCCACCCTCAGGCGTCCGCCCAGCCGTTCGCGGATTCTGGAAAACACCACACTGTCGAAAAACTTCCACGAGGCCAGGTGCCACGGCGCCGGCGTCTTGCCCTGCTGCCGCGCCTGGCTCACCGCGCTGCCGACGCCCAACCCCATGTAGAACATCTTGCGCACGACTGCCGGCTTCTTCCGGATCTCCGTCGTGATGCTGGCGTACATCCGTTCCCATACCCGCGGCGGCGCCACAAACAGCGTCGGCCGGATCGAGCGCAACTCACCCGGCATCTTCGACAAGCCCTCGCTGAACCACACCGGGATGCCGTGCCGCATTACCAGCAGTTCCAGCACCAGCCGCTGCGTGATGTGCGCCGAAGGCAGAAACACCAGCGTCGAATCCGTGCTGCTGAGATCCAGGCTCAGCGGGCCCATCGCGCAGTTCACCAGAACCGAGTTGTGGCTCACCAGGCCCATTTTCGGCTCGCCCGTCGCCCCCGAGGTCAGGTATAGAATCGCCATGTCCTCGGGCCGCACGCCGCCGCGGATGCGCTCCAGCAGCCCCGGATCCTCCACCATCGCTTGCGCGCCCAATTGCCCCAGCCGGTCGAGGCTGATCGCGCCTTCCGCTTCGCCGCTGAACAGGATCCGCTGCGCCTTCACCTCGTTCAGTCCGGCGCTCTCCAGCGCCTGCAGCATCTTCGGGTTTTCCACGAAGATCGCCTTCGGTTCGGCCGCTTTCAGCGTCTTCACCTGGTCCGCGGCTGGCAGACTGGTGTACACCGCCGCCGCGATCGAGCCGTTGGTCATCACGCCCACATCGGCCAGGTAGAATTCGGCGCGCGTCTCCGACGCCAGCCCGCAAATGTCGCCGTGACCCACTCCCAGCGAACGCAGCCCCGCCGCCACTTCTTCCGCGATCTGCCGGTATTCGATCCAGTTCCAGCTCTTGTACGTCCCGCCACCCTGGGGTTGGTGCAAGGCCGGCGCGCTGCCGAGGAACTCGGCCGTCGCGTCCAGCATGTTGTAAACAGTCCTGCGCTCCCGTGGCAGCTCAGGCGGCACCTTGGCCATACGTTTCAGATTCTCCCCCAAAGACACCCCTTCGCGCCATCGCTCCAACCCGGTCCATCCCGAACCGTCCCGGCCGCTCACCCGCCGTCTGTCCTCTCCAGATTAGACTAAGCGCAAGCGCGCTCAAAGGGAAACAGCGTCAGGCCAAGGGAGGCCCCGCCCTAAAATTGTCGCCGCCGTCTGCCGCGCCCGTGCCGCCCGAAGCTAATCCAGCTTATAGATTGTAAGCCCGGAAAGCAGCTTGGGGTAGAAGTCGGTCGACTTTTGCGGCATCACGCCTCCGCCGAACGATGTCTGTGCCACCTGTTCGATGCGCGTCGGCTTCAGTAGAAACGCGATCTGCGCCGTGCCCTGGCGAGCTTCCGTCAGCGCCTGTTCGAGACCCCGCGCATAGCGCAGGTGCTTCTCTTCCCGCACCGCTTCCTCCGAGATGCCCAAAACGCGCCCCAACAGGACTTCGTGCAGGACGCGCACGTCCAGCGCGCCGCGCGCCGTGCGGCTCTCCAGCCGGAACAGCCGCTGGCCTATGCCCGCGCCGATCACCGTCCGCTCCGGCCGCTCCGCCCAACTCTGCTGCAGCGCCGCCAGAGTGTCAATCTCGTCCACTTCGAACTCGCCCGCCGCCGCCCGCAGAAATCCCTCCGGCAGTTCGCCCGCCGGAATGCCGCTCACCAGCCGGTGCGTCGCCAGAATCTTCAGCCCCGGGGAATGCATGTTCACGAACGTCATCATCACCCGGTCCGCGCCGGCCAGCTCCGGGTTCTCCTGGCGGAACGCCAGCGCCGTTTCGTAGCGGTGATGGCCGTCGGCGATCAGCAGCTTTTTGTCGCTCATCAATTGCTGGATGCGCTCCGCGGCAGTGATTTTCCACACGCGGTGCCGCGCCCCGTACTCGTCCGTCACGTCGGCCAGTGGCGTCGCTTGGGCCGCCTCTTCCAGCAGATGGTCGATCGCGCCCGCCGGGTCGGCGTACAGCATGAAGATCTGGCCGCAGTGCGCGTGCGAGGCCCGCAGCAGATCCAGCCGGTCCTTCTTCGGGCCCGAGAGCGTCTGCTCGTGCCGGTGCACCACGCCCGCCGCGTAATCCTCCACCGCCCCCAGCGCGATGAAACCCTGGCGCACCAGCCGCTCGCCCGTGTCCGGCACCGTGAATTCCTGGAAATACGGAAACGCGCCCGGCTCGGTCTCGCGCGCCAGGATGCCGTCTTCGATCCACGCCCGCAGATACCCCGCCGCGCGCGTATAGACGTTGTCCGCGGCCGTGTCGGTTGGATAGCGCTCGCCCAGAATCACCCGCACCAGGTTGTGCGGGCTGCGCGCCAGGTAGCTGCTTTTCATCGCCGCCGTGATCTTGTCGTAGGGCTGGGTGACGAGGTCCTCCAGCGCGCCGGCCTGGGCAGTATAGCGATACGGTTGAAACGGGAAAATTCGGGCCACGCCCCAGAGTATCAGCCCTGGAACGCGCGCTCCGCGCTTGCCCCGGCCCTCCTCGCTCACGCTACCATGAGCCCTGATGGCCTTCGAAAAAGAACTCCAACTGGCGCGCGAGCTGGGCCACGCCGCCGGCCAACTCGCGCTGGCCCATTTGCGGCGCGGCATCGCCGCCGAGGACAAACCGGACGGCACGCCGGTGACCGTGGCCGATCGCGAATGCGAACGCCTGATCGTCGACGCCGTACAGCACGCTTTTCCCGACGACGGCCTGCTGGGCGAAGAGGGTTCCGCCAAGGACGCTGCCAACCGCCGCCGCTGGATTGTCGATCCCATCGACGGCACGCGCGATTTCCTGCGCGGCAATCACCTGTGGTGCAACCTGATCGCGCTCGAGGCCGGCGGCACCGTGGAACTTGGCGTCTGCACGTTCCCCATGCTGAACGAAAGCTACTGGGCTGTCCGCGGAGGCGGCGCCTGGAAGATGGCCGGCGCGGGAACCACCCCCATCCACGGCTCGGCCATCGCCGACATCTCGCGCGCCGTCATCTGCGCCAGCGGCCTCGAGCGCATCATCGCCCTGCCGAACCCTGAAAAGCTGCGTTCGCTCCTCGCCCGCTTCGAGGTCATCCGCAGCCTCGGCGGCGCTCTGGACGCCATGTCGGTCTGCGCCGGACAGGCCGAGTTCTGGCTGGAGCCCGCCGCCAAACCCTGGGACCTGGCCGTGGTGCAGGTCATCGCCCGGGAATCCGGGTTGCGCTTCTTCGACCACACCGGCGCGGACACCATCTATGGCGGCGACGCCATCCTCTGCGTGCCCCCGCTGGAGCCCGCCGCGCGTGAGTTTCTCGGCCTGGCCTGATGGTCTGTCGCGGAGAAAGCGTTACCGAGCCGCGACTATTCGTTGCCCAGCCGCGACGACATTGCCGAGCCGCGACTATTCGTTACTGAGCCGCAACTGTTAAGGAGCGGTCGCTGCCTCGCATCTGCTGCGAGCCGTGGCCGAGGGCAGGGCAAAGTTACCTGTTCACGGCGGCTGGTGTCCCCGTTTCGGGGCCCGGCCGGCCTCGACCCGCTGCCCCAGCCAGAACCTTTCCCGGCGTCACGGCCCGGCAACCGCCCAGAATCAAAATTGACACTTTTCGGCTTTTCGCTTGCGGGCGTGATAGCATACTTTTAAGATAAAGGCGTATTTTGATCGAGGTATCCAGGGGTTTAACATGATCTATTCGCGCTCCGCGGAATACGCGATTCGGGCATTCATCTTTCTCGCAACGGTCCCCGAGGGCAAGTATGCGATGGTGAAGCAGATCGCCGAACAGTGCGACATCCCGGCCCATTTTCTGGCCAAAATCCTCCAGCAGATGGCTCGCAAAGGCTTCCTCCGCTCCAGCAAGGGACCGACCGGCGGCTTCTGCCTGCGCACGCCCGCCGCCGAAATTAGCATGCTGCAACTGGTCGACACCATCGATGGCCTGACCGACTACGAGCGTTGCCCCGGCGGCATGACCGAGTGCAACGACTCCGCCCCCTGCGGTATG
The DNA here is from genome assembly GCA_963838205.1 of Terriglobia bacterium. Lineage (GTDB taxonomy): Bacteria > Acidobacteriota > Terriglobia > Bryobacterales > Bryobacteraceae > CAIVVT01. Next base: position 100,954 of record CAWIQF010000008.1, on the reverse strand, counting down.
CACGATACCTGGAAGGCCCTCCGCTCCCGTATCATGGAGTATCTGGAGCACACCTCGATCGAGGACCTCGCCAAGGCGCTCGCGCAGAAGAAGAAGAGCCTCGAAAAGGTTCACAAGATCAGGCGCTCCACGGCTAAGAAGGCCTGAACGGGTCTTCGCCGGCAAACAGGCTTGGAATCCAGGCCTAAGGAGGCTCGATGCCCATCCGCAATGGGGGTCTTCCCACCCCCCACGACATGCTTGTCCCCATGGTGGTCGAACAGACCTCCCGGGGCGAACGCGCCTACGACATCTATTCCCGCCTGCTCAAGGAAAACATCATCTTCCTGGGCACTCCCATCGAGGACCAGGTCGCCAACCTGATCATCGCCCAGATGCTGTTTCTCGCCTCCGAGGACCCCGAGAAGGACATTTCGCTGTACATCAACTCGCCCGGCGGCTCCATCACCGCCGGCATGGCGATCCTCGACACCATGCGCCTGGTCGAGCCCAATATCGTCACCTACTGCGTCGGCCAGGCCGCTTCCATGGCCGCCGTCCTGCTGGCCTGCGGCGCCAAAGGCAAACGCTACGCCCTGCCCCACGCCCGCGTGCTGATCCACCAGCCCTCCATGTCCGGCCTCGCCGGCCAGGCCAGCGATATCGATATCTACGCCCGCGAGATCCTGCGCATGCGCGAGATCCTCAATGGGATTCTGGCCGACGCCACCGGCCAGGACGTCGAGCGCATCGCCCGCGACGTTGACCGCGACTACATCATGGAAGCCGAACAGGCCGTGGCCTACGGCATGGTCGACAAGATCATCTCCAAACGCGAGCGCTAGGGTCCCGAGTCAAAAACTCGTCGAATCAGCCGTTCCACAGTCCATGCCGACTGTAAGGATCGGCCTCTACGCGGTCCCGCGTCGGTCAGGGAGCTGCGCTCGGAGGCAGTGCCTGCAGGCCTGCGCGAGCCGGGAGCGAAAGATGGCATTGCGGGTATGATGACCGTAATGGCTGAATCACCCGCCGGCGATTTCCGCAGCGCTCTTCTCGGCAGGACCGGGCGTACAGTAACGCGGCTCGGCTTATCCGCCGGTTACGGCGTGCCGGGCGAAGCCCTTGAGCGCGCCTTCGACCAGGGTCTGAACTATCTCTACTGGGGCACCGTGCGCCGCGATTCCTTCGGCGCCGCCTTGCGCCGCTTGCGCTCGCGGCGCGACCAGTTCGTGCTGCTGATCCAGTCCTACACCAGCTTCGCGCCGCTGCTCGGCTGGAGCCTGGAGCGCGCGTTGCGGGCCTTGCGCTTCGATTACACCGATGTCCTGCTGCTCGGCATGTGGAACCGGCCCGTGACGCCGCGCATTCTCGACGCCGCCCGGCGACTCAAGGAGCGCGGCCTGGTGCGCTACCTCGCGGTCTCCACCCACAACCGCTCGCTCGTGCCCGCGATTGCGGCCGGACGCGACTTCGACGTGATCCACTTCCGCTACAATGCCGCGCATCCCAGCGCCGAAACGGACATTTTCCCGCACCTGCCCGCTGCCGGTCGGCCGGGCCTGGTGTCATTCACCGCCACCAGTTGGCGACAACTGCTCGGCAAAGGCATGCTGCAAGGCATCGCCGGCTCCCGTTCCCTGCCCAAAGGCGAGCGCATCCCCACCGCCGCCGACTGCTATCGCTTCGTCCTGACCCGGCCCGAAGTGGATGTGTGTCTGACCGGTCCAAAGGACGCGGCGCAATTGGAGCACGCACTCGAAGCTCTGCGGCTTGGCCCCATGAGTGCAGACGAACTGGCGTGGATGCGCCACGTCGGCCGCGCTGTCTCCGGCAAATAGTTCAAACTCTCCGAACGCGACCCGGCATTCATCGGCTCGGTGAAACGTCGCGCCGCCGAGTCCAACGCCGCGGCCGCTGAATCGGGGCTAAGATTGATCTAATTGGGAGCTATTCTCTTGAGGTGAGGCACGCCCAATGACATTCTCGTTTGCGGTGCGCGTCCCGGCGCCCGCTCATCGCGCTCGTTGTGCCCGCAGTGAATTCTGGTCTTGAGGAGCAGCCGCGTGATCGATCTCTCTCATAACATGCACTCGCTGAGCCGGCGTCGCTTTCTCGCCGCGTCCGGCGTTACGGCCGCGTCCATGGCATTCGCCGAACGCTTGTTCGGCGCGCCCACCGCGGCGGAGACGAAACCCAACCCGGCCCTGGAAAAGCTCGCGCTGATCGCTCTCGATGCGGCCAAGAAACAAGGCGCGACTTATTGCGACATCCGCATCAACCGCTACCGCGACCAGTTCTCCGGCTGGCGTTTTTCCCCGCAACGCGGATCGGAGAAGACGGACGAAGTCCCCTTCGCCGACGACAGCCAGAGTTTCGGCTTTGGCATACGCGTTATTGTCAACGGCCAATGGGGCTTCGCGGCATCGCCGGAAGTCACGCCCGATGAGATCGCGCGGATCGCCAAGGAAGCCGTGACGGTGGCCAAGGCGAACTCCGTGCTCCAGGCGCAGGCGGTGAAGCTCGCGCCCACCGCGGCCTATGTCGACCGCTGGACCAGCCCGTTCGAGATAGAACCCTTTGCCGTGCCGGTCAACGAGAAGCTCGACCTGCTGCACGCCGCGACGTCCACGCTGAAGAAGAATCCCGGCGTCCACACGGCGTTCAGCGCGCTCGGCTTCCACTCCGAGGACAAGTACTTCGCCTCCAGCGAAGGGTCGTCGATCCAGCAGTACATCGTGCAGGTTTATCCGTATCTGACGGCCGAGGCGGTCGACATTAAGAACGGGATCTCGCGTAGCCGCTCCTATCAGGTCGCCCCGCTGGCCTACGGTTGGGAGTACGTGCCGAAGATGAACCTCGGCGAGAATGCGAAGCGCATTGCCGAAGAGGTGGTCGAGCATATCAAAGCGCCGCCGGTGACTGCCGGCAAGAAGGACCTGGTGTTGCTCCCGAGCCATCTGTGTCTGACGATTCACGAATCGATCGGCCACTCGACCGAGCTCGATCGCGCTCTGGGCTATGAAGCGAACTTCGCCGGCACAAGCTTTCTGACCACCGAGAAGATGGGCAAGTTCCGGGTGGGCAGCGATCTCGTCAACATCTTCGGCGACCGCACCCAGGAGCACGGTCTGTTCGACCGTCAAGTACGACGACGACGGCGTGAAAACGACGCGCTTCCCGATTATCGACAAGGGCATTTTTGTCCACTACCAGACCATTCGGGACCAGGCGCACCTGGTGGGCGAGGCGGAATCCCGCGGCTGCTGTTACGCCGATTCGTGGTCCAGCGTCCCGTTCCAACGCATGCCCAATGTGTGGCTCGCGCCGAGTCCCAACGATGTCACTCTCGAAGACCTGATCGGCGGCGTTGACGACGGCGTCCTGATCGAAGGCACGGGCAGCTTCTCGATCGATCAGCAGCGCTACAACTTCCAATTCGGCGGCGACGCATTTTGGGAGATCAAGGGCGGCAAAAAGGGCGCCATGATCTCGCGCGTGGCCTACCAGAGCCGGACGCCGGACTTTTGGCAGAGTTGCGACGGCATCGCCGGCCGGCCGTACTGGCAGCAGTATGGGTTGACGAGTGACGGCAAGGGCGAGCCTGAGCAGACCAACGCCATGAGCCACGGCTGTTCGCCCACGCGCTTCCGCCAGATCAACGTATTGGTGACCGACTGAGGAGCTCCCGCCATGCTGACCGCACAGGACGCCAGAAATCTCGCCGACAGAATTTTCGGCATGACCAAATTGCCGGAGTGCGCGCTCAACCTGTCCTCGACGGAAGACGTCTTCATCCGCTTCGCGAACAACGGCATTACGACTTCGGGATACCGCGTGGAGCACTCGGTATCGATCAGCGCGACGACCGAGGACAAACGCAGCGGCTCGGCCTCGGTGAGCGAGTTCAGCGAGGAAGCACTGCGCAAGGGCGTGGAAAAAGCAGAGTCGCTGGCGCGCATCTCGCAGCCCGATCCCGAGGACATGCCGCCCTTGGGGCCCCAGCAGTACCCCGCGATTCACAACTTCGATGCGGCCACGGCGGTGGGGCGCGGCGATGTCCTGATCGGCCACGTGAAGGCGATTCTCGAGGCGGCGCGCGCCCGGCAATTGACCGCCGCCGGCCTCGTGCAGCGCACGGCCACGGCCAGCGCCGTGGCGAATAAGGCGGGGCTGTTCGGCTATCACGAGTCCACGTACGCGGGCCTGACGAACACGATGCGCAACAGCGGCGGGACCAGTTCCGGCTGGGCCACGCAGGTTTCCACGTCGGTTGCGGACTTGAATGGCGAGGACGCGGGGCGCATTGCGGCCGACAAGTGCGTGCGCGGCGCGGGCAAAAAGCGGCTCGATCCGGGGAAGTACACGGTCATCCTGGAACCCGCCGCGGTGAGCGATCTGATCGGCTTTCTGGGTTGGTCGCTTGGCGCGCGCGGAGCGGAACAGGGGTTTTCCTTTTTGTCGCGCAAGGGCAAGGAGGGCGAGACGCTGCTCGGCGAAAAGCTCTTTCCGGAGATCGTCACGCTGCGTAGCGATCCATTCAATCCGAAGCTCGGCGCGCGGCCGTGGGCTTCGGAGTTGATCCCCAACGAAGCGCTGACCTGGATCGACAAGGGCGTCGTGAAGAATCTGCATTTCGATCGCTTCTGGGCAAAGAAAGCGGGCAAGAAACCAACGCCGTTCCCGGAGAATCTGATTCTGGAAGGACAGGATCACTCGCTCGCCGAACTGATCGCGTCGGTCGATCGCGGATTGCTCGTGACGCGCCTGTGGTACATCCGGGTGTTGCAGCCGCAGACGCTGCAAGTGACCGGCCTGACGCGTGACGGCGTGTTCCTGGTCGAAAACGGCAAGGTCACCGATCCGGTGATGAACTTTCGCTGGAATGAGAGCCCGGTGCGCGTCCTGCAGAACACGAAGATGCTGGGTCGCCCCGTGCCGACTCAAGGCGCGGAGGCGGGCTCGTCGATCTCGCCGCCGCTCGTCGCGACGGATTTCAATTTTTCGAGCATTTCGGACGCCGTGTAATTCAACTGTGAAAGCGGCCCCTCGCCGGCCGTGCGCGTCTCGCTCACCCAGCGCCGAGGCATCCTCTTGTGCCATGGATTGCCGCGCTGCGCGGAGGGATGAACGCTCATGCGCCGATCGGGCGCGGAACAATTTCCAAGCTGCTCTTACAGGTGGGTTGTCGTCCTGCCGGGGTTCTGGAATCGCATTCCGAGGCCCTGCTCGGGAGGGGCTGCAGCCATGGTTTCAGAACGGGAACCGGCTATATTGAATCGTGGGAGAAACGTGGCGCCGCACGCTGGCTGTTGGGCTCGCCTTTCTGCTGGCGATCGCGGGCACTATCATCTTCGCCACCCGGGCCACCCGGCTGGCGCGGCAGTTCCACAAAGCGAATGAGCCGATCCATGAATGGATGTCGGTCCCATTTATCGCCCATACCCACCACGTCCCCGCCTCCGTGCTGTTTCAAGCCATTGGCGTTCAACCGCGGCAGCCGCAGGACCGGCGCTCCGTGCGCCACATTGCGCGCGACGGCAACCGCCCCGTGACTGAACTGATGGTCCAACTGCAGCGCGCCATCGATACCGCCGCGCAGCCGCCCGGCGGCCCACCGCGATGAACGATCAGCTCCTCGCGGCGGTTTCACTTTACGGTGCGCCGGCTCTGTTCGGAATCGTGGCCATCGCGGCCATCGGTGTGCCGCTACCCATCACCCTACTGCTGATTATCGCGGGCTCGCTGATTTCTCAAGGCGCCATGAACTTGTGGTGGGCTATCGCCGCGGCCAGCGTCGGCTCCATCCTCGGCGATCAGATCGGCTACGCCATCGGCCGCTGGGCCGGGCCGGCTGTCGTGGCCAGGCTCAGCCGCGTCTTCGGAAAGCGCGCCAACCTCGAGGCCATGGAAGCCAAAGCCAAAGCCTGGGGCGGCCCCGGCATCTTTGTCACGCGCTGGCTGATCAGCGCCCTGGGACCCTGGATCAATCTCGCCAGCGGGACGGCAGCCTACCCCTGGCATCGATTCCTCTTCTGGGACATTCTAGGTGAACTCACCGGCGCGGCCGTTTTTGTCTCTTTGGGGCTCTTCTTCAGCGATCGCGTGATGTCTCTATACGCGGTGCTGGGTGACCTGACCTGGGCCATTGCGGCATTGCTGAGCGCCATCGTTCTCGGCTATCTGCTCCTGACCTATCTCCGCCGCGCGCGGCCATCGATACCCCGGCAATCTCCTTTGTAGGCTGGGAGTGACAGCCTCCGAGCGGCCGCGGCGTTCTGAAAACCTGAAAGGATCGTGAACGGTCGCGTTACGGCCGGACGATTTCGAAAGGAATCGCCGGAAGAACGCCGAGTTCCACGCAGGTGACTCGTCCCGGCGCCTCAGTGCGCGTTCGCCCCCGCCCGGCGTGTGTATGCCTCGGCGTGCACGGCGCGCGCCGCTTCGATGAATTCCGCGTACGGCGTGTCGGTGACGCTGACCACGCCGATGTTGTAGTTTTCGCCGTCGCCGGGCCGGCCCGTCAGCGGTTCGTCGGCGTACTTGAAGTAGTGGCAGCCTACCATGAGAGGATTATCCACGACACTGCGCACGTACTCCTGGTACATCCGCGCGCGGCTCGCCTGATCTTCCGTCGGCACCAGGCCCGTATGGAACATGCCCCGATCTAGCGCGCCCATGTGGAACTCGCCGATCAACACCGGCTTATCGACTCCCTCGAGCACCGTCCACTCGGACGCCACCACTTTCGGGCGATAGATGTTGAAGCTGACCACATCGCACAATTCGCCGCAGGCCTGCACCGATTCGCGGGTATGCCAGGCGAAGCGCGGTCCGAGATACAGGTGGTTCGAGTCGTACTTTTTCAGGATGCCGATCACCGTGCGGAAGTACTGGCGTGCGTACTCCAGGCTGAACGCGCGCAGGTCCTCGCGCAGCGCATCGCCCAGTTTGCCCGCCGGCTGGAACGGCTTGTCCAGCAGCGCCTGCCACGAATCGAGCTTCGTCCCCCAGGCCGCGTTCAGCTTCGCCACGTCCCCGTATTTGGTCTTGAGATTCTCGACGAAGGCGCGCTTTGCGGGCGAATCCGCTGTGAGTCCCAGCGACCCCAGCGCCAGGCCGTAGCGCGACCGGTCGTCCGTCATGGCGCCCCACGACATCTCGTTGTCGACGAAGTAGCCCAGACACCACGGATCGTCGCGGTGTTTCAGCGCCGCCTCCCGGATGCCGGCCTCCAGCGCCGCGCTATAGCGCGGGTCGAACGGATCGGCCATGCGCTTCCAATAATCGTTGCCGCTCGGGACCTCGGCAAACTGCGGTTTACTGTCCTTGGTCACCGCGGGCCACGGATCGATGGTCGCGGTGTACGGCACCTTCTTGGCGTCGTAGAGCTGCGGATCGGACCAGTTTCCGATCGTGTTCCAACCCCACGCCGGCAGGCGCGCCAGCGCGGACTTCTTCCAATCTTCGTACCAGCCGGCGCCGTATTTGCGCTCCAGGTTCGCGGCGTAAAAGTTAAACGTCTGGCCCAGGTTATGCTTGATCTTCAGGCTCAGCGCTTCCCAATCGCGGTTCTCGCGATAATGCGTGGCCAGCGGATCGCCCTTTGCCGGCAGCCACTGGAACATCTGCTCGCGATCCTCGGTGATGGTGTCGCCTTCGGTTGCAGTGATCGCGTTCAGGCCGAAGGAGAGGAACAGGTGCCCGGACGGCGTGACGAACCACCACTTGCCGTCCCGTTTCACTGCGCGGAAGAATCCCGTGGCCGGGAGCGTCGGCCCCGCGGCCCAGCCTCCGTATTCGTCCAGGCCAGGCAGCACCGGGTGAGCGGCGATAGCGGCCTCTTCGGCCGCTCGACGTGACGCAAAATCGGAGGCGCCGTGCAATTTGCCGGGCCAATCGACCAATGCGAATTGTCCCAGCGGATCCACGATTTTGTCGTACGTGTTACCGGGGATCAATCGCACCGCATCGATCGTGACGCGGTGCGGTTTGGTGGTCTTGGAGAAGCCGATGGCAATCGAACTGACGTGCGCGAGGTCGATCTTGCGGTAGTCGGAGGAAGCCAGATGGAAGTACGCAATCGCGGCTGGCCCGCGCATGCCCATGTCGAGCGGAGGCGGAGAATTCAGCAGCAGGGCAACCTGCCTCTCGCCCGACCCTTGAAGCCTGAATGAGCCCTTGGTCAGCGCGCCGGCCGCATCTTTCACTTCAATCGTCAGCTCCACCGGGCTCGCATCGGAATTCGCGATGTTCAATGCCAGCGCGCCGAACGGCCGCCAGTCCCAGGGCTGCGCGCCGGAAGGCAGCGTGATGCCGGGCCGTTCGCCCGGCCGGATGTCCACCGCCAGCGAATACTTGCCTTCGGCAGTGTGCCCGGCCACGCGCTCCAGGCGCACATTCACGGCTTTGATCGTTGCTATTTCCTGCTCCCGCTCGAAGGAAAACAGGATTCGGGAGGAGGGTGTCTGGCACAGGAGGCCCGACCAGGGAAGCATGAGAAGAAGACCCACAACTCGGCTAGTCTGCATGACTCATGTTGTAGCATGGACGCTGACTGGAGAAACCAATGAAGTTGATCGCCGCTCTGCTAGCCGCGTTGCCGATGATGACCCTGGCGCCGGCGCAGGATGTCGCCATGGGCGCCCGCGCGGGCAGCGGGAAACGCTTCGAGGCGCCGTACACGCTGGCCGTCGAAACGCCCCACGTCAAGTGGGCCAAGCCGCTGCCGGGCGGCCCGATTCGTCTGCTGGCCGTGCCCACCGTCGGCGAGGGACGCACGCTGGTCGAACTGGCCCAGCGGCTCTCGCTCGACCTCACCACCGTCAGCATCGACCCGGACTGGGACGTGAACAAGTGGACCATGGCGTTCGGCGACGACTACGGGGCACGGGCCGAAAAAGGCGATCTGAAGCTGGTCTACTCCTACCTGGAGCGCGAACTGACCAGCGACAAGCAGTTCGACGCGATCCTGCTGCCCCTCAATCATGGCTGGGAGCAGTTGAGCGCGGCGTCCCGCGAGGCGCTGGCGCGGCGCGTGCGCGCAGGCTGCGGGCTGGTATTGATCCGCCCGTTTGCCGGCGAACTGTCGCCGCTGACACCGTCGGATCTGAAACCCGAGAACGGCGAACTGGAGGAACCGGTGCAGCCGGGCCGAACGGAGTCCTCGCCGTGGCGCCGCGTCGTCGATCACTACATCACGCGCGCGATTCCGGTCGAGAGCTTTCCATTCCGCGATCTTCAGAATTTCGTCTACCGCGCGGAACCCGGCGCATCGGTTCTCATTCAGACGGATTCCGGCACCCCGATCCTGGCCGTGCGGCCATTCGGCAAAGGCCGCGTGATCGCTTTCGGGTATCGCAATCAGGGCCTGAGCTGGGACATGCCGATGGCCGCGCGCGGGCATTTCGTGGATCCGTATTGGGAGTACTTCTATGCACTCCTGTGCCGGTCGCTGATCTACGCCGCCGGCCGCGAGCCCGCGGGGCTCGTCAATTGGGAAAAGGACTCCACCGCATGGCGATTGAAGGATGCGCGGGGCAACGCGGAGCAGAGCGGCCAGGGTCCTAAGCCGCAGGTCGCCAACCTGAGTCCAGGCCGGCATTTCCTGGAGCAGCAGACCGCGGTGGATTGGAACATCAGCGTGATCGACATCGCGCAACCGGACAAGGTGGAGGATTTGAAGTCCTCGGCCGAGGTGATCGCCGAAGGGCAGACCGTGGACGTGCGCTGGCGCTCGGCGCGGGCCGCGCGCGTCGAAATGATTGACGGTCTCGGACGCGTCCTCGCCCGCATGGATGGCGCGGGCGCGGTCCGCCTGACCGCCGGCCGTCCGCTGACCCACTCCGGGTTCGTGCGCGCCACCGTCGGCACCGCCGTCGAGCAGATCCCAGTCCATTACGCGGCGTCTTCCCGCGAGTGGAACGACTACGAAGTGATGCTGCCGTGGTTCGGTCCCAAAACCTACCAGCCCTGGATCCCGAGTGAGGACGAACAGTTCCGCAAGATCGGGATCACCACGCTCGCCGACCCCGACCGGAATTTCAAGATGATGGTCAGCGCCCACCTGCCCGGTTTCGGCATCTACTGGTACCGCCGCGACGCGTATCTAAAACGCAAAGCGGACTACGCGCGGACCGGGGACAAGCAGTATCTGGTTCGCGAAATCGAACTGCAGTCGCCGTCGTTCGACGCCGGCCTGCGCGCGCAGCTCGACAAGAGCCTGCGCCCGCTGGCGCCGCTCAAACCGATGGCCGTGTACCTCGCCGACGAGTCGTCGGTCACGTTTTATGGCGACGCCTTCGATGTGAGCTGGGCGCCCGTGGCGCTGGCCGGTTTCCGCGAATGGCTCCAACGCGAGTATCCCACCCTGGAAGCGCTGAACTCGTTCTGGGGCACGTCGTTCCAGGACTGGAACGCAGTCGTCCCCATGACCACCGCCGAGGCGCAGAAGCACGGCAACTTCGCGCCCTGGGCGGACCATCGCGAATACATGGAGCAGGAGTTCGTCCGCGCCTTCGGCAAAGCCAGCGCGCTCGTGCATGAGATCGACCCCGGCGCGCGCGCTTCGATTTCCGGCACGCAGGTCCCCAGTGCGCACGATGGCTGCAACTGGTACGACATCGACCAGCAGATCGACTATCTGCAGCCCTATTCCGACGGCGACCAGGACCCCATGCACTACCTGTTCCGGCCGGGCCTGACCATCACCGGCTTCACCGGCTACGGCTCGGTCGGCGACCAGGCGCAGCACGAACAATGGCGACGGCTTTTTTACGGGCACAGCGGCGCATCGATCTTTTGGCACTACACGCTGCTCAATCCCGACCTCACGCTCAGCGCGCAGGGCCAGGCGCTGGCGGAGGCCTTCGGACGTCTCCAATCCGGCATCGGCCGCGTCTTTATGAATTCGACGGTGCATGAGGACGGCGTCGCGATCCACTTCTCGATGGCCAGCGTGCGCGGAGCATGGATCAGCGACGGACAGATCCAGGCGGGCCTGGACGACGAGAAGAATCCACCCTCGAAGAACACCGCGGAATTGATGAAGCGCCGCGACGCGTGGACCAAGGCGCTCGAGCGGCAGGGTGTACAGTTCCGCTTCCTGGCGACGCCGCAGATCGAGTCCGGGATGCTGGATAAGTACCGTGTGCTGATCCTGCCGTACTCGATCGCCCTCAGCGATAAGGAGGCCGCCGAGATTGGGCGCTTCATGGATCGCGGCGGCATCGTGTACGGTGACGATCAGACGGGACGCATGGACGCGCACTGCCGCTGGCGCAACGTGCAGCTCTGGAAAGACGGGCACAAGGGATTCGAACGCGGCGGGCCGCGCGACCTGAGCCTGAAGCGCGACTTCGGGGCCGAGTTCCTGGTGAGTATCCGCGATTTCGGCAAATCGCGGCTGACCGGACTGCTGCCGGAGAAGGCGACGACCGTGCGCGCGCCGGCCGGAGCCTATGACCTGCTGCGCGGTGGACTCGCTAAAACGGAGGTCACGGCGTCGCCCGCACAGCCCGCGCTGTTCATCCAACGCGCGTCGCGCATTGCGAAACTCTCAATCGATCGGGAGTTGAATCTGCGGCTGACGGATCAGGCCGGCGCGGGCGTGGACCTTTCGGTGGTCCACGTTGACGTGCTGGATCCCGCGGGCCGCCCGGTGCGGCATTACTCGGGCAACGTGACCATCCGCGACGGCCGCGCCGCGTACCAGATTCCGTTCGCTCTGAACGACGCCGCCGGCTCCTGGCGCGTCCGGGCCCGCGACGTCGTCAGCGGGCTTACGGCCGAGGTGCTACTGAAACGCTAGACCGCGCCCGGTTGGCGCGACGTACGGATTCGCGGGACGAAACGCCAGACGACGCGCCTGCGACGCCACGTCCAGCGCGGGGTTGACGTGGGGCTGGCGTGGGGTTGGCCTGGGGTTGGCGTGGGGCTGACGTGGGGTTGGCGTTGGGCAAAAGTGCCTTTCTCCCCGCGGCGAGCTGCCTTCTCAGACCGGCCGCTGCGCCGCCAGCCAGGACACCAGCCGCGGGTCGGTGAAGTCGGCGATGGCGAGTGCCGCCTCCCGATACTCCTTCTCGGTCGTCAACAACGCCACCACGCGTCCGCCCGCGCTGAGCGCCGCCTGCACTCCGCCCGGCGAGTCTTCGAAGATGATGCAGTTCGCCGGGGCGACGCCCAGGCGCGCGGCGGCGGTCAGAAAGATCTCCGGATGCGGCTTCGCATGCGCCACCTGGTGGCCGTTGACGATCGCCGAAAACAGTGGTCTCAGATTCGATCCGTCCAGAACAAAATCCACGTTCAGCGGTTCGGCGTTCGACGCCAGCGCCAGCGGAATGCCTTGCCGGTGCGCGGCGCGCAGCAGTTCGCGGGCGCCGGCGACGTAGTGCTGCTCCAGCACCGGCGCCATCAACTCGCGGTACAACCGCTCCTTGGCCGCGCCGTGTTCCCGCAGCGCTTCTTCCGGCAGATCGTGACCAAAAATGTCTCGGACAATCTCGTCGTTCCGTTTGCCCAGCATGCGGTAGATCACGCTGGTGTCCGCGATGCCATTGCGCTCGAGGTAGCTCACCCAGGCGCGCATGTGCAGGCCGGTGGAATCGAGCAGCACGCCGTCCATGTCGAAGATCAGCGCCAGTCCGCGGGCGAGTGAAAGTTCTTCAAACACAAACCGGGATGATAGCACGCGGCCGCCAGGTGCATCCTCGCCGGAAGAGGGGAAGATTTTAGCAAAGTGCCTGCTCCCTTAGGACGCCTCTTCGAGTCGTTGTGGCGTTATACTCCGCTCAGGAGAAGTTTATGTTCAAAATCGTATTCGGTTCGCTTCTCACAGTCTCGATGCTGACCCTGCTGAGTGCGGCGGATCGCAGCACTCAGTGGACGAGAAGTACTACCTGGTCGCGACCAATGTCAAGATACCCTACTGGCAGCAGGCCAACGCCGGGCTGAGCAAGGCCGCGGCTCAGTTGCAGGTGAAATCCGAAATGGTGGGGCCGGAGGCCTACGATCCGAAGGCGGAACGCGACGAGTTCAAGCGCATCATGGGCAAGAAGCCCACGGGCATCCTGGTTTCGGTGAGCGATCCCGCCGTGCTGGGCGCGGACATTGACGCCGCCATCGCGCAGGGCATACCGGTGGTCACCATCGACTCGGACGCGCCCGCTGCCAAGCGGCTGCTGTTCATCGGGACGGACAACAACAAAGCCGGCGTCATGGGCGCCAAGGTGCTGGTCGAGAAGCTGCAGGGCAAGGGCAACGTTGTCGTCTTCACGATCCAGGGGCAGGCTAATCTGACCGAGCGCCTGCACGGTTACAAAAACACGCTGGAAGCCCATCCGCAGATCAAGATCACGGAAGTCATCGACATGCAAGGCGATCCGCGCGTCGCTTTCGACAAGACCAAGGAGATGCTCGAAAAGGGGAGCAAAGTCGATGCCTTCGTCTGTCTCGAAGCCATCGCCTGCCCCGAGGTCGCCGACGTGCTCGATCGGCAGAAGGCCACCGACAAGGTGGTCGTGGCCATGGACACGGATCAGCGCACGATTGAGGCCATCCAGAAGGGACTGATCAGCGCGACCATCGGCCAGAAGCCGTTTACCATGGCCTTCACGGGGTTGAAACTGCTCGACGACCTGCATCATCATCCGCTGGTGCCGCTGGCGTCGAACTGGATGCAGGATTCTTTCTCTCCGATCCCGACCTTTGTTGACACCGGAGCAACCCTGATCGACAAGAGCAATGTCGCGCAATTCATCCAGCAGCGCGATACGGAGACCTCCAAGTAGAGCGGGCTCGTGCGCGGCCGGCGGCGCATTGAAAGGCGGCCGCCGCCGGTAGTGCCAACTCGCCCGCGTGCGCCGGGATGGAGTGGCGAAGCGAGGCCGCAGCGTGCGCCTCGCCCGCAACGCCGCGGACTCGACCGCGTGCCGCGCTGGCCAACTTGGAAGACCGCGCACCCCGGCGGGCTATAATTCATCTCAGACATGGATGTGCTTGAGGAACTGGTGCGCCTGCGGCGCTCCGGCGAGCGTTGCGCGCTGGCCACGATCGTCGAAGTGGACGGCTCGGTCCCCAGTTTCGAGAGCGCGAAAATGCTCGTTCGCCAGGACGGTTCGATCGTCGGCACCGTCGGCGGCGGTTGTGTCGAAGGCGAAGTGCGAACCGTAGCGCGGGCAGTCATGGAGACCGGCAAACCGCGCCTGCTGAGCTTCAACCTGAGCCACGACGCGGCCTACCAGGAAGGGCTGATCTGCGGAGGCCAATTGGAAATCTTCGTCGAACCCATCGAACCGCAGCTCCGCGCGTTCCTCTTTGGCGCCGGCCACATCTCGCAGAGCCTGGCCCAGGTCACGCGCCTGCTCGGTTTCCACACCACCGTTATCGACAGCCGCCAGTCTTTCGCCAACCGCGAGCGTTTTCCCGAGGCCGAAGAGATCGTCGCCGCCGGGTTCGAGGAAGTCTTCCCGCAACTGACGATCGACTCCTCTTCGTATCTCATCATCGTCACGCGCGGCCACCGCGACGACATGCTGGTATTGCGCTGGGCGGTCACCACCGCTGCGCGCTATATCGCCCTGATCGGCTCCAAGCGCAAGGTCATCAGTGTTGTGGCGGAACTCGAGAAGGAAGGCGTGCCGCGGGAACGCCTCGAGCGCATCTACGGCCCCATGGGCCTGGCCATCGGCGCGCTCACGCCCGAGGAGATCGCCATCAGCGTCGGCGCCGAAATGGTGGCCGTGCACCGCCAGCCCAAGTCCAACTGGCAGGCGCTCTCCATGTCGTTCTTCCGGCACGACGAATCGAAAGCGCCGCTGCCGTGACTCTCGCGACTCCGGAATTCGCCGCCATTATCCTCGCCGCCGGCTCCTCCTCCCGCATGGGCATGCCGAAGGCGCTCCTCGACGCCGGCGCCGACGCGACCTTTCTCGATCGGCTGGCCGGCGTTTTTCTGGACTGCGGCTGCGCCGTCTACGCCGTGCTGGGCGCTGACGCGGAGCGGATCGCGGCTGCCACCCGCCGGGCCTCTGAAATCGTCTTCGTTCTCAATCCCAATCCTGCCCGCGGTCAGATCAGCTCGCTGCAGTGCGGCTTGCGGGCGGCCGCGCATGCCGCGCAGGGCGTCTTCTTCACGCCCGTCGATGCGCCCGGCGTCGGGCGCGACACCGTGCTCGCATTGAAGAACGCATTCGGCGCAGCGGATTACGTCGTACCGGTGTTCCACGGCCGGCGCGGCCATCCAGTGCTGCTGCGCGCATCCTGCGCCGGCGAGTACATGGCTCTGCCCGATGGCGCCACGGCTCGCGACGTGCTGCAAGCCCGCCGCGCCGCCACTCGCCTCGTGGAAGTGCCCAACAGCGCCATTCTGGACGACATCGACGATCCCGCTGCCTATGAGCAATGGCGTGAGCAGGCGTTGCCTCGGCCGCAGAGCATCGAAGAGCGCGCCGCCGGCGACGTCGCGGATGACAGGTCGCCGCGATGAGCCAGCCGGCCGCCGCCACGATGGAGCCCGCCGAGCGACGCAGGTTCAAATGGGGACGCGTCGTGCTGCTCGTGTTGGTGCTGGCGCTGCTCTACGGTGCGGGCATCGTACTGGCCCCCCACGTCTCCGCCACGCGATTTGAAGCCCCGTTGAAATCGGCGCTCGAGCGCAGCTTGGACCGCACGGTCGAGCTGAGCGACGTCCGCTACAGTCTGTATCCGTCACCCGGGCTGTCGGCGAAAAACCTGGTGATCCACGACGCCCCGGCCTTCGGCATCGAGCCGCTGGCCTACGTCAGCGAGATCCAGGTCGGGCTGCGCTGGGGCAGCCTGCTGCATGGCCGGGTCGAATGTTCTTCCGTGCTCCTGGATCAGGCCAGTCTCAACATCGCCCGTACCGAGGAGAGCGGCTGGAACTTCGCCATCTTTCTCTCGCGGATGACCGGCGGCCTGCAGCGCGACCGGCGCGCCCCCAGAATGCGGGTCCGCAACAGTCGCATCAACTTCCGCGACGGACTGCGAAAGTCAGCGTACTTTCTCAACTCGGTGGATCTGGATCTCGATGCGCCTTCGTCGCCCGACGGCGACTACTCCTGGAGTTATGAAGCATCGCCCGCGCGGACCGACCGCTCGGCGGAAGGGTTTGGCCGGTTGTCAGGGTCCGGGCGCTGGCGGCCCGCCGGCGGCAACAAAGGCATTCTGGACCTGGACCTCGAACTGGAACGGAGCGTCATTTCCGAAGTCGCCGTTCTGCTCACCGGGCGCGATCCCGGCGTGCAGGGGCGGCTCTCGTCGCGGGCTCACTTTTCCGGGCCGCCCGATAATTTGCAGGTGCGGGGCACGTTGCGGCTCGGCGATCTGGAGAAGCCCTCGTTGTTCGGTGTTCGAGGCCGTAACTGGTCGATTCCCTACGCCGGCGTTCTCAACCTCAACCAGCAGACCGTCGAAGTCGGCACGGTCCCGCCGAAAGATGCCGCCGGTTTGCCCGTCAGCTTCCATTTGACGGGCGAGAGCTTGTTCACCCGCGTCGCCTGGCAGGCGCGATTCCTGTTCGACGGCCTCCCCGCCGCCACGCTGCTCGATGTTGCCGCCCGCCTGGGCGCGCCGGTTCCACCCGGCCTCAACGTCGAGGGCACTCTCACCGGCCCGCTCGACTTTGCCTCCACCGCCCCGGCCCACGGTTTGATCGAACTCCACAACGGCGTCTTGCGCCTCGGGGCATCCAGTCCGTATCGCATCGAATCGGCGAGCTTCCTGGTGGATGGCACACGGCTCTCCGTCGAATCCGCGACCCTTGCCGGCGCCACGTCGGGATCGGCCGAGGTCACTGCCGATTGGGACGTCTCCGCTGGCTCGCTCGCCATCGCGTCCACTATGAAGGGTACCAGTTGGAAGGACCTGCGGGCGGCCCTCTCCGGCTTTCCCGATGTGGCGCCGCCTCCGGCGCTGGCAAATTGCGACGACGGCGAATTGGACGGCGATCTGCGCCTGGAGCGGACGGCAGCGGGTGCTGAACGCGCGGCACTGGCCGGTAACCTGGCCCAAGAACCTGAGCCGGAGACCCGCTGGGCCGGGACTTTGCGCCTCGCCGATTTCAAGTGTGCAGTGGAGGGAACGGCGGAGGCCCTGCGGCTGGACCGCGGCCTGCTCACCGTCGCCGGTCCGGCCTGGCACTTACGCCGTGCCGCCGGCCACTGGGGATCTCTGGCCTGGACGGGTGAAGCTTCCTGGCAGCCCCCTGCCGCCCAACCGCTGCACTTCAGCGTGGCCGTGGACGCGCTCTCCGCGCCGGAACTGGAACGTCTCTTCCAGCCCGTGCTCGGGCTGCGCGCCAGCTTGCTCGATCGCACCCTCGCTTTCCGCAAGACGCCGCTGCCCGCCTGGCTCGCCGCACGGCACTGGGATGGCCGCGTCACGGCCGGGGCGCTGAGCGTGGCTGGATACCGGTTCACCAAGCTCGCCGCCCATATTCTGTGGACCGGCGACTCGATCGACGTGGCGCAGGTCGAGGCCGGCCAGTCCGGGGGGCGAATCCTCGGCCGCGCTTCCGTTTACCTGGGTGGGTCCGTGCCCCGCTACCGTCTGCGCGGCGTGGTCGATGCGCTCGAATGGGAAGACCATGGCAGCGTCGACGGGGAGGTCGACTTCTCAGCCGCCGGCTTCGGCGACGACCTGCTCGATTCGATCCGCTGCAGCGGCCAGTTGAGCGCGCGCCGCCTCGAACTGTCGGCGGAAACGCTGGAACAGGTCGCTCTCGGATTCGACTACGATGCCTCCCGAACGGAGCAACGGCTGCGTTTATCGGGCGTCGAAGCCGAGGACGCGGGAACGCCAATGCTCGGCTCCGGCGGCTCCGCGGGCAACGGCCGCTGGCACGCCGATCTCGCCGCCAGTACCATCAATCTAAAGTTCTCCGGTACTTTTCTGCCATTCCGGTTGGATTCCGACGGCGGAAATCAGCCCCATGAGCGTTAGAATTCAAATGAAGGTCTCCGTTCGCGGGGAGTAGCGAGCAAATTACTATGGAACAAGTGCCGCTTTCAAAAAAAGATTTCGTCGTGCAGCAGGAGGAATTGCTCCATGAGCAACTCGCTGCCGCTTGGCAACTGCACGTCGAACGCGTGGAAGAACAACTGCGCCAGGATTGGCAGTCGCAACTCGGCCGCATCGTGGAGGAACGATTCGTCGAGTTCGACAGCCGCTTCTCGGACGAGGTCCAAGCCGCCTGCGGTCGCCGCACGGCCGAGCAGGACGAGCTTGCGGCTTCCAGCGCGCGCCTGAAGTGGAGCGAGCAGATTAGTCAGATTGCGCGCCGGCTCGATCTGGCGGAGGATCTGCCAGCCTGGACCGCGGCGGTGCTCGATGGCGCGCTCGCCGTCGCTCCGCGCGCGTTCCTTTTCAGCCTGCTCTCCGGTGAACTCGTCTTCGAGGGTTTTCGGGCCCCCGAGGGTGAAGAGTTCCCGGCTCTCGACGGGCTGAAGATCCCGCTCGAATCCGCGCCGGCCATCAAAGGCGCCGCCGATTCGATGGACACGGTCATCGCCCTGGCCGACCCCGGTGAGATCTCCGAGACCCTGGTCTCGGCGCTGGCTCTGGATGAGTCCTGCCGCGTGTCTCTGCTGCCGATCGTGACCGAACGGACGGGCAAGGAACGCAAGGTCTCGGCAGTCCTGGCCATTCCCGGTCATGAGGTGCCGGCCAACGTTTCGGTCCTGGAACTGCTGACCACGATCGCCGGCTTGTCGCTGGAAGTGCGGCAGGCGGAACAAAAGGTGGCTAAGGGCGGAGTCGGCCATTTGCTGGGCATCTCTCCGGATTCTGAGCTGAAGGTGCCCGTCAGTGTCGTCCCGGATCTCACCAAGCTGCCCCGGGACGAGCAGGAGACTCACGCGCGGGCCCAGCGCTTCGCCCGCGTCCGTGTCGCCGAAATGCGCCTGTATCGCGCCCAGGCGGTCAAGGAAGGCCGCGACAACCAAAATCTCTTCGAGGCGCTGCGGAAGGAAATCGAGCAAGGCCGCGAGCAATTCAGCAACGACTTCCTGTCCACGCCGACCATGATCGATTACTTCCACGTGGAGCTGGTGCGGACGCTGGCGAATGACGATGCATCGCTGCTGGGCCCGGATTATCCTGGCCCTCTGGTTTAGCGCGCCACTGGCCGCGCCAACCTCGCCGCCACCGCCTTCGAGCGGGGGTCTGCGTCTGCTCGCCGAAGGCTCCCGAGCGCTCGAGGAAGGCCATTTGCCACAGGCGATTCGGGCTTTGACGGATGCCCGCTCCGCCGTGCCCGCGGTGCGCGACTACGCCTCCTTTTTCCTCGCGAAAGCTCAGTTCCAGGCGCGTCACTACGCCGAATCGGCGGCCGCGGCCGAGCAGGTCGCGGCGATGCAGCCGCCCTCCCCGCTGGCCGCCCGCGCCGCTGTCGTGGGCGCGCGCGCCTGGATCGAGATCAATGAGCCGCGTAAGGCGCTGGCCTTGCTGGCCCGCGCGGCTGAGAGTTCTCTGCCGCTTCCGGAAGCCGCCCTGGTGCGCGCCCGCGCGCTGGAATCGGCCGGTTCGACGAAGGAGGCAGCGCTCATTTATCAGATCGTCTACGACCGTTACCCGCGTTCGCCCGAAGCGCTGGATGCCGCGCTGGCGCTCGATCGCCTGCGCTCCGCTCTCGGCGCCGGCTACCCTGAAACGCCCGTGGGGTTGCGTTTTGAACGCGCGGACAGGATCCGCGACGCCGGCGAACTGGTTGCGGCGCGCCAGGAGTACGCCGCCATTGCCGCCGATTTCCCGGGCGCCGGCCGCGATCTCGCACGCGTGCGCGCCGCCGCTGCGCCCTATTATTCCGGCAACTCCGGCAACGCGAGTGCGGCGCTATCGGAGCTCGAAGCGCTGGGCCCGCAGGCAGGCGAGGTCGAGGCCGAGCGCCTCTACTCGATCGCCCTGTGTCAGCGCCGGTTGGATCGCGGCGACAGTCTGGACGCCACTCTGGCCACGTTATCCGCCGCCGCGCCCGGTTCGCTGTGGCGTCTGCGCGCGCTGGCCAGCGCTTCCAACCTGTTTCTCGTCACGGACGACCCGCGCCAACAGCCCATTTTCACCGCCTGTGCCGAATCGTTTCCCGATGCCCCCGAGGCTCCGCTGTGTCATTGGCGCGCCATCTGGTGGGCCTATCGCCATCGCGACCCCGCCGCTGCCCAGCTCCTGCGGCAGCACCTGCAGCTCTATCCAACCTCGGAGAAAGCAGGAGCCGCGGTGTTCTACCTGGCTCGGCTGGCGGAAAAGTCCGGAGATGGCGCGGCAGCTCTGACCTGGCACCGCTTCCTCGCCCGCCGCTACCCGAACTATTACTACACGATCGTCGCGCGGCCCATTCTGCAGCGGTTGGAGTCGCAGCGGCTGCAGCCTTCCCAGGCAGTGGAGGCGTTCCTCGCCGGCGTCGCATTCCCCGAGCGGCCGCGACAGGCCGACTTCAATCCCGACCCAGCCACCGCCCGCCGCATCGAACGCGCGCGGCTGCTCGAACAGGCCGGCCTCGACGTCTGGGCCGAAAGCGAACTCCGCTTTGCCGTCCGGACGGACGCTCAGCCCTGGCCCGTGGCCCTCGAACTGGCCGAAATGGCCACCCGCAACGGCGCGCCCGACCGGGCCATGCGCCATATCAAGGGCGTGCTTCCGCACTACCTGTTCCTCCCGCGCGAGGGGGCGCCGCTTCGTTTCTGGCGTCTGGCCTTCCCGCTGCCCTATCGCGCGCTGCTCGAAAAGTACGCCCGGGCCAACGGCCTCGATCCGTTCCTGGTCGCCGCGCTCATCCGCCAGGAGTCGGAGTTCAATCCCCAGGCCATTTCCTCCTCCAAAGCCGTCGGCCTGATGCAAGTCATGCCATCCTCCGGACGAGAACTGGCGCGCAAGACGAAACTGCGCGGATTCCGCGCCGCAATGCTGACCCAGCCCGAGACCAACATTCGCCTGGGCACCTTCTACTTTCGCCGTTTGCTCGATTCCTGCGGCGGCCGCGTCGAGGACGCCCTCGCGTCCTACAATGCCGGGCATAGCCGCGTAGTGTTGTGGCGCGGGTGGGGGCATTTTGAAGAAGCCAGCGAGTTCGTCGAAACGATCCCCTTCGCGCAGACTCGCGACTACGTGCAGATCGTCCAACGAAACGCGGAACTGTACCGCTGGTTGTACGCCTCGGACGTGGCCGAACCCTCTGCCGGCCAGACCGGTTCCCAAGGCTCCTCGATCAAGAAAAAAACGCCCGCGCGGCGTCCATCCTGAGGGCCCGGAAGCGATTTTGTGGGTCATATCGGCTCAGATGTAACACTCCATGATCGTGTATCGGTTCAAGCTGGATTAAACTGGTTGATTTCGTTTTATTGTTCCAAGTGCAATCGATTATTCGCTTTATTTTGGCGCAAGGTGTGAGAACCTTGGACAAGTGGCCACTGTATCAGCGGTGGTCACGCATTTGCTCAATTTGCCCGCGAAGAGCGGGTTATGCGCCGGAGGTAAAGGGAACCATGCTGCCGACTTTTCTGCTGGAAGAGCAGGTGGTCCGGCAAGATAGCGCCGGACCAGCGATCGACCTCGGAGAGAATACCCCCACGTTGCTGAACGTGACGCTCGGGATCACACGAATCATCGAGCAAGAGAGCCTGGATCTAACGATCTGGGCGTCGGCCGATGGCAACGATTGGGGCGACAAACCGGTCTTTGCATTCCCGCAGAAGTTCTACTGCGGCGTGTACACAATTCTCGTGGATCTGGCCGCGCACGCCGACGCGCGGTATCTGCGCGCTCAGTGGAAACTGAGCCGCTGGGGCCGCGGCGAGCCGACCCCCCTGTTTGAGTTTTACTTGTTCGCCAAGTCGGCCGAAATGCCGATCTTGGCCGCCACGGGCTGAAACCCCGCCGGCTGTTACAGCCGGTTGATCAGGCTGGCCACGTAACCGCCCCCGAAGCCATTGTCGATGTTGACCACGGAAACGTTGCTGGCGCAACTGTTCAGCATGCTGAGCAGCGATGCCAGGCCGTGGAAGTGCGCTCCGTAGCCGACGCTGGTCGGCACGGCGATCACCGGGCAGCTCACCATGCCGCCGACCGCGCTCGGCAGCGCACCCTCCATGCCCGCGCACACCACGATCACGCGCGCCTGCTTGAGCGTGTCGAAGTGGCCGAATAGCCGGTGGATGCCCGCCACTCCGACGTCCTGAACCAGCTCCACCTCGTTGCCCATGATCTCGGCGGTCACCACCGCTTCTTCGGCCACCGGCAGGTCGGTCGTGCCGGCGCTGATCACCACCAGCCGGCCCTTGCCGTGGATCGTCCGGTCGCGGAAAACCCGTAGTGCGCCCGAACGGGGAAAGTATTCGGCCTCCGGAAACTGCTCCTTGACCAGCGCATAGGCCGCGGGGGTTGTCCGCGTCGCCAGCACGTTCGAACTTCTGGCCAGCAGGCTGGACGCAATGGCGACAACTTCTTCGGTCGTCTTGCCTGGACCGAAAATCACCTCCGGCAGGCCCGTCCGGATCGCGCGGTGGTGGTCCAGGGTCGCAAAGCCCAGATTCTCGAAGGGCATGTGCCGCAGCCGCTCGATGGCCGCCTCGACCTCGATGCCACCCGCCCGCACCTCTTCCAGCAGCGACTTAAGATGATCTCTGTCCATCATTTCTCCCGGCCTGGCTCAACCCGCGTCGGCCTTGTCTAGGCCCATAAAATCACTAGAATTCAATCGCTTGCCCATTCTTCAGCCCATGCCGCGCCGCCTGGCCCGCCGCAAGCTCCAGCACGAACATCGCCGGCTCGTGCCCGCCATAGTTCGGGCATTGCTCCGGGGGGCCCGGCGGGCACGGAGGCACCTGCTCCGCGATCTCCACGATCCGCCGCTGGCGGTCCATCCAGATCATGTCCAGCGATATCTTGCAGTGGTACATCCAGTATGGGTACTGCCCTTCCGCATTGTGGACGAACAGCATGCCCCGATCCGGCGCCAACGACTCGCGAAACATCAACCCGCGCTGCATCTCCTCGGGTCCGAGCGCCGTTTCGGCTTTGATGATCTGGCCATCCGGCAGCTTCACCTCGCGCAGGCTCAGCGCTTTCAGGCTTTCGCTCGACCCGCCGCCGCAGCCGTTCAAGGCTAGCGCGGCGCCTAACGCCGGCGCGAGCGCCAATCCGCACATCCGGGGCAGCTTCCAGGCCATCGAATAAGATGGTAACTGGAACCCGGCGTCGATGCACCGGGTCCGGCCGTTTCAACGGGCTTCATGGCTACTGCACCCGCCTCCACGCTCTGGCGCCGGTTCGTTCTGACGCTGGAGATGATTAAGTTCGAGCACTCGGTGTTCGCGCTGCCCTTCGCGCTGACCGGCGCGCTGCTGGCGTGGCGCGACTCGGGCTATCTGATCGCGGGCCTGGCCCTCCGGCTGGGGTTCATCGTGCTGGCCATGGTCGGCGCCCGCTCGGCGGCGATGACCTTCAACCGCCTGCTGGACGCCGACATCGACGCCCGCAATCCGCGCACGAAAATGCGCCACCTGCCGGCGGGCATTCTCAGCCGCGGCTTTGCGTTCGCCTTTTTGTTCGCGAGCTGCGCCGTCTTTGTCCTCGCCGCCGCCATGCTCGGGCCGCTGTGCCTGAAGCTCTCTCCCGTGGCTCTCGGCGTGGTCCTGATTTACTCCTGGACCAAGCGATTCACCTCGCTGTCGCACCTTGTTTTGGGACTGGCGCTGGGCATCGCGCCCGCGGCGGCCTGGATCGCCGTACGCGGCGCGCTGGACTGGCGCATCGCCTGGCTGACCCTCGCCGTCATGCTCTGGACCGCCGGATTCGACATCATCTACGCCTGCCAGGATTACGCATTCGACTGCGGCGAGGGGCTGTTCTCACTGCCCGCGCGATTGGGCATCGGCGGCGCGCTGTGGGTGGCGCGGGCCTTCCACCTGGCGATGATCGCCTGCCTGGCGGCGCTGGCGCTGACGCTCGGCCTGGGGATCGCGGCCTGGCTCGGCATCGCCGTCGTCGCCGCGCTCATCGTGTGGGAGCATCGCCTGGTCCACGCCGATGACCTGTCCCGCATCGACGCCGCCTTTTTCACCATGAACGGCTACATCAGCGTGCTATTCTTCGCTTTCTGGACCGCGGATATCCTATTGCAATGGAGGGGCCTATGATTGATCTCCAGCCGCAGTTTGAGGACCGCGGCCTGCTGCCGGTGCTCGCAAAAGTGCAGGCCGGCCAGCGGCTCGACTATGACGACGGCCTGGCACTCTACCGCTCCGCCGACCTGCTCGCCATCGGCTACATGGCCAACCTCGTGCGCCAGCGCCTGCACGGCAACGTCACCTATTTCAACGTCAACCGCCACATCAACCCGACCGACGTCTGCGTGGCCTCCTGCAAGCTGTGCGCCTTCGGCAAGCGCGCCAAGGATCCCACCGCCTACACCATGTCGCTCGAGGAGGTGTGGCATCGCGCCGGCCTGGGCTTTGCCGAAGGCGCCACCGAGTTCCACATCGTCGGCGGGCTGCACCCCGAGCTGACCGTGGACTGGTATTGCGACCTGCTACGCGGCTTGAAACAGCGCTTCCCGAGCGTCCACGTCAAGGCCTTCACGATGGTCGAGATCGCCTACTTCGCCAAGCGCTTCAAGCTAAGCTTCGAGGAAGTGCTGAGGAGGCTGAAGGACGCGGGCATGGATTCCATGCCCGGCGGCGGCGCAGAGATCTTCTCCGAGCGCGTCCGGCGTATCATTTGCGACCACAAGATCGACGGCAACGAGTGGCTCGACGTCGCCCGCCTGGCGCACCAGACGGGGCTGAAATCGAACTGCACCATGCTCTATGGCCACATCGAGAACGAGGAGGACCGCGTCGACCACCTGATCCGCCTGCGCGAATTGCAGGACGAGACCGGCGGATTCGTCACCTACATCCCGCTGGCCTTCCATCCCGACAACACGCCGCTCGAGCACGTCCCCCGCACGACGGGCTTTCTCGATCTCAAGAACATCGCCATCGCGCGGCTAATGCTCGACAATATTCCGCACATCAAGGCCTATTGGGTGATGATGACGCCCAAGATCGCCCAGATCGCCCAGCGTTTCGGCGCCGACGACATCGACGGCACCGTGGTCGAGGAACGCATCTACCACGATGCCGGCGCGGAGACTTCGCAGGGGCTGCGCCGCAATGAGCTTCTGCGCCTGATCCGCGAGGCCGGCCGCGAGTCCGTCGAGCGCGACACGGCCTATCGCCGCGTCGAGCGTAACGACGAAACGACCTTCGCGATTCTGGCTTAGCAGCCTCCGCCTGGAGGCCGCGCCCGATCAGACTTCCAGCGCCTTCAACACGTCGGCGAAAACATCATCCGGCGCGCCGGAGCCGTCCACGCGGTGGTAGTTGCCCTGAGAGTAGTAGTCGATCAGCGGCGCAGTGGATTTCTCATAGGCTGCCAGCCGGTTGCGCACCGTGCCCTCGCAATCGTCGGCGCGCTGGGCCAGCGCGGCCCCGCACAGATCGCAAATGCCGGGCTGCTTGGGTGGGTTGCTGAGCAGGTTATAGATGTGGCCGCACTGCGTGCAGAAGCGCCGCTGGCAGGTCCGCGCGATCAGGTGCTCGTTGGCCACGTCGATGTGGATGATCGTCGGCTGCGGATAGCCCAGTTTCGCGAGCAAAGCGCCGAGATACTCGGCTTGCGGCACGCTGCGCGGGTAGCCGTCCAGCATGAAGCCGGCGGTGACATCGGGCTGCGAGAGCCGCGAGGCGACGACGTCGTTGACGATGGCGTCATCCAGCAGCGCGCCCGTGATCATGATGGCCTGGGCCTTCTTGCCCAGCTCCGTTCCGGCGCGCACCTCCGCCCGAATCATCTCACCCGTCGAAATGGCCGGGATGTTGAGGTACTTCGCCAGGCGCTCCGCCTGGGTGCCCTTGCCGCTGCCCGGAGGCCCGAGCAGGAGCAGCACTTTCCGCGCATCGGCTTTCTTGCCGGCGGCGTTCGTCGGTCCGGTGTTGGTCATAAGATTGCTCTGAACACCCAATTTTAGCGAGCTTGGACAGTTTCGGTCAAACCAGTCTGCTTTTGCTGAATACCCTCGCGCCTGTATGCAAAGACGCGCGTGTGTGAGGGGACGCCATGGGCCGTTCAGCCTGCGGCGGCCGCGCCAAACCGTAACAGCTTTCTGGTTTTTTGCCACTAGTCCTTTTTTCAGTCTGACGACCGTAACGCGTTACGGTTTGCCATTTTCTCCCGCGTCTGTTAGCCCGGCCCGCACAGCGCCCGCTCGAGCCGTGCCAGGCCTTCTCGGAAATCCGCCGGCTCGCTCAACAAGCTCGTCACCAGCAGCGCCTCGCGCTCGAAATCGAAGAAGAATCCCGGCTGCACGAGCACGCCGTCGCCCTCGAGCAGACGCAGCGCCCACTCCTCCTCCGTATGCAGGCGCGGCACGTCGAGAACGACCGACCACCCGCCCTCCGGCTCCAGCGCCCGCGCGCCGCCCGCGGCGGAGAACGCGACTCGCGCCGTGGCCAGATTTTCCCGGCAGCGCCCCGCGATCGAGGCCTGAATCTCCGGCAGCAGCTTTAACCACGCCACGGCGGCGTGCTGCACCGGCGCGCTCACCGGCAGATAGGCGTCGGCGATCCACTCCAATCGCTCCAGCGCCTCCGCGAGCAGCGGCGTCGGGCCTGAGGCGTGGATCCAGCCCAGTTTCATCTGCGGCAAACCGGCCGCTTTCGACAGTCCGCTCAGCGTGAACACCAGCGCGTCGCCCGTGGCGTCGAACGTCGAAACGCGGTCGCGGCGCTCCTGCCAGGCGTAGTCGAAAAAGACTTCGTCGGCGATGATCGCGAGGCCTCGCGCCGCCGCCCAGGTCTGCAGCCGCAGCCACTCTTCGCGTCTGAGATACGCGCCGGTGGGGTTGTTAGGATTCACCAGCACCACGGCCCGCGTGCGCGGCGTCCGGCACCGCTCCAGCGCTTCCAGATCGAGGCCCCACCGCAATTCTTCGGGCAACGGGTAGTCGAAAATCCGCACCGCATCCAGCGTCGCGAGACACTCGAACAGCGGATACGACGGGCGCGGCGCCAGTACCTCGTCTCCCGGCTCGCACAGCAGTTTGAACAGCCAGCCATAGGCCTCGCTGGTCGAACCGGTGAGCAGGAGGCGGTCCGGCTGCGCCAATTGCCCGCGCGCGGCGTGATAGGCCGCGACCGCTTCGCGCGCTTCGTTGAGACCGCGCGGCGTCGGATCGTAGGACAGCGCGCGCGGATCTTTCAGCGCCTCCAGGATCGCTTGCCGCGGGTAGGACAGCCCGGCGCGCGTAGGGTTGGTCAGCGTCAGGTCGAGCACGGTGTCGCCGGCGGCCCGCCGCGCCGCCAGCGCTGCGTTCAGCCGGTTGGGCCGGTAATCGCCCGGCGTTCTCGTGGAAAAGCGAATCACTGTTTATCGGCTGCCGCCTCATCGGCCGCTTCCGCGACCACCGGGTTGCGCAATTCGCCCACGCCCTGCACCCGCACGACTACTTCGTCGCCGGGCCGCAGCCACCGTGGCGGCCGCCGCGCGAAGCCTACGCCCGCCGGCGTCCCGGTCGAGATCACGTCGCCCGGCTCGAGCGTGAAGACGCCGCTCAGAAACTCGATCAGCTCGGGGATCTTGAAGATCAGGTGGCGCGTGTTGGAATTCTGCAGCACCTCGCCGTTGATTACACATTGAATGTCCAGTTCGTGCGGGTCTTCAATCTCGTCCGCCGTCGTGATCCACGGCCCCATCGGGCAGAACGTGTCAAAGGTCTTGCCCATCAGCCATTGCGACGTCATGAGCTGGAAATCCCGCGCGCTCACGTCGTTGACGCAGGTGTAGCCGAAGACGTGCTCGCGCCAGTCCTGCGCCGCAATGTGCCGGCCGCCGGTGCCGATCACGACCCCGAATTCGGCCTCGTAATCCGGCTTGCCGGAGTTTTTCGGCAGCACGATCGGCGCGCCCGCTCCGGTGACTGCCGTGCCGAATTTGCTGAAGATGGTCGGCACTTGCGGGATCTCCATCTTCGCCTCGGCCGCGTGGTCGCGGTAGTTCAACCCCACGCAGATGATCTTGGGCGGCTTGGGGATCGGCGCGAACAGGGTGACGGAGCCGAGCGGGATGGCCGCCGCCGCGGGCGCGCCGGCGAGATAGGAGCGGATCGCCGCCAGGGCGGCCGCGCCGCCCGCGATTACATCGAGAATTCCACCGAAGCCCGCCGGCTGCAGGCACTGGACCCTGTCGCCAACGACGATCCCCGGCAGGGCCGGTCCGCCCGGCACGGCGTAGGTCACGAAGCGCATGGTTCGATGCTATCGTAAGCGCGCCGCCGGCAGCTTCTGTTGCGGAAAAACGCCTGTTTGATATAGTGGGAAATGATCGTGGCGCTATCGTCTAAGGGTTAGGACGGAGCCCTCTCAAGGCTCTAATAGGGGTTCGAATCCCCTTAGCGCTACCATCTCCCCCCCCATGGCTCTCCGGGTTCTCGGACCCCCATTAACAAGTTCGGGCTCGTGGTGTGAAAACCGCTATAGGACGCTGACGCCTTGCCGCTGCGCCTCTTTGCGCAAGCTCGCGTCGAGCGTCAACAAGGATGCGTCCTCGCGCTGAGCCAGCGCGAGGTAGAACATGTCGTATGCAGATCGAGCCGTCGTACGCGCCAGCAAGAAGGCCGCACGCGCCAGTTCCTTGCTTGGCACCAAGATGTCCGCCATACTAACGGCACGACCAAGGGCGCGATCGCAAACGTCGATACTGAGCCCCTCGAAACGGTGGTACTTCCAGATTGCGTTGACTAATTCGGGAACCAACAAATCCGGCGCCAGAACCAAATCTGCCGCCTCAAGCGCTTCTTCGAGGCGGCGAGAACCGGGACGATTGAAAATCACCGCCACAGCCGCGCTGGCATCCAGAACGAGCCTCACCGCTGCCGGTCCTTGCGGATGAGCTTGACAGGGTCACTGAGCTTCAGATGTTTCAGCGCGGCGTCGGTCCGAATCGCCTGAAGCACGGCCTTCCGCCGCGCCTTGGCGTCCACTTCCACCTGCAGGCCTCTGGCGAGAACCTCGACGGTCTGCTGGGCCAGGCTGCGGCGTTCCCGCTTGGCCCTCTCGACCAGCATTGCGTAGATCGGTTCTGGAACGTCTCGCACTTGTATGAGGGGCATCGCGCCTTCATTATGTCACGAGATGCAATTCGCTGCAAATCGCAGGCAGTTCACGCCGCTGCGCCGACGCCCGTGATGGGATTCACCTGCTCTACTGGCCCGCCGCCAACTTGTCCGACGCGCTGTCGCGAGGTGCTTGTGCGGCTTCGTGCGCCAGCGTCGTGGCCAGGCGCTGCACCGCGTCGTGGACTTCGCCGGAGAGCCCCGCGCCCCACTCGAAGCTCGCTGCCTCGATGCCGTAGACGATCGCTTCTTCCGGCACGTTCTTCGTAATCTGGCCGAGACGGAATGCCTCGGCGATGCCGAAGCCGTGCGTCGAACTGCCCAGGCGGGCTTCAAACTGCTCCGCGCCGGCGCCTCCTTTGATCTCGAAGCGATGGATCGTGCCCGGGGCCGCGCCGGTCACGATCGCGTCCACGATGATTACTTTGGGCTGGCCGGTCCAGGCGTCGAGCAGCGTGAAGGCGTCTCCGGGCAGGCAGCGCGCGGTCGCGCCCAGCAATCGCAGTGCGTCGGCGCACGCCGGACCGGCTCCATCGTCACCCCGGTCGGCGTTGCCGCAGCAGACAATCAGCGTATGTCGTCCTCGCGTTCGACGCACACCCTCAGGCAGTGCGTGGCGCATGAGATGCAGGGGTCGTAATTGCGAATGGCCTGTTCGGCTCGCCATGTGATCTCCTCGACCGGCGCATCGAGGATCTGGGGCAGGTAGCCCCACAGATCGTCTTCAATCCGCTTCAGGTTCTGCGCGGTCGGCGGCACGATCTTTGATGCGAGTATAAGCCCATTTTCGTCAATTGTATAGCGGTGATAGAGCAGGCCCCGCGGGGCCTCGGTGGCGGCCATGCCGGTCCCGGCGCGGCGCTCGTAGGGGGTCCAGGTCTGCGGCGGCGGTTCGTACTGCTCGATCAGGCGCAGCGCCTCCGCGCACGCAAACACCAGTTCCACCGCCCGCACGATGATGCTGCGGAACGGATTGCGCACCGGCGCTTCGAGCTTGCACTCGCGCGCCGTCTCCTGGGCCACGGCCGGCAGTTTCTCGTAGTTCAGATTGAACCGCGCCAGCGGCCCCACGTGGAACGAACCCCGCTCCCGCAGCACCGAGTGCAGCGCGTTCGAGTGACGCACATGCTGCTCCAAAAAATGGTCCTCGTACTCCGAGACATCCAGATCGATGCCCCGGCTCGACACCACCCGGCCCTCGTTCAGCGGATACTCGTCGGGGTGCGACAGCGAGACGAATTCATAGTCCTGCTGGAAATCCGGGAAGGGCAGCGTCGTCACCAGCCGGGCCGTCTCGACCGAAGCCTCCAGCGCCCATTTCAACTGTTCCACCAGCGGCTGCAGGTCGCTCTTCGATGGAACGTGATAGAAGCCGCCCACGCGCACCGAGACGGGATGGATCTCGCGCCCGCCCAGCACCCGCATCATCTCGTTGCCGATCTTTTTCAGCCGCAGCGCGCGCTCCACCTCCGGCCGGAACTTCACCGCCATCTGCAGCGCGTCCTGGTATCCCAGGAAATCCGGCGCGTGCAGGAAGTAAATGTGCAGTGCGTGGCTCTCGATCCACTCGCCGCAGTAGAACAGCCGCCGCAGCGCCCGCACCTGCGGATCGATCGGGATGCCCCACGCCCGCTCGATCGCGTGCGTCGCGCTCATCTGGTAAGCGATCGGGCAGATGCCGCAAATGCGCGCCGTGATGTCTACGGCTTCCTCGGCCCTGCGTCCCCGCAGGAACGCTTCAAACAGCCGTGGCGGCTCCGGGATCTCCAGCTTCAGATCCTGGATCCGGCCGCCCTTCAGCCGGACGTGCAGCGCCCCCTCGCCCTCGACCCGGGCAATCGTCTCGACATGAATTTTGGCCGCGCCGCCGTGAGCCGCTGGTGTGGTCGTACTCATCGCGTTGCTACCTCTTCGCTTACTTTTCTGAATTGCCACGCCCAGGCGTTGAACATGCGAAAACTCCTCTGCAGGTCGGCTTCGCTCATTCCGTCCGCCCTGAACCGCTCGGCCAGCGCCGGCGCATTGGCATTTTCGTGCGGCCCGAAACATCCGTAGCAGCCGCGCCCCATCGCCGGGCATAGCGCCCCGCAGCCCGCCTGCGTCGCCGGGCCCAGGCACGGCTCATCGCTCGCCACCAGCACGCACGTGTTGCCCTGCCGCTTGCATTCGATGCACAGCGCCGCCGACGGCAACTGCGGCCGGCGCCCGATCAGCAGCGCCGATATCACCTCGAGAAAGTGCGTCTTCTGCACCGGGCAGCCGCGCAATTCGAAGTCCACCGGCACGTGCTCCGCCACCGGCGTCGAAGTCTTCAAAGTGGAGATGAAATCCGGCTTGGCGTAAACCATGCGTACGAACTCGGCTGAGTCCTTCCAGTTGCGCAGCGCCTGAATCCCGCCCGCCGTCGCGCACGCCCCCAGCGCCACCAGCAGCCGCGACTGCCGGCGGATCTGTTGAATGCGGTCGGCGTCGTGGTGCGTCGTGATTGACCCCTCGACAAACGCAATGTCGAACGGCCCTTTGCCCATGTTGCTCGAGGCTTCGGGAAAGTAGCGGATCTCGACTGCCTCGGCCACCGCCAGCAGTTCGTCTTCGCAGTCCAGCAGCGTGAGCTGGCAGCCGTCGCACGAAGCGAACTTGAAGATGCCCACCACCGGCTTGTGCTTTTCAGATTTCATACAGGTCCATCCATGGCTCGATCGCGGCGCAGGAAAACACCGGACCGTCTTTGCACACGAAAAACGGCCCCATCTGGCAGTGGCCGCAGAACCCCGCGGCACATTTCATGTTGCGTTCCATCGACAGGTAGATCTGCTGTTTCGGAATGCCGCGCGACTGCAATTCGCGGCTCGCGTAGCGCATCATGATCTCCGGCCCGCACAGCAGCGCGATGGTCTCGGTCGGCTGCGTGCGGATCGACTTGAACAGCGTCGTCACGACGCCCACGTGCCCGCGCCAGCTCACGCCGCCATAGTCCACCGTCACCAGCGATTGCGTGTCCGGCAGCAGGCTCCACGCCGCCAGCTCCTTCTTATACAGAATGTCCCGCGGGCTGCGCGCGCCGTACAAAATCATCAGCCGGTTGTAGTCGCCGCGATGCCGCAGGATGTGATAGATCGCCGGACGCAGCGGCGCCAGGCCAATGCCGCCGGCCACGATCAGCACGCTTTTGCCGCGCGCCTCCTTCATCGGCCAGGGCGTGCCGAAGGGGCCGCGCACTCCGATGCTCTCGCCCGGCTGCCGCGTGACTATGCTCGTCGTGACCGGTCCCACGCTGCGGATTGTATAAATCAGTTGTTCCGGCCGCTCCGGATCGCCGCTGATCGAGATCGGCAATTCGCCCACGCCATAGTCGTAGAGCATGCTGAACTGGCCCGGCCGGAAGCGCGCGTCCACGCCCTCCGGCGGCTCCAGCGTCAGCGTGAACGTGTCGTATGTTTCTTTCTCGAGGCCCACCAGCCGGCCCGGCCGCGGCTCCATCAACGGGCGCGACGGCGACACCGCAGGCGGTTCCAATAGAGTCGTCATTGTCCCGCCCCTCCTCCCCGTTTGGCATACACGTCCAACAACTGCAGCCGCGTCGCGCGCAACCGGTCGGCGACCGTCGCCACCACTTTCCTCATCAGCCGGAAGCCGAACTCCGCGTCGTCCTGGCACAACGCAATCAGCCGCGGCCCATCGAACGCCAGTGCGCTGGTCGGCTCCAGGCAGCGCGCCTGGAATTGCTTATTCACGCTCTCCAGCAGCGACGACCAGCCCAGGTCTTCTCCGTCCCCCACCGTCTCGATCCGGAACACACGCCCCGGCGCTTGCAGCTCCAGCGCAATGTGCCCGGTCACGACCAGGTAGAAGAAACTCGACGGGTCGCCCTCCCGGAAAATGATCTGCTCCGGCTGGAAGCGGACCGCGAAGGCCAGTTCCGCCAGTTTCGCAATGTCCGACTCCGGCAGACCCGCGAGAAACGGGTGGTCCGCCAGCGCGCTCTGGACTTCCACTGTGGTCATACGCTCTTCCCTCCCTGTGCCGTTCCCGCCAGCTCGTTGAACTCTTCCGTGATGTCGATGCCCGCCGGGCACCATGCAATGCAGCGGCCGCAGCCGGTGCAGCCCGCCGTGCCGAACTGCTGCTGCCACCACGCCAGCTTGTGCCCCAGCCATTGGCGGTAGCGCGACTTCACGCTCGTGCGCACGCTGCCGCCGTGAATGTAGGTGAAACTCTGCGTGAAGCACGTGTCCCATAGCCGCTTGCGCTCGCCCGTCTGGCCGTCCAGGCTGGTCTTCTCGATCGTGTTCACGCAGAAGCACGTCGGGCACGACAGCGTGCAATTGGCGCACGCCAGGCAGCGCTGCGCCGTCTCCTCCCAACGCGGATGCTCGAAGCTCCTGAGCATCACGGCCACCGCGCTTCGCCAGTCCACCTTGCGGCTCTGGCTCGCTCCCGCCTGCTTCGACGCCTCGCGGCACTCTGCCACGAACGCCACCTCGGCCCGCGGCGCGCCCAGCGCTTCCACCAGGTGCAGTCCCCGCGCCGTGCCCGTCTCGGCCATGTATTCGAGGGCGTCCGGCGCCTCGCCGCTACTCACGTGCTCCGTCAGCGCGATGTCGAAGCCCTTCGCCGCCCGCGGTCCGCACTCCATCGACGCGCAGAAGCACGTCTCCAGCGAAACCGTGCAATTCACCGCGATGAACAGCGCGTCGCGCCGCCGCGCCGCATAGTGCTCCTCGACGAAACGGTCCTCCATGAACACCTTGTCCAGCCGCTCCAGCGCCGCCACGTCGCACGGCCGCAGCCCGAGAAACGCCACCTTCGCCGACGGCGGCTCTTCGTGCAGTATGTGGAATGTCCCGTTAGTTCTTGACGCCTGCGCGAACCGCGCCTCCGGCACGTGCAGCCAGCGCTTGACGCTGTCCGGCGACGGGCCCCACGCAAAGCGCTCCGGACTCGCGCGCTCGCGCAGCCGGTAATGGCCGGGCGTCGATTCGCTGCCCACGCCGGCCGGCAAGTCGTCCAGACTGCCGACCGGCCCCCAGCGGATGGCCGCGCCTTCCTTTCGGGGCCCGATCACCTCGTACCCCTGCTCCGCGAGGAGCGCGATCAACCGCCCGAGATGCTCCGGGCTCAGCCGCCACGCCTTATCGCGCATTCGTGCGCCTCCCAACCGGCCAGAATCATAACAGAGTTTAAGGTCCGTTTCTAGGGTATGGGGTCGCGGAAACACGCCCGCTTGCGCTTTCGGTCAGGCCGGCGGCCGGCCCGCGCCGTCTACCACATGTGATAGTAGCCCGACGTTTCCAGCACTTCCACCGGCGTGTCGAAGATCGCGCTCAGCGTCTCCGCGCGCAGGAGCTGCGCTTTCGGCCCATCGGCCAGAATCCGCCCGCGCTTCAGCGCCACCACCCGCCCGATCTCCGGAATGATGTCCGGCAGGTGGTGCGTCACCAGGACGATGGTGATGCCCGCTGCGGCGAGCCGCCGCATCGTCCCCCGCAGTTCGCGCGTGGCGTGGACGTCCAGGCTGTTGGTCGGCTCGTCCAGCACGAGCGCCCGCGGATCGTGCACCAGCGCCCGCGCGATCACCGCGCGCCGCTGCTCGCCCGAGCTCATCGAAGTCATCTCGCGCTCGGCCAGACCCGCAATCTCCAGCCGCTCCATCACCTCGCGCGCTTTCTCCTCCATCGCTGGCGTGACAACGTGATGCGGCCACACGCCGATGCTGCCGAAGAATCCGCTCAGCACCGTTTCCCGCAGCGGGTACGGCTTCGTGCATTTTTCAACCAGTTCGTTGGTCACGATGCCCAGCGCCGTCCGCAGGTCGAACAAACGCCACGCGTCCTGGCCCAGGATCCGTACCTCCGGCGGCGGCTCCAACAGCCGCGGGTAGCACTCCCGCGTCAGCACCTTCAGCAATGTGGATTTACCCGATCCGTTCGGACCCAGGATGGCCGTGTGTTCGCCGGCGTGAATCGCCAGCGTGATGTCGTCGAGCGCCCGGAACGCACCGTGATCCACGCTTACGTGTCTGAACTCCACGATCGGTGGCCGCGCTGTGGCTGACTGCGCCATTTCCGGACCAGCGATTCCCGGCCGCCGCCGCTTAAGCCCCCGCCGGGACCGTCTCCGCGGCCTTCGCGCGTTCGAAGAATCGCTGCACGTACTGCGTGTCGATGTTCGCCGCCTGGAACTCCGTGTCGGCCAGGATCCGCTGGTGCAGCGGAATCGAGGTATGGATCCCCTCCACGATGAACAGATCCAGCGCCCGTTGCATGCGCGCAATCGCCTCCGCCCGGTCGCGGCCGTAGGCCACCAGCTTCGCCACCAGCGAATCGTAATACGGCGGGATCACTCCGTCCACGTACGCCGCCGTGTCCACCCGGATCCCCATGCCGCCCGGCAGGTTCAGCGCCTTGATCCGGCCCGGGCAGGGCGTGAACGTCTCGGGGTGCTCGGCGTTAATCCTGCATTCGATGGCGTGTCCGCGCATTTCCACCGGTCCGCCCAGAATGTCGTGCAGCTTCTGCCCCATCGCGATCCGCAGTTGCGCCTTCACCAGGTCCACGCCGGTCACCGCTTCCGTCACCGGGTGCTCCACCTGGATGCGCGCGTTGACCTCGATGAAGTACAGGTTGCCGTCTTCGTCCATGATGAACTCGACGGTGCCTGCATTGGTGTACCCGATCGCTTTTAGAGCTTTCTTCAACGCGCCGCCGGCGCGCTTGCGCAGCTTCGGCGTCATCACCGGCGACGGCGCCTCTTCAATCAGCTTCTGGTGCCGCCGCTGCACGCTGCACTCGCGCTCGCCCAGGATCTCGATCTCGCCGTGCTCGTCGCCCAGCACCTGGAACTCAATGTGCCGCGCCCGCTCGATGTATTTCTCCGAGTACAGGTCGCCGCACGCGCATGCGGCCTCCGCTTCGTTCTGCGCCTGCGTGAACTGCCCCGCCAGATCCGCCGCATCGCGCACCACCCGCATCCCGCGGCCGCCCCCGCCGGCCGATGCCTTGAGTATCACCGGGTAGCCGATGCGCGCCGCCACTTCCTGCGCTTCCGCCGCGTGCTTCAGAATCCCCTCGGACCCCGGCAGGATCGCCACGCCGTGCCGCTTCATCTCCTCGCGCGCCCGTTCTTTCAGCCCCATCAGCCGGATCACCTCCGGCCGCGGTCCGATGAACCGGATCCCCGACGCCTGGCACACCTCGGCGAAGTCCGCGTTCTCGCTCAGGAATCCGTAGCCCGGATGGATCGCGTCGACGTTGGTGATCTCCGCCGCGCTGATCACCGCCGGAATGTTCAGGTAGCTCAGCGCGCTCTTCGCCGGACCGATGCACACTGCCTCGTCGGCGAATCGCACGTGCAGGCTGTAGCGGTCGGCCTCAGAGTACACCGCCACCGTCTGCAGCCCCAGTTCTTTGCACGCGCAGATCACGCGTAATGCGATTTCGCCGCGATTGGCGATCAGTACCTTGCGCATCGTCTATGCGGCCTCAGTCCGGCTTCACCAGGTACAGCGTCTCGCCGTATTCCACCGGCTGCCCATCCTCCACCAGCCGCTTCACGATCGTGCCCGCCAGCTCGGCTTCGATCTCATTCATCAGCTTCATCGATTCGATGATGCACAGCACCTTGCCCGGCCGGATCGCATCGCCGACCTTCACGAAACACTCCGCGCCCGGCGCAGGCGATTCGTAATACGTGCCCACGATCGGCGCCGTGATCGCCTTTAGCGTCGGGTCCGTCAGATCCGCCTCTCCGGCCACTGCCGAAGCCGTGTCCGCGGCGCTTGGAGCCGTTGCCGGCACGGTAATCTGCGCAAACGGCGCGGGTGGATTCGCCATCGGCGGCGCTGCCGCGGGCACGACAATTTCCTGCGTCAGGGTGGCGCCGGTGCGCTTGATCCACACGCGGTTGTCTCCGCGCTGCACCTCCAACTCGGCGATGCCGCTGTCGCAGACGGTCTTGATCAGATCGCGTATCTCTTCGAGGGTCATGCTTAGAGAACCAGTAATTCCTTCGGAACCGCCGTCAGCACCTCCGCGCCTCGTGCGGTCACCACTACCGTATCCTCGATCCGGACGCCCCCCTGGCCCGGGATATAGGCGCCAGGCTCGATCGTGATCACCATATTCCGCTCGAGCACGTCCTTCACCCGGCGTCCGATGCGCGGGGCTTCGTGGATCTCGAGGCCGAGCCCGTGTCCGGTCGAATGCACAAAAAACTCTCCATACCCAAGCCGCGTGAGCGTCCGGCGCGCCACGCCGTCGATACTCGCGCAGGTCGCGCCCGGCCGTACCGCGTCGAGCGCCGCCAGTTGCGCTTCCAGCACCGCCGTATACAGTCGTTTAGTTGGCGCTGTCGGCCGGCCGGTATGCATGACGCGCGTCATATCGCTGGCGTAGCCCTCCCGGCTGGCGCCCATGTCTACCAATACTAGCTGATTGGCCTGCACCCGCGACCCAGTCGGCTGCGCATGCGGCAGCGCCGACCGCGCTCCCGCCGCCACAATCGTCTCAAACGCCGGCCGCTCCGCCCCCAGGCGCCGCATTCTGTACTCCAGTTCAGCCGCGATCTGCGCCTCGCTGATGCCCACGCGGATCTTCTTCAACGTCTGCAGGTACGCCCGCCCGCACACATCCATCGAGCGCCGGATCAGTTCGATCTCGCCCTCGTCCTTCACCGCCCGCAAGCCTTCCGCCAATCCGCTCACGTCGCTCAGCAGGACGACAGGCCCCAACTGCTCGCCGATTCGCGCGTACTCCGCCTGCGCCAGATGTTCCGCCTCCAGCCCCAGCGAATTCGCCCGCCGCCGCCGCACGTTCTTGACGAGTTCCGGCCACAGCGCGCCGCGAATCACCCGCACTTTGCAATCGGTCTCCCCGGCCGCCTGCAACTCGTAGCGCGGATCGGTGTAGAGGACCGCTTCCCGCGCACTCAGCAAGACCAGCGCGCTCGATCCGCTGAAGCCCGTCAGGTACCGGATATTGGGGAGATGCGAGAACGCCGCCGCGGCCGTCTTCCGCTCTGCGAGCAGCTCCAACAATCGTTCGCGCCGCGCCTGGTAGGTCGATTCAGCCACAATGTCCTCTCGATCTTATCATCGCGCTGGCCGCGCGGCCGCCCGCTGTGCGATCCTGATTCTCACCATGCGTTTCCGTAACCTGCTTCCACTCCTGCTGCTCTCCGGGCTGGCCTTCGCCGAGTCCCATCCAGTGGCCCTGAAAGCCGCGCGCCTGTTCGACGGCACTGCCAACCAGACCGTCTCTCCAGGCCTGGTCGTCGTGGAGAACGGGAAGATCACCCAGGTGGGCGGGACCGCGCCCGCCG
Source organism: Terriglobia bacterium (assembly GCA_963838205.1). GTDB lineage: Bacteria > Acidobacteriota > Terriglobia > Bryobacterales > Bryobacteraceae > CAIVVT01. The sequence continues at coordinate 62,499 of CAWIQF010000008.1, read as the reverse complement.
GCGCGGAAATCGTCGATCTGGGCAACGCCACTTTGCTGCCCGGCCTGATCGACGCGCACACGCATCTGACCTACCCGTTCAGCATGGACCGCTACCAGTCCGAGTATCACGACCTGCGCACCACGCCCGCCGAGAAAGCCTTCGAAGCCGCTGCCATCGCGCGCATTACGCTGCTGGCCGGCTTCACGACCGTGCGCAACGTCGGCGCCGCCGAGTGGATCGACGTCGGGCTCCGCAATGCCATCAATCGCGGCCTCACCGACGGTCCGCGCATCCTCACCGCCGGCATCGCGCTCGGCACCACCGGCGGCCATTGCGACCCCACCGACGGTTGGACAGCGGCCGCCGCGCCGAATGAGCCCGATTATCGCCAGGGCATCGCCAATTCGCCCGACGAGTTCCGCCACGCCGTGCGCTACATGCTCAAGCACGGCGCCGATCTGATTAAGGTCTGCGCCACCGGCGGCGTGCTGTCGCTCACCGACGACGTCGATACGCCGCAACTGACCCAGGACGAGCTGAACGCGCTGGTCAACGAAGCCCATTCGCTGCACCGCAAGGTCGCCGCCCACGCCCACGGCGATACCGGCGCGCGCCGCGCCGTCCTGGCCGGCATCGACTCCATCGAGCACGGCAGTTTCCTCAAGGACGACACCCTCGACCTGATGAAAAGCAAGGGCACCTACCTCGTGCCGACGCTGATCGCGCCGGCTTCGCTGCTCGAGAATTTCGACAAGGGCATGAAGGTGCCCGAGCGCATCAAGGAGAAGGCCCGCGCCGCCGCCTCGAGCGTCAACGTCACCTTCCGCCACGCCGTCGAGCGCGGCGTCAACATCGGCTTCGGCACCGACGCCGGCGTCTACGAGCACGGCCAGAACGCGCGTGAGTTCGAGCTCATGGTGGCCAACGGAGCAACGCCGGCGCTGGCTCTGCGCGCGGCCACCAGCGCCGACGCCGACCTGCTCGGCATCGCCGACCGCGTGGGCACTATTGAGAAGGGAAAACTCGCCGACCTGGTCGCCGTTCCCGGCGATCCGCTGCACGACATCTCGACCATGCGCAAGGTGTTCTTCGTGATGAAGGAAGGCAAGATTTACCGCAACGGCAGCCCGCGCTAACCGCGCGTCGCGCGGTATCTGGGCAGCGCTTCGTTATCCGAGCAAAGCTGCGTTATCCGAGCAAAGCCTCCAGGTGCAGCCGGCTGCGCAGCGCCTGATCGGGCGAGCCGCACTCGGCCGAGAGCACACCGCTCCAGCCTGCGTCGCGCAGGATGCCGATCACGCGCGCCCAGTCGATCACGCCGTCGCCGCAGGCGCAGCCGACGGGCGTGCCGGTCACCATGCCCTTCTCTTTTTCGGCGTGCTGGATGCTGATGTCCTTGGCGTGGACGTGCACCAGCAGCGGCAGCACGGCCTGCAGCCCGGCGTATGGATCCTCGCCGCCGAGGAACGCGTTGCCGGTGTCGTAGTTGACTCGGAGCATCGGCGACTCCACCAGGCGCGCGATGCGCAGCAGGCCCTCGGTTTTCGTCGAGATGCTCTGGTGCGGCTCGATGCCGATGAAGATGCCGTAGCGCTCGGCGGTCCGCAGCGCGGTCTTCAGGGTGTACCGCATGACGCCCAAGGCCTCGTCGAGCGGCACCCACTCCGGCCGAATGCCCTCGTCCGTGTTCACGACCGGCGCGCCGATGGCCGCGGCGAAGCGGATCGCTTTTTGCAGGTATGGCACGGCGATTTCGGGCCGCATCAAGGGGCAATGCGCGCTCAGGGCGCAGGCCTCGAGGCCGTTGAGTTTGAGCAGGTCCTCCATCTCGCCCGGGTCGTCGTCCATCGAGAAGGAGTGGAAGTAGCCCGCCTCGCTGAGCAGTTCCCGCCCGTTGTGGACCATCGGCTCGACGTAGTGAAAACCGAGCTGCGCGGCCCGCTCCAGACCCGCCGCGAACGACTTGTCCTCGCAGCGGATGAATTCCATATTCACGCCCGCATAGATCGCCATCGATTGTGCCTCCTGTGCCCGCAGGCGATTCTATCACCGGCGATCCCCGGCGCGGCACGCCGATCGCGCGCCGATCGCGCTGATCGTGACACAGCCCACAGGCGCGCTGGCGGGTGAGTGCCGGCGGAAAGCCGCACCGGGGCGAGATCGGCTGGGACCGATTCAAGACACGCGACCGGAGGCCGATGCCGCTTCCGGCCGGGGCTCGCCGGAACGGGCGAACGGTCTATTTGCTTTCGAAGCCCGGCGCCAGTTTGATGGCCAGGTAGTTGACGACCTGCGCTTCGTTGCGGCAGGCCTCCATGTAAGCCCCGCGCAACAACTGCTCCTTGCGCGTCCGCAGTTCCTCGCGGATGCTCTGTTGCACGCGCGGGTCGTTAAGGTCGCGCTGCCCGGCGGGCTCGCGCTGGATGACTTTCAGGATGTGCCAGACGTTGCCGGCATGGGTCGGGGCCGAGAACTGCCCGGGAGGCAGGGTGAGAATCAGCTTGCGGATTTCCGGATCGGCCTTCTCGAGCGCCGACTCCCCAATGAACCCCATGTCGCCGCCATTGGACGCGCTTTCGGGATCTTCGGAGAAACTCTGCGCCAGCATGGCGAAATCGTCGCCCTGTTTGAGCCGCGCTTCGAGCATCTGGATCTTCTTTTTCGCCTGCTCCTCGTTCTGCGCTTTGTCGTGCTTGAGGTTCTTCACGTCGTTGGACGGCTGCGGGCTGACCATGATCTGGGCGATGCGATAGTTGTTCTCGGCGTAGTTGAAGGCCGCCTTGTTGGCGTTGTAAAAATCGCTGACGTCCTTGTCGGTAATGTTGATGCGCGACAGAACTTCCTTGTTGAGCAGCTTTTCGGTGCTCAGGTCGCGGCGCAGTTTGCCCTTCAGCTCGTCGACGGTCATGGCGCGGTCGTTCAACTGCTTCTGAAACTCCTCCTGCGTATAGGGAGCGCGGATTTCGTTGAATTTGGTGTCGACCTCGGCCTCGGTGGCGATGAGCCCCAACTTCTCGGCGCGTTGCAGCAGCAGTTCTTCGTCGATCAGGGCGTGCAGCAGGGCCAGTTTCTGGATCTGGATCTGGTCGGCGTCGGGCTGTTTGGGGAACTGCCACTTGAGCTGCCGGTCCACATCGGCAAAAGTGATGGCGTGGCCGTTGACGGCCGCGGCGACGCTCGCGGGGGGAGTTTTATTGCAGGCGGCCAAGAGCAGGAAAGCGGCCAAAAGGCCGGAAACGACGTAGGTGGAGCGGGAAGGCATTAACGTTGTCATTGTACTGGAGCGCGGCTCAACGCTTGAGACTCTAGGTTGAGGCTTCCGACATGGCACGACTCCGCCGCGGACCCGGGAGCGACCCGGTCCAGAGTGCGGAGCAACCCGGCCGCGGCGAGCGCGAACCGATTAGGCAAGCAGTTCACGAACCTTCTCCAGGCCGGCGGGCTCGCTGAAGGCGACCGCGCGCCGCGCCGGGTCGATGTTCTTCAGCAGTCCACACAGAACGGCACCCACGCCAACCTCGACGAAGCGTTCGGCGCCGGCCTCGATCAGCAGGCGCATGGAGTTCGTCCACAGGACGCTGCCGGGCACCTGCTGGTACAGCCCTTCGCGCGCCTCGGCGCCCGTGGTCACGGCACGGGCCTGCCAATTGTTGATGAGCGGAATTTCCAGATCGGCGAATTCAGTGGCATCCAGATCCACCTTCAGGCGCCGTTGCGCGGGCTCCATGAGTGCGCAATGAAAAGGAGCGCTGACCGGCAGCAGCACGCCGCGCCGGGCGCCCGCCGCCTTGGCCAGTTCCACGGCCCGGTGCACGGCGCCGGCATGGCCGGCGATGACCACCTGATCGGGAGAATTGAAGTTGGCGGCGCTGAGGACCTCACCCTGCGCGGCCTGGCTCAGCACGCCGTCCAGCGCCTCCGGAGGCAGCCTGAGCAGCGCGGCCATGGCACCCACGCCCGCGGGCACGGCCTCCTGCATGTAGCGGCCGCGATTGCGTACCAGGCGCAGCGCGTCGGCGAATCCGAGCGCGCCGGCGGCGACCAGGGCGGAGTATTCACCCAGGCTGTGGCCGGCCACGTAGTCCGGCTTGAAGCCTTGTTCCCGCAGCACGCTCCAGGCGGCTGTGGAAACCGTGAGCAGCGCCGGCTGCGTGTTCTCGGTCAGTTTGAGCTGCTCCTCCGGGCCTTCGAAGCACAGGCGCGACAAGGGGAAGCCGAGCACGTAGTCGGCTTCGTCGAAAACGGCCCGCGCTGCCGGGTAGCTTTCGGCCAGCGCCTGACCCATGCCCGGGGCTTGCGAGCCCTGGCCCGGAAAGAGGAATGCGATTGGGGACATGAGAACCCTATTTATTGTACGCCCCGGTCCGCGCAGGCCCAAGCCGGCGCGCGGCGTGGACGCCGGAGCGGGGCCATTCGCGCACTGCCGTAACCCGGCTGGCGCTGGGAGCACCTTCTCCGGCGAGTGGCGCGCGCTGACCTGTTCCGGCCAGTGCCGTTGTGAGATGCGGCAGGATGATGCAGAAGCGTGGCCGCCAGGGCCCGCCATATTCACCGCGCCGGAATGGATTATGCGACCAGCCGGGAACTTTTCGAGTTCGAAAGGCAATGCAGAGTGAGCGCCTTGAAGGAACTGAGCGACGAGGAACTGTACCGGCTGATGCGCAAGGGCAACCAACTCGCGTTCGCGCAGTTGTACGAGCGGCGGCAGCCGGCGATCTACCGCTATGCGCTGCACATGTCGGGCAGCCGCGCCGCGGGCGAGGAAATCGCCAACGAGGTGTTTGTCCGGCTGATGGGGCCGAGTGCGGGGTTCGACGAGCGGCGCGGCTCGCTGGAGGCGTATCTGTTCGGCGTTGTCCGCAACCTGGTTCAGGTGCTGCGGCGCAAAGGGCGAGTGGAAGAGCAGCAGGATCAGGCGATCGAGCACGACCTGGTCGGCGATCTGATCAAGAAGGAAATGGTGGCGGCCTTGTACGCGGCGATGGATGCTCTGCCGGACCGCTATCGCGATGTGGTGGTGCTGTGCGAACTCGAGGAACGCAGCTACGCCGAGGCGGCGCGGCTGTTGGCCTGTCCGGTGGGCACGATCCGCTCGCGCCTGCATCGCGCCCGCCTGTTTTTGGCGGCGCGATTGAAGCCGGTGGGCATTGTCTCGGAGGTGACGGCGCAATGAATGAAAGCAACTGCCGGGCGTGGGCTTGTGAACTCGTGGAGTGCGCGCGAGCTTGGGTAGCGCCGAGAAGCGAACTGCGGCAGCACCTGCGGGAGTGCCCCGAATGTGCGGCGCGATGGGCCAGCGAACGGAATCTGACCACGCACTTTCAGGCGCTGAAGGAAGCCGCGGCCGTCGGCCAGCCGGCGCAGGCGCAACGCGAGCGGATCATGCGCCAGTTCGCGCTGCAGCGGCGGCGCACGGTGCAGTCGGTGCTGCGCTGGGCGCTGGCCGCCGCGGCGGCACTGGTGCTGACGGTGGGGGTTGGGTCCATCTGGCGTGGAGGCGGGCTGGGCGCGCTGCAACTTTTCCGCCACGCGGGCGGTTCAACGGGAACCGGCGCGTGGGCCGATGCGGCGGAGGCCGAGGCGCCGGAAGCCAGTGACGGCTTTATGGCCGTGCCCTACGCGGCGCCGCTGGCGCCGGGGGAGTTTGTGAGGGTTGTCCATGCGGATCTGGGTTCGGTCGAACTGGCCCGGATGGGCGTTTTTATTGACGATTTCGATGCCGGCGAGGTCCCGGCCGACGTGGTTGTCGGCGAGGACGGGTTCCCGCGGGCGGTGCGGGTGTGGGACGACAGTCAGTTCTGAAAATCGGTTGGAAAGGACACAAGATGAAAAAGCTAGCTCAATTCTGTTTGATCCTGCTGCTGGCGGCAGGGGTCGTGTTCGCTCAAGGCCCGGGGCCGGGAGGACGGCGGCCGGGTGCATTTGGCCGCGCGGGCGGTGAAGGGGCTTTCGGCATGGAGTTCGCGGGTCCCGGATCGCGAACGCCCGTGACCGGCGCGCCGTATTCGGGAGTTCAGGTTACGCAGTTCCAGCAGACGCTGGAGGGCGCGAACCAGATCGCGCGGCAGGAGCAGTCGAAGGTCTATCGGGACAGCCAGGGCCGCGTCAGGATCGAGGGGACGGCAGGTCCGGGGGCGTTCCACGGACAGGCGACAAAGTCCTCCGTTCACATCTTCGACCCCGTGGCCGGATACTCCCACATGCTCAATCCGCAGAATATGACCGCCGTCAGCATGGCGCTTCCAGCCCCGAGGCAAGGCGCTAGCGCCGAGGGCCGAAGGCCGCACGAAGCAGGGGCGGGAGCGAATGCGCCGCAGATAGTGAAAGAGGACCTCGGAACGCAGACCATCAATGGGTTAGCCGCGACGGGGACGCGGACCACGCGGACGATCCCGGCCGGCGCCATCGGCAACGCGCAGCCGATTCAGACCGTGCGCGAGGTCTGGGTTTCGTCGGATCTGAAGGTCCCGATCATGATCAAGAGCTCGGATCCGCGCTTTGGAACCTCGGTGACGCAGTTGACCAACATCACTCGGGCCGAGCCGGACGCTGCTCTGTTCCAGGTTCCGGCGGGCTACGCGGTCACGCAGCGGACCAGGCCGGCGCCGCAGCAGCAGTAGCGGCTGAAAATGCCGTGGGGGTCCGTCTTGCCTGGGTTGGCTGAGGCCCGGGGTGGCGGATCCCCAGTCACGAACTTCCTCGCTCGACGAATAGGGTCAGGTGGCGCATCCGGCTCCAGGCGTGGTGCTTAGCGCAACACATACGCCGCCGGGCCCGGCTGCTGCATTCTCCTGCACCGCTGGGCTGGCGCGGCGGCAATCGAAGCGCGCGCATTCCTCCTTAGCGGCTGGCCCAGTCCTGGATTGACTTGCGGCCGCGCCTGGAGTTGACTGGAGACAGGGATGCGGCATGCAGGACCGGCCAGCGGGTTCCTCGCATCTAAGGAGTTATGAAGCGGAAAAAGCCGGTCAGCCCGACAATGATAACCGCGGAGACGCTGATTGCGATCCCCATCGTCGCCGCCGCATTTCGCAAGCCGGCGAAGCGCGGCAAGTGCGTGATTTGCGGCGACCAGGTGGCTCCCTTTTCCGACGAGAATCTGTGCTGGGTCTGCCGCCGGCTGAAAATCAGCGCCTGGAAAGACGCCGAGAACCAACCTTCCATGCAGGAATAGGTTCGCGCCCCGGCATCACTTTCCCTCCTCAATCGCAATCAACAGATCCTTCGGCTCCACGGTCTGGCCGACGTGTACGCTGCGCACGGCGACGCGGCCGACGATCGGCGCGTAGATCGTTGTCTGCATTTTCATGGCTTCGATCACCAGCAGCTTGTCTCCTTTTTTAACCTCCTGGTTCAGTTCGACGGCGATGCTCGTCACCGCTCCGGGAATCGGCGCGCCCACGTGGCCCGCCTGCAATGGATCGGCCTTGGGGTTGGCACGGGTCTCCACCTTCAGCTTGCGGTCGCGGATGTTGACCTCGCGAGGCTGGCCATTCAGCTCGAAAAAGACGGTCCGGGTGCCGTCCTGATGCGGCTCTCCGACGGCCAGGAATTTCACCACCAGCGTCTTGCCCGGCTCGAGATCGACCGCCATCTCCTGGTCCTTCTGCATGCCGTAAAAGAACACCGGCGAGGGCAACCCGCTGAGGTCCCCGTAGGCGGCGCGGGCCTTGGCGAATTTCACGAAGACGTCGGGGTACATCACGTAGCTCATCAGCTCCGTTTCGCCCGGCTTGTGGCCCGTCTTCTTTTCAACCGCGGCGCGTGTCGCGTCGAAGTCGATGGGCGCCAGACGGGCCCCGGCGCGGCCGCGCTTCGGCTTGCCGCCGCGCAGAATCACGCTGGCGATCTGCTTCGGCCAACCGCCTTCCGGCTCACCCAGCGCGCCTTCGAACATCTCGACCACGGAGTTGGGAATGTTCAGGCTGTGGTCCGGCGGGAGGCGCTCAAACTCGTGGACCGTCATGTCGTGCTGGATCAGGAACAGCGCCATGTCGCCGACAACCTTGCTCGACGGCGTCACCTTCACGATGTCGCCGAAGGCGCGATTCACGTCGGCGTACATGCGCGCGATTTCAGGCCAATGGTGGCCCAGTCCGAGACTCTCGGCCTGTTCGCGCAGATTCGTATACTGGCCGCCGGGCATCTCGTGGATGTAGACGTCGGCCATGCCCGAGCGCGGCGCCGTGTCGAAGGGCGCGTAGTTGAGCCGCACGGTTTCCCAATAGTCGGAGCAGCGGTTCAGTGCTTCGAAGTCCAGCCCCGTGGCGCGCACGCGATCGTGTTGCAGCGCCGCGACGATCGAATTCAGATTGGGCTGGCTGGTCGAGCCGGACATCGAGGAAATGGCCGCGTCCGCGACGTCGACGCCGGCGTCGCAGGCCTTGAGAATCGAGGCCGCCGCGATGCCGCTGGTGTCGTGGGTGTGGAAGTGGATCGGCAGGCCGATCTCGTTTTTCAGCGCCTTCACCAGACGCTGGGCCGCATACGGCTTCAGCAGTCCGGCCATGTCCTTGATGGCCAGAGTGTGCGCGCCCATGCGCTCCAATTCCTGGGCCATGCGAACGTAGTATTGCAGCGGGTACTTGTCGCGCCGTGGGTCGTCGATGTCGCCGGTGTAGCAGACGGCGGCTTCGCAAACCTTGCCGGTGCGCCGCACCGCCGCCATCGCCACCTTCATGTTCGGCAGCCAGTTGAGCGAATCGAAAATGCGGAAGATGTCGATGCCCTCGGCCGCGGCCACTTCGACGAAGCGGCGCACGGCGTTGTCGGGATAGGCCGTGTAGCCGACGGCGTTGGAGGCGCGCAGGAGCATCTGGAAGCAGATGTTGGGCACGAGTTCGCGCAGCTTGCGGAGCCGCGTCCAGGGATCTTCCAGCAGGAATCGCATCGCCACATCGAACGTCGCCCCGCCCCACATTTCCAGGCTGTACAACCCGGCCAGATGATGCGCCATGTAGCCGGCGATGCGAACCATGTCCCAGGTGCGCATGCGCGTCGCCATCAGGGATTGGTGAGCGTCGCGAAAGGTCGTGTCGGTGAGCAGCAGGCGCTTCTGTTTGAGGGTCCACTGGGCAAATCCCTCGGGGCCGAGTTCGTCCAGCAGTTGCCGCGTGCCGGGCGGCGGCGCGGTGCTCTCGTGTGGCGGGATCTTCGGCTCGCGGATCTGGGTTGGCGCCCGCCGGCCGGCCATCTCCGGATTCCCGTTGACGATGATCTCGCCCAGGTAGCCCAGCAGGCGCGTGGCGCGGTCCTGGCGAGCCTTGAAACGGAACAGTTCGGGCGTCGTTTCGATGAACCGCGTCGACACCCGGCCGGCGCGAAAGTCCGGGTGGCAGACGACATTCTCAAGGAACGGGATATTGGTTTTCACGCCGCGGATGCGGAACTCGCGCAGGCAGCGGTCCATGCGCTGGCAGGCTTGCTCCATGTCGTTGCCGCGCGCGGTCACCTTCACCAGCAGCGAGTCGTAGTAAGGCGTGATGACGGCGCCGCCATAGGCCGACGCGCCATCCAGGCGAATGCCGAATCCCGCCGGCGAGCGGTAGGTCTGCAGCCGGCCGTAATCGGGCACGAACGCGTTGGCCGGATCTTCGGTCGTCACCCGGCACTGCAGCGCCGCGCCGCGGACTTCGATTTGATCCTGCGCCGGAATGCCCATCTCGCGCCCGTGCAGTGCGAAACCTTGCGCGATCTGGATCTGCGCGCGCACGATGTCGATGCCTGTCACCTCCTCGGTCACCGTGTGCTCGACCTGGACGCGCGGGTTCACTTCGATGAAGAACCACTCGCCCGTGTCGATATCGACGAGAAACTCGACCGTGCCCGCGCTGACGTAGCCCGCGGCGCGCGCCAACTCGATCGCGGCGTCGCACAGCGCAGCGCGAATGCGCGGATCCAGACCGATCGCCGGAGCCACCTCGACGACCTTCTGATGACGCCGCTGCACGCTGCAATCGCGCTCCCCGAGATGGACCAGGTTGCCCAGCCGGTCGCCCAGAATCTGCACCTCGACGTGCCGTGCGCGCGCGATGTAGCGCTCCGGAAAAACCGCGCCGTTGCCAAAAGCGGCCAGCGCCTCGGAGCTCGCTTCGTGATAGCGCGCCGCCAGTTCCTCGCGCGCCCCGACGATCCGCATGCCGCGGCCTCCGCCGCCGAACGCCGCTTTCAGGATCAGCGGAAACCCGATCCGGCCCGCGGCCTGCTCGGCCTGCTGCAGCGAAGTCACGGCGTGGCCTGTGCCGGCAAGCACCGGCACACCGGCCTTCTGCGCCAGGCGCCGCGCGGCGGTCTTGTCGCCCAGCATTTCGAGAATCCCGGGCGTCGGTCCGACGAAGGTGATGCCGGCCTTTTCGCAGGCCCGCGGCAGCGCCGGGTTCTCGGACAGAAACCCGTAGCCCGGATGAATCAGGTCGACTCCCTTCTCGGCGGCCAGCGCGACGATTCCCTCGACATCGAGGTAAGCCTGCACCGGCCCCATTCCGGCGCCCACAAGATACGCCTCGTCGGCCTTGAAGCGGTGCAAACCGAGCCGGTCCTCCTGGCTGTAGATGGCGACGGTCTTGAGTCCCAGCTCGTTGGCCGCGCGGAAAATCCGGATAGCGATCTCGCCCCGGTTCAGAGCTAGCAGCTTTTTCATCGTTTTCACTAAGGTAACATGTGATTTTCCAGGAACACCGGGCGCGCCGCCGTCGTATAACAAGACTAGACCGAGATAATTATGCGCCTATCCGTCCCGCTTGCTCTCATCCTCCTGTCGCTGCCCCTGGCGGCCGACTTCTGGGGTAATTCCGATCGCTATAAGGAAGATTTCTCTTATGACTTCAAGCTGGCGCCCGGCGGCCGGCTGGAAATCGAAAGCTTCAACGGATCGGTCGAGGTGATCGGCTGGGATAATGACACCGTGCAGGTGCGCGGCAACAAGCACGCATCGCGGCAGGAAGTGCTGAAGGCGCTTGCGATCGACGCGAAGGGCAGCCCCACCGAAGTCCGGCTGCGTGCGATCAGCCCCTCGCCGAACTGCAGCTGCGGCGTGACGTTCACCGTCAAGGTCCCTCGCAAAACCAAGTTGGACAACGTAACAACCTCCAATGCCAGCCTGCGCATCGAGAACATCGAGGGCCGCGCGCATGCTCGCACTTCCAACGGCGGCATCCGGCTCTATGACCTCAACGGCGACGTGGAAGCGACCACTTCCAACGGCGGCATCGAGGCGCAAAAAGTCACTGGGCAGGCGACCCTGCGTACGTCGAATGGCCGAATCCGGGGCGACAACCTCCACGGAGGCCTGGAGGCCGCGACGACCAATTCCGCTATTGACGTGACGGTCTCCGATGCAGACCCGGCGCGGCCCTTGATCCTCAATAGTTCGAACGGCGGCGTCACGCTGAATCTCTTGACCTGGAAAGGGAATGAGATCCGCGCCACGACCTCCAACGGCAGCGTCAATCTCCTGCTGCCCTCCGAGCTCAACGCCCGCGTCCGGGCCTCGACCTCCAACGGAAGCATCACCACCGACTACGAAGTAACCAGTTCTCACGTCAGCAAGACTTCGCTGGACGGCCGCATCGGCCAGGGCGGCGCGCCAATCAGCGCGCTAACCTCCAACGGGAATGTGCGGATCGCGAAACGCTGAACCGGACGTCACGTCAACCCCGCATTCATCCGCCATCCCGCCCGTGCGGCGTGTTCGGAGATCCCATTCACGCTCCCGGCGGCCGGGTTGTGGCAATACGCCCCGCAGTCTGGCAGAATAGGCGAGATCTATGGTTTCGCCGCAGGATGAGATTCGCGTATCGCGCGTCGTATTCGATTACGCGGCCAGAATCGGACAGGAACAGGACCTGGACCGGCTGCTCATGTTGGTCGCGGACATGGCGCGCGACCTCGTGGCCGCCGACCGCTGCAGCATCTGGATGGCCGATCCGGCCACCGGCGAGCTGTGGACCCGGGTCGCGCATGGCGTGGCGCCGATCCGCGTTCCGGCCGGCCACGGCCTGGTCGGGGCGTGTGTGGAGAGCAACGAAATCATTCTGGTCAACGACGCGCTGAACGATCCGCGTCTGTTCCGCAGCGTCGGCGAGAAAACCGGTTATGAGACGCGCACCGTCCTGTGCATGCCGCTCCACGGCGCATCGGACCGCGTAATCGGCGCCTTCCAGGCGCTCAACAAGGAGGGCGGCTTCTCGCCCGAGGACGTCAAACTGCTGCACCTGGCGGCCTCTTACTCCGCCAGCGCCATCGAAACGCAGAGCCTGCGCAAGGAAGCCGCGCAGGCGCAGATCATGTTGCGCGAGCTCGAGATCGCCCGCGACGTCCAGGTGCGGCTCTTCCCGCGCACTCTGCCCACCGTGCCGGGCGTCGAGTACGAGTGCTGCTGCTTCCCCGCCAAGTTCGTCGGCGGCGATTATTACGACGTCATTCCGATGCCCGGCGGACGCACCTGCATCACGCTCGGCGACGTCTCCGGTAAGGGCATCCCCGCGGCCGTTCTGATGGCCAGCATCCAGGCCTCGATCCGGGTCAACATGACGCGCGGCGCCGATTCCCTGGTGGACGCCATCCGGGTATTGAACCAGACCGTCTATTCGACCACCGCCGCCGAGCGCTATACCGTGCTCTTCACCGCTTTTCTCGAGCCCGGCGCGCGCCGCATGACCTACCTGAACGGCGGCCAGGCGGCGCCCATGCTGCTGCGGGCTTCCGGCACAATGGAACGCCTCGACGTGGGCGGCCCGCCGATCGGACTCATTCCCGTCGCGCCTTACCGCGAGGCCACGATCGACCTGCAACCCGGCGATTTGCTGGTCGTTTTTTCGGATGGCGTCAGTGAGGTCAACAACCCGGCCGGCGACATCTGGAACGAGGACGAACTCGAACAAGTGGTCCGCTCCTGCGCGGGCCTGTCGGCGCGCGAGGCCCGCGCCCGGATCCTGGACGCGGCACAGCGCTTCGGCGACGGCGCCGACCCCGCCGACGATCTGACCCTGACCGTCTTTCGCTGCATTTAATTCAAATGCCAGACCGGTCCCTACCCTGCATGACCCTCCGGTTCCGCGGTGTGCGCGGCTCGCTGCCGACGCCGGCGCCCGCAAATCTGCGCTACGGCGGCAATACGACGTGCCTCGAAGTGGGTGTCGCCGGCGAGCGGATTCTGGTCATCGACGCCGGCACGGGCATTCGCAGTCTGGGCCTCGAAATCGGCGCCTCCGAAGCTCTTTCGCTGTCACTGCTGCTGACCCATTTCCACTGGGATCACATCCAGGGCATCCCCTTCTTCACACCGCTCTACAGCGCGCGCAACCACCTCGACATTTACTCACCCCGCCCGGTTTCCGAGGCGCTCGAGATCCTCGAAGGGCAGATGTCCGCTCCCCTGTTTCCCGTCCCGTTCGAGTACCTGGCCGCCGTCCGCCAGTTCCACCAGGTGCTCGAGCCATTCCAGGTGGGACCGATCCGCGTCACGCCGTTCCCGCTCAATCACCCTCAGGGCGCTTCGGGCTACCGGCTCGATTGCGCCGGCCACGCCATCGTGCACGCCTGCGATCACGAACCGGGCGTCAAAGAGGTCGACGATCGGATTGTGCGCGTCGCCGAGGGGGCCGACGTCCTCGTCTGCGACGCCCAATATACGCCCAGCGAGTTTGAGCAGCGGCGCGGATGGGGCCACGGCACGTGGCTCGATTCGGTGAAAATGGCACAACGCGCCGGCGTCGGGAAACTGGTTCTCACGCACCACGATCCCGACCACGACGACGCCTTTCTTGACGGCGTGCTGGCCTGCGCCCGCCAGGAGTTCGCCTCCACCTTCGCCGCCGCCGAGGGGCTCGTGCTCTCATTTCCCTGAGAAACTTCTCACCCCAACACGCGCTGCCCATTCAGCGCGAAGCCTTTGCGGTTGTCGAACGGGTCCACGGTCGCCTCGATGCCCAGCACCGGGTGGACGGTCTTGTGGCCATATTCGCGGTACACGCGCGCGAACAACGACACCTCCAGAAAGCCCGTCCAGTCGGCCAGAGTGAGAAATTTCATCGTGCCATCACCGGTGGGATGGTGGCGGTCGGCGACGACGAGCCCGCACACGCGCACCTGTTTCCCATACAGCGATTGCTGCCGGCGCGTGAGGTCGGCGGCACTGCAATAGCGCCCCCAGTCGAGCCCCGGGGCGAAGTATTCGAGCGGGTGCACGCTCACCGGAAACCCCAGCACTTCGTGCTCCCAGCGGGCCCGTAATTCCGGCGCGGGGTCGAAGGCAGCGGGCAGTTCGGGTTCGATCAGCGCCGCTTCCGAGCCATGCGTGTCCGCGCGCGGGCTGTCCCCCGCGGCGCGCGGCTGGACCGCCGTCTCCAGCCGTTGGAGGCGCCAGAACAGGCGCCCGCGCGGCTCGCCGAAGACGTCAAATGCGCCGGCTTTCAGCAGCGCCAGCCATTCGGCGCGTGCGGGTTTCACCTTGCGGAAGAAGTCGCCGATGTCGTGAAACGGGCGTTCCGCCGCGATGCGGTCGAGCGAGTTTTGCGTGAGTCCCCGCACCTGGTCCAGCGGCAGCAGGATGGTGTTCTCCGCAACCAGGAAGCGGCGCGGATCGGACGCGTGCAGATCGGGCAGGCGGAAGTGCGCGCCCTGCCGCAGCGCTTCGAGAACGTACAGCAGCGGCGAGTAAAAGCCGCGCCGCGACGTCAGCACCGCGGCCAGGAACTCGGCCGGGTAGCGCGTCTTCAGCCACGCGCCCGCAAACGCCTCCACCGCATACGCCGCCGAGTGCGCCTTGTTGAACATGTAGCCGGCGAACTCGCGCACCATCGCCCAAACGGTTTCGGTCTCTTCCGCGGTCCGCCCCAGGCGTTGCGCGCCCTCGCGAAATTCGCCTCCCAGGCTGTCGATCAGATCGTGATCTCTGTTCTTGACGAGCGCCCGCCGGAGTTGGTCGGCGCGCCCCCACGGCAGGCCCGCGAAACCGTTGGCGACCAGCAGAATGTGCTCTTCGAAAGCCATCAGACCGTAGGTGCCGGCCAGCACCGGCTCCAGCGAAGGATGCGCGTAGCGGACCGCTTCCAGGCCCTGGTGCCGCCGCGCAAACGCCCGTTTGCGGCCCTCGTTGGCCGCGCCCGGACGGATGATCGACTCCACCGCCGTGAGGCAGTCGATGTCGCGGCAGCCGCTCATCATGAGCAGGCTGGTCATGGCCGGCGATTCGATGTGGAACACGCCCCGCGCGTTGCCCGTGGCGATGGCTTCCCACGTGGCTTCGTCCTGCCAGTCGATGCCGTCCAGATCGACCCGCAGGCCGCGGCTCTCGTCGAGATTCTGCAGCGTGTCGCGCAGGACGCTCAGCCCCGCCTGCCCGAGCAGGTCCATCTTCAGCAGGCCCAGCTCTTCCACGTCGTCCATCGCGTAGTGCGTCGTCAGCAGCCCCTTCGAGCTCTCAAACAGCGGCATGCGGTCGGCGATCGTGTCTCCGCTGATCACCAGCCCGCACGGGTGCATGGCGAAGTGGCGCGGGATGCCGTCGAATTCGCCGGCCATCGCCAGCACGGTTTTGTAAGGCTCTTCGTTGTACGGCAGATGGCTGCATTCGGGCGTCTGGCGCACGGCCTCGGCGGCGTCGCCCCGCATCCACGGAATGTGTTCGGTAAAACGCCGCGCTTCGCGCTCGGGGATGCCGTAAACCTTGGCAATGTCGGCCACGGCGGAGCGGCCTTGAAAGGTGTGCACCGCCCCGATCATGGCGACGTGTTCCCTGCCGTAGCGCTCGAAAACGTGCTGGATCACCTCGTCCCGGCGGTCCCACGGCAGGTCCAGGTCGATGTCGGCGAGCTTGGCAAACTGCATCCGCTCGCGGTTCAAAAATCGCTCGAAGGTGAGGCCGAAGCGGAACGGGCAGACGTTGCTGATGCCGAGCGCGTAGCACACCAGGCTGCCGGCCGCGCTGCCGCGCGCGAGCGTCCAGATATTGCGCGCCGCGCACCACTCCACCAGGTCGGCGAAAACCAGGAAATACTCCGCATAGCCGACCTCTTCGATGACGCTCAGCTCGCGCTCCAGACGCTCGCGCACGCACGGCTCGGCGTCCGCACCGTAACGCCGCGCGGCGCCGGCTTCGGCCTTCGTCCTGAGCACGGCCGCCGGATTATCACACGGAAATTTCGGGAACCGGATGTCGCCCAGTTCGAAGTCGAAGCGGCAGCGCTCGGCAATGCGCAGCGTGTTCTCCATCGCCTGCCGCAAGCCGCCGAAGAAACGCGCCATGTCTTCCTCGGTGTGCCAGTGGTGGCGGCCCGGCGGGAGCTTTTCCGGATGGCGCTGGTTGAGCAGCGTCAGCGTGCGCATCGAGGCCAGGATGTCGTAGCGCAGACGGTCCTCGGGGGCCAGGTAGTGCGTGTCGCACGTCGTCGCCAGCGGCACGCGGTGGCGCCGCGAGAGCGTCGCAAAGAGGCGCGCCAGATACAGGTCCTCGTCCGTGTGCGGCGATATTTCCAGCACCAGGTTGGGGCCGTAGACGCGGCGCAGAAAGTCGAGCGCGGGCGCGGGGTCGGCATTGTTTCTGATAGCCCGGGCGATCTCGCTGCGCGGCCCGGCCAGACAAATCAAACCTTCCGCGAATTGTTCTAAACAATCGGGCCTCACTCCGTTCGGGTGCTCGATCCGCGCCGTCAGCAGGCGGCACAGATTGCGGTAGCCGCGCGCGTTTTCGATCAGCAGAACCAGCGTCGCCCCGCCCTCCAGCGTCACCTCGCTGCCGATCACCGGATGAATGCCGGCGGCGCGCGCGTGCTTATAAAACGCCACCGCGCCGGCCAGCGTATCGCGGTCGGCCAGGCCCACCGCCCGCATGCCGCTGGCCACGGCGGCCTCGACGATCTGCGCGGGCGGCATGGTGCTGTCGAGCAGCGAGTAATAGCTGTGATTGTGGAGTGCGGCGTAGCTCATGGCGTACCCGGCTTTACGCCGCGTCGGGCGCTCTCAGTTCGTACCCGCGCACGACCGCCGCGGGGCCGTGCAACCGGCGCAGCAGGTCGATGGTGGAGGCCAGTCTGGCGTCGAATTGGCGGCGCGGCGAGGCCGGCGCGAACAGATCCAGTTGCGGCGAAGGGCGGTACACCCGGCCGGCCTGCAGCGCCATCGCGCGCAGGCGCACGCGACGCGACCACGCCGCGGCCAGCAGTGGCGGCAGGACCGGGAAGACATCAGTGTCGATCGCGATGGGCTCGCTGAAGTCATAATTACGGCGCGACTCCTCGCGGTCGGTGTAGACCAGTTCGAGCGTGATGCGGCGGATTTCGCTCGACGCCGCGCGCACCTGCGCCATCAGCTTCTCGGCCATGCGGCGAAGGGTCAGCAG
The DNA here is from genome assembly GCA_963838205.1 of Terriglobia bacterium. Classification (GTDB taxonomy): domain Bacteria; phylum Acidobacteriota; class Terriglobia; order Bryobacterales; family Bryobacteraceae; genus CAIVVT01. The sequence goes on along the minus strand of CAWIQF010000008.1, from coordinate 45,179 downwards.
CAGAAAAGGCTCGTCCCAGACGTCTTCGGCAAACTCGCTGCACTCGCTCCAACCGGGCTCCGCGGCCTTCTTTTTGCCGACCGGTTCTTCCGATATACCCTGGGCGCGGCGCTGCAGCCGCAGGGCGTTGCGGCCGAGAATGACCGACAGCGCGTCGATCGGCGCAGCGGCCAGATGCGAACACGTCCGGATACCGGCCAGCTCCATGGATTGAATTGCCGGCCCATCCATTCCGGGTAGCCAGGCCAGCGCCAGAGGAGCCAGAAACGCGCGTTCGTTCCCGGCCGCGACCGTCACTTGGGAAGCGGGCTTCCGGAGCCGCGCGGCGATGCGCGCGACCAGTTTATTGGTGGCGATCCCCGCCGAGAGCGACAGCCGCAGCCACTCCCGCACGGTGGCCCGCAGATCGGCGACCACCTGCTCCGGCGGCTGGTTGAGCGCGCGCCCGGTACCAGTCAGGTCGAGCCAGGCCGAGCCCACCGAGGAGGGCTCGACCAGCGGCGTGGTCTCGCGGCAAAGGCCCAGAATCTGGTCGAAAAAACGCTCATACAGGTCGAAATGGGCCGGTAAAACGATCAACGGCGGCACGGCCCGCCGCGCGCGCGCCGTCGGCCAGCCGGGACGGATGCCGAACCGGCGGGCTTCGGCGCTGGCCGAGAGCACGACGCCGCGCCGCTCGCCGCCGACGATGACCGGCCGGCCGCGCAGCCGAGCGTCGGCCGCCTGCTCGATGGAGGCGAAGAAACGATCGCCATCCCAATGGACCACGGTGCGCATAGGCAGGTTATAGTGTAAATGATTACACTATTTTGGGCGGGTGACAAGGGGGGGGGTTATTTCAACGGGACGGGAAGGGGGCTGAGAATGGGGCGCAAACACCGCTGCCGGCACTCCCGGCCGCAAGGGCCAGAGCCCGGTCCGGCACGGTGAAAAGCCGGGGATTCACCGTCTCCGCGCGGTGAAAACACGGTAATTACACGGTGGAAACCTGGCCATTCAGCGCACCGTCGGCCACGGTCGCGCGGCGCGGTTTCCACCGCTCGAGACAGCGCATGCACAGCCGCATGCACGACAACTAACTTACTGATTTACTGTTTCTTAGCTTCAAAGGGGAAGCTGCGTTGGCCGCCCTCACGCGCAGATGTGCCCTTCAAGACACTGCCCTCGACGGTTCCCTCGTATTTTGTCGTCATGCTTCCGTTCGGGCCTTCGGCCGTGGTGCTGAAGCTGAACTTGTTCCCGTCGATTTTGCCGTCGGAGACGGTCGCCTGGCGGTCGCCCCGAGGACTGGATATGGTTACGTTGCCGGTCAATTTCGCGCCATCGGCCTTGAGGTCGAATAGCAGGGTGATGGTCATCTCTCCACTGCCGTCGCGGGAGGGTCGTTTGGTTTCGGCTTTCCATTTCCCGTCGATGTCGGCCGCGAAGGCGCCCAAACCGGCGACGAGTAGAAGAACGAGAGTTGCTGCAACTGTTTTCATAAGTTCGCTCCTGCTACATTGAAGAGCGCCGCGGATGGGCTAAAGATTACCGATGGAAGCGGTTTTTTCGTTCGTCGACGTCAGTTTGCCGGTGCCCCTGGCGCGCCCGTTCACCTATAGCCTCCCGGAAACGCTGCGCCACCGGGCCGTTCCGGGCTGCCGGATCATCGTCCCATTCGGGTCGCGCAAGCTGACTGGAATGATTCTCAAAGCCCACAACCAGCCGCCGGAGATGGAGACGCGGGAAGCTCTGCGGCTGCTCGACGAGGAGCCGGTTCTGGACGCGAAACTGCTCGCGCTGGGAAGTTGGGTGGCGGAATACTACTGCGCGCCGCTGGGCGAAGTGTTGCGCGGGATGGCGCCGCTGGCCGGGGAAGTCCGGCAATCGAAGTTCTGGGCGCTGACCGACCAGGGGCACGACGTCGTCCGGCAACTGCTGATCGGCGAAACGGGCAACGATCCCGCCGTGGAACTGCTGCGGGCGCTGGAGCAGCGGCCGCTGAGCGAAACGACGCTCGAACGCAAGTGTGCCGGCGCCAGAAAGTTGCTCAAGACTTTGGAACGCAAAGGCCTGCTGGTGCAGGAGCAAAGCATCGCCGGGCGCGACCCGTTGCGCGCCCCCGCCATCCGCATGCGCGCCGAATTCAACGGACGTCACGAGCAGCTCAAGCTCACCCGGGTCCAGCGTGAGCTGATCGCCTATCTCGAACTCCACCCGGGCTCGCACAACCTGGTGGATCTGAGCGTGGCGGTGAAAGGGGCCAGCGTGGCGGCGCGGGCGCTGGCACGGCGCAAGCTGATCGAACTGAAACCCGAGCCGCTCGCCATCGACGCCGCCTGGGCTCAGCCGCGGCACGCGCTCAATCCGGCTCAGCAGGCCGCGGTGGACGCCATCCGCGGCGTCCTGGCCGAGCGCCGCTTCCAGACGTTCCTGCTGCACGGCGTCACCGGGTCGGGCAAAACCGAGGTCTATCTGAACGCCATCGAAGCCGCGCTGGCGGCGGGGCGCGGCGTGTTGATGCTGGTGCCGGAGATCGGGCTGACGCCGGCCATGGCGGGGCAATTCCACGCGCGATTCGGCGATCGGGTGGCGATTCTGCACTCGGCGTTCAACGACAGCGAGCGCGCGGCGCAGTGGCGCAGGCTGCGCACGGGCGAGGCCATGGTGGCCGTGGGAACGCGCTCGGCGGTCTTCGCGCCGGTCAAGAACCTGGGGCTGATCGTGGTGGATGAAGAGCACGACGGCAGCTATAAACAGGAAGAGACGCCGCGCTACAACGGGCGCGACGTGGCCATTCTGCGCGGCCGCGAAGAGCGCGCCTGCGTGGTGCTGGGCTCGGCCACGCCGAGCCTCGAAAGCCGCTACAACGTCGAGCGCGGCAAGTCGCGGCTGCTCGAACTGCCGGAGCGTGTGGGCGAGCGCCCGATGCCGCGGGTCGAACTGATCGACATGCGCGAGGAGTTCCTCGATACGCGTGTGAACGCCTTATTCTCGCGGCGCCTGGTCGAGGCCGTGCAGGCCAAGATCGAGGCCGGCGAGCAGGTGATGCTGCTGATGAACCGGCGCGGCTTTTCTTCGGCCGTGGCCTGTCGGAGCTGCGGCGAGCGCATCCAATGCGTCAACTGCGCCGTGCCGATGACCTGGCACAAGCGCGACAACCGGCTGCTGTGCCACTACTGCAACTACGCCGCCCGCGTGCCCGCCCGCTGCCCCAAATGCGACAGCGAGCACATCCACTTCCTCGGCAGCGGATCGGAGCGCGTCGAGGAAGAGCTGCACCGGCACTTCTCCGCAGCGCGCATCGCGCGGCTGGACCGCGACACGGTGACCGGGAAACACAAGTACGAGGAAATTCTGAGCGGATTTCGCGAAGGCAACTTCGATATCCTTGTCGGAACCCAGATGATCGCGAAGGGCCACGACATTCCGAACGTGACGCTGGTCGGCGTCGTGAACGCGGATATCGGGCTGGGCGTGCCGGATTTCCGTGCGGCCGAGCGCACCTTCCAGCTCCTGACGCAGGTGGCCGGGCGCGCCGGGCGGCACCTGTTGCCGGGCACCGTGCTGGTGCAGACGTACAACCCGGACCATTACTCAATCCGCTGCGCCGCGGAACAGGACTTTGCGAAGTTCTACAAGAAGGAACTCGAATTCCGGCGATTGATGCGCTATCCGCCTTTCAGCGCACTGGCCAACGTGCTGGTTCGCGCCGAAAAGCAGGAGGACGCCCTGCGGATGAGCGGCGTTCTGGCGGAGTTGCTGAAGGAGCCGGGTCAGGGCCTGAAGGCGCTCGGACCCGCCGAGGCGCCGGTCCCCAGGTTGAAAAACGAGTTCCGTTATCAGATGCTGATCAAGGCGCGGTCGCGCCCCGACCTCAACACGACGCTGCAGCGGCTGCAGCGGCATGCGCTCGAGGAGAAGTGGCCGGCAACGGCGCTGGTGGTGGATGTCGATCCATTGAATCTGCTGTAAAAACTGAAGCGACGCGTGAAGCCGTTCGAATACAACACCGCCAACCTGATTGCCGCCCTGTCGTTTTACGGGACGGTGGAGCAACGCGCGGGCCTGACGCTGGTGACGTCCCCGGTGGCGCACTCGGCGTTCAACGTGGCGGTGATCGACGCGCCCGCGCCGGACGAGGCCGCGCTGCTCGCGCGCGTCAACGCGGCCTCGCAGCATTTCGGCCGGCTGGTGCGCGGATGGAATTTCTATGCCTGCGAAGACCTGCTCGACGCCCGCACGGCGCGGCGCTTGGACGATCTGCTCGACCCGCTGCGCCTGGTGCGGATTCTGGATGCGCCGGGCATGGAAACACAGGAACTCGAGGCGCCGGCGCACCACCCGCCGGATCTCGATTTCGAGCCAGTGACCAATGCCAGCGAGCGGCAGGCGTTCACCGGGCTGATCGCCGCTACGTTCCACATTCCCTACCCGACAGCGCGCGTGCTGTATGAGCCGGAGGAGCGCTGGCGCAGCGCGCTCGAGGCCTGGGTGGGCTATCTCGACGGCGAGCCGGTGACCTGCGGGGCCGCCGTGGAACACGCCGGGGCGCTGGGCATCTATTCCGTGGCGACGCTGGAGCGGCACCGCCGCCGGGGCTGTGCCGAAGCGGTCGTGCGCCACACTGTCGCCGAGCGCCGCCGGCGCGGCTTCAGCGGCCCTCTGGTGCTGCAGTCCACGCCCGACGGGCGGCGGCTATACCGCGCACTGGGCTTCAGACGCACCACTCGTTTCGCCGTGTACGCCACGATCTGAGCCACTCGCAGGCCGCACTCAGGTCCTCGTGGAACGGCCGGTCGCCGGTACGCGGCGGGCAGACCTCAACGAACGCCGCGCGTAGCTTCTCGAGACGCACGCCCGTTTTCAACGGACACAGCGATTCCAGGGCCTGCGTGGCGCACAGCAGTTCAATCGCCAGAATCGCGCGCAGGAGGTCCGTGGCCTGCCGCAGCTTCAGCGCCGCGGTCATGCCCATGCTCACGAAATCCTCTTTGTTGCCGCTGGTCGGCACCGAGCCGGGCGAGGCCGGCGTCGCGAGCACACGGCACTCCGCGAGCAGTGCCGAGGCCGTCACCTGCAGCATCATGTGGCCCGACTCCAGCCCCGGGTGCGTCGCCAGGAACGGCGGCAGGCCCTCGTTGAACGAAGGATTCAACAGCCGGTCGGTGCGCCGCTCGCTGATGCCTCCCAGCGCCGTCAGCGCGACCGCCAGGAAGTCGCACTGGAACGCCAGGTGCTCGCCGTGGAAATTGCCGCCGGAGAGAATCTCCGCGCCGAATACCAGCGGGTTGTCGGTGGCCGCGTTGAGCTCGATCAGGAAGACGCGGCGGGCCTCCGTGAGTGCGTCGCGCACGGCGCCGTGCACCTGCGGAGCGCAGCGCAGCGAGTAGGCATCCTGCACGCGCGGGCACGTGGCGTGCGTCAGGCGGATCTCACTCCCTTCGAGCAGCGCGCTGAGCAGCGCCGCGCTGGCCTGCTGGCCGGGGTGCGGGCGGGCCTCGTGGATGCGCGGATCGTAGGCCCGCGGCAGTGCCGCGCAGCGCGTCCAGCGAGAGCGCGCAAGCTGCGTCCGCGGCCTCGCAGAGATCCTCCAGATCGAGCAGCGCCAGCGTCGCCAGCGAGAGCATGGCCTGCGTGCCGTTGACCAGCGAGATGCCTTCCTTGGCTTCGAGATGCAGCGCTTCGAGCCCCGCCGCGCGCAGCGCTTCGGCGCCCGGCAGACGGCGCCGCTCCGCGCCTGCGCCGACCTCGGCCTCGCCCTCGCCGATCAGCACCAGTCCCATGTGCGCCAGCGGGGCCAGGTCGCCACTGGCCCCGACGCTGCCCCGCGACGGCACCACCGGCGTGACGCCGCGATTGAGCAGGTCGCACAGCCGCTCCGCAATCACCGGCCGGATGCCCGAAAGGCCTTTGGCCAGCACGTTGGCGCGGATCAGCATCATGGCCCGCACCGTCTCGTCCGCCAGCGGCTCGCCCACGCCGCAAGCATGCGAGCGCAGCAGATTCTGCTGCAACTGCGCGAGGTCCCCGTGTGGGATGCGCGCGTTCGAGAGATACCCGAACCCGGTGTTGACGGCATAAACCGGCTCGTCGCCCGCGGCCAGGCGTTCGACCGTCGCGCGCGAGGCGCGCATACGGTCGAGAGCCTCGCCGGCCAGCGCCACCTGGGCGCCGCCGCGCGCCACGCCGGCGACGTCTTCGAGATTCAACTGGGAACCTGTGAGAACAACCATTGCTCCCATATCGTAAACCCCCGCTATGCTCAGGAGGGGGATAGCGCCTCCGGAGCCGCATGGCGAGACGCCCGTTTGAAGAGACCGCGCCGGCTGTGAGGCCGGCTGTCAAGGAAGCCGCGCCCTATGCCGGGTTGGGCACGCTGCCGGTGTGCGTGCTGCTGGACCACGTGCGCAGCATGTACAACGTCGGCGCGTTCTTCCGCACCGCCGACGGCGTCCGCGCCGAACGCCTGTACCTGTGCGGGATCACCAGCCGGCCAGTCCAGCCAGGCGTTGCCAAAACCGCCCTGGGCGCCGAGGCCAGCGTCGCCTGGGAGCACTACTACGACGCGCTCGTGCCGCTGCGCATGCTGGCCGCGCGCGGCTATCAGATCGCGGCCATGGAAACCTCCGACGAAGCCGTGGATCTCTTCGACTGGCAACCTCGCTGGCCGGTCTGTGTGGTCTTCGGCAACGAAGTGGATGGCGTCGGCGACGCGCTCCTGGCCGCGTCCCACGTGCAGGTGCGGCTGCCCATGCGCGGCCTGAAGTATTCGCTGAACGTCGCCACCGCCGGCGGGGTGGTGCTGTACGAGCTTCTGCGGAAGTACAGGCGGGAGCGCGGAGAACGCTAGCTCCAGCCCAGCGCTCCCCGATGATGTTCCGCGATAGGATAGACAGCCATGAGCCAATGGAATCGTCGTCAGGTCCTCGCGGCCGCGGTGGGCGCGCCATGGATTGCTTCCGCCTCAGCGCCGGCCGGCGCGGGTTCACCGATCCGGACCGTGCGCGTCGGTACTCCCGTCCCTCTGGCGGACAACGGCGGCGACACCTGGGTGGCCGCATGGGCCGATGATGGCAACCTCTACTCGCCTTCCGATGACACCGGAGGTTTTCACAAAGCCGGCAGTGCCAACGTCGCTTTCAACCGCATCCAGGGCAACGATCCGCTGAAGCTCACCGGCGCCACCGTGAACCTCATGCCGGACTACGGCAAAGGCTCCGAGCGCGGTCCCGATGGCTGCACCTGGAAATCCAGCGGCTGCACGTCGCTCGACGGCGTGCTCTACCTGGTCGTCGCGCGGCATAAGTATGGCGAAGATTCCGGCGACGTCACCAGGCGCCAACCCGCCTCCAACGCCAGCATCATCAAGTCCACCGATTTCGGCAAGACTTGGACGCGCCCGGCCAAGCAGAACTACGACGCGCCGATGTTCCCCGGCTCGCGCTTCGCGACCCCCTATTTCATTGAGTACGGCCATGACCGAACCACTGCCGATGGCGCCGACCGCTACGTCTACGCGGTCTCAAACAACGGTTTCTGGGACAACGGCGACGACATGGTTCTGGGCCGCGTGAGGCGCAACAGAATTGGGGCCCTCAACGCGTCCGACTGGAAGTTCTTTACGGGCGGCGACGGGGCGCGCGATGCGTCCTGGTCGTCGAAATCGGCCGACGCGAAACCGGTTCTCGATCAACGCGGCAAATTGGGCATGACCGGCGCGGTTTATTTGCACGCCCAGCGCCGCTACCTGATGGCCGGATGGTATTACCCCGCCGGCGGAGGGAAGATCAAGGGCGCCTGCACGAAGACCGTTTGGGACTTCTATGAAGCCGCCCATCCCTGGGGCCCGTGGACGCGGATCGGTTCGCAGGAATTCTCTCCGCAAGGCTACTACTCGCCCGAAATCTGCCCGAAGTTCCAGACCGCCGGCCGGGTCTACGTGTTCACGGCGGGCAATTGGAACAATCCCGATGTCTACCGGCTGACCGTGGTTCCGCTCGATCTCGCCTGAAAAACGCGTGGACCAATCGTTCTTGCGGGCCGGCACTGCTTTACTCTATGTTGACGGCGCGCACATAGAGTACATTAGGTGAAACGGGCTTCGAGGGAGCGAGAGGAGAACGCCTTGTTATTGCGTTTCTGGGGGACTCGTGGATCCATTGCCGCGCCTGGGCCGGCGACGGCCCGCTATGGCGGAAATACTTCCTGCGTGGAAGTAGTGACACGGGCCGGGCAGCGCTTCATTTTCGATTGCGGCACGGGCGCCCGCGCGTTGGGCAATCACCTGCTGGCCCACGAACCGAAACCGCTGACCGCGACCATCCTGCTCAGCCACACGCATTGGGATCACATCCAGGGCTTCCCCTTTTTCGCGCCCGTTTTCGAAGCCGGCAATCGCATCGTAGTGTGCGCGCCGCAGGGCGCCAACCGCACGCTGCCCGAAGTTCTCGCGGGCCAGATGGAGTACACGTATTTCCCCGTGGAGCTGAGCCAACTGGGAGCCAGCATCGAGTATCACGACCTCTCCGAGGGAGTCCACGATCTCGGCGGCGTGCGTGTCATCACGCAGTTCCTCAATCATCCGGCCATGACGCTGGGTTATCGGATCGAAGCCGACGGCGCTTCCGTGTTGTACCTGTGCGACCACGAACCCTATTGGGAACGGCTGTGGCGCTCGGACGCCGAACGCGGCCGGCTGGAGTCTATTCTCCACGACGGCGACCGCCGCCACGCGGCCTTCATGGAAAACGCCGACGTCGTCGTGCACGATGCCCAGTACACTCCGGAGCAATACGCCTCCAAGAAGAATTGGGGCCACAGCACCTTCTCCTACGCCACCCAGATTGCCGCGGCGGCGAATGTCCGGCGCCTGTTTCTGACGCACCACGATCCGGCTCACGACGACGATTTCGTGGACCGGATTGAGGAACGCGCGCGCGAGTTGGCCGCCACGCTCCACTCGCCGCTCCAGGTTTTTTGCGCGCGCGAAGGGCACGCCGAGACGATCGTCAATAGCGCGGCCGGCGCCACGCTGATTGCCGGCGTACCGGCGTCTGAGACGGCCTCGAACCGGCCATTGCGGATTGTGATCGCGGATGACCACGAGGATCTGCGTGTGATGGTTCGCCGGGCTCTCGCCAAGAGCGGGCATGAAGTGTTTGAGGCCGCCGGCGGCACCGAAGCGCTGGCCTTGATCCAACGCGAGAAGCCCGACCTCGTACTGCTCGACCTGATGATGCCGCCGCCCGGTGGGCTCGCGGTGCTCGAGAGTCTGCGGTCGCGCGCGGAAACGCGCTCATTGCCCGTTATCGTGCTCACCGGCGAGGGAGACGAGGAGAGCGCCCGCATCTGCTTTGAACTGGGCGCGACGGATTTCCTGGGCAAGCCCTTCTCGCTGCCGCAGCTCGACGCCCGCATCCGCTCCTGTTTCGCCCGCACCGCGCAACCGGAGCGCCCGCCCGGCTGACCGTCTCAATCCGGCCGGTAGACCGCCCACGCCGTGTCCGTCTCCTGCACCACGGCTTCCGTCAGGCGCACGCCCGCGGCTCGCAGTTGCTCCGCCAGCAACAGGCCCACTTCCTCGAAGATGTACCGGGCCAGGTTCTCGGCACTCGGATTCATGGTTTGGAATGGCGCCAGGTCGTTGAGAAACTCGTGGTCCAGCCGCTCGCACACCGCGCGTAATGCCCGCTTCAGGTCGCTGAAGTCCATCAGCAGCCCGATTTCGTTCAGACGCGGCCCTTCCACCGCTACCTGCACGCGGTAATTGTGGCCGTGCGCATGGGCGCACTTGCCGGGGTGGCCGCGCAGGGCGTGGCCGGCCGGAAAACCGTGCTCCACTCGTAGCTCAAACATTCGCAAAAAACTCTTCCACCTCCCGCACGTCCGTCGTAAACCGGTACGGCGGCAGGCTGTCGAAGAAAATCTGACCGTAGCGCTGGCGCGTGATGCGGTTGTCGAGCAACACCAGCACGCCCCGGTCGCTCCGGCTGCGGATCAGCCGCCCAAACCCCTGCTTCAGCGCGATAGCGGCCTGCGGAACCTGGTATTCGAAAAATGCGTTCCCGCCGGCTTCCTTCAACGCCCGGATGCGGGCCTCGACAACTGGGTCGCTCGGCACCGCGAATGGCAGTTTATCAATGATAACGCAGCTCAACTGGTCGCCCTGCACATCCACGCCTTGCCAGAACGATGACGTGGCAAACAGGACGCAGTGCGGAGTTGTACGGAACCCCTCCAGCAGGATGCGCTGCGGCGCGGTGCCTTGCAGCAGAACCGGGTAATCGAGCAGCGGTTCCACTTTGTCGTGGATGCTGCGCATCTGCTGGTAGCTGGTGAACAGCACAAACGCGCGCCCCCGCGTATGTTTCAGGATCTCGAGGATCTCCTCGGCCGCCGCGGCGGCGAACTCGCCGCTGCGCACGTCCGGCAGGTGCGGCGGCACGTACAGCAGGCACTGCGCAGGGTAATCGAAGTGGCTGGGCACGATCAGCTCGCGCGCGTCCTCCAATCCCAGGCGCGAGCGCAGGAAGTTGAAATTGTCACCCACCGCGAGCGTCGCCGACGTGAGCACCACGGTCGGGATCACCGCAAACAGCTTCTCGCGCAGGATCGCCGAGACGTCGATTGGTGTGGCCTGCAGGTAGATGCCGCGGCCGCGGCGCTCGATGAAATATACGGTCGCCGAATCGTCGGGCTCCATCCAGCGCCGCAGCCGCTCGCGGAATTCGAGCAGGCGGCGGTGCAGCGGCACCAGTTCCTCGGGCGCGTTGCGGATGGTCGTCAAGTGCGCGGCGAGCATTTCCAAAACGGCCAGGAACCCGTGGTAGGTCTCGCCGTGCCGCTCCACAAACGCCGCCTGGCTGTCGTAACCGGTGCGCCCGTCCGCGGCCGGGAACAGCCAGAAGAACCGGTCCGCGTGATCGGCCAGCAGAGTCAGCATCTGGTCCAGGCCGGCCGTCAGGATCTCCTTCCGCCGGGCCAGCGCGTGGATGTCGCGCCGCAGATCCTCCACCTGGTGGTTGCTCACGGTGAGCCCGAAGTATTGTCCGGCGACATCCTCGATGTCGTGCGCTTCGTCCAGAATCACCGCCCCGTATTCGGGAATGATACCGCCGTATTCCTCTTCCTTCACCGCCAGATCGGCGAAGAACAGATGGTGGTTGACGACGATCAGGTCGCTCTCCATGGCGCGCACGTGCATTTGCGTGATGAAGCAGCGGTCGAATTGAGCGCACTTCGATCCGGTGCACGCCTCGCGGCGCGCGTCGAGCTTCGGCCAGGCCGTGCTCGCTTCCATCAGGTCCTTGATCGTGGCCCGGTCGCCGCTGTCGGTGATCTTTTCCCACTCACGCAGGATGGCAAAGTCGGAGACCTCCTCCAGACCCTCCAGAATCGGCTCCTTCTCGGCGTCGTAGAGCTTCTGGCGGCACAGGTAATTCGCCCGTCCTTTCATCAGGCAGGCGCGGATGCCGCCGGGGAAAAACTGTTCCAGGAAGGGAATGTCCTTGAAAAAGAGTTGTTCCTGCAGGTTTTTGGTCCCGGTGGAAATCACAACGCGCCGGCCCGAGAGCAATGCGGGCACCAGGTACGCTAGCGTCTTCCCCGTGCCGGTGCCCGCCTCGACGATCTGATGCCGTTTTTCGGCCAGCGCTTTTTCCACCGCCAGGGCCATTTCGAGCTGCCCAGGCCGGAACTCATAGTTGGGATGTGTGCCGGCCAGCGGCCCGTTGCGGGCGAAAAACTTGCGGACCGTCAGGGAAGACATCCGGCGGGATCAGTCTCCTGCAACGCCGGCCGCTCGCGCAAAACTGCGAAACAAAGCCTGATCTTCGCGGCTGTCAATGTTGTCCTCCGGATGCCACTGCACGCCGATCACGAATCGCCGCGCGGCGTCCTCGATTGCCTCCACAATGCCGTCGGGGGCGCTGGCCGTCACGCTGAGGCCGGGAGCGGCATTCTTGATGGCCTGATGATGACGCGAGACGATTTCAAAATTCTCGTTCCCCACAATTCCACGCAACTTCGACCCGGGCGGGACGTTCACCGCGTGATGCACCTCCGAGTGCGCCGCGCCGATGTCCTGATGCAGCGTGCCCCCGCAGGCGACGTTCATCAACTGCAGCCCGCGGCAGATACCGAGCACGGCCAAGTCGCGCTCGCGCGCCAGCCGGAATAACTCCAATTCCATCTCGTCGCGCTTCGGGTTGGGATTGCGCGTGCCCGCCGCGATTTCGCCGTAGTACGCCGGGTCGACATCGCCGCCGCCGCCCAGCACCAGGCCGGCGTAGCCGTCCAGCGCGGCCGGAGGGTTGTGTGGCGTGAAGACTTCCACGTCCAGCCCGACAAGCCGCAGGGCCGCAACGTACGGTCCGGCCTTGGGCAGATGACCGATGGTGAATGCGACCTTGGGGGTTCCACTGCTCGCCATTTCACCATTGTCGGCCACCGCGGCCGGTGAACGCGCGGCCGCCGCGACGAGCAGACCGAGGACCACCGCTGGAACGGCCGAATCCGCGGCTCCCTCCGCATTCTTCCCGCCGCTTCGGGGACGGTTTCACGGAGCCCGGCCGCTACAATGAAATGAGTCCCATGAAGATCGCTCTCTGTCAGATCGACAACACGGTCGGAGATCTGGCCGGCAACGGACAGCGCATTGCCGCCTCTGCGCGCGCGGCGGCTGCGCGCGGCGCGGATCTCGCCGTTTTCCCGGAACTCGCGCTCACCGGCTACCCGCCCCGCGATCTGGTCGAGAAGCCGTCGTTTCTTGAACGCACCGCGCTGGCCCTGGAACAACTCGCCGCCGCCACGCGCGATCTGCCGCTGGGCCTGATTGCCGGCTACGTCGGCCGCGCCCCCGCCGGCTCGCCCCGCCGGGCGACGAATTCAGCCGCCCTGATCGAAGGCGGCGAGATCCGCTTCCGGCAGACGAAAATGCTGTTGCCGACCTACGACGTGTTCGACGAGTCGCGCAATTTCCAGCCCGCGGCGAGCCAGGAGATCTGCGAATTCCGCGGCCTCCGCATCGCGCTCTCCATCTGTGAAGACGCCTGGAACGACAAGCAGTTCTGGGAGCGCCCGCTGTATACGAAGGACCCCGTCGCCGACCTCGCGCGCCAGGGCGCCGGCCTGCTGATCGTCATCAACGGCTCGCCCTATCACCTCGGCAAACGCGCGCTGCGCCGCGACGTCTTCCGCGCCGTCGCGCGCCACCACCGCCTGCCCCTGGTCTACGTCAACATGACCGGCGGCAACGACCAGTTGGTCTTCGACGGCTCGAGTTTCTGCGTCGGCCCGGATGGAGAGATCGTCGCGGCGGCCAAATCGTTCGAGGAGGATCTTGTTTTATTCGATGCCGCCGCGCTGTCGGGCGACCGCCACGACAATCTCACCGACGAGACCGAGGCAGTCTATGCCGCGCTGGTCCTCGGCACCCGCGACTACCTCCGCAAGTGCGGCTTCCATCGGGTGCTGATCGGCCTCAGCGGCGGCATCGACTCGACGCTCGTGGCCTGCATCGCGGCCGACGCCGTAGGCGCGGAAAACGTGGTCGGCGTCGCCATGCCGGGACCGTTCAGCTCCGATCACAGCCTGAACGACGCGCGTGAACTCGCCGCCAATCTCGGCATCCGCTTCGAGATCGTGCCCATCAGCGGCGCCTACGAGAATCTGATCGAACACCTTGCGCCGGTCTTCGGCCCTGCCCCGCCCGACGTCACCGAAGAGAACATCCAGGCGCGCCTGCGCGGGCTCACCCTGATGGCCCTCTCGAACAAGTGGAACGCGCTCGTCCTCACCACCGGCAACAAGAGCGAGATGGCCGTCGGCTATTGCACGCTCTACGGCGACATGTGCGGCGGCCTGGCCGTCATCAGCGACGTGCCCAAAACCATGGTCTACGATTTGTGCCGCGTGGTGAACGCCCGCCAGGGTCCCATCGTGCCCGAAAATGTCTTCCTTAAGCCGCCCTCGGCCGAACTGCGGCCCGACCAGAAGGACACCGATTCTCTGCCTGCTTACGAGGTCCTGGATGCCGTTCTCAAGGACTACATCGAGGACTTGAAAACGCCCGCGCAGATCGCCGCCGGGCGCAACTTGCCCATGGAACTGGTCCGCGACATCGTCAACAAGGTGGACCGGAACGAATATAAACGCCAGCAGGCGGCGCCGGGGCTGAAGGTCACCACCAAGGCCTTCGGCATCGGCCGCCGCTTCCCCATCGCACAGAGGTTCTTCGAATGAAACGGCTTCTCGCCGCCGCTCTGCTTGTCTCGGCGGCGTATCTCGTCTCGCAGCCCGCGCCACCCGAACGCGTCGGACCGCTCCCCGGCGGTGGATTTCTTCTGAACAGCGGGTGGACCATCCGCCCGGCGGGCGAGCAGATCCCGCTTAGCACGCTACCTATGAGTTCGGCCGTCTCCCGCGACGGCAAGTACGTGTTGATCCTCCAGGCGGGCTACATGCCTCCGACGATCACCTCGCACGACGCCAAGACGATGAAGCAGGTTGCGAGCGTGCCGGTGCCGGACGCGTGGATGGGGCTTGCGTTCGCGCCGCTGCCGCGTTTTGGGCAGGCCAGCGGAACGCGCCCCGGACCGCCCCCCTACTTCTATGTGGGCGGCGGGTCGAAGGCGTGCGTCTACGAGTTCGAATTGATGAGCGACGGCCGCATCGAACCTCGACGCACTTTCACTTTCGTCGCCGAAGCCCAGCGCAAGCACACCGATTTCATCGGCGACGTCGCCATTTCGCCCGATGGCCGGATGCTCTATGCCGCCGCCCTGCACCGCGATTCCGTCTTCGTCGTCAACCTCTCCACCGGCATCGTGATCGAGGAGTGGAAAACGCTGGCGCGGCCCTATCGCCTGCTCATGCACCCCTCCGGCAAGGCCTTCTACGTGACCGGAATGGCCGCCGGCGCGGTGGCTCTGCAGAACGCCGACACCGGCGCGCTGCTCACCCGCGATTTCAGCGAACTCGAGCCCATGGACATGGTCTGGAGCTCCGTGAAGCCCGCCGCGGCCGAGGACGGCGAGCCGCCCTCCTACCAGGCCCGCCTCTTCGTCGCCAGTGGCGGCTCGAATCTGGTCAGCGTCTTCGCCGTCTCCGAGGACGCTTCGTTGAAGCCGCTGGAGCGCATCAACATCGCGCTCTCTTCTTTGCAGCCGGCCGGCAGCACGCCCGCCGCACTCGCTCTTTCGCCCGATGGGAAGACGCTCTTCGTGGTCTGCTCCGATCTGAACGCCGTCGCGGTCGTGGACGTCTCCAGCGCCAAGAGCGTCGTGCGCGGCTTCATCCCGGCGGGCTGGTATCCCACCGCGGCGCGCGTGCTCTCGGACGGCCGCCTGCTGATCCTCAACGGGCGCGGCCTGCGCAGCTTCGCCAATCCGAAAGGGCCCAACCCGACCCAGCATGCGGCGCCGATGTACCTGGGCAACACCGAGTTGGAATACGTCGGCGGCCTCCAGCGCGGCACCGCCTCCCTGATTCCGCCGTTCGACGAGGCCCAACTCGAGGCCTGGACCAAAGCCGTCTACGCCAACTCGTCCTATCGCGAGGAGCTGATGCTCGACGCCCGCGTGCCCGCTGGCAATCCCATCCCCTCGCAGCCCGGCGAGCCTTCGCCCATCCAGCACGTCATTTACATCGTCAAGGAGAACCGAACCTACGACCAGGTGCTCGGCGATCTCGGCATCGGCAACGGCGACCCCTCGCTTACGCTATTCGGCCAGGAGGTCACGCCGAATCTGCACCAGATCGCGCGTGATTTTGTGCTGCTGGACAACTTCTATGTCAGCGCCGACGTCAGCGCCGACGGCCACAACTGGAGCTCCGCCGCCATTGCGCCGCCCTACGTGCAGCGGATGTGGCCCAACAGTTACGGCGGCCGCCGGAAGCACTACGATTACGAAGGCAGCGAGCGCGCCGCGCAGCCGCCCGCCGGGCGCATCTGGAACAACGCTCTGATGAAGGGCCTGACGGTGCGTAATCTCGGTTGGTGGATCGATCTCATCACGCCCGCGCCCGCCTCCGGCCCGCAGGTGGCCAAGGTGCGCGACCCGCAACTCGCCCCTTTTACCAACATGAACTACCGCGGCTTCGACCTGAACTATCAGGACGTGGAACGCGAGAAGGTCTTCGCCGCAGAGTTGAAACAGTGGGAAGCCGCCGGGAAGATGCCCGACTTCACCACGGTGCGTCTGCCCAACGACCATACCTCCGGCGTGGCGCCTGGCAAGTACTCGCCCAAGGCCGCCGCCGCGGACAACGACCTCGCCGTCGGCCGCCTCGTCGATGCCGTCTCCCATAGCCGTTTCTGGGCCACCACCGCGATCTTTATCCTCGAAGACGATGCGCAGAACGGCCCCGACCACGTCGACTCCCACCGCTCGCCGGCCTACATCGTCTCGCCTTACACGCGCGCCCGCGGCGTCGACTCGACGATGTATAACACGACCTCGATGCTGCGCACCATGGAGCTGATTCTCGGCCTTCGTCCCATGACCGTCTTCGACGCCTCGGCGCGCCCCATGTGGAACTCCTTCCGCAACCAGCCCGACCCGCGGCCCTTCGAGGCCCTCCCCGCGCGCTACTCCATCGACGAGCGCAATCCGCCGTCCACTTCCGCCGACGCCCGCCAATCCGCCGCCTTCGACCTCGACGAAGCCGACCGCATCGACGACGACGAGATGAATGCGTTACTCTGGCGGTCAGTTAAGGGCAGCGCGCCGCCGCCGCCCGTACGCAGCTTCTTCGCCCGCCGTGGTGCTCCCCCGCCTTCCGGCTATTAGAGGAGGATCCGTTGCCACGCACTCTGCTCGTCTTCGTCTGGCACATGCACCAGCCTTTTTATAAGGACCTGGCCTCGGGCGAATATCAACTGCCCTGGACCCGCATGCACGCCCTCAAGGACTACTACGGCATGGTGCAGATGCTCGAGGAGTTCCCTTCCATCCACCAGACTTTTAACCTCGTGCCGTCCATGATCGAGCAGATCGAGGAGTACGCCCGCGGCGAGGCCCAGGACCCGTTCCTGCGCTGCGCTCTCAAGCCCGCCGATCAGCTCACCCCCGACGAGCAGGCCTTCATCCTCAAGTACTTCTTCCAGGCCAACGCCTCGCGCCTGATCTATCGCTATCCTCGCTTCGGTGAACTCTACGACGCCTGGCGCGCCGCCGACTTCAACGCCGAGCGCGCCCGCCGCAGCTTCTCCACCGGCGCCCTCCGCGACCTGCAGGTCCTCTCGCAGTTAGCCTGGTTCGACGAGATCTTCCTGGAAACCGATCCCGACGTGCGGGCCCTGGTGAACAAGGGCCGCGATTTCTCCTCCGCCGACCAGGCGCTGATGGGTCGCAAGCAGACCGAAATCTGCGGCCTCGTGATGCCCGCTTACGCCCGCTTCGCCGAGCGCGGCCAGGTCGAGATTTCCGTCACGCCGTTCTACCACCCCATCCTGCCGCTGCTGTGCGATTCCGATATCGCTTCCGTCGCCCATCCCAACGTGCCGCTGCCGCGCCGCTTCCGCTATCCCGAGGACGCCCGCTACCAGATTCAGTCCGCGCTCGACTACGCCCAGGCCCGCCTCGGCTTCCGCCCCGCCGGCATGTGGCCCTCGGAAGGCTCGGTCTCCGACGAAGCCATCGCCATCGCGGCCGAGTGCGGCATCCAGTGGATGGCCAGCGACAACGGCGTGCTCGGCGCCACGCTCGGCCATGGAGCGGGGATCGACGAAACCTGCCGCCCGTGGGTCTGGAATCAGAACGGGAAGTCGATGCGGCTCGTCTTCCGCGACCACTTCCTGAGCGACCTCATCGGCTTTGTTTACTCGCGCATGGAGCCCGCCCAGGCCGCCGCGCATTTCCTCGATCGCATTCGCGACAACGCCCGCCGCGTCCACTCCCTGGGCCGCGACGCACTCGTGCCCGTCATCCTCGATGGGGAAAACGCCTGGGAGCATTACGAGCGCAACGGCCGGCCGTTCCTCAAAGAACTCTACCGCCTGATCTCCGCCGATCGCTCGCTCGAAGCCGTGACTGTCAGCGAAGCCCTCAAGCTCGTCCCCGCCGGCGAACTCTCGCACATTCATCCCGGCTCCTGGATCAACGCCAACTTCGACATCTGGATCGGCGCCCCCGAGGACAACCAGGCCTGGGAATATCTGCTCGATGCCCGCCAGGCCTGGGGAAAGTTCTCCTCCTCGCCCGCTTTCGCCGGCCTCGATCCCGCGCGCCGCCGCACGGCGTACCAGGAATTGCTCATCGCCGAAGGCAGCGATTGGTGCTGGTGGTACGGTCCCGAGCACGCCAGCGAGAACAAACCCGAGTTCGATAAACTCTTCCGCGACCACCTCGCCAACTTCTACCGCCTGATCGGCCAGACACCCCCCGACGCGCTCTCCCGTCCGATTCTGCGGCTGCAGGCGGCCGAGCACCACGAGCCCCCCGTGGGGCCCATCCGGCCGGTCATCGACGGCGAAGTTTCCAGTTATTTCGAATGGATGGGCTCGGGCCTCTACCGCCCCGACGAGCGTCAGGGCGCCATGCACGGCCGCAAAATCCACCTGCGCGAGGTGCGCTACGGCAGCGATCTGGAAAGCCTCTTCGTGCGCCTCGACTTCCACCGGTCCCAACCCGGCGCCATGGCCGGCAAAGAGGTCCGCTGCACGCTCGATGTGCCCGCCGCCGGCCAAGGCCACGAGACCGAATTCCGCTTGCAATTGACCCGCGATGGCCTCGAAATCATCGGCCTCGAGGGTCCCGCGGCCAAACTCCCCGGCGCCCTCCAGGCCGCCTATCACCGCGTCCTCGAACTCGCCCTGCCCCTGGCCGCGCTCGGCGCCGGCCCATCCACGCCCGTGCGCCTGCAGTTCTCCCTGTGGGAGGACGGCCTGCCCCTCGACGCGGCCCCCGCCCAGGGCTGGATTCAGTTCACCCCGGGCGAGTACGCCGATTGAATTAGCAGGTCGTCGGTTAGACTGCCCAAAGTCGCCAGAGCTTCGACCACGCGCTATCGCATGTGATATCATCCGGATGGAGGCTGATTGCGAATTGTCCTCGACACGGACGTGCTTGTCGCAGCACTGCGAAGTGATCGTGGCGCATCCCGGCAACTGCTGATCGGTGCTCTCGACGGTAGAATCGAGGTGCTCGTTTCGGTGCCTTTGATGGTGGAGTACGAGGCGGTGTTGACTCGGCCGGAGCACCTGCACGCAAGCGGGCTGACAGTCGAAGAGGTTAATGAAGTCCTCGATGCTTTTGTGAAGGTCTCAGTCCCCGTTCTGCTCAGGTTCTTGTGGCGCCCGCGTCTCAAGGACCCTGCCGACGAGATGGTGCTGGAGACGGCGGTGAACGGCGCGGCGGATCGGCTAGTCACCTTCAATGTGCGCCACCTCGCCGTGGCCGCCCGCCAGTTCGGCATTCAGGCGTTACCACCGCGTGACGTGTGGAAGGAGGTTCAACGACGAAATGAGAAGCAGTAACGTAGCTTTGCGTCTGCAGGTTTCTCTGCTGAACGAAGCGCGCCGGGTTGCCGAGACCGAAGGTGTTGCGCTAAATCAGTTCATCAACGTGGCCGTAGCCGAGAAGTTGTCGGCCCTCAGAACCGGAGAATACTTCCGCGAGCGCGCTGAACGAGCTGACGTCGCAAGGGCCAAACGAATCCTGAAGCGGGCTGGCCGAGGGAACCCTCCCGCGGCGGCCGACGAACTGGACTAAGCGAACGTCCCGAAAGCGAATTCGGCGATAAGCCCGTTCTTCGGCCACCGCGCCGGCCCATCCACGCCCGTGCGCCTGCAGTTCTCCCTCTGGGAGGACGGCCTGCCCCTCGACGCCGCACCCGCCCAGGGCTGGATTCAGTTCACCCCGGGCGAGTACGCCGATTGAATGCGTAGCCCTATTTGCCGACGCCCGAATACCGCGTCAGCGTCCGTATCAGCTCTGCCGCTGCCGGCGGCGTCGGAATCTGGCCGTTCAGCACCGCGGCCCGGTCGATTGCGTGTCCGTACAGGTCTCTGTCGGTGTCCTCGTCCGGCCTCAGCGTGGCCCCCTGCAGCGCGATCCCCGCGAAAACCCCGCGCGAACGCGACCACGACAGGATCTCGGCGTGCATCGACAGGTCCGTGTCGGCCGTCGATTCGCGTCCCACCGGACCGGCCGCCACGCTGGCGTCTCCGCCCAGCGTGAACTTACTCGACAGCAGGTGGTCCATCCCGCTCTTACTCCTGACCAGCAGGACGATGTCCGTCTCCGATGCCCCGATCTGGAAGCCGAAGCTGCCGCCTTCGATCCGCATCGCCACCGGCGCGCTCCAACCATGCGGCGTGCGGCACGTCGCGAAGCCTCGCCCGAACTTCGCTCCAACGATGAAAGCGCCCTTCTTCATGCCGGGCACCAGCACCATGCACTGCGAATCCCTCAGCAGATCGCGCGGAATGGAGCGATCCGGAGTAGCCATGATTTCCTTGAACATGCTGTTGGCCTCGGCCAGCCGCCGATTGTCGGCCTCGCCTGCCTGCAGCGCAACGGCCGCGGTCAGCATAGTCGTGATAAGAAACAGTCTGGTTTGCATCCTCATACCCTCAGCATCGCTCAATCGTGTCAATCCTGCATGAAAAACCCCGCCGCATGCCTTACGGCCCGGCGGGGTCTGGCCTAAATCGGCCTAGGAGAATTGATGTTCAATCCTAAGGACGCATTTTGCGTCCATTGAGATTCCCTGACTTTCGTGTGATCGACCCATCTAATCCAAACGCAATTTATGCCCGGCCGGAGCTCGGCTGCTCGAGCGCTCGCACCGCCGCCTCGCGTCCACTGCGGATGCAATCCGGGACGCCGATGCCGTCGTACGCGTTCCCGGCCAGGTACAGTCCCGGCAGCTCTTTCATTCTGTTGTGGATAAACCCCAGCCGCAGCTCGTGCCCGACCGTGTACTGCGCCATCGAGCGGCGCCACCGCGCAATCCGCGTGAACAGCGGAACCGCCGTCCATCCCAGCAATTCCTGCAACTCGCCCAGCACCCGCTTAAGAATCTCACCGTCGTCCAGATCCAGCACCGCCTCCTGCTCCGCCCCGCCGGCGAAGCACCTGAGCACCACCGTCCCCGCCGGCACGCGGTACGGGAATTTGGCCCCCACAAACGTGCACGCCACCATCGTCTGCCGCTCACGCGCCGGCACCAGGAACCCGAACCCGGCGGGCAGCGCCCCGCAATCGCTCTGTCGGAACCCGATTGCCACGGTCATTGACGAACTATACTCGATGCCCTCCAAGCTCCGCGCCAGGTTCTCCTCCACGCCGCGCACCAGCCGCCCGGCCTGCCACGCCGGCGTCGCCAGGATCACCGCCGCAGCCTCCATCGCCTCGCCCCCCGCGCGCACACGGTATCCTTCCGCCGTGCGCTCCACGCCCTCAGCCGCGGCGCGGCGGATCTCGATCTTTCCTTGAATACGCCGCTCCAGTTCGCCCGTCAGTTGCCCCAACCCGCCTTTCAGCGTTTGGAACAGCGCACCAGAGCTGTCCCCGTCAGTCTTCCTGTGCAGCAGCGCCCGGCGCCGCGCGGCCAGCACCCCGCGCGTCAGGCTGCCGTAGCGCCCTTCCAGCTCCGCAAACCGGCCCAGCACGCTGCGCACGCTCAGCCGCTCCACCGACCCACCGTAAACTCCTGATAGCAAAGGCTCCGCCAGGTAGTCCACCGTCTCTTGCCCGTAGTGGTCGCGGATGAAATCGGCCACCGGCCGATCCCCCACAGGCCCCTGCGGCGGCTGGCGGAAATACTCCAGTCCCATCCGCAGCTTGGTCCGCCAGCCTAGCAGCGGGGTGCGCAACAGCGGCATCAGCTTGGTCGGCACCATCATCAGCAGCCCGTCCGGCATGGGCACCAGCTGCCCCCAGCGCACCAGGTAGGTCACGCGCGCATGATCATTCGATCCAATCACTTCCGAATCCAGCCCGAGCTCGTGGATCAGATCCAGCCCGGCCCGCTTGGCCGCCAGAAAACTGTCCGGCCCGCGCTCCACCACGCACCCTTCCACCGTCTCGGTCTCGATCACGCCGCCCAGCCGCGCCCGCGGCTCCAGCAAAATCGCCGGCCGCCCCGCCTTGGCAAACTCGTACGCCGCCGCCAAACCGGTAATGCCGCCGCCGATAATGATCGCTTCAGGCTTGGTCATAAAACCGGGACAGTATCCGCAAATCCCTATTCCCAAGCTATCCCAAGGCGCGCACCATTCTCTCTCCATACTCCGCTCGCGCTGCGCCGTGTGGATTTGAGCCGTCTGTCGCCAACGTTTTCCCCAATCGACCGAGGACGCTCGTCCGCTCCCCGTGGGAATTGCGCTCGGGCGCCCAGACCAATCCCCGGTTCTTTCGTAAGCTCTTGATTTTACAATCGCGTCGGCCTAAGGCCGGTGCTCCCGCACCATCTGCACCACCGCGCGCACACTCTCGACCGGCGTTTCGGGCAGAATCCCGTGGCCCACGTTGAAGATGTGCCCGGGCCGCGTTCCGACGCGCTTCAGCAGTTCGTGGACCTTCAGTTTCAACTCCGGCAGCGGCGCGAACATCGCCGCCGGATCCAGGTTGCCCTGAATCGCCGAGCGGTAACTGATGTCCATCCACGCCTGGTCGATGTTCTGCCGCCAGTCCACGCCCATTACGTCGCCACCGGCCGCGTGCAGCTCCTTGAAATACCCAGCGCACCCCGTGCCGAAGTGGATCACCGGCACGCCGGTCGAGCGGATGCGCTCGATCAGCGCCCGCGAGTACGGCGCCACGTAGCGCACGTAATCGTCCGCGCCCAGCGCCCCCACCCAACTGTCGAACACCTGGATGCAGCGCGCGCCCGCCGCCACCTGCATCACCGCGAACGGCCCCAGCACGTCCACCAGTTTGCCCATCAGGCGCCGCCACAGCGTCTCGTCCCGGTACATCAATGTCTTTGTATTGATAAAGTTGCGCGACGCTCCGCCCTCGATCATGTAGCTCGCCACCGTAAACGGCGCGCCCACGAACCCGATCACCGGCACCTTGCCGCTCAGCGCCCGCGTCACCATCCCGATCGCCTCGCCGACATAACCCAGATCGTCCGTGTTGGACGTCGATAGCCCGTCCACGTCCGTCGACGTGCGCACCGGATTGTCGATCATCGGCCCTTCGCCGGCCACATAACTCAGCTTCAAGCCCATCACTTCGACCGGCAGCAGCAGATCCGCGAAAATAATCGCCGCGTCCACGTCGAGAATCTCCACCGGTTGCAGCGTCACCAGCGCCGCCAGGTCCGAGCGCTTGCAAATCTCCAGAATCGAATGCTTCGCGCGAACCTCACGGTACGGTTTCAGGTATCGGCCCGCCTGACGCATAAACCACACCGGCCGCACGTCGGTCGGCCGGCGCCTGCAGGCGTCGAGAAATCGGCTGCTCATGGGAGGGACCCGCATGCGTTCTCCGTTCTGTCCTCGCATATGAAAACTCGAAACTCCTTCGGTTTGTGCCGCGCGGCCCATTCGCGCCCGAGCACGAAATACGGCTTCGTCCAGGCCTCGCTGTCCAGCGTCTTCGGCGCCACCACGCTCACCGCCAGCATCCCCTGCACCGGATACCCGGTGCGCGGATCCATCAGGTGGCTGTAGGTCTTCCCTCCGGCCTCGAAAAACTTCTCCGTGGTCCCCGAGGTGGACATCGACGCGTCCTTCAGATAAATCTCCCACACGGTCTTGCGCGCGTCACGCGGGTCCGGCAGCAGAATGTGCCAGCCACGCGCCTCCGACGGCGGTGCGCCCAACCCGTAAATGCTCGACCCACCGGCCGAAATCAGGGCCGTCTTCACTCCCTCGCGGCGCAGGATATCCGCCATCCTGTCAACCGCATAGCCCTTTCCGATCCCGCCCGGATCCAAGTCCACCGGCGCGTCAAATCGCACGCTATGGCTGGCCTCGTCGAGGTGAATATGCTGATACCCGATCCGCTCCATCGCACTGCGGATTTCGGCTCCGTGCGGAATATGCTCGGTCCCCTTGTAAAAGCCCCAGATCTTCATCAGCGGCCCGACCGTGATGTCGAACGCGCCTTCGCTCTCCCGGCTGTATCTGAGGCACGCGTCCAGCAACCCGTACAACTCCTCCGACACCTGCACCGGGGCTTTGTACGCCTCCCGGTTCACCCGGCTCCATTCACTCTCCGGTCGATAATTTGACAGCAGCCGGTCCAGCCGCCGCGCTTCGTCGAAGACATCGTCGATCGCCCCATCCAGCTTGTACTGGTCCGCGCCATATACCGTCACGGTATACGTCGTTCCCATCACATCCAGCGACCGTTCCAACCGCACCCGGTCGGGCGCTATCGCCGGCGGCACCGCCAGCGCGGCCGCGGCCAGCCACGGAATCAGGCCAAATGCGAGAATTCGGTTCTCAAGAGACACTTTGAATGCGGCGCCGGCTCGGGGGCACAACCCTGACACTAGGGTACAACCGGAACCCGAGTTCGGCAACAAAACGCTTGATTTTCTAGGGGATGGACGTCAGGCCGGGCCTTCCGGACCGGGCTCCGCATCCGTCTTCGGCCGTCCCCGCCGCACCCGCCGCAGCAGTTTGCTCAGCGGCCGGTCGCTCACCGGCTCGGTGTCGGCCACGAACCGCAGCTCGGGCATCCGGAACAGCTCGATGCGCGCCGCCAACTGCTTGCGCAGGTAGACCTTGGCGTGCATCAGCCCCTCCATCGCCAGCCGCCGCGCTTCCTGCCCCGGCGGCAGCGACACCAGCACGTCCGCCCGCGAACCGTCCGTCGCGATCACCACCGACGACACATCCACGCCGGCCAGTCGCACATCCGCCGACTCGAAGCGGATCAGCTCCGACAGCTCCTCCCGCATCGCTTCCGATACTCGTTGTGTACGCAGCGGATCCACGCCTCCAGCCTACACCCTCCCGCCGCTCCGATCAGCATCCAGTGGGATTCTCCGGAACGGAGTTCCCCGCGCTGCTTACTTGATCCGGCCGGCCTCATCCAACTCCACCCGCGCGCCGCTCGAGAACTGCTTGCCACCCACCGTCGCCGCCCGCGAGAGCCGGCACGACCACAGGCCACCATTTCCATAGAATTGCGTCGCGGCGCTGCCGCCGAACAGTTCGCTGAAGAAGCCGCCATGCACGCACGGCACACCCTCGATCTCCTGGTCGGCCGCGAGAAAGCACTCCTTCAGCTTGCCGCTGGGAAAGAACGACGTCATGATGCCCTCCCGGCCCATCGCGCTCCCCATGCAAGTGGCTGGACCGATGCGCGTATCGCGGCGCAGGAAAGCGAACGACGGCTTGCCGTCGCTCGTGAGGGTGATCCACGATCCGGCACTCACTCTGGCCTCGCCAAACGGCACATCGCGCGCCAGGCGGCAGGAACTCAGGGCCCCGCCGTCGTAGAACCAGGCATACCCCGCCGCGCACGGATAGCCCTGAATGTCAGACGGCTGCTTGACATCCTTCCGCTCTGTGTTTGGGTGTTGTCCAGCGCCAAAGGCGCCGCCCGCCAGGCACACGCAAATCGCTATGCCAACGGCAATCTTCTGCACGGAACCCTCCCTCTGGTCCAACTCCGGTCTGGCTGAAACACGGCGACTAACGATTCTGTCTTAGGCGCGCACAATTATCTCTATACTCCGTCTTCGCGAAAACCGGCCACCGACCCGCGGTTGTGACGGAGCCGCGACTGCAACGAGCGGTTCTACGCCGATCCAAACCGGGGACATGGGTTACACTTCTTCCCGATCCTGTACGGCCACTGGCCGCCGCGCTCTCCAATCGGCCAGCCAGTAGAAGCCGAAAAACACGACCGGTGCCAGGTTGAGCAGCGCGATCCACGGGAACCGGTTCCAGTGTGGAATCGTGCCGAAAAACGCCGCCGTGCCGATGACCATGACCAGCGTGCCGGCCTTGTCCCACTTGAGCATGAGCGCCAGGCCCACCAGCATCAGAAAATGGAACCCCATCGGCCACCACACGGACAGCGGCGGGTAGCGCCCGTCCGCTCGCAGGAACCACTCCGACAGATGCTCCACGAAGAACATCCCCCAGAAAGCCAGCAGCAGCGCGGCCGTCGCCCGGCCGGTCCATTTCGCCGCCACGCCCGCCACCGAGATCTGTTGTTCGCTCATGTTGCCCGATCGCTCCTTCCGCGAATCCGGTCCGCACCTGCATTCTGCGCGTAGTGGCCGCCGCCCGGCCCTTCGGAATTGCTTCGGTTTCTCTGAAGAAACTCTTCCCGAACTCTGACGAAGCGTGGAATCAGCGGCTTGCGGGATGCGCCGGCGTTCGCGGGAACAGTCGCTCGCGGATTTGCCCGGCCGCCAGCCGTGCCACGTCGATTTGCGCCTGCCCCAGCTCCGCGGCCTCCCGGTCGTAGTTCTCGGCCCAGATCACCTTGCCCGAGTTCACGTCCTTGAGCCGCAGGCTGATCCGCAGGCGCGGCCCCAGCACCTGCGCCGTCCCCTCCAGGGTCCCGTCCAGCCGCAGCATCCGCGCCATCATCGGTGCCGGGATATTGAATTGCTCATACCGCCGCACCGTGCTCGGCGCAATCACGTGCACCCCGTCCAGCTTCGCCATCTCCCCCGTCAGCACATCCGTGAATCCGCGGCAGAACTCCGCCCGTTCCAGCTCCTGGCTCAGGCAATCCACCGGCAGCACTGCCAGGTCCGCCATCCAATCCCCTTGCGGCAGGTACCGCGACATGTGATAAAACTGCCAGTAAATCACTCCTCCGCTGCCTGCCAGGGCCAGCGTCAGGATGAGCAGGAACCACGGCCATCGCCGCCTCGCCCGCCGCGGCGCAGCTATCATATCTTGCGACGGCGCGTCCGTCGGCTGCTGCGGCTGCGTCTCGACCGGCTGCTCCGTCTCCGTGGCTGCGGCGGCAAACCGGTACCCGCGCTTCGGGATGGTGGCGATGAACCGCTCGTGATCGTCGCCCAGCGCCTTGCGCAGCAGCGAAATGTTGCGCGCCAGCCCGACCTCTTCCACCGTGCAATCGGGCCACACCAGCCGCATCAGCTCGGCTTTTTCGACGATCTGCCCGCGCCGCTCGATCAGCACATGCAGCGTGTCGATCGCCTTGGGCGCCAGCGCCACCACTTCGCCGCCGCGGAACAGCAGCCGCTGCGCCGGGTCGTAGCGGAACGGCCCGAACTCGCTGACGCGCGCTGGCTCCTCGCTCGGCATGCGTGGTTCCCTTGCTCACTCTAATGCACGCGCCGCCCCGCCGCACAGCCATTCTGCATCCGAGCCCGGTCTCGGCCGCGGAATAGGCGCACAATAGTGAATGTAGCGGCTGTGGCACCCCGCCTCGGCCAAGCCACCGTCCAAATCAGAATTCTCTGCCGGAGCGCTCCCATGATCCTTCTCCCCTTGCTCTTTGCCCTGGCCCTCGCCGATCCTCTGATCGAGCAGACCTCCTTCAGCGGCACGCCCGAGCAATCCGGCTGGCACGTCACCGCCCACCGCTCCGAGATCGCCCCGCGCGGCTGGATCGACCGCACCGTCGGCCGCGGTAAACAAGGCTCGCTGGCGCTCTCCGGCGGCGGCAACGCCGCGGCCTACGGCGGTTGGGAACGCAACGTCGCGGAAATCCGCCCCGGCGCCTGGTATCGCCTGACCGCCGAATACCGCTCTTCGGGCTTCGAGTTCGAGCGCCGCCACGTCCTCGCGCGGCTCGACTGGCAAACCCCCGACGGCCACCGCGCCGGCCATCCCGACTACGGCACCGTCGTTTCCAAGGAAGGCGATTGGAGCAAGATCGTGATCGACGCCCCTGCCCCCGACGGCGCATCGCTGGTGAAGCTGCAGCTTCTGCTCTCTAACGCCCCGCAGGGCACCGTCTGGTGGGATCACGTCCGTCTGGAGCCGATCGCCACCCCCTCGCCGCGGATGGTTCACGTGGTCACGGTGAACCTGCGCCCGCACGACACCACGTCCGCCGCGGACAGTCTCGCCCGCTTCGTCGAACTCGTGCGCGCCCGTGTCCAGCACGCCGATCTGCTGGTTCTGCCCGAAGGCGTCACCGAAATCGGCAATGGCAAAACCTATCTCGATCTCGCCGAGCCCGTGCCCGGCCCGTCCACCGCGACGCTGGGCGCTCTGGCCCGCGACCTGCACACCTATCTCGTCGCCGGCGTGGTCGAGCGCGAAGGCCTGGCCATCTACAACACCGCCGTCCTAATCGATCGCAGCGGCGCGCTGATCGGCAAGTACCGTAAGGTGTACCTGCCGCGGGAGGAGATCGAGGGCGGCCTGACCCCCGGTGACAGCTATCCCGTCTTCGACACCGACTTCGGCCGCATCGGCCTGCTCATCTGTTGGGACATCCAATATCCCGATCCGGCCCGCGCCCTGGCCCTCGGCGGCGCCGAAATCCTGGTGCTCCCCATCTGGGGCGGCAATGCCACCCTGGGCCACGCCCGTGCTATCGAGAACAGCGTCTTCCTAGTCTCTTCCGGCTACGACTATGCCACCGAAATCGTCGATCCTGACGGTAAGGTCGTAGCCAAAGCAGACGCCATGCCCGGCATCGCCGTGGCCGATATCGACCTCAATCACCGCTATATCGACGAATGGCTCGGCCACATGCGCGACCGCATGTTCCACGAAATCCGCGACGACGTCCCCGTCACCCGTCGCTAGCCATTACTGCGGCGTGATCGCCTGACGGAGCCGCGACTGAAAGAAGCGGTGCTTCGCGTTGTTACCGAGCCGCGACCGACGCTTCAGAGCCGCGACCGGCGTTTCAGAGCCGCGACCGTCAGGGAGCGGTTCTTCGCGTTGGTACTTCGCGTTGTTGCCGAGCCGCGACCGACGCTTCGGACCCTTGGCCGGCGTTTCTGAGCCGCGACCGTCAGGGAGCGGTTCTTCGCGTTGGTGCTTCGCGTTGTTACCGAACGCGAACCTGCCGCGCATTCCCCTGCCCGCTCACTCCCCCTTGCGGATCCGCTCGTATTCCTTTGCCAGCCAGGTCGGCTCCTTCGGTTCGTCCTTGTTCGGCGTGCCCTTGGTGATCGCCCAGCGATGGATCCACGAGAACCCGCCCGGCCCGGCGTAGTTCTCCGGCTGCTGATACGCCGGGTCCTTCAACGCCTCATCCAGAGAAATGAACCGGTACCCGCGCCGCTTGAGCATCGCCAGCACATCCCCCACCATCTCGGCATTCAGCCGGTTGGCGTGCAGCCGCAGAATCTGCGGAATCTCATGGCCCACGACCTCGTTCGTGCGCTGCTCGAAGAACTCGATCATCAACTCCATGTACGGCAAGTAATCCTGCCTGACACGCTGCATCGTCTCCATCTTGCCGTGGCTGATGGCGTCGGAGTAGACCTCGGAAAACATCCAGTCCGAGCTTTCGAAAGTGACCGGCGCGCCCGTGTAGCCGTGCGCCGTGAGAAACCGTGCGATGCGCGCCTTGGTCTCCGCCGTCTGGCCCAGGTGCAGCAATGGGTAGCGGAAATATCGTGGCGTCCGCCCGCGCGGCAGCTTCCGCAGCGCCTCGTCCGCCTTCAGAATGTCCTGTTCGAACTTGGCCGGGTCCTCGCTATTCAGATCGGCCTCCGCCGCCGCTTCGTTCCCCAGCTCCGCACTGCCGTCCTGCCATAGCTTCAGCACCGTGCGCTCCTGCTCTGGTGTCAACTCCGGGCACGCCCCCGCCACCACGAACGCCGTCACCGGCACCTTCAGGTGCAGAAACGCCGTGATCAGCCGCAGCGCCTGCATCTGCAGCGATCCGAACTCGCAGCCGCGCACCCCCGACTGCGCCACCGGCAGGTCGTCGATCGTGATCGCCACCTCCCGCTTCGTCGCTCCGCCGGCCAGCCCCGCCGCCGCTATCAGTCCCACTACGCACCACAGCCGTTGCATGCCCTCCCAGCATATCCTGCCGCCCGCTGCGCGCGAACATGTATGATGGCTGAGCAGAGCATCATTCCGGAGTATTTTCTATGAAAACCCGCAGACAGTTGTTCCAGGGCGCCGCGCTCGCCGTGGCCGGTGCGCCGATGATCGTGAAAGCCTCCGCACTCGGTCTGGGCGGCGCTACCGCCCCCAGCGACAAGATTGCCGTGGCCTGCATCGGCCTCGGCTGGATGGGCTTCGACGGCCACGTCAAGGACTTCACCAAAGTCGCCAGCGCCCGCGTCGTCGCCGTCTGCGACCTCGACGAAACCCACCTCACGCGCGCCCGCGCTTACATCGACACCGAGTACGGCGACCAGGGCTGCACCCCTTACCACGCCTTCGAAGAAGTGCTCATGCGCCGCGACATCGACGCCGTCAGCATCGCCCTCCCCGACAATTGGCACGCCATCGTCGCCACCCAGGCCGCGCGCGCCAAGAAGGACATCTATTGTGAAAAGCCCCTGGCCCTCAACTTCCACGAAGGGCTGATGATGGTCCAGGCCGCCCAGCAAAACGCCCGCATGTGGCAGACCGGCAGTTGGCAGCGCTCCGTGCCCAACT
The DNA here is from genome assembly GCA_963838205.1 of Terriglobia bacterium. GTDB lineage: Bacteria > Acidobacteriota > Terriglobia > Bryobacterales > Bryobacteraceae > CAIVVT01. Next base: position 14,719 of record CAWIQF010000008.1, on the reverse strand, counting down.
TCCGCCAGGCCGCCGAACTCGTGCGCAACGGCCGCATCGGCAAAATCAAATCCATCGAGGTCGGCCTGCCCTCCGGCTACTACGAGGTCAAGGACAAAGCCCTGTTCAACATCACCGACCCTCCCAAAACGCTCTTCTACGACCGCTGGCTCGGCCCCGCTCCCGAAGTCCCCTATCGTGAAGCCTGCGTCCACGTCAATTGGCGCTGGAACCTCAGCTACGGCGGCGGGCAGTTGATGGACTGGATCGGCCACCACGTCGACATCGCCCACTGGGGCATGGGTTGGGACGACAACGGCCCGGTCGAGGTCGAAGGCCAGGGCGAGTATCCCCCGCGCACCGATCTCTTCAATACCGCCAAACGCTACATCGTCCATTGCAAGTACCCCGACGGCACGCCCATGACCATCGCCGGCGGCTACCCCGAAATCAAGAGCGGCACCAAGTGGATCGGCGAGCAGGGCTGGATCTGGGTTGACCGCGGTAAGATCGACGCCAATCCCAAATCACTGCTCGATGAGAAAGTCCGTGACAGCGAAATTCGCCTCAAGGACAACGGCGGCGCCCATGGCCACTACGAAGAGTTCGTCGATTCCGTCCGCACCCGTGCCCGCACCCTCGCCCCGGCCGAGGTCGCCCTGCATTCGGCCACCCCCGGCTGGCTCGGCCAGATCGCCATGCTCACCGGCCGCAAAATCAAATGGGATCCCGTGAAAATGCAGATCCTCGGCGACGACGAAGCCGCCAAACTCCTGCGCCGCGACATGCGCGCACCCTATCAGCTCTAAGTCGGGCGGCCCAACCGCCGTGTTTCGTATTGAGTTCTGAATCAGCGCCTGCGCCCCTGCAAGGCGCTCGCTCCTGAGAGCGACTCTGAAGCGAGGCCGCGACTCTTGTTACTGAGCCGCGCCCCTGACGGAGCCGCGACGGGTGTGACTGAGCCGCGACTGTTAAGGAGCGGTTGTGTTGTGACGAAGCCGCGACGGGTGTGACTGAGCCGCGACTGCAAGGAGCGGTTGTGTTGGGACGAAGCCGCGACGGGTGTGACCGAGCCGCGACTGTTAAGGAGCGGTCGTGTTGTGACGAAGCCGCGACGGGTGTGACTGAGCCGCGACTGCAAGGAGCGGTTGTGTTGTGACGAAGCCGCGACGGGTGTGACCGAGATGGAATGAGAAGGCCGGCCCCGACGGGATGCGGTAAGCTCCCAATGGTTGCGCACTCGAAGTGCAAAAGGAGACCGGCCATGAAGCAGAATAACACTGTCCAGCGGAGTCCGAAGCGTCGGGCGGCGAGCTCGCGCGGGCCGATCACGATCGGCCTGGACCTGGGCGACAGGAGCAGTCGCTATTGCCGGCTGGATGGGCAGGGCGAGGTGGTGCGGGAAGCCAGCGTGGCGACGACGAAGAAAGGGCTGCAGCTGGCGTTCGGCGCGCGGTCGCACTGCCGCATCGCGATCGAGGTCGGAACGCACTCGCCGTGGGTCAGCCGGCTGCTGGCCAAGCTGGGCCACGAGGTGATCGTGGCCAATGCGAGGCAGGTAAAGCTGATCAGCCAGAGCAGCCGCAAGGACGACCGGCTGGACGCGCAGACGCTGGCGCTGCTGGCGCGCGCCGATCCGCGGCTGCTGCGGCCGATCCGCCATCGGAGCGAAAAAGCGCAGCAGGATCTGATGGTGATCCGGGTCCGGGCGGCGCTGGTGGAGGCCCGCACGGCGCTGATCAACTCGGCGCGCGGGCTGGCCAAAGCCCTGGGCGAGCGGCTGCCCATGTGCGACGCCGACAATCTAGGTCCGGCCAAGATGGTGGACCTGCCGGAGACTTTGCAGCAGACGTTGAAACCGTTGTTGGACACAGTGGAAGGGCTGACGAAACAGATCCGCGCCGTGGACGTCAAGCTGGAGCAGATCGCCCGGACCGAGTATCCGGAAACCCAACTTCTCAAGCAAGTGAGCGGAGTCGGGACTTTGATCGCTCTGACGTTTATCTTGACGGTGGAAGACCGCGCGCGCTTTCAGAAGAGCCGGGACGTGGGCTGCTATGTGGGCCTGCGGCCCAAGCGCAGCGAATCGGGCCAGAGCCAGCCGCAGTTGCCGATCGCCAAGGAAGGCGACATCTATCTGCGGACGATGCTGGTGCAGGGCGCACATCACATCTTGGGATTTCGCGGGCCGGACACGGATCTGAGAAGGTGGGGCCTGAAGCTGGCCGAGCGCGGCGGAAAGAATGCGAAGAAGCGGGCCATCGTCGCGGTGGCGCGCAAACTGGCCGTGCTGCTGCATCGGTTGTGGACGACGGGCGAAGTGTACGAACCGCTCCGCAACAGCCAGGCCCGGCCCCGCTCGCGCCACGCGGCGGCGTAACGGCAGGCAGCGAAGTAGTGGCACGCGGCGCAATGGCAGGCAGCGGAATGGCACGCAATAGCGGAATGGCACGCAATAGCGGAATGGCACGCAATAGCGGAATGGCAGCAGCGGAATGGATTGTAGTTTGTAGCAAATCGCCGAGTGTGGGTGACTGCGAAGTCGCGGCGGAAGAGCGTTTCTGGAAACAGGGGCGTTACTTCGATACTGAGATGGCAGCACCCGTTCGAAATTGAGGACCCCAACTGGCACCGGAGCAAGCCGCTCCATCAAGAGTGCGAATGGAAGCAGGGCGATTCGGCGAGAGCAGGAAAACCTTCCTGAGAATAGGAAGACGGCAGGACGCTGCGGCGCCTCCCGTTGGTCGGCCACGGCCACAAAGAACGAATGTCAGAAAAATGCCTTGACTAGAGCGGCCTTCTCATGGAAGCCGCGACTGTTAAGGAGCGGTTGTGTTGTGACGAAGCCGCCAAACTCCTGCGCCGCGACATGCGCGCACCCTATCAGCTCTAAATCCGGCCGCAGAACCGCGGCCGATTTTGCATTTCACAATTCGTCCTTCAAGCCACATGCAGCGCCGGAGACCCCGCAAGCTGCCCGCGCCCGCGCGCCGATCGAGAACCGCAACTTGCTCTGTAGTCACAACGTGACTACAATAAGAGGCGAAGAACCAGCCTCCAGGGAGCATCGCCATGAGCACCGCCGACACCTACGTCCGCGCTCGCATCGATAGCGCCACCAAGAAACGCGCCGCTCGTGCGCTGGCAGCCATGGGACTCTCCATCTCGGATGCCATCCGCCTGCTGATGCTGCGGATCGTGGATGAGCGCCGTTTACCCTTCGAGGTCAAGGTCCCAAACGCCGCCACCCGCAAGGCGATTGCCGAACTGGAGGCCGGCAAAGGCAAGCGCTTCTCGAGTACCGCCGCACTGATGGCCGACTTGAATGCGGACGATTGAACGCTCGTCGGCATTCAAGCGCGACTACAAGCGCGCGCGGGCCACACCGCGCCACGGCAAAGATCTGGATTCGCTTGTCGCCGCCGTAGTGTCGCTGCTTGTCTCCGATCAAGTCTTACCAGAGAAGAACCGCGACCACGCCTTGGGCGGTGATTGGCTGGGCTACCGCGAATGCCATATTAAGCCAGATCTGCTGCTGATCTACCGCCAGCCCGACGCCGCCACCCTGCGTCTGGCGCGGCTCGGCTCCCATAGCGAGCTATTCGGCTGAGCCGCCGCGCATCCAAGCCCGCGTGCGGCACCACCGCGGCTGGGTTTCACAACTCGCGTCACCGCCAATCCGTCGTGTCCGCTCGCTTCATGAAGCGTGTTTTCTGATACGTGCCTTTGTGCTGGCATGTAGTTACAAAAAGAACTACAATGACGAGTGTGGTTTGAATGGGACGCGCGTAAGGCGGCGCAGAACATCGCCAAGCATGGCGTGCCCTTTGAGTTCGCCGCGCGAGTTATTCTGGACCCGCTTCGGCTGGACGCCGAGGACCGCCGCCGCGACTACGGTGAGCAACGGCGGCTGACTCTCGGCCGCGTTGAAGGGCGGCTTTATGTGATCGCCTACACCCCGCGCGGCAGAATGATTCGCTTGATTTCCGCGCGGAAAGCGAATGCGCGCGAGCGGAGGCAATATGATGAAACGCTATCGACTTGACCCGGCCAAGCCCCGGCAACTCACCCCCGCGGAAGCCCGTCGCTTGGGCGCCACGCCGATCGACTATTCCGATATCCCGCCCTTGGGTGACGAGTTCTTCGCCCAGGCCAAGGCCGCCTGGCCCCCGGCCAAACAGCAACTCACGATCCGCCTGGATGGCGATGTGCTCGACTGGCTGAAGTCCAACGGCCGGGGGTATCAGACGCGCATCAATCGCATTCTGCGCGCGGCCATGGAGAGCCAACCGCCGCGCCGGGCGCCCTCTTCAGCAGCGCCAAAGAAGAATCCCCGTCCCCGCCGCGTATCCAAGCCCGCCTGAAGAATAGAATTGTTCCTCCCCCTATTGCAGTTTTTCCAGGGTTGCATTCACGTTGACGGACCCTCCGGCAGCCACGCTCATGACTCTCTTCCAGGGTGCGAAGTGCGCCTTCTCCACCGCTATGGCGTGGTCTCCCGCGGCAACTCGTATTGCCGACGGCGTACTCCCAACGAATTTGCCGTCAACCGTTATGTCTGCTCCATCCGGGTCGGATTTGAAGGTGATCTCGCCCGCCGCGCTGAGTGCGGTTTGCTGGATGCCAGCTTGGCCGTTAGGAGCCGACATCGCGATCTCCCGATCGCCATCAAAGTAGGCGGTAATGACCGTCCCCTTGGGGATCGTGATGTCCTTCCCCCGCATTATAAGGAACAGCGGAGACAACACAACGCTTCCGATAATAACCGTCCCGGTCTTGTCTTCGCCCTTACGCGCTGATGAGGCCCGCAGGCGAAGGTTTGCTCCGTCAGGGGCCTTGACGTAGTCCACCGTAAAATTCAGCTTGCCAGCGCGACCCATGCGGCGACGCGGCTCCACTTCGACCACATGGCCGACAGCAGTCGCCCCTCTCGCAATAGCCACGACATCGCCAACCTTGACATCCTCCATGACTTCAAAATGAACCGGGTTATCCACTTCGCCGGTTGCAGAGCTCAAGTCCTCGGTCAGAGAAAGCCGCAAAGCGGTTCCGTCAGGAACTTTCAACGTGTGCGGGACCTGGGCCAGTAACAGGCCCGGCCCCATCAGCACGAACATAGACATAGTTGAAATGATTAGGCGCAAAAGACCTTCTTCCCGTCCTCGCAATCGAGGCCTGATCAAGTGTAATCCCAACCACGCATCTTGGGAGAACAGATTCCGCCGCGCCCCTGCCCCGCATCGAAGCCCGCCTAACCGGCCTTCCTTTTCGCTCTTGGCTTGCCGGCGCGCTCCTGTTCCAGGGCCCGGTCCAGCAGCGTCTTGATCACGGCTTGCCGGCTGACGTTGAGCCGCGCCGCCCGCGCGTCGAGTTCTCGCAACATGCCTTGGCTCAGATCGACATTCACCCGCCGAACCGGCCGGACCACAGTGAACTTGTTGCTGAAGTAAGCGGAAATGTCTTCGCCGCGCGACGCCTTGGCGGCGATCTCATCGGCGGAAGGTGCGTTCTTAGACGATTTCGGCATAGCTCTGCTCTTCCTCCTTGGTTGCTTTCCAGGCCGTGACCAGATGGTAGTATTCGCTCTCCGAGTCATGCCGGACTTCGAAGATTACGGAGCACAGGCGCCCACCACACCAGCCGATCGCACGGAACTGCTCAGGATCGTCGTTCCGCTGGTCAACCAGGTACGCCTGGTCGAAGATCTCCTGCGCAGCTTCCAGGCTGACGCCGTGGTCTCGCTCCACGGCGCGGCTCTTCGATCGATCAAACTCGAAGCGCATCTATGTATATAACAGTTATACCAGTCTCAATGTGGCGGCAATCCATGCCGTTGTTCGCGACCGATGTGTGTTTCCATTTGCTCAACCCACCGCCTCATCCCCGCGTGAAAAACGTCCGCCACACCGTGTCCACCGCCGCGTGTGTCAGCGCCGCGGCCATCACTCCTCCGCCCTGCCGGAACGCCGATCCGTAGAACCACCCCGCCACCGTCGCCAGCGCCACATAACGCCAGTTCGGAAACGGCGCATGCAGGACATGGAACAACCCGAACAGGCACGCCACCAGCGCCTGCGCCCCGTATTCCGACCGTAGCGTCTTCGCCATCAGCGTTTGCAGAAAGCCCCGAAAGAACAGCTCCTCCAGCAGCGCGATGAACAGGAAAATCTGCAGGTAATCCAGACCCAACTGCGGCCATCCGCGCCAGCGCGGATTCCACGCGATGAACCGTAGCGCCAGCCCCGCCGGCAGCGCCAGCAGTGCGAACCACACGAAGTTCACCCCCGCTGCCTTCAGAAGCTGAGCCGCGACCGTGAAGGATCGGTCGCGTGTTTCTGAGCCGCGACCGTCAGGGAGCGGTTGTGCTGTTTCTGAGCCGCGACCGTCAGGGAGCGGTTGTGTTTCCGAACTGCGATCGCCGGGAAGAGGCGCGAGAAGACTCTCGCGACACGGCCACAGGTCATAGCCCAGCCCCGGCACCACCCGCACCAGCGTCCAGCACCACGCCGCCACGCCAATCAGGTACAGCCGTCCCACGAAGTCCAGGTTCTGCGGGACGTTCCAGATGCCCCGCAATTGCCGCGACAGCACGACGGCGATCAGCACCCCCGCCACCGCCGCATCCTGCCAGCCGAACTCCGCTTTCTCGTGCACCGGAAACCAGGCGTAGAGCGCCACCATCGCCGCGCCTACGCCCACGAGCGTCGCCATGGCGCTCCAGCGGAAATCGCCCGTGCCTGCGGCGTAAATCAGGTACGGCGCAACCCAGATCAGCACCAGCGCCGGCGTCCTCCGTCGCGACGTGAACCAGCGTTCGAGCGCCGCGCGGCTCCCGCGCAACCCCGGCGCCAGCGCCAGCGCGAGCGACAGTATGAAGCAGAGGTAGATGCCTGCCACCGCCGCCAGCGGCAGCGGGTAGCGTTGCAGATACACGCGCGCCGCCGCGGCAAAGATCACCGCCAGCGCGGCCATCAAGGCCGCAAACGGCCCCCACCCCGCGCGCCCCCACGCCCGTTTTACAAACGGTCCTTCACGCCACATGCAGCGTCGGAGCGTCGTTTCTGCCACGGTGCGGTTTAACGACAATCTCGACATCCTGATTCAGCGCCACCAGGAACCGCAGCAGACGTTCGACGGAAAACTGCCGGAATTCGCCACGCAGCATCTTCGAGATATCGGGCTGGCGAACGCCCAATGACTCGGCGGCGTCCGCTTGTTTCATGCCACGCCTTTTCAAGATCGTGTCGATTTTGAACACCAGTTGTGCCTTGACCAAGTGCTCTTCCGCATTCGGCACGCCTATGTCCTGGAACACATTGCGGCTCCCGGTTTCGTATCCCTTCTTGTTCATGCCGGCCCCTCCCTGGCAATCTGTTCGGCCTCGCGCAGCCGTTGTTGGATCAACTCCATCTCCCGCCGCGGCGTCTCCCGTCCGCTTTCTGATTTCTTCTGAAAGGCGTGCAGCACGTACACCGCCCCGGCGTATCGCAGCGTATAGATCGCGCGGAACGTATCGCCGCGATAATCCTCGATAATTTCCACCACCCCCGCCCCGCCGAACCCGGTCAGCGCCTTCGCGTCCCGGTGCTTGCCACCCCGTTGCGCGACGTACGGCGCATAGCCTATGCGATCCTGTACCGGCTCGGGGAACTCGCGCAAATCTTTGCGGCTCGATCCCACCCACATCACCGGCTTGAAAGACGCTTCATCGGCCATAGGCGGAAATATAGTGATTTCACTATATCACGGCCAAACGGCCTGCGCGTCTCGTCAATCCGTCTCAGAATAGATCGAAGCAACATGCGCCCCGCGCCGCGCTCATATCTTCAGAATGATCCCCTGCCCGCTGTATTTCGTGTTGCGCACCAGCAGGAGTACCAATCCCATCGCGAATAGCGGCACCACGCTCGCTCCCACCACCACCGGCCGGAACCCGTAGTGGTCGGCCAGGTAGCCGACAACGTAGGTCGAAAGGATCGTGCACAATCCCGAAAACGCGCCGCCCAACCCGCTCATGCTGGCCACCGCGCTATCGGCGAACAGGTCCGCCGGAAACGTGTTGGCCATCGTGGAAAACGCGGCGTAAGAAAACGTCGCCAGGCCGAAAAACGACGCGATGAGATATAGGTTCGCGCTGAACGCGGCCGGGATCAGCAACAGCACGCCGATCGCGCCCGGGATGATCACCGCTTTGCGCGCCCAGCCCACCGGCCAGCCGCGCCGCACCAGCCAGCTCGACACGCCGCCGCCGGTGAAGTTGCCCAGGTCCGCCGCCAGGAACGGGATCCAAAAGGCCAGCAGGCTGTTCTCCAATCGGAACCCTCTGGAAACAAGGTAGATAGCGAACCAGTCGGCCACGAAGTACCACACCGGATCGGTCAGCGCCCGGCTGGCGATCGCGCCCCAGCTTTGGCGGTATTTCAGCAGATCGATCCAGCGCCCAGGCGGCGCCGCCGCGTCCGGCCGCGCTTCTACCAGCCGGTCGGCCAGAATCGCTTCGCGCTCCTCCGCGCGAATGTGGGGATGCGTCTCCGGCGGATAGTAAAAACGCCGCCACACCAGCAGCCACAGCAGGCCCAGCGCGCCGGTCAGCAGAAACACCGGCCGCCAGGAGTGGAACAACGCGTACAGACCCAGCACAATCGCCGGCGCCACCGCCGCGCCGATCGACGAGCCGCTATCGAAAAACGCGACCGCCAGGGCCCGCTCGCGGCGCGGAAACCACTCCGAAACCGCCTTGGTCGCGCCCGGCCAGTTGGCCGATTCGCCCAGCCCCAGCATGAAGCGGAATCCGCAGAAGCTGCGCAGGCCCGTAGCCATCGAGGTGGCCATGGCGACCAGCGAATACCACAGCACGGTTATCGACAACCCGCGGCGCGTGCCCAGCCGGTCGAGCATGCGGCCCAGCACCGCCTGGCCCAGCATGTAGGCGACGCGGAAGGCGATCACGATCAACGCAAAATCCTGATTGCTCCAGCGGTAGTTGAGCTTGAGCTGCGGCGCCAGCACCGACAGCGTCTGGCGATCGATGTAGTTGATCACCGTGGAGGCGAACAGGAGGCCGCCGATCCACCAGCGCAGCCCGCGAATGCCCGCTGGCCGGGCCTTCCATTCAGGCGATTCGGCCATGCGCCCTCCCTCGGGCGAACGTCGTGAGAGCAGCGCCCGCGGGCCTGTTCTTTGCATGGCCGCACGCCGCGTTCATGACTTCAGATCGATCCCCTGGCCGCGCCTTGAACGGGACGTGCGTGTGGAGCGTTCCCAAGCCTTCGATCCTAGCAGCCGGACAACGCCATGAGTAGCGCGTCTGGGTGCGGCGCGATGGTGCCGATGAGTATCTGTAGGATGCGGCTCCACGCCTGCCGCGGAACCCCCAGACCGCTACAAATAGCGGCTTGGCACTAAATGCATCTTTAGAATCAATTATTTACAGAGGCAGGCCGCTACACTGTAGCGGCCTGGGCCCTTCCGGGCAGTTCCGCCAAGGCATATATTTGCGGCAAAAAGCGCCCACCATAGCGGCGTGGCACTGCCGCTCACAGGTCACCTTGACCGCCTTCCTTCGCACGCGGTCGGTCCGCAGCATTTGAGCACGGCCGCAGTTCTTCTTGCTGCCGGGCAGGCCTGCAAAGGCATATACTGTGGGCCATGAACCGTCGAGATTTGTTGGCCGGCGCCATGGCGCCGCTATTCATTCCGCGCCGCGCTTTCGGCGCCAACGACCGTCCGAGTTTTGGCATCATCGGCACCGGCAACCGCGGCGGCGGGCTGCACTCCACCTTCATGAAGCTGGGGGCGGAGTGCGTGGCCGTGTGCGACACCTACGAGCCCTACATGGAACGGGCGCGCGCGCTCTCGCCGGCCGGCTGCAAGACCTACGCGGACTACCACGATCTGATAGCGCAGCCGGGCCTCGACTTCGTCGTCGTGGCGACGCCCGACCACCAGCATCGCCCGATGCTGTATGCCGCGCTGAAGGCGGGCAAGGACGTCTATCTCGAGAAGCCATTTTCGCTGAACCAGGCGCAAAGCGAGGAAATGGTGCGCACGGTGCGCGGGACCGACCGGATCGTCCAGGTGGGCATGCAGCGCCGCAGTATGCCTTTTATTTACAATGCCAAGAAGCTGATCGACGAGGGCGCGCTGGGGAAAGTGTGGTACGCCCGCGCGGCCTGGAACTGGAACTTCCTGGAGTGGCTGGGCGAGAGCCCGCTGGAGGGCAAACTGGACTGGGAACGCTTCCTGGGCGACGCGCCGCAACGGCCGCTGGACCCCAAGCGATTCCGTTGGTGGCGCGGATTTTGGGACTATTCCGGCGGGAATATGACCGACCAAGGTACTCATTTGATGGACGTTGTGCAGTGGATGACGGGCAACAGATCGCCCATCTCGGCGGTGTGCGGCGGAGCCGTCAGCAGGGCCAAAACCGCCGAGGCGCCGGACGTGTTTACGGCGGTGTTCGGATACCCGGCCCTGACGGCCACCTGGTCGCTGTGCTACACCAGCGCCTATGACTTCGACTGGTCCGTGACTTTCCAGGGCGAGAAGGCGACTATGGTGATGAATCGAAAGGGCTACCGCATCTTCAAGGAGCCCGAGCCAAGCGCCGCGCCATGGAGCGCCGGCGGCGCCGATACGGTGATCGCCGATGTGCCGGACACCGACCGGGGGGACCTGCACCAGCAGAACTTCCTGGACTGCATCAAGAGCCGGAAGCAGCCCAACTGCACGGTGGAGATCGCCGCTTCGGCGGTGGCCGGACCGCACATGGCGAACATCGCTTACCGCGAAAATCGCAAGGTGACGGCAGGGTAAACGGAGCTCGCCAACATCGTATAAGTCCTTTAGAAAACGCGGATTACGGGTGAATTGCGTCAAATAGGCCCAAATGCGCGGCCGAGTATGCTTAAGTCCTTTAAAAAACCATAGATACGTGCCAATGCGCAGTTAGATTCAACTAAGTCCTTTAGAAATATATAGATGCGCGGCGACGCGCGCAAGAAACTCGAAATTTGAGGCGTTTAAGTCCCGCGGAAAACGCGTATACGCGTGAAGCGCGCTAAACAGGCCCAAATGCGCGGGTGAGTGCACCTAAGTTCTTTAGAAAACCATAGATACGCGGTTTACGCCAGCTAAGTCATTTAGAAAGAAGCAGATACACCGTGGGACGCGGCGACATGCAAATCAAGATGCGGCTAAGTCCTTTAGAAAAACATTGTTACGAGGTAGCGCAAAAAACGGTGTTTTTCCCCGCGCAAGCATGGTGTTTGTATGGTGAAATCGCGTGCGCAGTCAGAGACGGAAGCTTAGCCATGGATCAAGCGGGGATGGAGACCGGAACGCTCACACGGCCCTGAAACGACCGCCGCTCCTCGGGGATCGCCTCGCCGTGGCTGGCCAGACTTTCCAGGTACAACGCGATGGCTTCCTTCACGTTGCGCTCCGTCTCTTCCAAGGTCTCGCCCTGGGTGTGACAGCCAGGCAGAGCCGGAACGAACGCTACGTAGCCGCTGTCGGGAGCTTGTTCGTAGAACACCGAATAAGAAACGGTTCTGCGAGCCCTGCTCTTCATCCCCTTCATTCTAGGCGGCACTGGTCGAATCGGCAACGCGATCGCCGGCGAGCGCACGATGAAATCACGGTAAGACACGGCAACGACCCCGCCGGCGTGCCACGCTTTGCCGGCACGGGATTCAAAATGCATTACGATAGCAGCAGTGAGGCAGTCATGAGCAAACGGGAACTCATCGTCCAGGAACTGGCTCGTATGCCCGACCAGGATCTCGACAAGCTGCTCGGTTTTCTCCACTTGCTCAGGGAGACCCACGCCGAGGCTGCCGTGCCGACTCTGGCCGCCGAATCCGCGCTCGCTAAGGACTGGCTTGCGCCGGAGGAGGATGCGGCTTGGTCCAGTTTGTAAGGGGCGATGTCGTCGTCGTCAGTTTCCCATTCTCCGACCTGAGCCAAACGAAACGCCGGCCCGCTCTGGTCCTTGTGGCGCTCCGTGGCAACGACATGGTTCTGTGCCAGATCACCAGTCAAGCCAGAGCGGACGAATACTCGATTCCGCTCGACAGCGCGGATTTCGTGTCGGGCGGGCTCAGCCAGAGCAGCAGGATTCGCCCGAATCGGTTGTTCACGGCTGACGCCGGGATCGTCGCCTACCGCGCCGGGCACGTTTCCGAACCGAAGCTCGACGCCGTGATCGACGGCGTCATCGCGCTTCTGAAGCAGAACTGAAAGCCGGGAATCCGGCGCGCCGGCACGGTACCCTCATACGCAGTTCCACCTCGCCAACCGCCGGCTGGCGAGCCCTCACTCCCCTGAACGGGCGGTCACTTTGGATTCGAGCCACGATTCACGGCATAGAGGGATCGGGCTTCCGATGCGGCGGCTGGTCCGCTGGATCTGACGCAATTGGGATTTGCGGATACTGTCCCGGTTTACTGTCCCGGTTTACCGGTTTACCTGCGTTCCGCTTCCATCAGGTTGGTGAGGATGTCATTGATGCGCGTGAGGTGGCCTTGGCCTTTGGATTTCAGCCAAGCGAGAACTTGCGGGTCGAGACGCACGCTGACGGGAACCTTCGACCGGACGTCGCGCAGTCGTACCATGTGCGCTAACTGATCCTTGCTCAGGCGGGGAATGTCTTCGAGGTTGATGAGGGAGTCGTCGCCGGCCGTCTGGAGCCTGGCGGCGCGGCGCAGTGCCCGCCGCTCGCTCTCATTCCACTGCCGCTTCTTGATATCTTCTGATTTCATGTTTTTCAGCCCTGCGGGCCGAGATGATGCGGATGATTTCTTCGCCATGCCAGTCCTCTCTATAAGCGTGAACGACGAGCAGCACGACGGCGGCAGCAGGCTCAATAGTCACGGCGCCGATGGCGTGCCAACGCGACTCCCCCGTCTCGTCGATACGGTCCAGACCCACCAGGCAGCATTCATCTTCGAATACGAGTGCCGCCATTTCGAATGAGATTCCGGCGTGCTTGCGCTGGTTCCTGCGATTTTTCGCTTCCTCCCATTCGTATTTCACGACGTACATACATAGCGTAATACAGGGGGCGGAGGCGCGCAACCGTGCAATCGCGCGGAGGCGTCAGGCGGCGAGGGCTAGATTGGCCGTGGTTATGGGGTTTCCGGGCGCTTTCTGCCAACGAAGCGATCGCTGCATCCAGCCGTGGCTGGGTAACAACGCAAGGACCGCTCCCTTGTATGTTTGAAATGCGGACGGCGTAAGGTTGACCGCTCCCTGGATCGTGTTGTGAGATCGTCCGTAAGCTGGATCTACGCCGTCTGTCTCCGGTCTAGCCCAAACAGTCGCCGGGGCCGGCCTTGAGCCGAGCCCGAATTTACAAGGAAGGGCGTGAGACCGTGCAACCAAATTCTAACGCAAGAGAATTAGCCGCGGAAGCATGCGGCCCAACCAGCTGGGTGGGGATCGACGTAAGCCAGGATTGGGTTGACGTCGTGGTGTTGGTGGCAGAGCGCAAGGCCGAACAGTTCCGGTGTGACCGCGCGGCGGCGGCGCTGGGAGAGTTGGCTCGACGGTTACTTGCCTACGAACCGCGGGGCGTCGTGCTGGAGGCCACTGGAGGACTGGAAGGGGCCGTCATCACCGCCCTGGTAGCGGCCGGCCTCAAGGTGATGCGGATGAATCCGAAGCGGGTGCGCGACTTTGCGCGGGCGCACGGATTGCTGGCCAAGACCGACGCGCTGGACGCGCACATATTGGCGCTGTTTGGTGCGCGCATGCAGCCGGCGTTGCGGCCTTGGCCGGAGGCCGAACGGCAGCAACTGGCGGCCTGGGTGGCGCGTGTGCAGCAGGTCACGGCCGAGCGCGCGGCCGAGCGCACGCGGTTGCGGCAGGCCAGCGAGCCGCAGTTGCGGCAGAGCATGGAGCGCGTGATCGCATTCTTAGGAAAAGAGCTGGCGCGGTTAGAGCAACAGCTCGCGGCGTGGGTGGAGGCGTCGGAGACATGGAAAGCCCAGGAGGCGTTGCTGCGCACCGCGCCCGGCGCGGGGCCCAAGACGGCCGTGCGGCTGCTGGCCCAGTTGCCGGAGCTGGGCCGGCTGAACCGGCGCGAAATCGCCGCGCTGGCGGGTCTGGCGCCGTTTGCCTGTGATAGCGGCCAGTGGCGCGGGCGGCGTCGCATCCGCGGCGGTCGCGGCGCGGTGCGGGCGGCCCTGTACCTGGCCAGCTGGAGCGCCGTGCGCGTGCCCGGACGCTTCAAAGATGCTTATCAGCGTATGGTCGCGGCCGGCAAACCGCGCCAGGTGGCCCTGATCGCGATCGCCCGCCGGCTGCTGCTGGCCTTAAATGAAATGATGCGTTCCAATTGTTAGCGTCCGAGTATGGCCGTTTTGACATCTGGTCGGGGATGAGCGTGAGTTGTCGATTGGGCGACTTGGCCGTCAAGGGAGCCTGATGCGGATCCGGCAAGTGTCCACTTGGCGGTTAAGTGGACACTTACGAAGGGGTGGATGAGTGGGGCGCCGTGTTCCAGGGCAGCAGTTCGGCGATGCGGTTGACGGGGTGGTCGGCGATGCGCGTGAGGACGTCGCGCAGGTAGGCTTCGGGATCAAGGCCGTTGAGTTTGGCCGATCCGATCAAGCTATAGATAGCGGCGGCGCGCTCGCCGCCGGAATCGGAGCCACAAAACAGGTAGTTCTTGCGGTTATGTACACGTGCACATAATCGCAATTATGCACAGTCCGGGATTATGTGCAGTTGGCCGGCT